>JAJQED010000030.1 GCA_021201825.1 Alistipes sp.
ATCGCCCCGTGTGCCGGTGTATGCTGGCTGTGGAAATGGGATATATGGAAAGCTACCGGAAATAAGAGAGGTTCCAGCGGTCCGCCCACGGTATGGAGAGTTTACCGCCCTGGATATCTACCGGAAGCCAGACATAAAGGCTGTTCTCCAGGTCGAGCTTGTTCCAGCGGTCGAACATGGCGATATAAGCGTTGTCCAGACCCTCGACTTTCAGTACGAAGGTGCTCTGGGCATAGAACGTCTTGTCGGCGTCAGGACCTACGCACGGGTTCCCCGGCAGGGTCTCCCACGGCCCCAGGATGGAATCGGCCACGGCCAGCTCGGCCACGTTGGGGTCCCAGCCCGAACAGCCGGAAGAGAGCATGTAATAGCGTCCGTCATACTTAAAAACCGCCGGAGCCTCCCGGTACTGGTCAGGGAAGTTACGCGTATAAGTCCCCGAGGGGAGCAGGTAATCGTCCGTAAGCAGGCTTATGTACATCGTGGCGTTATCTTCAGCCGAATAAAAATGATAGGCCCTCCCGTCGTCGTCCACGAAAAGGGTCTGGTCGCGGCTCATCTCGCCGTTCGGGCGCAGGCTATACAGATACTCGAACGGACCGG
Organism: Alistipes sp.; assembly: GCA_021201825.1. Taxonomy (GTDB): domain Bacteria; phylum Bacteroidota; class Bacteroidia; order Bacteroidales; family Rikenellaceae; genus WRDF01. The sequence goes on from JAJQED010000030.1 coordinate 604, forward strand.
TGGGGTTGTCGGATATAGCTACCCCCGCGCAGGCCTTGAAATAATCGGGGCTGTCCACGTGCATCCACATCACGAATTTACCGGTGCGTTCGTTATATATCACTTTGGGCCTCTCGACCACCTGTGTCGGGTGCAGGTCGTGGTTGGGGTCGTCTTCCACCGCCGTTAGGGCAAGCCCCTCGAACTTCCAGTTGTAGAGATCCGCAGAGGAGTAACAGCTCACCCCGATAACCTCCGTGCGGTAGGCCTCCCAGCCGAGCGACGGGTCGAGGGTGGTCTCTCCGACCTTATACTCACCGTACCAGTAATACAGGCCGTCGTGGTAAAGCATCCCGCCGCCGTGGGCGTTGATGGGGTTACCGTCGGTGTCGAGCCACACCTGCCCCGGGACGAACTCCGGCAGGGCGGCTTCCTGCCGCGCACACCCCGCGCACAGCAGGATAAAAAGGGGAAATAAGAGTTTTTTCATGTCCGTATCGTTTGGCGGTGAAATTAAACATATTAATTTTTCGGTCAAAACCGTAACCGATTTTCTCACCTAATTCGTTATTTTGTAAAAGCCAAAACGAAGACCTCTAATGATAAAGAAGCCTATATTGACTTTCCTCCTGCTGGCGATCGGCGCCCTGGGCCATGCCATAAGCCTGCCCGAGCAGCAATCGTTCGGCCATATCCGGCTTGACAGCGACGCGGATATCGTCAGCTGCGTGGTGCAGGACGAAGGGGGAATGATATGGTTCGGCACCAACAAAGGCCTTTACAGTTACGACGGGCACTCCTACCGCCCGCATTTCCGCCCGCTCTCCTACCACCAGACCCATATCCACTGCGGTGTGGCCGACGGCCGCCTGCTCTACCTCGGGTCCGACAAGGGGTTGCTGGTCTACGATATGGTGACCGAGCGATACCTGCCCGGTAACCCGGCGGCGGGCAACAGCGTGCGGAGCCTGCTGGCCCGCGACGGCAAGCTGTGGCTCGGCACCCTCGGCGGCCTTTACATCTACGACCCGGCGGACGGAACCCTGGCGGACCGCTCCGGGGACTTGTCCCACCGGACGGTATATGCACTGGCGCAGGACCCTGACGGGAACGTCTTTATAGGGACATACGACGGTTTGAATTTTTACGACGCCGCAACGGGCGTTACCGCCCCCTACCGCTTCGAGAGCGGACATAGCCGTAATCTGTTCGTCAACTGCCTGCTTGTGGACCGGGCGCGCGGATGCGTCTGGGCGGGACTCGAGGGCGGCCTGCTGAATATCGACCCGGGAACGGGGTCCATAACGTCCATCCCGCAGTTCGGCGAGAGTACGGTAAAGACCATGTGCCATGACGGGAGCGGAAATATAATAATCGGTACGGACAACGGGCTGTTCGTTTTCGACGGCACGGGACCCGCCCGCCACTACCTGCAGGACACCCGGCTCCCCAATTCGCTGCCCAACAATACCGTGTGGGCTTTATGCCGGGACAGGGACGGCAATATCTGGCTGGGTACCGATTACGGGGCCGCCATAATGCCCGGCTTGGGCAGGCAGGGGTTCACCCCGCTCTATACCATCACGGGCAGCGGCGAGGGCAACCGGCTCTATTGCCTGCTCAGGGATTCGGGAGGGGCTTTCTGGATGGGCGGTACGAACGGAGTTATCCGGGTGGGACCCGGGTCCCGGACCGTGTGGTTCAGCCCCGGGAGTGCAACGCATCCGCTGGCCCACAACCGGATACGGCATATTTTCGAGGACAGTAGGGGTACGGTCTGGCTTGCTACGGACGGCAATGTCAACCGCTACGATCCGACCAGCGGCCAGTTCGTTCACTACACCATTTCCGACCCCACCGGAACCCGTAACGCCAACTGGGCCTATAACCTGTACGAAGACAAGAACGGGCGGTTGTGGATAGCTACATGCCTGGGAGGGATTTTCGTCATAGACAGGGACCGGCTCGCCACCCGTCCGGGAGGCAATTTTACGGCCCCGGTCAACCTTACGCCCGACGACGGGCTGTCGGGGCTGTTCGTAAACCAGCTCACCGAGGACAGCGCGGGCCGCATCTGGGTGCTTATCTTTAACGGCGGTATCGACATCATAGACCCTGAAACCTTTGCCATCGAGCGGTTCCCTGTCACCGACCATACGGGCGGCATACTGCCCAATTACCTGTTCGGCGACTCCCGTGGTACCATCTGGGCGGGATTCAGCGGCGGGGTACTGCGCATAGACCCGGTGGCGCGGACGGCCCGCGTCGTGGAGACCGACCCCTACGGTCGCAGCGAAGTGACGGCCATGGGCGAGACGGACGGCGGGGTGTGGGTGGCCTCCGGCTCGGGAGTGTACCGGATCGCCGACGACCTGACGGTCAGCCGTGTGCCGGTGGCCGGCCGGAGTTATACGTCCATGTACTACGATCGCGGGGAGACAACGGTTTACCTCGGGTCCGTGGACGGCCTGCAGGTGTGCAAACCCGATATTACCGACACCGCTTCCGGAGCGGCACCGGTGCGTTTTACCGGGGTTTATGCCAACGGGGAGCCGCTGGAGCCGCAGGACGGCGAACCGGGGATCCGGTATGCCGGGCGCGTTAGGCTCGGCCACTGGCAGAATAATCTGCGCTTCGAATTTTCGGACCTGCGTTATCCCGCTTCGGACGGGAACCTGTATTATTACCGGCTGGCCGGACCCGACGATGTGTGGCACCCGGCGGGCGATGCCGGGAGCGTCACTTTTACCAACCTCGCCCCGGGAAAATACATTCTGTACGTAGCGGGGTCGGGCGGTGGCGGGGTCGACCCGGCGTCAACGGCGGCCCTCGAAATAAGGATCGCCCCGCCGTGGTATCAGTCCCGGGCGGCCAAAGCGGCCTATGTCGTCATAGCCCTGGGGATCCTTATCATCGCGGCCAACCTGGTGCGTACCCGGCACCGCCTGAGTGCCATGCGCCTTGAAAAAGAGCGGACCCTCGAACAATCCCGCCAGAAGATGGAATTCTTCACTACCGTATCGCACGAGCTGAAGACCCCGCTCAGCCTGATCCTTCCTCCCGTGAGCCGGATGATGCATCAGGCCCGGTCCGAAACACAGAAAAAAACGCTCGAGACGGTCTACCGCAACGCCATTAAACTCAATTCTCTTATACACCAGGCGCTGGACCTCGACCGGCTGGACACGGCCGCCTCATCCCTGATAGAGTCACGGATCGAGTTGTGCGGCTTTGCAGAAAGCATATTCCGCACGTTCGCCGTCAACGAAGCCAACCACGGCAAGACCCTGCGGATGGAATGCCCCTCTGGCCGGGAGATATTCCTCGACGGGGACGCGATGAAACTGGAAGCCGTGATCGGCAACCTGCTCTCCAATGCGGTGAAATACACCCCGGACGGAGGTACAGTGACCCTTTCTGTGGACCGGACCGGGTCGGAAGCGGTTATAAAGGTGACCGATACCGGTATAGGCATCCCCGAGGCCGAACAGCCCTATGTATTCCAGCGTTTCTACCAGTCGTCGCTGACCAAGGATAAAAAAGAGGGTACCGGCATCGGGCTCTACATTGCGCGGGTATATACCGAAATGCACGGAGGCCGGATCGAGATCAGTTCCTCCCCGGGTAACGGCTGCCGGGTGACGGTCACCCTGCCGGCCGGCGAACAGCCTGCGGTAAGCGGCAGTCAGTCAACTACGGCCCAGCCCGACGCCCCTGTTGTGCTTATCGTGGAGGACAACCCGTCGCTGCGCAAATTCCTCGAGGAGGTGCTGTCGGGTGAATTCCGGTGCATGACCGCCACCAACGGCAAGGAGGGCTACGAAAAAGCGGTTGCCGATCCCCCTGACCTTATAATCACCGATATGATCATGCCCGTGTCGGACGGTATGGAGATGTGCCGCCGCCTACGCAAAATAGCCCCCCTGTCGGCCGTGCCGGTGATCATGCTCACGGCAAAGGACGACCGGCAGACCGAGATGCGGAGTGTCGAACTCAATATAGACATATTCATGTCCAAGCCGTTCGAACCGGAGATACTGCTCAAAAGGGCCCGCAACCTGCTTGGCAAGAAAGAGGACCTGCGACGTACCCTCGCACTGGAAAATATATCCCGGCCCGAGCCGCAGCAAGCGGAGTCGTACGGCGAAAAATTCCTCTCCGATATCACCGCCCTGATAGAAGAGCATATCTCGGAATCGGAACTGAACGTAGGGATGCTGTGCCAGTTGTCGGGAGTTTCGCAAAAGCAACTCTACCGGAAGATAAAACAGCTTACGGGCCATAGCCCCGTCGACTATATACGGACAATACGGTTGAAAAAGGCGGCGATGATGCTCGCCCAGAAAAAATTCACCGTGTCCGAGGTGATGTATACCGTCGGCTTTACCAACCACTCCTATTTCTCCAAATGCTTCACGGCCCAGTTCGGCAAGACGCCCAAACAATACGCCGGATAGGGGTCCCCGGTTGGTGCGGGACCTCCCGCCGGGTACTGCCGGAAAGGGTGTCCTTTTTGTTTTGAACTTTGTCCGGAATGTGCTTTGGCCGCCGTACAAAGGTGGATAGATTTGCAGCAGACCTAAAAACTAACGCTATGCAACCTATCCGAACCCCTTTCGGCGACAACCCGCCGTCCCCGTATTTCCGGGAGCCTATGCCGGGCAGTTCCTGTCCCCGGCCCTCGCCTGTTTCATTTAATAACTTCTGCCGACCGGCCCTGTGAGGGTATGGCCATACATCTTTTATAGCCACTAACGCTGAAACATAAAAACCGTTCTTTTATGGACTACAGAACCTCTACTTTCAGAAGACTACTGCTGTCGGGCATCTCCCTGCTTTGCCTGGTAGTAACGGCCGGGCTGCCGGCGCATGCGCAGGGCGACGGACGGACCGTAACGGGTACGGTCACGGACGAATCGGCCCTGCCTCTGGTCGGGGCAACGGTGATGGTCCCGGGTACAACGATCGGTACCACCTCGGGCCTCGACGGGAACTTCACCCTTTCGGTGCCGCAGGATTGCGACTCGCTCCGGGTCTCCTACATCGGCTATACTTCCGTGAGCATTCCGCTGGGCAGCCAGACCCACCTGAACGTCAGTCTCTATCCTGACGCCCACCAGATAAGCAACGTGGTGGTGATCGGTTACGGTACCCAGCGCAAGGAAGACCTTACAGGGTCGGTCTCCGTGATCTCGTCGGACGACTTCAACGACGGGCTTATCAGTTCGCCCGAACAACTTATAAACGGTAAGGTGGCCGGGGTGCAGATCGTCTCAGCAGGCGGTTCGCCCACCGGGGGAAGCACCATCCGTATCAGGGGCGGCGCCTCGCTCAACGCCAGTAACGATCCGCTGATCGTGGTGGACGGCGTACCCCTCGAAATGGGCGGTATCAGCGGCAACGAGGGCAACTTCCTCAGCCTGATAAACCCGAACGACATCGAAAGCATGACCGTGCTGAAAGACGCCTCGTCCACGGCCATCTACGGGTCGAGGGCCTCGAACGGGGTACTGCTTATCACCACGAAGAAAGGTTCGGCTTCGGATAAACTGCGGATAAATTTCGTGACAACCAACTCCCTGCAGGTAAAGACCAAAACGCCGGACATGCTCTCCGAGAGCCAGTTCCGGGAAGTGGTAAGCACCTACGGCACGGCCGACCAAAAGGCCCTGCTGGGTGACTACCATACCAACTGGAACGACCTTATATACAAGAAAGCGTTCGGTACGGACAACAACCTGAGCGTGTCTGGCACCATTACCGAAGACGTTCCCTACCGCGTCTCGTTCGGCTATTACAACCAGGACGGGATACTAAAGACCGACAATGCGGAGCGCTACACGGGAAGTATCTCGGTCAGCCCCTCGCTGCTGAACAACCATCTCAAACTGAACATGAACGTACGGGGGACCCTCAATAACAACCGGTTCGCCAATTCCAGCGCGATCTGGGGCGCGGCGACCATGAACCCGACCATCCCGGTTTATTCCGGTAATGACGAATATGGGGGTTACTACGAAGCCCTGGACGGGAACGGCAATCCGGTGAACGGGGCCGTAGCCAACCCGGTCGGCCTGTTGAGGCAGGAGAACAACACCAGCAAGATAAAGCGCGTGATAGGTAACCTGGACGTGGATTACAGGGTTCACGGCTTCGAGGAACTGCGCTTGCATACCACTCTCGGATATGACTATGCGGAGGGCAAAGGCCATGTCTACTCCCCGGCGGATGCCTGGAACTCGTTCTGGGATGGCGGCTACGACTATACTTACGGGCCGCAGCGCAAGTCGAACCAGCTGCTTACCACTTATGCCAACTACAATAAGCTGGTGAACAGCATAAAAAGCTCTTTCGACGTTACGGCCGGTTACGACTACCAGTACTGGATCGACAAAAGTCCGTTCTTCGAAAGCCTGAGCGCAAGCGGGGCCTCGATCGCCACGACGGCGGCCACGGACCAGCGCCACACACTGCTTTCATTCTACGGCAGGTTCAACTACTCATACGATTCGCGTTACCTGCTGACGGCAACCGTCCGCCGTGACGGAACCTCCCGGTTCGGCAAGGACCACCGCTGGGGTACGTTCCCGTCGGTAGCCCTGGCATGGCGCCTGAACGAGGAGGCGTTCCTGAAAACGGCCGACAACCTTAGCGAACTTAAATTCCGGCTGAGCTACGGGGTGACGGGACAGCAGGACGGTATCGGCAATTACGGCTACCTGCCCATCTATACCCCGGGCCAGAACGGCGCGCAATACCTGATGGGCAACAATTACTATTATACCTACCGTCCCGAAGCCTACGTGGCCGACCTGAAATGGGAAACCACCACTTCCTACAATATAGGTGTGGACGTAGGCCTGCTGGACAGCCGCCTTACCGCCAGCTTCGATTTCTACACCCGTAAGACCAAGGACCTGCTGGCCACCGTGCCTGCTGCGGCCGGGACAAACTTCGACAAGACCATTATGACCAACGTGGGTAACGTGAACAGCGACGGGGTGGAAATGACAATCAACGCCACTCCCATCGACAAGCAGGACTGGACCTGGAACCTCTCGTTCAACGCCACCTACCAGAGCGTGAAGATCAAGAACCTTTCCCTGGCCAAAGGCGCGCAGGTCCTCAACACCCCTGCGGGTCCTACCATCGACAACACTTACCTGCAGGTACTTACCGAGGGCCGTACTCCCTACACTTACTTCGTTTATAAACAACTCTATGACGAGAACGGGCGGCCGATAGAGGGTGCATATGCGGACCTGAACAACGACGGCCAGATCACGACCGACGACCTGTATTATTACAAATCGCCCACGCCGGATTGGATACTGGGTTTCAATACGAGCCTGCGCTACAAGAACTGGAACCTGGGTATGTCTTTCCATGCCAATATAGGCAATTACGTCTACAACGGTATGGCGATGAACACCGGGGCATGGAACACTATGTCCTACAACTCGGAACAGATCAATAACCTCCACAGCAGCTGGCTGGACACCCGCTTCCAGTCGCGCCAGTACCTCTCGGACTACTACGTGGAGAACGCCTCTTTCCTGAAGATGGACAACCTCACCCTCGGCTACAATTTCAATAACCTGGGCAACAGCGGCGTACGCCTCAATGTCAGCGCGATGATCCAGAACGTGTTCACCGTGACCAACTATTCGGGTACCGACCCCGAAATCCCGAGCGGGAACGACAGCTCGTTCTATCCCCGCCCGAGGATATTTTCGCTAAGTGTCGGCTTCCAGTTTTAACGCATTAAATCCTAAGAGATGAAAAAGATAACGATATATATATCATTACTGGCGGCCGCCTTGCTGGGTTCGTGCGTAGGCGACCTGGACCAGTTCCCCAAGACCCAGTCCACCTCCAATTCGGTCTACCAGGAGTTCGACAACTATAAGTCGGTGCTGGCCAAACTCTATGCTTCGTATGTGATTGCCGGACAGGAAAAAGGTGGCGGGGACGCCGATATCGTGAGCAATTCCGGTGAGAACTGCGATTACCTGCGCCTGCTCTTTAACATGCAGGAGGTCCCGACCGAAGAGATAGCCTACACGTGGCTGGAAGGCAACAACATGACGGGCCTTGCATATATGCAATGGGACGTCAACGATATATGGGTGTCGGACATGTACTACCGCATCTACTATACGATCGCCCTTTGCAACGAGTTCCTGCGCAACAGCACCGAGGGAGACATAGCCCGGTTCAGCGCTGCGGAACAGGAGCAGATCAGGCATTATACCCGGGAGGCCCGCTTCCTGAGGGCGCTGGCCTACTATCATGCGATGGATCTCTACGGCGCCGTGCCTTTCGTGGACGAGAACGACCCCGTGGGAGCGTTCACCCCGCCGAGGTACACCGCCGACCAGATATTCGAATACGTCGAAAACGAACTGCTGGAGATATATCCCGATATGCCGACGGCTTCCGAAGTGGAATATGCCCGTGCCGGTAAAAGCGCTGCGCTCACCCTGCTGGCCCGCCTCTACCTCAATGCAGAGGTGTATACCGGAAAGCAATACTACACGGAATGTATCACGGCCTGCAAGGAGATCATCGCGGACGGTTACAGCCTGGAAGCGGATTACGCAAAACTGTTCAATGCCAGTAACAACTTGCGCACAAATGAGATCATTTTCGCGTTTGCGGTGGACAGCGAACATACCGTATCCTGGGGATCGACGACTTACCTGGTTTGCGGTGCCATCGGTACCGTGACAACCCAGGACCCGAACGATTACGGGGTGGATACCCCGTGGGGAATGTTCCGCTGCCGGCCCGAACTGCCGGCCAAGTTCGGCGATGTGAACCTTACGCGCGATTCGAGAGCCATGTTCTGGACCGACGGACAGGATGATTACCTGACCGATATAACCAACCAGGGACAGGGATATTTCGTGGAGAAATGGACCAACCTTACCGACGCCGGTAACGCGGCCTCCAACACCCAGACCGACGGGGTGGACACCGACTTCCCGTTTTTCAGGCTGGCCGAGGTATATCTGATGTATGCCGAAGCAGTGTTGAGAGGCGGCTCGGGAGGAACTACGGCCGAAGCCCTGAATTACATTAACCTGCTTCGCCAGCGCGCCTACGGCGACCAGAGCGGCAATATCTCACTGACGGACCTTACCCTCGATTTCATTATCGACGAACGGGCGCGGGAACTCTACTGGGAATGCCACCGCCGCACGGACCTGATCCGCTTCGGGCTGTTCACCGGTGGAAGTTACCTGTGGCAGTTCAAAGGAGGCGCCGTCGACGGCAGGGCCACTGACAGCAAATACGACATTTACCCAATTCCCTACACGGAGCTGTCGGCCAACCCGAACCTTTACAACGAAAATTATTAACCGTTAACCTTAGCGACCGATGAAAACAAAGATATTAGCTTCCGTATACTGCCTGCTGGCGTTTGCCGCCTTTTCGTCCTGTGACGACGCGGGGGACAGGCTGGTGGTTGAGGGATTCACCGATCCCGTAATCACGGCTTCCAGTACGAATGTGGTAATCGCCGATGACCAGGAAGACCTGGTTGTCCTGACACTTGCATGGACTTACGGGGAGCTTACCCTCAGCGACCCGTCCATAGAGATAACTGACGACTTTTATACTTTCACCCTGCAGATCTCCGACGGGCCGGAATTCGCCGAGCCGCGTGAAAGGAGCGTCACCGGTACCAGCGTAACCTATACGGGCAGTCAGCTCAGTACCCTTGCCGGCCAGTTCGGTATAGCGGCCGGGGAGACGGGTGTCCTTTACTTCCGTGTGGAAGCAAAACTGGGGGAAAATACCAAGCGCTACAGCGAACCGGTAGCCGTATCGGTTACACCGGCCGCCGTATCGCTCGACCTGCTGTGGATGGTTCCCGACGACGGGTCGTTCAGCGATTTCAGCTTCTGGCTCTCGTCGGACAATAAGGATGGGATTTATACGGGCTTCCGTTACGTTCCCGGGTGGTACATCTTCCGTTTTTATGCGGTGGAAGATGCCAGCGCCCCGGAGAGCGATATTTATGGTTCTACCCCTAATGAACTATATATACTGAACAACACGACCGACAGGTGGAATATCTGGTTCGACCAGAACGACGACGCCTATATATTTATCACGGCCGACCTGAACAACATGACCTGGAATTTCCGCGAAGTGGAATCTATCACCGTCGTGGGCGACTTCAACGGATGGGACGAATCGGCAACGCCGCTGACCTATGACAAGGCCGAAGATATATGGACCGTCGAAACCGATATCAATGACATCGGCTGGGGCCTTAAATTCATGATCAATAAGGACTGGGGTTGGTGTTATACCGACACGGACGGCAACGGCCTGCTCGAACCGGCGGACGACCCGAATATAATCCCCGAGGAGGGTACCGGCCGTTACCGCATCACCCTCGATCTGCGGGATTCGGCCAACCTGAAGTATACGTTCGAGAAACTTTAACCCGTAACCTGCGGGCCGGTCAGGCGGCCGGCCCGCCAAGTACGAAAACCATGAGAAATTTTAAAATACCGCTATTACTGCTCGGTTGCCTGGCGCTCGGACTATGTTCCTGCGACAGCGGGGACGACGGCCCTAACACCGAAACCCCGCAGGACGAAGACGGCTTCGCAAAAGGTGCGGACATCAGCTGGGTTACCGAAATGGAAGCCGCCGGAATGGATTTCTACGATACCCGTGGCGACCGGCGCGAACTGCTTGACCTGCTGGCCGATTACGGGATAAACTCGGTGCGTTACCGCGTTTGGGTAGACCCGGACGGCGGCTGGTGCAGTAAGGAGGAGACCCTCGCCAAGGCGCTTCTTGCCCACAGGGCCGGAATGCGCATCATGATAGACTTCCATTACAGCGACTGGTGGGCGGACCCGGGCCAGCAGAATATACCTGCGGCATGGGTGGATTACGATCTCGATGAAATGGCCGATGCCGTGGCCCGGCATACCCGTGAGACGCTGAAACTGCTCAGGGATAACGGGGTGACCCCGGAGTGGGTGCAGATCGGAAACGAGACCGGCAACGGAATGCTGTGGCCCATGGGACAGGCGGATATCAGTTTCGAGAACTATGCGACCCTGAACAACGCCGGGTACGATGCCGTAAAGGAAGTCTTCCCCGATGCGGTTTGTATCGTGCACCTGCACGGGGGCGATAACAACAGCCTTTACCGCTGGCTGTTCGACGGGCTGACCGCCGCAGGCGGCAGGTTCGATATGATCGGAATGTCGCTCTATCCCTCCACCTCCGACTGGCGCAACATGAACAACCTCTGTATTGCCAACGTGGAGGATATGATCGCCCGGTACGACACCGAAGTGATGATTTGCGAAGTGGGGATGCCGTGGGACGAGGCGGCAATTTGCTACCGGTTCCTGCAGGATCTGATCGCGCAATGCCGCGCCGTGGACGGCGGAAAGTGCAAGGGTGTGTTTTACTGGGAACCCGAATCCTACCGCCAGTGGAACGGCTATACCCTGGGTGCTTTCGACAACGAGGGTAAACCCACTAAAGCGATGGAGGCATTCCTGGACTGATATGGGAGCTCTCGGGAACATTTTTTCGATAATCCTCGCGGCCCTGCCGCTGGCTCTCGCCGGGCAGCCCCCGCGCGAAGAGACCTGCCTGGAAAAAGGCTGGTATTTTACCAAGGGCGACCCGGCAGGAGCAGAAGCCCCGCAGTACGACCATTCGGGTTGGGAGCGGGTAACGGTGCCGCATGACTGGGCTATCTTCGGGCCGTTCGACAGGGACCACGACCTGCAGGTCGTAGCCGTGACGCAGAACTTCGAGACCGATGCCACGGTGAAAACCGGACGCACGGGCGGCCTGCCCTATGTCGGGACGGGCTGGTACCGCAGGGAACTCGACCTGGAGGGGTTCGACCCCGCCCGGCAGCGGGCCGTACTGCTGTTCGACGGCGCGATGAGTGAGGCCCGGGTCTATGTAAACGGACACCAGGTCTGCTTCTGGCCGTACGGCTACAATTCGTTCCATTGCGACATAACCCCGTACGTCGAAGCGGACGGCAATATACTTTCCGTGCGGCTTGAGAACAAACCGCAGTCGTCGCGCTGGTATCCCGGCGCGGGACTGTACCGTAATGTCCACCTGATCGTGACCGAAAAGGTAGCCGTACCCGTATGGGGAACATATATTACAACGCCACATGTCTCGGAGGAGTTCGCATCGGTCAACCTCAAAACGACCGTGGAGAACGTGCCGGACGGTAAACCCGTTAGGATCGTGACCGCGATCGTAGGACCGGACGGACGCACAGTCGCCACACGCGACGACATGAGGGAGCTTAATCACGGCCGGCCGGCCGAGCAGAATTTTATTGTCCGGGACCCGCAGCTCTGGTCTCCCGAGACCCCGCACCTCTATCATGCGGTATCGGAAATATATCTCGACGGGCGGCTGTGCGACACTTACACGACACGGTTCGGGATACGGGAAGTCAAGGTCATAGCCGAAAAAGGATTTTACCTGAACGGCCAACGGCGTAAATTCCAGGGGGTGAACAACCACCACGACCTTGGGCCGCTCGGCGCCGCCGTAAACGTCTCGGCCCTGCGCAAGCAGCTGGTGATGTTGAAAGAGATGGGCTGCGACGCGGTAAGGACGGCCCACAACATGCCCGCCCCGGAACTGGTAGCACTATGTGACGAGATGGGATTCATGGTGATGGTAGAACCGTTCGACGAGTGGGACGTGGCCAAATGCGACAACGGATACCACCGGTTTTTCGACGAGTGGGCCGAACGTGACATGGTCAATATGATACGCAATTACCGGAACAACCCCAGCGTGGTAATGTGGAGCATCGGCAACGAAGTGCCGACCCAGTGCGTGCCGGACGGTTACCGGGTGGCCAGTTTCCTGCAGGATATATGCCACCGTGAAGACCCGACCCGGCCCGTTACCTGTGGGATGGACCAGGTGGACTGCGTACTGGACAACGGTTTTGCCGCCATGCTGGACGTCCCGGAGTTCAATTACCGCGCCCACCGTTACGAAGAGGCCTACGCACGGTTGCCGCAGGGCTTCGTTCTGGGTTCCGAAACGACCTCTACGGTAAGTTCCCGGGGTGTATACAAGTTCCCGCCCGAAATAAAGGCCGACGCGATATATCCGGACCACCAATCCTCGTCCTACGACCTGGAGCACTGTTCCTGGTCCAACATACCCGACATTGACCTCGCTTTGGCCGAAGACCATGAGTGGACCATGGGCCAGTTCGTATGGACCGGGTTCGATTACCTCGGGGAACCTTCGCCCTACGATACCGACGCCTGGCCGAGCCACAGCTCGCTGTTCGGGATCATAGACCTGGCCTCCATTCCTAAAGACCGGTATTACCTGTACCGCAGCGTATGGAACAGCGGGGAGCACACCCTGCACGTCCTCCCGCACTGGACCTGGCCGGGCAGGGAGGGGGAAGTGACACCGGTATATGTATATACCAACCACCCGAGCGCCGAGCTTTTCGTCAACGGCGTAAGCCAGGGGCGCAGGTTTAAAGACCCGGATTCGCTGACCGACCGCTTCCGGCTCCGGTGGAACGACGTGGTTTACACTCCCGGGGAATTGAGGGTCGTTGCATATGACGACTCGGGCAACCCCTGTGGGGAACAATACGTCCGCACGGCAGGCAAGGCCCACAGGCTGGTTCTGACCCCGGACCGCATGGAACTTACCCCGGACGGGAAAGACCTGGCATACGTGAACGTCAGCATGGTCGACAAAGACGGGAACCTGTGTCCGTTCGACGACCGGCTGGTAACCGTAGAGGTAACCGGTGCCGGGACCTACCGGGCTTCGGCCAACGGGGACCCAGCCTCACTGGACCTGTTCCATCTTCCGCAGATGCACCTGTTCAGCGGGCAGATGACGGCCATAGTCTGCTCCGGTGAAGAACCCGGGACGATGCGGGTAACGGCAAAGGCCAAGGGGGTCTCCCCGGCCACGGTCACAATAGAAATAAAGTAGCTCCAACTATACTTTGTACAGTATGCCGCCCTTTCGGGGCGGCATACTGCTTATTGGTGGTAGTAGAGATCGCTGAGCCGCCGCCGTTTAATCGATCTGCCATAGTTTTGTTCCCAAGGTGACCGGGTTCCCAGAACCCGCAGCATTCTTTTATTCTTTGAAAATGGCACTTTCCGAATATGTTTTGCACCGGGATGTAAAACAAAGCGGTGGAAATGCGGGGATGTTATTCTGACGCAAGGATATAAAGGGACGGTTGAAAAATAAAATCCGTCACTCGGGGAGTGACGGATTTTGCAAACCCGGCGGTTTCTATGGAACAAATGTAAAAATATTTTCCCATAAAGAACATACAATAATTGATTTTTTTGGCCGTAGGCTACAATCTCGATTATTAAACAATTAGCTGTGAAAAACGCGCTGTTTTGCCATACGGGTTCATAAATTTATTTTATCCGCCCGCCCTTTAGGCCTTACCATTTTGGCCCGGTGAATTTATCCGCTTGTTTCGCAGGTGTTTATATCCTCAATTTTACGGAGCCCCCAATCGCTTAATAACCAGTTGCGGTATGTTCGCTGCCCGTCACTCCCCGAGTGACGGGTGGTGAAACTGCGCCGTGTTTTCGGCGCGTCAATGCGGTGCGGAGACGTTGGGATAACGCTTCCGGGCGGTTTTGGAAATATTAGCGGCCTTGTAATATGTTTCCGGCTCCGGACAGACGGTGAATGACCGTAAGCCGGTTTTCGGATAAACACCATTGCACCCGCTGGCGTTTACGAGGTGTATTTGCGAAAGGGTGGGAAATTGGAGGGATGGAAGCACCGACCGGTTCTTACGGTATGATTATCCGGGACCTACTCCTTATCGCCGAATGCGGGTAGCCCCTAGTCCCCGATCCGGTCCATCTCCCATGTATCCAGAATACGGAACGGTTCGGCAGGTCCCGGACCTTATACGGCACACCGGGTGCGGAGTGCCGCTTGCGACGAATAATGGCCTTATGCCAATGGGAAAACCACACTGGGTTTTATAATTTTTTTCGCAATTGTCCCCTATTCAAACGGCGCTGGGGTAGTAGCCGGGGGGACGCAATGAATATTATTATTTAATATTTTAGATGATCTTCAAGTTAAAATGATCGTGGTACGGGTGGCCGGGAGGCTCCCCGTACTTTTTTATGCCGGCCCTTTCCGCAAGGCCGCATAAAATAAAACAGGGGACCGTATCTAAGGTCCCTGTTTGATGGTTACTGTCAGGCTTAATAGCCGATAGTCTGGGCTACGATGATCTCATGGTCGTCGTCCAGCCCTAAAACCTCCTTGAGCTGCGGTTCAGCGGCCCCGCGTACGCAGGCCTTGATCCCCTGTGCAGCGCAGTAGAGATAGACGTTCTGGGTGGAATGGCCGGCATCGAGACTGGCGAACCTTACCCTGATCTCGGGGGATTTCAGGTACCCGTCGATCATCTCGTTACCCGTATTGGCATACCTGCCGTAATCGGCGATGAAAACCAGGTTGACCGGAGCGGCCTTTGCGGCCGGGAAACCGCCTGCAAGTTCGCGGTGGTCACCCTCGACCACAGGTACCAACTGGTGTTTCTCGGCTTCATACAGGTAAATACCGTTGGAGAGGATCACGTACAGTTGGTTCGGGTAGAGGGCAAGGGCCGAGGGCACGGTACGCTTGCCGTCTTCGCGGTTCACACCGTATGCGGCCCAAAGGATCTCCGAGAGGTGTTTGAGCGACAGTTCGCCGGCCGTGAAATCACGGTCGGTCTTGCGGTCTTTCATCGCGGCCATCAGTGCGTCGCCGCTCCCGGTGTCGGGGCGCTCCAGCTGGATGGTCTTGAATTCGGCGAGGGACATAGGCGTTTGGTTTTGCGGACGGTTATCCTGTGCGGCCACGCTCAGGCATGCCAAGGTCAGGATAAGGGCCCCGGTGAATAAAATTTTTGTTTTCATATATGTGGAATTAGAGTGTGGGTGCATGTACGTGGACTACTCCCGGATGTCGGCATAAGAGAAGACAGTGCCGGTGCGGAACGTAGAAAAGGCAGCGAAGTATCCGAGGCAACCGCCCGTGAAATTGTCTATGGGGTTGGAGGCTGCCGATTCGCTCAGACCCACGGAGTAGAGGTAATCGTAGGTACGCTTGTCTATGGTTTGCAATTCGATGGATATCTCATCGCCCTCATACAGGATATGTTCCCGGTCGTCCTCCTTGTCGTCTTTTGCCATCTGCTCGGTCATGCAGAATACGTTGACCGAGATAGGTTTGCCGTCGTTGCCGCGGTCGTTCATAACGTACCAGCGGTAATTCTCCCCGTTGCGGTATACCTTGTAATGGTAATAATTTTCCTGGTCCGGGATATCTTCCAGCACGAATACCAGGAACAAAACCTTTTCGCCGAGGGCTTTCAGCCATTGAAAATGCAGTGAACCGATCTGCGCCTGGCCGTGCATTTCGGACGTGGAAGTGAACATGTTGCCGCCCGCCTCCACTTGTAGGGTGTAGGTCTGACCGACGGTCCCCGTAAGGTCCGCCGCACGGTAATATCCGTCCACGGCATAATCGAGCGGGTATATCTCCCCGTCGCCGGAAATAAGGGTAACGGTGGCATCGCTTTGCGGGGTGGGGTCGCTGCCGTCGTCCATATCTTTGGTGAGGGTTACCAGTACCTCGGTCCCCTCGTTCGAGATACGTCCCTCGATAACGTACAGCGGCTCCACGGTGCGGTAGTCGATATAGATCTCCTTTTCGCAGCCGGCCAGCAGCGACAATAGGAGTATTACGGGTAATATATATTTTTTCATCGGTTCAGAACTTGAAATTATAGGATACCGACGGGATGATCCCGAACAGGGACCTCTGGACCGTCTTGGTCCCGGAGGGCTTATGGTCGTCGTCCTCGAAGACGATAAGGAACGGGTTGTAGCGGCAATATGCATTGTAGACCCCGAACACCCATTCGCGGGTATAGCGTTTGTTCACCTTGCGGTGGGTGGCGCTTATATCGAGGCGGTGATAGTCCGGGGCGCGGTAGCCGTTCCGTTCGGCATAATAATAGACCGTCTCCCCGTTCACCTGGTATTTGGCACTTGGTGCGGTCAGGGCCTGGCCGGTATTATAGACCCACGTTGCGGCCATCTGCCAGCCGCGCGGCAGGTTGTACATCCCGACCACCGATATGTCGTGCCGCCGGTCGTTCCCGGCAGTATACCACCGGTCGTTGTTGATGCCGTCGATCTTGTTCTCCGACCAGGAAAGGGTGTAGGATACCCAGCCGGTCAGCCGCCCGGTGTTCTTGCGGGCATAGGCCTCGATGCCGTAAGAGCGTCCCTTGCCGGGCAGAACGAGCCGTTCCAGTTCAATCTCCGAATTGAAAGATTTGCCGTCCTTGTAATCGAGGATATTACGGATCGTCTTGTAATAACCCTCGATGGAAAATTCATAGGTCTGTTTCCCGGTCAGCATCACATACCCGAGGCTGAGCTGGTCGGACTCCTGCGGTTTGACCAGGTTACTGCTCATCGTGTAGCGGTCCATCGGCATCGACATGTTCAGGTTCCGCAGGGAGTGGATATTCTGGGAGGTGCGGCTGTAGCCCGCCTTGATACTGCGGTTGCGGTCGATGCTGTAATTCAGGCTGGCCCGGGGTTCCAGAACCAGGTAGGTATTGACGAAATCTCCCCGGCCGTAGGTGAGTGTCTGAACTATATCCCCGTTGGCGTCCAGTATATAATACGGCGAGCCGCCGAGGGCCGAAAACGCGTTTAGCCGCAGGCCTACGGAAACGGTGAGGTTATCCTTGACTATCCATTCGTCGTTTATCCAAACGGCATTTTCCCAGGCGTAGCGCCGTTCTTTCTCGCGGTAGTTGTTCATATCCCACTCGGCGGATTTAAGGTCGATGTAGACCGACTCGAACCCGAACCGCACGGAATGGCGGGAATGAGGAGTCCACGAGAAATCTTCCCGCAGGCCGTATTTGCGGATATGGGTGTCGAAGCTGTTGGCGACGTCCAGGATGTCTATGCTGTTGTCGGACAGGAACGAGGTGAGGATAAAGGAGGTGTTGGAATAGAGCCGGTCGTTATACTGGCGGAACCACCGCGCGGTGGTGGCAATATTGCCCCATTTCATCCGCATCAGGTCGTCGAGGCCCATATTGTCCCTGCCCATGAAGAACGACACGAACAGTTTGTCCCGCTGGCCGATATTGTAGTTCACCTTGGAGTTGATATCGTAGAAGTTCAGGGTATTGTTCTTATAATCTTCGGTGAATTTGAGGAACAGGTCGAGGTAACTGCGCCGGGCCGCCACGAAAAACGATGCTTTGTCGCGCGCAATAGGGCCCTCCACGTTGACCTTGGCCGAGAGTAACCCAACGCTTCCGCTGTAGTTGTAATCCTCCATGTTCCCGGTCTTGGTGTTTATGTCGAAGACGGAGGAGACGGCCCCGCCGTACTGCGCCGGTATCTGGCCCTTGTAGAGGGCGGCGTTAGCCAGTGCGTCGTCGTTGAACGTGGAGAAGATGCCCATCAGGTGCCCCGAATTGTAGATGGTGGCGTCGTCGAGCATGATAAGGTTCTGGGAGGCGGTACCGCCCCTGACCTGGAAGCCGCTCGACCCCTCACCCTCGGACTTGATGCCGGGAAGAAGCTGCAGGGAGCGCAGTATATCCCGCTCCCCGAGCAGTGCCGGTATTTTGGCCATCTCCGCGATCTCAATCTTCTCCACCCCGGGCAGCACGTTGTCGAGCCGGTCCCGGGCGGACCGTGAAGTGACCGTCACCTGGTCTATGTCGTGGCTCTCCTCGGACATCGAGACCAGTATCTCTTCGTCGGCCGGCAGGTCTACCTGCAGTTCGACGGTCTCGTACCCGAGAAAGGAAAAAACGAGGGTGGTAGTGCCGTCGGGGACCGAAAAAGTGAAACGTCCCTGCCCGGTGGTACCGGTGCCGGCGTCGGGGAACTGCCGGCTGTAAACGGTGACCCCGGCCAGCGGCCTGCCGGTTTCCCGGTCGGTGACCCTGCCCCGGAGCAGGTGGGAGTTCTGACCCCGGCACGGGCTCACGCACAGCATCAGTAAGGCGCCCAGGACGATAAGTTTATCCATATGTATCTTAAACGGGTAGTGCCGGGGAATTACCCCGGCCGGTAACCCCGCAAAGGTATGGTAAATATGTAACGTTTTCCCGACCGGGCAGGAATTATCGGACAGGAAAAAAGAAAAATATACGAACGATAGGCCCGATGCCCGGAAGATTATCCGGCCCGGCTGTCCGGGTGGAAATAAGTCCGGGTAAAAGGTTGGGGGGTATGGGCTCGATACCGACTTTGAGAAGCGCATCACCGCCGGCTGTGAATTCAATCCGTAGATCCCCACCGGGGCATATCACAATCCAGCCCGAACAGGTCGAGCGCCCGCACCACGGTATGGGACACGATATCGTTCACGGAGGACGGGCGGGTGTAGAACGACGGCACGGGCGGCATGACCACGGCCCCCATTTCCGTCACGGCCGCCATAGTGCGTATATGGCCCAGATGGAGCGGTGTCTCCCGGAACAAAAGAACGACCCGCCGCCGCTCTTTGAGGCTCACGTCGGCGGCACGGGTAAGTAGCGTGGAGGTTACGCCTGTAGCTATCTCCGACAGGGTCTTTACCGTGCAGGGGGCTATAAGCATTCCGGCGGTCTTATATGAACCGCTGGCAATGGGCGCCCCGATATCGTGCGTATCGTAAATCCTGTCGGCAAGGGAACGCAGGTCGGCGCGGGATTTACGAAGCTCCAGCTCCAGTACCCGTTCCGCCGAAGTGCTGACAATAAGGTGGGTTTCCACGCCGCATCTTCCCAATAGTTCGAGGGCCTTGAGCCCGTATTCCACCCCGGTCGCCCCGGTTATGCCCACGATGATCTTATTCATAATCGCTTTCGAAAAAGAAACGGCAGGCCATCCCGGCCTGCCGTTGTCGGGAAACTGTTATTTTTTCATCCAGTCGGGCAGGAACGGCGTCACGTCCACATCCTTGAACTGGGCCCTGATAAATTTGTCTTTCAGTTTATACGGCACCGTGCAGTCGAAAATGGTCTTGGTCGATATGCCGTGCGCGAGGATCAGGGGGTCGAATGCCGGGTCCTGCGACGGATCCAGCTGGTGGCAGCGCACTCCCGGGATAAAGACCGTGCTGATATTCCCCTGGTAACGGGTAGTGAGCGCCCACAGTACGTCGTTCGTATCGAAAATATCTACGTCTTCGTCTACCAGTATCACCTGTTTCAACTCCGAATATACTCCGAACGCCATGAGGGCGGCCTGACGCTCGCGGCCCTGGTCGTTCTCCGAACGCTTCTTCACCTGAAGGATCGAAAGGAACTTGCCGCCGCCCGACGGATGGGCGTAGACGTTCTGCAGGAAGCCGGGCATCGAGGCCTCGACTATATTGTAGATACTCGCTTCGGTGGGTATACCGGCAAGGTTTACGTGTTCCTCTCCCGGCCCGACGAGGGTTTGAAGAATGGCGTTTTTGCGCATGGTGACCGCCTTGACCTTGATCACCGGCAGGGAGGGGTTGGCCGTACCCTCATAGCCGGGGAATTCGGGCATTGCATAACCCGTTTTCGTGTTCTGGTCTTCCGCGACCCGGACATTAGGCAATATTTCCCCCTCGATGACGATCTCGGCATTGGCTATGGACTTCTGTTTGACCGTAAGCGCATCCACCAGCTCGACACCTTTTCCCCTCAGGCCGCCGGCGATCTTCAGCTCGTCATAACCCAGCGGGGTCGTAGGGGCCTCGAAGCAGGCACTGATATGGACCGCCGGGTCGAGCCCCATATTGATGGTCACGGGAAACGGTTTGCCCGCCTTTTCGGCCTTTTGCCGGAAAGCGTCTATATGCCGTCCAAGGGCGAAAAAGATGGATATTTCATCCTTGCCCTGCACGCAAAGGCGGTGTATGGTAACGTCCGTGTGACCGGTATCGGGATCGGAACCCATCACCAGGCCCATGCAGAAATATGGCCCGGCGTCCTGCGGGGTATTGGTAGGTGCCGGCAGGAGCTTCCTGAGGTCGAATCCCTCTTCGTCGGCCTTATGGACAACCTCCTGGCAGAGGGCTTTGGACTTGTCGACGAATACGGGGTCGACCGTGTTTTTGCGCGCTTCGCCCATGTGTTTGCCGAGGTTCTCGGACGGGGCGCCCAGCATAGCGGCGACCCTTTTGCGGCTTGCTATCATCCCCACCAGTACCCGGGAGCCGGGATAGCCTTTGACGTTATTGAACATCATTGCCGGTCCTATCCGGGTAGGTCTCATTACGGTGCCGCCGGCGCCGATCTTGCGGTATATCCCGGCAAGCTCGTCTTTGGGGTCCACCTCGATATCCGTTTCATGGTATTCGTGCGGCAGTGTTTTCAACAACTCGATCGCGCTGCGCAGATCGTCTACCTGTACTTTCTGTTCCTGGTTTTCCATTCGTTTTATTTTAGTTTATGTTTTTTATAGTACCCCGAACTGTAGATCCTGAACACGATCAGTCCCAAACCGATCAACGCGGCACACAACAGGAACAACTTCAGGAACCCGAACCGCTGTATCAGGTATCCGGCCAGTGCGATACCGATACCTATGCCAAGGTCCCAGAACGTGAAGTAAGTAGCGTTGGCAACTCCCCGGTGGTCGTCCGTGGCGAGGTTGATGAACATTTCCTGGAACGCCGGCATTATAAAGCCGTACCCGACACCGGCAAGAACCGCTATGGTAAGGAAAATGGTCTTTGTCATTTCCAGGCTGAACATGGCGAAAGAAGCAAGCAGGATAATGCTTCCGATATATATCACCGGGACGACATGCCCCTTGTTAAGGGCTTTCCCCGAGACGAACCGGGCGGCAAGGATACCTGCGGCGAAGATCAAAAAGAAAATCCCTCCCACGCTTTTTACCGCAGCCGTCTGTTCGCTGTAAACCCCGATATAGTTCGAAAGGGCGCCGTAAGCAAACCCGAGGAACAGGAACGGAATGGCACAGAGGATGGCATTGGTAAGTATGAAATCGTTGACCGTTCTTTTATGTTTCCCGGTGGCCGGGACGTCCGGTTTTTTGACGGGTTTAATAAGTATTATCGTGACCAGCCCGAGAACGGCGGCACCGAAAGCACACATGAAAATCACCGTAAACGATACCTTGCCGTAAAGGCCCAGCCCCACGAACGGGCCGAGGGCCATGGCGATACTGGTCGCCATCCCGAAATAACCGATACCTTCCCCTTGCCGTGAACGCGGCATAATATCCACGGCAATAGTGTTACCGCTGACACTGCTCATCCCGAACGCGAAGCCGTGTATCACCCGTAACATTACGAAAACCGTCAGTGTCACGGCAACGGCGTATCCGGCAAATACGGCTGCGAAAATGGCGTAACAGATCAGGTAAAGCGGTTTGCGGGCGAACTTGTCTACCATAAATCCCGAAAATGGCCGAATGGCCAGGGCCGAGATGGTATAGAGGGCGATCACGATACCGGCAACCGATTGGGTGGTCTTCAAATCCTGTGTGAGGTAGAACGGGAGTACCGGTAAGAGCATATAGAACGAACCGAACAGCATGAGGTTCGAAACGAATACCAGTACAAAATCCCGTGTCCATAACCGGGGTTTAACATTTTTTTCCGCCATTATATCTCTTTTTCAATTAACTTTTTAAACATGGCCCTTAATGCCGGCTGGTCTATGCCGGTGAAAAAGTCCTCGTTAAACATGTGCACCTTTTTTCGGGCCTGTGCAGCGAGCCTTTGGCCCTCCGCGGTAAGGGTCAACAACCATGACCTGCTGTCTGCCGGATTCGGTTCGCGGCATATAAGACCCCTGCCAGCCAGTTTCTTTACAATTCCCGAAGCCATAGCCTTGTCCAGCCGCCGTGCCGAAACGAGCATTCGCTGGCTTACGCTATCGAACTGGGTATTCAACTCGTAGATACCGGCAAGCACCACGAACTGCATATACGTTAGACCGAGCGGCCGCAGCATTGCATTGGTTTGGCGCTGGTTCAAAAAGGAAGTTTGCACCAAGAGGTAGCCCAGTTGATCGTCCGGCGTGACGATATTGTTTTTAGCCATACGGATAGTTGGTATGCAAACTATATGCAATTTATCGACCGATGCACAACGGATATGCAGGAATATTCTCTCCGGCTGGCTCCGGCCGGTTTTTTATTTGGGCTTCAGGGCAAAATTCTTTGGGCCGCCGGGCAATGCCCGGCACGCTTTTTTGCCCTTACTTTGCAGCGGTTAGAATAAGCCAAAAAGAATTGTGATGAAAAAGGGTTTGATAATGATCGCGGCGTTTACGGCCTCCACGGCGGCCGTTTGCCAGGCGACGCAAAACGAGGGAAAAGATATGGACAGTATGGCGTATACCTCCCGGTGGGATAAGACTTTCCCGCAAAGTGACAAAGTAGTGCATAAGAAAGTATCCTTTACCAACCGCTTCGGCATAACCCTGATGGGAGACCTCTATACCCCGAAGAACGCCGGCGTCGGATCGGCGGCCATCGCCGTATGCGGGCCGTTCGGGGCGGTCAAGGAGCAGTCTTCCGGGCTCTATGCCCAAACGATGGCCGAGCGGGGATTCATCACCCTGGCGTTCGACCCGTCATATACCGGGGAAAGCGGTGGAGAGCCGCGTTACGTGGCTTCGCCCGACATCAATACCGAGGATTTCAGCGCCGCCGTGGATTTCCTTATAACGCATTCTGACGTGGACCCGGAGTGGATAGGGATAATAGGGATATGCGGATGGGGCGGTTTGGGACTTAACGCTGCCGCGATCGATACCCGTATTAAAGCGACCGTGGCCTCCACGATGTACGATATGAGCCGGGTTAAGGCCAACGGGTATAACGATTCGATGGACGCAAAAGACCGCTACCGCCTACGCGAGCAGTTGAATGCCCAGCGCACCGAGCAGGCCCGCACCGGCACACCTGCCTATGACGGCGGAGTGGTGGACCCCCTGCCGCAGGATGCACCCCAGTTTGTAAAGGATTACCACGACTACTATAAGACTCCCCGTGGCTACCATCCCCGTTCGCTGAACTCCAATAACGGATGGAACGTGACATCGCCCCTTTCGTTTGTAAATACCCGTCAGTTATCCTATACCGGCGAAATACGTAATGCCGTATTGGTGGTACACGGAGAGAATGCCCACTCGCGCTATTTCGGCGAGGAGGCGTTCGCCACGCTCACCGGCGATAACAAGGAACTGTTTATCGTTCCCGGAGCCAGTCACGTCGACCTGTATGACCGTATGGACATTATTCCGTTCGACAGGATCGAGTCGTTTTTCAGCCAGTACCTTAAATAATTTACGGATGAAGATACTGTTTCTTCCGTAATGGCTGGAAATTTACTCGGTCTGTATGTGAACGGCAAGGCTCCCGGTGTTCGTCCCGAAAGCAGGGAAGACAAAGGCGGTAAAACTCTATGTAAGGGAAAAACAGGAAAATGATTTAAAATACCGTAGAATGAAAAAACTATCGTTATTATTAGCGGCGACGGCCATAGCTACCGGCTGCTGCAACCAAGAAACTCACACGGGCGTAGATAACCCCACCGACCCGAACGGACTGCCGCATATAAGCGACTTTCCGACCGGGGAGCCGAACGACGGATATGCGGAGTATTTCTCGGGACGGAGCTGGCTGGCGCCGCTTACTACGGACCCACGGCTGAACGTTCTAATATCCAACGTCACGTTCGAGCTGGGTTGCCGGAACAACTGGCACCGCCATACCGGTGGCCAGATACTGATCGCAGTGGGTGGCGCCGGTTATTATCAGGAGCGCGGAAAAGATGCCGTCCGGATGGAACCGGGTGATCTTATCGAGATCGCCCCGGACGTGGAACACTGGCACGGCGCGGCGCCTGACAGCTGGTTCTCCCACCTGGCCATTGCCTGCAATCCGCAAAACAATGTTAATACCTGGCTGGAAGCGGTTACGGATGAAGATTACGAACGGGCGGTAGGGAAATAAAGATCCCGGCACAGCTGAAACCTCCAACCCTTTCCCGCTGTTTTGTTATTGGTCAGAAGGATGGTTCTCCGATTTATGTTCGGCCAGCCATTTGCGGAACATGTTGCGGTGGTGCTGCTCGTCGGCGATCAGTTTGGCAAGCAACTGAAGGGTGACTTTGGTCGTGCCGTTCTGCGGCAACTCCCGGACCCGGGCAGTTAATCTCTCGTACTCGGCAATGGTGGCGTTCTCGGATTTGATCCCCAGTTCGACCGCCTCCCGGGCATCGGTTCCGTATTCGACATATTTGGTGTCGTATTCCTGAGTGACGTTACCTTTTAGTTTAAGGATGAAGTCGCCGAGCTTATCCATATGCTTCATCTCAACGAGGGCCACACCCATCATCAGTTCGCCCACATCGTCGAACATCGCCTCCTGGGAAACATACTGGTTGATTGCCGTGAGTTCTGAGAAGCCGTTGGTTCCCCGGTAGACGTCATAGAACCATTCGGGTTCGACCCCCTCGCCCGGTTTTACATCCGTAAATTCGGGATACTCCACATCGGAATCGCTATACTGCATAGCATTGACAAGACCCATTGTGAGGTCGTCCAACTGGTTGGTCCCCCTTTTTTTCATCAGACGGAACATTTCGCTTTTCGGTGACATATCTCGACGGTTTAAATGAACACCGCACCGCTATCAATTTATGTACCGGAAATATCGGGAAAGGGCGACTTATATAAAGTACGGTGTGCTTATATGTTTGCTGTGGTGCTGGTCCTCACAAATAATTGAGAATTGTAAAAACGATACATTTGAACCCGCCGAAATGTTTTCCTCCCCGAGATCGATGAATTAATAAATTTTACAAAGTATTATCTTTAGGAATTCCGTTACACTTCGTTTAGAAGTGGATAGGACACATGGAATAAAAGCCGGAAACCATATATGGAAATTGCCGATAATATGGAGAAAGTATCATATAAAAATTAATCGGTTATAACCCTTATTAGCAAACTTTAAATATAATAGTGAACTATAGAGTATGTTATCAAAATTTATAGACCCATCCGTGACGGTCTCTTTTATCGGTTATAGTGCCGATGAGATCAAAATGTCCGATCCCGGTAATAATTTCCTTTTCGCGGAGATACAGGCACGGCTGTTTGGAACCATTCATAAACTTGCCGAGCAAGGTTATAGAACATTCTTATCCGGTATGGACGCCGGTTTCGACCTAATGGCCGCCGGCGCGGTTCTTCTTGCAAGGGAAACCTATCCCGAAATCGAATTGATTTGTGTCCTGCCGTTCCCCGATCAGGATGTTAATCTCACTCCTTATTGGAAAGTGGAATACGCCGCTATATTACGGCAGGCACAACACAGCATAACCATATCTACAAGTTATCACCGTGATGTGTACAATATGCGGAATGATTTTTTGGTGGCAAATAGTTCTGTATTGGTGTGCTATTACGACGGTAAGCCCGGCGGAACACAATACACGGTAAATGCCGCAAGAAAGCACGGATTGAAAATCGAGAACCTTTGTATTACCGGTAAGGATGATCTGGTAGCGATGGATAAGGTGTGAATTGGTAAGGAAGAGTGCGGTCCCGGCCGGGCATCTTATTCGGAGTTCGAGCGGGCAGATGAATAAGTTGGATGAGATTTGGTTTTATGGGGGATGGGTTTGGTTTATTTTATTGAAAATAAAACACCCAATTTTACATTTTGTAAAACTGGGTGTAATCTTTGCAAGTTACTGATTTTTAGTCTCTCTTGCGGAGAGAGAGGGATTCGAACCCCCGGAGGCTCTCACCTCAACGGTTTTCAAGACCGCCGCAATCGACCACTCTGCCATCTCTCCGGGGACAAAAGTATAACCTTAATTCCGTTTATCCAAAAATCGTTTGAATTTTACTCCCCCTGACCTGCTGCCGGTTAACCTGCCAAGGCCCGGGTAGGCATATCAATTTAAATTCTCATCATTATTCGCATGGAAACCCTGAAGCCCTTTTTCCTTGCAGGTTATGTGCCAAACCGACCCTACTTCGTATAGGCTGAAAATAACGTTTTCTCCCCGGACGGTAATCTTAGAGGTATGGAAAGGAGGAGCCGTGGATAAGCAAATGATATACGACGGGCGTACGTACCATATCCCGATATCTGAAAACAAAAACCAGCGACAAGCTAAAATGCCAAATCGCTAATTTCCAGAGCCGCAACTCGGACTTGAACCGAGGACCTCTTCATTACGAGTGAAACGCTCTACCAACTGAGCTATTGCGGCCTTTAATTGTGTTTCAATTAGTTACGATGCGAACAAAAGTGTATTTCGGAATGAGGTACAACATTTGGTACAACAATCGCCTAACTAAATCGCTTGCAAATTTAACATTAATAGATTGATTATGAAATAGGTCTCGGCAGTTTTCTTAAACGATCAAAATGTCGCACCCGACCTTATCACTAATTATGATGATTTTACGTCAAAAAATCGCGCCCAAATTTTTCGGCCCCTTTACTTTTAAGATATTATTTTGTCTCAGTTAATAAATGAAAAAATAAACCTCGCCCATTTCTGAGCGAGGCAATATAATCTCAAAAGTGACTACGTTAAAAGAAATAAAGGTTTTTCATTATGAAGTGAACGATTCTCAACCTCAAAACTCAATTAGTAGATTGTAATAGTTATGTATTTATCAATAATTGATTTCCCAAGATGAAGTTGTCTTCAATTAGATTAATCATATTTTGATAGTTAGAACTCAAACGCTTCTTTGATTTAGTATATATTTTATCTAAATTCACCTTATCATTATCAAGGATTTTTTTATTTCGAATCGTTATTTGTTTAGACTCGTTCATAGATTCCAGTAATTCTTTTATTGCTAAACGCTCTTCTTCAATTTCTTCTTGCTCTACTTCTGCCATTTCGCGCATCTTTAATCCCACCTCAATTGCTCGTTTGAAATTTTCCCTCATTTGTGGAATTTCCTCCTCTAATGATTTTGAAAGTATATCATTCTCACCTGCAATCTTACGCATAATTACTCTACTCTGATTAATCGAGGGGTTTACTTTAGCCAATGCTTCCAATTGACTTGCATATTTTGGTATAGATTCGTTATATACCATTTGGACATCAGTTAACCTTTCCAAACAATCATTATATTGAAACAAGCAAGCATCAAAAATTTCCCTGCAATCCAGCAAATCTAACTCTTCTTCAGTTTCTATCCTTTCGACTTCTATATTGGTAATTTCTTTTTCATCAATATGTGATTCAATAGAATCTATAAATTCCTTTTTGCACTTGTTCCATGTGTTCACTCTTGGCTTTATTTGATAATGTTCACATAAATCTTCGTATAAAGAATCCAAAGAATCTGGATTTTCAATCCTCATGCCTTTATGGACATTATAAAGCCATCCAATTGAATCAAAATCTATTTCTGACAAAATAATGGGTTTAACTTTTCTTTCTGTTGCCCAGGCTGCGCCCATTTCATTCAGGCATATTTCACTTTTTTTATAATTTGGAGAAATCATAAAGAAAACATAATCGCTGTTAGCGATATTCTGTTTGATGAACTTATGAATATCTTCCCCCGTTCTGACACCTGTATCCTCTCTTGATGTATAAGCAATATCCTCTATATTAAACCCACAACCAAGTCTTAATATTTTCTCAATAAAACAATCAATTAACTTACTATCTTTGGATGAGTGGCTAATAAATATTTTCTTGCTCATAATTTCTTCACCTGTTACAGGAGTTGATATTATTTTTGAAGTTTCATTACTATCTATTCTGTTTAGTAAAGTTTTATAAATTATTCTTTGTTGGTCAAAAATCTTTTCAAGACCATATCCATTAGTCTCAAAATCGAAATTTAGAAAAGCGACAAAATCGTTATCCGTTTCATGAAAATGGTTTCTTAAAAAAGGTATTGCTTCTTCCAGCCAGCAATGATAGGCTTCAATTGATTCCTTTGAATTAGGGCTTTTCTTCCTCTCTTTTTGATAATTTTCACGGAGAGCATTTAATGTCGCTATATCTGCCATGTTATGATATTCATAATCAATAAATAGCAAAGATATAAAATCTAATAGTAAATACCTCGATCGCAAATTAACCAATCGAGGTATTTTCTGTAAGACTTGCCAAGAATCCTACAGTTTCAGACTTCCGTTCACGTATCCTTTAAAGACGAGCAACCGTGCATCCTCTGTAAGCATAGACAATTCGAAAGCTACCGCAACAGGGCGAAATATCAAGTGTAATGTTATTTGCGCAGTTCCTGTTTCATTATCATAGCTATTGGCATATTTCCAGAGTCTATCTCGGCCTGTATTATAGTCAGAACAAAATCATCCTCAGTAAAGTATTCGAGTTGTTGTGCTTTGGCTGTTATTGCCGAAATCATTATTATTAATACAGTAAAAGCTTTTTTCATTATATCGAGTTTTTAGCATTAAAAACCCCGCCCATTTCCGAGCGGGGTTTATTGTTGGGGTTTGACGTAGGATTAATAATATGTAATGTACATTGTAGTCGTACCGTACTCGCTGTCGGTGGTTTTTATTTCGGTAGGGTTGCCGTCCGAGTTGAATGTGTAGGAGTAACTTCTGGTATATTGAACGGTATTCGCGTATTTCTGTGTCGTTGATGACGGTAAATATTCGCTAAAGCAACCTTTAAACTTAATAGGAATATCTGTGTCCAATAAAAAGTCGGGCATAGGCATATTTATTTTGTTCGGATAATTGGAGTAGGTGTAGGCGTTGGAATATTCCCCTCCGTCATTGTATTTAACTTCTGTCATATTTCCATTCGACCATGTAAATTCGGCAAAAGAATCCTCGCTATCACTCCATTTAGATATGTAACCGCTTTGATAGGTAAATGATAATGAGTGTTCTTCTTTTCCTGTTGATTTTTCGACCTCCGCATACTTGACTAAAAATTCATTGGCATCGAGATTATATTCATCCATGTAGCTACCGCCCCAGTCCATAGTTATTTTATTGGTGCTGTAGGAGATGTCTGTGATAGATGTTTCGTTTCCGTCTCGTTCGATAACTTTTGTAACCCGATTTTGATTGTCATATTGATATTCTGCCGACCAATCTTCATGGGTAATAGTTTTAACGAGAGCAACCGTATTATTACCGTTATCTTCTCCGCCGTCATCATCTTTCGAGCAAGAATTGAATGCAACCGCCAGTAAAGGCAAAATAAGTAAAAGTAGTTTCTTAATTTTCAAATTGTTTTTAATTATTTAGTGTAACTTTTATGCTGTCTTCCAGTGTTGCTTTAAGTATTCGTAGAGCCTCTTTTGAGGCTTTGAGTGTGAATTTGGTCGGAAAGCTAATATCCGATAGGGTTATCTGCTGTTTGCTGATATTGATGTAGTGGATATACCTTTCATTTATAATTAACCGTTTACCGAGCCGAATAAGTGTCTGTGCCTCATTATCGAGTTGTTGCTCCAATATCTTTTCAAATGCCGATAGATTGAACGAGAAGATATGTTTTTCCTCATCTGTAAGCACCATTGATGAATAGTTGCCGTCAGAGGTTATATAGGCGATTCTTTCGGGCGAAACTCGTACAACTTCATTGGTGTTGGTTAATATTATATATTTAGGCATACAGTCCTCATATCCCGCAAATTTACCTGTTAAATCATCCATAATGCAGTGATTTTCGGGGAATTGTATGAAATGATGATTGGGTAGTATGTAATGCTTTGATTGGAGTATGAAATGAAAAAGCCACCCTTGCGGAGTGGCTATTCGGAGTGATGAGTTTATTTATGTCACTCAAAAGAACGCACGATCATCGAGATAACTTCATCCATATAAATAGCCTGCCCTGTGGACTGCCGCCCCCACCAATAGCACCCGCAATTTTCAACAATTACCTCGCATTCCTCTTTGAGCAATCGTGCGAGATAGGGTGTTACGAGCCACCATTCCATAACTTCAAACCATTCTTGGTAAAGGCTCTCGTCTGGGATTGCACCCGACTTTATCAGTTCAGCCACAACCGAACTCTGGTTATGCAATATGTTGTTCTGTACCAATTCATACTCCGTTTTCATAAGACCTGTTTGTTATGGTTAATAATAAGCGAAAAGCCTCTCCGATTTGGAAAGGCTTTAGTTTTTAGATAATGAGACATGATTTATAAGCCTCAGATATTTTTATCTGTCTTTAGTCTGAATTTCAGAACAAATTATACGTTATAGTATAAACTGTGATAGGCGAAATAAAAATCCCCCAAGTAAATGGCGAGGGGGATATAAAGGGTAAGTATGTAGTTGTGCGAACTATCTACTCAAATATCCCAGATGCAATATTTTTTGATTGTTAAATATTTACATTATAGAAATTTCCATTTGCCAATCAGAAAATATGGTGGTGGCTAAAACGGAAAAAGGGAGCCGTGTATGCTCCCTCTTTTTCTACTTTGTCCTTATAAACTTATCTCTCACAATCATTAAACAGGCTACATTTTTGCCGTTCATTGTCTTTGTTGTCCCTTTCGTAATATATCAGTAATTGAGGTCGGTTGCTTTGGCTGTCCGCCTAACTCCGAGAGTGTCATAGATGCTTTGTAGCTTGTCTTTAATCGTGGCGTTTGGAATAGCTGTATGATATTGGAAAGATGCGTTAATCATCTTCACGACTTTATGCTCTGTCGAAATATCTAACCGCTTGACTAATTCCCTGCGTATATTTGCCTGGTGGTATTTGAGTCTTATAACTTCATCCTTACCGAGTTTGTCGTATGCCTCTTTAACAAGCGAGTTGGTGCTTTCAATCGTTGCCAGTTTGTGATGCGGACAGTCCAGACTTATCATAAACGCACTCTCTTTTATCCTTACATATTCATCGAACAGTTCCTGAAACGATACTTTTGCTTTCGGATTTAACTCTACTTTCTCGGCAGGGGATTCCACACGGACAGTCTTAACTTCAACGGCATATCCGTTCTGTTTCTGCTCTTTTTCCAACGTGACAACCGTTCTATAAATCTGGTTGGTTATCTTAAAATTGACTATATCAAGATTGGCTAAATTTTTATCGACCATTAGCCCGTTGTCTTCTATCCTCACAAATTTTTCATTTAAATATTTAATCTTTGACAGCATCGTTTGTCTGCTATCGAGGGGAACCGCATTTATATCGTTTGCGAATTTTACGGCTTTAATTAGTGTTTCTTTCGTCTTTTGCGTAAATTCTTCCAAAGTCAAATCTTCGCTGTATCGAGTAGTCGAGAATATATGCGTAATATCACTGTTATATATTGAGTTCCTTATTCTTCCGCATATCTGAACGAATAAAGTAGATATATCCACAAGCGTATGCGCTTTAGTTGCATCGCTGACAATATAAATCCTGCCCTGTTCATCGTAAATGTCGCAACCCTCAAAGGCTGTCGATGTATAAAAGTTCACTTTCTTTACAGGGTCAGACGGCGTTTCTATTGGCAGTCCTCCTAACTTGCGGGCGTTCTCGCTGCTGTCGGAACAAACTATCTTAACCTGTTGCGGTGTCAACCCTGCCTTTTTAACCGCCTGCGCGATAAACTTAACGCTATTAACGAAGAAATGCAGATTACCTGTTCGGTTCTGCTTTATTACCTGTTTAGACAGATAAGCAACATAATCGAGAGGCTTTTTCTGGTGGCGTAAATGCGCTGTAACCTCTACGGTGTTATTTCATTTCACAATCACGGTCGGCAAGTGTTTTAGTTCGTCCAAAATAAAATCCCTTTCAATAGGGGTGGCGCTCATATAGGTAGCGCGTTCAAAGTTTCCTGACAACTCCAATAATTTCTTTATCGGCTTGTGACGGAAAGAATAGTGATTAAAGAGTATGTGATATTCATCCACCAACAGGAAGAACTCGCGGTAAACATTATAGCCGAGTTCCGACAACAGGTTTATCAATCGTGGGAGAGAATCGTAAACCACAAGTATTTTAATCGTTTCGTGCGAGTTGGCATAATCTATAATATCGTCATTTCCAACCTCGCCATGCACCGCCAAAACCTTATGTTTCCGTCTTTCATTGATTATCTCTTTATTCTTTGCAAGGTTCACGAAAGGAACGGCGATAATGGTGTGTCCTTTCTGATTAATTGCGAGTTCTGTGCCTCCGCATCCCGTTTTTCCTTTGTTAAACAGGCAGTTTGTGGGTATCTCGGTCATTCACTCTTTTGCTGTGTCTTTGTTCGTTTCGCCCAAGTAGGTTGCTCATTCTGGAGCATGGATTGTTTTAGTTTCATCCATAATGGTTAATTTTAAATAGTTAAATCATCTCATAATATTTTAATCTTCTAATTATATCTATATAGGATTTGCCCTCTCAGAATCAAAAAACATGGTAATCGAGCGCAAATGAAAGAGGAATGCCACTCGGCTTTCCCCTTTGCAGTTGCACCATTAAACATTATAGTTTTATGAATGAAATAATATCTCACAGCCGAGAATCGGCATCGAATATCAAACCCCTATCATCTTTATTTCCAGTAATAAAGATACAAAATCGAAGCGAGAAAAACTAATGACCGCAACACTTTTTCAGAACATTTTGAGTTACGGCTCAAAAGAGCTCTTATCGGCTTTATTTGGGCTCAGAATTCCAATTATTCTGTTTCATCAATTAGATGTCGATTATATGGTTTCAGTATCTAATAGAAGTCGGAAATGTGTTTTTCAGTTCTAACAGAGGTTGAAAATACGTTTTTATGCACTATTAGATATATTTGTATCATTGATATAATTTATAACGCTATGAGCCTAAAAGATAAAGGCAATGCTTGGAAGTTAGTATATGCCGCACTTGTAATGGTTGAAGATGCGCCTAAAATCGAAGAAGGGTATATAGAAGATGACGAGGGTAATTTGCAGGATATATCTGTTGCTTTAAATCCTAAAGACCTCAAATTAAATATTAGAGATAAAGAGGATGAAAATATAGAGTTTTGGGAAATTGATTTTTCTGATGCTCTCCAGACCTTTGTTCACGAATATGAGAAAGGGAAGATACCCATTCCTTTTTCTTATGAATATTATTTGCATAACGAGGATATTATAGAAACCATCGAGGCTTACGGGTTGAATGTAGAGAAATTTTGGTTCGCAATCGTGGCTATCTATTGGCTCACACAGATACGATGTATGAATGTTCTCAAGCCAGAGGGAAACACAGGCGAACAGATGCGAAAACTAAGCGAATATCTGCAAAGCATAGACAGCTTCACGATAACAGCCGAGGGTAAAAAGAAACTGGTTATTAACGATGTGGGAGTTATCAGATATTTACAGGGATTTCTGGATGAATTAATTGTAGAATCCGATAATGGATTTATGAACGGTTATTCTATTAATCACAGAAAGCAAGGTGATCATTTGGAATCGACTTCCGTTCAAATGTGGTTCGCCGCAGAGCGATATTTAAAATTGTTCGAGAATCTTGAACTTCCAACTATTCGGGCAATAGGGAGTGAGGTAAAATATAAAGATAAATGGGATAAACGGAACTCATCAACTGGCGGTAATAAAACTGTATCTTATAATAAAATGCTGTTGATTTCTCGGCTTATGTATTTCACAAAACTAACCAGAAACGAGAACTTCTTATATGTCGATGATTCTCTAAAAGGAATCGTAAAACAGTATAGAAATTTAGAAATCAATACTTATCATCCAAAATATTGGGGATTTTAGCAGGGGGAGTAACTCCTGGCTGAATTTTACTCCTGAAACCCCTTGAAACCTTGAAATTTCTTTGTGGTGTGGGAGCGATGTTGCTCCCCGATTAAAAAACATTACAAAGATGAAAAACGTAAAAGAAAATGCAGGAATGTCCGCAAGCGAATTGGTTAACACAAATGTTAATGAAGGCACTTCAAAAGGTAACAAGAAAATTACAGGAACACAGAAACGTCAGGCTATCCCTGCTATGTGGCGGGTATTAGGTAGAGCGAAAAAGACTTTTGATGCTCAGTTGGATAAAAACAACGCGACTAAGCTTAGGTGTATCGAAGCCTATCTGACTTCTGAGATGAATGATTCCTCGAAATTCTGGGGCGAATTTATGGAGCAAGTTGAAAAACTCCTCGACAGTCGTAAATATTTGCGTGACTGTCAGCACTTAGGTTACGATGCCGCCAATGTTGCAGAACACATTGTTTTTCTCGGTAGCGCAATGCTGAACAAGGTGCTGAAATATGGAGTTCAAAATGTTCTCGGCAACGACCTGATGCTTTACAGCGAGAAATTCACACCAAAAGATGCAGAAATGTATCGTGAAAGAATTACTGCTTTCCTCAAGGATGAACAGGTAGCGTAATTCTTTTAGCGGTGGCTTTAAAGAACAGGGGACACGCGAGTGCCCCCTTTCTTTTTATAGCAAATTCCTCATCGCCTCGTCTATCTGTGAGTTCTCAAAGCTATTGAGATAAATTTGAGTGGTCGCAAGGTCTGAATGACCTAAACTTTCTGATATTATGGCAATATTCACTCCCGACTTCTTTAGAACGGTTGCATAGGTATGACGAGCCACATAGGTTGTTAGCGGAAACGGTAGCCCTATCTCCTTACCGATAGCTTTCAGGCAATAATTGACTTTACGAAGTGTCTTTACGATCCTGTTGAATTTCTGTTGGTCAGTTTTGTGAATGTTGGTGTTGAATATAGGGAAGATATAATCCTCATCATCGTAGAACGGACTGGTGTATCGCTCCATTATCTCGGTGGCCTGTGGCGTAAGGCTGAACGATAATAATTTCTGTGTCTTATGTCGGGAATAGTAAACCCTCCCGTTAATCACGTCCTTATGGCGCAACCTCGCTATGTCGTTATAGTTCATCCCTGCGGTAAAGTATGAGAACAGGAATACATCTTTTGCCAACTGTTTATAGCGTGACCTGTAATTATGAGGGATTTCGAGAGCGATAATTTTCTGAAAGCTCTCTTTGGTAATCGACCGTTTACGTGTCGGTGTCCACAAACTGCCGACCTTAAATTGAATGAACGGATTTTGCTTAGGTACGATTACACCCTCTTTAACCGCTTTGTTATAAATGGCCTTAAAGACGGCGAATCGTGTCGCTATGCTGTTATCGCTATTTCCCCGTTCGCGCAAATACAATTCAAAACCTTTCAGATAGTCCATATCGACCGCCTCTAACGCTATTTTTGCAGACTTGTAAGCGTTCAATGAGGCAACGACGGATTTATGTTTTGACGAGGAACTGTATTTGCCGAGCGATTCCAGACGCTCTATCTCCTTATTGAAAGCGTCCTCTATCGTGATTGTGAGCCTGTGGCCTTTCGCCTCAAATAAAGTGTTAAAATTGACTTCGATTTCCAACGCCTCAAGACGTTTGATTTTCTTATTATAAACCTCCAGAGCGTTTTCAATTTTGCTTTGAAGCGTTCTCCTGTCTGGACAGTTTGCCGTGAGCATTTGTGCCTCGAAATCCCAATTGCGGGCTTCAACGGATAATTCCAACGAAACCTGTTTTGTGATGCGTTGGTGTGTGAATCGAAGAAACAACGGAGACAAGCCGTCCTTAGATACTTTGTCTTTGCGACAAACAACTTTGATTTTCATGCGCTTAGATATTGCGCAAGCAATTTGGATAGGCGGATTCGAGGTACAACAAATGGTACAACATTCCACTCAAAAGTCGTTTTGTGACCGTTTTATCTATACATAACCAGAATGCCACAAAATAGAAAATCCCCGATAACTCTCACATTATCAAGGAATTTATCAATCCGCAAACCTTTCCACCTCTTCATTACGAGTGAAACGCTCTACCAACTGAGCTATTGCGGCCGCAGCGGCACCCGGGCCGCCTACAGGCTGCAAATATCACAATTTTTTGTTAAAAATCATTATCTTCGGCACGGAAATCTAACCCCCGGATGATAACTTTCGCCGTTTGTTTCGCCCTGCTCACCGTATCGTACTTCACCTACGGGCGGTACCTCGAGAAAATGTTCGGGGCGGACCCCTCCAGGGCTGTCCCGTCCGAAGCCGCGTTCGACGGTGTGGATTACGTTCCGCTTCCCAAATGGAAAACTTTCCTTATCCAGCTGCTTAATATCGCCGGGCTCGGGCCGATCTTCGGGGCTATTCTGGGCGCGGTTTACGGGCCAGTGTCTTTCCTTTGGATCACCCTCGGCGGGATATTCTTCGGTGCGATGCACGATTACCTGGCCGGGATGATCTCACTGCGGAACGACGGGTTGAGCCTGCCCGAGATCGTGGGTAAATATCTCGGTACGGGCGTGAAGCAATTCATGAGGATATTCACCGTATTCCTAATGGTATTGGTGGGGGCGGTATTTATGCTCGGTCCGGCGGACATCCTCGGTAATCTCACGAAATTTACCGAACTCAATTTGGGTGCTTTCACCATTCCCAATTTCTGGGTATGGGTCATACTGGTATACTACATACTTGCCACGCTCTTGCCGGTGGACAAGATCATCGGCAGGGTATATCCCGTGTTCGGGGCCGCGTTGATAATCATGGCCGTTGGTATTTTCTTCGTGCTGGTAACGGGCGGTTATAGTGTTCCGGAGCTGACGACGTTCAAAAACATGAACGCCGACGCAGATAAGTTCCCCATAATCCCCACGCTCTTCATAACCATAGCCTGCGGTGCTATTTCCGGGTTCCATGCTACGCAGTCCCCGCTTATGGCGCGGTGCCTTACAAATGAAAAACAGGGGCGCCCCGTGTTTTTCGGGGCTATGATCTCCGAGAGCCTTATCGCCCTGGTATGGGCGGCCATAGCTATGGCATTCTTCGGTGGGGTGGAGGCCCTTAATTCGCAGTTGGCCGATAACGGGAACAACGCCGCCGCAGTGGTGGACCTGATCGCCAATACGACGCTCGGCCGGGTAGGCGCCGTACTGGCTCTTTTAGGGGTTGTTGCCGCACCGGTTTCTTCGGGGGATACCGCATTCAGGAGCGCGAGGCTGATAATCGCCGATTTTCTCCGGCTGGAACAGCGGACTTTGCGGAAAAGGCTATACATTTGCATTCCCCTGTTCGTTGTCGGGTTCGGCATTACGCTGGTACGGTTCGATGTGGTGTGGAGGTATTTCGCTTGGGCCAACCAGACGCTGGCGGCGGTCACGCTGTGGATGGTCGTGGTTTACCTGCACCGTAAGGGCAAACGCTGCATAGTGGCGATGGTGCCCGCGGTGGTAATGACGTTCATAACGGCCGATTACCTGTTCACTTCCGGGCAGATGCTCGGCATGGACCGTACGGCGGGGGCAGTTTTAGGCGGGGTGGTTACCGCCGTCATATTAGGTTTTTGCATCGCCAGGATGAGGAAAAATGAGAAAAGCGCAACTTAGACCCACCGCAGAGAACACTTACCGCGTATTTTATACGGAGTCGGGAGAGGGTATCCCGTGCGATTTCGGGCAGGCACTCGCCCGTTCGCAGGATCAGGAAAAGGAGGGTGATATAGAGGGGGCTTGCAATACCCGGTTCGTGGCGTTCCAGCAGTTGATGGATCTGATCCCCGATTCGACCGATACGGAGCTGGACTGGGACGATGCCAATAGCCGCGACGCTATGCTGGTGCTCAGTTTTTCGGCTATCGACCATTTCCTTATAGGCGATTTCGAGATGTGCGCCGCTATGCTCGAGATGCTTCTGGAGCTCGACCCGGAGGACCACCTCGATGCTTCCAAACGCCTGGCCTATGCCTATGTCGCCCTGGAGGAATACGATTCGTTCGACGAAGTGATCAACGACGTGAGCGACAAATACGCCGACAAGGAATTGCTGGCCTTGTGGAGTGAATTCCGCCGCACCGGCAAGATACCGGCAGGGGAATTGAGGCGGTTTAAAAAAAGTTTCGCTGTCTACTACGACGAATTCACGGCCGACGACCATCCGGTCGACGAGACCTACCTCAAGGATATAGAAGCCCTCACCCCCGCCCGGGAGACCCTGGCAAGGGAGCTGTGGCTACAGACTGAACATCTCTGGAAACTTTTCCC
Organism: Alistipes sp.; assembly: GCA_021201825.1. GTDB lineage: Bacteria > Bacteroidota > Bacteroidia > Bacteroidales > Rikenellaceae > WRDF01. The sequence continues at coordinate 39,668 of JAJQED010000030.1, forward strand.
CGAATTTATAGAGGCCCTGCGGACGGCCTGAACCGTTAGCCGCACACGGTATGCAAAGCGAGGCTAAATACCCGTGGGGGGACGACCGCCGGTTCAATTCCTATGCGGGCTACATCCGTAAGCGGTTCGGCGGGCGGGTACAGAAAGTGACCGTCAACGCCGGGTTCACCTGTCCCAACCGGGACGGGACGGTGGGTATCGGCGGGTGCACTTTCTGTGACAACGCCGCTTTTACCCCCTCTTATTGTATGTCGGGCGGGGATATTGCATGGCAGCTACGTGAGGGGATGGAATTCCACCGGGGCCGCTACCGCCGCGCCGGTACCTACCTGGCATACTTCCAGTCCTTTTCCAATACCTACGCCCCGATCGACAGGCTCCGGGAAATATATTCTGCGGCGTTGGCCGTACCCGGTATAGAAGGGATCGTCGTCGGCACCCGGCCGGATTGCGTCAACGCCGAAAAGCTCGATTTCTTTGCCGGTTTGGCCCGGGAAAAATATGTGGCGATAGAGTACGGGATCGAGTCGTGTTACGACGAGACTTTGCGGGCCATTAACCGGGGGCACGATTTCGAGTGCGCACGCCGGGCGGTGGAGATGACTGCCGAACGGGGCATCCCGGTCGGCGCCCATTTTATACTCGGGTTTCCGGGAGAGACGGACGGTATGCTGATCGGGCAAACCGGCCTTATCAATTCCCTGCCGCTGACCTCCGTGAAGTTCCACCAGCTCCAGATCTTCAAGGGGACCGCAATGTGCCGCCAGTGGGAGCAGGACCCGTCCCGGTTCCGGTTCAGGGAGCTGGACGAGTACCTCGAATTGTTCTCGCAGATACTGCGCCGGCTACGTCCCGGCATTGCCATCGAACGGTTCGCGGGCGAAGCCCCGCCCCGGTTCCATGCCGGCCCTACATGGGGCCTGATCCGCAACGACCAATTGCTGGCCCGGCTGGAAGACCACCTCGAGCGGAACGGCTATTTCCAGGGCCAGCTATACGGCCGATGATCCGACCCGCCGCCTGTGATCAATTCGCACCGGCCGTCAATATTTCCAGTCCCGCATCGAGCCATGTGTCTATGTCGTCCGGGTAATTCTGGTCGGTACGTACCTCGCTCCGTTTTCGTCCGAGCCGCACGATCACAGCATTATATTCCGGAAGCGCAAAAACGTACTGCCCGAGAATTCCCCGCATATATGGTATTTGCATTCCGTCCCTTTCCAGTATCCAGAACTGGTAACCGTAATTCACGTTCGGTGAATCCCCGTACTCGGACAGGAGCCATGTAGCGGGCGCCATCGCCTTGTCCATATACCATTGCGGGACCAGCTCTTTCCCGTTCCAGCTTCCCCGTTGGAGCATAAGTTTGCCGAACCGTGCGAAATCGCGGGCATTGGAATTGAAACAGCAATAGGCTTTCTCCATACCGCCGGGGTGGTCGAGGCTCCATAATGCGTCATACTCGGCACCGATCGGTATCCATAGTTTCTGTGAAGCATATTCGCTTAGGGTCTTGCCTGTGGCCTGGCTGAGGATCTGGCCTAGCATCTGGGTAACCCCGCTTTGGTAAACCGTCCGATAACCCGGCCGGGAAACCTGCTTCAACCCGGCGACCTGTCCCCGCAGGTCTTTGCCGTAATAGGCTTTCGTGGTCGGGGAGATAATGCCCGAATAACCCTCGTCCCACCGGATGCCGGCGCTCATTGTCAGCAGGTCTTCAATGGTCATGACCCGGCCGTCGAAAACTTCGATCCACGGCAGGAAATCCGCTACCGGCTGGTCCGTACCTTTGACATACCCGTCCGCTATCGCCGCACCGACCATCATCGACACTATGCTTTTGGCCATGGAGAAAGAATTGCTGTAGGATGCCGGCCCATAACCGTCCCAATACTGCTCGAACAGCAGCGAGTCGTCCCGAATAATAAGGAACGCCACCGTCTCCAGTTCTTCGAACCGGTCACGATACCGTTCATCTATCCTGCAGGTCCCGTAATCCGTTGCCGTTGGCCACGGCTGAGGCAGCCCCGCTTCCACTATCCGGTTTTCGAAGATCGTGAACTGGTCGATCTTAGGTTTGAGATGCACCAGCGCGCGACGCATATAATATGTCGACGGCAAGGCCAGCAATAATATTATCGCAAGCCCTACAACGGCGGCAATGACAATCAGTAACTTTTTGGTTCTTCCCACGGTTATCCGGTTTTTACGAAAGTTAATCAAATATATCGGTCCGGGATAAAAAAGGCCACGCCCGGATGTGCGTGGCCCTTTATGGTTTGCCCGCGGGCTAAGTCAGGAACCCGAGCAGTATACCCGCCGCTACGGCGCTACCGATCACCCCGGCCACATTGGGACCCATGGCGTGCATCAGCAGGTAGTTAGAACGGTCGTACTTGAGGCCCATATCCTGCGATACCCGGGCGGCGGCCGGAACCGCCGATACGCCCGCGTTACCGATAAGCGGGTTGATCTTGTTACCCGGCTTGAGGAACAGGTTCATCAGCTTTACCATCAACACCCCGCCCATCGTGGCCACGAAGAACGAACAGGCCCCGATGAAGAAGATGAATATAGACTTCGGGGTGAGGAACGTCGTTGCCTGGGTCGAAGCGCCGACCGTGAGGCCGATAAGGATGGTCACAATGTCAATCATCGAACCGCTGGCCGTTACCGCCAGACGCTTGGTAACGCCGCTCTCCTTAAGCAGATTCCCCAGGAAAAGCATCCCCAGCAGCGGAATAGCCGTAGGTACTATGAAAGTTGTTAACAGTACCCCTATGATCGGGAAGAAGATCTTCTCCCTCTGTGACACCGGACGCGGGGGTTTCATCTTGATAACCCTTTCCTTTTTGGTCGTGAGCATACGCATCACGATAGGCTGTATCAGCGGTACCATGGCCATATAGGAGTAAGCCGAGATGGCTACCGCCCCGAGGAATTCGGGCGCGAGTTTGGAGGTCAGGAAGATGGCCGTCGGACCGTCGGCGCCGCCGATGATACCGATAGAACTGGCCTCGGCGGCCGTAAAGCCCATCCCGAGTGCGGCGGCGTAGGCGGCGAAGATACCTACCTGTGCGGCCGCCCCGATCAGCATCAGCTTAGGATTGGAGATAAGCGCCGAGAAGTCGGTCATGGCCCCGATCCCGAGGAAGATCAACGGAGGATAGATGCCCTTGAGAACCCCGAAATAGAGGTAGTTGAGCACCGTCCCGTCCTCGTATATCCCCACTTCGGTACCCGGCACGAAAGGGATGTTACCCAGTATGATGCCGAAGCCGATGGGGAGCAGGAGCATCGGTTCGAATTTGTACCTTATGGCCAGGAAGATGAACAACAGCCCAGCCAGTATCATAGCAATATGTCCCCAGGTCACGTTGGCGAACCCGGTCAGGTTGATGAAATCCCTGAGGTTGTCCGCCCAGAAAGAGACACTGCTGCCAGTAGTTACCTCTGCAAACATATTATTCGATGGTTAGCAGTAAGTCTCCCTCGAGGACCGAATCCCCCCGGGTGACGTTTATGGATTTGACCACGCCCGAGCGGTCCGCGTCGATGTTGTTCTCCATCTTCATCGCCTCCAGTACCACAAGGTGCTGGCCCTCGGTGATGGTGTCGCCCACGTTAACCTTGATCTCCAGGATCACCCCCGGAAGCGGACTTTTGATGCCGCTGGCCGGAGAAGTGGCTACAGTGGGCTTTGATACCTGGGGCCGTTCGGCCGGGGTGGCCTGCGGGTCGGGAGCCACCTGCGTCAGTTTCTCCTGCCTGGCCTTGGGTTTGCCCTCGCCCTCGAACTCAACGTTGAAAGAGGCGCCGTTGACCATCACCTCGGCCGTGGTGTCGTTTACGTTTTCGATGGAAACGTGGTATTCGTTCCCGTTTATGATAAAATTATATTCTTTCATATTCCGGTATGCGTTATTTTTTGGTGAACTGCCTCAGGCCGTATATCTTGGAACTCCACGGGGAATAGGCCCGGGCGACCCGGTTGATGGTCAGGACCGACGATTCCCTGTCGTGCAGCTCGTCGAAGTACATCTGCAGGGCCATAGCGATGGCGGCGATCTCGTCGCCGGAGTAGGCGATCCCGCCTGTCTCTTCCTGGGGTTGTTGCGCCGAAGTTTTTGCAGCCTTGGCCTTGCTTGCTTTCTCCCTGCGGCGGGCAACGCTGATCATATAGTTGCCGAGCAGTTTGAAAAATATGAACAGGGTAGCCAGAACAGTAATCACTACCGTTACCGCCGACACCGCCATAACAATGCCGTGAGGGTCCATTTGCCGGAACCGCTCGTGACGTGCAATGACTGGCTCCGTGTCGTTGGTGGCATTAGGAGTTGTCCGGGGAAGGGCCATGAAAGTTTCATCGCCCTGTGCCGTGGTCATGTAACCCACCGATACGTCCGGCCGCTGCGCCGCGTAGTCTATCTCGATCTGGTCGATCACATCACTCCCGTTCTGGCTCAGCAGGGCGATCGATTCCACATCCTCGAGGGTGAAGTTCGTGTATAGTGTCCCCTTAGTGCCGGTCCCCTCACAGAAAAAAATTATATACCCCAACGGCGATACTTTCGTCCGTGGGTCTCCCGAGGGAATGCGGTACAGGGTCTCCACGCCGTTGGCTACCACCCGCAGGTAGTAACCGCCGAGGTCCACCGTGGAGTGGCTCGTGTTGTGAAGCTCGATCCACGAGGAGCGGTGGCCGTAGTCGTCGACATAGTTGTCCACGTTCTTGACCAGCACCTCGTTTATCCGCAACCCGTGCGTGCGGGCCGAACCGGCCGCTACCCCGAGCAGCGAGACGAGCAATATCAGTATCAGTCTTCTCATGGCGCTACAAGGGGATATTGTCATGTTTCTTGGCCGGGTTCACCACGCGCTTGGTTGCCAGCGACTGCAAGGCCCGGATAACGCGGAACCGGGTGTTGCGCGGCTCGATCACGTCGTCGATGTATCCGTATTTGGCCGCGTTGTACGGGTTGGCGAACTGCATACGGTATTCGTTCTCTTTCTCTGCGATCAGGTCGGCTTTCTGCTGCGGGTCTTCAACCGCCGCTATCTCTTTGGATGCAAGCACCTCTATGGCACCGGAGGGCCCCATTACGGCAATTTCCGCCGTAGGCCAGGCGTAATTGAGGTCGCCGCGCAAATGTTTCGAACTCATTACGCAGTAAGCCCCGCCGTAGGATTTGCGCAGGGTGACGGTAACCTTGGGTACCGTTGCCTCCCCGTATGCGAACAGCAGTTTGGCGCCGTGTATGATCACCCCGCCGTACTCCTGCCCCGTGCCCGGAAGGAACCCGGGAACGTCCACCAAAGTAACCAGCGGAATGTTGAACGCGTCGCAGAACCTGACGAACCTTGCCGCCTTGCGCGAAGCGTTTATATCGAGAACTCCGGCCAGGTATTTCGGCTGGTTGGCCACGATACCCACGCTCTGCCCGTTGAACCGGGCGAAGCAGGTGATAATGTTCGGCGCGTAGGCCTTTTGCGATTCGAGGAAGTCCCCGTTGTCCACGATGGCCTTGATAACCTCGTACATGTCGTACGGCTTGTTGGGGTTGTCCGGGATGATCTCGTTCAACACCTCTTCCATGCGGTCGATACGGTCGGTACTTATGGCCAGCGGAGCGTCCTCGCAGTTGTTCTGCGGCATATAGCTCACCAGCTTGCGGATAAGCTCCATGCACTCCTCCTCCTCGTCCACCACGAAATGGGTCACACCCGACTTGGTGGAATGGACAGACGCCCCCCCGAGCTGTTCCTGCGTTACGTCCTCCCCGGTGACGGTCTTCACCACCTTGGGGCCGGTCAGGAACATGTAGCTCGTATTTTTCTTCATTATGATGAAGTCCGTCAGGGCCGGCGAATAAACCGCCCCTCCCGCGCATGGGCCGAGGATAGCCGATATCTGCGGCACTACCCCCGAGGCGAGGATATTCCGCTGGAATATCTCGGCATAGCCGGCAAGGGCATTGACCCCCTCCTGGATACGGGCACCACCCGAATCGTTGAGCCCGATGACGGGGGCGCCGTTCTTCATCGCCATATCCATCACCTTGCATATCTTGTTGGCCATAGTCTCGGAAAGGGAACCCCCGAAGACGGTGAAATCCTGTGCGTAGATGTAGACCAGCCTACCGTCGATGGTCCCGTACCCGGTAACCACCCCGTCGCCGTAGTAACTCTCGGCGTCTATGCCGAAATTGGTGCACCGGTGGGTCACGAACATGTCGAACTCCTCGAAACTGCCCTCGTCGAGCAGCATGGCGATCCTCTCCCGGGCCGTGTATTTGCCTTTGCTATGCTGCGAGTCGATCCTTTTCTGCCCGCCGCCCATCTTGGCCTGTTCGCGGTGCCCGATCAACTCCTGTACTTTCTCCAGATTGTTGCTCATATATAGTGTCTGTTTTGCGGTGCCGGAGCTCAAAAGCTGTGCCGGGGCGTGGCACGTTCGATCCCGGCCCCCGTGTGGCTAAAGCCTTTTATTTTTCCGGGTCTTCGCAGAGCTCGGTAAGTACCCCGAATGTGGACTTGGGGTGCAGGAAAGCAATGTCCAGGCCCTCCGCACCTTTGCGGGGCGCCTTATCTATAAGTTCCACTCCTTTCGAATTCACCTCCGCCAGCGCATCTTCCAGGCCCTCCACCGCGAAAGCGACATGGTGTACCCCCTGCCCTTTCTTTTCGATGAACTTGGCGACGGGACTGTCATCGGCCGTCGCCTCCAGGAGCTCGATCTTCACTTCGCCGACCTTGAAGAACGCGGTCTTCACTTTCTGGTCCGGCACTTCCTCGATACTGTAACATTTCAGTCCCAGTACGTTTTCCCAGTAAGGTATCGCTTCGTCGAGGCTCTTGACCGCGATACCGAGGTGTTCGATTTGTGAAACTTTCATTTTTTAAGAGATTTATATTTATAGATATTACATTTTTACGCCGGATTCAGCTAATCCACAAAAGTACAAGGATTTTTCGAGATAACTTTCATTTACCGTGAATTTTTTAACAACAATCCGGCACTATCGAACACTTGCCGTGCGGCGGCTGCCGGCGGCTGTGAAAACGGGCCGGTTAGAAGCCCGTTAGGCTTCCCGTAGGAAAGTTGTTATCCCGGGTTCCCGGGTTTGAGCGAATAGGCCGTTTGACGTATCTTCGCAGCGATATCCCATACCCGTTCCCCCTCGAAAGATCCGGGGTCGATCGGGGCGCCGGCCCGGATGGTGAACGCCGTGCCTTTCTGCTTGAACATCTCGTCCACCAGATACAGCATTTCGATATTGGCCTTGATGCCCATGCCGGTCCGCAGGTTTGAAAGGCGGTAAAAGAAATTGGAAAGGCTCCCCTCGAAATAAACGGGGACGATCTGGCGGCCGGTGGCGATAGCCTGCTTTACGAAATTCGGACGCCATACGCCGTCTTCCACCACCCCTTTTTTCCTGCGTGAGCAAAGCCCTGCCGGGAACGTTATTATCGGAAGGTCGGAAGCGAACGCGTCCTTGTACAGCTGCAGGTATTCGGGACTCTGCCTGCCGTGCTTGTTGACGGGGATGAAGATGGGCGCCAACGGGGCCAGGTTCATAAGGATATCGTTGACCACGACCCGTACGTCGCCGAACCGCTCGGCAACCTTTACGGCCAGCATAACCCCGTCCAGCCCCCCGAACGGATGGTTTGAGGCGAAGATGTACCGCCCGTCGGCCGGCAGCCGTTCCAGCCCCTCCATGCTGTAACTAATACCCATGTGGTCCAGGCAGGCCCGTATAAAATCCATCGTGGGCAGGTGCGCAAAGTTGTCGAGGTAGAAATTCACCTCGTCCTGGTGGACGATCCGCTCCAGGTACGACTTCACGAAACCGGGGAGCATCCTGGACAACCCCGGGTTCTTATCGTGCAATACCTCTCTGACGTCTACCCTCATAGCAGTTTTAGCTTACCGCAAAGATACGACGATTAGCCGTAAAAAAAAGGGAGCCGTAGGCTCCCCCGTTTATTCCGTTAACCGGTTATATATATTTAATAGATTCGATGATCATACTGTAGCCGAACGAATCTTCCCCTAACCATTCCTTTCCGGAAACGGGGAGGCCATTTCCGTTATATTTAAAATCGTATCCGTTATAATCCCTGAAGTTATCGGATGATGGGACAAATAGATAGGACTGTTTGTAATTACTGGAAATGCAAAGATTCAAATCCGACAGATCTATGAATTGGAATATGACCCATTGGGGTGTGAGACAGTAGCTGAAAAGACCCTTATGGGCATCATATTCGAATTTACGGATCAGTACTTGGTCGGAATAAATTTCGATAAGGTTGTCATTGGAATCGTATTTATAGCTGTATGATTCTTCATCTCCGTTATAGGACAATATTCTCCCCGATTCGTCGACGGTCAACTCGTAAACATCTCCGTTATCGTACATCGCAATTATGAGATCATCCTCGTAGGAAAATTCAACGGAAAACTCATCAAACTGCTGGTGGTCGCTTTTTTTGGTAAGGCGTTCCACCCTGTGCAAATCGTCGTACTCCACGGTTACGGTCCAACCGTAATATCCACCTTTGGCTACGATCCCCGTTAAGTATTTTTCCGAATAATTGAACTTCCAGGTCGCTTCCGATGGGGCCGGGGCATAGTTTACATTCTCCCCGTTCTGATAGTGATCGTTGTAACTGATGATTATTTGGTCAGGTAACTCACCGTTGTGATCCGAAGATTCCGAATCTTCGCAGGAAAAAAGGGTGAATAAAAGTGCCGAAAGCGGCAAGAGGGAAGTAAAGAAAGTTTTCATTTTCGGAATTGGTTAGTTGATGTATAATAAAGATGTAATATTTACACCAAGCGTTGCATTGTCAACTTATATGGACCTGGGTAAACGATTTCTGCCGTCTCTTTTAAAATTACTATCTTTGCATGGTTTTTAAATAACGCGGGAAATAATCATGTTCGAGAACTTAACCGATAAACTCGAGAGGTCGTTCAAGCTGCTGCGGGGCGAGGGGAAGATAACGGAGATCAACGTCGCCGAGACGTTGAAAGAGATACGGCGTGCGCTTATCGACGCCGACGTGAACTATAAGGTCGCCAAGACTTTCACGGACGAGGTGAAAGCCAAGGCGCTGGGTGCCGACGTCCTGAAGTCGGTCAAACCCGGCCAGATGATGACCAAGATCGTCCGGGACGAGCTGGCCGCGCTTATGGGCGGTACGGCGACGGATATCAGCCTGGACGGCAATCCGGCCGTGATACTTATCGCCGGTCTGCAGGGGTCCGGTAAGACCACGTTCTCGGGTAAGCTGGCAAGGTTCATTAAGAGCAAAAAAGGTCGCGGTGTGCTGCTCGTTGCCGGCGACGTTTACCGTCCTGCCGCTATCGACCAGCTGAAGATCCTCGGGGAGCAGATCGGGGTCGAGGTCTACACCGAGGTGGGAAGCAAGGACCCGGTGGCCATAGCCGAGAACGCCGTCAAATACGCCCGGGGCAAGGGGTTGAATACCGTTATCGTGGATACCGCCGGCCGGCTGGCCGTCGACGAGCAGATGATGCGCGAAATAGAGGCGGTAAAAAAGGCCGTCAAGCCCTCCGAAACCCTTTTCGTGGTCGATTCGATGACCGGCCAGGACGCTGTCAATACGGCTAAGGAATTCAACGACAGGCTGGATTTCGACGGGGTGGTGCTGACCAAGCTGGACGGCGACACCCGTGGCGGGGCCGCTATCTCGATCCGCTCGGTGGTCAACAAGCCGCTGAAATTCGTCAGCGACGGCGAGAAGATGGATGCCCTGCAGGTGTTCCATCCCGAGAGGATGGCGGACCGTATCCTCGGCATGGGCGATATAGTTTCGCTGGTCGAAAAGGCCCAGGAGCAGTTCGACGAAGAGGAGGCCCGCAAACTGAAAAAGAGGCTGGTCAAGGACCAGTTCAACTTCAACGACTTCCTGTCCCAGATCAGCCAGATCAAGAAGATGGGCAACCTCAAGGACCTGGCCTCGATGATCCCCGGGGTAGGTAAAGCCCTCAAGAACGTGGATATCAGCGACGACGTGTTCAAACAGACCGAGGCCATTATCTATTCTATGAGTCCCGCCGAGAGGGAGAACCCCTCCATTATCAACGGAAGCCGCCGCGAGCGTATAGCCAAAGGAAGCGGCACGACCCCGGCGGACGTTAACCGGTTGTTGAAGCAGTTCGAGGATACGCGCAAGATGATGAAATCCGTGGCCTCGGGCGGCGTTCCCAAAATGAGGCGGCGTTAACCGCTGCCGTGAAACGGAAAGCTCCTGCCCGGACCATAACGATAAAAACCTGACAGCAATGAAAAAGACACTTGTCTGCATCCTGGCGGCCGCAACGGTTTACGGTGCGATGGGCCAGCAGGCCGCCCACCGGACCAAGGTCATCGCCCACCGTGGGTACTGGGACACCGAGGGATCGGCGCAGAATTCGCTGGCCTCCCTGCGCAAGGCGGCCGAGATCGGATGCTATGGCTCCGAATTCGACGTGCACCTCACTTCGGACGGGGTAGCCATTATCAACCATGACAACGACTGGGCCGGGGCCGTGATCCAGCACAACACCTACTCGGTGTTCGAAAAACTCACCCTTGCCAACGGGGAGACTATACCCACCCTGGAGCAGTACCTTACCGAGGGGGCGAAATATCCCCGAATGAAACTTATCCTCGAGATAAAGTCTGCCGACAGCCCGGAGCACGAGAGCCGTGCCGTAGAGGCGATAATGGATATGGTGGAGAAGATGGGCCTGCGGGAACAGGTCGAATATATCGCTTTCAGTTACCATGTATGCAAGGAGGTGGTAGCAAGGGACCCTGATGCCGTGGTGGCCTACCTTAACGGTGATAAAACTCCCGAAGAACTCAAGGCCGACGGTATCCGTGGGTTGGATTACAACCTTTCCATCGCCCGCCGCGACCCGGGCCTGTTCGATGCCGCCCGCGCCGCCGGGATAACGACGAACATCTGGACGGTCAACCGGGAGGACGATATGCGGTACATTATCGAACACGGGGTGGATTTTATTACCACCGATAATCCGGAACTGGCACAGAAAATAATCGCCGAAACGGAATAAGGGAGACCGTACTCCGAACTCTACGGGAGGGACCGGCACCGCCGGTCCCTCCCTTTCTTTTTATCCTCCCGGCCGCCGCCGTACACGGTGACCGGGATTATATGCGGGGGATTTGTTAACTTTGCGGTTTATGAAAAGGGTGGTAATAGGACTTTCGGGCGGGGTGGATTCCTCGGTGGCGGCTTACCTGCTGAAAGAGCAGGGGTACGATGTGGTCGGGCTGTTCATGCGCAACTGGCACGACACGACCGGCACCCTCTCGGGGGACTGCCCGTGGCACGACGACCAGATGTTTGCCGAGTCGGTGGCCCGGCGGCTGGATATCCCGTTCCACTATACCGACCTGAGCGACCAGTACCGGGAGAGGGTGGTGGACTACATGTTCAGCGAGTACGGTAAGGGCCGTACCCCTAACCCGGACGTACTATGTAACCGCGAGATAAAGTTCGACGTCTTCCTCGACGAGGCGCTGAAACTCGGGGCCGATTATGTGGCTACGGGTCATTACTGCCGTAAGGAGACCCTGCACCCCCCCGGCGGGGAGGTGTTCCGGTTGCTTGCCGGGGCCGACCCGGGCAAGGACCAGAGCTATTTCCTATGCCAGTTGTCCCAGCGCCAGTTGGCCTATGCCATGTTCCCGATCGGGGGGATGATGAAGTCCGAGGTCCGGGAGATCGCCGCACGGCAGAAGCTCTCCACGGCCAAACGCAAGGATTCGCAGGGGATATGTTTCGTCGGAAAGGTGGACCTGCCGGTCTTCCTGCAGCAGAAACTTGCCGTCAAAAAAGGCGACATCATAGAGATTCCCGCTTCATGGGCCGGATACGGCCGGGACACGGCCGGGGATTTGGACATCCTGCCGGCACCTTATATATATACGGCCGGGGACGGGAACCGGGTCGGCGAACATAACGGGGCGCACTTCTATACCATCGGCCAGCGCAAGGGGCTCAACGTGGGTGGAAAGCCCGAACCGTTGTTCGTAATAGCTACGGACGTGGATGCCAACATACTATTTGTCGGCCAGGGGCAGGGCCATCCGGGACTTTTCCGCAAAGGGCTTTTTATCGGTGCGGAAGAAATGCACTGGATCCGGCCCGATATGCGGCTTGAGGTCGGGCAGAGCGGCAGGTTCTCGTTCCGGATACGTTACCGCCAGCCTTTGCAGGGCGGCACCCTGTATGTAACGGAAGAGGGAGGTTACATAATCTTCGACGAACCCCAGCGCGGGATCACCCCCGGGCAGTTCGCCGCGTGGTACGACGGGGATGAACTGGTAGGGTCCGGAGTAATATCGGCATAGATGAGAACGGCGTGCCTGTTTCTATCGCTTTGTTTTGCAAGCGTCGCCTACGGCCAGCAGGACCGGATACTTACCGCCGGTTTCTGGAACGTGGAAAACCTTTACGATACCATACCGTCGCCCTTTTACGACGATTCGGACTATACGCCGCAGGGCCGCCTGAAGTGGGACGGCGAAAAATACGGTAACAAACTTTCTAAGATCGCCGAGGTCCTCGACTCTCTGGCGCTCGACGTGGTCGGGCTCGCTGAGATCGAGAGCGAAGTAGCGGTGCGGGACCTTGTCCGCACGCTCGAAACCCCGTACAACTACATCCGCCTCACCGGTGGCGACAGCCGGGGGATGGGACTGGCCCTGCTTTACAAGGGCGATAAGTTCGTTCCCGATACGGCTTACCTCGTCCCGTCCGGCTTCTCGAGGGAGGTGCTTTATGTGCGGGGAGAATTGCTCGGCCTGCAGGTCGGTTTCATCGTTTGCCACCTCCCCTCGCGGCTCAACAGAAATTCCGTTCGGGAGCGGGCGATAAAAAGCCTTTCCGGTTTTATCTCGTCTCTACTCGACAGGGACCCGTCGGCGCAGCTCGTGGTGATGGGCGACTTTAACTGCGCGCCGGGTGAGAAACCGATGAAGAAATATTTCCCGCGCGAATTCCCGGTGCCGCCGGGCATGGCCCCGGTCTTCTCGCCGTTCACCGATAAAGTGGCCAAAGGTTACGGCACGTATGCCTATCGCGGCCGCTGGAGCATGAGCGACAATATTTACCTTTCGCCCGGGTTTTTCCACGGTAACGGGTTTACCTATTTCGGATGCGGCATCTATATACGGCCTTACCTGCTGGATTACGATGATCCCTCGCGCCGCGGCTTCCCACTGAGGACATTCTCGGGCGGTAAGTACCGCAACGGCTACAGCGACCATCTCCCGGTTTATGTTATTTTCGGTTGAGGTCGGAGTTTTACGGTATTGACAGTCTACGCGGTTTTTCCCTTGCCGCTGTCTTTTAAAGGAGATTTCGGATGATATTGACAGCCGGTTACGGGCACCCCTGTGCCGGCCTTACAAATTCTGCTTGGGCCGACGCTCGGCGGCCGATAAAAGCCCCCGGGCCAATTATTTAAGGATCACGCTTCGGATCACGTCGGCACCCACCGCCCGGTTAATGGCGTCCCGCAGGGCGTCCCGCTGCATAAACAGCTCGCTGCGCAGGACCGAGGAGGATAGCTTTGCGGTAAGTATCCCGTTTTTCACGGTGACAGACAAGGTATAGGCCGCAGCCGCCGGTCCGACCACCGTTGCCCAATATTCCGCCGCCCTCGCTTCGGCCAGGCCCCGCGACACCTTTGGGCTGTTCTTAACGAAATCCCCCCACAAATCGCCTATACGCATCGGCACCGTCTTTCTCATTGCCCCGTGACCTCCCCGTTAGTGACCGTGAACAGCGAATGCTCCTCGCCGATACCTGCGAGGATCTTCTCCAGCCTCGAGCGGCTGCATTCCGAAATGAATATCTGGCCGAACCTCTCTCCCGAGACGAGCCTCAGCAGGTTGGCTACCCTGCCGGAGTCGAGCTTGTCGAACACGTCGTCCAGCAGCAGCAGGGGCTTTTCTCCCTTTTCCTGTGCGACCAAGACGTATTGGGCAAGTTTCAATGCCACGAGGAACGACTTCTGCTGACCCTGCGAGCCGTATTTGCGCAGGGCCATCCCGCCGATTTTCATTTTCAGGTCGTCCCTGTGGACGCCCGAAGTGGTGAATCCCATTATGCGGTCTTTCTCGGCCGACCGGGCCAGCAGTTCTTCGAACGGGCAGTCGTTCAGCTCCGAGCGGTATTCGAGCGATACCTGCTCCCGGTCCCCCGACAACTCGCCGTAGAACTCGCCCGTCAGCGGGGCCAGTTTATCAGCCAGCTCCCGGCGCATTGCGTGGATAACGTTGCCGGCCTCGGTGAGCTGAAAGTCCAGTATCTCGAGGATGTCCTGCTTCGGGGAGTCGTCTTTAAGCAGCCGGTTTCGCTCCGCAAGGATATTGTTGTATCGCACGGCGGCCGAGAGGTACCCGCGGTCCACCTGCGATAGGAACGAGTTCATATACCGGCGCCGCTCCTCGGCGGCGTCCGTCACCAGGAACGAATCGGCCGGGGATACGATCACAACGGGGAACAGCCCTATATGCTCCGAGAGCTTGCCGTACTCCTTGCCGTTGCGCTTGAGGCTCTTGCCGGCACCTTTCTTAAAGGAGCATACGACCGTCTCTTTCCTGTCACCGTCTGTCTTGTACTGCCCGTCCAGGACGAAGAAGTCGCTGTCGTGGTTGACGCACTGGGCGTCCGACATGGTGAGTGAACTGCGGCAAACCGAGAGGTAATGCACGGCGTCGATAAGGTTGGTCTTGCCCGCGCCGTTGTCACCCACGAAACAGTTGATCCGCCGTGGGAACTCCACGACGGCCTCCCCTATGTTCTTAAACCCGAGTATGGACAACCTCTGTAAATGCATCCCCCAAAGTTACCTATAATTTCGTTACGGTCCGGGCCTCTCCGCCCGCTTGCTGGCCGCCGGGCCAAAAAAATCCGCCCGCGCATGGGGCACGGGCGGCGATAGGAAATAAGGAGGCGGGGTTATTTGCCGCCCCTTTTACGGTCGGTCTCCGAGAGGAGTATCTTTCGCAGGCGGATGAATTTCGGGGTCACTTCCACGTATTCGTCCTCCTTGATATATTCGAGGGCTTCCTCGAGCGAGAAGATCACCGGCGGGGCGATACTCATCTTCTCGTCCGAGCCGCTGGCCCGCATGTTGGTGAGTTTCTTGCTCTTGGTAAGGTTAACGGTCATGTCGTCGCTGCGGGTGTTCTCGCCGACCACCTGGCCGCAGTAAATTTCGTCGCCGGGCGATACGAAGAACTTGCCCCTGTCCTGGAGTTTGTTGATGGCGTAGGCATAGGCCTGCCCGGTCTCCATTGCGATTATGGAACCGTTTATACGCATCTCGATCTCCCCCTTGTAGGGTTCGAATCCCTTGAGGCGGTGGGACATTATGGCCTCCCCGGCGGTGGCCGTGAGCATATTGCTCCGCAGGCCGATGATCCCGCGCGAGGGTATCTCGAATTCGAGCCGTGTGCGGTCGCCCACGGTCTCCATATTAAGCAGCGTGCCTTTACGTTTGGTCGTCAGCTCGATAGCCTTGCCCGAGTACTCTTCCGGCAGGTCGATGGTCAGCTCCTCGACCGGTTCGCACTTTTTGCCCTCTATCTGCCGGATTATCACCTGCGGCTGGCCCACCTGCAGTTCGTAGCCTTCGCGGCGCATGGTTTCTATCAGCACCGACAGGTGCAGTACGCCCCGGCCGTAAACCACGAAGCTGTCCGCCGTGGCACCCGGTTCTACCCGCAGGGCGAGGTTCTTCTCCAGCTCCCTGTCCAGCCGCTCCTTGAGGTGGCGCGAGGTGACGAATTTGCCGTCCTTGCCGAAGAACGGCGAGTCGTTGATGGTAAAGAGCATACTCATCGTAGGCTCGTCTATGGCGATGGGTTCCAGCGGTTCCGGGTTCTCGTAGTCACAGATGGTATCCCCGATCTCGAACCCCTCGATACCTACAAGGGCGCAAATTTCGCCGCATTCGACCCGCTCGGCCTTGCCTTTGCCCAGCCCCTCGAAAGTCATCAGCTCCTTGATGCGGGTCTTGACCATCGTGACCCCGTCGCGCTTGGCAAGGGTTACGGGCATCCCGTTGGCCAGCGAACCGCGCGTGAGTTTGCCCACGGCGATACGGCCCACGTACGGCGAGTGTTCGAGCGAGGTGATCAGCAGCTGCGGGGTTCCCTCGACTATGGCCGGTGCCGGTATCTCGTCTATGATGGTATCCAGAAGAGGGGTGATGCTTTCCGTGCGTTCGTTCCATTTGTGGGACATCCATCCCTGCTTGGCACTGCCGTATATGGTCTTGAAATCCAACTGGTCCTCCGTGGCGTCGAGCGTGAACATCAGGTCGAAAACCTGCTCGTGAACCACGTCCGGACGGCAGTTGGGCTTGTCCACCTTGTTTATGACCACGATGGGTTTCTTACCTAGGGCCAGGGCTTTCTGGAGTACGAACCGCATCTGGGGCATAGTCCCCTCGAAAGCGTCCACCAGCAGTAATACTCCGTCCGCCATATTGAGCACGCGTTCTACCTCGCCCCCGAAATCGGAGTGCCCCGGGGTGTCTATGATGTTGATCTTGTAGCCGTTATAGTTAACGGAAACGTTCTTGGAGAGGATCGTTATGCCGCGTTCCCGCTCCAGATCGTTGTTGTCCATGATCAGCTCCCCCGCTCCGGAATTCTCCCGCAGCAGGTTTCCCTGGTAGATCATTTTGTCCACCAGCGTTGTCTTCCCATGGTCCACATGGGCTATGATCGCTATGTTCCTTATTTTGTCCATATCTGATTATAAACGTATTACCCCTGGGGTCTATTATCCCTCGCCGTGCCCGAAACCGCCGGGTTCGGGGTTGCGGCTCCGGCTGGCCGGAGGCCCGTGCTGGAAAAGGGACCTGGGATCGGGCCGGGGGCGGTATGCCCCGCCCGGGGACGGTGCCGGTTACCGGCAGGCAGGATAATTAGGTGCAGGGTAATAGCAGGTTGTCAAAATTAACGCGGGCAAAGGTACGAATAAAATATCCAAACGCTATCTTTGCCGGTGAGTAAAACTCTGATGAAAGGATGAAAGAAGTTGTAGAGGTAGCCCGGCAGTCCGGGGGAGTGTCACGGGTGATGATAGGCGATGTGCTGGGAGAGCTAGAGAGTCTGCTTGCGGGGCGCCGGACGGTGATCGTGACCGACTCCAACGTCCACAGGCGTTACAGGGAGCTCATAGACCCGTACGAACATATCATCATCGGCATGGGCGAGACCAACAAGACTCTGGTCACCATGGAGAAGATATACCGCGAGCTGGTGGCCCTCGGGGCCGACCGCAATACGTTCCTGCTCGGCTTCGGGGGCGGCATCGTTACCGATATCACGGGGTTTGCCGCATCTACCTATATGAGGGGAGTGCCGTTCGGCTTTATCGCCTCCACGCTGCTGGCGCAGGTGGACGCGAGCGTTGGGGGCAAGAACGGGGTGAACCTGGACGGGTACAAGAATATGGTCGGCACGTTCAACCAGCCCGAATTCGTGCTGTGCGACCTCGGCCTGCTGGATACCCTTTCCGACAGGGAATTCGCCGCAGGGTGCGCCGAGATCGTCAAATCGGGCATCATCGCCGACCCGGCGCTGTTCGCCATGTTCGAGAAATACCCGCTCGCGAAACTGCGGGCCAACAAAAAATTGCTTCTCAAGGCCGTAACCGGCGCCGTTAGGGTGAAGGCCGACATCGTAGGCCGGGACGAAAAAGAGGCGGGCGAAAGGCGGAAGCTCAACCTGGGGCATACGTTCGGCCATGCCATCGAGAAGACCACTTCCGACTTCCTGCACGGCGAGGCGGTAGCCATAGGTATGGTCACCGCATCGGCCATGGCGGCCCATTACGGTTTGATCGACCGTGAGGTCGTCGACCGCATCGGAAAGGCACTTGCCAATGCCGGCCTGCCGACCTCGAGCGGTATCGACCCCAAGAGGCTGTTCAAGGCGCTGGTAATGGACAAGAAGCGGGAGAACGAGGATATCCACCTGGTCCTGCCTGCGGGGATCGGGGAGTGTGTCGTACGTAAGACGGCGTTTCCCGAGCTTGAAGAGATCATGCCGGGAATACCCTGCTAATATATTCCGTCTATGAAAAAATTCATTGTGCCGCTTCTGCTGCTTGCCGGCATCGGTTTGTCGCATGCACAGGTAACCGTAAACTGCACTGTGCGCAACGCCGGCGGCGAACCCCTCGGATATGCTACGGCTTACTGTCCCAACAACGAATCGGGCGTCGCCGCCGATGCCCAGGGGGAACTATCCATTGAGGTGGAGAGCGTGACCGATACCCTGCAGTTTTCAATGCTGGGCTATAAGCCGTTGGTGGTAAGTGTTACGGCCGTGCTGGAGGACCCGACGGTTGTCTTGGAGCCGCAGGGCTATGAGATAAACGAGGTAGTTGTCACGGACATAAATCCTTACGAACCGTTGCTGCGGACCAAGACAATTAAGATGCAAATGGCCGGATCGCCAGGGAAGATACTGCTTGTCAAAGTGAACAACCCTGTATGGAGCGGCAGGACAATATCGAAAATTATAGCGGAGAAAAACCCGGTCTCGCCACCTACGGATAATAAGAAAAATAAAAAGGAGAAAGCCGAACCCCCGACCTGCAATCTTCGGTGCCGAGTTTTTGCCGTCGGTGCGGACGGGCTGCCTGCCCATGACCTGCTTTTAGACAATATCCTTGCAGAATTCACTCCGGAGTCGGAATTTATAGAGGTTGACCTGTCCGGGTACGATATCGAGATCCCCTCCGGAGGTATGTTCGTCGGGTTCGAATGGCTACCCGTAACGCAAACCTATACTTTCCGGACTTTTATACGACCGTTCATAAAAATGACGGACTCTTCGGATAACGTCTACACAATCCTGGGTACCATCAAAGGTGAATGGGAATGGATGGATTTCGCCGCATGGAAAAAAGAGATCCCGTTCTTTATCTCCAAGAAAACCCGCAACGCCAAGATCGGTATCGAAGTGGAGTGACGCAGGCCGGCCGGACCGGTCGGGTTCGCCGTGAACGGCAGACCTTTTCAAAAGTCCCCCGGAGTAGGCGGGGACTGCTGTTTAAGGTCTTCGTAATTTGAACTTACGGGTGATTTTCTTATCCGTAACCGGCGCTTATTAGTAAAAAAATGATTAGTTTTGCAGTCCGCCTTTTACGGCCCGCCCCAAAAGGCTAATTTTTAAGGGAATAAAATCTATAGATTATAAATAAACTCAAACAAAATGCAGAATAAAGGTGCACTTAAATTATTGGTGGTCCTGCTCGTGATCGCCTGTGCTTACCAGCTTTCGTTCACTTTGGTCACCCGTTCCGTCGAGAAAAAGGCGGCGCGGTACGCCATGCAGTTCCCCGAGGAGGAACGGGCCGAGAGGGAACAGAACTACCTGGACTCCATCAGGACCAAAACCGTCTACAACCTCGGTTTTATCAAATACAATTACCGCGAGTGTAAGGAAAAAGAGATAAACCTCGGCCTTGACCTCAAGGGCGGGATGAACGTGATCCTGGAGATATCCACCGAAGACGTGGTGGTGGCCCTGTTCAATAACAGCAAGGACCCGGAGTTCCTGCAGGCCATTGCGCAGGCTAAGGAAGCTACCGGTTCGGAGGACTTTATTACCCGCTTCGCACGGGCTTACAACGAGATCAGCGGCGGTGCACCGCTGGCAACCATATTCAACACCCCGGAGCTGCGTCACCAGATCAGCCTCAACTCTTCTAACGAAGAGGTGATCCGCGTTATCCGGCAGCAGGCTGACGGCGCCATCGCCAACTCGTTCAACGTGCTCAGCAGCCGTATAGACCGCTTCGGTGTTACCCAGCCCAATATCCAGCGTATCGAGGGATCGGGCCGCATATTGGTGGAGCTTCCGGGCGTTAAGGAGCCGGAGCGTGTACGCAAGCTGCTGCAAGGTACAGCTTCGCTCGAATTCTGGGCGACTTACGATAACCTCGACATACTTCCCATACTTGACCAGGCCAACAGCCTGCTCCGTGAAATAGAAAAGGCGGCAGGTACTTCCGTCGTGGCCGAAGAAGAACCGGCAGAGATTGAAGCCGTTGAAGAAGTAGCGGAGGTTGACGGGGAAAGCGGGGAGGTCAACGAACTTATCGCCGCCCTGGAACAGAGGGACAGCCTCGGGTTGGTGCTTCCCGAAATTTCTAACCCGCTATTCGACAAACTTATCCCCACTATCGACGCCCAGACCATGCAGCCGTTCTCCAGCCCGGTGATCGGTACCGCATATTCGTACGATACCACGGCGGTGATGAACTACCTCAATATGCCGCAGGTACGTGCACTTCTTCCCCGGGAGATCAAATTGATGTGGGACGTAAAGGAATACGTGGACCGCAACGGCAACGAGACGGGGATGTACCAGCTCTATGCCATCAAGTCCAACACCCGTGACGGCCTGCCGCCCCTGGACGGGGGTGCCATCATGGAGGCCCGTCCGCAGTATAGCCAGTACGGGTCCGCCGCCGAGGTTCACATGACCATGAACGGAGAGGGCGCGACCAAATGGGCGAGGCTCACGGCCGACAATATAAACGGCTTTATCGCCGTAGTGCTCGACGGGTTCGTTTATTCGGCCCCGGTCGTAAGGAATGAGATCACGGGCGGAAGCTCGGTAATCTCGGGTAATTTTACGATACAGGAGGCTACCGACCTTGCCAACGTGCTCAAATCGGGTAAACTCCCCGCCCCGGCACGTATAATCCAGGACACCGTAGTGGGTCCGTCACTGGGCCGCGAGTCCATCAACTCGAGTATGTTCTCTTTCGGCCTGGCTTTCCTGCTGGTGCTGATATACATGATAATATTCTACAGCGGTGCCGGCCTGGTGGCAAGTATCGCCCTTATCGCCAACCTGTTCTTTATGTTCGGGGTGCTGGCGTCGTTCGGCGCGGTGCTGACCCTGCCGGGTATCGCCGGTATCGTGCTGACCATGGGTATGGCGGTGGATGCCAACGTTATCATATACGAAAGGATCAAGGAGGAACTTCGCGGGGGTAAAGGCCTTTCCGCGGCGGTTCAGGCTGGTTTCAAAAATGCCACATCGGCGATCCTCGACTCCAACATAACGACCATGATCACGGCCATCGTGCTGTTCATGTTCGGTGTCGGTCCGGTTCGCGGGTTCGCCACCACGCTCATAATCGGTATCCTTACCTCGCTGTTCTGTGCGTTCTTCATCACCCGGATGATCATCAACTGGAGGGTGTCGAGTGGCCATAACGTTAAGTTCTCGACCCGCTTCACCGAGAACTTCCTGGCCAATACCAAAATCGATTTCCTCAGGATCCGCAAAATATCCTACGCCATATCGCTGGGCCTTATCCTTATCGCCGTCGGTTTCCTTGCCACTAAGGGACTCAACTACGGGGTTGACTTTACGGGGGGCCGTTCCTATGTGGTGAAGTTCGACCGTGACGTAACGGCGGACGAGGTGCGCGAGAGCATCGCGGATGTATTTGCCGAGGCGCCCGGAGACGATGCCGAAAAGAGTGTGTCTGTGGTGCAGTACGGTCCGGCCAACCAGATGCGTATCGTGACCCAGTACCGGGCAAACGACGATTCGGCCGATGCAACCGAGGAGGTTGGCCAGTTGGTTTACGAAGCGATGAACCCGCTTTATGCCACCGCCCTCAGCCCCGAAGAGTTCGCAACTACTTCCATCAATGAATACGGTATTATCACCGAGGAGAAAGTCGGCGCTACGATAGCTCACGAAACTATCCGCAATTCGTTCATCGCCGTGTTCTTCAGTCTTCTTGCAATCGGTATCTATGTGATGATCAGGTTCAAGAGGTGGCAGTGGGGTGCCGGTAGCGTTATCGCGCTGGCACACGATGCGTTCCTGACCATCGGGCTGTTCTCGATCTTCTACGGCGTGCTGCCGTTCACCATCGAGGTCGACCAGGCATTCATAGCCGCGATACTTACCATTATCGGTTACTCGATAAACGACAAGGTGGTTATCTTCGACCGTATCCGTGAGAACCACGAGCTGTATCCCAAGCGGTCGATCGCCGAAAATATCAATAACGCGATAAACAGTACCCTGTCCCGTACGATCAATACGTCGGGGACGACCTTTGTGGTACTGCTCGCCATCTTCCTGTTCGGCGGCGAGGTGATCCGTGGGTTCATCTTCGCTCTGATGTTCGGTATCGTTATAGGTACCCTGTCTTCTATTTTTACGGCTACCCCGCTTGCATACGACTTTATGAAGCGGTCGGCCGAAAAAGAAGAGAAGAAGAAATAACTTATCCAGGTCATATAAATAATAAGGGGTCCCTTTTCCGGGACCCCTTATTATTTATAGTGCAGCGGGTTTAGCCGTTCAGGCTGACGAATTCCCGGAATGCGTTCAGCGCACTTCCCGAGCGGATCGACTCCCTCGCCTTATTAATGCAGTCGCCGATCGGCAGGCCCGGTTCGAAATTGCGGATGGCGAATGCGGCGTTGGCTGCCACGGCGTTTTCCTGAGCCGGGGTGGCTTTCCCTGCAAGAACGTCGTCGAATATCCGGGCCGCTTCCGCGACGGTATCGCCCCCGTGCAGGTCTTCCTGGCAGGCGCGGGGAAAACCGATCTCTTCCGGGGTCAGGATGCGTTCGCCGTCGTTGTCGTAGCATTTGAAATCCGAGGTGAGCGAAATTTCGTCGTAACCGTCCAGCGAGTTCACGATGGTGAAACGGGTGTCTCCGTTCTGGTACATGTAGTTGTAAAGCCGGCCCAGTTTGAGGTTGTAGACCCCGAGCATCTGGCGTTTGGGAATGGCCGGGTTAACCAACGGCCCCAGCATATTGAAGAACGTTCGCACGGCGAGCGCCTTGCGCACGGGCCCTACGGCTTTGAGTGCGGGGTTGAAGAACTGCGCGTGCAGGTAAGCGATATTGCAGCGGTCCAGCGACCGTTTCATCCGGTCCACATCCGTGGTGAATTTCACCCCGTGGTGTTCCATAACGTTCGAGGCGCCGCTGACCGATGTCGCGCCGTAATTGCCGTGCTTGACGACTTTGTAACCCGCCCCGGCTACCGTGAAACAGGCGGCCGTGGAGATATTGAACGTGTTCTTGTTGTCGCCGCCCGTGCCAACGATGTCAATGGCATCGTAGTCCGAGAGGTCCACCGGTATCCTCATCTCGAGAAGCGCGTCACGGAAGCCCGACAGTTCGTCAAGGGTGATGCTTCGCATGAGGAACACGGTGATAAATGCCGCTATCTGGCTGTCGTTGTATTCGCCCCGGGCCATGCGGACCAGCACTTCGCGGGCCTCGTCACGGCCGAGGTTCCGGTGGTCGAAAAGCCTGTAAAGTAAATTTTTCATACCCCGCGGATTAAAGTTCCAGCCAGTTGGACAGTATCCGGCCACCCATCGGGGTCAGAACCGATTCGGGATGGAACTGCACCCCCCGAACGTCGTACCTGCGGTGGCGCAGGGCCATTATCGAGCCGTCGTCGGCTACGGCCGTAACTTCCAGTTCACTCTCCGGGAACCCCTCGCGGTCCACGATCCAGGAGTGGTACCGCCCGGCGGTAAAACTACCGCCCAGGCCGTCGAAAACCGGGTCGGGACTTTGGACGGTAATTTCCGTTCCCACGCCGTGGTAAACATGCGGCAGGTTGAGGAGCCGGCCACCGAACACCTCCCCGATGGCCTGCTGGCCGAGGCACACCCCGAAGATCGATTTGGCGGGTGCATATTCCCGTATAAGTTCGCACAGTATGCCGCTCTCGGACGGGATGCCCGGTCCGGGGGAGAGCAGTATTTTGTCGTAAGGAGCCGCATCGGCGACGGTTATTTTATCATTCCTCGCCACCGTGATATCGCGCGCCCCCGCATCCCGGAGGGCATGCACGAGGTTGTAGGTGAACGAGTCGTAATTATCCAGCACTAATATCTTCATGGCTTACCGGTCGTTAAGTTCTCCGGCGATCTCTATCGCCCGGCGCAGTGCGCCCAGTTTGTTATTCACTTCCGCCAGCTCGTTCTCCGGGACCGATTTGGACACTATGCCCGCCCCGGCCTGGAAGTAAAGTGTGTTGTTTCGGCTCACGAACGTTCGTATGGTAATGGCCTGGTTGAGGTTGCCGTCGAAACCGATGTGGCCTATACAACCCCCGTAAACTCCCCGGGGATGGGCTTCGATCTGGTCTATAAGCTCCATGGCCCGCACTTTAGGGGCGCCCGAGAGGGTGCCGGCGGGGAACGTGTCGGCAAAGAGCCGGATGCGGTTCACATCAGGGGCGATGTCCCCGCTCGCACGCGATACCATGTGTATGACGTGCGAGTAGTATTGTATCTCTTTGTAGGATTCCACCCGTACGTTCGAGCAGTTGCGGCTCAGGTCGTTGCGGGCCAGGTCCACGAGCATGACGTGTTCGGCGTTCTCCTTGGGGTCGGCCATCAGCTGTTCGGCCAGGTGGCGGTCCCGGGCGTCGTCGCCCGTGCGGTATATGGTCCCGGCGATGGGGTCGATGGTGGCCTTGTTCCCCTCGACCTTGACGTGGGTCTCGGGCGAGGATCCGAAAATGCGGAAAGACCCGAAGTCGAAATAGAAGAGGTACGGAGAGGGGTTGACCGAGCGAAGCGCCCGGTAGACCATAAAGTCGTCGCCCATATACTGCTGTTCGAAACGGCGGGAGAGGACTATCTGGAACACGTCGCCGCGCATACAGTGGCCGATCCCTTTTTCGACCATCTCCATATATTCCCGGTCGGTGATCGGGGAGGTGACCCCGCTGCGTACCGAAAATCCGTATGTGGGGAAGTTCCGGCTCTCGATCACCGACAGCAGTTCGTCCAGGCCGCTGGCGGCGCCGTCGGTGAGGTTCTCGGTTACCGTCATTTCGTTGCGCAGGTGGTTCACGGCGACCACGTATCGGTACAGTATATAGGTCATTTCCGGTATCCCTGCCAACTGCTCGTCGGTGCCGGAAACGGTCACCTCCTCGAAGTATTGCACGGCGTCATAGGATGTATATCCGAACAGACCGTTGGCGGCTCCGGTCTCCCCGGTTACCTCGAACGAGGCGACAAAATCGTTCAGGGCATCCTCTACGCTGCGGCCGTTGACAGCTGTGACCTCTATCGTACCGTCCGGGTACTGCTCGGTGATCTTGCCGTCGCGCACGGAGAAGCGAGCGAGCGGTTCGATACCGATAAAAGAGAAGCTGTTCTCGGAGGAGTGGTAGTCCGAACTTTCGAGCAGGGCGGACTGGGGATACATGTCCCGTACTTTCAGGTATATCCCAACGGGGGTTTGCAGGTCGGCCAACAGGCGTTTGGAGCGGGCCGTTATCTTAGTTTTCATTTGCGGCGGTTTTTCCGAAGTGGTCGATGTAAGTTTCCATATCCTTGTCGCCCCGGCCCGAGAGGGTGAGCACGACAATGTCGGCCGCCTCGAACCGTTTTTTTGCAAGTGCGCCCAGGGCGTGGGCCGATTCGATGGCGGGGATTATACCCTCGAGGCGGGTGAGCTCCATGGCGGCGTCCAGCGCCTCGCCGTCCGTAACGGCCAGCACTTCTGCCCGGCCGGTAACGGCCAGGTGGGCGTGCATCGGGCCGATGCCCGGGTAGTCCAACCCTGCCGATACGGAATAGGGCTCGGTGATCTGGCCGTCCTCGTCCTGCATTACGAACGTGCGGCTTCCGTGGATAATGCCGCGTTTACCGAGATGTATCGTCGCGGCCGTCTCCCCGCTGTCCACGCCGAGCCCCGCCGCTTCCGAAGCCACGAGTTTCACGCGCAGGTCGTCCAGGTAATGGTAGAACGTACCGGCGGCGTTGCTTCCCCCGCCGACACAGGCCATGAGGTAGTCCGGGTAATCGCGACCCTCCTGCCGCTGCAGCTGGTTTTTGATCTCCGCGCTGATGACCGACTGGAACCGGGCCACCATATCCGGGTAGGGGTGCGGCCCTACGGTGGACCCGATAATGTAATGCGTGTCCGACGGGTTGCAGCACCAGTCACGGATAGCCTCGTTGGTAGCGTCTTTCAGGGTCTTGTTGCCGCAGGTCACCGGCCGCACCTCCGCCCCGAGCATCTCCATCTTTTGCACGTTCAGCTTCTGACGGGCGATATCCGTTTCGCCCATGTATACGATGCACTGCATCCCCTTGAGGGCACATACCGTTGCGGTGGCTACCCCGTGCTGGCCGGCGCCTGTCTCCGCGATAATGCGGGTCTTGCCCATGCGCCGGGCAAGCAGTATCTGCCCGATGGTGTTGTTTATCTTATGGGCCCCCGTGTGGTTGAGGTCTTCCCGTTTGAGGTATATCCGCGCTCCGTATCGGGCCGACAGCCGCGAGGCGTAATACAAGGGCGAGGGCCGCCCCACGTAATCCCTTAACAGCCCCTCGAACTCCCGTAGGAACTCCCCGTCCGACATAATGGCCAGGTACCGTTCGCGCAGGTCCCTGACGTTGCCGAAGAGGATCTCGGGGATGTATGCACCACCGAACTCCCCGTAGTACCCTTCGCTGTTCACATTGTAATCCATCGTTTATCGTTTATTGGTTTTCGTATCAAAAATCAAGGGCTGTCGTGAATCCGACAGCCCTTTTATGTTTTACCGCAATTTCTGCGTACACACGGCGCTTGCTATTCACGACTCCCGGAGTTGTGAACGCCACCACCATGCTTTATTCGAGAAAATTGCTTCCATGTTTGCTGATATGCGACAAATGTAAAAGTTTTTTTCCAATCATACAAATATTATTCCCCGCCCTCCCTGTTCCCTGTACCGCTTCGTGGCGGGATTACTCCCTTACACCCCTTGGATTTCCCCGTAGCGTGGTTAATTTTGTGGACGCTGAAAACGAACTTTCCCAGCGCGCATCCGAATGAAACCGAGGCACTTTGTATATATCCTGTTGCTGCTCCCCGTACTGATAATGAGGGATTACCAGCCGTCGCACGAACTTAAATACCTCAGCATCGTGGACGAAGCGCTGGAGAACAACACCTGGTTCGCGTTCTACAACCACGGGGAGCCGTACGCCGACAAACCCCCGTTGTTCTTCTGGGGTATGATGATAGCAAAGAAACTGACGGGCAGGCATTTGCTGTGGCTGATCGGGTTGTTGTCCCTCGTGCCGGCCGCCGGGGTGATGGCCGTGATGGACAAATGGTTCGCCCGGGCGGGGATCGCTCATTACCCGCTTGCATCGAACCTGATGCTGGGTACGTGCGTGATGTTCCTCGGGGCGGCGGGGGTGCTGCGGATGGATATGCTGATGCTGTTTTTTATAGTCCTGTCGCTCTATACGTTCTATAAGATCTACAGCGGGCAGGCCAACCGCTGGGACCGGTGGCTTTTACCCGTTTGGATTTTCCTGGCGCTTTTCTCCAAAGGGCCGGTGGGGTTGTTGGTGCCGGTGCTCTCTATCGTGGTGTTCCTGGCGGTGAAACGTGACCTGCGT
This sequence comes from Alistipes sp., assembly GCA_021201825.1. Classification (GTDB taxonomy): domain Bacteria; phylum Bacteroidota; class Bacteroidia; order Bacteroidales; family Rikenellaceae; genus WRDF01. Next base: position 67,172 of record JAJQED010000030.1, read on the forward strand.
TTTTTGGTGAAATGTTTCGGGGGGGGTCTTATGATACTGGTATTGAGTGCTTTATGGTTTTTTATGGTCTACCTCGACGGGGGGCCCGAATATCTGGATAACCTGCTGTTCAAGCAGACCGTCGGCCGGGGGATAGACGCTTACCACCATAAGGAGCCGTTTTGGTACTATTTCGTACATATCCTCTGGATGCTTGCTCCGTGGACCCTGCTTATCGCCGCCGCGATGGGGACCGGGCTGAAGAACCGGATAATGCGAAACGATACGCAGAAGTTCTTCTTTTGCATTATGGTGGTCACGTTCCTGATGCTCACCGCATTCAGTTCCAAGGTGCAGATATATATGCTTCCGGTGTTCCCGTTCCTGGTCTACCTCGCCTCTGCATATATGTACGGGTGCGGGCGATGTAAATGGATAAAGGCCGGTATAGCGGTTCCGGCCGTCGTTGCCGTACTGGCGTTACCGGCATCGCTATATGCCGCGATCTCCTCGAATTTCGGGTTCCGGGAATTGTTCCCCGTGATACTCGGGATGGCGGTGATATCCGCCGGAGCCTTATGGTCGGTAACAGTACTGCGGAAGCAGTCGGCCTCCCGGGGGGCGGCGGTGCTGTCGTTCTCCATTTTACTCGGTATTGCCGTCTCGGCTTTCTCGCTGCCCGTGTTCAACCAATATATCGGTTTCGGGACCATGGCTAAGGGGGGCGTGGAATCGGCCTCTGAGGCAGGCGCGGATAACTACGCCTATTTCCGGTTCTACCGGGGCCAGAATATGGATGTCTACACGGGCCGCCCGATGCACTTTATCGGATCGGTCGAAGAGGTCGATTCGCTTATCCGTGCGGAACGACCTACCGTGATCTTTATGCTGGACAAGGAACTGGACAGGGTAGACGGACTGGTGGAGATACTCGGCGACCGCGAGCCGGCCGGCCGGGTAAACAAATACAGGTGGTACGTTCTCGGCGGGGAAGACACTCCCGAACCCTGAATTCATCACCGGGTGTGATATCCTTT
>JAJQED010000033.1 GCA_021201825.1 Alistipes sp.
TCCCCGTTTCCTGGCAAATCCGGGAAACGGCAAGAGCGGGGTTTATATGATTCCCAGCGGGTGGCTCAGAGTGCCGCTATGACCTCGCTCCCCGGAGATGGTTCCGGTAACGATACGAAGAATTAAATACAGAAATATGAAAAGGATATTTGCAACGACAGTGCTGTCGGCCCTGGTTATGGGGACGGCACTTGCGCAGGAGCTGCGCTCGCCCGACGGGAACCTCCGGCTGGAATTCTCGCTCGACGGCGAGGGCACTCCCATCTACACCCTGCAGTACAAGGGGCAAACCGTTATCGCGCCCAGCATGATGGGCTTCGAACTGGCCCGTACGCGCCCGGAATCCTCCTCCCTGCACGACCGGTTTACGGTAGCTTCGGTCGATACCGGCACGTTCGACGAGACCTGGGAACCCGTATGGGGCGAGGAACGGCAGATACGGAACCATTACAACGAGATGGCCGTAAGCCTGCGGCAGGACCCCGGCGGGCGGGAAATGGTGATCCACTTCCGGCTGTTCGACGACGGACTGGGGTTCCGCTACGAATTCCCCGCCCAGCGCCGCTTCTCCTACTTCGTGATACAGGAAGAGTTGACCCAGTTCGCCATGACGGGCGACCACACGGCTTTCTGGATACCGGGCGACTACGACACCCAAGAATACGACTATACCACCTCGCGCCTGTCCGAGATAAGGTACCTGTCCGAGAAAGAGATAACCAAGCAGGGCCACGCTTCGCAGTCGCCGTTCTTGCCCACGGGGGTGCAGACCGCCCTGCAGATGAAGACTGACGAGGGGCTCTATATCAACCTGCATGAGGCGGCGCTGGTCGATTTCCCGTGCCTCTATCTCGAACTGGACGACCAAAACATGGTTTTCAACGCCAACCTCACCCCGGACGCGCTCGGCTTCAAGGGCTTTATGCAGACCCCGTGCACCACGCCGTGGCGCACCGTGATCGTGAGCGACGACGCACGGGATATTCTCGCGAGCCGCATCACCCTGAACCTCAACGAACCGTGCAAGATCGAGGACACCTCGTGGATCCACCCCATAAAGTATATGGGCGTATGGTGGGAGATGATAACCGAGATGAGTTCGTGGGCCTATACGGACGATTTCCGGAGTGTGAGACTCGAACTTGCCGACTACGAGACCGCTACGCCCAATGGCCGCCATGGTGCGACTACGGAGAACGTGAAGAAGTATATCGACTTCGCCTCGGAGCATGGCTTCGACGCGGTGCTCGTGGAGGGCTGGAACATCGGCTGGGAAGACTGGACGGGCCACACCAAGGACTACGTCTTCGACTTCGTGACCCCCTACCCCGATTTCGACCTGCCGGGTATCCGCGATTATGCCGCCTCGAAAGGTATCGAGATGATGATGCACCACGAAACTTCCGGTTCATCGCGCAACTACGAACGCCACCTGGACGCGGCTTACCGCTTTATGAAAGAAAACGGCTACAACAGCGTTAAGAGCGGCTACGTGGGTGATATCCTGCCCCGTGGCGAACACCACTACGGCCAATGGATGGTCAACCACTACCTCTATGTCGTACAGGAAGCGGCCAAACACCAGATCATGGTGAACGCCCACGAAGCGGTACGCCCCACGGGCCTCTGCCGGACCTACCCCAACCTGATAGGTAACGAATCGGCCCGGGGAAGCGAATTCCAGGCGTTCGGGGGCAACAACCCCAACCACACCACCATCCTGCAGTTCACCCGCCTGATCGGCGGCCCGATGGACTACACCCCGGGGCTGTTCGAGATGGATATCAGCAAATACAACCCCCGCAACACCTCCAAGGTGAACGCCACCCTCGCCAACCAGCTCTCGTTGTATGTCACCATGTACAGCCCCCTGCAAATGGCGGCCGACCTGCCGCAGACCTACGGCAAGTTCCTGGACGCATTCCAGTTCATAAAGGACGTGGCCATCGACTGGGAAGTGAGCCGTTACGTGGAGGCCGAACCGGGAGAGTATGTGACCATAGCCAGGAAAGAAAAGGGGGGCGACCGCTGGTTCGCAGGCTCGACGAACGGCAACGAGCCGCGCCAGTCCGTGCTGGATTTCAGCTACCTGGACCCGGGAACCACCTACCTTGCCACCGTCTACTCGGACACACCGGAGACCGACTACAGGGAGAACCCGCAATCGTACGAGATAAAACGCTATTTGGTAACCAGCGCTTCGACCCTGAAACAGTATTGCGCCCCGGCCGGCGGCTATGCCGTGAGCATCGTCCCGGTAACGGAGGACACCCCGACCAAAGGCATAAAACGGCTTAAATAATTTACAGGTCTGCCGGCGGCTTGCGGGCCCGCCATAGTCCGGAATCTTAACACAGATCTATGGGTTAGACAACGGCTTCCGGGCCGGTCACAAACCGGCAGGTATAGCACAGATCAATAGGTTAGTCAATGATTTACAGGTTAGTTAGCACGAACCGCCCCGGGGCTTATACGGCCCGGGGCGGTTTTGCTTGCGAGGGTAAAGGCCGATTTGAGAAGCCGTTCGGGAAAATTATTGCGGGGAGGCACGATATAAAAGGAGGGAAACCCTTAATGAAATATTTTTTATTCGTGCCTTTTTGCCTTATATTTGTACTGGATACGGTACAGATTTTGGTGCCGATTACAGTACATAAAAGGGATAGCCATGGTATTTATAACTATAACGGAATTCCGGCGTAACTACGTGAAATACATCGACCTCTCGGCCCGGACCCGGGTGATGGTCAAGGCCGGCAAACGCATTTTCGAGATATTGCCGGAAGAAAAAATAACGGACAGCGGCCATTACAACCCGCAGTTTTTAGACAAGGTGGCCGCCGCTGAAAGATCGATCGAGGAAGACGGGGGTAAAACCCTCACTTCCCAAGACATAGCCCGTATTCTGGGGGTATGAAATATAAACTTATTTTCTCGGGGCAGGCATTGGCGGACCTGGAATACCACCCGCGGGCGGGCGACACAGGTATACTTAAAAAGATCGTCAAACTGACTTCCGAGTTGGAAGAGCATCCGGCAACGGGTACCGGTCAGGTAGAGCAGCTAAAATACGAGTTATCCGGCAAATGGTCCCGCCGTATCAGCCAGTAGCACAGGTTAGTTTACGGCATCGACGAAGCTACCGGGACGGTATTTATATATAGTCTTGCAGGTCATTATTAACCGGTGATATTCCGGGCGCAGGTTTCGACATTCCAGACATGGCTTCCTAAGGCCAAGATAGCGGGTGTCGTTCCTGCGCTATTTACAGGAAAGCCGTCCCGCCGGGGTTAATCGCTATTCTATATTCGCCCGGCCGGTTATTTTTTATTTACGGGAGGGAACAGTTCGGAAAAATCGCAGTCGAAGTCTTCTGCGATAAGGAACAGATGATGGGCGGAATACTTTTGATGGGAGTTAGGATTTTCCACCATCGCTACAAATGAATAAGAAGTATCAATGATAACAGCAAGTTGGCGTTGAGAGATTTTCAATTTCTTACGCAAGCACTTAACATTCTCAATAATTACTTTGTCCGTTTCTGTTCTCATTGAACCTTAAAGCATTATGCGAATTAAATCAAATCACATAACTTAGCGCTCTCCAGTGGAGAGCTATTTGAAACTCACTTTATATTGAATACTATGCTATCTTTGTGGAAACATATGAATTCGCTTTGATCTTATAAGCGAAAAGAAATAAAGGGTAAACGACCTTTATGCCACCTCTAAACTTAGGAAATTTAGCCCGGCGTAAAAGTTGTTGAAACCCACGGGTATGCCTCGGGCCTTTGCGGACCGGGGCTATCCCTGGGCGCAGGACAACATACCGGGCGAGGCATCCTAAGGCCTTGAGGTGGGTGTTGTTCCTGCGCTATTTTTTCCGGGCGCGGGGTTTTAACGAATCCTAAATCCCTAAACTTATGAAAACCCGCCATAACGCATGGCCGCGTATCGAGGCGGTTATGGAGCATTACCGATTCCACCCCGTCCTTGCATTCGCACGGCACCTGGGGCTTACCCGCGGAGAAAACCTCTACCAGATAAAACGGGGCAACAACGGCATCAGCCGTGAAATGGCCGAACTGATCTCTGCTCGCCTGCCCGAAGTAAGCAAAGGCTGGCTGCTGACCGGCGAGGGGGAGATGATGCTCGAGATGAAAATACACCCCATCCTGAAACAGGTAAAAGCCGTCCCGTTCTACGCCGATTTCCCTGTACGAGGCCCACCCGCCGAACCGGACAGGATGCTCTACTTCTCAAAGGAACTAGTGCACGATGCGGACTTCGCGGCAAGGTGCCATACCGACGAGTTACTGCCGGTCTGTAAGAAAGATCACCTCCTGTTTTTAAAAAGATGGTCGTTACGGGACCCCGTTATCTTCGGGGAGCTATATTTCGTGATAACCGACTATGCCGGCCTCTACCGCATTATCCGCCGGGCAGCGGGTAGCGGCTACATCAACCTTGTCTGCCCCAACCGGAAAAAATACGACACCCTGAATATCCCCATTATGGACCTTAAGAAACTCTATCTGGTGATGTGACGGGAGACGGGAAGCGAAAGGAGTAACGGGGGTTGCTTGAAAGAGACGGGAGGAGACGGGAAGAGACGGGAAGAGACGGGAAACGATAGGAGGACGAGAGAAAACGGGAGGAGAGGAGATAGATGGAAGCGACGGGATCGCGGGAAAAACAAAAGCGCCCGACCATTGGGTCGGGCGCTTTTTTGTGCCCAGAAAAGGACTCGAACCTTCACGTCATCACTGACACTCGCCCCTGAAACGAGCGCGTCTACCGATTTCGCCATCTGGGCATTACCCCGATTCGGGACTGCAAATATAATAAAATTTATTTACCACAAACCCCTGCCGCAGAATATTTCCCGTGCGGGAAGGTATAACCCCGTGCTGTACTGGGTTTTACGGTTGGTCGCGGAGATTCGGTCGGCAGTTGTGTAAACGCCCGGGGACCGGCATGTCGTAATATAGCGCCCTGAACGATAAAACCCGGTAACCATGAAACTTACGCTCCGACGCCGGTTCTTCGGCGATAATTACACCGTCGGGACCCTCCTCGTAGACGGCCAACCCTTTTGCGACACCCTCGAAAATACCGACCGGGGGCTGGACTCCGGGATGTCCCCGGAGGAGGTCCTCACCAAGAAGATCTACGGCCAAACGGCCATCCCCACCGGCACATACCCGGTCACGGTGACCCCCTCGCCACGCTTTAAACGCCCCCTGCCGTTCCTGTACGGGGTGCCCGGGTTCGAGGGGGTGCTGATCCATGCGGGAAACACCCCGGCCGACACTGCCGGATGTATCCTCGTGGGCGAGAACCGCGCCCGGGGCCGGGTGCTCGATTCCCGCGCCTGGGAAAACCGCCTGCTGGAACGCCTCGAAAACCAAAAAGATATAACGATCGAAATTATAAGGATATGAAAAACACGGCAAAAAACCTGGTCATTGCCCTGCTTCTGGGCATTATATTTTTCCAACACATCCGCCATGGCGGCGGCCCCGATAAGCTGGTCCACCGAACGGTGGATACGGTCCGCGTAAGGGATACCGTAAGGGTCGTCGAACCGACCCCAGTCTATATCACCCACGTACGGGTGGATACCGTACGCATCCCCGTTACCATGGACCGGGCTACCGTGTATGGTAGCGTACCGACCGGCCCGGCCACCGTGAGAACATCCGGGGACCCCGGGACCAGGGTTATCAGTGCCGGCTCTGTGGACCCGCATGGATTTTTTACCATAAGCAAAAGCCTTGACCGTGAGGGCGATGCCTCTCCGGCAAGAGTTGTAATGACACGGAATTGCAACGGGAAAGGGAATCGGAACGCCATTGGGATAAAGGACCATCAGACCGGCACGGATATAGCGGGATCGTACGAATCGGGTAACATTAACGTGTGGGGATATCGGCCCGCCATACCAACGGGCAAAGGTGCCGGAACCTTAACGGCCGGGGTGTATACCTCGGAAAAATTTACCAATGGCTGCAACTACCCCTTTTTAATGCCTGTCGGCAACGGGACCACGCCTTTTCAGGGCCGTTTACACCAAGACGGGAATAAGGACAACTTTTCCGGGATCGTTAAAAAGCAGCTTCCCGCGACCTCTGCTTCGGGAATAGCCATACCGGATGATATTTACCGGGAGGATGATCCCGCAATTACGGTTATCGGCAAAGACAACGGCAACCTGATAGCCGGCATCCCCATATCTCAAAAAGTTTACGAGGGAGAGAACTACCGCGCCGTGGTCGAGGGATTCAATGCGCGGTTAACCGAGATAGAGGTATTTCCTGATACCTACTACATCACCGACCGTGAAAAACACCTCGTCCGCAAGCGCCCCCGGTTCGGGGTCGGCCTGCAGGCAGGGTACGGAATAACCGCCGGGCGGCCCGCACCTTACGTCGGAGTCGGCATCCAATACAACCTATGGACGTTCTGACCCTGGCCCGCCCGCCCAATGCACGGGCAGCTGCCGGACCGATCGGTCCGGCAGCTGCCCGGTGTGCATCAATAAAGCGGGTCGAATCTATTTCGCCGGCCCGGCGAACCCTCCGGAAGCTACTTCGTTACCGAAATGCGCACCGCGTTCATGCCGCGCTGGCCCCTTTCGATCTCGAAGTCGACTTTCTGCCCCTCCTTAATATCGGCCGGGGCGGAAGAGATATGGAAAAAATATTTTTCTGTGGTCGCAAGGTCCTTAATGAACCCGTAGCCCTTGTCGCTGTTGAAATACTCGACCCTCCCCTTAAGGATGTCGGGCCCGGTGTCCTCTTTCTTGGGCACCGAAATTTCAATCTCGTCCAGGCTGATCTCCTCCCTGGGGCCGTCCTCGGGCTTGGTGTCGGTCAACATCCCGTTTTCGTCCACATAGGCGATCATGTCGTCCAGCGACCCCGAACCGGCCGTGGCTTTCCTTTCGTCCTTGCGTTTCTGTTTCTGGAGGCGCTTAGCCTTCTTCTTTTTTTCGTTCTCCCTTTTTCCGAATGATTGCGATCCTGCCATTTATATGTTCTCTCGTATTGGTTTTCAGGCCTGGTGGAGGATCATCTCCATCTTTTTGCCCATAAGTTTCTGGATGTCGTTGACTTTCATGTGTTCGTCCTGCGAACAGAAAGTAAGCGCGGTGCCGGTGTGGCCGGCGCGGCCGGTACGGCCGATGCGGTGCACATAGGTCTCGGGAGCGTCGGGCAGGTCGTAATTGATCACGATCTGCAACTCCTTGATGTCGATACCGCGCGAAGCGATATCGGTGGCTACCATCACCTTGACCTTACCCGCCTTGAAGTCGTTCAGCGCTTTCTGCCTCTGGCCCTGCGACTTGTCGCCATGGATGGCCTCGCTCTGGATGCCCGCCCTCTTTAGGGTGCGCGAAATATTGTCCGCGCCGTGTTTCGTGCGCGAGAAGATCAGCACCGATTTCTCCCTTTCCTTTTTGAGGACCGAGATAAGCAACCCTTTCTTCTCGGGTTTCTCCACAAAGTAGATGCACTGCTCGATGGTGTCGGCGGCAGAGTCCACCGGGGCCACCTCGATGCGCACCGGGTCATGCAGGATGCTCCGAGACAGGGCCACAATATCGTTGGGCATAGTGGCCGAAAAGAAGAGTGTCTGGCGCTTTTTGGGGATCAGCGGCAGCAGGCGCCTGATATCGGCTATAAAGCCCATATCGAGCATCCGGTCGGCCTCGTCCAGCACGAAATGCGTAAGCCCGCCCAGCTTGATATGCCCCTGGCGTATCAAATCGAGCAGCCGGCCCGGGGTGGCGATAAGGATATCGACCCCGTTGCGCAGTTTGTCGGTCTGCGGCCCCTGTTTCACACCGCCGAATATGGCCGTGTGCCTCAGGCCGGTATGGCGTCCGTAGTCGGTGAAGCATTCGCTAATCTGCAGGGCGAGCTCCCGGGTGGGCGTGAGTATCAGCGCCCGGATAGCCCGGTTGTCCCTGGCCCGGCCGTGCGAACGGCCCCGGCGGTCGCGGCGGTTTTCCTGTTGTATGGTTTCCTGCGGCTGTTCCGGGGCGGCCTGCGGCTCGGTGGCCCGGCTCTCCATAAGGTGCTGCAGTATGGGTATAGCGAAAGCGGCCGTCTTGCCGGTACCTGTCTGGGCTATCCCGAAAATGTCCCTGCCCTGCTGAACCACCGGAATGGCCTGCTCCTGTATGGGGGTGGGGATGTCGTATCCTTTTTCGCGGACTGCCCTCAGTATCGGCTCCGCAATGTTCAGTTCGTCAAATGTCATAATATGTTCTGGCGCGCCCTCTTCGTTTTAAGGCGCATTAATAAATAATAGGCCTCCTTTGTCAGAAGACCGATTTGGAGAGGAAGAAGTCGGTTTTGAGTTTTTCGATCACTTCCTTAACGCTGGTGATCCTGTCTGTCATATAGGCGTTCTTACCGGCAAAGGCGTAACCCTTTTTCAGGTTACCCTTGGCCGCATTGTAGAGGGCCTTGATGATACAGTACGGGCTTTTGGTATAGTCGCATGTCTTGATACAGTGGAACGGGCATGAGCGGGGTTTCTCCCGGCCCTCGGCCACGTTGCGGATAAATTCGCCGTCGAAAGCACGTCCAGGCATACCCACGGGGCTCTGGATAATGCGAACATCCTTTTCGTCGGAATCCACGTAAACTTTCTTGAACTCCTCCGCCGCATCGCACTCGTTTGTGGGCACGAAGATCGAACCCATCTGGACCCCTGCGGCGCCCAGGCCGAGGAACCTGGCGATATCCTGCCCGGTAGAAATGCCGCCTGCGGCAACTACCGGTATGTTTTTCCTGTCGGCATAAGCGCGGGTGACCTTCACCACTTCCGGGATAAGATGTTCCAGGGAGAAGTTCTCGTCCTCGATCTGGTCTTTTTTGAAGCCGAGGTGCCCGCCGGCTTTGGGACCCTCAACCACGATGGCGTCGGGCAGGTAACCGTGGTTAGCGGACCATTTTTCACAGATCAGTTTAGCGGCCCTGGCCGATGAAACGATCGGCACCAGCGATGTTTTGCTCTCCTTGCCAAGGTACGACGGCAGGTCGAGCGGAAGCCCGGCCCCGGCGAAGATAACGTCCACTTTCTCGGAGATCGACGTGCGGACCATGTCCGAGAAATTGGATAGGGCCACCATAATGTTGACCCCGATTACCCCGCGCGTTTTCTCCCGTGCCTTGCGTATCTCCTCCTGCAGACCGAAGATACACCGGTCCACATAGTTACCCTTGAACTGCGGATAGAGCAGGCCGATACCCGCCGCCGAAATGACCCCGATGCCGCCCTCGTTGGCCACGGCCGAAGCCAGGCCGTTCAGGGAAACGCCGACACCCATACCACCCTGTATAATAGGCAGTTTAATCTCGTACTTGCCGATAAAGAATGATTTCATACATCATCGTTAAAGTTAGACAAAAGCCGTCTTCAGTATGCGCTGCAACCTACTCGGGCTGATTTCCGGTGAAACAAAAAAAGTTAATGCAGGTCTATTTCAACGATGATTCAAAACCGGAACAGAGGCCCCGGATAAAACAAGGAAGAGAAAAGATCGGAATGAACTAATTGTGTTTACAGCGACAAAGATAGCAAATTATTTGCCGTTACCGCAAACCTAACGTGAATTTACCGTTAAGCATTGCCTTGCGGGCCGCATTAACGGTGGTTAGAGGGAAAATTTATGGCAGTGGCGGAGATTCAAAACCTTTTTAATACAGCCGGAAATCCACACCGTGAGTTTCGAAATTAGAAACACCGGAGCAAATAAATGCATGTCATTGATTATAAGACATCTGCATGGTGACTACTCCGTAAAGCCGGAAATTAAACGGAAAAAATGTATTGCAAAAACGGAAAAAGGTATATATATTGCGAAATCATCAATAGCTTCATTTTGTGACAGTAATGTAAGATAATTGCATTGCTGTTAAAATTTTTGACGGGGGTTAGTTTTTTTATTTATTTTATCTCGCAAATTAATAGTATCTTTGCAGTCCGTTAATTGTAAAGTCGTAAAGTAATAAGAAAATGTGCGTAGTATCTAAAAAACTTGATTTTTTCGAGTATATACTTCACAAGATGATTGAGTTGGAATCCAGCGAAAAAGAGATTTCACAGGAAAAAGTCATAAGTGAGTTTACTACCGTACGTGCAATGAAATTATTGTATTTCTTTTGCTTGTCCAGTGTGAAAGCTGACGCCAACCATACAGATATCGGGTTGTTCGATCATTTCGACAATTTTGAAGCTTACGCAAGAGGTCCGGTCGAAGTCGACGTTTATGAAAACCGTGACCATATGTATAGCTTTAAGTTCGAGAACGGGAAATTGCAGGATAAAAGGGACAGCTATTCTTTCAGTAATTTTGAATTGATAGATAACTTTCAAAACGACAATGAAGTCGATGACAGAATACCGTCCTATATCAGGAAGTTCCCGGCAGCCATGAATAAATTTATCGGTACCGGATTGATCCTTAAATCTACGGACGAACTTGTTAATTTATCCCATGACCTTCTTCTCTGGTCCTATACCGATAATTCTAAAATGAAAGTCAAAGACGAAGATTTAGTAAAGATCGAGTATTCATGGCTTGAAGAGAGATTAGGTAAAAAATTGGACATTTAGGTTTGTAAATAGAACTATCATCTGTATATTTGAAGGTTAGCAATATTATTGCTAACCTTTTTCTTTTATAATGTAACCTAAACTTTCTATGACCACCCGGTACGAGAATTATTTCAATAGGAACAAAGAACTTTATTCTTCCCATATCGAAAGGGCCGTAAAACTATTCGAAGACATCCTCGATTACGATCCTTTGTTATATTCTTACCTGATAAAGGATTTTTTTAAAGTCAATCGTTTATTGGATTCTACGGTTTTGAATGCGTTCTGGCTTTTCTATACGGAAGACGTTTCTTCAAACCGGGAGTTAAACTTTTACTACCGGAAAGACTTCCAATTCGGCAGTTCATTATCGAAGATCATTGATGCATTAAGGAAACCGAAAATAGAAATAAGTTTATTGAAAAACCCATCAGAACAGGATGGATGGAAACCGCTTGAATTTAAAACGGAAGTGGAGACGGAAGATGAAAAAGATCCGTCAAAAGAGACAAGATACGAAGTGCCGGTTGAACTGGCCGAAACAGGGAAACGGGTCAGGACAGCTGCCTTATTTGCTTCACAAATACCCATGCTTACCAACCATAAACCCTCTCCAGGTTCTTTCGATAAAGATTTCGAAGACTTCTTTCTGAATTTCCTGTCGAAACCAGAAAACAAAGAGCAGCTAAAGTCGATGATCCGGTATATAGCTTTTACAAATCCGGAAATAACTTTCCATGAAATAATCAATATCGAACTTTTCGGGAACCTTATGTATTCCTATCTGAAAGGGGAATATTTGATACTGGATAATTACAGCGAATTATTACGGAAAGTAAAGAGTAAATTCAAAGAAGCAGCCGCGCAAAAACAGGACTCTATCAGATCGAACGAACGAAAAAGGGTATCCATGGCGGAATCCCAAACTTTTCCGGAATTCCCTTATGCCCTAAAATCCTTTGTTAAGCTCTCCTTGCATGGGGATGAAATATGTTCCCATATCCGCAGGGTATTGACCAATCCGCAAAAAAGTTTCGTAATAATCAATTCCGATATCGAAGCCCGGGTCAACTCGATATGTCCTGAAGATTTCTATATTCCCCATTCCGAAACCTTGTACTTCGAACAGCTTGCAGAATCAATAATCAACCTGACACACATAGACCATTGTTTTATCAAAAATAAGGTAAATGTGCAGAAAATGGCTATCCTGGTGGACAGGCTCAATATTTTCGAGGATACTTTCCTGAAGAACCACGCTGATAACCATTTCCTAAAAACAATAGTGGAAATTACCAAATATAAAGCTTTTACCCTGTTCGAATGTTTGGATAGGAAATATACGATCAACGATCCGGATCTGGTCAATATCGTTGGTAAGGAGAAAATAGGACAGGAATATCAATATGATTTGATATACAGCGGGAAAAACTCATTTCTCGATTCCCACAAATATACCGCATATTCTTCCAAGATGGAAGAAGTATCCAATGAAAACAAGTTCTTACGGGCGAAGATTGATAAAAAGGACGAATTATTAGTCTATGACGATCTTATCAAAGATCATCAATTGAGGGAGAGACTAATTTATAATTCGCATAAAGACGTAGACCTTTATAACGACTCCGTAGAATTGGGAATACGTACATATTGTGCATATTCTTCCCTTTTTGTAGATTTAAAATCCCGGATAATAGGTGACGAACCGGATGAAAAAGCTTTCAGGGATAATAGATCGCATACTTTTTTTATATCATATCTGACCGGTCTGTCAGAAGTTATATCGAATAAAATCGAAAATTTCAAAACACGGCTTGCCGGGGAGAAAGCTAAATTCGACAAAAGGAAAGAAGAGATCGAATCGTTAGGTCAGGACTTTAAAAAAAATAAAGAAATACAAAAACAATACAGGGAATTATTCGATGAGACCTATTCAGGGTTAAAAGAACTGAAAGAATTAAGGAGAAAATTAAGTGAGAATATCAATAAATATAATAAGATTTTATCCGAACTTAACAGATTCCTGGAGGTTTATAAATATAACGTTCCCCATCAATACCGTCCTTTTTTAGAATACAGTTTTTATAAATATGATCCTGAAACCGGGGAAGTGAGATATTCGGAGTATATCGATCCGGAAGATATCAGGAATTATAAGTGTGATGAGGTATTCGGTGATATTTTCTTCTTCGCTTCCCTGGGTATTTCTCCCGTACCGCGAAAGTTCCTCGTTATTTTCCATATGGAAAAAATGAACGACATGGGAGATATATCGGAAAACTACCAGGAAATCGTTTTGGAACTGGAAAGGTTCGAGTCGATCATCAAAACTACCGAAATTCGTGAATACAATGCCGCCCAGGCAAGAAAAGTCATTGGGGATACAACAAAGCAGATAGACGATGCTCAAAAGGATCAAACACAAAGAGAGGAGAAATTTAAAGAGGATACGGGAAAAATTATAGACGACCAGCGCAGGCACACCATTCAGATACTGGGTATCTTCGCCGCTTTCCTGGCTTTTACCACTACCACGATCGGGCTGGTTCAAATTGCGGACAACATAACAGAATACATTATTTTCTGTGCCGGCTTTACTCTTTCACTGGTGTTTTTCGTGATGCTTATCAAATACAATTTCATTCACGAATGCCGCGAACAGATCGGGAAATTACACCAGAAATATAAAAGAAAAATGGCTAGTACCCCGGAGGAAGAAGAACAAATTAAAATTCCTTGCGGGAGAAATTGTTGGCATCATATATGGGCACTATTCAGAACCGGTCCTTTCCTGCCAATGATACTATTGATCATCGTCGCTTTACTTTTCTTTTTCTGTTTCGCAAAAAATTATTTCCCCGATAAAAAAGAAAAGAGAGATACCGAGATTGAAAATACCCAGACCTATAATCTTATCCACCATATGCGTCCTGGCAGGCAGGTTTACACCGGGGGAATAAATGATATCAATACGGAAAACCCTTTTACGGTTAACTATAGTATTATCGAATTATTGGCTGATCAAACGCTAATATGGAAATAATATAGCTTTACCACGGTCTCATTACAAATATTTTTCTTCGCTGGTGTTTCCCGTTCCCGGATTAATTTTCTCGTGGGCAAGTGATTTTTACACCTGTATCTATCCTAAGATCACGCCGGCCCGCAGGGGGACCGGGATTCCTGAGAGTAATTCCCCGCTTTATAAACAACACTACTCAGGTGTTCTCCTGTTGGCCGGAAATTTAAAATGAATGACCGGAAACCGGAAAAGGGTTTTGCGGCAGGGAATTATCTTGCGGTTCGAACCAAAACGTACACAATGGGAATTACCGGAAGTATTATGCTCGCGGCCTCGGCACTGGGAGCCGGTTTTGGCACGGGTGCGGCAAGCGATCGGGCGGTTGGTCACACCGGACATCAGGTACGCGAACAGGCGGAGGACCAGCACGGCTACCAGACAGGCGGACAGGCAGGCGGACAGCCGGTCGGACAGCCGGTCGGACAGCCGGTGAGGCCGAATATAATCCTGATACTTACGGACGACATGGGGTTCGGGGATATTTCTGTACTGAACGAAAATTCCAAGATCCACACCCCCAACATCGACTGGCTGGCCGCACGGGGCATCGTCTTTACCGACGCCCATTCAAACTCGGCTGTCAGTACCCCGTCCCGGTACGGTATCCTCACGGGGCGGTACGCTTTCCGTACCACGCTGAAGCAGTGGACTCCGGCCGGGTATGACCCCCCGTTGATCGATGCGAACCGAAGCACACTCGCCACAATGCTCGGCCGTCAGGGCTATGAAACGGCGTGTATCGGCAAATGGCACCTGGGATGGGACTGGGCGCGGATGCCGGACGGGAGAGAGGTGGATTATTCCAAACCGATAGCCAACGGCCCGACCACACGCGGTTTCGATTACTTCTACGGCATAAGCGCTTCGCTCGATATGCCCCCGTACGTCTATGTGGAAAACGATATGCCCACGGCCGTGCCCGACCGGACAGCCGAGGGCAAGGGCGGCATCCTGCTCCAGCGGGAGGGGCCGCAGGCTCCCGATTTCGATGCCGAAAACTGCCTGCCGAACCTCTGGTACCGTTCCATGAATTACATAGCATCCCGTAGCGGGTCCGACAAACCGTTCTTCCTATATATGCCGCTTACGGCGCCGCATACCCCCATCCTGCCGACGGAGGAATTCCGGGGAGCCTCCGGGCTATCGCCGTACGGGGACTTCTGCGTGATGATCGACCATCTGGTAGGCAGGTTGATCGAAGAGCTCCGGGACCACGGGCAGTTGGATAATACCATCGTGATATTCACCTCCGACAACGGGTGCGCCCCCTATGCGGATATGGCAGGGATGATGGCCCAGGGGCATTTCTCCAGCTATGTATTCCGGGGAAGCAAGGCGGACCTGTTCGACGGCGGCCACCGCATTCCGCTCATAATTTCCTGGGGCGACCGGTTCCGGGGCCTGCGGGAGGACGGCATAATTTCACTCACCGACTTCTACGCTACGTTCGCCGAGATGACGGGATACACGGTGCCGGCCAACGAGGCGGAGGACAGCTACAGTTTCTGGCCGGTTCTCGCCCGGACCGGACGGTCGGCGCGTACGGATATAGTGAGTCATTCGGGCGACGGGAGTTTCGCACTGAGGGAGGGGGATTGGAAGCTGCTGTTCTGCGGCGGTTCCGGGGGATGGAGCGACCCCCTGAACGAAGACCGGCAGCTGATGGCCACCCTGCCGCCCGTACAGCTTTACGATATGCGGAACGATGTGGGCGAGACCACGAACCTCGAGGAACTTTACCGTGACCGTATCGGAAAAATGACCGCCAAAATGCGGCGTTATATCCTCGACGGGCGGTCCACTCCCGGCCCGCCCCAACCGAACGACACTGGCCCCGAATGGCCCCAGACCCTTATATTTATGCGTGACGGGGAAATCTTGCCGTGAACGTTACCGGCCGGGGGGACACGATGCCGAACGGGAATGCACCGGGCGGGCTTTTATGATATGCGGAACGGGGCGGTTTTGCCGAATATGTTCGAAGACCCACGGTTTTATGCCTCTGGGGTATTGTACCGCTTTGGAAATGCACCGACTTGCCATAAATATTATCGAACCCGGTATCAAAAGTATGCCAACCGGGTTTGTACAGCCCACGGCAATTATACGATATTTTTTACGGGATGATCTTGGCTTAAACGTTCGCCGAGCCGGGTTAAAGTATGTTTTTTCGGGAAACTTCAATAAGGAAACGGGAAGAGGTCCGTAGCTTATCGGCGTTCCGGAATTAGAGGCCCATGACGGCTGGGCAGTGCGGGCGCGGCATTACGATCTGACAAACCGGCAGGATCCCGGAAAATACCGCTTCCGGGTTTTACATACCCGTCGATCCGTGAAAGCACCGCCCGTACTGTAAGGCATGACCGGACAGACTGCCGTCTAACGGTACCGGCTCTGCGGAGTTAGAGGTCCGTCAACTCGGCGACCGTGAACGTACTGCCGCCGATAAAGACCATATCTTCCGGGGTGGCCATGGAAAGGGCCCGCTCCACCGCTTGGCCGACCGTAGGGCAGGTCTCCCCGGCGAGTCCGTGGCGGTTGCCGGCCTGTGCAAGCTCGTCCGCCGGGAGCGTCCTGCGGATCGAGGGACTGGTGAAAATATAGTAGGCGTCCTTGGGCAGCAGCGGCAATACGGCATCCAGGTCCTTATCGCGGACCATGCCCAGGACCATGAAAAGCCTGTGGTAATTTTGCGAGACTATTTGCCGCGCCACCTGCTCCATGCCGTGGGCGTTGTGGCCCGTGTCGCACACTACGAGCGGGGAGCGCCCGAGCACCTGCCACCTCCCGCGCAGTCCGGTGGAGAGAGCGGCGGTTGTAAGGCCGGTGAGCAATGACTCGGCCGGTATCTCCACCCCGCATTTGTTCCGCAGGGTATCAACGGCGCCAAGCAGGCTAACGATGTTCCGGCGCTGGTAGATGCCGCCCAGGTCGCACCGGTACCCGTGGACCTCGCCGGTCCGCAGGTGCTCGATATTATAGAGGGTCGTACCGGGGTCGTCGCAACCGGCGGTGCCGTTGGGGCCGTCCGAAGAGACGTACCGGAACAGGTCCTGTGCGAAGATAATTTCGCAGCCCCGCTCCCGGGCCGCCGCCTCGAATACCGGGTCCGTTTCGTGGTCCCTCTCGCCGATCACGACCGGGACTCCCGGTTTGATAATGCCTGCCTTTTCGAACGCTATGGACGGCAGGTCGTTGCCGAGCTGGGCCATGTGATCCAGGCCGATATTTGTCACCACACTCAGCACGGGGTCCACGATATTTGTGGCGTCCAGCCGGCCGCCGAGTCCCGTTTCCACTACCGCGAAATCCGCCCCCCGGTCCGAGAAATACCGGAACGCCATGGCCGCCGTCGCCTCGAAGAACGACAGCCCGCAGGCCTCCATCCGCTCCATGTATCGGGCGGCGAACCGCACCACATCCTCCTCGGAAACCGTCTCCCCGTCCACGCGGATACGCTCCCTGAAGTCGCGCAGGTGGGGCGAAGTGTACAGCCCCGTCCGGTATCCCGCCGCCGTAAGCACGGACGAGAGCATGTGCGACACGGAGCCCTTGCCGTTGGTCCCGGCTATATGCACGATCCTGAAATCCCGCTGGGGGTTCCCGAGCAGGGAACAGAACGCCTCAATGCGTTCCAGTCCCGGTTTGTAGGCGTCGGCGCCCACCTGCTGGAAATCGGGGAGCATCCCGTATAGTTTGTCGAGTGTCTGTTTGTAGTCCATATCGGCCTTACCCGTGCAATTATCAAACCGGCAGGTGGTCGCGTTTGCGCACCCGGTAAGCTATGATGTAAAGGACGCATAGACCGAAGACCAGAACCGATATGCGGGCGATATAGTCCCCGTAGCGGGTATAGAAAGTGAGCTTATCGTTGGTCAGGATAGTAGCCGTCACGGCGGCCCGGACGTCCCAGCCTACCTTTTCGATGGCGTTGCCCCTCTGGTTTATAAAGCCCGACACCCCGGTATTGGCGCTGCGGGCTATGGCCCGGCGGCTCTCGATGGCCCGGAGTTGGGAGAGCCGGAATAGCTGTTTATGCCCCTGGGTGTTCTCCCACCAGCCGTCGTTGCTGATTATGGCCATCACGTCCGCCCCTTCTTTCACAAAGCCCGAATAGTACTGGCCGAAGACCCCCTCCCAGCAGATGGCCGCCCCTATCCCCACGCCGTCCGAGGTAAAAACTTTCCGGTCCGGGTCGTAACCCAGCTGGCCCGTCACCCCGCCGAGGTCCACCACCAGGAAATCCATTTTTTTCAACAGGTTGAAAAAGGGCATTCTTTCGGCGCCCACTACCAGCCGAGCTTTGTGGTATACGTCCACTACCCCGCTGCTGTCCATGGCGATCGCGGTATTGTAGAAGTCGTAATAGAGGTCGTTGCGCCCGTCGTACCGGACCGTCGGCGAGAGCTTCTCGCCGGGCATATAGTAGTACCGGGTGGATGCACCGGTGATAAACATCGTATTTGGATAAGCCGCGGCGATAAACCGGGTGAACTTTCGGATATTTCGGTCCTGCTCGAACGAGTTCTCGACCACCGTCTCGTAGACGGCGCTCTCGGGGAAGATCACGAAACCGGCGTCCCGGGGAGCCTGTCCGGCCAGCCGGAGCATAAGGTCGGTCTGCTCTTCGGGAGACAACCGTATCCTTGTGGTATAGGGATTTATATTGGGCTGTACGGCGGTGATCACAACCGGGCGCCCCAGCTCCCGATAGGTGTAATACTTAACAAGCGAGACGCACACCGGGATAAGTACCGCCGCAAGGCCCGCTATCGCCGTCCTTTTGTTTTTCCGGCGCCACGCCTCGAAGAACAGCACGTTGGCCAGCAGAACCCACAGCGACCCGCCGAAGACCCCGGTGGTGTCATACCACTGCACCAGTGCGATATCACTTGCGAAGCCGTTGCCCAGGGTAAGCCACGGGAACGACAGCTCGCCGTTTGTATAGAGCAGTTCCATGGAGATCCAGCCCGCGATAAGCAGGATATAGGCCACGTACCTCGGCACCCGTTTGCTGGCCCAATGGTAGGCCACCAGTATGCCGCCGAACAGGGTAAAACTGATAATGACCGACATCACGGCCCCGATCCATGCGGCGTAGGCCACCCACCAGGTGGTCGCAGCCGCCCAAACGGCCATGGTCCCGCCGGCCCATTTTATCATGGCCCGGAAACCCCTGCGCCCGGCGGGGTACCCCTCGCTCACCATCAGCAAAGGCACCAGCGCAACGGGCAGGGTCATCCCCGTTACCCCGTACCACGGCAGCGACAGTAGAACCGCCGAAGCCAGACAATACAGCAAAACCCTCTTTCTTTCCATACCGTGCGAATAATTGGGTAAAGATAAATCCTTACGGGAAAATTATCGCCGGCCAGCCGGTTTTTTTATCTCCCTGCCGCGCGTGGGTTTTGAGAAAGGTCAAGCTGGGCCGGCATGGTCGGGTTGAGCCAAACGCGGTCGAACGTGGGCAGAGCGTGGGCCTAAAGTTATTTGAACGTGGGCAGAACGTCGGCCGAACAGGATGGAACGTAAGCCGCACCCCGGCGG
>JAJQED010000002.1 GCA_021201825.1 Alistipes sp.
GAAACTCAAAGACCGAGATTGCTTCGGGCTTTCAGCCCTCGCAATGACGGGGAAAGTTCACAATGACGAATGGTGCGGACAAAATGCAGTGTAGCAACATCACTTCCGGAAGCAATGCCGTTTGCGATGGCGGCGGCTGGTTTTGCCGTTCAGCCCCTTATCCCGCTTTTACTTCCAGCAGCTGGTCGACGGAAGTGGTGAAATTCGGGGAGAGCTTGTTGCGGCGGAGCTTCCAGGTGCGGTCGCGGGTCTGGGTGCCGAGCGTCACCACGTTGGTGTTGAACCCCGAGTTGAGATGGTCCAGCACCTGCATCAGGCGCCGGTGCTTGGCACGGTCGACCCCGTCGAACATATTGGCCTGCACGGCTTCCGCCCCCACTACTTCGGTGATTATCACCCCCGCCTTTTTGTAGCGGTATCCGCTTTTGTATATCTGCCGCAGCCCTTCGAGGGCGTATTTGGTTAATTCCAGGGTGCTGTCGGTCGGCACCGGCAGCTGCATGACGATGTTCTTGTGGTACTGCGGGTCGAACTTGATGAAGTTGTTGGTGTGGATAAAGACCATCAGCGAGGCGGCACAGCTCTTCTGGCGACGCAGTTTCTGGGCGCAGAGCCCGGCGTAGGTGGTCACCGCATCGGCTATCTCGCGGTAGTCGGTGAGCATGCGGCCGAACGCCCTCGAGGTGCATATCTGTTTTTTAGGCAGCGGCATCAGCTCCATCTCTATGCAGGGTATGCCGTGAAGCTCTTTCCAGATACGTTCGCCCACCACGGTCATCTGTTTGCGCACCCAGGCGGGGGGAAGCAGCGAGAAATCGTAGGCCGTATCGACCCCCATCACCGAAAGCCGGCGGGCATAGCGCCTGCCGATGCCCCATATATCGGCCACGGGCGTTTTGCGCAGCGCCTTGAGGCGCTTGTCGTCCGTATCGATAACGCAGACGCCCTTATAAGCAGGGTACCGCTTGGCGAACTTGTTGGCTATCTTGGCCAGGGTCTTGGTGGGGGCGATGCCCATCGAGAGGGGGATGCCCGTACCGCGCATGGTCTCGGTGAGGATTCGCGTGCCGTACTCTTTCCAGCCGAACCGCTCGAACCCGTGCAGGTCCAGGAACGCCTCGTCGATGGAATAGATCTCGATGTCCTGAACATACGAGGAGAGCAACCCCATCACACGGTTCGACATATCGCCGTAGAGCGTGTAGTTGGAGGAGAACGCCATCACGTTGTGCTGCTTCATCAGCTGTTCCACCTGGAACGCGGGGGTCCCCATTTTAAACCCGAGCCGCTTGGCCTCGTTGGAGCGGGCGATCACGCAGCCGTCGTTGTTGGACAGCACCACCACCGGGCGGTTGCGGGCCTGGGGGTTGAATGCCCGCTCACAGCTGGCGTAAAAATTATTGCAGTCTACAAGGGCATACATTTTAATAACTTTGGGCCGTTTAATAATTTCGCACTATGACCGGATCATACAAGTGGGCCGTAACGGCGATGTTCCTGCTGGCAGGGGTCCACAGTCTGCTCTCTTTCACCGTTTATCCCGGCTTCGGTAGGGAATTCTTTTGGTTCCTCGGAACCGGGCTGGCGCTCTGCTACCTCGGGGCGATAAACCTTATCAACCTGGCACATCCCCGGGGAATTGCCGCCAAGACAGCCGTAGCGGCGAACCTGTTGTGCCTGGTATTTGCCCTGGTTCTGGCCGTCCGGTTCCGCCATATCCCGGCCGCGCTGGCAGCCTTGGATTCGGCATTTCTGATGTATTGCAGTGCCCGGACGGTGCGGTAATTATCTGGCGTGTCCCGGTTTTTTCAGGTACCAGGTGACCACCCCGAATATCTGGAACGGGTCCTCGGGGTCGAGCGGAATGGGGTCGTAATTTTCGTTGGCGGGCATAAGCCATACCCCCTGCGGGTTGACCTCGAGGTATTTGAGCGTGAACTCCCCCTCGACGGCCGCCACTACCAGATCGCCGCTCCTGGGTTCCAGCGACTTGTCGATGACCAGCAGGTCGCCGTCCTTTATGTCGTCGTCGATAAGCGAATCACCCCGTACCCGGGCGTAGAATGTAGTCAACGGATTGCGCACCACGATCTTGTTTATATCCAGCGCCTCGTCTATATAGTCCTGTGCGGGCGAAGGGAACCCCGCCTGTATCCCGTGGTCGGCGAACGGGAGGCTGACCTCCCTTTCCACTTTCGCCCTGAATATCTCCAAACTGCCGCTCTTCTCCATATCAACCGCCCCCCTTGCGTTTGTCCTGTTACAAAGTTAATGCACGATCCCGGGATTTTATTGCGCGAGGGAAGAATTTTTCACGGTTAAATAATTGAATATACGGAAGTTGCGCAGCCACTTGGATTTACCGTGCCGGGAGCTTGCGCCCCCAAGGGACAGGTGCCGGGAGGGACGGCAGGCAAAACAATCTGACATGCCGCTTACGGCAGATAATGCTGAGCACCGGCGGCCCGCACATCGCCGCGCATAATTATTGCGGGAGTACCGGTAAAAAATAGTGTATGTGTTTCTATAATTCCATGTCGGCAAAGGCCATTGCGCTGGCGGCGCGGTACGGGCGGAAGTCCGACCTGGTGGAGATATGGCAGGATATAATCGACGAGCGGTATATGATCCCGGCCTATGACGAACCGGACTACCCTGTAGTTACCACCGACGACCACCTGCAAGTCATGAAATGGGGCCTGATACCCCACCGGACGGCGGACGCGGACCAGGCCCGGGACATAATGAAACGGAACCTCTACAAGAACGCGCGGGCCGAGACGATCTTCGAGACCTGGCCATACAAGTTCGTAGTGCGGCGGCAGAGGTGCCTGATCCCGTCCACCGGCTATTTCGAGTACCATTACGCCCCGGAGCACAAATACGCACAACCCTATTACCTCTACCTGCCGGGCCAGGAGATATTCTCCATGGCCGGCATCTACGATACCTGGACCGACCCGGAAAGCGGCCGGATTCTCACGACCTTTACCCAGCTGACCACCGGGGCCAACGACCTTGCCCGCCGCATCCACAACGGCGGCAAGAATCCATACCGGATGCCGGTGATCCTCCGCCGTAACGACGAGCAAAGGTGGCTGGACCCGGACCTGCCCCGTGACGACATTATGATGCTGACCGCCCCCTATCCCTCCGATAAAATGGACGCCTACCCGGTCGCCCGTGGTTTCCGGGATATGGACCCGCACGACCCTTCAATCATCCGCCGGGTGCAGTTGTAATGCCGTAGTGAGACAGCAGGCACGAAATGAGGAAGTCAGGCAATTTATGAATGTCATTCCGAACGGGCATTAAGGCCGGGAAGAATCTACCGTCAGACTGTCATATCTCCATATTCGATTTTCGGGAATGATAGTTTCTCTTTCCCGTCATTGCGAACGTCAGTGAAGCTATTCTTTCCCTCGTCATTGCGAGGGTTGAAAGCCCGAAGCAATCTCTATCCTTGCACCAGTAAGATTGCCGCGTCGCTTCGCTCCTCGCAATGACGGCAGGGGTTGCAATAGATTGCCGCGTCACTTTGCTCCTCGCAATGACGAAAGGGTCGGATTCCTTGCAATGACGTTTCTTTTTGTTCGCAATGACAGTCGTTAATGCCTTGCATTATCCTTTCATTTCTTTTCCACTTTTGCTTGTCCAAAAGTGGCGCAAAAGACACCGCCTCGCCGGGATCAGGAGTCGCTTCCGGGAGCTTCCCTCACTACACGGTAGTTCGGGTGATCTCCCTCTTGCGACTTTAATCCTGCCCCGGCGAAAATGGCGGATAATTCCCGGCTTTGCCGGGACAGGAGATTCCTCCGGGGTTTCCACAAGTTCGGAATGACAGGTTCTCTTTTTCGTCATTGCAACGTTTCCCTCATCATTGCGAACGCCAGTGAAGCAATCTCTTATTTATTCCGGCCATAGGCCGGAAAGCGGTCCTATCCGCATTCCTGGCTTCTGATGGAATAAAAACAAAAGCCCCGCACCGTATTTTAAAATGCTGCTACGCAACGAACCGAAAAGCCGTACGCCCGTTGGTACTGGTTAGCGGGGTAGACGTTAGCCGAGTTGATGCCAAGGGCACTCGAACGCACGGGATACAATGTATCTGCGGACTGTGACGCAGACCAGTAGTGGCCCTGCGTAGAAGTGGCGGCCAAGTCACCACTACCGTTGGCCCGGTATCCCGCCGCAGGGTAGTAACCCAGCTGGCGTGCATAGCAAGTCATAGCGGCCGCTGGAATGTTCGCCGTGCCGGACGATGGCCATAAACCATATCGGTTAAAAGAACCGAACGGCACGGGAAATCTGTTATAACCGGAAGCGCAAATACCTCTCCCGGTGGACCGCTGAATTTTAAGACCCATCTTCCTGCCAGCTTACCGGCAGGAACTCGGGGGCGTTTCCGTCAGTGCGGGGCCTTTGGTTATTTCAAAGAACGGGGATTTCCTTTAATAAACAGTAATTTTCTTAAATGTATTTCTTTTCCCCTTTCCTGTCCAGCCGAGGCTGCTGGCATAGTAACGCTTGCAATCATTCTTGTGTCTTACTTTGCAAGGCGATCTCTTTTTTACGTTTCGAGACCATTTTCCTCCTTGCGGCTCAGCTGAACAATTTACATTACTTTTAGTAATTTTGGCATCGCAGGACGCGGACGGAACGACAATGGAACAGCAAAAAGCGATATTGCTTGGTAAAACCCCGCAGGAATTGCAGCAGGTGGTCGCCGAACTGGGTATGCCCCGTTTTACGGCAAACCAGTTAGCTGTATGGCTCTACGGCAAGCGTGTGGCTACGTTCGACGACATGACGGATATCTCCGCACGCAACCGCGAACTGCTGGCATCCCGTTACGAGACGGGCCTGCTGCCTCCCCGTACGGTGAGCGAATCGTCGGACGGCACCCGCAAATACCTGTTCCCTACCCACGGCGGCGGCTTTATCGAGACGGCGTATATCCCCGACCGTGACCGCGCCACGTTATGCGTATCCTCGCAAGTGGGCTGCCGTATGGGTTGCCTGTTCTGTATGACTGGCCGGCAGGGCCTCGCCCGTAACCTGTCTGCCGGGGAGATACTCAACCAGGTGCTCTCCATTCCCGAAAGCCAATCGCTGACCAATATCGTCTACATGGGAATGGGTGAACCGCTGGACAACCCGGACCAAGTGCTGCGTTCGCTCGAGGTCATAACCTCGCCCTGGGGCCTGGGCTGGAGCCCTACCCGCGTCACCCTCTCCACGGCCGGCCTTACCGCCCCGTTGAAAAGGTTCCTCGAAGAATCCTGTGTCCACCTCGCCGTAAGCCTCCACAACCCGTTCCATGACCAGCGCCTTACCCTGATGCCCATCGAGAAAGCTGCTCCCATTGTCCGGATAGTCTCCCTGCTCAAAGGTTACGACTGGAAAACCCAACGCCGCCTTAGCTTCGAATACATCCTGCTGGCCGGCATCAACGACACCCCCGCCCACGTCAAAGAAATCGCCCGCCTGCTGAACGGTCTCAAATGCCGCATCAACATCATCCGTTTCCACCATATCCCCGGCTCCCCGTACTTCAGTCCCCCGGACCCCGAAGTCGTCCGCTTCCGTGACGCCCTGGTCGCCAAAGGAATTACCACCACAATCCGAGCCTCGCGCGGCGAAGATATCCAGGCCGCCTGCGGTCTCCTTTCCACATCATCCACAAATCACGGATAGTTGTTCAATTTTCTTCTATTTTTAATTCTGTTTCTTCCTCCGCACCACGGCAATACGGGTAAACCCGAGGGTCCTCGGGTTGTCGCCAGTTGTAAAAGAGAAGAAAAATTCCCTATGAATAAATTATTTGTAAATTTGTGGTCGATATGACGATTCGGGAAGCACAGGAGCTGGTCGAGGCTTGGAATGAGCGGAACGCTGTTTATAACAGCGAGTTGACGGCTATGGCCCTTATTTCCCAGAGGGTGGGGGAGTTGGCGAGCGCTATTGCAAGGAAGCAGAGTGAGCCGAGCCATCATCACCATGATGCTCCCAATCCGCCGTTATCGGAAGAAGTGTCGGCGCTTTTCTGGGAGTTACTTGCGCTTTGTTCCCATGCCGGGGTGGACCTTACCGAGGCGCTTATCGAGAACCTTAACCGCCGCGGTTAGAAGCCGGTTTCCGGCTTTGCCGGGATATGAACTTCACACGTTGTTTCGGACTAATAGTCTTGGAGTAGATTCCTCCGGGTTGCACCCGTTAGGGATGACACAGTTTATTTATGCCCGTCATTGTTAATGTTTTCCCGTCATTGCGAATGCAGTGAAGCAATCTTTTTCCGCTTCGTCATTGCGAGGGCTGCAAGCCCGAAGCAATCTCGGTCCTTGCGTTTTCAATTAAAATAACCGCCTCGCTTTGCTTCTCGCCTTGCGCATTTTTTGTTATTTCCTTTTCCACTTTTGCTTGTCCAAAAGTGGAGCAAAAGACACCGCCTCGCCGGGATCAGGCGTCGCTCCCGGGAGCTTCCCTCACTACAAGGTAGTTCGGGTGATCTCCCTCTTGCGACTTTAATCCTGACCCGGCGAAAATGGCGGATAGATCCCGGCTTCGCCGGGATAGGAGATCCTTTACTTTCTACTTTTCATCATTGCAATGTTTCCCCGTCATTGCGAATGTTTCTCCGTCATTGCGAACGCCAGTGAAGCAATCTCTTATTTATTACGGCCTGTCCGTGGTGATGGCTTCAGAGGGAAGTCAGCGGTCCAGAAGTTTGCCCATAAGTTTGTTCACCGCCATCGGCACCGACTCTTCCGACCCCAGCAGTTTTATGAATTCGCTGCCGATTATGGCGCCGTTGGCGTTGGCGAACGCCGCAAGCAGGGTGGTGCGGTTGGAGATCCCGAAGCCTATAAGGCGGGGATTGGCAAGCCCCATCGAATCTATGCGGCGGAAATAGTCGAGCGTAGAATCCGTAAAGCTGTCCCGGGCGCCCGTGGTAGAGGCCGTGCTGACCATATAGATAAATCCCGAAGTGTTTTCATCGATAAGCCGGATGCGTTCTTCGGATGTTTCGGGGGTTATGAGCATGATGAATTTGAGGCCGTACCGGTCCCCCAGGGGCTTGTAGTCCCGCATATAGTCGGCGAAAGGCAGGTCGGGGATTATCACCCCGTCGATGCCGCAGTGGCAGCAGTCGTGGCAGAACTCTTCCACACCGTACTGCATTATCGGGTTGAGGTATCCCATCATGATAAGCGGTATGTCGACCGTATCGCGTATACCCTCCAGCTGGGTGAACAGGTGCCGCAGGGTCATACCGTTCTGCAGGGCGACGGTGCTGCTCTGCTGGATCACGGGGCCGTCGGCCATGGGGTCGGAGAACGGAATGCCGACCTCTATCATGTCGGCGCCCTGTCCGGCAAGTTCACGGATAACGGGCACCGTGTCGTCGAGACGGGGGTAGCCGGCCGTGAAATAGACCGAAAGGATTTCGTTTGGTTTGGACTGGAAAAGTTTGTCTATCCTGTTCATGGTTGGATGGTTTTTCTTATGGCAGCTATAAAGCGGGCAAGGGCGGCGGGGTCCTTATGACCCGGCGCTGTCTCGAACCTGCTGTTGACGTCCAGCCCAGCGCAGAGGGGATGCCCCGAGGCCGGGATAACGGTATCTTCCGGGCCGATGCCCCCGCTAAGCAGGAACGGTGTGCGCCCGGTGTAAGTTTGGAGTAGGCCATGGTCGAACTTCTCTCCCGAGCCGCCTTTAAGCGGGGTTCGGGTGTCGAAAAGGAACATATCGCACACGTCCACATAACCGGCCGTAGCCTGCAGGTCTTCCGGGGAGCTTATCCCGAAAGCCTTTATTATTTTGTAACCGTTATCGGCCAGCTCCCGGCACAGCCCGGGCGCCTCTTCGCCGTGCAACTGTATCCGGTCCAGGCCGTATTCCCGGGCCGTGCTCAGTATGGCGGCCGCGTCTTCGTCGACGAAAACGCCGGTCTTTATGATTTCTTTCGGCAGGTCACGCACAGCCTGCGGGTCCAGCCCGAAAGCGTTGCGGCGGGAGGGGCGGTAGAAAATAAAGCCCATCATGTCGGGCTTCAAAGCCGCCACCTGACGCGCATTTTCGGCATCGGCTATGCCGCATACTTTTATGAGCATACCTGCGCGAGGAACTCTGCGAGCGCCCGAGCGGGGTCGCCTTGTTTCATAAAATTCTCTCCCATCAAAAAGCCCCGGTAGCCGCACCCGGCCAGGCGCCTGACCGTTTCGGGGTCCGATATGCCGCTTTCCGAGACCAGTACCCTGTCTGCCGGGAGCAGGTCCGCAAGGCGTTCGGATACGGCCGTGTCGGTCACGAAAGTACCCAGGTTGCGGTTGTTCACCCCGACCACGTTAACTTCGTCGCAAATATGGCCCAGCTCTTCTTCGCCGTGTACCTCGAGCAGCACTTCCAGCGACAGGTCCCGGGCATAGCGGGCCAGCTCCCTAGTGCGGGGCGCCGTCAGTGCGGAGGCAATAAGCAGCACCGCAT
Source organism: Alistipes sp. (assembly GCA_021201825.1). Taxonomy (GTDB): domain Bacteria; phylum Bacteroidota; class Bacteroidia; order Bacteroidales; family Rikenellaceae; genus WRDF01. The sequence continues at coordinate 8,488 of JAJQED010000002.1, forward strand.
CCGCCCCGGCGATCCGCGCCTCGCAGATCTGGTAGGGGTCGATAATGAAATCCTTTCGCAGGAGCGGCAGGCTCACTTCCGTGCGGGCCAGCTCGAGGTCGGCCAGCTGGCCCCCGAAATAGTCCCCGTCCGTCAGCACGGAAACGGCGGCGGCACCCGCCTTTTCATAGCCGCCCACAACCTGCTCGAGCGACGCCCCGCAGTTTATATCCCCCCTGGAGGGGGACCGCCTTTTGAATTCCGCTATTATGCCTCCCGGGGTCGCCGTAATGGCCCCACTGAACGACACGCAGGGGCGCGTTACGGCCTGCGCCTGCTCCTCTATCTCTCCGAGGGGTCTGGCCACCTTTGCCGCAGCTACCTCCCGGTGCTTGGTATCCAGTATTTTGTCAAGAATGTTCATCTATCCGATTATGCCGGACAGGCTCTCCAGCTGCCCGTAATTAGTAAGGTCCGTCTGTATGGGGACGACCGAGACGTAGTTGTGCGCCAGCGCCCATTCGTCCGTATCCTCGCTGTTGGGCTCCGAGTTGAAGAACTCGCCCGTGAGCCAGAAATAATCCACCCCGCGCGGGTCCTGCCGGCAGACGAACGACTCTTTCCAGTGGCCCCGGTTCTGGCGGCATAGGCGGATACCCTTTATATCTTCGTAAGGCACGGCCGGCACGTTCACGTTGAGGCACAGCGGCAGTTCGTCCACCTTTCCCAATACGTCGCGGACGATCTTTTCCGCCACTATGGCCGCCGCCGTGAAATCGGCGTTGCTATGTTCATCCGCAAGCGAGAGCCCGATAGCCGGACGGCCGTAGAAACTGGCTTCGATAGCCGCACCCATGGTCCCGGAATAGATCACGCTGATGGCCGAGTTGGACCCGTGGTTGATGCCCGACAGGGAGATGTCCGGGTAGTTGTCGGCCAGCAGGTGGTCGAACGCCATCTTTACGCAGTCCACCGGGGTCCCCGAGCATGCGTAGACCTCCACGTCGCCCTCCTTGCGCACCTGCCGCAGGTAGAGCGGCGAATACATCGTTATGGCGTGGGCCTTGCCCGACTGGGTGGTCTCCGGAGCGATGGCGATCACCCGGCCGATCCGGCCGGCGGCCTCCACCAGGGTGCGGAAACCCAGGGCATTGACCCCGTCGTCGTTCGTAATGAAAATCAACGGCTTCTTCATCTTCGCTTTTTAAAGTGCAAAGATAACCAAAATCCCTGCCTTGTGCGGTATGGGCTATGTTGCGGGGAGATTATTTTTATGCTCGTCCAGGTTTCCGGTGCCGGTTTTTGAACCCTGCCCGGGCGCTCATTACCGGCCGTTTACGGCGCCGGCCGGGGCTAAACCCTAAGGAATTAACGACATCGGATTGAACTTTTTTGGAAATAACTGGAAATGTTATACCTTTGCAACCCCGTACAGGAATCTCTTGCGAGAACACGAGGGTCCGTAATATTCCGTACGTTAACGCAAAAGCGACATTTACAATGGATAACCTGATCAGGATCGCCCAGGAGGCGATGTGGGAAAAGAAAGAGATCCCGGAGTTCAAAAGTGGAGACACTATCACGGTTTCGTACCGTATCATCGAGGGTAACAAGGAAAGGGTGCAGAGCTTCCGTGGCGTTGTCATCCAGATCAAAGGCAGCGGAATGACCAAGATGTTCACCATCCGCAAGGTCTCGAACGGCATCGGCGTGGAACGTATCTTCCCGCTCTACTCGCCGCATATCGACAGCATCGAGGTGAACAAGAGGGGCGTGGTGCGCCGCGCCAGGATTTACTACCTGCGCAACCTTACGGGTAAAAAAGCCCGCATCAAGGAGCGCCGGATGCCCGTCAAACAAGGCTAAAGGTCCACATCATCGGACGCCGGATGCCCGGTTAAATAAGGGTATTATCCCGTATCAGCGTCCGCCTCATATAAGCCGCCCTCTGCATGGAGGGCAGTTTTTTTTGTTGCCGCTTCTTTCGGTGGTGATGGTTCGGAACCATGCTTTTTCGCGTCCTTGCGAACGCCAGTGAAGCAATCTCTTCTCTTTCGTCATTGCTACAGTTGTTAACGCCTTGCATATCTTCCTTTCCTTTCTTTTCCACTTTTGCTTGTCCAAAAGTGGAGTAAAAAGACACCGCCTCTCCGGGATCAGGCGTCGCTCCCGGGAGCTTCCCTCACTACATGGTAGTTCGGGTGATCTCCCTCCTGCGACTTTAATCCTGACCCGGCGAAAATGGCGGATAACTCCCGGCTCTGCCGGGACAGGAGATTCCTCCCTCTGTTTTTCCCGTCATTGCGAGGGCTGAAAGCCCGAAGCAATCTCGGTCATTTGCGCTTCCAGTGAGATTGCCGCGTCGCTCCGCTCCTCGCAACCGAGGACGCACAATGCGGCCGAGCTCACCGAGCGGAGTCCCGTCGTCGCCGCTGATAAGCGGCGGGAGGGAAAAACGAAGCGAGGTAACTAATGAAGAGATCGCCCGTAGCCATCAGTCAGTCTGAAAGGATGGTGCAGATAAAGTGTAGGACGGGTGGATATGCAGAAAAATATCCATCCAAACAACAAACAAAGGCCCGCACCTATCTTTTAAAATGCTGCTACGCAACCGAGCCAACCCCTTGGGTTGGCGAGCTCACTGCCCGTAGCCCGCAGTCAGCCGCAGGCTGGTGCGGATAAAGCGCAGGGCAGTAACAGGCGGGAAGACATAACCGACCAAATAAGAAAAACAAAGACTCCGCACTGAGTATTAAAGTTCTGCTACGCAACGAACTGAAAAGCCGTTCGCACGGTAGTCAGCGGTAGCGGGGTAGACGCCGCCCGAGTTGATGTACAGGTTGCTCACGCGCTCTGTATGGGAAGCCGCATGTGATGCCGACCAGTAATAGCCGTACATAGATGAGTAGTCCATAACACCGGTATCCCTGACTCGATAACCCGCCGCCGGGTAGTAACCCAGCTGGTGTGCATAGCAATTTAAAGCGGCCACTGGATTGTTTCGCCGTGCCGGACGGTTCGAGGCAAAACCTACAAGCCGACCGGAACCGAACGGCACGGGAAACCTGTTATAACCGGAAACTTAAACACCTCTTCCGGTGGACCGCTGAATTTTAAAACCCATCTTCCTGGCAGCTTACCGGCAGGAACTCGGGGTATTATCCGTAAGCGCGGAGCCTTTGTTATTCAATACAAGCACGGGACCGGTCGTCCAGTTCCTTTAAAATACCTCTATATTAGGGCCGAACAATTCCCGGGTAACAGAGCGACGATATCGACTCCGAAGACCATGGAACATAAGACAAAGAACTCGAAGCTATATCCGTAAGCGCGGAGCCTTTGTTATTCGATAAATGCGGGACCGGGTCTACAGTGTCTTTAAATGTCAATATATCAAAGCTGTGCCGTTCTCGGGGAACTCATGATATGGAATCCGTGGATAATGGAACATTAAACCTACCATGTGGAACCGGAACATGAAGAATGCTTTTTAAGATTACCAGAATGGTAAAAACCGTTCCCGGGAAACGCACTATTCGTTTGCGAACAGGTCGATCTCCCCCTGCTCGGCCTTGCGGAACACGGCCGCCAACTCGGCGATCACGGGAGAAACCAACTGCAGAACGTCCTCGATAGCCTTCTTCCCCTTTTCATCCCCCTTGATCCGGTACAACATCGCAGCATACAACGCCCTGAACGCCAATTCGGTATCACTCACTTCTCCCTTGCCCAAACTGTCGCTCCCGGCCAAGATCTTCCGCAAACCGCCCAACTCGGGCTCCAAAGCGGCAAAAGCCTTACGGTAGTTCTCCCCGGCCGGCAGCTGCATAAGCTGCAAATGCAGGTTATGCAAATCCCGGATAAGATGGATAGTATGATCCAAATGCCCCTTCTCCTCTTTGCCCTCGGCCTGCAACAACCCCACGATATCCATATACCACGCGAGCAACTCCTGCTCCTGGGCCGCCTCCAAACCCCGAGGCTTTATCAACTGCGAATAAACCCCCTCGGGACTGAACTGCAAAGCCCGCAACAAATCCTCCAACTGCCATAAATACAAAATGTACTCCGCAATATTCTCCCTGCGCTTCGAAATAGCTATATACATAAAACCCCCTCCAAAACCTTAACAAATAATAGTAAATTTATTTTTGTTCTCTTTTAACTTCTTTTTCTTCCTCCGCACCTCGGCCATCCGGGTGAACCCGAGGGCCCTCGGTTTGTCGTCAGTTGCCAAAGAGAACCAGCTTTTTTGGAGTAGCGAGGGTAAGACTGCAAGCAGTCTCTCCCCATGCTGCGCTGGTCAGCTTTTACAAGAAAGAACGAAGAATTATATTGGGTATTATCCATCATTTGCGGAGGGGTTATGTGGTTGGTATGGATTAATCGTCTTCCCAGCCGGCGAGGTAGGATATATCCTGCATGAGGTCGTCGATGTCGCGGCGTTCTTTTTTGGTGGGGCGGCCGGTGCCGCGGTCACGGGAGATGAATACCGTTTCACGGGGGACGTTGAGTTTGTCCATTTCCTCCTGCGGGGTGATGTTCTCGGCGTAGAGGTGGACGTTTTTGGCGGGTTGGCGGTTGGCGACGGGTTCCAGTACCCGGTATGTATAGGTTACAATACCTTTACGGAAAGAAACTTCATCCCCGGTATTCACCTCGCGGGAGGGCTTGGTATAGGCGCCGTTTATGCGGACGCGTTCGTTGCGGCAGGCGTCGGCGGCGTCACTCCTTGTTCTGTAGGCTCTTACGGCCCAGAGCCATTTGTCGATTCTTACGGGCATCGGTCGGTATTGTGTTTATGACGTGCGGCGGTTTTCCCACACCCGGGGTTATTCCGACGGGGCGGTGAGGGACCAGTCGGTGCCGTCCTTACGGTCTTTGACGGCGACGCCTATGGCGGCCAGCCGGTCGCGGATATTATCGGAGGTCGCCCAGTCCTTTTTCCGTTTGGCCTCGTTGCGTATGGCAAGGAGCATCTCCACAAGGGGAGCCACTATGTCGTTACGGCCGGCGGCGTTATCGTCCCGCAGGCCCAGCACGTCGAACACCACGCGGTGGAAAAACGTACGCAAACGCTCTAAGTCGGGAGCCGAGATCATGGCAGAACCGTCATGAAGCTGGTTGATGATCCGCACCCAGTCGAACAGCACGGATATGGCGACCGGCGAGTTGAGGTCGTCGTTCATGGCGGCGGCGCACCGGTCCTCGAGGTCGGAGATATCGACATTGGAACGGTCGGACGGAACGATCTTATCGATGGTCTCCACGGCGGCCATCAGCCTCTCGAGGCCCCGGCCGGCGGCTTTCATGGCCTCATCGCTGAAATCGAGCGTAGAGCGATAGTGTGCCTGCAGGATGAAGAAGCGCACGGTCATGGGGCCGAACGGCTGGCTGAGGAGCCGGTGGCTTCCGGTAAAGAGTTCCTCGAGGGTAATGAAGTTACCCAGGGATTTGCCCATCTTCTGGCCGTTGAGCGTGATCATGTTGTTATGGACCCAGTAGCGGGCGGAACCCTGGCCGCAGCATACCGTGTTCTGGGCCATTTCGGCCTCGTGGTGCGGGAACATAAGGTCCATTCCTCCGCCGTGGATGTCGAACCGCTCGCCCAGGTATTTTATGCTCATCGCCGAGCACTCGAGGTGCCACCCGGGGAAGCCGACGCTCCACGGGGCTTTCCACCGCATGATATGGGCGGGAGAGGCCTTTTTCCAGAGGGCGAAATCGCACGCCCCTTTTTTGTCGTCCCGGCCGTCCAGCTCGCGGGAATTGGCCAGCATATCTTCCAAGACACGCCCGGAGAGCCTACCGTAATCGTGTCCCTGGGAGTATTTGCCGACGTCGAAATAGACCGAGCCGTTGCTCTCGTAGGCAAAGCCCTCGTCGAGGATCTTTTGGACCAGTTCGATCTGCTCCATCATGTGGCCCGAGGCACGCGGCTCGATGGAGGGGGGCAGGACGTTGAGCTTTTCGAGGAAATGGTGGTAGCGGTCGGTGTAATACTGGGCCACCTCCATAGGTTCGAGCTGCTCGAGGCGGGCCTTTTTAGCCAGCTTGTCCTCCCCTTCGTCGGCATCGTTCTCCAGATGGCCCACGTCGGTGATATTGCGCACGTAGCGGACCTTGTACCCGAGGTCCCGCAGGTAGCGGAACAGCAGGTCGAACGTAACGGCCGAGCGGGCATGTCCCAGGTGAGGATCGCCGTAGACGGTGGGGCCGCAAACGTACATGCCGACGAACGGCGGCTTGAGGGGAACGAAGATCTCCTTGCTTCGTGTCAGGGTGTTATATAAGGTGAACTGTGAAGTCATAGCGCGCATGCTCTAAAATTGCGTAAAATTAACAACTTCCGGGCAAATGTCGACAAACGGCGCCGGGAAATCGCCCTTGGACACCGCACGGCCCGGCCCGGGAGGGGCTAAATTTTATCAGGGCGTGGATACGAACGGTCGGAATACGGCGTTAATGTACCGGTGGAGTTGTTTATTTTTTTAATTTTGCGCGATATACCCTGTCATGCCCCGGCGGAAAGGGGTGACAGTTAACCGGAAATAGCAATACCGTAAGATGGATTATTATAAGAAATGTAACCTTATAGCCGGCTGGTCGGCGTTCGCGGTGTCGGCCCTTGTCTACCTGCTGACCATGGAGCCTACGGCCAGCCTGTGGGACTGCGCGGAATTTATATCTACCTCCTACAAACTGGAAGTGGGACACCCGCCGGGGGCGCCGCTCTTTATGATGATAGCGCGCTTTTTTACCATGTTCGCACCCTCGCCGCAGTTTGTGGCCGTGATGGTGAACACGATGTCCAGCCTGTGCAGTGCGTTCACGATATTGTTCATGTTCTGGACCATTACGCATCTGGGTCGCAAGATTTACAGAAAGGAACCGGGAGAACTGACCCGTGGGCAGATATGGACCATAATGGGAGCGGGACTGGTGGGCTCTCTGGCCTATACGTTCACCGATACGTTCTGGTTTTCGGCCATCGAAGGGGAAGTGTATGCCATGTCCTCGATGTTCACGGCGCTGGTGGTATGGGCGATGCTCCAATGGGAGAATGTGGCCGACAAGCCCCACTCCACCCGCTGGCTGGTGCTGATCGCCTACCTGATGGGACTGTCGATCGGTATACATATCCTCAACCTGCTTACAATACCGGCGCTGGTATTCATATATTACTTCAAAAAATACCCGAAAGTAACCACAAAGGAGTTGATATACGCCACCCTGGTCTCCGGGGCTATAATATTGGCGATAAACAATATAATCATACCGTACACGGTGGCTTTAGGGGCGACGGTGGACCGCTGGTTCGTGAACGGGCTGGACCTGCCCGTGAACGTAGGAATGACGGTGTTCGTGGCGCTGCTTTTCACCGCTTGTGCCTGGGGCGTCTGGGCTACGCATAAGCGGGGCAAAGTGGTTGCTAACACCGTGATACTGTGTGCCACGGTGATCTTCCTCGGCTATTCGAGCTATGCCTCGGTGATAATCCGCGCGGCGGCCAACCCGCCCATGAACAGCAATGACCCGAGCAACCCGTACGCACTGCTCTCCCTGCTGGGCCGGGACCAGTACGGGGACAACAACCCGCTGTTTTACGGGCCCTATTACTCGGCTCCCCCGATAGACTATATCGAATCCACCTACTGGTACTTAGACGACGAAGGGAAATATGCCCGGGGAACGATGGTCCGGAGCCTAGAATACCCGTCGCAGTTCAAAACCCTCTTCCCGAGGATGTACAACAGCCGCAAGGCGGACGACTACGAGAAACTTATCGACATAAAGGGCCGTAAGATCCCCTACCGGGACCAGATATACACGGTTCCGACTTTCGGGGAGAACCTCGAATACTTCCTGAGCTACCAGCTCAATTTCATGTACTGGCGATACTTCCTCTGGAACTTCGTCGGGCGGCAGAGCGACCGCCAGTCCACGGGCGAAATTACGGACGGCAACTGGCTCTCGGGCATAAAGTTCATCGACGAACTCTACCTGGGGCCGCAGGATAACCTGCCGCGCGAGAAAGCGGAGAACAAGGGGCGCAACCGTTACTATTTCCTGCCGTTCATACTGGGACTCATAGGTCTGATATACCAGCTGAACCGGGACAAGAGGAACTTTACGATAGTGATGTGGCTGTTCCTGATGATGGGAGTGGTACTGGTGCTGTACTTCAACACCTCGCCGGGGGAACCGCGTGAGCGGGATTACGTGTATGCCGGCTCGTTCTATGCGTTCTGCATGTGGATAGGGCTCGGGGTGATGTGCGTACGGGACTGGCTGGTAAAGACGGCCCCAAAAGATTCGGTACACCTGGCCGTCGGGGCCACGCTGATATGCAGCATTGTGCCGGTGATACTCGCGGCGGAGAACTGGGACGACCATGACCGTTCGCACCGTTACGTGGCGCGGGATATGGGCTGGAATTACCTGAACGCCTGCCTGCCCAACTCGATAATAATGAATTACGGGGACAACGACACGTTCCCGCTCTGGTACAACCAGGAAGTGGAGGGGACCCGGCTGGACGTGAAGATCATGAACATGAGCTACCTCGGGGCGGACTGGTACATTGACCAGATGAGGATCAAATCCAACGAGGCGGACCCGGTGCCGTTCTCGCTCCCGAGGAACAAATACGTGGGGCGCAACGACGCGGTGCAGATATACAACCTGTTCGACGAACCGGTGGATATAAAGCAGGTGATAGACTTCGTACGGCGGGAAGACCAGAACACCAAACTGCCGCTGAGCGACGGCACTTTCGAGGACTTTATCCCGGCCAACCAACTGGCCCTGCCAGTGAACAAGGATAACGCAATAGCCAGCGGTATCGTGAAGCCGGAAGACGCACACCTGATGGTAGACACGGTGTATATCAAACTGAAGAACACGCGGCTGCTGAAGAACGAGCTGATGTTCATCGACCTGCTGGCCAATTTCGACTGGAAACGCCCGCTGTACTTCACCCAGATACACGACCTGCCGGACTTCGGGCTGCAGGATTACCTGCAGTACGACGGGTATTCGTACCGGCTGGTGCCGATACACACCCCGCTGCAATCTTTCCTGGACCTGGGCCGCATCGACACCGAGTACCTTTACAACAACCTGATGAACGTTTACCGTTACGGGAACGTGGAGGACCCGAGGGTATATGCGGACGGCTTCGTTGAGAATAATTTCTACACCACCAACGCCCGCAACGGCTTTGCGGAACTGGCCAAGGCGATGATAGCCGAGGGCGACACGGTAAGGGCCGTAGAAGTGCTGGATTACGGACTGGAACGGGTGCCGTTCTCGCAGATCAGGTACAACTATAAATCGACCTACCCGCATATCCAGGCATATTATATGGCCGGGGAGTTCGACAAGGGGAACAAGGTATTCATCGGCTATGCGGCCAACATAATGGAGTATATACGGTATTACTCCCAGTTCGAGGGTAAGAAAGCGGACCTTGTTTACAGGGACCTCTACGTTAATTTCTATTACCTGGACGAACTGTATAACCTCGCCCTGCGCTACGGGCAGGAGGAGATGGCGGACTGGATCGATGAGTTCTACACCGCGATGGGTGTGGACTAAAGCGGCCGGATACGGGAGATCATGCAGGTTTCGTTCCAGACAGAATTATTGGAAGCCGGATGCGACGAAGCGGGGCGCGGATGCCTCGCGGGACCGGTTTTCGCGGCGGCCGTGATACTCCCGGCCGGATTCGCCCATCCGCTGCTGAACGACTCCAAGCAGATGCCCGAACGTGACAGGGAACTGCTCCGCCCGATAATCGAGCGTGAAGCGGTGGCCTGGTCTGTGGTCAGCGTGGCGGAGGAGCGGATAGACGCGGTGAATATCCTGAACGCATCCATCGAAGCGATGAACGCCGCAGTGGCGGGGCTGGCGGTCAAACCCGGCTTTTTAGCCATTGACGGTAACAGGTTCAGGAGCCTGCACGGGATCGGGTTCCGCTGTATCGTAAAGGGAGACTCGCTCTATGCGAACATCGCGGCGGCATCGGTGCTGGCCAAGACCCACCGGGACGAATATATGGGCAGGATAGCCGAGGAATTCCCCTATTACAACTGGAAGAACAACAAGGGCTATCCCACCAGGGCGCATACCGAAGCCATCAGAATTTACGGGCTGAGCCCCTATCACCGCAGGACATTCGGGCCGTGCGGCAACCAGTTAAGCCTGTTCTGAAACATACAAAACACTGCGATATGCCCGTAAGCCGATAACGCTTACGGGTTTATTTTATCCCTGCCGGCCTTACTTCGACCCCAGACCGGCGGCGGCAATAATTGGTGCGGCCGCCGGAATGCCATTCGTTGGTTCCCGGTATGTCCCGTTTATGTGCTATGGTAGTCAGTGTAAATCGTGGCAGGAATGTAACCGTCTGGTTAGTTGTCGGTTTGAGGGCGGTGTTTATACATATTCGGACCGGCCGGCGGGCCGGCGGGGAGGGGGTCTTGACAAGG
>JAJQED010000041.1 GCA_021201825.1 Alistipes sp.
ACGGGCGATCTCTCATTAGTTACCTCGCTTCGTTATTTCCCTCCCGCCGCTTATCAGCGGCGACGACGGGACTCCGCTCGGTGAGCTCGGCCGCATTATGCGGCCTCGGTTGCGAGGAGCGCAGCGACGCAGCAATCTTAATTGGAAGCGCAATGACCGAGATTGCTTCGGGCTATCAGCCTTCGCAATTACGGGGATACGTTCGCAATGACGAAAAAGGGAAACTGTCTTTCGGGAAAGATATTAGTCCTGCTCCTGCAATTAAAAGGAACTCTCAATTTGGGCTTAAGCAATGCTTAATTAAATTTCGTCCTGGAAAGATTTCGGCAGTACGGGGAACAAATGTAAAGTGATTTAAATTATTCTTTGACTTTAGAAAGTGTTTCTATGTGATGTAAAAGAATAGATGAACTGTCCATCGGAGGATTATCTATAAATTCTTTACGGGCTTTGATAAAATAAAAATACCCGGGTTCGTAATCCGTAAAAATAAGGCTATAAAGTTTTTCCCATTGACCGTCGTCTGTCCATTTTACATCGAACCAGGAAAGTTCATGGTTTGTATGGTGTTCCGGGCCGACATAGATATATACCTCTTGATCTTGCTCATTGTCCGTTTTGTTGTCATTGCAACAAAAAAATAAAAGTCCTGTAATGGGCAGTAAAAACCATAAGAAAAGTTTTTTCATGACATCAGGATTTAGAAGTTTATTAAATTTATAAAATAAAAATAAATATACCAACTTTCACCAAAGTTAATACAAACAACTATATCCCGGTAATTTTCCTTACTTTCATATTTATGAAGTTCAGAAGGAAAATATTTTTCTTTTTATTGCTGCTCCCGTTTTCTCTGTGCGGGCAGGGTATTCGACCGGTTATCGATTCTCTATTGGCGGAGATCGAGCGGGGAAATCACGGGATGGGAGCCAGCATATCGGTTTTTCACCGGGGAGAGGAAATTTATAACGGTGTGTCGGGCTATGCGGATATAGCGACCGGTCGGCGGAGTGATGGCGATACACGATACGGTACGGCATCGATAGCAAAGGTTTATACCGCAACGGTAATCCTTAAATTGGTCGAGCAGGGTATATTGACGCTCGATACTCCGGTTGGTAGATTCTATCCAGAGTTGGAAAATGCTGAATCCACAACGATTGAGCACCTGTTGCGGCATACGGGAGGAATAGCCGTTAATGGGTATAACGGGAGGCTATGGGAACAAATATTAGCCAATGAACCGAATGCCAAGGAATTGCTGTACGATCGCTTAATAGCCGTCTCAGGAATGGCCGAGCCGGGTACGGTCTATAAGTATGCTAATGCGAACTATATGCTCCTTGCCTGGATCGCGGCGGATGTAAGCGGCAAAAGTTTTACCGAATTGCTGGCTGAAATAATCTTCACCCCGTTGGATATTCCCGGGACGTATCCCCGAACCCTGTCGTCATGGAGCGAGAAAGAGGCCATCCCTTAAATCCGGGATTCTACGGGAGACTTCCGGGAAAATAAAGTGATGCCGCCCGAAATTATTCTCGGGGCGGCCCATTTGGTCAGCAGCCCGTCCGATGTAAATAAATTCCTGACCGCCCTGATGACCGGGAAGATATTGTCAGCGGAATCGTTGGCATGGATGACCGATACCCGGGACAACAATTACGGCCTCGGTCTGCAAAGGTTTCGGCTCGGCGGCATGGTTTCCTATGGACATACCGGTGGCTCACCCGCATTTAACTGCATCGCGTTTTACTGCCCCCGAACTAATTTGGCCGTGACCGTTATGCTGAATGCGCGGTGCGGGATCTCTTCCAGGGAGATAGCCAGTGCCGTATTGGATATTTTAAAGGAGGAAAATATCATATGATCTAATTTAGCTTTCTCAGCCCTCGCATTATTTGCTCCCGAGCCGGAAAGTTTTCTACCGGGTTGGTCTATCACCTAATTATTCAAATAAAAATCCCCAGCTTCTGGAAGTTTTATTAATTTAGAAGTTGTTTATGGACAAGATGATTTCTAAAAATAATTATTAATATGAAGCCCGGAAATTTAGCTGTTCGCCTAACCGTTCTGTCGGTAATCGTTTTTTATACTGTTACAAATCTGTGGGCCCATCCGCCCCGATTGATCGTCCGGTCGGACGATATGGGTGCGTTCCATGCCATAAATGAGGCATGCCTCGAAGTATGCAATAACGGAATCTGTACGACCGTAGAAGTGATGCCTGTTTGTGCGTGGTTCCCGGAGGCCGTTAAAATGCTGAGGGAAAATCCACAGATTGAGGTCGGCATCCATCTGGCCCTGACCAGCGAGTGGGAAAATGTCAAATGGAGGCCGTTGACGTATTGCCCGAGCCTTACCGATGAGAACGGTTATTTCCTGCCCATGTTGAAACCGGACGACGTTTATCCGTCCCTATCACTACGGGACTGTTCGCCGGAGGAGGTCGAGCGGGAATTAAGGACCCAGATAGAAGTTGTTCTGGCGAACCTGCCCCAGGCGAACCATGTTACCGGCCATATGGGTATAATGCAACATCCGGCTTTTGCCGAAATTTCCCAGCGACTGGCGCGGGAATACGGATTGATGCACCTTGAATCCAGGGAGATGATGGATGCGCATCAAATATCCTATGCCTGGTTCGGCGGTGAACATGCCACGACACAGCAAAAGTTCGATTCTTTCATTAAAACCCTTGACGGTTTGGAGGATGACCGGACATCTATGTTCATCGAACATCCGGCCGTGGAGTCGGACGAACTCAATACGGTGTTCCATATCGGTTATGAAAATGTAATGGAGGATCGTATCGGCGTGACGGAATTGTTCACTTCCCCGGCCATCAAGGAAAAAATAGCGGAACGGGGGATAGAGCTGACCGATTATGCCGGGGTTATGCGAAGATTGCCGCGAACCGATCCCCGATCCGCCGGTATTCCTCAAGAGGCGATCGATAATGTGATCCAAGCAATGCAGGGTTCGGGCGTGGATTTGCATAGTTTTATGCTACTCAAAAAGGGGGAGGTAGTTTACGAAGAATGGTTCGGGGAGCATGGTCCGAGGGTGCCGCACCAGATGAATTCGGTAAGTAAGACCGTAACCTCTTGTGCAATCGGTATCGCCATCGAAGAGGGGTTGCTGGAATTGGACGATAAGGTAGTTTCTTTCTTCCCCGACAAACTTCCGGCAAATGTATCCAGTAACCTTGCTCAGCTAAGTATCAGGCATTTGTTACCCATGTCCGTAGGCCATGACGTGGCCAGAGCCAACGATATCAGGGCAACGGATAACGATTGGGTCGAATCTTTCCTCTCCCTGCCCGTCGATACGGAACCCGGGACGGTATTCGATTATAACAGCATGGCGACCTATATGTTATCGGCTATCCTGCAAGAGGTTACTGGTCAAAAAATGCTTGACTACCTCTATCCGCGGATGTTGCTCCCGCTCGGAATTACGGGTATTTACAGCCTCGAAAGTCCGCAGGGCATCCAGACCGGGGGATGGGGAATATTTCTCAAAACCGAAGATATGGCCAAAATAGGTCAGTTACTTCTCAATAAAGGGGAATGGAACGGGCAAGGGATCCTAACGGCCGAATGGGTGCAAATGGCTTCGTCCGCGCAGATCGATAATTGCCCGGCCGGTGTCGAACGGGACCCGGCGAACGACTGGCACCAGGGATACGGATTCCAGTTATGGAAATGCCACCCGTCCGGGGTTTTCCGGGCCGACGGTGCCAACGGCCAGTTCATTATAGTTATGCCCGAGCAGCAGGCTGTAATAGCTATTACCGCCCATGAGAATAATATGCAGATGATGCTCGACCATATCTGGGAACACCTTTTGCCGGTGCTTTAACCATCGGTTCGGTATAAAGCTCTCCCCTTACCGGCGGAGGGCTTTTTTGTTCCCTGTGGGCGGGGTGATGCTGCAAACGGGCATATTCTTTGCTCGTAAAATTTCCGGAAATAAACCGGATAGCTATGCCGAGACATTTGACTTTCAAGATCAAAAAGAGAGAATTTACCGCCGTGCCGGTCCGTATCGACCGAAAAAAACTCTATGGGTGGACGGAGATACTGGCACTGGACGATAACGGGGACGAGTGCCGCCTGATGAATACGGACGATTCGGGTTCTTTCATAATCTCGATGGGCGGTACCGGGCTCGGTATCCTGACTCCGGACGGCAGATGGGTGGAACGGTCGGAACTCATAGCGGTAGATGAGCAGGGTAACCCCGTTCCCCTTATTCCTTCGAGTTACGGGGCGGTGATCACGTTAAAAGAGAGAATTTCCACCGACGATTTCCTCGACCACAGCATCACGGCATTCTATAAGATCGAACCGGAAGAACCTGCCCTTTTAAAAGCCATCGGGAACGATATCTATACATTCCCGTACATATACCTTGACGGTTATGAAGCCACTACGGCAATACTTATTACCGGTGATGACGGCAACCTTTATATGATGCTCGGTTACCGTAACCAGTTCGAAATGCTCTCGCTGGAACAACCGGGGGCTATCGAGATGTATGACAACGAGGAAGACGACCAGGACGGCATCGACTTTTCCATGTTCTGACGGCAGGTATGAAAGCTATCCACATAGCCAACGCCCGTAAACGCGATGCAGAGGTCGCGGTTGACACCTATGTACACTACCGGTCCGTAAGTTACGAACTGCCGGACGGGCAGGAACGGGAAAACGTCCGGGTGTTGAAATCTTCCGTGGACTTATCGATGGAGAACCTGTTGCGGCAATACGGGGATGTCGAGTCCATTGCGGAAGCGATAATCGACGGCGACCCGGAGGTCGATATGGAGATCATCGGTAAGAAATTACGAAAACTGCATAAACTGTATGTCGATAAGGATAACCGGATCGCCTATTCCCTGAACCTCTACCGGGTGGTGGTAAACCCCGACGGGACCGAACAGGAGCGCCGTGACCTGAACAAAGTTCCCTCCAATATCAACGTGGAAGATCCTTTGAGGTGGAGCGGACGCAAGTTCCCCAAAGAGGAAGCCATGCGCAGTTTCGTGTTCACCAAGAAATACCAGCTGCGCCATATCAACGGCGTCACATTCGACTTCCTGTACAATATGGCAAAGGACTTATACGAAAGCTGGTCGCTGATGCTAATCGGCGCGGGTGCCAAAGGCAATGCCCCTTTGATACTCACCCGGGGCGGTTCGCCATACCGGGGGTTCCTCGAGGGACGGATCGACGGGGACCGATACTCACTTATCCTGCACCTTACCAATATAGAATTAAAAGCTCCCTGATATGGAAATCTACGAGGATAAGCTGCGAAAGGTCCATGGTTATGAGGAGGGGAAGCAGGATGCAGTGGATAAGGCTACCATGTCCGTGGCCTTGTCATACAAAAAACACTTCCTGAAAAAGTTCATTTCCCTCAGCCCCCAGCAGATAGATTCACGGTTGGGCGGCGACAAGTATTTCGTCACACGCAAATACGACGGGGAATATGCCATAATCGTTTACGAAAAAGGACAGGCCATCACGATCAACCGTTCGGGCCGTGTTCGCTGGGGACTTCCCTGCATAAAAGAGGCGGCCGAACTGTTAAATAAAGCCGGAGTGAAACAGGCGATCATCCCGGCGGAGATATACGTGCACGACGGGAAATATAAATCACGGGTCAACGAACTGATTTCGACCCTGGCGAATGAGAAGAAGACAGGGAACCTTAAACTTGCCGTTTTCGATATAGTAGAACTCGACGGATCCGAACTGGGAAAGACCTCTTACGGCCAGATCCATAAATTGCTCGAGCAGTGGTTTGCAGGGGGCGAGAGGTGCCATGTGGTGGAAATGGAAGTTACGCGGTCCCGGGACGAGATAAAGCGGGTATTCCACCAGTGGGTTGAGGTGGAGGGAGCCGAGGGACTTGTGGTCCGCAGCGAGCTGCCGTTCGTTTTTAAGATCAAGCCGCGCCATAACCTCGATGTGGTGGTAGTCGGCTTCACCGAGGGAACGGGTGACCAGAAAGGGCAGGTTCGTACCATGCTGCTTGCGTTCATCCCCGGTCCCGGCCGTTATCAGGTAGTAGGAAAGGTGGGAGGGGGCCTCCGCACGAAACTCAAAGCCGAGCTGTTCGAGGATTTCTCACGGAAGATCATACCGTCGGATTATATCGAGACGGATTCGAATCACGTTGCGTTCCAGATGGTCCGGCCGGAAACGGTATTGGAGATCAGCGTAAACGATGTGGTGTATGAGACCTCGGCCGGACCTAAATCCAACGCCGTGTTGGAGATAGTGGACGGGAAGTATCAGTTGCAGTCGACCGTGGACGGGCTTACTTTCGTCGCGCCGGTATTCGAACGGATGCGCCCCGACAAAAAGGCCGACGAGCATGACGTACGGATAACCCAGGTAGATACCTTTTCCTATTTCGATCCGGCCGAGGCCGAGGTCAGGCCGGCCAATATTAACCTGATGCCCAGCGAGATCATTTTTCGTGATGTGTATCGTAAAACCTTGGGTGACAAGTTAATGGTCCAGAAGTACCTCATCTGGAAAACCAACAAGGAGGAGTCTGACGAATATCCGGGGTATGTGTTCCACCTGACCAACTTCAGCACCGGCCGAAAAGAACCCCTCCAACGGGAAGTGAATATCACGGACAGTTATGCACAGGTCCTGGAACTTTGCCGTCTTTCGATGCAGGAGAATATCAAAAAGGGGTGGGAGCGGGTAGGCAATCCCGAAACGGCCGGCGGAGATATCGCGGAGATGATAACCGAAAACCTTGGGGTATGACCATAGCGATAGATTTCGACGGCACCTGCGTTACGAACGACTACCCCGACATCGGAGCGGATATCGGATCCCTGCCCGTTTTACGGCAACTCCTTAAAAACGGCCATAAACTTATCCTGTTGACCAACCGCACCGGTGACGAGCTTAAACAGGCCGAGCAATGGTTCACCGATAACGATATCCAAATTTGGGCCTCGAATAAGAATCCGGAGCAGTTTCGTTTCAGCCGCAGCCCGAAGGTATATGCAGACCTTTATATAGACGATCTGGCCCTGGGTTGTCCGCTGATCTCTGACCCGGATATAAGCCGCCGCCCTTTTGCCGACTGGCCGGCCATCGAAGCCATTCTGCGGGAGCGGTACATAATATAATTACCGCCAAAAGGTTCCATATTGCTACAGCCTGGAATCTGCCCCGGCGATTTTCATTTTCGCGTATTATGCCCGATCCATGCCGTTAGCAGCGGGTAACCCACTATTGGCAGGGAATTTGCCCTGATGAAGCAGGATTATCCGGGCCGCAGGCCCGGTTTAACATTTTAACAATAGTTCTACCGTTACACCAGTTTGGCAAAAAGTTTGGAAGTAATAAAACCTGAAAGCAAAATCTGTAAAAACGGCTTCCGGACGGATTTATCCGGTCCGCAAACAACGGCGGGATCTCAGAAGGGACGTTTGGCGCAGAAAAATTTAAGTATTCTTAAAATAAAATGAGTATGAAAAAACTGTTATTTACAATTGCACTGGCGGCCTTTGCCGTTACGGCTTTCTCGCAGGAGTACCACGGTTACAATGAGGATACCGGTACCTACGAGCGTGTCACTGAAAGGGGGCCATACCTCACCGGTAAGTTCTTCGACAACTGGTTTATCGGGGTAGCCGGTGGTGTAAACCTCTACATGAGCACGGGTGACGTCCACAAGGACTTCGGCAGCAGGCTTGCTCCCGCACTGGACGTGAGCCTCGGTAAGTGGGTTACCCCGAGCGTCGGTCTGCGTATGCAGTATTCGGGCCTCAGGGCTAAGGGAGCCAACAAGTCGCAGACCATCTTCACCTACGGACAGGGTGACCACGGTTACTACGACAAGAAATTCAAATACGTGAGTTTCCATGCCGACTTCCTGTGGAACCTTTCCAACGCTATCGGCGGTTACAATGAAACACGTGTATGGGATTTCGTTCCTTATGTGGGTTTCGGTTTCGTACAGGCCAAGAACGTTTATCATGACCACCTGAAAAGCCGCGAATTCGCCGCTAACATGGGTCTTCTGAACGTGGTCCGCCTGGGCGAAGTTATCGACCTTACCCTCGAGGTTAGGTATATGATGACCAAAGCCCGCTTCGACAGGTGGGTCGGTTCTCGCAGCATCGACGGTATGCTCAGCCTTACCGCTGGTCTTAGCTTCAACCTCGGACCCCGTGGCGGTTTCAAACGTCCTATCGCCGTAGCTCCGGCCAACTATACTCCTTACCAGCAGCGTATCAGCGCCCTGGAAAACGACCTTTCGAATGCCAACGACCGCATCAGCCGTCTGCAGAGGGAACTCGACGCCTGCAACGCACGTCCTACTCCGCAGCCTGAAGTCGTAACGGCTCCGCATACCATGTCGGTATTCTTCACCATAGGCAGCGCGCACATCACCGACACCTACATGAAGAACCTCGAAAGCTTCGCAGAGACCATCAAGGCTCATCCGAACCAGAAGTACAACGTGACCGGATACTGCGACGCCGGTACCGGTAGCGTAAGGCGCAACGAAGAACTCAGCCGCCAGCGTGCCGAGGCAGTTGCCAACGTACTTGTGAACAACTACGGTGTGAACCGCTCACAGCTCAACGTCGAAGGTAAAGGCGGTGTTTCCAAACACGTTAACAACCCGGCCCTCGACCGCGTAGTGATCGTAGCCCAGTAATCTCATACGTTTATATATCAGGACAAAGCCCCGCTCATCGTGAGCGGGGCTTGTTCATTTTTGGCGGTAGCGGCGGCTTTATAACAGATCGAAATTGGATACGAGGACTGCCTCGAATTTCAATTTTTTCGCGGCCTCGGCTTCCGGAACCGGGATGGTCAGATCTATCGAATGGTCCGGTTCAACGTCAACGGGAATGCTCCCTTGCGAGACTACTTTCCTGCCACGTTTTACCGTATAATCTATCCGGCCTTTTAACCGGGTTACTTTCGAAGAGTTATTAAGGCTGATATCGCCGTTATTCGGGGATAGTACAAAAGTATACGGGTTTGACGGCATATCTGCAAGAGGAAGAGGCTCCTCCAGGATTATCCTCCCGACGACCGAATTGGGAAACCTGTCTGCAAATTCCCGGGTTACCCCGTCGGTATTCCACTGGCCGCCCGAACCGGGATAGATAACCGGACGGTCTTGCTCCATAGCTTTTAGCGCCAGGTAGCTTTTATAAAGTGGATAGCCGTTCGATGAGCCCCGGGCGATCGAGAACATGAGCAAGCTCGGATGAGTGGCCGAAGTGCCGTACATCGTTACTGCCCGGTCTATGAAAGATGCGGTCCAACGAGGGTCGTTCGAAAGCTTGCCGGCACCGGACCGGGAATCGCCACCAGTGCCAGTGTAAATATCGGCCTGGTTGACGACGTATAACCCGATACTGTCACATAACCGGTAGAATTCATCCGGAAGCGGATAGTGTGGTATAGCAACGGTATTGTACCGTTGGGTTTTAATTCCGGACAGGAACAGTGCCATTTGTTGCGGTTCCGGGATCGCCGTTATTTCATAGCAGGCCAAGGGGAGAGGGTAACCGTTGGTGTAAAGTTCGCCGTCCCGGACCTCGAAATTACGGAACCCGGTTTTATAGTTCACATACTCGGTGTAACGCCCCTCGTATTGGTTTTTGATAGTAAGATCATATATATGGGGAGTTTCGTAACTCCATGGCTTAAGGTCTTTAACGGTCAGCAGGAACCTTACTGTATCTTCCTCCTTCAGTCCCACTTCTGCATCCCGGTGTCCGGAAGCCACGGTCGTTCCGCTCCGGTCCCGGAGGGAGTAGTGCAGCCGTACGGACCGGGGATTGAGATATTGCGTTTTAAGTATAATACCCAGCTGCAGAACCGGGTCCTCGCCGTTTAAATTGAGCTCATATACGTAATCCCTCACCCTTATCCTCGGCTGGGACATCACAAGTACCTTTCCCGTAATTTCCCCGGTTCCCGTAGCGGCCGAGAGTACCCGTGCAGCAGGATTTTTTTCGACCCGGATAGTCAGGGTATTGACACCCTCCTCTGACAATGCCGTTATATCGAATTCCGCCGCGCTGCGTGAACTCTGGTTATTGCCAGCCAGCTGGCCATTGACGAGTACCGAATACGGGTTGTCTACGGAACCGATATAGACCGAGACCATCCTGCCCACCCATGCGAACGGCACTTTATATTTCCAACTGTATTCGATATGATCCCCCGTGTCGTTTTTCTCCGGCGTTTCGTCCATCGGCTGGAGATACAATGATGGACTCAGACTGCCGTCCCGGGCAGACTGCTCGTCGGGATAGGGTACGGTAAAGGTCCGAGGCAGTTCACGGCCGCTGTGGACCGTCTCGTAAGGCGGAAAGAGTTCCACCGCTTCGTCGTCGATCTCCTTGTCGTAACCGGGGATAAAAATATTGGGTTGGGCTTGGGAGTTAAATACGAAAAAAAGAAAGGTAAAAATTATCGGATACTTTTTCATGCCGTTCCTGTTTCAGCTGTATCCTGCAAAGATATGATATTTACATGAAAATGTCCCGTGGTCAATCCCTCGCAAAGCGTGGTCGGAATTAGTATATTTGCAGTACACACCATAAATCCATGAAAAAATTTCCTGTACTCGATTTCCCGAAATTTCCGCTGCGCGTAAGCAGGGCCGGTTGTGGGGAGCGTATATGGGACGGAATTCGCGGGATTTGGCTGGAACTCACTCCCGAAGAGTGGGTCAGGCGGCACGCTATCTCATACCTGACTGTAGATCGGGGAATACCGCCCTTGAATATATCGCAGGAATATCCGGTCCATATATCCGGTATGGCCCAGCGGGCCGATATAGTGGTTACGGGTAAAAACGGCGAACCGGTGATGCTGGTTGAATGCAAGGCGCCCGCAGTTAGGTTGGATCGGACGGTTTACGCCCAGGCCGTGAGGTATAATGCAGTTGTTGGAGCCCGCTACCTAATGATCACCAACGGGCTAAAACATTTCCTGTTTGAAAAGAAAGGGGACGGGGATCATATCCAGATCAGGAGTTTTCCCGAGTTGGCGTCTTTTTTTATTTAAACTCCGGGGAAAGTTAAAATGCGGGCCGGTAGGAGATGCCTATGGAATTGGGCTGGAATTTTTCCGGTTGTTCTTCCAGGATATCCCCGTCGCTGTCGGGTTCTGCCGGGAAAACGTCGTCACGGGAAAATATCGTAAAGGTTATATCCTCAGGAGTCCAGCTATATGTGCCGACCAGTTCGCCATCTTCCGTAAACCGGATATCCTCGATCATTTCCTTGCCCATTCCCAGCCGCTCGCAAAATTCCAGGAATTGTTTGTTAAGGACAAACCGCCCGTCTTCACTCTCGGTATCCAGCACCATAAAGGGAAATTCCGCCACTTCCACCAGCGTGTCGCTGTCGTCGAAAATATAAAGGGTTTTGCCGGGTGGGACCGATATGAAGTGCGGTGAGATATTTTCATAGCCGATACCGTCCTCCCGCATAAAGAACTTACCCTCGCCCCGCAGGATCTCCACTTCCTGTTTGACGGTAAGGCTGTCCATGCCGAAGTCGACACACAATACATCCCTCTCCATGCTCTCTTCCGCAAGCCGGGCTTCCCGTTCGACCGTGTTCTTCCCAACCTGCACAACGGCCTCTACCAGCATACCATCGGCATATTCGAAGTGGCCCGGAAGCAGGGGGTAATATGTTGTGATAAAGATGCCGTCCGCAGAATTGGAACTCTCCCGGATAATGATACTTTCGAACTGCTCCCCGTCAAAATACCAATCGACCTCTGTTTCCGTATCTTCCGTCGCTTTAACTATCACCGACAGGTCAGGGCTTTTCATCGTAATGGTATCCACCTTGGTATAATATTTACGCATCACGAAATCCTCGGCATTGTCCCACCGCCCGACCCCGTAAAGGTCGAAACCGTTATACTCGTCGTCCACGTAAATATCCTTGTCCGAGGAACATCCGGCCAGGACCGCAAGGGAGATTATTACAAATATCGGGAACAATTTTTTCATTAACCGCTGGTCTGTCAACCACAAAAATATAAAATTATAGTTAAAGCCGTTTTTGCGGCCGGATTAATCATCCGGTCGGCAGGCTTTAATATATAACAACCGACCCGATAAAAAATTGCCCCGCACAGGGGCAATTTTTAATTATTAGGACATTAAATTTCGGCTTTGAGGTGTTCGATCGCCGTTTCGAGAACCACATCCCGGCCGGCAAGCATTTGTTCAAGGTTCGGGATCACTTCGATATGCGGAATGACACCGATCCCAACGAACTCCCTCCCGTCCGTATATGTATCGTTCTTGGAACATATCGCGGCGAACATTCCCCCGGGCAGCTCTACCGAAATGGGTTGGCCGGTACTGCCGAAAGTCTTTGTACCGATGCGGGTTATATGGGGCTGGTTATCCGTGAAAATAAGGAAATCTTCGGCAGCCGATGCCGTCCAGTATCCGGTAAGTACCACTATCGGTACAACCGTCCGGTCCTCCATCGGGACGGTCACCGTGGTTTGCATATCGTGGAGCGGTTCCATCAGCTCGTCCCGCGCCGCCAGGTACATATTTTTGGATAGCCGGTCCATTCCCGTAGTATCGGCATCTGCATAAAATTGCCCCCATGCCTTGTATGCCGCGATATGCTTGCGGGTACGGCTAGAACTTCCGTAAAGTACGCTGTCCGGGGTAAAATACTGCAAGATTGCCGTGCCGTTGTTCGTATTCCCTCCGCCGTTATAGCGCAGGTCAATAATGATCGCTTTGGCCTGCCGGACTTGGGGGTACAGTTCTTTAAACCGGTCTACGACATCCGTACTGCCGAAGCTGTTAAGCTGCAGGTAGCCTATCCCGTTTCCCAGTTCCCGGTACCTGATAAGTTCCCAGGGCAGGTTCCCCCTGTCGAGTACTTCGAGACGTTCGACCGGTAGCGCGTCGGCCTGTATGTCAAAGGTAAGTTCGATGGATCTTTCCTGTCCGTCCGGGACGATGTACCCGAGCGACAGCCTCTCCCCGTCCAGTCCCGAGAGTATTCCCCGCACACTCATAATCCGCCTGAGGTGGTCGGTATTCTGACCGACGTAGGGCAAAGTATTCTCCCTTATATGATCCTCTACGGGAATTCCGTTCACCGAAGTTACTATGCTTCCGAGCGGTATCTGCTCCGACAGGTTATCGCTTACCGTCTCAACCACCGGCAGACCGCCGATATCGTTCAGTTGCAGGTATCCCTCTTTTAATAGCCCCCGGACTATCGGTATCCTAACATGATCCGGTGGGTTATCGTTATGGTTAGAGATTCCCGGTGCCCACACGTAGGTATGCCCGTCGTTCAACCGGGCGCACAACTTCTGTAAGAGCAGAAAATATTCGTAATCGTTTTCGGTTTGCATCGCCAGCGGCAGCATAGCCTGGAACGTACTGTCCCATGCGGAACGGTCGACCTTGTCCATAAATACGAAATTGTAATTGGCCTCCTGCCAGAATTTGGCCAACCCGAAAGCTTTTTGCTCCGGGGTGAGTATGGCCGATGGCCTTGCCGGCTCCTGCGCATTGGCCGCAATACAGCAAACGAAAAGAATGAGGGTGAATAAATTTTTCATGCCAAGAGTGTTTAAAGTATAACGCAATCTTTTGCGGACCGCAACACTTTTACCGGCCCCTCCACCCGAAACAGTGAGGCCCGCAGAACGCGGGCCTCACTTGTGCAAAATTAAAAAAACGGTTATAGATAAGCCTAAGCTTAAGATTTCTTGGGATTGAGTAACTGCATGAAATATTCGTCGAGCCACCCGGAAGTCGTACGCACCCACTCCCGTTTGACGCCCACTGTCAGGAACCCCTTGCTGCGGAAAAGGTTTATGCTGGCCGTATTGTCGAACAGTATATTACAGTAGAGCTGGTTAAGGTTGAGGATCATAAAGCCGTACCGGATAACGATCTGCAAGGCGCTGGAGGCGTATCCCTGGCATTTGTCTTTCTTGTCGTATATCAGCACCCCGATCCCGGCCCGGCGGTTGTATGGATCGATATCGAACAGGTCGATACATCCCACGGGTCGACCCTGTTCCTTTTCTTCGATTATCAGGCGCAGCTGCCGGGTCTCGAAAACGTCGTATTTCTGGCTGTCGATGAACTGCCGGAGTATATGCCGGGAAAACGGGGCGACCGTATTGCTGACTTTCCATATATTGGTGTCGTTCTCCCATTTGTAAAGTATGTCCACGTCCTCGGGTTCCAGCGCCCTCAGCCTCACGATGTCCGATTCCAGCAGGTTACTCATCACAGTCCGATTATATTGTTCCTTATAAGCATGGCGGCGCCCAGCGCACCGGCATTCTCTTCCATCTGCGACAGACGGAATTTCGTATCCTTATATACCAGGTTCAGCGAATACTTGTTAGTGGCGGCTTTCATCGGGAGCATCACGTAATCGCCCGCCCGCGACAGGTTCCCGCCGACGATAACAAGCTCGGGATTGAAAATATTGATCAGGAAAGCAACACTCTTGCCAATCTTCTCGCCGGCTTCCTCGATCAGTTCGATACTGAGCGTGTCGTCGTTCTTCGCCGCCTCGATTATGTCGTCAATATGTATGGGTTCCCCTTTGGAGAACTTGCTCCGCAAAACGGTATTCACCCCGGCCTCGATCATCGATACGATCTTTTTCTCGAGGGCGATACCCGACACCTCCGTTTCGAGGCATCCTTTCTTCCCGCAGGCACAAATAATCTCATTCTCAAAGAACGGTGTATGGCCGAACTCCCCGGCGAATCCGCTTTTGCCGTAATAGAGTTTACCGTCCATTATGACCCCGATGGCTACGCCGCGGCCCAGGTGCAAATAGACCATATTCTTTTCGTCGCGGATGTTGCCTGAAAAATATTCCGCATAACACCAGGCCCGGGTATCGTTCTCGAGCAGTACCCGTATACCGGTGCGTTGCTCGATGATCTCACGCAGGGGTTGTTCGGTCGAAGTGAAATATTTGTAGCTCCTGCCAGTGTTCGGGTTGACCCGGCCGGCGATACAGACTCCCATCCCGAGCATTTTCCCCGGCTCGATGCCGCAACCGGCAATGAACCTCTCGATGGCAAGGCAGATCCGTTCCAGCGACTTGTTGTTATCCGCCAGTTCGAAATCCGGCTCGGTGTCGCTTTTGATAATATTATTCTTCAGGTCGGTAACCACAAAATGTATGCGGTCCCGGCTGACGTCCACCCCCACAAAATAGATGGCCGAATTGGCCAGCCCGAAAATATTGGGCCTCCGTCCCCCGGGGGTCTCCACTTTGCCGTTGTCGGTCACGATGTCTTCTGCAACCAGTTCGCCCACCAATTTGGTTATGGTCGGGATGCTGATATGCAGCTGTTTTGACAGGTCGGCGAGGGTACTTTCGCCGTTCAGGGCCATGTACGCGATAATGTTCCTCTTAATGAGGTTGTTCTTATGCGTGATGCCCTTGGCGACATCGCTTTCGTGGCGGTTGAAAAATTCCTTTAAGGTCGTCATGCGGTTCCTTAACCGGATTTTGGCCGGCTATTAATATTAAGCGCAAATATAAAAATTTTATTTAATATATACACCCTATATTATTAATATATGCTTTATTTTTTAAATAAAATTTAATTATCCGCCAGGTTTATTTAAAAGACATTTTCTTTTACTTCTGTAAAATAAATTGGAAATCTACAGTATCTCAATGCAAAGAAATTCAATTTTCGGTAGTTTTATTTTAATGTCCCGGATTTGCCAAATAATCGAAAAGCCGTCGGTAATTATCATTAAAAAATAATATTCCCCACTGATATTTAATTTTTATTGCAATTTTATTGGCTATTATTGAAAATAACTGAATAATATTTCCGGGTGCCGGGATAGCAATTATGATCATTACTGCCTTAAATGATGATTTATAAGCTAAATTCGGTTTGTAATATTTCGTACAAATTTATTTTTTGTAATATAAATTTTATAAATAGATGATATATACAAACTCGGTTTAATATAGATTAGACGGGTATTTTGGCTATATATCGAAGAGTTCCGGAAGTTATTATAAAATAACGGTGATATATAAAATTAATTTAATAAAACGTATATACCTAAAAAAGCCCACGGGATTCCCGTGGGCTAATCTGGGCCGGAGTCCCGGCCGTTTGACTTAACTAATTATAAAGATTGCATCGAAATCACGTTGGCCGAACGGTCCGCCTTTTTGATAAGGCCGGCAAGCACGCTTCCCGGGCCGAGCTCGACGAATTCGGTTGCCCCGTCAGCGATCATATTCTGTACGATCTGGGTCCAGCGTACCGGGGCGGTAAGTTGCAGGATAAGGTTTTCCTTGATTTTTTCCGGATCTGTATAAGGTTTCGCATCCACATTCTGGTAAACGGGGCAAACGGGAGTCGAGAAAGGTGCCGCCGCTATTGCCTCGGCCAGCTCCTGGCGGGCAGGTTCCATAAGCGGAGAGTGGAAAGCGCCGCCGACATTGAGCTTTAAAGCCCGTTTCGCGCCCGCCTCGATAAGTTTTTCGCACGCCGCATCTATCGCTTCGTTACTTCCGGAGATAACCAGCTGCCCCGGGCAGTTGTAATTTGCCGGGACGACCACCCCGTCAACCGAGCCGCAGATTTCTTCCACTTTGGCATCGTCCAGCCCCAGCACGGCGGCCATTGTCGACGGGTTGGCTTCGCAGGCTTTCTGCATCGCACCGGCCCGCTGGGCCACCAGCCGCAGACCGTCTTCGAAAGAGAGGGCACCCGCAGCTACCAACGCACTGAACTCCCCGAGGGAATGCCCTGCGGTCATGTCCGGATCGAACCTCTCCCCGAGCGATTTGGCGAGGATCACCGAATGCAGGAAGATGGCCGGCTGGGTAACGTTGGTCTGTTTTAGTTGTTCGTCGGTCCCGCCGAACATGATGTCCGTGATTGGGAAACCGAGTATTTCGTTGGCTTGTTCGAATAGTTCTTTTGCCTGCGGCACATTATCGTAGAGGTCTTTGCCCATTCCTACGAACTGCGCTCCCTGTCCGGGAAATACGAATGCTTTCATTTAGATTTTCGCTTTATATTTTCGCATTGTTTGATTATGTGGTCGCAAATTTAATTTTTTTTTATTACGATGCTTCCGGCCCGGATCATTAAGTGCAGTACGGAACGTTTAATTTCGTAATTGCAGAATCAATCCGGTTGACTCTGAAGATATTCTCCGCATATCTCGGGCAACATTGCGAATCCGGCTTTCTCTTTATTGGTTTTGTAGCGTGCATTTACGGCTATAAAAATCGCCATCAAAAATATGGGGAGTAATGTAAATAAACTCATTGAAGAGAAAAGGAATAGAACAAACATAGATAACGCGATTAAGGGAACAATCACGAGCGAAACGATATTTACTATTCTACCGGAGCGTATCATCGCCATTTCAGAATATAGGAGTAATTTATCGACCTGATCAGCGCTAACTTTCCTGGATTCAAGTATTTCCGTTACCAGGTGTTTGATTTTTTCCGGGTCTTTATTTTTAACCAGAACCATATTGATGTCTATAAATATTCCGTATTCGTCTTTATTGAGCTGAGGGTTCTTTGGGTTTGGGGTGTTCATAGTATTGTAGTTTTGGTAAAATAGTATGGTATACGGGCAAAGTTAACAAAAATCCGGAACAGCATATTATGCTGTAAAATAGTGGGTTGATGACATTGGCAAATGAATACTAAGTGATTAAATGTTGATAATTTATGGTTGAGCGAGGATTTTGGTATTGTAAAGAGTGTTAAATTTGCAAAGTTCGGAAAAATGCCCGTATCGCTGTTCCCGCCCCGGTGGGACGGCTCCGGACCAATATGAAACCTTAAACCCCTTTTGCTCCCGGCCGGCCCGGGGCTGAATTGTGATGCTGTCGGTCCTATTTTACCTGTTGTTCCTGGCTTTCACGGTCGTATACTTCCTGCTTTTCTGCGTGGTTTTCGTCCTGACGGTCGCGTTCGACAGGAAAAGGAGTATACTGCACGTCATGTCGCGGTGGTGGACCCGGTGCTATTTCGGGATCATTCCCTCGTGGAGGGTCAAGGTCGAGGGCCGGGAAAATGTGGAGCCAGGCAAGGCTTACGTGGTTATAGTTAACCACAGGTCGATGCTGGATATACTGTTGATGTATGTCCTGCCGCTGGAATTCAAGTGGGTGTCGAAGAAAGAGGTCTATCGGTGGCCGCTTTTCGGGTGGGTGCTTTGGATGCACAACGATATCGGGATCGAAAGGGGGACGGCCGGTGCGGTGCGTAAAATGGTCCGGCAGGGTAAGGGATGGATCGACAAAGGAGTGTCAGTCATAGTGTTCCCGGAGGGGTCCCGCAGTAAGACCCGGCAGATCCAGCGCTTCCGCGAGGGAGCGTTCCTTTTGGCCCAACAGGCCGGTGCGGCGATACTGCCGTGCGTGGCCGAAGGTACGGGGTCGGCTTTCGACGGATGGAGGCTCAATTTCCGTAACAGGTTCAGGGTGCGGATCCTGCCGCCGGTGCCGGCCGAAGTAGTAGCGGAAACCCCGCTTAAAGAGATGGCCGAAAAAATGCACGGGCTGATGGACCGGGAACACCGGGCTATGCTGGAGGAAATGGAGCATGAGAAAACCAGCCGCAAAGGGTCCGGGGAATAATTATAGTAGTGATGCTATAACCCGGTAAAAGATAACTAATAATAAGGATCGGGGCGGGGCGTGGGTGCCCTGCCCGCAGATAAACGATTACTAATGAGCGCAGCAGTAGCGAATTACACCGACGACGATATAAAATCGTTGTCGCCCAGGGAACACCTCAGGTTACGTCCCGGTATGTATATCGGTAAATTGGGTGACGGCACGCAGTCGGACGACGGTATTTATATCCTGTTCAAGGAGGTGGTCGACAATTCCATCGACGAGTTCATTATGGGGGCCGGCAAGCAGATAGACATAACTATCGAGGGCCGCACGGTCACTGTGAGGGACTACGGTCGTGGAATTCCCCTCAACAGCCTCTCCGCCGCCGTTTCAAAGATGAATACGGGCGGCAAATACGGGTCGGCCGCCTTTAAAAAGACGGTGGGGCTCAACGGGGTGGGTGTCAAGGCTGTAAATATGCTGTCCAGCTCGTTCATGGCCCGGAGCCTCCGCGAGGGCGAGGCACAGACCGTTTGGTTCGAAGCCGGTATCGAACAGTCCGAAAAACGCGAGCAGGGCGTCGGCGAGCAGAACGGTACGCTTGTACAGTTCACCCCGGACGAAAGCGTTTTCGGCCCGTACGAATTCAACCTGGAGTTTATCGAGCAGACGGTTAAGAACTATACCTACCTTAACCAGGGCCTTACTATCCGCCTTAACGGAACGCCTTACCTCTCCAAGAACGGTCTTTTGGACCTGCTGAACGAGAACGTAGGCGAGGAACCGCTGTATCCGCCTATCCACCTGACCGGTGAGGATATCGAGGTGGTGCTTACCCACGGCACGGGATACGGCGAGACCTACTTCTCTTTTGTCAACGGCCAGCATACCACTCAGGGCGGTACCCATCAGGCGGCTTTTCGCGAGGCACTGGCCAAGACCATCAAGGAATTTTACAAAAAGGATTACGACCCGTCGGACGTGCGCACTTCCGTTGTGGCCGCCATTAGCGTAAAGATCGTCGATCCGCAGTTCGGCCAGCAGACGAAAGTCAGCCTGTCTTCTACCAAAATGTCGGAGGACGGTCCCACCGTAAGGGGGTTCATCCTCGATTTCATAAAGGAACAGCTCGACAATTACCTGCATAAGAACCCATCGACGGCAGAGGTTCTGCAGAAGAAGATCGTCGAGAACGAAAAGGAGCGCAAGGCCATTTCGGGCATTAAGAAAAAGGCCAAGGAGCTTGCCAAAAAGGTGAGCCTGAACAACCGTAAGCTGCGGGACTGCAAGATCCATTTCACCGACCGCAAGAATCCGCGCCACGAGGAGACCATGATATTCATTACCGAGGGTAACTCGGCCAGCGGCTCGATAACCAAGAGCCGCGACGTGCAGACCCAGGCCGTATTCTCCCTGCGTGGTAAGCCCCTTAACAGTTTCGGGCTTACGAAAAAGGTGGTTTACGAGAACGAGGAGTTCAACCTGCTGCAGGCGGCACTTAATATCGAGAACGATATGGAGGACCTGCGGTACAACAAGATAATAATCGCTACGGATGCCGACGTGGACGGAATGCATATCCGCCTTTTGATGCTCACGTTCTTTATACAGTTCTTCCCCGACGTTATCCGGCAGGAGCACCTTTTCGTATTGCAGACTCCGCTGTTCAGGGTCCGCAACAAGAAAGAGACTTTATACTGTTACAGTGAGGACGAAAAACAAAAGGCAATAACGAAGTTGGGTAACAGCGCCGAGATAACAAGGTTCAAGGGACTCGGGGAGATCTCCCCCGACGAGTTCAAGGAGTTTATCAACGAGAATATCCGCCTGGAAAAAGTACGGATGCGCAAGAACGACCCCATCAGCGACATGCTGGAATTCTATATGGGCAAAAATACGTTCGACCGCCAGAATTTCATTATCGACAACCTGAAGATCGAGGCCGATTACCTCGAGGAGGCGGTGTAATGCGGTAACAGCGGTAAATGAGAGGAATGAGCGATAAAGAGAAAGATACAGGCAAAGAGGTCCCGGGAGCCGGGGAGCCGCAATCCCCGGCAGGGGGCGGCCGGCAGGAGTCCGGTTCGGAGCAGTGGGTGGAAACCACGGAGGGCACGGGAGCCGACGCACCTGCAGCCGAGGATATGGCCGGTGAATTAAACTCGGGTAGCCATATCGATCCCAACCCTATCGACGGGACGACCCGTGTAGTTTCGGTCGGCACCGATAAGGATGACCGGGATGTTTGCGGCCCGGACGATGCGGTGCCCAGAGCGAGCAAGTATGACAAAGTTACCAGCGGAGAGTGCGGCGACCGTTACAAACTGACGGGGATGTACCGGGACTGGTTCCTCGATTACGCTTCGTATGTAATTCTGGAACGTGCCGTGCCGCACCTTGAGGACGGGCTCAAGCCGGTCCACCGCCGTATCCTGCATGCCATGAAGCGGCTGGACGACGGGCGGTATAATAAGGTGGCCAATATCATCGGCCATACCATGCAGTTCCATCCCCACGGGGACGCATCCATCGGGGATGCACTGGTGCAGCTCGGGCAAAAAGACCTGCTGGTGGATACCCAGGGTAACTGGGGCAATATCCTCACGGGCGACGAGGCGGCCGCGCCGCGATATATCGAGGCCCGCTTATCCAAGTTCGCCCTGGAGGTGGTTTTTAACAGCAAGACCACCGAATGGATGCTTTCTTATGACGGGAGGAACCAGGAACCGGTAACGCTCCCGGTCAAATTCCCGCTGCTGCTGGCCCAGGGTGTTGAGGGGATCGCCGTCGGTTTGGCGTCGAAGATATTGCCGCATAACTTCAATGAGCTTATAGACGCGTGTATAGCTTATCTACGCGGAAAAGAGTTTACGCTTTATCCGGATTTTCCGACCGGGGGGATGATAGACGTATCGCGGTATAACGACGGGTTGAGGGGCGGTGCCGTGAAGATACGCGCCCGTATCTCTAAAGTGGACCGCAAGACACTGGCCGTAACCGAGATACCGTTCGGGACGACTACCGAGTCCATCAAGGAGTCCATAATCAGGGCCAACGACCGGGGAAAGATCAAGATAAAGAAAGTAGACGACAATACGGCCGATAAGGTAGAGATACTGATCCATGTCAGCAACGACGAATCGTCGGACAAGACCATCGATGCCCTGTACGCCTTTACCGATTGCGAGGTTTCGATCTCCCCGAACTCCTGTATCATCGAGAACGACAAGCCCCACTTCATGGGGGTCAGCGAAATCCTCAAAAGGAGCGCGGAGCATACCAAATACCTGCTCGGCAGGGAATTGGAGATACGGCTTGGCGAGCTGGAGGAGCAATGGCATATGGCAAGCCTCGAACGTATCTTTATCGAGAACAAGATGTACGAGGCGATCGAGGGTTGCAAAACCCGCGAGGCCGCTTATAAGGCGGTGGACAAACGGCTCGAACCGTTCAAGAAGAAGCTCCGCCGTGAGGTCACCCAGGAGGATATCGTAAAACTCACGGAGTTGAAGTTCATCCGTATTTCCCGGTTCGACTCGGCCAAGGCGGACGAGCAGATCAAGGGTATCGAAGATGAAACGGCCGAGGTCAAGAACAGCCTGGCAAACCTTACCGACCATGCGGTCGAATACTATAAACGCATCAAGAGCAAATACGGAAAGGGTCGTGACCGCAGGACCGAGATAAGGGAGTTCGATTCGATCGAGGCGGCCAAGGTCGTAGTTGCCAATTCCAAACTGTATGTCGACCGGGCCGAGGGCTTCTTCGGTATCGGCAACGCGATGAAGAAAGAGGAGTATGTTTGCGACTGCTCGGACATGGACGACATTATCGTGATAACCAAGGAGGGCAAATATATCGTTACCAAGGTC
The DNA here is from genome assembly GCA_021201825.1 of Alistipes sp. Lineage (GTDB taxonomy): Bacteria > Bacteroidota > Bacteroidia > Bacteroidales > Rikenellaceae > WRDF01. The sequence goes on from JAJQED010000041.1 coordinate 22,545, forward strand.
AGCGACAAGGCGTTCTTCGCCAAGAATATCTATTACATAGGGGTGTTCAAGCGTAACGACGAACGTACTATATACAATGTGCTGTACCGTGACGGGCGCAACGGTAACATTATGATGAAGCGGTGCGCCATCAAATCCATCACCCGCGACCGGGAATACGACCTTACCAAGGGTACACCCAAGAGCGAGATACTCTACATGAGTGTTAACCCCAATGGGGAGGCCGAGGTGCTCAAGGTTTATTTCAGGCCCCGCCCGAGGCTCAAAAAATGTATCGTGGACCTGGACTTCAGCACCCTCGCGATCAAAGGGCGCCAGAGCCAGGGCAACCTTTTCTCCCGCTATGGGATACAGAAGATCGTGCTTAAAGAGGCGGGGACTTCAACCCTCGGCGGCCAGAATATCTGGTACGACGAGCAGGTGCGCCGGCTTAATACCGATGGGCACGGGGAGTTGCTCGGGGAATTCGCCGGGAACGACCGGATTATGGTCATCACTTCTTCCGGCAAGTATTACACCACCGGTTTCGAGCTTACGCACCATTTCCCGGACGATACGCTCCACGTCGAAAAATACGACCCGGACAGGATTTACAGCGTAGCGTATTACGATGCCGATCAGAAATTCTACTACCTTAAGCGGTTCACGGCTCCGTTGAGCGACCGTACGGTGTCGTTCGTGGACGACGAAAACCCGAAGAACAAGATGGTGGCCATCTCGGAGGATTATGCTCCCGTGTTGGAGATCACGTTCGGCGGACGGCATGCGTCCCGGCCGCCTGAACAGGTGGATGCCGAGACGTTCATCGGGGTTAAAAGCGCCAAGGCCAAAGGCAAGAGGCTTACGACCCTGGATGTTTCGAAGATCAAATTTATCGAGCCACGGCTTAAGGACAATCCGGATAAACCCGTTCCGGGTGACGACGGGGAGGGACCGCAGGGAGACCAGGGTGCCGAACCGGATACGGTGGACGGTACAGTAACCCCTGCCGGGGATAATTCAGGGCCGGAAACCGCATCGATTCCGGAACAGGCCGAAGTGGAAACGGCCGGGCCGGCGGAACCCGTTGTTCCGGGCAAGGTGGCTGTGGACGACGATATAGAATTCGTTATCGAAAGGCCGGCTCCGGATGACGCAGCGGCGGCGGATAGCCCGCAGTTAGGGCTCTTCTAAACTATATACCGGGGCAGGCCGTTTGAGCCTGCCCGTATTTTAATGTATTGGGAATCGGTATCGGTAGACACGATACGGTAAATTGGCAGTAAGATGAAGCTTTTCCTTATCGGTTTTATGGGCAGCGGGAAAACGAGCCTCGGACGTCAGGTCGCCTATATGCTCGGGTGGCGCTTCGTGGATATGGATAAGGAGATAGAACGCTCATGCGGCATGAAAGTCTCCGAGGTGTTCGCCACGCACGGGGAGGACCATTTCCGTAAATGTGAACAGGATATACTACGGGATGTATGCAGCGGGGAGGGGGATACCGTGGTCTCTACCGGAGGCGGGGCGCCGTGCCACGGGGACAATATGCAGGCCATGAACCGGATGGGGCGGACGGTATACCTGCGAATGAGCCCGGCCAAGCTCGTGGCCCGGTTGGAGCACGGCCGGGATAAACGCCCCAAGATACAGGGTATGGACGATGCCCGGTTGCTGGCTTACATCCGGGAGGCACTTCCCGGCCGGGAGGAATATTACGGCAAAGCCCATCTCATTATCGATTGCGACGGCGCGTCGGACCAGTATATTTGTGAACATATCGTGCGGTTCGCTGCCGAATGCCGGTCCGACGAAACAAACCGGTAATTACGACGTTATATATATGCGGTATAATTTAGCCGTGGACCGAGGCTATTTGCCGGTAAAACGCTAAATTTGCACTGCCCGGGCCGGACGTATCCGTGCGGCCCCGAACTTTATCCGGATAACAGCTCTATGGTATTATTTTTCAGTAAGGACGACACTGTATTCGCGGTGGATGCACCCCGAGGATTAGGCGCAGGCAACTGCGGGAAATTGGAATGGCTCTTCGGTGGAGCTGTCAGGACCGGGGACGGTAGCGTCCCGGGGCGGTTCATAGGGCCGCGCCGCGAGATGGTCACCCCGTGGAGTACGAACGCCGTGGAGATCACCCAGAATATGGGTATCGGCGGCATCATCCGGATCGAGGAATTCAAACGGGAAGAGGCCGCTTCAGAGTTCGACCCGATGCTAAACCGCCGGTACGACGGGTTGGGGCAGGATGTTTTCACGGTCGATAAACAACCGGAAGCGGTAGTTTATATCGAAGATATTGCACAGTATAACAAGCAGGAGGGGCTTGCCCTTAGCGACGAAGAGGTGGAATACCTTAACGGGGTCGCCGATAAAATGGGCCGCAGGCTTACCGACAGCGAGGTTTTCGGCTTTTCGCAGGTCAATTCCGAGCATTGCCGCCATAAGATATTCAACGGCACTTTTATCATAGACGGGCAACAGATGCCCGATACGCTGTTCGGGCTCATAAAGAAAACCACCCGGGAGAATCCCAATCAGGTAACTTCCGCCTATAAGGACAACTGTGCATTCCTACAGGGTCCCCGGGCGGTGCAGTTCGCTCCCGCGCGGCACGACGGCCCCGAGTATTTCCTGCCGAAAGAGTTCGAAAGCGTAATCTCGATCAAGGCCGAAACCCATAACTTCCCGACGACCGTGGAGCCGTTCAACGGCGCCGCAACGGGTTCGGGAGGAGAGATACGGGACAGGATAGCGGGTGGAAAGGGAGCATTCCCCATAGCGGGAACGGCGGTTTATATGACCTCGTATCCCCGTACGGAATCCGGCCGTGAGTGGGAGGAGAGGATACCCGAGCGCAAATGGCTCTACCAGACCCCGGAACAGATACTGATCAAGGCTTCCAACGGGGCGTCGGACTTCGGCAATAAATTCGGCCAGCCGCTTATTTGCGGATCCCTGCTGACGTTCGAACATGAAGAGAACGGCAGGAAATACGGTTACGATAAGGTGATCATGCAGGCCGGGGGTATCGGGTACGGTAAAAAGTGCGACAGCCTAAAGGACGAACCCAAGCCGGGCGACAAGGTAGTGCTGCTCGGTGGGGACAACTACCGGATCGGCATGGGAGGCGGTGCGGTGTCCAGCGTGGCTACCGGCGAATTCGCCAACGAGATAGAATTAAACGCCGTCCAGCGGTCCAATCCCGAAATGCAGAAAAGGGTATACAACGCAATCCGGGCCCTTAGCGAGGAAGACCGCAACCCGGTGGTTTCCATTCATGACCATGGCGCGGGCGGTCACCTTAATTGCCTGAGTGAACTGGTTGAATCGACCGGTGGGCGTATCGAGATCGATAAACTTCCGGTCGGTGACCCGACCCTGAGCGCTCGCGAGATCGTGGGCAACGAGTCCCAGGAACGAATGGGACTGGTGATGGCTGCCGGAGATATCCCGCAGCTGGAGAAAATCGCCGAACGGGAACGCGCCCCGATGTACGTCATAGGGGAGACTACGGGCGATATGCACTTCACGTTCGAGCATACCGGAACCGGGGAGAAACCGATCGACTGGAAGCTGGAGTATATGTTCGGCAAGGCACCCAGGACCGTAATGGCCGACAATACCAAAGAGGCCGGGTTTGCCGAGGTGGGTTATGACACCGGGAAGTTGGTTAAATATATAGAGGGGGTGCTTCAACTGGAAGCGGTGGCCTGCAAAGACTGGCTGACCAATAAGGTCGACCGGTCGGTAACCGGCCGCATTGCCATGCAGCAGTGTGCCGGCCAGATACAGTTGCCGGTCAACGACTGCGCTGTGGTTTCGCTCGATTATGAGGGTAAAAGCGGTATCGCTACCGCTTTGGGGCACGCCCCGATAGCCGCACTGGCCGATGCCGGCGCAGGGTCGAGGCTGGCTATTGCAGAATCCCTTACAAATATCGTCTTTGCCCCCCTTTCCCACGGGTTGAGCGGGGTTTCCTTAAGTGCTAACTGGATGTGGCCCTGCCGTAACGATGGCGAGGACGCAAGGCTCTATCAAGCCGTGGAGGCGGCAAGCAGGTTCGCTATCGGCCTGGGGATCAATATTCCCACCGGCAAGGACTCCCTCTCGATGACCCAGAAATACCCGGACGGGGAGAAAGTCCTTTCTCCCGGCACGGTGATAATTACATCCGCCGCCGAGGTGTCCGATATTACTTCGTGCGTATCCCCGGCCCTTAAGAACAAGCGGAGCCAGTTGGTCTATGTGGATTTCGGCAGGTGCGGTTTCGGGTTGGCCGGAAGCAGTTTCGCGCAGGTTTGCGGGTATGTTGGCCGTGAAACCCCGGATGTGACTGATCCGGCGTATTTCTCTGCAGCTTTCGCCGCAGTGCAGCAGTTGATAGCGGAGGACAAGGTATTTGCCGGGCATGACGTTTCGGCAGGGGGGTTGGTAACGGCCCTGCTCGAAATGACGTTCACCGACAACCGATCCGGGATTTATGCGGATCTGTCCCCGTTGGCCAGGGGCACTTCGGTCGATATTGCCCATATCCTGTTCAGCGAACGTCCGGCGGTTGTACTGCAGGTTGCCGACGGCGAGGGTATTGTTCGGGAATTGGCTAAGGCCGGTGTGGATGCGTATGTAGTCGGGGAGGTGAACCGTGACCGTAAATTTACCGTGCGGTGCGCCGGGGTCGACCTTGAGCTTTTGGTCGATGAGCTTCGCGATACATGGTACCGTAGCTCCTACCTGCTGGACCGCAAGCAGAGCGGCGAAAAACTGGCTCTCGAAAGGTTCCACAATTATAAGAACACTCCGCTGGAGTTCCGCTTCCCGCAGGGCTTCACCGGCAAATTAAGCCGGTATGGCCTCGACGGCAGCCGCCGTGAAAAGACCGGGATCAAGGCCGCCGTTATCCGTGAAAAAGGGTGCCAGTGCGACCGGGAGACCGCGTGGCTGATGTACCTTGCGGGCATGGATGTCAAGGACGTCCATATGACCGACCTGGTGAGCGGCCGTGAAACCCTCGAGGATGTGAATATGATTGCTTTCGTCGGAGGATTCTCCAATTCCGACGTGCTGGGTTCGGCCAAAGGTTGGGCGGGCGCTTTCCTGTATAACGAAAAGGCCAAAAAGGCGCTCGATAATTTCTATGCCCGTCCCGATACGCTTTCCATAGGTATATGCAACGGTTGCCAGTTGATGGTGGAGTTGGGGCTTATAACCCCCGGCCACCGGGAGAAACCCCGTATGGACCATAATGACAGCCGGAAGTTCGAGTCGGGATTTATCGGGGTGGAGATACTGCCCTCGCCCTCGGTCATGCTCTCCGGATTGCAGGGAAGTAAGCTCGGTATATGGGTGGCCCACGGGGAGGGGAAATTCCGCTTCCCGTACAGTGAGGACAGGTACAACGTGGCCATGAAATATGCCTACAACCTCTACCCGGCAAATCCCAACGGCAGTGACTGTGCATGTGCCGCCATTGTGAGCGACGACGGGCGGCACCTTGCCATGATGCCCCATTTGGAGCGGGCCATACGGCCGTGGAATTGGGCCTACTATCCCGAGGAGCGGGCAGGGGATGAAATTTCACCGTGGATCGAGGCCTTCGTCAATGCGGCCCTATGGATAAAGGATAAGCAATAACTCTTCTTACCCGTCATGGATAGCAGGCCTGTAGGGATATTCGATTCGGGATTGGGCGGATTGTCGGTGTGGCGCGAGGTACGCCGGTTGCTGCCCGGCGAGTCTATCGTCTACTTCGGCGACGGGAAGAACTGCCCTTACGGCACCAAATTGGAGCAGACTATCCGCCGCCTTACTATCGACGCCATCGGGCGGTTGATGGACCGTGGTGCCAAAATCATAATGCTGGGGTGCAATACGGCTACGGCCGCTGCGATAGGAGACCTGCGACGGATGTATCCCGGATTCCCGTTCGTAGGGGTCGAGCCTGCGTTGAAACCCGCCGTGGAACAAAGCCGCAATAAATCCGTAGCGGTCATCGCCACAATCGCCTATATGGCAAGCGACGGATACCGGCAGTTGGTGGAAAGGTACGGCAACGGCGTGCAGGTCTTCTCCGCCCCTGGCAAGGGTTTCGCGATGCTGGTGGAGGAAAATAAGGAGGGGACCAAGGAGGCTTTCGATACCATTTCAATGGTTATCGAACCCTTGATCGGGCAGGGTGCCGATACGCTTGTGCTGGGGTGCACCCATTACCCTTTCCTCACCCGGGATATAAAGCGGGTAATAGGTGACAGGCCGGTTACGATCATCAATCCTGCCCCGGCCGTAGCCCGCAGGGTTCAGGTTCTCCTGCAACAGGCGGACGCGCTGGCCCCGGCGGACAATACCCCGCAGTTCGAATTCCTCTCCCTTGCCGGCAAAGACTATTCACGCAGGCTGGCCGAAATGGCCCGCAAAGCGCTCTCTATGGATATCTGATAAAAAATCCCTAATTTTACCCCGTTTTAATTAAACCCTTAAAATCCCGGCTAAGGGATAACCGATTCTTTAATGGCGACTGCCCGGAAATCCTCCAAGACCCCGCCGGCGGGGAAGAATAAACCGGTGCTGACCGATACCCAGCGGTGGGTGTGCGGTGCGGTGGTCTTTACGTTCGGCTTGTTCCTTTTCGCGGCTATCGTCTCCTATTATTTCAGTTGGGCGTCCGATCAGAATTTCGTCCGGTGGGGCGATATATGGCGGGCCGATGCCGGGGTGGTGACCAATCATACGGGAAAGACCGGGGCCGTTATGGCCCATTATATGGTGGGAGAGTGGTTCGGGGTGTTCGGGATTATTATCCCGGCTGTACTTATGATCCTCGGGTTGAGGATCATCAATTACAGGCCTGCCGCGCTCCGTAAATCCGTTCGTATTTCTCTGTTGTTGATGATTGCCGGGTCGCTCACCTTGGGGTTTGTTTTCGGCACCAGGTGGGGGATCTTCGGAACCGGGCTGGGCGGTGCCCACGGTATATTTATCAGCCGGTGGATCGCATCGTTCCTGGGTGTGGTCGGTACGTCCCTGTTGCTTCTGCTGTTCTGGGTGATGATCGGGGTTTATATTAACAGCCGCCGGACCATTTCGGCAGTTAATAAGGTCGGTAAGGGGATACTGCAAGGGAGTGTTAAAATGGGCGGTGCCGTGGTTGGCCATGCGGCCGATCTGGTAACGGGCCGTGCGGACGATATACTCGGGGGTCTGGACGAGATGGAGCAGGAAGATGCACCACCGGCTTCAGAATTAATTCCTGACCTCTCATCGAAAGAGGTTGAAAGCGAAAATCAGTTTACACCTTTGCTGGAATTACAGCCCGTGCCGGAAATCGTGGAAGTCCGGGAGGCGGGGCCGATCACGGTCGCCGACCCCGATGTGTTCGAAATAACCGACAGCCGGCAGGCACATGAGGAAGTAATTTCCGGTGCAGGAACGGTTTCGGATCTGGATGCGATGTCTGATATGGTCGTTTTGGGCGGCGAAGCCCCTGCAGGTGCCGTAACCCGGCCGGCGGCGGGAAGCCAGGATTTCGGAATTGTCGACAGCCGTTATGCGGGGGGAGTTGGACAGTTCGCGGAGCAATACGGAGAAGACCCGGTCGGTAACGTTTCCATCGGATATGACCAAGGGCCGGCCATGGTAGGGATAACCCCGCAAACGGACGGTATCGAAGTGGTCGACCTCAAAGAGGGTACTCCGCTTTCCATAGGCGGGGTCGTCGAGGCTTCGGCCGAAGGAGGGGTCGCGGCCGATGCCCGATTGGAAGTCGTGGTTGCGGGCCACAGCGATACCCAGCTGGACGAAGACGATATAGACGACAGCCTATACGATCCGACCCTGGAGCTCTCCAAATACCAGAAACCGCCTGTCGAGCTATTAGAGGACCATAGCATAGACGTGCAGGTAACCGAGGAGGAAATTTACGAGAACAAGAACCGCATCGTACGCACCCTGGAGAATTTCGGGATCAAGATAGACAAGATAAAAGCTACCATCGGCCCGACCGTAACGCTTTACGAAATAGTTCCGGCGGCCGGGGTGAAGATATCCAAGATAAAAAACCTGGAGGACGATATAGCTCTCAGCCTCAAGGCTCTCGGGATTCGTATAATCGCCCCGATGCCGGGCAAGGGCACGGTCGGGATCGAGGTTCCGAACAAGGATAAGGAGGTAGTGTCCATGTATTCCGTTGTCCGGACCATGAAGTTCCAGGAGAGCGGTTACGAACTCCCGGTGGTCCTCGGACGCACGATCTCGAACGACACTTTTATAATCGACCTGGCCAAGATGCCGCACCTGTTGGTCGCCGGTGCAACGGGGCAGGGTAAGAGTGTGGGGTTGAACGCCATTATCACTTCGCTGCTCTACCGCAAGCACCCGGCCGAGTTGAAATTCGTACTGGTCGACCCCAAACGGGTGGAGTTATCGCTTTACTCAAAGCTTGAGCGGCACTTTTTGGCCAAAATGGAGAGCGAAGACGAAGCTATCCTGACCGATACCCAAAAGGTCGTTTATACCCTCAATGCCCTATGCCAGGAGATGTCGGACAGGTACGAGCTCTTGAGGATGGCCGAGGTCAAGAAATTATCCGAATATAACGATAAGTTCCTGAAACGCAGGCTGAACCCCCGTAAAGGACACCGGTTCATGCCTTATATCGTGGTGGTCATCGACGAGTTCGCCGATATGATAATGACCGCCGGGCGGGAGGTCGAGGCTCCGATAACCCGTTTGGCCCAGTTGGCCCGTGCGGTAGGTATACACCTTGTTATAGCTACACAACGGCCCGACGTGAAAGTTATCACGGGACTTATTAAAGCGAATTTCCCTGCGCGCATCGCATTCAGGGTTATGTCGATGGTGGATTCGCGTACGATAATCGACCAGCCCGGGGCCAACCAGCTGATCGGGCGCGGGGATATGCTCATGTCCCTGAACGGGGAGTTGACCCGTGTCCAGTGTGCGTTTATCGACACGCCTGAGATCGAGCGGATAACCGAGTTTATCAGTAACCAGAAAGGTTATGCTGGGCCGTATGAGCTGCCCGATTACCAGCCGGATTCCGACCCGTCTGCCGGCAAGGGAGGGGACCTCGGCCCGGTCGATGCGATGTTCGAGGATGTGGCCCGGTTCGTTGTCCAGAACCAGCAGGGGTCCACGTCTTCCATCCAGCGCCGATTCTCGATCGGGTACAACCGCGCCGGGCGTATCATGGACCAGCTCGAGGCGGCCGGTATAGTAGGGCGTGCCGAAGGCAGCAAGCCGCGCGAGGTTCTTATCACCGATGTGGCCTCGATGGAATATATCCTGAACAGGATCGACTCGGAGGGGCTGTAGTACTGCGATTGGTAGAGTTTTTGGTCTCATTGTACGGGGCGTCCGCAATTTGCCGTGGGTGTGTCCGTTATTACATCGAATACATTATGAAAAAAGAAACTAAAATATCCCGGAAGATACTTCGGAAAATAACGGGCGCAATCTTGCTTTTGTTCGTTGCCGTACCGTCGTTACATGCCCAGGCCGACGCCGGAAGCGTCCTACAGGCTATGGCTGCAGCCGTCAAAGGCCTCGGCAATTATACCGTCTCTTTCCGGGTAACGGCCGAGGGCAATTCGGCCGCAGGAGAATATACCGTAAGCGGGAGCCGATATTATATGAGTATGGGAGATATCGAGATCTATTCCGACGGACGGGTGAGGTACGAAGTCGACCATTTCGACGAGGAAGTGCTCATAGACCGGGTAGACCCCAACGACCGCAACATACTCTCCAATCCTACACGGGCGTTCGATTTTGCCGAAGACTCTTTCATATCCACATATAAAGGTGTGATGAACGAAAGCGGACGGCAATACGACGTCGTGGAGCTAAAACCGAGGGATTCCGACGCCTCTGTCCGTAATATCGAGCTGACCGTGGATAAAACCACGCGACTGCCGCATTCCATAAGCTACCTTGCCGACGGCATTTCGGGTTTTATCATCGTAGAGGTGCTTCGCATCGGCGCGGCCCCCAACGTTCCCGAATCCCTTTTCTCGCCGGATATGTCCAATTTCGGGGATTACGAGATTATCCCGTTCTTCGAATAGGACCGCATTACAGTGGCCTAAAATCCGGGTCCCGTATTGGCATTTTTGACTAAAATAGCTATATTGCGTGACCATTGCCCAAAACCGCTTCCTCGTTAAGAACTTTAAGGATGTAACTGACCATGGACCGAAAGATCAAGATCGGCATGATCGGGTTTGGCCGTATGGGGCGAAAGTTTTTCAGGGAGCTGGTTCAGAACCCGAAATGGCAAATCACCCATATCTGCGATACCGATCCTGCATGCAGGGCTGAAGCCGCCGCCAGTTTGCCCGGCGCGGTTATCACCGCCGACGAAGACGAAATTTTTTCCAACCCCGAAATACAGGTGGCCGGGCTGTTCGCCCTTGCCGATTCCCGTGCGAGCCAGATAAAAAAGGCTCTGGCGGCGGGCAAGCATGTGTTGGCCGAAAAACCCGTAGCTGCGGATATAACGACCGAGTGGGAGCTGGTGAGCCTTATCGAACGGTCGGGGCTGATGGTATCGGTAAATATGTTCAACCGCAATGCGTGGTACCATAAACAGATAATCGACTTTATCCGCAGCGGGGAGATCGGCGACCTTGCGATCGTCCGTATATGCCACATGACTCCCGGGTTCCTGCCGGGCGAGGGGCACGATTACGAGGGACCGTCTTTCCATGACTGCGGGATGCATTACGTGGATGTAGCCCGGTGGTATGCCGCGAGCGAATACGACAAATGGCATGCCCAGGGTGTCAGGATGTGGGCCCATAAGGATCCGTGGTGGGTTCAGGCGCACGGCACTTTCAGGAACGGGGTGGTGTTCGATATTACCCAGGGTTTCGTCTACGGGCATATGGCCCGGCAACAGACCCATAACTCTTATGTGGACGTTATCGGTACAAAGGGTATCGCCCGGATGAACCACGATTTTAAGACCGCCCGGGTAGAGCTTCACGGGGTGAACCGTACGGAGAGTATTGAAAAGCCTTTCAACGATAAAAAAATAGACGTTCTTGTGGATGTCTTCGCCGACTCGCTTCTGGCGGGCCGCAATATGGGATATCCCGAGGTGAGGGACAGCGTCATCGCTTCGGAGTACGCATGGAAGATGCTCGAGGATGCCGTCAGGAACGATCCTCCCGTTATCGGTTCTGAAATGGAGTTGGAACAGATACGGCAGTACAGGAGTACCCTGACAGAGGGTTACGGGCTCCCTTGCAAACCACGGAATTGATCGGGCGGTAAAACTGCACTTTTCGCGGAGTGTTCCCGCTTTTCCCGCATTATAGTCGAATATGTTCCGGCCTGTCGTATATTACGACAGGCCGGCTTATTGAAAACCGGCCGCCGCTCTCTGCGGGGATACCGGTCCGGGGGCTGCATTCCGGTTCTTTGAAACTTTCTGATATTGTCCGCGGCGGGCTGCTTTTTACCGCATTCCGCGGCATAATTCAGGGCTTAAAATGTTTGGCTGTTTGGCGAATTATGAGTAATTTAGCAGGGTTATAATCACATATAATTCTATGGCAGACGAAGAGAAGATCGACAACGGGCAGGTGCCCGTGTCCGGGGAGGGCGAAGCGGCCGGCAATGACCCCGTTGCGGCCGAAGCGTCGGCAGATGGCGGCGATTCGACCGGCGACGGCGGGGACGGCCCTGTCGGCTCGGACGGTAAGATTATCAGGATAAATATAGAGGAACAGATGAAATCGGCCTACATCGACTATTCGATGTCGGTCATAGTGTCCCGTGCCCTGCCGGATGTGCGGGACGGCCTGAAACCGGTGCACCGCAGGATACTTTACGATATGAGCAACGAGCTCAACCTCTATTCGGACCGGCCTCACCGTAAGTCCGCCAGGATCGTGGGGGACGTTCTCGGTAAGTTCCATCCGCACGGTGACAGTTCGGTTTACGATGCGATGGTGCGCATGGCCCAGGAGTGGAGTTTGCGTTACCCGTTGGTGGACGGCCAGGGAAACTTCGGGTCCGTGGACGGGGACAGCCCCGCCGCCATGCGATATACAGAGGCCAGGATGCGCAAGCTCGCCGACGAGGTGATGGCCGATATCGAGAAAGACACGGTCGATTATACCCTTAACTTCGACGATACGATACAGGAGCCTACGGTCCTTCCGACCAAGATACCGCTCCTGCTGGTGAACGGTACGTCGGGGATCGCCGTGGGTATGGCCACCAATATGGCTCCGCATAACCTCGGTGAGGTAGTAGACGCTTGTTGCGTCTATATTGACAATAAGGATATAGAGGTTTCGGAACTGATCGAACACGTCAAGGCGCCGGATTTCCCTACCGGTGGTATCATATACGGGTACGAGGGAGTGCGGGAAGCCCTCGAGACGGGACGCGGCCGCGTGGTTATGCGCGCCCGTACGGAGATCGAGCATACGAAGAGCGGCCGGGAGTGTATCGTCATCACGGAAATACCATACCAGGTCAACAAGGCCGAGATGATACGCAAGATAGCCGATATGATCAACGAGAAGAAGATCGACGGTATCTCGTATATCAACGACGAGAGCGACCGCAAGGGTATGCGGGTCGTGATAATTCTCAAGACCGATGCGGTGGCGAGCGTGGTGCTCAATACCCTTTACAAATATTCCGCACTGCAAACGACGTTCGCGGTCAACAATATAGCGCTGGTCAACGGCCGGCCGATGGTGCTCAACCTGCGTGATCAGGTCAAATATTTCATTGAACACCGGCACGAGGTTATCGTCCGCCGTACTAAATACGACCTTGCCAAAGCCGAGAAAGAGGCGCATATCCGCGAGGGTAAGCTGATAGCTCTCGACCATCTGGACGAGATAATCAAACTCATCCGGGAATCGGAGAACCAGGACGCCGCAAAGACGGCGATGATGGAGCGGTTCGGACTGAGCGAAATACAGGCCTCTGCTATCGTGGAAATGAGGCTCGGGGCATTGGCCAAAATGGGGCGCCAGAAGCTCAAGGACGAGTACGACGAACTGTGTAAACAGATCGCCGAGTTCAAGGATATACTGGCCAGTGAGGAGCGGCAGATGCAGGTTATCAAGGATGAGCTTTTGGAAATGAAATCCAAGTATGCCGATCCTCGGCGCACGGAGATCGTTTACAGTTCCGAGGAATTCAATCCGGAGGACTTCTATGCCGACGAGGAGATGGTGATAACCATTTCCCACATGGGATATATCAAACGCACGCCGCTCACCGAGTACCGGGCGCAGCACCGGGGCGGGGTCGGCGTGAAAGGAAGTGCAACCAGGGACGAGGACTTCATCGAGCATATCTACATGACCACGATGCACAATACGATGATGTTCTTCACCGAAAAGGGCAGGTGTTACTGGCTCAAGGTATACCAGATACCCGAGGGAACACGGGCTTCAAAAGGCCGTGCCATCCAGAACGTTATCCAGATAGAGCCGGACGACAAGGTGAGGGCATATATCAACGTGCGGCACCTCACCGATAAGGAATACGTGGAAAACAATTACCTTATCATGTGTACCAAGCGGGGAATCATTAAGAAGACCACCCTCGAGGCATACTCTCGCCCGCGCCAGAACGGTGTGAACGCCATAACAATCCGCGAGGGCGACCAGTTGATTGACGTGAAGCTTACCAGCGGCAAAGCCGAGGTGATGCTGGCTGCCCGCGAGGGTAAGGCTATACGCTTCCCGGAAGAGATAGTACGGCCCATCGGGCGTACCGCGTCAGGAGTGAGGGGTATCTGCATCGAGGAGCATGACGAGGTGGTAAGCCTGGTTTGCGTGGAACCGACCGATAAAAAGGATATCCTTGTGTTGAGCGAGAACGGGTACGGCAAACGTACTGACCTCGGGGATTACCGGGTTACCAACCGTGGCGGTAAAGGGGTGAAGACCATTCAGATAACCGAAAAGACCGGCAAGCTGATCTCGATGCAGGCGGTAACTGACGACGACGATCTGATGATCATCAACCGTAGTGGGATCACTATCCGTACGGCGGTCAGGGACATCCGGTTGGCCGGCCGGGCTACGCAGGGTGTCAAGATCATCAACCTGCGCAACGGCGACAGTATCGCTTCGGTTGCGGTGGTGCCCCATGCGGACGAGAACGACGAGAACAACCCGGGCGGAGGTGCGGTTCCGGACGGCAGCGGCGAAACCCCGCAGGTAAATGATAATGCGGCCGGGAACGCTTCCCAGCCGGATAGTGCGGAGCAGGGTGCTAATTAATAAGCATAGTTTTTGTTTATTTCTTTTTAAGAATTAAATTTATAGCAGTTTACGAAACTCAAAACCTTAATTGATATGAGAAAAATAGTATTGATATTGCTCGCAGCGGTAATCGCCATACCGGGTGCAATGTCCCAGGCAACCGTGAAAGTGGACAAGGATGCCATCCTGAAGAAGATACAAAAATCGAATGAGGATATAGAGAATCCGAAGAAGAATACCAAGGCCAACGCGTGGTTGGACAGGGGGAAAGTTTTCAACGAGGCGGCTACCGCTTCCTGGACGGGTCTTTACAGGGGTATCACCCCGATGGAGGTTCAGTTGCTTTATGGCGGCAAGGTGGAGCCCCAGGTCAAGGAATTCAACGGCACCCAGTACGAGGTTTACGACTATCCCAATTTTACGGCATATTTCGGCGATGAAGGTTTGGCATTCTGGGAACCCAAGCTGACCGTGATCGACAATGCTTACGACGAGTCTTTCAAGGCTTATTCAAAAGCTTACGAAGTGGATCCCAAGTCGGCTTCGAAAGTCAACGCCGCTTTGCAGCAGCTCGCTAATGACCATAAAAAGGACGGGGAGAACGCGTTCGGTATGCAGAATTACGGCAAGACCGCCGACCACTTTGCCGCCGCTTATGAAATTCTTCGCCACCCGGCCGTGAACGAACTCGATACGGCGTCGGTTTACAATGCCGGTATGTTCTATACTTTCTCGGGCGAATTCGACAAAGGGGCGAAATATCTCGAGGAGGCCGAAAAAAACGGTTACGAATCGGACGGCGACGTTTATTATTTCCTCTATCATAACTACTACGGCCTGGGCGATAACAACAAAGCCAAGGACGTTCTGCAAAGGGGTATAGCAAAGCATCCCGGCAATACAAAGATTGTCGAGGGCCTCGTTGGTATCTATTCCATCACGGAGAGCGACCCGACCGAGATCATCGACATCGTAAAGAAATCCATCGACGAAGAGCCGGATAACCACCTGCTGTGGAGTGGCTTGGGGTCGATTTACCAGAAGATGGGCGATGCGGACGGAGCCATAAGCGCTTACCAGCGGGCCGTACAGTTGGCCCCGAACGATTTCTTCAATAATTTCCGCCTGGCTTATGCCTATATCGAGATCGGGGACGACCTCAATAAGAAGCTTAACGAGATGAACCCGTCCAGCAGCGAGGAATATAACCGGGCTCTGGAGGAGGTATATGCCGAGTATGAAAAGGCCCTCGATCCGCTCGAAAAGGCCCACGAACTCGACCCGACCAACGAGGCTACCGTGGAACTTCTCAAGAACCTGACGTTCCGCCTGCGTGACCGCAGCGACAGCATCCTGGAGAAGTATAATAAATACAACGAGATACTCCAGCAGATGCAGGGTTAACCTGCCGGAACTTAAATACTATAAACGGAGGGGCGGTTTCATCGCCCCTCCGTTTATTATATGGAGCGGCCCGATAAGGGTTTATACGTATTTATTTATTCGAGGGGTCTGGACGGCCGGTTAATTCGTGGTAAATATTTTGTACTGTTTGGGGGTATGGTTAACTTTGCCTGTTTACCGGAAATAAGCAACCGGGATCGAAAATGGAAAACCACCAGGACAATATACAAAGCGAAAGCGAGAAGCTGATCGGGGAGGTAACCTCCCAGGAATATAAATACGGCTTCGTTACCGACATCGACACCGAGGTTATTCCAAAGGGCCTCAGCGAGGATGTGGTACGGCTTATATCCATGAAAAAGGGAGAGCCGCAGTGGTTGACCGAGCAACGGCTGGAGGCTTACCGGCATTGGACCGGGATGAAAATGCCCCGGTGGGCCAAGCTCGATATCCCCGAGATCGACTATCAGGATATAATATACTATGCCGCTCCACGGACGGCCCCGAAATACTCGAGTATGGAGGAGGTAGACCCCGAGTTGCTGAAAACGTTCGACAAATTGGGCATTCCACTCGAGGAGCAGATGGCCCTTGCCGGGGTGGCGGTGGATGCCGTGATGGATTCTGTTTCGGTCAAGACCACCTATAAGGAGACCCTGGCCGAATTGGGCATTATCTTTTGTTCGATGAGCGAAGCCGTGAGGGATTACCCCGAATTGATCCGTAAATACCTCGGGAGCGTGGTGCCGCATACGGACAATTTTTTCGCGGCGCTTAACGCCGCCGTTTTTTCCGACGGGTCGTTTTGCTATATACCAAAGGGGGTGAGGTGTCCGATGGAGTTGAGCACTTATTTCAGGATCAACGCGGCCGGTACGGGCCAGTTCGAACGGACGCTTATCGTAGCGGACGAGGGTTCGTATGTAAGTTACCTCGAGGGGTGTACCGCACCACGCAGGGATGAAAACCAGCTTCATGCCGCCGTGGTGGAGATAGTTGTACTGAAAGATGCCGAGGTCAAATACTCGACCGTACAGAACTGGTATCCGGGCGATAAGGAGGGCCGGGGCGGTATTTATAACTTCGTGACCAAACGGGGATTGTGCCGGGGTGAGAATTCGCGGTTGTCATGGACCCAGGTTGAGACCGGGTCTGCCATCACGTGGAAGTACCCCAGTTGCGTGCTGGCCGGGGATAACAGTGTAGGGGAATTTTACTCGGTAGCACTGACCAACAACTACCAACAGGCCGATACCGGCACGAAGATGATCCACCTGGGACGTAATACCCGGAGCCGGATAGTGTCCAAAGGGATATCGGCCGGCCGCAGCCAGAACAGCTACCGGGGATTGGTTAAGGTAGCTAAAAAAGCCGAGGGGTCAAGGAACTTCTCTCAGTGCGATTCACTCTTGATAGGTGACCGGTGCGGTGCCCATACGTTCCCGTATATCGATACGGCCAACAGTTCGGCGGTGGTGGAACATGAGGCGACAACGTCGAAGATCAGCGAGGACCAGTTGGTATACTGTAACCAGCGCGGCATCTCGACTGAGGATGCCGTAGGGCTTATCGTAAACGGGTATGCCAAGGAAGTGTTGAACAAGCTACCCATGGAGTTCGCGGTGGAGGCCCAGAAACTGCTTTCGATAAGTTTGGAGGGTAGCGTCGGGTAATATCGTAGAAAGTAAAAAGCAAAGATATGTTACTGGAAGTTAAAGGCCTGCAATGTATGGTGGACGGCAAGCCTATCCTCAAAGGGATAGACCTGCAGGTCAAAGAAGGCGAGGTACATGCCATTATGGGCCCCAACGGGTCGGGCAAGAGTACGTTCGCTTCGGTGTTGGCGGGCAATCCGCGATATGAAGTGACGGGCGGAAGCGTGACGTATGACGGAGCGGACCTGCTCGAAATGGATATAGAGGAGCGGGCACGGGCCGGATTGTTCCTCGGGTTCCAGTATCCGGTGGAGATACCGGGGGTGAGTATGGCCAATTTCATGCGGATGGCCGTAAATGAGCGCAGAGCTTACCTGGGCGAAGAGCCGCTTTCGGCAGGGGAGTTCCTGCGGATGATGAGGGAGAAAGCAAAGGTTGTGGAGATAGACAGCGGGCTTACCGGCAGGGCCGTCAACGAGGGTTTTTCCGGGGGTGAGAAGAAGAAGAACGAGATATTCCAGATGGCTATGCTGGACCCACGGCTGGCCATCCTCGACGAGACCGATTCGGGGCTCGATATCGATGCCCTGCGGATCGTGGCCAACGGTGTAAACCAGCTCCGCAGGCCCGACAACGCTACCATCGTAATTACCCACTACCAGCGCTTGCTGGATTACATCGTGCCCGATTTCGTCCATGTGCTCTATAAGGGACGTATAATCAAGACGGGGGATAAGACGCTGGCCTATAAGCTCGAGGAAGAGGGTTACGACTGGCTAATCAACGATATCGACTGACAGCCATGGCGGAAAGGATAGATACCCGCTTGTCGGAAATGTATGTCGAGCACTTCGAACGCATCATGCAGGGATGGCCCCAACAGGTGAACAACCAGCGCAGGGAGCTTATAGAGGTGTTAAATCTGCATTCGCTTCCCGGTAAGGAGGATGAGCAGTACCGGCATTTCGATCTCCGGGAGCTGTTTTCCGAGGTCGTCTCTCTGGCCGGGATGCCGGAGGGCGAAGCGGGCCAAAGCCTGCTGCCTACCCTCCAAACTGCCCTGGGTGTTACCCTTATAAACGGGATCTGCACGTGTGCGGAGTTGTCGCGCTACGATGACGGGATTATTACAGGGTCGTTACGCACCGCAGCGTCCCAAATGCCCGATCTGGTAATGCGGTATTACAATACATCGGTGGATACTTCCAACGACGTAGCTTCCGTACTCTGCGGCGCCTTTTGCCAGGACGGAGCGTTCGTTTACATTCCCGGCGAGACCCGTTCGGATGAAACGATACATATCGACTTGCGGTATTCTGCTACGGCTCCGGGGCAGATATGCTTCCCGCGCATACTGGTCATTGTTGAAGATGGGGCTTCGGCCAATATCGCCGTTACACATAACGACACGGGCAAATCCGGTATAGTTTCCTGCTTCCTGCGCGAGGTATTCCTCGGTGCCGGGTCATCGATCGATATTACCGAGGCGACCTCGATGGAGCAGGGAAGCATGTTGGTGAGCGGCAATTATTCGGTGCAGCAGGAACGGTCGGTAGCGACCGGTACCGCACTGTGGCTATCAGGGGGGGCGACACGTATCAATTCGGTTGCTTACTTGAACGGCAGGGACAGCGAGACGACACTTTACGGGTTATATTTCGCTAACGGCAAACAACTTTGCGATATAAATATGAAAGTGCGGCACGAGGTTGCAGACTGCCGTAGTTACGAGGTTATCAAGGGTGTAGTTTCAGGCGAGGGAACCGGTTCTTTTACCGGGATGGTATACGTTGCGCCGGATGCCCAGAAAACCTCGGCCCTCCAGCAGAGTCGCAACCTGCAGTTGAGCGATGCCGCCCGGATATATACCGAGCCACAGTTGGAAATATACGCCGACGATGTGAAGTGCAGCCACGGGGCAACCGTCGGACAGTTGGATGACCAGGCGGTCTATTATATGCGCCAGAGAGGGATCTCGGAACAGGATGCCCGAAGGTTGCAGTTAGGGGGATTCGTCAATGATGTGGTGTCCCATTGCCGCCAGCGGGAAGTTTGCCAGCGGCTCTCTATCCTGGCCGACGAAAGGATCGCCGATATCTGAAGAAAAGATGTTCGACCCGGAAAAAATAAGGCAGGATTTCCCGATACTCTCGAGGGAGGTTTACGGCAAACCGTTGGTTTACCTCGATAACGCGGCGACCGCGCAGAAACCCCGGCAGGTTGTCGAGGCTATGGACCGGTTCACGTTCACCGAAAACGCCAATATTCATCGGGGTATCCACCGGCTCAGTACGGAGAGTACCGAGAGGTACGAGCAGGCCCGACGGACGGTAGCCGGGTTTATCGGTGCGCCGGATACGCGGGGAGTGGTTTTCACTTCGGGCGCAACGGCCGCGATAAATACCGTAGCCTATAGTTTTTCCGAACGGTTCATCGGCCCGGGGGACAATATCGTTTTAACGGATGCCGAGCACCATTCCAATATAGTGCCGTGGCAATTGGTTTGCGGCCGTAAAGGGGCGGAAATAAGGGTTTTACCATGCGATGAGGATGGGGGCCTGTCTTACGGGCAGTTGGACGGCCTGATCGACAGGCGTACACGGATCGTTGCCGTTACAGGTGCTTCGAACGTTCTGGGAATAAGGAACGACCTTAAAACGATCGTCGAAACGGCCCACCGTAATGGTGTCCCTGTACTGGTGGACGGCTGCCAGTCGGTAGTCCACGGAGGGGTGAACGTTGCTGAACTCGACTGCGATTTCTTCGCGTTCTCCGGTCATAAACTCTATGGGCCTACCGGGATCGGGGTGCTGTACGGTAAACCGGAACTACTGGAAGAGTTACCGCCTTTTATGGGCGGAGGCGATATGGTATCGACGGTAAGTTTCAGTAAGACAACCTTTGCCGAACTCCCCCTTAAATTCGAAGCCGGTACGGCGAACTATATCGCTGCCATTGGCCTCGCCGAAGCGATAAATTACCTGCTCACTCTCGACCGGCAGGCGGTAGAAACCCATGAGAATGAATTGCTCACTTACGCTACCGGCCAAATAACCGGGCTTCCGGGGGTAAGGGTTTACGGCCTTTCTAAAAATAAATGTCCCATTTTGTCATTCTCGGCCGACGGCGTTCATCCGGCCGACCTAGGCCTGATCCTCGATAAGATGGGGATAGCGGTGCGCACCGGTACCCATTGTGCCGAGCCGTTGATGCAACGGTACGGCATGACCGGAATGTGCCGTGCGTCGTTCGCCTTGTATAATACTATGCAGGAGGCAGAAGTTTTCGTGCGCGGTGTGGAAAAGGCTTTGCGGATGCTCCGGTAGTATTCACGATCCCGTTATTCCTATTGGATAGCCGGTGCCCGGTCCGTTTTCATTTCCGGGCGGGACTCTTTAGAGACTTTTTTTGTATTTTTATCCGGTTAACCCCGGGCCGCAGGGAGACAGATTCCGCCGGTCCGCATTTAAACGCTGTTTGGGATATGCCATTTATAGTATTGGAGGGATTGGACGGTGCGGGTAAGTCAACTCAGTTGGACCTGCTCAGGGGGCACCTTGCGGAAAACGGCTGCCGGTATGAATTCCTGCATTTCCCGCGCTTCGACGCCCCGGTTTATGGAGAGCTTATCGCCCGCTTCCTGCGGGGCGATTCGGGGCCGGTGGAGAGTGTCGACCCTTACCTGGTCGCCCTCCTTTTCGCCGGAGACAGGGCGGAGGCCGCTCCGGCGATACAAGAGTGGCTCGACGATGGTAAATGGGTCATAACCGACCGTTATGTCTATTCCAATATTGCATACCAGTGCGCTAAACTGGGCAGTCGGGAACAACAGGACGGATTGAAGAAATGGATACTCGATCTGGAATTTTGCACCAACGGACTGCCCGTTCCCGATATCTCGCTGTTCCTCGACGTGCCGTTCTCGTTTACCGAACAGCGGCTCGCGGAAGAGCGTACCGGCCAGGACAGGGAGTATTTGCAGGGCCGTACCGATATTCACGAGGATTCCCTCGACCTGCAACGCAGGGTAAGGGATATATACCTGCGGTGTGCCGGCGAAGATGACGGGCTGCGCATCGTGGATTGTTCCAACGGCCATGGACAGATGGACAGTCCGCAGGCTAATTTCAGTAAGATAATAAGCCAGGTAAGGCAATGCGTTCCCGCGATGCCGCAAATCTAAAACCTTTTACAGTGAAGTTCCCGGACAGGAAAGCTAAAGTTATCTGGTGGTGTGCCACTATATGCAGGGTGCTGTTGGGTGTGACTTTTATCTTCTCCGGTTTTGTCAAGGCCGTAGACCCATGGGGTACGGGGATTAAGGTGGGCGAATACCTCGCCGCGTTCGAAATGGAATGGATATACGGGTGGCGGTTCGCCATCTCGATATGGATGAACGGGGCGGAGTTGATGATGGGCCTGATGCTCCTGTTCAAGATCAGGTTACGGTTGGTCTCCATTTTCGCTTCGGCGGCGATGCTTTTCTTTACGGTGCTTACCCTCGCACTCGCCATTTGGAACCCGGTGGAAGATTGCGGATGTTTCGGCGAGGCGATAAAACTTACCAACTGGGAGACCTTTATCAAGAACCTTATCCTGCTGCCGATGGCTTTCTTCGTGCTGTGGAGTGCCCGAAAGATGCCTATAATGCCGGCCTGGCGGGACGGGGCATTTATGCTGCTGTTCGGCAGTATAGCGTTCGGTATCGGTATCTATTCCTATTACCATTTGCCGATAATCGATTTTCTGCCATATAAAATAGGTACGAACCTGCCCGAGGCCATGAGCAGGCCATCGAAGAACGATGTGGAGACGCGCGTGATTTACCGGGACAGGCAGACAGGTAAAGAAAAGGAATTCCTGCTTAGCGATACCACATGGTACGACGACACGCGGTGGGAATTCGTCGATACCAGGACCGTAGCCATCCGTAATTCGGTGCATTCGTCGGTGAGGGATTTTGCGATATTCGACCATGGCGATTTCATCACCCGGGAGGTTCTCGAAGACCCGGGAGTCGTATATATGGTATGTGCGGCGGAGCTGTCGGATATAAAGCGCCGCTGTGAAAAGAAACTGGCAATGGCAGTATCGCAGGCCGAAAGGAGGGGTTACCGGGTAATGTGCCTGACGGCCGAGTCTCTAAATATTTACCCCGGTATCATGCTGGGTGACACTTACGTGGATTGCTACAATATGGACTCTTCGACCATTAAGACCATGCTTCGGTCCAAAGTAGGCGTTGTGGTCCTCAAGGGCGGCACGATCATAGATAAGGTGAGCTGCCGGGATATGCTCGAGAAAGGCGAACTGCCGGACTATGCATCCTACTGATATTTTTTTTAAATTTGTTTTCGCTTATCTTCTTATCTATGGACAGGAAACCGTTTTTCCGGATATTTCTTTTTTTATCGATATTATTACCAGTGCCGGCATTGGCGCAGTCTCCCCGTGCGTTACAGGAGCATCTGGACCGGGGTATCGAACTGTATGAGGCCGGCAGGTACCGAGCCGCGCTGGAGGAGTTCGATAAGGCCCGGGAATTTTCAGACGGAGCCGATTACCAGACTACCGTTCTGCTGGACTATTACCTTGCACGGTCGGCCGCCAAGACCCTCGACCGGCGGGCGGAGGAGCGTATCGACGGGTTCCTTAACGAATATCCCCACAGTATATACGCCGGGGATATCCGTTTTGCCCGCGCAAATATTTTGTATGATAAGGAAGATTTCCGTGCGGCCCTTGCGGAATTCCACAAAATTTCTTCATCCGGGCTTACCTCGCAGGAAAGGGCCGAATATAACTTTAAGGTCGGTTACTGCTATTTCCGGTTGAACGATTACGAGAATGCGGCAAGGTATTTTGCCCGTACCGATCCCGGTACGGAATTCCATGTCCATGCGGAATATTACAATGCTTACATCGATTATATCAGTGGAAATTACGGTGCTGCCAAAAGGATCTTCCTGACCTTGGCCAACCATCCATCCTATGCCCCGGTAATTCCTTTCTACCTTTTGCAGATCGAGTTCCTCGAGGGTAATTACGATTACGTACTGCGGGAGGGTGATGCCCTGTTATTGTCGGCTACCGGCGATCGAGAGGCGGAGATAGCCCGTATAATCGGGGAGTCGTGGTTCCATAAGGAAAATTACGAGCGAGCCCTGCATTATCTGGATATCTACCGCAATGCCGGGGGACGGATGGGCCGTGAAGAGAATTACCTTATCGGCTTTTCCCGATATATGCGCAACGATATG
This sequence comes from Alistipes sp., assembly GCA_021201825.1. GTDB lineage: Bacteria > Bacteroidota > Bacteroidia > Bacteroidales > Rikenellaceae > WRDF01. The sequence continues at coordinate 46,116 of JAJQED010000041.1, forward strand.
GCCGATGCCGAGAGGGCGCTGAGCCTGGTGGTGGGCCCGGACGACCGGCTTACCCAGAATGCGGCTTACCATCTTGGTGCCATATACCTGCGGCTGGGCGATAAACTGCGGGCCATGCAGTCGTTCTCGATGGCTTCGGGCGGAGGGTTCGATTCAGCCATCAGCGAAGACGCCCTGTTCAATTACGGTAAACTGCAGTATGAATTGGGAGGCGGAGTGTTTAACGAAGCCATCAACGTTCTGAACCGTTATATAACCGAATATCCGAACGGGGTCCGTACGGACGAGGCCCGGGAATTCCTTGTCGCCGCTTATTATAATTCGCGTAATTATGAGGCGGCATACGAGGCGATCAAACAGGTTCCCGATCCGGATAACAACCTGCGTACGGCTTTCCAGAAGATAGCCTATTTCAGGGCGCTGGAGCATTACTCACGCGGGGATTACGACACGGCCCTGCGTATGCTCGACGAGTCGCTCAGAAACCGCTTCAACCCGAAATATACCGCCCTGACCCAGTTCTGGAAAGGAGAGATACTTTACCGTGAGGGGAAATATAACGAGGCGATACCGCTTTTCAACGAGTACCTATCCCTGTCGCCGGCCACGGAGCGGGAATACGGCATGGCCCAGTATAACCTCGGTTACAGCTATTTCAACCTCGGCCGGTACGGCGAAGCCCGGACATGGTTCGACCGATTCCTGGCCGGTCCGCACGCAACGGACCATTTGCGGGCCGATGCCTTTAACAGGGTAGGGGACAGTTATTTCGCTACCCGCGATTTTCCAAGGGCATTGACCAGTTACCAGTCGGCCCGGACGTTGACCGCACCCGAGAAGTATTACGGTGAGTACCGTTACGCGGTAACCCTCGGGTTTACACAGGGTAACTCGGCCAAGATAGACGCCCTGAAAAATATCGTAGCGGCCAATGACAGCCCATACATGGATGAGGTCCTTTTCGAACTCGGGACCACATACATAAATTCCGACCGGTTCAACGACGCTATTGTCGTTCTCGGGCAGTTAGTGGATCGTTATCCCTCCTCGGACAAATACCTGGCGGGGTTGTCGGCCTCGGGCCTTGCTTACCAGAACCTTGGCAATAACAGCCAGGCGGTGAGGTATTACCGTTCGGTAGTGGATAAGGCTCCGTCTTCCCCCGAGGCGAGGGATGCGATGGTCGCCCTAAAGAGTATCTATGTCGAGATGAACGACGTGGATGCTTATTTCGATTTCGCTTCCCGGAGCGGGATAGAGACCGAGACCGGGGCGCAGGCCCGTGACTCGCTGAGTTATGCGGCGGCCGAAAGGGTCGTGCTGACCGGTAACCGCGAAAGGGGTATAGCCGCACTGCGGGATTACCTGGATAAGTTCCCGCGCGGGGTTTACCGTCCGAACGCCCTGTACGGCCTCGGCGAGGCTTACAAGGCCGAGGGTCAGACAGTCCCGGCCATTACGGCCCTCGAGGAACTCGGAGGGATGTATTATAACAGTTTCACCGTGAGGGGGCTCGAATCCCTGTCGGAACTGGCTTACGGTGCCGCGAGGTACGACGTCGCGGCCGACGCATACCTGAAGCTCGCCGCTACGGCCGTGAACCCACAGACCGTAGCCGGTGCCTATTCGGGGTACCTGAAAAGTATTTCGGCCACGGGAGACAATTCGGCTATCCTCGCCGCCGCCGAGACCATACTCGGGCAGCAAAACCTACCGGCGGAGACCAAACGTGCGGCTACATTTGCCAAAGCCCAGGCCCTGTCGGAGATGGGGCGTACGGATGAAGCCATGCCGCTTTTCCGGGTGCTGGCCACCGAGGTGCAGAGCCTCGAAGGAGCCGTGTCGACCTATATGGTGATCGAGGAGCAGTATCGTAACGGTGATCTGGACGGGGCGGAAAAAGCGGTATTCGACTTTGCCGCCGCCAACTCTCCCCATGCCTACTGGCTTGCAAGGGCTTTCCTCGTGCTGGGAGATATCTACATCCAGAAAGGCGATACGTTCCAGGCCCGGGCAACGCTGCAGAGTATTGTAGACGGGTACTCCCCGGATAATGACGGCATTATAGAAGAGGCCCGGTCGAAAATAGCTTCGCTTTAGGCCGCGGCCGGTAACTTAAATTTAAAAACTCCAACATTGTGAAAACGATACCGCAAAAAAATATATCCGGGCGGCTGGTCAAAGCGGCCGCGTTATCCCTGGTTTTGACGGGCTTCATGCTCTCGGCTGCCAGCGCTCAGGAACCGGAAAGCGATAGGGATCTGGACCGTAGGGTCGACGTGTCGCGGGAATATATGCCCGATATGGACCGGGCGGCCAAGCTGACCATTCCCCCGGTAATGGACGATACGGTGGCCCTGCGCCCTGACATGGAGTATACCATAGCCCCGTCCCCATGGATAACCGGATTCGGCGTGGCGGCCATCAATCCCGTGAGGGTGGATGCGGCCGCTTTCGAACGCCTTTTGCCGTTTTACCTCAAGGCGGGTTTCGGAGCCCCGGCCCGTAGTGTGTTGGATATTTACGGTACAACGGTGTCCACCGGTGGAGGATATGGCGGTGCTTACTTGAACCATGCCGGGAATTGGTCGAAACTGGAGAGCGGTTACGGCTCAAAAGAGCGGGCCCTGCAGAGTAATAATAAATTCGGGATTTTCGGACGGACTTACCTCGGACGGCGGGTAGCGCTTTCCGGTGAATTGGGGTATGACTACGATATTTATTCCCGGTACCGTTTCCCGGCGGGATACTACGATAAAAGCCCGCTGGCAAGTTATTCCGTGCCGAGGTTGAAGCTCGAGGTCGGGAACGATTTCTCGGATATGTCACGTTTTAATTTTTCGGTGGGCGCCGAGGGGTACATCATGCAGGCCCGCGAAGATGCAAAAGAGAGCGGGATCAAGGCCGGGTTAGCTTTAGGGCGTACGTTCGGGGTGCATCGGTTGGAATTGCACGGTGGTTACGAGGGAGTTTACGGCGGTGGGATACGTGACGGCTACGATGTGAGCCTTTTGTCCGTAAAGCCGACCTACCATATCGACGGCGGTTTGATCGGCATCGGGGCCGGGGTTGAAATTGCGTATTCGGACAATAAATTTAATGACCGCAGCAAAACATATTTCCTGCCTTCGGCACTTATTTCACTCGAACTTTCCGCCGCATTCGTCCCGTATGCGGAACTGCGGAGTGAACTGCGTTTGAACAGCTACCGTTCCTCGACCCTCGAAAACCCCTATATCTCGGGATATGACGGCGCCTTAACTCCGACCAGGGATTATAAACTGTTGGCTGGTTTCCGGGGAGATGTCGCCAGTAATTTCTCCTATGAAGTACGTGTGGGCGGCGCGACGGTCAAAGATATACAGTACTATTTTTCTCATGCGACTCTACCTTATTTCACCACTCATATTGCAGAAAAACTCAAATACTTCACAGCGGGAGGTAGCCTGTCCGCAAAGGCCGGGCGCAGTTTCAGGGCAGGATTGGAGTTCGACTATTACAATTATTCGGTGAATAACGATAAGAACAATTTCGACCCACCGTTTGCCTCCGGCTTGCCGGAGTATACCGGCAAGATATATCTGGCTTATAATTACCGGGACCGGTTATTTTTAAAACTGCGCGGGGAACTCACCGGTACGCGGAAATTTGCCGTACTTAACCTTAACGATTTGAGTCTAATTACGGATAATTCCCTTCCGAATTATTTGTCCGAAAAAGTTTCCGGTGTTTTCGACCTGGGCCTGGATGCCGAATACCGGCTTAACCGCAATCTCGGGGTGTTCCTGACGGGAGATAACCTGCTCAACAGCAAACTTTATCCCTATTACGGTTTCCGTGGTTTCGGGATAGGCGTTACGGCCGGTGTGAAATTGCTTTTCTAAACTTCCCTCTACCGGATGCCTGCCCGGTTGAGGGCGGCTACCCACAGGTCGCGGTTGCGGTTATGTTCGGCAAGGGTGCGGGCGAAACTGTGGTAACCCGAAAAATCGGCCTTGGCGCAGAAATAGAGGAAATCGTGATGCTCGTAATTCAGCACAGCGTCAATGGCCGTAACCGGCGGCATGGAAATGGGGCCGGGGGGTAATCCCGCATACATATAGGTATTGTACGGGGAATCGATCTCCAGGTGGCGGAAAAGTATCCGGCGCAGGGTGAAATCCCCGACGGCGAACTTTACCGTCGGATCGGCCTGCAGTTTCATCCCCCTGTTCAGGCGGTTGATATATACTCCTGCTACACGCGGCATCTCGTCGCTCATTTTCGTTTCTTCATAGACTATGGATGCCAGGGTAGATACTTCGCTCCGGCTCAGGCCCAGTTGCTCGCGTTTTGCTTCCCGGTCTTGGTTCCAGAAATTGTCATACTCCCTTTTCATGCGGTCCATAAATGCCTGCGGCGTAGATGTCCAATACATTTGATATGTATCGGGAATGAACATCCCGATAAATTCCCCTTTGGTAAAACCATAATGCATGGCCGCCGTGTCGGCATTGAAACTTTGTATGAAAGATAAGGAATCGGGTTCGAGCTGTGATGAGATACGGCCGGCAAGCTGGTCCAGGGAGCGGATATTATTAAAAGTGACCCGAACCGGAGTTTGCAAACCCCGCTGGAAGACGCGTACGACCTCGGGGTAGCTCATTCCCTGTTCCAGCACGTAATGGCCGGGACGGGGAGTGCCGGAAAATCCGTAGATCCGGGAGAAACGCCGGTATAGCCCCAAATTCTTTATATGGCCGCTATCTTCCAGCTGTCGGGTAAATTCCTCTACAGTCGTTCCGCTGGCAATATATAACGTTCCGTCACGGGATATCGCGGTGGCATTCCAAAAGAAATAACCGATCCCGGCCAGTAAAAGGCCGATAACGGCCAGGGCGGAAATTATGGGAATAATTATTTTTTTTCGTTTCATCCGAGGGGTATATCCTTTATACTTTAATATTTATCCGGCCCGAGAACCGGCCGGGTCGATGGTATTCAGGTGCAAAAATACTTTTTTTCAGCCAATCGGTGCGGCTTCTTTGACCGTTGGCCGAATTTGTGTACTTTTGCACCGGGTAAGTCTTATACGACCAGCTCCTGCTGAATCCCCCAGGTGCGGAAGCAAGCAAGGGTAGGCGGTTGTAGCGGTGCGATATAAGTAGCTTACCCATTTTTTATTTGCCCTGCCTCCCGGCACCGTTTTTGAACCTCGGCAAACCCGGAAAACAGTTCCAGATTATGAAAGCAAATTTCTTACCCCTGGCAATCCCAGCGATACTATTACTTCTTGCAGGTTGTGGCCGTACGGTCCGTCATAGTACGAATTGGGAAGCGGAGATACCGGCCGACGAGATTCTCGAGAGCCGTGTGCTGACTGCAGAACAGCAACAGGCCCTTACGCCGGACGACGTGATTGAAATCCTGATCGAGGGTAACCTCGATTTTGCGGGCGACAACCTGACCGTCCGCAACAATAGCGAGCGTATCCGGGATGCAGCCGTCGGGCAGTATCCCATTGCGGTGGTTCTCTCGTGCCTCGATTCGAGGGTGCCGGTGGAAGATGTGTTCCATCGCGGGATAGGCGATATTTTCGTGGCACGGGTTGCAGGAAACATATCGAATGACGATATCCTCGGCAGTTTGGAATATGCCTGCAAAGTTTCCGGTTCAAAGGTGGTGATGGTACTGGGTCACCATTACTGCGGTGCCATAAAATCGGCTATCGACGGAGTGGAACTGGGTAATATCACAACGCTACTGGAAAAGATACAGCCGGCCGTCGAGGCCAGCCTCGAGAATTACAACGGGATGATCTCCTCGTCGAACGCCGAGCTCGTGGAAGAGGTATGCCTGCAGAACGTAGTCCATACGATCGGGGAGATTCGCCGTTACAGCCCGATCCTGGCACAGATGGAAAGGGACGGTGAAATCCGGATCGTCGGGGGTATCTACGATATGCATACCGGCCTTGTCGATTTTATGACGGATATTTAGTAACTTTAGCGCTGCTAATCAACGGCAGGGAATGCTTATAAAGATATATACCAAGAATCCGGACGAACGTGCGGTAGCCAGGGTCGTTGCGGTTCTCGAAAACGACGGGCTGATCGTTTACCCTACGGACGGGGTGTACGCATTCGGGTGTTCCCTACGCAGCCGCAAGGCGCTGGAGCGGCTAAAGGCCATAAAGAAAAAGGAAGAGTCGGGTTTCTCCATTATGTGTGCCGACCTCAGCCATATTTCCGATTACGCCAAGGTGGATACTCCCGTGTTCAAACTTTTGAAAAGAAATCTTCCGGGGCCGTTCACCTTTATTTTGAAGGCGTCGTCACGGGTGCCGGACAAGGTGCTGTCCCGGCGTAAGAATATCGGGGTCCGTATTGCGGACAATCCGATCTCCCACGAGCTTGTGGCCGCCCTGGGAGAGCCGCTTATCACCTCGTCGGTCAAGGACGAAGACCAGATCACGGAATATACGACAGACCCGGAATTGATCTGCGAGAAGTACGGCTCGCTCGTGGATGTCGTAGTCGACGGCGGTTACGGGGACATAACTCCCACCACAGTGGTGGACCTCACGGAAGAGGAACCTGTTATGATCCGGCAGGGCGGCGGTGAATTGAAATTATAAAAAACAGAATATGGACAACCAGACAGAACTGAGGAAGAGCTTTTGGGTAGATGCGGCTACGGCCGGCGGTATAATCGGCCTGGTATTGGTGGTGATCGAGTTTATAAACGTACAAACGACCGCCTCGTGGATGGTTACGTTTACGTTCCTGCTTACCATCCTTTCGTTGGGTTACCTGATATATTTCTACTCCCGTAAGCGTTCCCTAAAATACGGCGCAGAGGGTTATAGCTACGGACAAAGCATGGGCTATATATTTGCCATGATGCTCTTCGCCGGGTTCGTCCTCGGGTTGGGGGAATTGCTCCTGTCCAAAGTCATAGCCCCCGATTATTATGCGGAGGAGCGTAAAGCCATATTGGAAAACAATCCGATGTACGACCCCGATACCGAGATGGGCAAACAAATGGAGCGGATGGTTATGGGTACCGGGTTCTGGATATTCTCTTCTATTTTCAGTCTCCTGTTCTACGGCGGAATCATAGGGCTGTTCGCATCCGCAATGGTCAAGCGCAAACCTGACATATTCGCCGAATAATACCCGTCCGGCAAATGGAAGAAACTACCGTACCGAACCCGAACAGCGCCATAGCAGCCGTAACCGGTAATCCGCAGATATCGGTCGTAATCCCCGTTAACAACGAGGAGGAATCATTACCGGAACTCTACCGGTGGATCGATAGCGTTATGAGGGATAACGGCTTTACCTACGAGGTTATATTCATTGACGACGGTTCGACCGATTATTCATGGCAGGTAATAAGTAGCCTTGCCTCGGAGTTTCCGCAGGTAAGGGGACGCAGTTTCCGGCGGAACTACGGAAAAAGCGCCGCGCTCTATACCGGTTTCGAAGCGGCCGTGGGCGATGTGGTGATAACGATGGATGCCGACCTGCAGGACTCTCCGGACGAGATACCGGAGCTTTACCGAATGATAACCCGGGATGGGTACGACCTTGTTTCCGGATGGAAACGCGACAGGAAAGACCCGCTGGGAAAAACTTTGCCCAGCCGTTTCTTTAACGCTACGGCGCGGATGGTGTCGGGGATCAAACTCCATGATTTTAACTGCGGACTCAAAGCATACCGCCGTAAGGTGGTGAACAGTATCGAGGTCTTCGGGGAGATGCACCGCTATATACCAATCCTTGCCAAAAAAGCCGGGTTTAACCGTATCGGGGAAAAGGAGGTCAAGCACTACCCCCGCAAGTACGGGAAGACCAAATTCGGCCTGGAGAGGATGGTTAAAGGCTATCTTGACCTTATTACGGTAACGTTCATAACCCGGTTCGGCAAGAGTCCGATGTATATCTTCGGAAGCCTCGGTACACTGATGTTCCTACTGGGGGGGATCACTACCGTTTGGCTCATTGCGGAAAAAATATACCGCCAGAACCACGGTTACGTCGTCCGTAGTGTTGCCGACCAACCTATGTTTTTCATAGCCCTTACGGCCGTGATATTGGGGGTGATGCTGTTTCTTGCCGGTTTTCTCGGGGAGCTGATAAACCGCACCTCCGGAGACCGGAATAAATATATTATCGACGATTCGGTAGGAATATAAACCCTTAAACGTAATAATTTATGATCCAGAGAATACAGTCGCTATATCTTTTTATCGTCGCGGGATTGATGGTCGTGATGCTGAGTTTCCCGTTAGGCAGGTTCCTGGCCGGGGACGAAGAATTCATACTAAAGGCTTACGGCATTTACTCGACCCTCGACACCGGTATTCCGATACTCGCGCTGCCCTATATGGGTATCCTTATTACCCTTGCCGCGGCATTGCCGTTCATTACCATCTTCTTTTACAAGAACCGCCTGCTGCAAATCAGGTTATGCTTTATGGAGATGGTCTTCCTGATCGGGGTGCAGATTTTCGTGGTTTTTTTCCTCTATCGCGCCACGAAGAGTTTCAACCACCTGCCGGTATCCAGCGTTACCTATTCGGCGATAGACGTTATTCCGCTGGTTGCCCTTATCCTAATGTGGCTTTCTTTCCGGGCTATTGCCAAGGACGAAGCGCTTGTACGGTCGTTGGACAGGATCCGGTAAACCGCGTATTGCACCGAAACGAATAAAGCGGCCCGCCGGGCCGCTTTATTCGTTTTTAGTTTTCCTGTCGGTCGGTTAAATGCCGAGTTCGGCCTGTACCAACGGGAGGATATTAATGAACGTATTTTCATCGTAGTAAGCGAGCGACTGCGAAGTCAGTTCGAATACTGCGGTGAAAGCATTGTCCTTAGATACTTTCTGGATAGCTTCGTTAGCCTTTTCGATCACAGGGGTCATAAGCCTTGCCTGCTCCTGCTGCATAAGGTTACCTGCGTTCTGCTCGAATTGGGTCAGCCTTTCCCTAAGGTTGTTGAGTTCCTCGCTGCGCAGTTCGAGTATGGCTTCGGAAAGTGTATTCTGTTCTTTGACGAAGTTGTTCCATTTGTTGTTCAGCTCTACGGCCATGGATTCGTACTGGTCCTCGAGGTCTTTCTGGAAAGACTCGAAGTTGGTCCGCACTTCCACCATCTCGGGCATCACGTCGATCAACTCGGCAAAATTGATGTAACCGAATTTTTGAGCGTAACCGTTGGCGTTACCCAGTAGAAATACGGCACTTACGGCCAGCACTACTTTCAAAAATCTTTTCATAAATCTAAGTTTGAATTATCAGTTTCGAATTAATTAGCAAGCAAAGATATAATTTCCTGCGTTTTATCAACAGAGGGGGCGTAATAAAGTATCGTAGGGTTGGTTGCGATATCGATCACAACCTGGTAGCCGTTCTGCTCGGCATAACTGTTAATAATGGCGAAAACACGGTCCTGGATGGGTTTTATGGTTTCCACCCGTTTGCGGAGCAGCTCCCCTTCCTGTCCGAATATCTCTTCCTGGTAGGCAACGATCTCCTTTTCACGGTTTATTATGGCATCCTCCCGTTGGGTGCGTGTCGTTTGTGACAGATATCCTTTTTCGGCCTGGTACTGGTTATACTGCTGCTCCAGTTCGGCGAAAGCGTTGTCGATCTGCTGCTGGTACTGCTGCCCGAGCTGGTCGAGAGACGTAAGTGCGTCGTTATATTCCTGTACTGACCGGAAAACCGTTTCGCTGTTCAGGACCATCACACCCTGCGCCGACGCTGTGAACGCCGTGGCTACAAGGACTGCCGCTGCTATAAGTAATTTTTTCATAGGGCCAAATTTTGGTTAAACAAACGACAAGATGCAAATTACGTGCATTAACATTGTTAAATTATAAATAATTACGTTCCCGTGCAAATCCTCCGGCATACTGGCCACCTGTCCACCGGTTGCTTTAGAATTGCATACCGATCACGTAGTGTATCTGGCCGCCGCTGCGTTTGGTCGGGTTGATCTGGTTGTTCGGTTTGTCGAAGCCGAATCCCCAGTCGATACCGAGCATCCCGACGATCGGCAGGTACAGTCGTACACCCACCCCGAGTGACCGTTTGATCTCGAACGGGTTGAACTTGTCCCATCCCGAGAAAGCGTTACCGCCCTCGGCGAAAACAAGGCCGTAAATGGTTGAGCTGGGTTTAAGGATGAACGGGTAACGCAGCTCGACGGTGTATTTGTTGTAAACGTGGGCGTAATCGGTCATACCGTAGCGGTAGGGAGTAAGTGCTCCGTCCTCGTAACCGCGCAGTGCGATAACGTCCACCCCGTAAATGTTGTAACCCGACATACCGTCACCACCGACGTCGAAGCCTTCGAACGGCGATTTCTTGTATTTGTTATAGTAACCGAGGTAACCCATTTCGGCCTTGGCCATAAGAACCAGGCTCTGATTCCGGGACAACGGGGTGTACCATTCGGCTTTGAGTTTCCATTTATGGTATTCGATAAATTTATACCGCTTGTTGTCACTGAGGTTCGGGTCCTTGTAATCCTTATTATCGAACAGGGAATAGGGAGGTGTCAGTGTTACGGCCACCGAGAAGTCCGAACCGCGCCTGGGATAGATCGGCTGGTCCACGGAGTTACGCCCGAATGCAGTGGTAAAAGCAAATGTATTGGCGTTACCGTCCGAAATGATAAAATAATCGTACCAGTTATCGAGCATATATGCCTGGTATGAGACTTCGTTATACAGCGTCCAGTATGGGTCGGGCCACTTTAGCCTATGGCCTATACCGACCGCAACGCCGACCGTACGGAAGAAGCGGGTCGCGTTACGGTAATAATAAGAAGCGTCCGTTTCACTCGAATAGTGGGTGCTGACTGTAAGTGAATTAGGCTTCTTTCCGCCCAGCCACGGTTCGGTAAATGCCACCTGGAACGAAGAATAGTACGATCCGTTGGTCTGCGCCCGGATACTGAGGGACTGGCTCTGCCCCTGAGGGTAAGGCCTCCATGCTCCTTTCTTGAAGAAGTTTTTGAGCGATACGTTGTTCAGCGTAAGCCCCACGGACCCTACGAACATCCCGGAACCCCAACCCCCGGATATTTCCGCCTGGTCACTGGCCTGTTCCTCCAGGTCCCAGTTTATATTTACCAGCTCCGCCGAAATGGGCACCGGCTCCGGGAGGCTGCCCTCCGGGTTGAAGTGCTGCATCTGGCTCAGTAGCCTCATCGACTGCATCAACATCGACCGGTTGTATAGGTCGCCCGGACGGGTGTATAGTTCGCGTCGGATTACCTCGTCGTCCACACGCAGGTTGCCGGATATGTTCACTTCGTTGATAGTGGCCTGCTTGCCCTCCATGATCTTCAGCTCGAGGTCGATAGAATCTTCCCCGATAATGGTCTCGGCCGGGTCGATCATAAAGAACAGATAGCCGTCGTTCTGATAAAGCGAGGAGATGGTCGACGGGTCCTCCGGATTGTTCTCCTTGCCGATGCCGAGCCTTTTGTGCAGGGTTTTCTTGTCATAAGTGTCCCCGGGTTTGATACCGAGCAGCTGATCCAGGTATTCCGTGCTGTGGCGGCTGTTGCCGACCCAGGAAATGTCGCGGAAGTAGTATTTATTACCCTCCTCTATATTGATCAGGATACCGATCCTTTTTTCGTTTATGTCGTATATCGAGTCGAATACGATATTGGCGTTACGGTAACCGCGAGAGTTATAGAAGTCTATTATATTCTCCTTATCATTCGCGTACTCCTCTTCCTTAAGCTTTGAGTTCTTGAAAATATTGATGCTTTTCTTGCCGGTTTTCTTCATCTGGGCCCGGAGCTTTTTATCGGAGAAGACTTCATTGCCGGTGAAATCCAGCTCGCCGATCTTGACCTTATTGTTCTTCTCGACCACAAACGTAACCGTAACCGCATTCAGCAGCATCGTATCGTTCTCGATACGGGGATGGACCTCCACGTTCCGGAACCCTTTCTCGATAAAGTGTTGCTTTATAAGGTGGATATTCTTATTTATAACGAATTCCGACAATTCGCTCCTCCCGGCCCGCAGGCCCAGGTTTTCTTTCAACTCCTTTGCCTGGCCTTTGCGGATACCCTCGAAATACCAGTCGTAGACCATCGGCCTTTCCTTGAAATAGATATCCAGGTTAAGGCTGTCCCCGACGATCTCGCCGACCACGTCCACATCCGAAAAGTAACGGCGGTTCCAGAAATTCTGCACCGCCTGCGAGATATAGTTCCCGGGAATATAGACCTCGTCGCCTTTCTTAAGGCCTGATACGATCAGGACCTGATTCTTGTCCAGGAACTCTATACCGTGGATATTTATATCGTTAATTATGTATTTGCGGGGATTCCTGTAATCGGCCAGCGGGAGTTTCTGCCTCTCTTCTTCCGACAGGGGGATGGGTGCCGGTTTGTCGTCCGCCTCTTCCGCTTCGGGGCTTTGAGTGCCGTTGTCTATGTCCTGCTCACCGGTACCGGGAACGTCATCCGGGTCCGCTTCGGTTGCAACTGCTTCCTGGGGGGTAGCTTCGGGCTGCTCTCCGTCCTGTCCGGGTTGTTGGGCCAGGGCGGCGCTGAAAACAAATGTGGTAAGGGTAAGCAGTAGCAGGAATTGTCTTCTCATCTTAACTCTCAAGGTTTGTTATTTTCGACCAGCCCGTACCTGCGCTCCCTCAGGGCATACTGCGCAAGCGCCCTGGAAAATTCTTCCTCTCCGAAGTCGGGCCAGTAAATATCGGTAAAATAAAACTCTGTATAAGCGGTTTGCCAAAGCAGGAAATTACTGAGCCTTAGTTCGCCGCTGGTGCGGATCAACAGGTCCGGGTCCGGAATGCCGCCGGTGTAAAGATGTCCGGCGAACATTCCCGCGTCGATCTCTTCCGGCCGTATTTCCCCGCCCGCCGCCTTGGCGGCAATTTCCTTTGCGGCATGCAGCATCTCTTCCCGCGAGCCGTAGTTAATGGCAAGGATAAGGTTTATATCCGTGCAGCCTGCGGTCTTTTGTTCAATGGTGTCCAGGTGGGGAATAACTCCGTCAGGCATGGAATCCCTGTCCCCGATGATACGGACCCGTACGCCGTTTTCAACGAGCGAATCGATCTCCCCCGCGATACTCTCGCAAAGCAGGGCCATCAGCCCCTGCACTTCGTCCGTTGGACGGCCCCAGTTCTCGGTAGAGAAAACAAAAAGGGTCAGGTAGCGCACCCCTGCCTTGCGGGCAGCCTTAAGTACGACCCTGACGCTTTCCACTCCCTGGATATGGCCCGACAGCCGCTCTTTACCTCGGCTTTTAGCCCACCGGCCGTTGCCGTCCATGATAATGGCAACGTGCTGTGGTATTTTAGATGTGTCGGCCATACAATCTCGTATCTTTTTACAGAGCCACAAATATAGTAATTTAAACTCACCCGGCGAGGAGTTTACCTCATTTTTACCCGCGCCGTTGCTAACCCGGGGCGGGACGGGGAGCCGTGGCCGTAAAATTTTATGCTGCCGGGATCCGGGTGGCTGCAGGTTATTCCGCCGCAGACTCGTCCCTCTTATCGAGCCCCCACAGCATTTTATTTCTTAACGTATCGTAAAAGGATATATTTTGCAGGTGGGCCAAAAAAACCGGTTTGGACGATCTTTTTACGGATAGGACCGCCCCGTGCGGTATTTGCAGTATTTCCCCGTCCGCCGATGAGACCGTATCGCGGTCCCGGCCGTTAACCCGGAACTGCACTTCCGAACTGTCAGGAAGCACTACGGGCCGCATGGTAAGGTTATGGGGAGCGATGGGGGAAAGGACCATGCAGTCGCATTGCGGGGCGACGACCGGGCCGCCGACGCTTAGCGAATAAGCGGTCGACCCTGCCGGGGTAGAGAGTATCACGCCGTCCCCCCAATAGGTGGCTACCATTTCACCGTCCACATATGTCTCTACGGCGATCATAGGTGCGCTACCACGCTGGATGGCCAGTTCGTTGAATGCGAACGCCGGTTTGTCGGCCGGGTAGGCTCCGCCGCTGATCTCGAGCAGGGGGCTCTCCCGGACGGTGTAACGCCGGTTTTTAATATCTTCGAGGGCCGTTGCAAGCCCGTCTTTATTAATGTTCGCCAGAAAGCCGAGCCTCCCGGAATTGATCCCCAGAACGGGAATCCCTGCCATGCCTACGGTCTTTACACACTCGAGGAACGTACCGTCCCCGCCGTAACTCAATACCATATCCCCGTCGTAAGTGGACGGATCGGCCGGGTCATACCGGCTCTCGGGCGGGATCGGATGGCCCGCCGCCCGGGAAGACTCGTCCGCAAATTCCCCGTTGAGACTGTAGGGCATACCGCAGCCGTCCAACAGGGCAAGCAGTTTGCATATATCACGGGGGCTGTGGCCTGTACCCGGACGGCAATATAGCATTATTCTCATTTCGGGAAATATTGGTAACTTTACCCGGCAAATGTAACTTTTTCCGATGACAAAATTAAGCGTCAATATAAATAAGATAGCGACCCTGCGTAATTCCAGGGGGGGTGACCTGCCGGGTGTGGTGAAAGCTGCCGTGGACGCTGAGCGGTTCGGGGCCCAGGGTATCACGGTCCATCCCCGTCCGGACGAGAGGCATATCCGCTACCGGGACGTTTATGACCTTAAAGAAGTGGTCACCACCGAGTTCAATATCGAGGGTAACCCCATAGACAGTTTTACCGAACTGGTGATGGACGTGGTTCCAACGCAGGTAACCCTCGTGCCGGATGCACACGATGCCATTACCTCCAATAACGGGTGGGATACCCGCAAACACATGGCGTTCCTGCGGGATAAAACCGAACTGTTCAAGTCCAAAGGTATCCGGGTATCCATTTTCCTCAATCCCGACCCGTCGCTCGTGCCTTATGCCGCCGAGAGCGGAGCAGACAGGATCGAACTTTATACCGAAATATACGCTACGGGTTACCCGGCCGACAGGGATAAGGCCCTCGCGCCTTACCTGGCAACGGCACAGGAGGCGCAAAAATATGGCTTGGGTGTAAATGCCGGCCATGACCTGAATCTTGACAACCTCGCTTTTTTTGTCCGAAATATCCCGTTCACGGCCGAGGTATCCATCGGTCACGCGCTTATCTCGGACGCCATATACCTCGGCCTCGAGAATACGATCCAGCTATATTTACGCCAGTTAAAGTAAGTAGCCGAGCCGTGGCGGTTCAATCCTTTCCTTATCGTTATTATTCCAATATCTCAGAAAACCGTTAAGTCGTGGAAAAACCACTCGAAAACCCGTTGTTGAAAACCGTCGGTGGGATCGCCGCCGAACGGGGGCAACAGGCTTTTGTGATCGGGGGATATGTTCGGGATTGGTACCTCGGCAGACCGTGTACAGATATAGATATCGTGGTCACCGGAAGCGGCATTGAGATTGCCCGTGAACTCGGTAAACGGTTAAATACCAACGTCTCTGTTTTCAAGAACTTCGGGACGGCGATGTTGCGGGCAGGGGATATGGAGGTCGAGTTCGTGGGAGCGCGTAAAGAGTCCTACCGCACGGATTCCCGCAAACCCATCGTAGAAGACGGCACCCTCGAAGACGACCAGTTCCGTCGCGATTTTACGATAAACGCAATGGCTTGGTCACTCAACCCGGACGATTACGGGGACCTCGTGGACCCGTTCGGGGGGATGGAAGACCTCGAAAAGTGCATTATCCGTACCCCATGCGACCCCGACCGTACGTTCTCGGACGATCCCCTGCGCATGATGAGGGCTGTACGGTTCGCCGCACAGCTCGGGTTCGACATCGAGCCGGAAACTTTCGATGCCATATCCCGTAACCGGGAGCGCATTTCCATAGTTTCCACAGAGCGTATTACCGCAGAACTCAATAAGATAATCCTGTCGCCGGTCCCGTCGATCGGGTTCGAACTGATGGACCTCACGGGATTACTGCCTCTGATCTTCCCGGAACTGGCCGCCCTTAAGGGTGTGGATAGGGTCGGCAGGCATGCCCATAAGGATAATTTTATCCACACGCTGAAAGTCCTGGATAATGTGGCCCGCGTATCGGACGACCTGTGGTTGAGGTGGGCGGCCTTGCTGCACGACATTGCCAAGCCAAAGACAAAGGCATACGATCCTAAAAACGGGTGGACATTCCATGGCCACGAAGTTGTCGGCTCGAAGATGGTTCCCCGGATATTCCGGCAAATGCGCCTGCCGCTTAACGAGAAGATGAAGTTCGTCACAAAGCTCGTTTTCCTGCACCTGCGGCCCATTGTCCTCTCCGAAGACGAGGTTACCGATTCGGCGGTCCGCCGCCTGCTGTTCGAGGCCGGGGACGATGTAGAGGCTCTTATGACCCTTTGCGAAGCGGATATCACCTCGGGAATCGAAAGCAAGGTTAAACGATACCTGGAGAATTTCGCCCTGGTCCGTCGAAAGATGGAGGAGATCGAGGAGAAAGACCGTATACGTAACTTCCAGCCGCCCGTCTCAGGAGAACTTATCATGGAGACGTACGGTATCGGCCCGAGCCGGGAGGTCGGTATTATAAAGGACGGGATTAAGGAAGCGATCCTCGAGGGCCGTATCGGCAACAATTATGAACAGGCATTTGCCCTTATGGAAGAATTGGCTTCGGGCCTGGGCCTGTCGAAGAAATAATCACGGCATATATTTTGAACCCTCCGTAACCATAAAACTATGGTTATGAAGCTCAATATCCCGGATAACGGCAGCAAAAGGGTTGTTGTCGTGGGGGGCGGTTTCGCCGGCCTCCAGCTCGTTAAAAAACTCTCCAAAAGCGATTACCAAGTCGTACTGATCGACCGGAACAATTTCCACATGTTCCAGCCGCTTTTGTACCAGGTGGCTACGGCAGAGCTCAGTCCGGGTGATATTGCGTTCCCGTTCCGTAAACTTTTCCGGGGTAAACGCGGGGTGTTCTATCGTATGGCGGAAGTACGCCGGGTGGATGTGAACCGCAACACGGTCCATACCGACCGGGGATCTCTCCGCTATGATTTTCTTGTGCTTGCGACCGGTTCGACGACTAACTTCTTCGGCATGCAGAATATCGAACGGGCGGCATACGCCATGAAAGAGGTCAGTGAGGCGGTAGCCATTCGTAACAGGGTCCTGCTCCATATCGAGAAAGCGGTGGAACTGCCCGATAATCCTATACGAAGTGCTTTGCTTAATATAGTAATAGTCGGAGGAGGGGCAACGGGGGTGGAACTTGCCGGGGCGTTCGCCGAGATGAAGCGGAGCGTGATGCCGAGGGATTATCCCGAATACCACCAAAAGGACATAAACATTTACCTGATAGAGGGTTCCGGGCGCCTGCTCGGAACTATGAGCGAAAAGACCTCTCAAAAGACCCTCCAAATACTTACGGACCGTGGTGTAAAAGTACACCTGAACAGCACCGTTGTGGACTACCGTAACAATAAAGTTATCCTCAAGGACGGCGGGGAGATACCTACCGACAACCTTATTTGGACCTCGGGTGTAACCGTAAAACTTCCGGACGGCCTCGAGAGGTTCGAAAAGGGCCGTGGTGAAAGGCTGTTGACAGATATGTATTTCCGGGTCAAAGGAGCGGACAATATCTTTGCCGTCGGGGACGCCTCAATACAGACGGACGACCCTGCAAACCCCAACGGATATCCGCAGCTGGCCCGTGTGGCCATAGAACAGGCGGGCCACCTGGCCCGTAACCTGACCCGGCTCGCAAAGGGCAAACTGCCGGAAAAGTTCGATTATACACAATATCCCGTCCTGGCTACCGTAGGACGGAACAAGGCGTTCCTCGAATATAAGGATTTCCGCATGGGTGGGTTCTTTGCCTGGGTAGCGTGGGCCGGGGTGCATTTGTTCCTGATCCTCGGGGTAAAGAACAAAGTCAGTATTTTCGGGGGATGGTTCTGGAATTATGTGACTTACGACCTGCCAAACCGGGTGATCATAATGCCGGAGGCCCCAATCGGCCAACCGCCCCGGAAAAAAAGCCCTGCATCCAGGCCGGGCGGGAATAACCGAAAATCCAATGCCGATGCTGCCGGGGACAAACCCGCACAAAAGAGATCGAGTCCGCAAAGGAATAACACGAAAGACAGAACGTCCGGTACCGGAAAGCAAACCCGGACCAAACCGTCAGAAAGTCCTGCAAAAAGAACTCCGGCCCGGAAAGAAAAGGTAATGGCCTGACGGTTTATTAAAATTCGAAGCCCGACCGGGCTATGGCAGCAAGTAATTCCGTCCGCTGGCGCAGGGGCATATTTTCGATGACCAAACGGTAAGAACCCAATATCTTTTCCCGGAGGAAAGCGGCCGGTACATCTCCCGTAAGGTCGATCCCCAGCCAATGCCGCTTGCTCATGTGAGAAGCGTGGCCTGCGTACGGGCACTCCTCCATTAACCGTGCTTTCTCCTCCGGAGCGCATTTGACACCAACCCACAGAAAGTCGCTGATGCCCGTATAGGCATACATCTTCCCGCCGACTTTAAATACCAGCGTATCGTCGTCGAACGGCATTGTCTCCTCGGTAAATGGAAGCGAAAGGCAGTAATCCCGCAAGTCCGCAATATCCATGGCTATGGGGTTTTGTAAGTGGTACCTTAAAAAATCAAGCGGCATTCCCGGAGGAGTGCCGCTTGTGTCTTGAAAGTAAAATAAACAGAGCTTACTTTTATATGAGTGTGTTCTGATTTGATTCTACTGAATAAGACCGGGCTTAGGCGTTAACTTCAACGTTAATGGCCTGTTCGCCTTTCTTGCCTTCCGATACGTCGAAAGAGACGTTCTGTCCCTCTTCGAGGCCGCGGAAGCCTTCTTTGTTGATTCCTGTGTAATGAACGAAAATGTCATTACCCTCTTCGGTCGTGATAAAGCCGTAACCTTTGGCAGAATCAAACCATTTTACTGTACCTTTCATAAAAAAATGATTAAGAAATAAATATCAGCAAAGGAAAGCAAAAACTTTCGGATTACCATACAAAATGGATTTTATTTTCTATTTTTAACGCCCCGGGCCTTTGCCGGTTAAATTTATGAAATTCTATTACATAAATAATTCCCTGTGCGAGGGGTGCGACGACTGTTCGCTGGGATGTCCGTCCGGGGCGGTCTATTCCTCGGCCGGCAAGCGGTTCATAATCCACGACAAATGTACTTCCTGCGGGGTGTGCCTGCGTAGTTGCGGGCATAGTGCCGTAAGTATCGAATCCATAGACGCTATGGTGGAGAGAATGGAGAACGCGGACCTATATCTCGGCCGAATCCGCCGCCTGGAGCAGGAGCTGGCCCAGGAAAAAGAGCGGTATGAAGATACGGAACGGGATCTGGCTACGGTCATGGAAAATTATCCCTCCGCTGCGGCTATATGCGGGCGCGGCGGCGATATAATACTGTCCAACAGTTTGTTCTGCGATTTGACCTGCGGTGTGCCAGCCGAAAAAACAGCAGTTTGGATAGAATCTGCATTTAGGGGACAGCAACCCCCGGCGGTAGAAATCGAGGGCCGGAAATACTCTGTACAAACCGCCAGGCTTAGCGGCGGCCGTATATTATTGGTTATAGACGACCTTACCAATCCGGGGCTGCTGGCCGGAAGGGTAGCCGAGGCTCTGGATGCCGCCGTGCGGCGGCAGATGGAGACCGTACGTAAAATAGGCACCATACTCGGGAACGAAACATCGCTGACCCTTAACGATATTAACCGGGCCGTCTCCTTATTGAGATCTTCCGGCACCGTCGGGGAAACTGCGGTCACAGGAACCGATAAATAATTTGGTATGCAGGTAAGCCTATATACCGAGGTCGCGGCGGAATGCATCAACCATAAGGGCGAAAAGATTTGCGGGGACAATTTCACGGTCCGCCGTTCGGACAACGGCAACCGTACGATAGCCATCCTTTCGGACGGCCTCGGACACGGGGTCAGGGCCAATATACTCTCTGTGCTTACCAGTTCCATGCTGGCGAACTTCGCCGCCGTAAGGGAACAGCCGGCCCGTATCGCCGCAATGCTGGATGCAATGCTTCCCGTAAATTCGGCAACCGGAAAAAGTTACGCGACGTTCACCCTCGCCGATATCGACAACAGGACGGGCCGGGTGCTGTTGATGCAGTATGACAACCCGGAATCCATCCTGTTGCGGGGCAGTAATATGATGCCCGTAGCATGGTCCGGTCCGTACGATACGGGAGAGGGCCGGCCGGGAAAATTCAGGGTTGCCGAATTTGCCGTGTCTGCCGGGGACAGGCTGGTAATGCTTACCGACGGGGTAACCCAAAGCGGTCAGGCGACCGGTATATACCGTTTCGGTTGGGGCAGGGACAATGTCGCCGGTTTTTGTTCCGAAGTGATAACTTCCGACCCTACGGTCGATTCCACAGGGCTGGCGCGGCAGGTAGTCTCAAAAGCCCGTGGGAACGATAACGGCAATCCGTCGGACGACACCAGTTGTGTCGTAATGACGTTCCGTCCGCCGCGCCGGATGGTTCTGGTTTCGTGCCCGCCTGCTTTGGCAAGGGATAACCGGCAAATGGCCGGAGAGGTGATCTCTTTCGACGGCCCGAAAGTAATTTGCGGACAGCCGGTGGCCGCCATGATCGCATCCCATACGGGCATACCGCTGGAACAGGATGAGAACTCCGGTACCGGCGACGGTTCGCTGGTCTATTCCCTTGCCGGGTTTGATGTGGTCACCGACGGGATGATAGTTCCGGGTAAGGTCCTCGATATTCTCGAACATATCCCGGTGGGAACCGCAGTGGTCCCGGATAACGGCATTGCCTCCCGGATCGTGGGAATGATGCTCGGAAACGACATTGTATATTTCCGGATCGGGATGAGACGTAATATCGATCCCCGCGGCATTGTGCCGGACGAATTCTCGATAAGACGCAATATCCTGCGCCGTATCATCACCGTGCTGGAAGAAAAATTCGGCAAACAGGTGGAAACGAAATTTTATTGACCCGGGCTTTAACGTAATAAAAAGGGACGGAAAAATCCGTCCCTTTCTTCCCGTTTACCGGGATGGGGGGATCTCCATGTATAAACTAAAAGTCATTTCATCGCCGATCATTTCCAAAGCCTCTCCGCCCGAATCATGTTTAAAAACCCTATAACTCGCTTCGGTGATTTTCACATTATGGGTAAGTATATCATGTTCTATGGTTTTACCTTTCATTATAGAATAACTTATTTCGCTATCCTCACCCATATCCCTGCAAATTATTATACCGTCGGTCAGGTAACTTACACCATCTATTACCGAATTGGTCGTGCCTGTTTCCCACATACCTACTTCGTCATAAACATTATATGACCCGATGGGAATGTTATGGGCTTTGGCGATAGGGTACCACCATTCGGAAGAGAGGTCCCCGGAAGGCTCTTTGATCTTGGCGCAGGCTATCGACATTAAAACGGTCGCCGTAACAGGTAAAAGCACAGCCAGTTTGAGGCCTATCCTTTTAGCCGATCTTTCTTTTGTCATCATAACGAATCTTTTTTTAACGGATGAGTAATTAAACCTACTGGCCATGTAGGGGTTGTTATTCCGGAAGATATTGTTCAAGAGTAACTGCATATAATCTCCTGTCGGGGAACCGGACCGGAGAACATCCAGGTCCGCTTCGTATTCGTGGTTCTCCCTGATCGCTTTCTTGTAAAGCCACACCAGCGGGTTGAACCAGAATAGACATTGCAGCATTTCGATCGTCAGGACGTCTATGGTATGTTTTCGCCTGATATGTACAAGTTCGTGCCGTAAAATATCGGTGTTCAGGTATCCGTCGAGGTAATCATTATTGCTTACGTATATTGTTTTCCAAAATGAAAATGGAGCCACAGATTCTTGCATTACGGCTATATTATAACCGGGACACACTTCCTGCCGTAACCGGCTTCCTGTCCGGATCAGTCGGGTTATATTGGTAATATACCTTGCCAGCATTATAATTATGGGAATTAAATACAGCCATAACAGCCAATTTTTAAATGGTCCGGTAACATCACTTCCGGCCCCCGTTAAGTTTATTATTCCCGTATCGATCGACGGGGTGACCCGCTCGATCACAGTGGTCAGGTTGTCTGTGACCCGTTGGACCGGGGCAACACGTATATGGATGAACGGTAGTGACAACGATATAGCCAGGCCAGCCAACAGGAAGAACCGTTTCAATGTCGGGCTGTTCTCGTTCCATAGCAGCAGCCGGTAAAGGATGTATATGCCGGCGATCGCCAGGTTGGATTTTATAAGGAATGCCGTCATTTTTCCGCCTGCTCCAGTTTTTTGTCTATGATCTCCCGTAGCTCTTTGAGTTGTTCCGGGCTAAGGGTCGTCTTCTCGGCAAAGAATGAGGCGAACTGGCCCGAGGAATTATTGAAAAAATTACTGATCAGATGGTTAAGGTGACCTGAAAAGTAATCCTCTTTTTTAACTTTAGGATAGTACTCCCGGTTGGACCCATGCTGTTCGAACCCAATAAAACCTTTATCGGTCATCCTTTTCAGGAGGGTTGCCACGGTAGTGGGGGCGGGCTTGGGATCGGGAAACTCGTCCATGATATTTTTCATATACCCCCGGCCTAACTTCCAGAGGTAACCCATTATTTGCTGTTCTGCACTCGTGAGCTGCATGGCAATTCGTGTTTTTAGATTGTCTTCTACAAACGTAGAAATAAATTTGTCATTAAACAAATTTCATCTCATTTTTTCCGATTATTTTTCCACGGCCTCTCATTCCGCTTCCCGGATCTCCGTACCGTGATAATGCCGGGGCCGGATTACGAAATGTTTAAATTTTTTAAGAAATGTTTTGGACTTAACATTTTTTCTTTACTTTTGTCCCCGTGTAGGCCCCGTTGCGGCCAAAGTACGACACAGCATAATGAAAAAGCATTTGCCATTTTACGGTTTTTATTTTTATTTCGGCTTTGAAAAAAGCGGACCGGATGGCGTATGTGCGTAGCAAAGAGCGAATAAAAGCAGATATAATACGAATCCGGTCCACAGGGCCGGATTTTTTGTTGAACGGACCAGGCAAGCAAAGTATATGAAAATAGCCATACAGGGATACCAGGGGTGCTTCCACGAGATCGTGGCCCGGAATTATTTCGGTGAGGATATACGCACGGTGCCGTGCGCCACGTTCCGTGAGGTGGCCGCACAGGTCTCTTCGGGAAGGTCGGACTATGGGGTCATGGCCATCGAGAATTCCATCGCGGGCAGCATTATATCCAATTACAGTATCCTGCAGAACAGCAGCCTACAGGTGGCCGGGGAGGCTTACCTGCGTATCGAGCAGAACCTGATGGCCCTGCCGGGTACTCAGCTGGCCGATATCGAGGAGGTTCATTCCCACCCGATGGCGTTCCTGCAGTGCATCGACTTTTTGGACAGCCACCGTTGGAAACTGGTCGAGACGGAAGATACAGCTCTTAGCGCCCGTCACATTGCCGAACGGGGATTAAGAAATACGGCCGGTATCGCCAGCCGCCTGGCGGCCGAGCTTTTCGGCCTGGAGATTATCGCCCCGGCCATTAACAGTATCCGGCATAACTACACCCGCTTTATGATCCTCAAAAGGCACGACCACTATATAGACCCGCAGGCCGACAAGGCGTCGCTTTACTTCAAGACAAACCATAAACAGGGTTCCCTTTTAAATGTGCTCAAGCAGATGGAAGATTCGTCCATCAATATGACAAAACTCCAGTCCTATCCCATCCCGGAGGAGCCGTGGCATTACCTTTTCCATATAGATATGGAGTTCGAGTGCCTCGACGATTATATCCGCATATTGGACAAACTGCAGGTCACGGCCCACGAGGTACATGTTTACGGGGTATATAAAAGGGGGAACAATACGGGAATACAATAATAGGGCAGATGAAAAACGAAATACTCGATTTGGAAGTGGCGGGCCGCCTGTCAGGGATCGGCGAATACTGGTTCTCGACAAAGCTTGCGGAGATAGACCGGATGAGGCAACAGGGCACCGAGGTTATCAGCCTCGGGGTCGGCAGTCCCGACCAGCCGCCGCACCCGGATGTAACGGCGGCGCTGGCAACATGGGCGGCAAGGCCCGATACCCATGCCTACCAGCCTTACAGGGGGACCAAGGTCCTGCGGGACGCCTTTGCGAAATGGTACGGCGAACGTTACGGCGTACGGCTCGACCCGGACCGGGAAGTACTGCCGTTGATCGGCTCCAAAGAAGGGCTCATGCATATTTGCATGACTTACCTCAACGACGGGGACGAAGTGCTTGTCCCGGACCCGGGTTACCCGACATACCGATCGGCCGTGAAAATATCCGGTGGCATCCTACGGGAATACGGCCTTACGGAGCAAAATGGGTATGCCCCGGACCTCGAATCCCTGGAACGGGAGGGGATCGACAGGGTGAAGATCATGATAATCAATTACCCGCATATGCCTACCGGGGCACTTGCTCCGCAGGGTCTGTTTGAAAAACTGGTGAAATTCGCAAAACGGAACGGTATACTGCTCGTACATGACAACCCGTACAGCTTTATCCGCAACGACAAGCCGGAGAGCCTGCTTGCGGTACCGGGAGCGATGGACGTGGCAATCGAACTGAACTCCTTGAGTAAAAGTCATAATATGCCCGGCTGGAGGGTAGGGATGATGGCCGGGGACGGCAAACGGCTCGGGGAGGTGATTCGTTTCAAAAGCAATATGGACTCGGGGATGTTCCTGCCCATGCAGCAGGCCGCTGCGGTAGCGCTGTCGCTCGGGGAAGAATGGTACACTTCGTTGAATGAACTGTACCGGTCACGTGAATCGCTCGGGATGGAGATAATGTCCGCCCTCGGTTGCCGGTGCCGGCCGGGACAGGCAGGGCTGTTCTTGTGGGGACGTATACCGGAAGAGTATGACGGGGATTGCTTCTCGTTTGCCGATTCGGTACTTTACGATAAAGGGGTTTTTATAGTTCCCGGGGGAATATTCGGCGGCAACGGCAACCGTTATGTCCGCATAAGCCTGTGTGCGAACGGGGAAACTTTGCAACGGGCCCTAGGTAAGATCAAAAACGGAAAAACTGAATGAAAGCAACTGTTATAGGTGTAGGTCTTATAGGAGGATCGATGGCTTTGAGCCTTAAGGACAACGGTATATGTTCCGATATCACCGGGGTCGACCGGAACCCGGAAAATGCCGCCCGGGCGCTGGAACTGGGTTTGGTAGATCGAATCGCAACTGTCGAGCATGCGGTGGCGGATACCGACCTGGTGGTTATCGCTACCCCAGTAGATTCTATTCCCCTGATAGCCGTGAAGCTATTGAACGATATTCGTCCCGGACAGGTGGTTATGGATACGGGGTCCATTAAAAATGAACTCCACGAAGTGATACGGCTCCATCCCAACCGGGGGCGGTTCGTGGCGACCCACCCGATGTGGGGTACCGAATACAGCGGGCCGGAGGCGGCCGTGAGGGGCGCGTTCAAAGGCCGCACGGTCGTGATTTGCGACCGCGAGGCGAGCGATGCGGACGCCCTGACGGCGGTGGAAAATATTTATACCCGGATCGGAATGCCTATATCTTATATGTCTTCTGAAGAGCAGGACCTGCACTCGGCTTACGTATCGCATATTTCACATATTACCTCATTCGCCCTGGCCCTGACCGTGCTGGAAAAGGAGCGCGAAGAGGAACATATCTTCGATCTGGCGGGGGGTGGTTTCGAGAGTACCGTGAGGCTGGCCAAAAGCTCGCCCCAGACCTGGGTCCCTATCCTGATGCAGAACAAATTCAACGTACTGGACGTCCTGCGCGAGCATATTCACCAGCTCAATATCATCCGCAAGATGCTCGAAAAGGATGACCGCCGGGCGCTCGCCGACGCTATCGCCAAGGCCAATACGATAAAACGAATAATAGACCAGAAAATAAACGGCAACAATTAAAACAGAGATATGAACACTATCGAACTCAAAACGGGCAAGCCCGTAATAATATCGGGGCCCTGCAGTGCCGAAACCGAAGAACAAACCCTTGAAACCTGCCGCCGGATTGCAGCTTCCGGCCTTGTGGATGTACTGCGCGCCGGGGTATGGAAACCGCGTACCAATCCAGGCACTTTCGAGGGAGTCGGCTTGAAAGGGCTTGCCTGGATGGCGGAGGCAAAAAGGGAAACCGGCCTGCCGATCGCGGTAGAGGTCGCAACATCGAAACATGTCGAGAGCGCCCTCGAATTCGGGGTCGATATCCTTTGGATAGGCGCCCGAACTACCGTAAGCCCGTTCGCAATACAGGATATCGCCGACGCCCTGCGCGGTAATAAAGAGATAAAGGTACTGATCAAGAACCCGATGAATCCCGATCTGGCCCTGTGGGCAGGCGCCGTGGCGCGGCTCCAGAACGTGGGAGTGGACATCGAAAATATAGGGTTGATCCACCGCGGATTTTCCTATTTCGGGCACAGCAAATACCGCAACGCCCCGATGTGGCACCTTGTCCTGGAGATGCGCAGCCGGTTCCCGGATATGGCCATGATCTGCGACCCGTCCCATATCTGCGGTACAAGGACTTACCTGCAGGAAGTCTCGCAGGCCGCTGCCGATATGCGCTTCGACGGTCTCATTATCGAGAGCCATATTTGCCCGGAACAGGCACTTAGCGACGCGGCGCAGCAGGTAACCCCGGACGGTCTGGTAGAACTGCTTCAAAGCATCCGCTGGCGGCAAGATTCCACGGACGACCCCCAGTTCAAAAGCGCCCTCGCACTGTACCGCAGCGAGATCGACCAGATAGACTCCGAGGTGTTCGACCTGCTAAGCCGCCGTATGAAAGTGGCCGAGAAAATAGGCCAGGTAAAACGGGATAATAACGTGGCGATCCTGCAGGGCGGCCGGTGGACGAGCATCGTGGAAAAGGTAGTGGCCCAGTCGCAAAAGCTGGACCTCAGCGAAGAATTCTTGAAAACCGTCCTCGAGGCTATCCATATAGAGAGCATCACGCGCCAGAATAAAGTGATGAACAGCTAAAAACCGGGATTGTATTTCCGCTTATCTTGGGTACTTTTACATACGTAAAGAAACGTTGAACGAGTGCAGATACCTACGATAAGCCAATACGCGGCAACGGTCGCCGACCCGGCAGGTCTTACCCGCACCTTGGGTCATTTCAGGGCCGAGAGGGATATTTACGGGGAGTTGGAGTTTCGCAGCGGCAACAACGCCTCCGTCTTCCATATCGAGAAAGGCGGCCGCCGGATGATGCTGAAATGTTACTTTCGCTCCCGGAGCGGCCTGCAGGATATATACCGTTATATTTCCGCGAGCGGCGACAGTTTATTCCCCCGCATGGATTATTTGCCGCAGGAGTTGTTTGTCTTCGATTCTTTCGGGACCGGCAACTATATGGACGTACTGGTCGGGGACTGGCTCGAGGGGGCCACGTTAGCTACCGAGATCAAACGGGCATGCCGGGAGCGCAATATGGAGCGGCTGGGCCTGCTTTCACGTAACTTCGATAGGCTTGCCGCAGAGATACTTTCCCGCCCGTGGGCACACGGCGACCTGAAGCCGGACAATATTATAGTATCCGGGGACGGGGTAATGCGGCTTGTGGATTTCGATGCGCTCTATTTTCCCGGTTGTAAGGCCGACGGACCTGCCGAAGTCGGCACTCCCGGGTTCCAGCATCCGATGAGGGATTTCAATAATTACGACAAATCGCTCGACGATTACCCTCTGGCCCTGATATCCGTGAGCCTAAAGGCCCTTGCGGAAAATCCGGGCCTCTATTTCGACCATCACCGGTCGGATATAATCATTCTCAATCCCGAGGAGGTTTTGGGCGGTAACAGCCCGGGGTACGACACCGTTAGGGAACTGC
This sequence comes from Alistipes sp., assembly GCA_021201825.1. Classification (GTDB taxonomy): domain Bacteria; phylum Bacteroidota; class Bacteroidia; order Bacteroidales; family Rikenellaceae; genus WRDF01. The sequence goes on from JAJQED010000041.1 coordinate 73,967, forward strand.
TGGCCGACGGGGGATATTTTGCCCATTATAAACTGGCGCTTATGCTTCGGTGCCGCACCGTTAACCTGCCGGGTATTGCAGAGATATTCAGGGATATCGAAAAGCCGGTGGAACTTGGACCCGGTTGCGAAACGTTCCTGGAGGACGGCCTCTCCGGCTTCCGGGAGGTGGTAACCGGTCGGACCGTGATATGGCCTGTTTTCGAACAGGCATGTGAATTCCGTGACGGTGCCGCTTATGTTACCATCCACGGTAACAACCGCCTGATTGGCCAGGGCGGTAATTATTTATTCCCCGATCTGGAATACGAAGATATAAAGCCGATGTCGGAACTCATTGCCGCATATTGCCGCAGCGGGAAATGGGGATACGTGAAAGCGGACGGCAGGATAGTGTGCGAACCAGAATTCGAGGCGGCAGGAAATATGCACGAGGGAGCCGCCGCTGTAATGAAAACAGGCAGGTGGGCATATATGGACCGGTGGGGCAAACTGTTAACGGGTTTTATCTTCGATCAGGCTTACGGCTTCCGTAACGGGGAGGCAAGGGTCATAACGGGCGGAAAAATGTCCGTAATCAAATATGGCGATATCGCAAAAGGGCGTAAATAAGGTAAATTCGGAAAGAATACATATATTAGGGGTTAAAAATTAGAACCTGATGTATTCCGCCCGTATAACCCGCCAGAATCCTACTGCATTCATATTCCTGATCGACCACAGCGGTTCGATGGAGGAGAAGATGCCGTTCGGTAGTACCGTGGCGACCAAGGCCGAAGTAGTCGCGATGGTAACCAACCGGCTGCTTTGCGAAGTTATTAACCGCTGCCGCCGGGACGACGGCATAGCAGACTATTTCGACATAGCCGCTATCGGATATTCCGGGGAACGTGCACGGATGCTCCTGAGCGATGAGGTTACTTTTATGAAACCGTCCCAGTTGGCCAGGCAAAATTGCCGCACCCGGCTTATCACCCAGCAGCGGACCTATCCCGACGGAAGTTCACGGGAGATATCTACCGAGCTAAAATACTGGATCGAGCCCCGTGCCGAGGGAAATACCCCGATGCGGTCGGCCCTGGATATGGCCCTTAACCTGTTGGTCAGGTGGTGTCGTAGGCCGTGCAGTTCGGCATCGTATCCGCCCACGGTATTCAACATAACAGACGGCGAGGCCACCGACGGCGATTACGAAATGCTCTGTTCTATTGCCGACGAAATCAAGAACCTCGGCACATCCGATGGCAAGGCCCTGCTTATCAATATAAATATTTCTTCGATGTCTTCCGACAAGACCGTGTTGTTCCCGTCCGGTAAGGAAGAGTTGCCCGGGTGCCGGTATACGAGCCTGTTGTACGATATGTCCAGCGAGATGCCGGCCGAGTATAACGACAGCATCCAGGAAATCAGGCAGGGGTCGGCGCCCCCGTACCGTGGGATGAGCCTCAATACCACGGCCGCCAGTCTTATCTCGATGATGAATATCGGTTCACGGAGCATCAATAAAATTCTTTAGCGGTATGGTCAATATCGGCAATGTGGTCGAATCGGTCAAGGATCCGGCACGGTTCAGGACCCTTACGGATATATACCCCGTAACGGACGGGGAGCAGGTGCGGCTCGGAAGCGGCGACGGTTACTGTGACCTCGAAGTAAAAGTCGGCGAGCGGCATGCGGTAATGAGATGTTATTTGCGTAAAGACCTCGATACGGCCAGGCGGTTGGGGGAAGTGTCGGCTTTTCTTGCCGCAGTCGATGAACCTTGTTACGGTAAATTCTCGTTCCATGCAGGTGAGTTGCTCGTATTCGATGAGAACGGCGGGCATTGTTTTGTCGATGTTGCCGTGATAGATAAATATCCCGGTGCGGATATTCAAAAATATATCGCCGGGTGCCTCGCGGACCCGAAGAACGGTATTAAAAAGATTACCGCCCTTATCGGATTGATGGGGGAATTTGCCCGCAAGCACATTGATCACCGTCTCGATACCGGTGGCCGGTTGGCCAATAACTTCCGGATACGGGAAAACGGCGAGCCGGTAATTTTAGGATTGGTCGATGCCGAGAGGGGAGAGTGTCCGGGTGACGTTATGCAAATAGGGGTTATTGGTTGTATACTCTGGCTTGCGTGTTTGGATCCGCGGGTGCTGGATCTTCTGTCCGGGAGAGCGAACCTGACCTGGCGCGGAGTATTCTCCGGATGTGCCGGTTTGGGTTTACCGGAGCCGGTCGGGGATTTTTGTGCCACCCTGGCCTCAATGGGTACCACTCCGGCAAAACCGGAAACAGAGGTGGTTATCGAATACCTGCACCGTCTCTCTAAAGAACCGGTAACGGAGAGGGATAAGTTTAAGGTATTTATGGATTCTGTCGCGAATAGTCCGGTATCATACTATACGCCCGTAATTAACATTTCAACGGCCGGGTACGAATATGTCGGTGAGATGTCCTGTATGATGATGAGGGCGTTTGACGGAGAGCAGTGGTGTTACCTCGACAAATTAGGCCGCGTAGCCATCGAGGGGCCTTACCTCGATGCACGGGATTTTTGGGAGGGTACGGCAGTTGTAGAGACCCCGGAGGGATTCGGCCTGATTGACTGCGACGGTAATTATATTATTCTACCGCAATATGACGATATGGATCTGGACGAAACCGGCAACCGGTTGATCGTAAGCAAGGAGGGAAGGACTGGAATGGTTTCGCTGAAAGGCGAGCAAATAGTGGGGCTGGATTACGATAATATTTTTCCGGCCGTGCATGGACTACATGTGGTACAGTCCGGGGATAAGTTCGGGTTCATTTCCCGTGACGGCACTCCCGTCACCGGGATCGTTTACGACGAAGCGGATTGTGCCGGGGCCGAGAATGGCTTTGCCCGGGGTGTGCGGCAAGGCCGGGAATATATGATCTTTCCCGACGGCAAAGAGGAGCCGAAAATTTAAGTTGCGGTATCCTGTTAATCGAAATAGCCGGCCGGAAGGCTTAGGGCTTTTATAATTGGTGGACGCAAATCCTCACGCGGGGCCGGCATATAGGTCTTCAGCCCGAACCTGGCGCCCTCGAGGATGTTCTTTTCCCCGTCGTCGATAAAGAGGGTCTCTTCGGGATCGATCCCGGCGTCGTTAATTAGCTTGCTGTAAATTCCAAGGTCGGGTTTGAGCAGCCGCATTTCGTAGGAAAAGAACATACGGTCGAAGTATTCCCCCATCGATTTTCCCGCCTGGGAAAACCATACACGGTTGATGCCTGCCAGCATGACCGGGTTCGTATTGCTCAATATTAGCAACGTGTAATCCCGCTTAAGTCTCTCGAGCATCCGGAGTTTATACGGTGACAGCCCGACTATAAAGTCTGCCAGTGCGTCGTCTATCTTCCATGCCGGGACGTCTTTGCCAGTTTGCTCACGGATATATCTGTAGACCTCGTAACGGTCCGTAAGGCCTTGCTCCAAGGCGCCCAAAATACCTTTGGGATGGTAATTGTCAAGCAACAGTTCGGCGTCCTGGAAACCGAGCTTTTCGAAAGCCTTTACCGAATTGCCCCGTTCCAGGTCGAGCAGAACGCCACCCAGGTCGAAAATTATGTTTTTTATCATATCGTTATATTTCAGCCGTCCGTCCGCAAAATTACTCGTTAACGGCAACAATTCCTACCTTAAAGGTTGTTATCTTTATAGTAAGGATCGAGGATGCCGACCATTAACTTTACAAATACCTTACCTGCGGTTTCCGGCCGGTAGATAGCCCTGATCGAACCTGCCCGAGGCTGCTTATTTGGCTTGCAATTTGCTTGGTTGCGGGAAAACAGTCTAAATCCATAGAAAACGATGAAAACTCCGTGCATTTTTATCCTGTCGCTCGTTATCTTTGCGGCGTGTTCCACTTCAAACCACTATTCTTCGCTGTCAAAACAGGAGGTTGAAACCCTTATCGGCGAGGGAATTGCCGGACGGGATATGGTAATAGATGTGAACCGTGCCCTGCCGATGCAGGGACGCAGCGTCACACTGACGGGAAGCTATAACCTGCGCATAAAGGGAGACACGGTTTTTTCGTCGCTGCCATATTACGGCAGGGCATACAGCCTGCCTTATGGCGGAGGCGAGGGAATGATGTTCGAGGGGAAAGTGGAAGATTACAAAGTTGCCTCGGGGAGTAAGGGCGAGACCGATGTATCTTTCAGGGTACGGACTACCGAGGATGTTTACCAGATCAATATCGGCGTCTGGCCCAACGGGTCGGCCGATATACGGGTGAACCCGCAGAATAAACAAATGATAACCTATATGGGAACCGTAAGGCTCGGTCCCGGAAAATGACAGATATGGACCCACTGGAGAAATTCAAATACTGCCCGGCTTGTTCAAGCGGGCAGTTTTTGGTTAAGAACGCCAAATCCCGCAGGTGTGCGGATTGCGGATTCGTTTACTATTTCAACCCGTCCGCCGCAACGGCATGCTTCATAAGCGACCCTGCGGGGCGGTTACTGGTGGCCGTACGGGGTAAAGACCCGGCAAAGGGTACTTACGATTTGCCGGGAGGTTTTGTGGATGCGAACGAGAGCGGTGAAAAGGCGATATTACGGGAAATATACGAAGAGACGGGGCTGAAACCGGCCAAAGTGGAATACCTTTTCTCACTCCCCAATATTTACCCGTACGGCGGGATAGACGTTCAAACCCTCGATATATTTTACGAATGCCGGGTGGACGATTTGCAGCGGGCGGCAGCGGCCGACGACGTGGCGGATTTGGTAATACTGGAGCCGGAGAGTATCGACCCCGGGAAGTTCGGGCTTCGTTCCGTCCGTGAGGCTGTGGCCCGGTATCTCGGCAAATGATAATTTTCCGTCACACTACTCCATACAAATAGTGTTACCGGTCCGGTCGGTTGGACAATTAGTGTTTATTGCCCGACGGGGTTTTCCCGGGTTGCGGTAACGCCGTGCTGCAAGATTTTCTAATCGGGAGTTTTATGCTTCCCGGCCTTGGGGTCTCGCCGTTATTTAGCTAATTTAAAGTAGTGTATAACCCCTGCATAACCGTTTTCTCTTCATTCCCGGTCCGCAGGAAAGGATACCGGGATAGCCTGGCTGAGAAGCCGGGCTTTTTTTATGTAGGGGTCAGAAAGACCAGTCCGGGTTTGCCGTACCGATTCTCTGCCCGGTACCGCTTCCGGAAGATGTGTTCCCGAGGTAAATGCTTCCTCCTTGTTCCGGGTTGACGTACCCGTCCTGGGTTGCCCGCCGGGCAATCCTGTCGACCCGGTTTTGGGTATCGGGGTGTGATGAGAATAACTTCTGTACACTGCTGCTGCGTGCGCCGCTGTCGAGTTGTTCCAGTTTTTCGAAAGCCATGGCCAGCACCCACGGGTTCACCCCGTGACTGATCAGGAAGCTGTAACCGTAATCGTCGGCCTCGGTTTCCTGTTTCTGGGAATACTGCGACGATGATAGGGCCTCGGTCAAATCCCCCAGCTCCGATGCCGACAGGGTACCTACGACCCCGCCAGTGGCCGTTAGCCCGTCCCGGATGGCCGAAGTCACCAGCGCATGGCGGAAAGCGTCTTTGGTATCCTTATTCATGACGTGGCCTATTTCATGGCCGATTACCCCCAGTACCTCGGCATCGGTCATCAGGTCCATCAAGCCGGAATAGACCCGTATACTGCCGTCTGCAACCGCAAAGGCATTCACATCGCTGGTAAGGTATACCTTGAAATTGAACCCGCTGTTACTGATCGGAGCCACGATCCGGTCGAGCCTTACGGCGTAGGGACTGTCCGCCGGGGCAACCTGGCTCGAGGCATCGAGTTGCTGGATATACTGGTGGACCATAGACTCTACATAGGAGTCGCTTATCGTGGCGGCCTGTACGGCTTTGACCCCGGCCGAACCGGCAAGGGCGAGACTGCTGGGCGAACAGTTGCACAATAGCATCACCCCGGCCGTTGCCGATGCAGATAACATCAAAAATAATCTGGCTTTCATATATTTCCTTTACCCGGTTACGAGCAATGGACGTGCCAATGCCGGGAGGGTTATTTGCGGTTGCGGGGCGCCCTTTTATAGCGCCATAATTGCAGGCTGTTGACCATATTCTGCCATAGGACGTAACAGGCGGGAGCTACCGAGGCAACGGGATCGAGGTAACTCTGGGACAGCCAGATGGCCAGCACGGTATTCTTTTGCCCTAATGATTGGCCGCCTGCGGCGCGGTCTCCGAACCGCCGCCCCAGAATCCTCCCCGAGACGAACTGAATAATGCATATAACCAATGCTCCGGCCGCCATAGTTATTTCGGAGGAGAAATCCTTACGGTCGATACCCGTAATAATTTCGACCGTCTGTCCGGTAACGATCATCAGTGCGAACGTCCAGAGATAGAATGAGACCATCTGATACCTGCCGATAGCCGAGTGTACTTTCGGAGTAAGGCGTTTCAAGGCAAACGCGGCGATGAACGGGAATACCAGCACGGGAATGACCTTTAGAAATACGGCGATGAACGACTGCCCGAACGGCAGGTCCGCATGGGTTCCCACAAGCGAGAAGACAATAGGTGCCGTAACCGCCACAAGCGTGTTGCTCAGAAATGTAAATGTGGCCATGGTAGCGATATCAGCTCCCAGCATCGATGCAATTATAACGGCCGAAATGGCGGTCGGTGCATAAACGCATATCATAAGCCCCTGGGCCGAAACCGGGTCGAAAAATGAAAAAACGGTGTAGATGATCGCCGAAGCCGTAAATTGAAATACAAGAAGCCAAATATGTAAACCGCTGAACCGCATTTGGGACGGGGTCACCCGGCAAAACGTGACCAACAGCATGACGAAAATGAGCACCGGTGTGACCGGAGTTAGTGCGGCAAAAAAACCGCTGAAAAAATAGCCGGCGACCATAGCCAGCGGCAACATTAAAGATTTGGCCTGTTGAGTCATCCCGGGATCCGTGTGTGCAAAGATATACCAAAATCCTCATAAGCCCGCTCCAGGGTTTTGCAATGCCGTTAGTTTTTATACTTTTGAACCGGACGGTGCCGAAAATCCAAAAAATGCACAATACGGGACGAGGGCGAGCCGTTAACAATTCAGACTTAACCCGTAAACCCAGGCTATGAAGAGAAGCGAATTGAGGAACATAACGATTGAACAGATGTTCGACCTGCTGCAGGGGCGAGAGGATCAAACGCGTGAATTTATGGTTCTTGTGGATTCCCCTTACCGGGGTGTCTTCGTGGGCAGGCCGTTTAATGCTCCGGGTGCGATAATTATGCTTTGCACCCACGGGAGTATTACGGTAAGGGTCAATCTGACCGAATATAAACTTACCCCCGGGTCGGTTATGCTGTACGGGGAAAATTCGATAATCGAATACCCGGAGATCAGCCAGGACGCGCGGTTTTGCATGGTAGCCCTTACACGTCAGTTCATCGGGAGCATGATGGTGGACTACATGGCCGTTATCCCCATTTTTAAATATATTTCGGAGAACAAAGAGCACCAGCTCACTGTGAATGAGCAGGAAATCACCGTGCTGAAAAAATATTTCGAACTGCTTTACGAGATTGTCCCTACCTACAATCGGGCCGTGATGCGGGACCTGTTCGCTTCGTTCGTGCGGACTCTCGGCGATATGTACAGCCGCAGGCTGCAGGAAAAAATATCGTCCCGCTCGCGGCAGGACGAATATTTCGAGCGGTTCATCCTCAAACTTACCGAAAACCACCAGAGGGAAAGGAGTGTGAAGTTCTATGCCGACGAACTGCACATTACACCCAAATACCTGTCGACGGTTATAAAGGATGTAAGCGGCCGTTCGGCGGCGTCATGGATTAACGAGTTCGTGATCAATAAGGCCAAGATGCTGCTTAAGTTCTCAGGTAAAAGTATCCAGGAAATAACCTACGAACTTAACTTCTCGACCCAATCGTTCTTCGGGAAGTTCTTCAAGCGCCATACCGGCATCTCTCCGTCGGATTACCGTAAGACCGAATAGTGGTACCTTATTCGGTTTCTACCTTGAGGGCTGTATTTATATTGCCCCGGGTAGCTTTGGAATAGGGGCAAACGTTTTCGGCCGCTTCGGCCCATTTCTGCGCATCTTCTTTATCGGCTTCGGGTATCCGGGCGGTGATCTGCACGTCCAGGTAATACCCGTCCTGGTCGGATTTCCCAAGTCCTGTAGAAACCGTCACCTCGATACCCTCGATACGTTTACCGTGTTGCAGGGCCACCATGTTAAGCGCGCTGCAAAAACAGGCCGCATATCCGGCTGCGAAAAGCTGTTCGGGGTTGGTGGCCGGTTTTTCACCCGCTTTACCCGGCATCCGCAGATCGAGGTTCAATACCCCGTCCGCCGAACTGACATGGCCCTCGCGGCCTCCCGTGGCCGTAGCTTCGGCCCTGTACATAATATTATCCATAAATATCGGTTAAATTTACTTTTTTACGCTCCAGAGGAATATCCTTATGCAGGAGGCTGAACCGCAACCGGCACCTCCATCAAAAGGAGCTGCGCCCCGGTCCTTGCCCGGATGTCCACGCACCGGGTTTTACAAAGCCCGATACCGTCATACGGCCGCAGGCTCTCGCCGTTGATCACCGCTTCGCCTTTTATCATATAGATATACACCCCGTTACGCCGGGAACGGAGCCTGTAGCGTATCTCGTAATCCTTTTCCAGGCGCCCCATATGGAACCATGCCTGCTGGCGTATCGAGGCACCCCGGGCGCTGCTTGCCGGCCCGATTATCTCGAGCAGGTTATTATCCATGGCCGAAGTGTCCAACCGGAATTTTCCGTACCTGGGTTCCGCATCCTGCTGGTCGGGATATACCCAGATCTGCAGGAATTTGAGGACATGGTTACGCCGGGCGTTGAATTCCCGGTGGCTGATGCCCGTTCCGGCGCTCAGGACCTGTATCTCACCCTCTCCGATAACGGCCGAATTCCCCAGCGCATCCGAATATTCGAGCGACCCTTCCAGCGGGATATGCACTATCTCCATGTTCCGGTTCCGTAGGGCGGTAAACCCCGCTCCCGGTGCTACGGTCTCCTCGTTGAGGATTCTCAGGGTGCCGAAGCTGACCTGGCCGGGATCGTAATGGTCCGAATGGCTGAAAGTATGGTAGGACTGCAGCCATCCCTCATTTATATGGCCACGGGACGAAGCCCTGTGGATTATTTTCGCCGGCCTGCCGTTGGATGTCGCCGTGGGTTCCGGACTGATGTACATAGCAAAATCTATACCTCCCATAATAGTGGATTTTATTACCCGTCGGTGCGGCCGGGACTGCGAACAGCCCTCTCCGCCCGCCTGCCGGGGGAAATTTAAATAATAGGTGTAATGCAAACTCCCTTAAGAATGCCTGCCCGTGCGTTTGCTATTCCGGAATATTTCTCTTCTGGGCGGTACCCTATTCTAAATTAAATATTTTTCCCGGAATTTGCAATACTTTGACCGGGGTTTTTTGTTTCCCGATAGATTCTTAAACATTTCTTGCCGATTTTGTTCAAAAAATACCGTGAACCGTCGAAACAGTTCCGCAACGGATAAACCGGATGTATTATCTTTGGCCTTATAAATCGTTTGCATGGCAAGAAAAAAAGACTTCCCGGTGCTGGAGGACATCGAGATAACGGCCGTAGCGGCCGAGGGTAAAGCCCTGGCAAAGTACGGAGAAATGGTGGTTTTCGTTCCTTACGGGGTTCCGGGGGACGTTGTCGATCTGCGGATCGTGAAAAAGCGCAGGCGATATATGGAGGGCCGGATAGTAGCCCTGAAGAAACCGTCGCCGATGCGAACAGAGCCGGTATGCAAGCATTTCGGGGTATGCGGGGGATGTAAGTGGCAGAATATCCCCTATGTAGAACAACTGCGGTTCAAGACCGCACAGGTGTCGGACCAACTGCGACGTATCGGCGGGCTGGATATTCCCGAACCCCGTCCAGCCATTGGGTCCAACGAGGAGTATTTCTACCGAAACAAGCTGGAATATACGTTCTGTGCCAAACGGTGGTTCACCGTTGAAGAAATACGGGAGGGTCTCGAGCCGGAACACCGGGGCGCGCTCGGTTTCCATATTCCCGGAATGTTCGACAAGGTGCTGGACATTCACAAGTGCTGGCTCCAGCCGGACCCGTCGAACGGTATCCGGTTATGGCTCAAGGAACAAGCCGTTGCCCGTGGACTGGAATTTTACGACCAGCGGAGCCACCAGGGCCTTATGCGTAACGTAATAATCCGCACTTCGTCAACGGGAGAGGTTATGGTTATCGTAGTCTTCGCCCATGACCGACCGGATATAATCGAGCCGCTTCTCGGGGACCTTGCAACGAACTTCCCCGCCGTTACATCTTTAATGTACGTGGTGAACGGGAAGCTCAACGATTCGATCGGGGACTTGGAAGTGCGGCTGTTCAGCGGCCGTGACCATATCTTCGAGCAGATGGAGGGGCTTAAGTTCAAGATTGGGCCTAAATCGTTTTACCAGACCAATGCACGGCAGGCATATAAACTTTACTGCGTGACCCGTGAGTTCGCGGCGCTGACCGGCAGCGAAGTTGTTTACGACCTTTATACCGGAACCGGTACGATAGCAAACTTCGTGGCCGGGAACAGCTCGCGGGTGGTCGGCATAGAATATGTACCCGAGGCTATCGAAGACGCCAGGGAAAATTCACGGTTGAACGGCATAGGCAATACGGAGTTCTTTGCGGGCGATATGAAAGATATCCTCGACGAGCGGTTCGTCTCTTCGCACGGCAGGCCCGACGTGGTTATACTCGACCCGCCACGGGCCGGCATCCATGAGGATGTGGCCCGTACGATTCTTGCGGCCTCGCCAGGGCGGATAGTTTACGTGAGCTGTAATCCGGCTACCCAGGCCCGGGACCTGGCACTGTTTGCGGCCCAATATACAATAACGGATGTCCAGCCCGTAGATATGTTCCCGCAAACCCACCACGTTGAAAACGTAGTGAAACTTATTAAAAAATGAAAGTTATGAAAATGTCCGTATTGTTAGTGGCTGTGATGGCGGCGATCTTTCCGGCCCGTTCCCAGGCTTTGATTCCGGTAGAGCCGGCTTACGAGAACACCATACAGGTTACAGGCACGGCCGAGAGGGAGATACTGCCCGATGAGATATTCGTCCGCATCGTCATAAGCGAGAACGATACCAAGGGCAAGGTGAGCGTGGATAAGATGGAGCAGGATATGATCACGGCCCTGCGCAACATCGGGGTAGACGTGGAAAATAACCTTAAAGTCGGGAATATGAGCAGTTCCCTGCATGAAAAAATATTCGGGAAAAATACGACCCGTACTACTGCAATCTACCAGTTAAAGGTATCCAGCGCCGAAATGCTGGGAAACGTTTACCAGAGACTCGGATCTATCGGAATTTCCAATATAACGATCACGGCCCTGAACCACAGCCGTATCCGCGAGATAACGGCCGAAATACGTATCGAGGCGGTAAAGAACGCACAGCAAGTGGCGTCGGATATGGCCGGGGCGCTCGGGCAGGAAATAGGTAAAGCGGTATATGTCGTGGATTACAATAACCAGGTAATCAATACCCGGAGTAACTATAAGGCTGACCTGATGATGGAAGCCGACTCTTACGACACAGGTGCGGGAGCGGCAGCGCTGGACTTCCGCAATATTAAACTGAGCTATTCGGTTTCGGTAAAATTCGCACTGCTCTGATAAATGGAATACATCCGGCCGCATATCCGGATCACCGGCGACGGCAGTCCGACGCTGGTCTGTCCCCGGTCCGGCGATACTTATCATTCCGTTAACGGCGCGGTCAGCGAGTCGGAACATGTTTTTATCCGCAACGGCCTGGCATTATGTGGAAAAGATGTAATATCGATCTTCGAAGCCGGGTTCGGCAGCGGTATCAATGCCTGGCTTACGGCTAAATATGCGGCCGAGAATGGAAAGATGGTCCGGTATTTTGCTGTCGAAAAGTTTCCGGTGGATCCCAGCCTGCTCCAAGTGCCGCAGTTCCCCTCCGACAGGATTTTCCGCTCGATACATTCGACGGAGTGGGGAAGAGAAACAGAGGTTACGGAGGGTTTTAAACTGGTCAAGATTCACGGGGATTTGGCTGAAACGGTATTTGATGTTAAATTTGACGTAGTCTACTTCGACATGTTCGCCCCGGACACGGTTCCCGGTTTATGGACCGGGGAGTTATTTGCCCGGATAGCGCAGGCGATGGTCCCGGGTACGGCACTGGTTACATATTGCGCCAAGGGGGAAGTGAAAAGGGCGTTGAGGTCGGTGGGCCTGGAGGTGAAAAGGCTTCCCGGAGCGCCGGGTAAAAGGCATATGGTCAGGGCGGTGAAGCCACCGGACAACGGGCAATAAATAAAATGAATATGGAACGGCAATACAGTTTCGGTTACGAAAAATACGACACCCTCTCCTCGCTTCCCGAAGCGGACAGGGAGTTGGCCCGTGCGGCGAAAAAGGCCTGCGAGAGCGCCTATGCTCCGTATTCCAATTACCGTGTCGGGGCGGCCGCAAGGCTGCAAAGCGGTAAAGTGATTACCGGTAGTAACCAGGAGAGCGAGGTGTTCCCGGCCGGGGTTTGCGCCGAGCGCAGCATGTTGTTCCATCACCAGGCCCATTATAAGGACGACCCGATCGAAGCTATCGCGATAGCCTCCGTGCCTGACGACAACGAGTGTTACCCTTGCGGGATATGCCGACAGGTAATAAACGATTCCGAGAACCGGCAGGGCAGTCCTATCCGGGTAATAATGACGGGCCGTGACACGGCTACGGTGTTGGATACAGCCACAAAACTCCTGCCTTTCACTTTCAGGTTATAATACCCGACGAATGTTTACAAAGAACGACATACTGTTTGAGGACAACCATCTGCTGGTGGTAAACAAACGGGTAGGGGACCTCGTGCAGGCTGACCCGGAAGGAAATACCGCTTTGGAGGACGAGATAAAGCGGTTCATTAAAAAACGCGATTCCAAACCGGGGGACGTTTTCCTCGGGGTGGTCCACCGGATAGACCGCCCGGTGAGCGGCGCGGTCCTTTTTGCAAAAACCAGTAAAGCCCTTACGCGGCTCAACCAGATGATAAAGGACCGGCAGGTCGGCAAGACCTATTGGGCCATTGTCGAGGAGTTGCCCGAGCCGGCGGAGGGGACCCTGACGCATCATATAGTCAAGGATTCGAAGACCAACAGGTCCAAAGCGTTCTCCAAGCCGCAGTCCGGAAGTAAGGAAGCCGTATTGGATTACCGCCACGTCGCCTCCAGCGCCAATTACCATCTGCTGGAGATCGATCTTAAAACCGGCCGCCATCACCAGATAAGGGCCCAGCTATCCAAAGTTGGTTCGCCGATCAGGGGCGATTTGAAATACGGTGCCAAGCGATCCATGACCGGCGGCGGCATCTCGCTGCATTCCCGACAGATCAGTTTCATACATCCCGTTAAGCAGGAGCCGGTGCAGGTTACTGCCCCGGTGCCGACGGACGATAACCTCTGGAAATTCTTTGCCGAGGCCGGGTCATAGGGCGTGTCGGCCTAAAGGTAACTTCCTATTTTAAGGGCGATGGTCGCACAAGCCTCCGCATCCGCAAGGGCGTGGTGATGGTTTGTAAGGTCGTACCCGCAGTGCAGGGCAACCGTTTTGAGTTTATGGTTGGGCAGGTAAGGAAAGGCCCGTCGGGAGGCACGGCAAGTACAGTGGAACCGGTAACCGGGATAGGTCATTCCGTAAATCTCGAAAGCCGCACGCAGGCAGCCCTCATCGAACGGGCTGTTATGGGCTACCAGCGGCATTCCGGTGATACGGCAAGCAATTTCACTCCACACCTGGCTGAAATCAGGTTCTTGATCGGTATCCCGGGCTGTTAGTTTATGGATGGCCGTATTGAAGTAGCTGTAATAATTAGGCCGGGGCCGGATAAGCCGGTAGATGGTTTCGGTTATCCGTCCGTCCCATACGACTACGATCCCGACACTGCAAACACTGGCACGGCGGCTGTTGGCCGTCTCGAAATCTAATGCCGCAAAGTCTAACATGAGGTAAAATTAGGGAAAAAACCGTAGAAAAAGTTGTATAAATTGGAACCGGTGCCGCCGGCTGTCGCCCGATCGGCCCCTTTCAGTTCTTGGCGTATTGCCCGAGCTTATCCACGAACAGTATCTCAATGCGTTTGCCTTTGACGTATATCGTCCCTTCGGCGGCCATCTCCCCTATAGCCCGGGCGAGGGCGGGCCGGGTCACTCCGAACATCTCGGCCATCTGCTCCTGGGTAAGCGGGTTCACGAAAGTATTGCTCCCGTTCTTGTCAGCCATATCCAGCAGGTAATTGGCGAACTTACCCTTTATGGTCTTGAATGCCAGATAGGAAACATTGTCGCTGGCCAGTCGGTTCGGGGAGCTTATCATCGACAGGAAATTCTCGAGTACCTGCCGCTCGGCGGCCAGCAGATCCGTAAAATTCTCCCGGGGAATATGCACGACGGTCGCAGGAGTGCGGGCCATAAGGTTGAAAGGCAGGACGTTGTTCTCGGAATAAAGCAGGGACGGGGTAATAACGGCCGGTGCCGAGATGCGTTCGATCTTAAGGGTGTTGTCCTGCCGGTCGGTAGTTTCCGCCCGGACGTTCCCCTTTACGGCTATCATCAGCGACGAGTATTTGGCACCTTTGATGGCAAATATCTCCCCGGCCGGATAGGACAGGCTGCGGAACCCGTAACCGTTAAAAATTGCGGCCAGGCGTAGGCTGTCGATCCCGGCAAAAAGCGAACACTTAAGCAGTCCTTTTTCCATAAAGTTGTAACTCGATGTTACAAATTTACGAATTTGCTTGGTATTCCGGCAATGCTTTCTTTAAATGAATGTCAAATGGTTAAGGTTTAATCCCAAATCAACGGAACCCGGCCCTCTTGAGCGCCCGTTCACCGGTAAGGTCCCGGGTAGCATCTGTGCCGATCCACCTTGCGGTTTTATTCCGGGATAGCATTAACTCTTCCGCCACCCCGATTGCTTTGTACCACATTTCCTGGTTCCTTTTGCCCAACTGCCGAAGCGCCCAGTTGACTGCCTTTTTGACGAAATTCCGCTCGTCGGTAGAGGCTTCGACGATAAATTCGAAGTAGGGCTCGAATAACTCGTCCGGGGAACTCTTGTCACTTACCGAAAGGGTCGCAATTAGCGCGAAAGCGGCCCGGCGGACAAATTCTTCCTCCCGTACCGCCCATTCAGCTATCTTATCCCGGGCATGGGGGGAATAACGGAAAACTTTCATACACACCTGGTCGCAAACGTCCCACGAATCGAACTCTTCGCACCAGCTGTCCATCATCCCGGGAGTGAACCGCTCCGGCACGGCGACCATAGCCGCCATTATACGGGCTTCGTGGAACCCTGTATCCCAAAGGTCCAACGCAAGGGCCTGGTCCCGGCCGATCTCCCGGGCCATCGCCGCGAGGTCCGGTGTTGGTATGCCGAATGCGTTTTCGCTGTTGATCCCGAAGCGCTTCATCCCCTCGATGTTGTTCACGTTGCGGCGGGTTCCCATCCACTCTATTATCTCTTTTATCTTATCCATAGCGTGTTATACATGTGGTAGCATGACATTGAAAACCGTACCCAGTCCCTCCTGCGAAGTCACGGAGAGTTTGCCCCCGTGTAGTTCGATTATCGTCTTGGCAAGCGTTAGGCCTATGCCGTGGCCTTTGGCCACTCCGCCGGAGGCTCCTCGGTAGAATGCATCGAAGATCCGGGGTTGCTCCTCCCGGGGAATACCGGGGCCGTTGTCGCAAAACCGTATGCTGGCATAAATGCCGTCATGAGACAGTGTTACACAACTTTGATGGTCTGGGGAATATTTGCAGTTGTTTTCGATCAGGTTCACGAATGCCGTGCTAATCAGGTAGGCATTCCCACGCACCGTGATCCAGTTCTCCTCCCCGCTGTCCTGGCTGAAAACGATCTCCACCCCGTAATCCTTATTGGCCCGAATAATCATATTACGGGCATCCAGTAAAGCCTCGTCTACCCGCACTTCCCTCATCGAAATCCGAGAAGAATCGCTCCCGGCCCGCGCCAGGTCCAGAAGCCCGGCCGATAGTTTCTCGATATTATGGGCATCCTGCAATGCCCGACCGATGTATTGTTCATACTCGGCAGGTTGTCGCTGCTTTAGCAGGGCTATCTCGAGCTCCGCACGCAGGGCTGATAGCGGGGTTCGAAGTTCGTGGGAAATATTAGTAAGGAAATTGCTTTGGGCATCGAACGACCGTTCGAGCCGGTCCAGCATGTCGTTGAAAGCTCCAGCCAGTTCGCCGAGTTCGTCCCGGGGATTGTCGACCGTCAGCCGCCTGCCGAGCTTGTTCCCGGTTATCGACTCGGCCTCGGCAACGATGTCTTTTACCGGCAACAGGGCTTTGCCGGCTATGTAATACCCGGCCAGGTATAACAGGACCAAAGCCAAGAGGAATACCGACAACAGGAATATGCGTATGGAACGCAGATATGCCAGTCCGTAACCGTCATAGGCGGCCGCGGTAACAATATAGCTTTCGCCCCCGTGTTGGTATACAAGCCCGATTACCTGATGCTGTCCCTCGTAAAACTCCATTATCCCCCTCTCGCGGATATCCGACAACATTTGCGGGGTCTCCTTTACGATGTCGATTTCCGAATCGTCATGGTAGATCAGATCGTTTCCGTAGTCATATATGGCCACTTCCACCTCGTCGATGGTCTCCCGGTTATTACGGTAGATCTCGTGCATGGTCTCCGCATCGACTTTACCGCTGAAGTAGAGGTCTGCCTTGGTCACCGCCTCGTCATAGAGGGTCTTATAAAAATGCCTCTCCCGGTTAGCGGACGAAAAGACCGTGACCATGATGACCACCAGGGCGAAGATCGCCGTAGTGACCAATGTTGACCAGAGCGCGATCTTATTCCTTATTTTCATATTTGCTCGAGAGGATAAACCCAACGCCGGGTTTGGTATGGATAAGTTTGGTGCCGAAGTCCCGGTCTACCTTTTTCCGGAGATAGTTTATATAAACGTCTATAAAATTGGTTCCCGTATCGAACGTCGTACCCCATACTTTCTCGGCGATCTCCGACCGGGGCAGTATCCTCTCCGGGTTGCGGACCATATACAGGAGCAGGTTGAATTCCTTTGGTGTCAGCCGTAACTGCTGGCCGTTCCGGGTAACGGAATTGGTACGCAGGTCGATATGGATGGCGTGGTAAGAAACTTCCTCTTTTTTGGTCATTGCAGGATTCTCGCTTCGTTTCATCAGCAATCCCACCCGCACGTTCAGCTCGCGTATGTCGAACGGTTTGACCATATAATCGTCCGCCCCCGCGTCGAATCCTTCCAGTTTGTCGTCCGTAGCGCCGAGTGCGGTAAGCATTATCACGGGAATATCGCCGTGCCTTTTACGGATCCCGGCTATGGCTTCAAAGCCGTTCATACCCGGGAGCATCACGTCGCATATCACGATATCGAAACCCGTAGTTTCGAGTATCGAAAGGCCCTCTTCCGCGCTCGCGGCAGATACTGCCCGGTGTCCGAACTCCCCCAGACCCCGTACGATAGTCTCCGCCACCCGGCTTTCGTCCTCGATTACCAGTATATCAAACATAAACTTGGACCGTTATTTTGACATTACAGGCAAAGAAACTCCTGCAGAGATCAAAAATAGCGATCCAAGCCTTTAAATCCGAATTACCCGCGATAATTCTAACGGAATTCTAATATACTTAGATTTCCACCGGTATTGTGAACCTTACCCTTACGGTTTCTCCCGTCTGTTTACCCGGTGTCCAAGCAGGTGATCTTTCCAGTGCCTGCATAACTGCATCGATGGCTTCTTTAGGCTGGGTGGCAGAGATCTTTATGTCATTTAAACTGCCGTCTTTTTCGATTACGAAAGAGACCGAGAGTTTCCCGTCCGCAAGAAACTTATCCCTATCGGCATTTAGTTCTTTATGCAGCCAATCGACGAACTCGGGAAGCCCCCCGTTCTGGAATTTGGGCATCTGCTCGACAGTGATGAACGGCTCGTCTTCAGCCGGTTGTTTTTCCGTGATAAGAAAGCCTTCGTAAACTTTTTTTGCCTCCTGTCCGTTATCTGTTTTAACTTTTATACGCAGTTCTGCAGAACCGGTTTCTTCCTCAGTCGCTTCACCGCCCACTTTGGTTTCGATAACGATCACATCCTGAAAGGAATCGAAAGCCTCCTGTGCGGCCTCCCCTTTCAATACCGTGATCGATTCTATCTTATCGGCTTCGTTAAGTGTATTTATTAGCTTCTGAATATCATTATCTACATCGATCCGGTTACCATCGACTACAATAACCGGTTCAATTCCACAATTCACGTCCAGAACGGTTTTGGTCGACACTTCAATTTTTTGCTGACGAACGGCATTGTTACTCTTTTCTTCGCTATTCTCTTTTCGCTTAGCATAACCGACGACATGAATTTTTTCAGATGGGTCCGCCTGCGTGGTATTGACAATAACGGCATGGTTCCGTCCGTAAATCTCCTGGGCCGATTTTTCATTCAGTATCGAGATATTTTCGATAACAGCCGGGTCCAGTTTGACAAATTCCTCTTTTGTTATCTCTTTGCCGTCAAGGATAATGATAAGGTCGTCCGAATCCGGCAAATCGTTTAAAAAACTGCTGCCGGACTGTGGAGTACTTCGTGTTGTTACCAATATAAGGCCGCTTGCGGTTTCATCTTTCCCGTATTCTTCCATGATCTCGCTGTCCGAGGTCATGTCAATTTTTTCTATTAGCTCAGGGTCGAGCTTCTCGACATCCTGTCGGGTAACTTCTTTCTTGTCGATAAAATAGTAAAGCCCACCCGTATTATCCTGTACGGACACCGACTCGTCGGTAAAGATATATACTGCGTCTTTCTCAGTGAAGCTGAAAAGCAGGAGCATTCCCGCCAGAAGCGGCAGGATAGATATGGCCCGCAGGGTCATTCCCCGGACCGGTTTCGGTTTTTCCATCATGATCAGTCGTTTTTGGGTTTTGGAGGCAAGTCCGCTGGAAATTTCCGGATTATAACCGAGCAGTTGCCTGAAAAGAAGGTTTTGGTAATTGGTGATGTTATGGCCCTGGCGGATGACCTGGTCATCGGCCTGGTATTCGTGTACCTGTTCGAGGGTCCTGCGCATGATCCATACGAACGGGTTGAACCATAACACCGCCTTGATCACTTCCATCAGGAGAAGTTCCACGCTGTGGTTATTCGAAGCGTGGGTCGCCTCATGGAGTAATATCTGTTCTTTTTCCTGTTCCGGGAGTCCGGTCGGGATAAAGATACGGTGCATAAAGGTGAACGGGGTGGCTATCTTTCCGCTTTCGTGAATTTTCAGGCGGCCATACCGGGACACTCGGGTCCCGCGTGTATATTTCCCGATGCGAATGACCTGCATAATAATTCTGGCGATAAAGAACAGTACGGGAACAAGATAAAAGTACGGCATTAAGTCCATGGGGTTGAGGGCGGCAACCTGTTGCTCTACGGCGTCGATAACCATATAGGATTCAGTGGTCGCGGTGAAAACCGGTACCTCGACGACAGCCCCGGGAAATATCTTGAATTCCAACAGCGGTATTGCCGAGGCGAGCATGGTGCCGCCGATCAGATAGCTCCTGCAAAGCAGGTAGCCCGTTTTCCCCTCAAGCACGAGTTTATAGAAAAAATAAACGAGCCCGGTGCAAATTACCGCCTGTAATGCGTATGTGAAGTATGTTAACATAACTATCCGGTATTAATTGTTGCGCATTTTCCCTTCCTGCAGTATCCGTATAATATCGTCTATCTCCCTGACGGACAGTTTTTCCCTCCGGCTGAAAAAGGAAACCATACTGGGCAGTGAGTTGTCGAAGAAATTGCTGAGTACCGAATTCATATATTTATCCGTATAATCGCTCCGGCTGATCAGGGGGTAGTACCGGTGGCTCTTGCCGAAAGATTCATGGGAGACGAACCCCTTTTTTTCGAGGATCCGCACGATGGTCGAGACGGTGTTGTAAGCCGGTTTCGGGCTTTCCATCCTGTCGATTATGTCGTTCACGAATCCCCGTTCCAGGTCCCAAAGAATCTGCATGACCTGTAATTCCGCCCGGGTAAGTTCCTTGTCGTTTGCCGTGTTTTTCATATCTGGAATCATGTCTACAGGCAAATGTAAAACTAAAAAATTAGTTTACAAACTAAATATTTAGTTTTTTTGAGGAATTTTTTTTTGCCCACGGTGGGAAACCCTTTAGAACCATTTGTTGCGCTTCATAAATTCCCAGGTCCATACCCCGGTAAGGAACAGCGCTATAAGGGCCAGCGGGTAGCCGAATTCCAGGTCCAGTTCGGGCATATATTTAAAGTTCATGCCCCATAAGCCTACAAGGAACGTGATCGGGATGAAAAGAGTTGAGACGATCGTAAGCCTTTTCATTATGGCGTTCGTACGGAATTCGTTGTTCGCGGCATACATGTCGCGCATGGAGGTTAGCATATCGCTGCAATTGACGGCCGTCAGTATGATAAGGTCCAACTGGTTGGAGAGTTCATCCACGATCTGCATCATCGACTCGTCGCTTACCACGGCATCGCTTTGCGCAAAGTTGGTGAACTCCCTGTGCAGCGGGGTATTGTTCTTATGGAGAATGAGCGTTGCGTGGCGGCACTGTTGTATCTTACGGCCGGCATTGTCATTTTTGAGGGTTTCTAAAAGTTCGTCGTCGAGTTTTTCCAGCATATCCTCTACTTTCAGGGCTGTCTCGATGGTAACCGAGAAAACTGCGTTCATCAGGAAAGAAACCAGCATGGTGGTATTCGAAGACCGTATCCCCATCACATCTTTTACGATTGAATTTTCCACGGGGACAAAGAGGTCCTTTTCCCGCTTCTCACGGAACGTGATTACGAAATTGTCCCGGGACAATACTGCTATATGTTCGGAAGATACGTCCCGCTTTTTTTCGAAATAACAGGCACGCATTATTATTATAAGCCGGTCGTTCGACAGGTCGATCTTGGCCGCATGCAGGGGGGTAAGCACCGGTTTGCAGTCCACGGGCGGGAATCCCATGGTTTCTATCAGCCGTGTTATAACGGCACTGTCGGCCAATCCCGACACGTGTATCCAGTTAATATAGCCCTCCTTTGCCAACCGCCCGAAGTCTTCCGTTCCGGTATATACCTCCTCTTTCTCGATCTTCTCCCGGTTATATCGTATGACGCTGATTTCGGTCGGTTGCCGGTAGCGGCCGTAATACCGGTAGCTGTCCGAAAACAAATGATATTGAGCTTTGTCCCTCGGCAATTTCTCACTTCCCATGGTCGATCTTTCAAACGGCGATCTGAGTTCTCCCCGTCGGGTAGAACCGTCCGTTGCTTTAATAATTCGTTCGATGGGAATGCAATAACCTTGCAAGACGGGCCGGAAAGGTTCCTTTCTCCTTTACCGGCCCGGCTATTTCGGATGGGGAGGGGGTGTTAATCCCCTGTATCGAACATTTTCTTTTCCAGGTCATAGCCGAGAATCTGATTGTAAGTAAGCAGGATAATCTTAAAGCCGAGTATTTGTTTTCTTCGTTCGGGCCTAAGATAATATCTTTATGCTAATCCCATATTAACGGCAGGGGTCGTCTCGTTACGTTTAGCCGTGTCTTTTTATGTAGTTTCCTGAACTCCCTTGTCTATCAGGTAATTAGTTGTGAGGGCGGTGAAGCTTTCCACCTGCTCTTTTTCCCACCGGCTGTCCAAACCCCGCTCCCGGGCCACGATACGGGCAACGGCCGGCGCCGCCTCGATTGCCGCCCTTGCATCCATGAACAGTAACCTGACCCGCCGGGCGAGGATATCTTCGACCGTCATGGCCATCTCGTGGCGCACGGCCCACGCCACCTCACCGGCCGTATGCGGATAATCCGGGTGGATTGGTTGAGAATAGCGGGGGTCCGACGCGATAAGTTCGCGCACGGCACCGGCGTCGCTGCCGTAAATATACATATGGTCCGTAAGGTCCGGGTTGGGTTTGTAGCCGTGGATCCGGAGTGTTCTGGTAGCGCATTTCCGTTTGGGTAACAATCCCAGCGAGATAGCTTTATCGAGGGTATCTTCTGCCATACGGCGATAGGTGGTCCATTTACCGCCCGTGATCGTTATAAGTTTATGGCCGGACACGATTATCTTATGGGAGCGGGAAATCTCCTTGGTATTCTTGCCTCCGTTCTTGGGTGCGGCGAGGGGCCGCTGGCCTGCGAATACCGAGAGAATATCGGCCCGTGTGGGTTTCGGGTCCATATACAGACCCGCCGTATTTAATATGAAGTCTATCTCCTCGTCCAGCGGTTTGGGTTCGATCTCGGGTTTTTCCCGAACTATATCGGTCGTGCCCACAACTACCTTATCGTGCCACGGTACGGCGAAAAGCACACGGCCGTCCGAAGTTTTGGGTATCATAATAGCATAGTCGCTCTGTAGGAATTTCATATCCAGTACGAGGTGTATTCCCTGGCTGGGAGTGACCATCTTATCGTGAGCCGGGGAGTCCATGGTCATTATGTCGTCCACGAACACGCCGGCGGCATTGATCACGCACCGGGCGTTGACGACGAACTCTTCCCCGCCGATATTGTCCCGTACCGTCACCCCGGACACGTTACTGTTCGCGTCATGCAGTATGCCGGTTACGGTCGTATGGTTCACCGGGCAGCCGCCGTTCTCGACACACGTCTGGGCCAGGTTGATAGCCAGCCGGGAGTCGTCGAACTGGCCGTCATGGTAGATCACCCCGCCTTTGGGCCCCTGTTTTTTTATGCCCGGAAGCAGTTCAGACACTTTTTTCTTATTGATGTAATAAGACCGGCCGAGGCTCAACCCGCCCCAGGATAGCATATCGTAGAATGTCAGCCCGCATGTATAAAGGAAATTGTCGAACAGCGAGTAATTCGATATCACGAACGACTGGTCTTTAACAAGGTGAGGCGCGTTGCGCCGCAGGCGGCCCCGCTCATGCAGGGCTTCCCGTACCAGCGGTACGTCGCCTTTTTGGAGGTACCTTACCCCGCCGTGTACCAGTTTGGTACTGCGGCTCGAGGTGGATTTGGCGAAATCGTCCTGTTCGAACAGCGCCACAGAGTAACCCCTCGTAGCCGCATCCACCGCTATACCGAGCCCCGTGGCTCCTCCTCCTATAACGGCAACATCCCATATTACGTCCTGGTCCTTTATGGTGTTCAGAATCGAA
Source organism: Alistipes sp. (assembly GCA_021201825.1). Classification (GTDB taxonomy): domain Bacteria; phylum Bacteroidota; class Bacteroidia; order Bacteroidales; family Rikenellaceae; genus WRDF01. The sequence continues at coordinate 97,255 of JAJQED010000041.1, forward strand.
TCCCTTTTCATTTCCCTTTTAGAAGTTTATTGTTTATGATTCAAAGATAATTATTTTAGTTGTGATTCGAAACTTTTATGCTTTTATATCAAAATATTTTGATGCGAGGTTTTTGTTTTACGAAAGGTTTAGGTTAATTTTTTTGATTTGTTTCCATATTATTTTAAATTTGTTTGGGAACAAAGGCCGGTTTTTGGCCTGGTTTTAAGTACACCTTAATCAGAACTTTGATGAAAAATCCAGATAGCGGTTCGGCACTTTCGCTTGCCGAAAGACAGGAGAGGATAATGACCATGCTTCGAGAGATGGGTTCCGTTCCGGTGACGGTGCTGGCCGAGCAGCTAAAGGTCTCGGACGTCACTATCCGAAAGGACCTTAATAGTCTCGAGAAGAAAAATATGCTCTACCGTTCCCACGGTTCGGCGATCCTGATAAATCCTTATACCAACGACCGGCATATCAACGAAAAGGAGAAGCAGAACGCCGAGCAGAAACGCGCGATAGGTGCCTATGCCGCTAAATCGGTAATGCCGGACGATACGATTCTTATCGCCTCGGGAACAACGATGATGGCCTTTGCACGGGAAATTAACGGGGAACAACGCCTGACGGCTATCACATCGGCCCTGAGCGTGGCCATGATCCTGGCCAAGCATGACAATATCGACGTTATTCAGCTCGGGGGGCCGCTCCGTAACAGTTCCGTTTCTGCTGTGGGCCCGTTCGCCGAACAGATGTTGGCAAATTTCACATGCAGTAAATTATTTATCGGGGTGGACGGGATCGACCTGGAATATGGCCTTACCACTACAAACCTGCTGGAAGCCAGTCTTAACCGGGTTATGATAAATTCGGTGGAAAAAGTGATAGTGCTTGCGGATTCGAGCAAATTCAGCCGCAAGGGTTTCAGCAAAATATGCGATATAGGCCTTGTTAACCAGGTGATTACAGACAGTAATATTAACGAGAGGACCTACCACCTGTTCACCGACGCCGGTATCGAGGTCTCGATCGTCTGACATCCGGGCCGGTCATTATGGGGCCGGACAGAAAAAGAAAACACCTGCAGCTATGCTGCAGGCGTTTGACTTACCCGAAGATGGGTTTATTTTTCGCTTTTGCGTCCACGGTTGGATTCGAAACGACCTTCGCTGTCCCTTTTCTGGCCGCTGTGGCTCGAAGAGTTCGAAGAATGAGAGTGTGAGCCACCCCTGTTGTCGTTAGACGATTCGAAACGTCCCTGTGAGTCGCGTTTTTCATGCTCGGCGTTTGAGCCCCTGCCTGATGATTTTTCGTTTTTCATAACAGTTTTTTTTAATTATTAAATACATTACGGGACAGGTGCAAGATTGCATACTGTTCCTGTAGATAATAACTATCAAAACGCAGGCCAAACAAAAAGCCGGGTAGAATCAAAATAAAGGTCGGGTAAATAAAACTAAAAGGCACCCGCCTTATTTCCACAACGATAGCTGGACGGAATCGGGCCGGGTCTCCGGTTTTTTGGCCTTACCGAAAACGGTACGCCCGCCGTGCTTATATGATTCGGCCCTCTCCTTGGCAATATGTGCATCGAAAAAATCATCCGGGAAGAAGCCTTTTTCTATCCTGAGGGCCATCTTGTGTAGCCGTTTGAGAGAGTCCGCTTTATCCTTGTTCCCGATTTTGGCCTGCCTCAGGGAGGTTTCCAGAACGTTTATGGTCTTGTCGTATACCTTGGTCGGCACCGGGAACGGATGCCCGTCCTTACCCCCGAGGGCAAAGGCGAACCGTGCCGGGTCGCGGAAGCGGGACGGGGTACCGTGGATCACCTCGCTGACAAGGGTCAACGCCTGCACTGTACGGGGGCCGACCCCCTCGAGAAGCAACAGGGACTCGAAATCCTTGACGTTATGCTCATGGGCCAGCACCAGGGCGGCCCCGAGCCGTTTCATATTTACGTCCGTTTTACGTACTTCATGGTGTGAGGGAAGTATCAGGGCGGCTTCCCGGAGCATTTTATCCGGGTTTTCCCTGGTAAGGCTTACGAAGGAACTGCGGGTGCTGTCGGCACTGCCGTCCGTGAGGTTGAGGATCTCGCCGTGGTTCTTGCCGCACACCGAAGCATGTGGTTCGTTAACGAACGAGCCCACGTTTTCCGAGACCCAGTGGTAGCGCCGGGCCATCCGGGTGGCGCTGTTCATCCCCTGCTGTATTACGGCCCAATGGCCGTCGGCGGTGAGGATGAAAGAATGTAGGTATAGCTGGTAGCCGTCCTGTACGGCCGTATTGTCCACCTTTGCAGCCAGCTTACTGCAGCGTACAAGGCTGGCCCCGTCCAGGCCGGTACGCATGGCTATCTGCCGCAATTCGTCCGGGGTGCGCAGGGAATACTTTCCCCGGCCGCCGCACAGGTAAATCCCGAGCTCGGACGACCGCTCGTTTACCGACCGCTTCAATGCTCCCATCACAGAGGTGGTTATGCCGGAAGAGTGCCAGTCCATCCCCATGACACAACCAAGGGCCTGGAACCAATGCGGGTCGCCCATCCTGCGAAGGAATTCCGCCCGCCCGTATTCCGTTACCACCGCTTCCGTGATCGCTACCCCGAGCCTGCTCATCCTCTCGGCCAGCCATTGCGGCACTTTGCCGTAATGCAGCGGCAAATCTGCGTACGCCCTCCCCATATCTCTCTGCTCCTGTCGTTATTTAAAATTTCTGGGAACCGGAAGAAGACGTGTTGACGTCGCTCCCGGTTCCCAGAAAAATGTTTGTTGATATATCCACGGGCCGTATGGCCCGGTACGGTATTATTGAATAGAGTTCAGCAGGTCCGTCTTACCCTCGTTAACCAATTTGAGGATAAGCTCCCCGAACAGGGTGTTCTGCCATGCGAACCATTCACGCGTGAAATTATACGGGTTGTCCTTGTGGAAAGATTCGTGCATGAAGCCCGTATCTGCGTCGGTAGCCATAAGCATTTCTATGCATTGCTTGATCTCCTGGTCGTCCGTACTGGTAAACGCTTTCATCATGATACTCATTGGCCAAACCATGTCCATCCCGATGTGCGGGCCGCCGATACCCTCGCCGGCGGTGCCTTTGAAGAAGTACGGATTGTCGAGGCTCCATACGAAATTGCGGGTGTTCTGATAAAGCGGGTCCTTCACATCCAGATCACCGAGGTAGGCAAGGGCCAGCAGGCTCGGTACGTTGGCGTCGTCCATCAGGAAGTGGTTGCCGTAGCCATCCACTTCGAATGCCAGGATTTTGCCGTATTTGGGGTGGTCCACGATAGCGTATTCATACAGCGCTTTTTCCACTTCGTCCGCCAAAGCGGTGCATTCTGCTACAAGGTCCATACGGTTATTTACCGTGGTGAGTATCTCGGCTGCTTTGCGTAAAGAGGTCACTGCGAAGAAATTCGACGGTACAAGGAACTGGAACGTTGTGGCATCGTCCGAGGGACGGAATGCGGAGCATATCAGGCCCACGGGGTTAACCGGGTTGCCCAACCCGTCGTTACACATCGTATCCAGCTGGCGGTCGGTCACGCGGGTGAAAGAGTATTTACCCCGGTTCTCTTTTTTCTGCTGGTCCCGGAACGTAGCCAGGATGTTCTCCATGGCTTCCAGCCACAGGTCGTCGAATACGGAAGAATCACCGGTGGTTTTCCAATAATGATAAGCCAGGCGCAGGGGATAACACAGCGAATCAATCTCCCATTTGCGCTCGTGCAGTTCCGGTTTCATATCCGTATTGTCGCTCATCCACTGGTGGTCCGGGTTAGGATCGTGCGGATCGAGGAACGCATTGGCATACGGGTCGATATTGATACAGATAAACTGCCTGCGGAGCAGGCCGGCGATCATGGCTTTAAGCTCCTGGTCGCCGTTGGCAAGCTGCACATACGGCCAAACCTGGGCACTGGAGTCCCTCAGCCACATGGCATGGATATCCCCGGTATATACTACCGTGTCGTCTTTGCCGTCCGTCTTGCGGTATCGTACGGTGGTATCTATCGTATTGGGGAAACAATTCTCGAACATCCACCTCAGTTTGGCGTTCGTAAGCACCGCTTTGACCCTCTCTATCTCCTGTTCGACGGCGGTCGAGGAAAAATACCTCTCGTCCTTGGCCGGGCGCTGGGTAACGGTATAATCCGGCTCCCCCGCAAGGAGCTCCATGCGGGTATGGTCCGCCGGCATGATATCCTGAACGTGCACCGTCATGGCCGACAGGGAAGTAGCCGCCAGTAGCGGAAGCGCTGTTAATGCAATTAATTTTTTCTTCATATCTCTCAGTTAAGATTCACGATGCTAAAATAACACTTTAACTTAAAATCCGGAAACCCCGCCGTCCCTTTACGCCAGAATAGCCTGATTTTTGAACGGTAATACGTAAAAGAATATTATGGCGGACAATTTCGAAGACCGATACTGGAACGACGACTATGTTCCTGACCCGGATGTCTTCTCGGACGAGGACGACAGGGGCACCGGGTTTATCATGCAGTACGATTATGACGATCAGCAGTTCTACAACAGCGACTGCGGCTGCCGCATCGACAGTACGTTCGACGACAAACTACCGGATGAGGTGGAGGCTATGGACGAATGGGTCGAACGGGGATTCGTGGATGTTATGGACGACCATAACCCCGACCCGAACCTTTATCCTCCGGAAGATTTCCGTGGTTGATCAAGGCGCCCACCGGGCGCTTTTTTTATGCGTGGTGATTTTATAACTTGCGCGGTAAATAAAAAAGAGATGGGTAATTTGCGGATCATATTGGCGGCCACATTATTCCTGATGGCCGCAACGCTTCCGGCTGCAGGCCAGAAAAGTGTTGTCACCCAGGACGGTATTTTTCCACGGGACGTCGAGATCAGGCGTATTCCCCGCTGGCAGCTGGAGAACGGCATTTGGGAAAAATACCGGCGCGGCGAGTTCGACAATATCAGGCTTACCTCCCTGAACGGTAACCGTTATATCCTCTCGCGGACTTATGCCGAGGAACACCGCCACCAGCAGGGATCCTACGGTACGGTGCCCGTTTTCGCGTTCCACTACCATACACATTATTGCGGTGCTGTTTTGAATGCGGATGTTGTGGAGGCCATGAAGAATATCCAGGTGGGCGATACCGTGATGGTCCAGTCACGGAATATGCTTTTGGATTACGAGACCGAAGAATTCGAGGAGTTTGCCGAGGCTATACTCGAGCAGGGTCGTACGCGCCGCGATATGTTCTTCCTGTGGGTTTGTCGTACTAAAAATAAACGCAAAGACGTGATCCGGATAGTAGATACCGGAGACGTAGCTGGATATAGCCTGTTTTATTGGGAGATACCGTATAAAACCTATATGACCCTCTTCGAGTAGCCCGGCCGCAACTATTCGTCTACGGGTTGGAAATTCCGCCTGTAATCCTCCCTCGAGCGCAATATTACATCCAGGGCTGCTTCACGGGAATAAATCTCGGTAAGCTGTGTTCGGGGTTTGGAATCGGTCGGCAGGTTTTTATAGGTGGTGAAGTAATGTACGAGCCTTTCGACGACCTTGGTCGGGATTTGCGAAATGTCCGAATAGGTGCTGTATATGGCGTCATTCTCCAGTACGGCTATTATCTTGTCGTCAGCCTTACCGCGGTCCAGTAACCGGAAACCGCCGATCGGCCTGGCTTTCACAATGATATCCCCGTGGGTGATATCTTTTTCCGTCAAAACGCATATATCCAGCGGGTCATGGTCCCCCTCTATGTCGTCCCGTCCGAGTGCCGCATTGGTAACTTCGGCTACCGAGGCTTCGCAGTAGGTCTGCGGGATGAAACCGTAGAGGGCCGGAATGATATTAGAGAATTTCTGCGGCCTGTCGATCGAGAGGTAACCCGAGCGTTTGTCCACTTCGTATTTGACCGTATCGGTCTGCACTATCTCGATAAAACAGGTCACCAGTTCCGGGAACCGGTCGCCGGGTGAAATTCCGTGCCACGGATGGGCTTTGAACCGTTGTACAGTTTTCATAACTCTATTTTACCGTTGGATATGACCCGTATCGGGAATTCCGTCCGAGTCTTTCATCGCTTTGGATATGATCTCAATTAATTTATACCTGACCGAGGAAGCGTCCATAGGCGGATTGTCCACATACTCACGATGCACGGCGATAACGTATTCGAATCCCGGCTCATAATCGAAACCACTGATGCCGGAATAGAACAGTTCCCAATCCGCCGCCCCGTCCGGCTTTATCAGCAGGCACCGCTGTAATGCCACCCCGGAACAGTTGACAGTTTGCGATGCTACCGTCCATATCTCCGTGTAGGGGTCTACGGGTGTTTTGGCCCGAGTGGCAGAACAAGCGTATAGAGTTATGCAGCATATGTAAATAACGATGACGGTCCTCATATCCCCGATTGTAAAAGTGCGGTAAAAATATATATTCTAAAATGGACTGTCAAGCCCGGTCCAATAATTATTCCAAGTGCCTACGGATTCCAGACCCGTTATTCCGGTAAGGATTTTGCAATCTCCCTATCGCACCACGGCCCGCCTGCCGGGTATGAAACTATTGGCAACGGATGAGAACCTACCTCCCGATACTGAAAAAATACAGGCTGTCGTTTATCGTAAGCCCCTTGCTCGTGCTTATCGCCGTACTGTCGGAGACGATACAGCCATACTATATGTCCCGTATAGTGGACGACGGAATAATGCAGGGAGACCTGGGCTTCATTTACCGCACGGGTCTGATGATGGTCCTTATCGCTCTGGCCGGGTTGGTGGTAAGCATCGCGAACGTTTTCGTATCGACCCGAATGTCGATCAGCTTCGGAACCGACCTGCGCGGGGAACTCTTCCGCAAGATAGAAGAACTGTCCTTTTCCGATATAGACAGATTCAGTACGGCCTCTCTGATCACGAGGCTTACCAACGATATCTCCCGCATCCAGCAGGTCATCCTCATGTCCTTGCGGGTTATGCTTCGGGCCCCACTGATGCTGATAATGTCTATTTTTTTCGTGGTCAAGATCAATACCCAGCTGGCCATTATACTACTATTTTCCATACCGCTGTTGGCCCTTTTCACATACTTTATCCTCCGCAAAGGCTTCCCGTTCTTTGTGATCGTACAGCAAAAGATCGATGCCCTGAACAGTGTGGTGCGCGAGAACCTGATAAATATACGGGTGGTAAAGTCGTTCGTGCGGGAAGATTACGAGACCGATAAATTTACCCGGAGCAGTACCGACCTTAAGGATATCGTAGTCAAATCGGCTAATATCATCATCACCCTGATGCCGGTCATGCAGTTGATACTTAATTTCTCGATACTGGCCGTATTGTGGTTCGGAGGACTTAAGGTGAGCTCGGGCAGTTTGCAGGCAGGGGAACTAATAGCGTTCGTGAACTACCTGATGCAGGTGTTGATGAGCCTTATGATGCTGTCGAACGTTATTATGAACTTCGCCCGCGCGTCCGCATCTTCCCAAAGGATCGCCGAGGTGCTCAATACCGAGCCTTCCCTGACGGACACCCCGGCGGCCCTCACTGCCGGTTATCGCATAGAGAAAGGCCGAATCAGTTTCCGGGACGTATGTTTCCGGTATGAGGATGGGGAGACGGACGTCCTGCGGGATATAGATTTCGAGGTGGAACCCGGAACGACGGTGGCTATCGCCGGGGCTACCGGTTCCTCCAAAACCTCGCTTGTCCAGCTTATCCCCCGGCTATACGACGTCACGCACGGGGCTATCCTTATCGACGGTATCGACGTGAGGGATTACGAACTGGATTACTTGCACCAAAGGGTAGGGGTGGTACTTCAAAAGAACGAACTCTTTACGGGGACCATTATCGACAACCTGCGGTGGGGCGACCCGATGGCTACGTTCGACGAAGTGGTCGAGGCAGCCAAAGCGGCCCAGGCCCACGATTTTATCGAATCTTTCACCAACGGCTACGAGACGATGCTCGGACGCGGGGGTGTGAATATCTCCGGAGGCCAGAAACAACGGCTCTGTATTGCCCGGGCGCTTTTGCGCAAACCGCAGATATTGATCCTGGACGACAGTACCAGTGCGGTAGATACGGAAACCGAACTCAAAATACGCGAGAACCTTTCCCGGTTGCTCAAAACGACCACCGTGCTCATCATCACCCAACGCATCAACACTATGCAGAGCGCCGACAGGGTACTGATACTCGAGGACGGCGAGATCGAGGCCTACGGCACCCCCGAACAGCTGCTGGAGACCTCACAGGTTTACCGCGAAATATACAATTCACAACAAATCGTATTCTGACATGGCCAAGGGGGATAAATATGCACTGAACGACAAACCGAAGAACGGCCGGCAGACATTCCTGCGGCTGGTCGGGTTCGTGGGCCATGAGAAACGGATGCTGGCCGTGGTGGCCGTGCTTATCGTGATCAGCATCGCCGCCAGCCTCGGCTCCTCCTATATGCTTCGACCCATAATCAACGATTATATCCTGCCTGGAGATATTCCCGGGCTTATCCGGATGCTGATATTCCTTGCCGGGGTCTATCTTGCCGGAGTTGCGGCCAACTGGATACAGGCGCGCATATTGAATGTTGTAGGCCAGCGGACAGTCCTTCGTATGCGGGTAACCATGTTCGCAAAAATGGAACGGCTCCCGGTGGCATATTTCGACGGCAACCAGCACGGTAATATCATGAGCCGTTATACCAACGATATAGACCGTATCTCGGACGCCCTTACCGACTCTTTGGCCAACATGCTCTCCAGTGTGCTGACCCTGATCGGGACGTTCGTAATGATGCTGGTCATAAGCCCGCTGCTAACGGCCATTTCGTTGGTGACCGTACCGGTCATGTACCTTGTGGCCCGTTTCATCGTTAAGCGAAGCCGCCGTTATTTTACCGCCCAGCAGGCGGCCCTCGGAGGGCTGAACGGCTATATCGAGGAGATGATAAGCGGACAAAAAGTTATTAAAGTCTTTGGACAGGAGGACAACGTAGAGTCCGATTTCGAGGAACTGAACCTCGACCTTAACGAAAAATCCAAGAAAGCCCAGTTCTATTCCGGCATGATGATGCCCGCCATGCAGAACCTTAGTACGCTCAATTATGTAATAATAACCATTGCCGGGGGTCTGCTGGCCATTTTCCGTGGGTTCGACGTAGGGGGTCTTGCCGCTTTCCTGCAATACTCACGGCAGTTCGGCAGGCCGATAAACGAACTTGCCAGCATTTATAACGGTATACAGGCCGCCATCGCGGGTGCCGAAAGGATATTCCAGATCATCGACTCACCTGCCGAACAGGCCGACGAACCTTGTGCCGTGGTACTGCCTGACACGGAGGGGGACGTACGGATGCGGGACGTTGTATTCGGCTACGAACCGGGCAAGATAATTTTGCACGGGGTTTCGCTCAGGGTGGCCCCGGGCTGTAAGATCGCAATTGTGGGTTCTACCGGGGCGGGTAAAACCACGATAATGAACCTGCTTCCGCGATTTTACGATATAAATTCCGGCCAGATAACCATCGACGGTTACGACATCCGTGACATACAGCGCTCCAACCTGCGTGAACACATGGCCATGGTATTGCAGGATACCCACCTGTTCACCGGCACCGTAATGGAGAATATTCGTTTCGGCAAGCTCGACGCCACTGACGAAGAGGTCATTGCTGCTGCAAAACTTACGGCCGCCCATTCGTTTATCCGCCGTTTGCAGCACGGCTACAATACGGTACTCGAGAACGACGGGCACAACCTAAGCGCCGGCCAGCGCCAGTTGCTCAATATCGCGCGCGCAGCCGTGGCCGACCCACCGATACTGCTGCTCGACGAAGCGACAAGTAATATCGACACACGGAGCGAGATGTTGATACAGAAAGGTTTGGATCAATTGATGGAGGGCCGCACAAGCGTCATAATCGCCCATCGCCTATCTACCATCCGCAATGCCGACCGTATTATTGTCCTCGAACAGGGCAGGGTCGTGGAACACGGCAAACATGACGAACTTATAGCCCGGCGTGGCCGCTATTACGACCTTTACAGCGGTCAGTTCGAATAAAAAGAGTTTTTTGCATCAAATTTGCAATGTAGGGCGGTATAACGAAAAAAGCGCGGCCGGCAAGCCACGCTTTAAAGATAAGCCCCTCTGATGGGAAGGGATGACCCGGGTGCCTCGCAAGCGTTACCGGGCTGAAGCACAAAAATAGAAAAAAGTTTCAAATATTGAAATATGTTGAGGTGCTTTTTCCCATCCGGCGTCTGCTCCGCCGCTAAACCGCGCTGACGGTGCACTTTGCCTCGATACCCCGGGCATCCCCAGAAGTGATGCCACGGCGCCGGGCAGGATGGTTAAAAGAACCCTTAAAGGGATTGGGCCGCAGGTAACTGCGGCTTTTTTTTGTCTATAAATATTGTACCACCTTGCACGGGTTGCCGACAGCGATACAGTTTGCAGGAAGCGACCGGGTTACTACACTGCCCGCCCCGACAGTCGTACCGTCGCCGATACTGACGCCGGGCAGAATTATGGCCCCGCCGCCGATCCATACGTTTTCGCCGATAGTCACCGGTGCCGTAACTGAATTCCATCCGGACAATTCGCCGTTATTACCGGTCAGGCGTTCCGACGGGATCACGGGATGTCCTACAGCATAGACCTGCACAGCAGGCCCGAAACCCGTGTTACGGCCTACGGTGATGCGGTTGCAGTCCAGAAAAACACAGTTCATATTTATTTCGACATTATCACCTAGGAATATGTTCTCGCCGTAGTCGACATGGAACGGGGCGGCCACCCAGACATTCTTCCCGGACGAGCCGAGTAATTCCTGTAAAATTTCGGTGAGCGCTTCCCGGTCCCGGGTATCGGTGGCGTTATACCTGCGAAGCAGATCCTTGGCTAAGTGCCAGCGGTTTATCAGTTCACTGTCCGAGGGATCGTATGTCCCTCCGGCCAGCATTTTTTCTTTTTCTGTCATGGCGTTACATTATGGTCCGGGATAAAGGTAGGCACTTTTCCGGACCGCGCGCTATTTCAGGGCGAGCTCGATCTTGAAATCCCCCTCCCACGGCTCACCGGCCATCATATTTTCATGGATGGCAAGCCGGTAAGTCCCTGTCTCGGGCAGCCGGTAAGTAATATCCATGCTGAACGGTCCGTCCATTGTGCCGTCGGGCAGGGTGATCTGGAATATCCGGATATTGGATGCCGTGTCTTTGGACATCAGCCGGCCGTGCAGGGTCTTTCCTTTTTCGGATTCGAACGTGACATAGACGGTTTGGCTCCTGCGCTTATGTATGAGGTTACGGGCGCGGCCCTTGGCAAAGACGGCCTGAACCGTTTCCCCGTCGTCGGGACATATTGCACCGGTATCCGGCTTCCCGGCATGGGCATACTGCCTCGCTACCGTTTCCATCGCTCTACCGTTGCGCCCGTTACCGCACGAGACCGCACTCCACAAAATAAAAACCAATAATAACGACCGCATAATTTCGTTTTTGCCGCTTAAGGACAAAAAGGATACCACGGTACACCGTAAAACAAACCCGGTCCTCCCTGCATGGGAAGAACCGGGCCTGTTAAATATTATCGGGCTACAAAGGCGTCACCCACTGCCCGCTGTCGGAACTGCGCATGCAAGCCTCCACAATACGCATAATATATACGGCGTTGGCAAAGTCCGAATAGGATAGGGAGCAGGCATCTTTATAGGATCCGTCCTGTACGGAAGCATAAAATTCTTTAACCGCGTTTGTCATGGCGTCGGCCCAGCCAACGGGATGCCCGGACGGTATAGTTCCGTAGCGCTTGATCCCGTCGGCCAGGAATTCCGGCCCGGCATAGGTGTCGCAAACGCCACCCTCCCGGGTGCCTATTTTCAACCGGTCGGACTGCTCCTGGTTCCATCGCAGTGAATAATTCTGGCAGTCGAGAGAAATATCGAAATTGTTCTTATATCCCGCGCTCACCTGCGACACGACTACATTCCCGATAGTGCCGTCGTCGAATTTGAGAACCACCATACTGCCGTCCTCTGTATCGACCGTATGGCCGTCGCCCCTCTGCGGGTGTACGGTGAAATTGTTGGCAAGTACGGATATTATCCGCCGTCCCGTGACAGCCTGAACCGTGTCGAACCAGTGTGAACCGATATCGGCAAGGGCACGCGAGCGGCCGCCCTTGGCCGAAATTACCCGCCAGTTGAAATCCGATTCGTACAGAAGCCAGTCCTGTATGTAATGCCCGTGTATCAGCAACGGCCGCCCGGCCTCCCCGCTGCGCAAGACGGCACCCATCTGCTGCACGGCCGCATTGTGGCGGTAATTGAAATTGACTCCGTTGGCCACCCCTTTCTCTTTTGCCAGTGCAACCAGTTCTTCTCCCTCGGGGACTGAAACCGCAAGGGGCTTCTCGCTGTATATATGGATGCCCTGTTCAAGAACATATTTGTTGATCTCGAAATGCAGGTGATTGGGGGTGCAGTTGTGAACGACGTCGGGCCTGACCCTCTCGATCATCTCCCGGTAGCACGGGTATGTGTCCACCCCGAGACTTTTGCCAACCTGTTTCCGCAGTTCGTCGTTCGGTTCCGATATGGCTGCCAATTCCACATACGGGGTGCGCATAATGGCCTCGGCATGCTGACGGCCGATAAGCCCTGCGCCGATAACAACAGCTTTTAGTTTTTCCATAAACGGACCCTTTACGCTTCTTCCCACTGGTGCCTCAGCAGTTCCAGTGCGGCAGGCACGGTTTCGGTCTTGTCCCCGCGGGACCCGCATTCGAAGCTTACGTAACCCGTATAACCCAGTTGCTGTAATGCGCGGAAACCGTCCCTGTAATCGTCAAGTGCTCCGTCTTCACCCGGCATAATGCGGTTGCCACGGCTGGCCATATGTACATGCTGCAGGTATTCGCCGGCGCTGTAGAAAGCCCCGTAATCCGAAGTCTCTTCGCTCATATGCCAGAAGTCGCCCATACATTTCACACCGGCGCATTGCGTATCCCTGCATATCGCTGCTGCATCGGCTACCTGACGCAGATAGAAAGCTTCCCGGCGGTTGAGCGGTTCGAGTATCACGGTCGTCCCGTGCTGGAGTGCAAATTCCCCAAGCTTGGCAAGTTCCTCAACCAGGTAGTCCCGGGTCTCTTGGGTATGGGGTTTACAGGGTTTCTGCCCGTTGAAAGCAGGCACCATTATCACCCCGCACGAACCGAGTTCACCAGCGGCTACGATGATCTCCCGCATTGTTCGGTCGAAAAGTGCCTTAGTTTCCGGCTCCTCGGCAAGGATAAAACCCTGGAAACCTGCGCAAATAGCCGTTACTTCGATGTTCCGGCCCGAGAGCAGCGACTTCAACTCCGGTACACGGGCCGCCAGTTCTCCGCCGCCGGGTTCGAACCCGGTTACCCCGTGGGCCTCCATAAAATCAAACCGTTCGGCAAGGTTATCACCCGGGGCGGTCCCCTCCTGGAACGATATTTTAAGTTCCGGTTTCATATTCTTTTTGTCTTTGGCCGACAGGCCGTTGCATGAGATCAAAGACGGGGCTATCGCGGCCGCCGCAAGGCCCGAAGCCGATTTTTTAAGGAAATCCCTCCTGTCCATATTCATTCTTTTTTTGCCGCACCGGGAAGCCCGGCCGGTATGGTTTTGTAGTTTATAATGTTGTAAGTTTGAGATTGCGCCAAAGCACTTTTATACCGCCCCTGTCATGGATCTGCAGGGCGATACGGCCTTGTCCGGCCCCGATCTTCCCGTCACGGAAATCGACCATCTCCACCCCGTTCAGCCATGAGGTAATACGGTCTCCCTCCACCCGGATGCGCAGGGTATTCCACTCGCCTTCTTTTAGCACCTCTTCCTTTTCCGGTGTGATCTGTTCGAGCCAGCCCCTCCCGTAAGATTCATAAACGCCCCCCGTTCCCTCGCCTTTGGGTGCGACTTCCACCTGCCAGCCGTTTATTTTAACGCCCTCTTCGATGAACGATCGGATGAAAACCCCGGAATTGCCGTCGTACTCCTGTCGGAACTCAACCGTAAGGTCGAAATCGTCGTAATATTCACGTGTCGCCAGGTAACCGTATTCCTTATCCGGTCCGCTTTCACAAACCAGCAGGCCGTCCTGCACATACCACAATTCGTTCCCGTAGGCTTCCCAACCATGCAGGTCCCTGCCGTTAAATAATTCTACCTCACGGGTTTTACGCGGCAACTCCTTAACTTTTATATTGCGGAAAGAAGCCGGGTCACCGTGGTCCTGCAAACATAGCAATCCCTTGCGGGCCAGACCGTATTCCGGGGCGTCGAGCCATTTGCCACTGTTCCTGCGTTCGAACCAGTCGTCGGTCCATGCTTCGAATTCCAGTATCTTCACCCCGTTCAGCCAGTGTTCCACGTGCCCGTTGTCGAAAACGATCATCGAGTTGTTCCACTCCCCGTACGGGTTGACTTCCATCAGAGACCTATCCGGCAGATACATTGCGTAATCCACCCCGAGCTTCTGCCACTCTTCGAGCGGTTCGGGGAAGTTGGCCTCGTCGATCAGCTGATATTCCGGCCCGGTGACGTAAGGTACATGGAACTGCGGCCGTTCTACCACATGGTACAACATGCCGCTGTTACCGCCTTTTGACAGTTTCCAGTCCCACGAAAGAATGAAATTCTCGAACTCCCGCTCGGTTACGATATATCCGCTGGCATCGCTTCCCTCGCCTTTGGCCTGGATACAGCCGTCGACCACCGTCCATGATTCGGTCAACCCCGTTCCGTTGTAATCTTTCCATCCGTCGAGAGTCTTCCCGTCGAACAGCAGTTCCCATCCGTCCGCCTTTTCGGTTTTGGTCAGGGTATTATGCTGTTCCCCGCAAGCAGACAAGCCTGCACATGCCAAGAGAATTGTAACCCCTAACACATAGTGCTTTGCAATTGATAGTATATTCATATCCCTTTGTTATTAACCGCGACAGGCGGCAGCCGGGTAGGTTGCCGCCTGTTGCGGTATTCCGGTCTTTAATAGTTAATGACCGGTTATTTGGGGGTTCCCGGAACGGGAACGGTATATTTGCTCATATCCTGATTGACCAGGGCCAGATCGTCCGGCAGGAATTTCATCTGTGCCGCGCTTATTTCGTCCCATTCCACCGTAGCACCGGTATATGCCGCTTCACGTCCCATGATCCCTGCAAGCGACGAAATAGCAGTCTCCTCGGCCTGGTTAATAGGGTCGCCGCTGCGGATATGGTTAACCCAGTTCACGTGTTCCAGCACATAGGGATTGAACTGCGAATGGTTCTTCTCGTCCTCAAACCGATGGTATTCCCACAGGATATTGTCGTTGAGGTCCCTGATGATCGAATAGTCGCCGTCACCTTCCCAGTACCCTTTGGTACCCTGCACCCGCTCGCCGACCTTGCCCGAGCATCCGTCGATCTGCCGGCACATACTGTGCAGGTGTACGCCGTTCTCGAATTCGAAATCTATGCTGAAATTGTCGTACGTATCGCCCGTAACGCGCCTCTGGCGGCTTCCGACCCCTGTGGCCTTGATAGGCCTCATGCCGGAAAACCAAAGGAATACGTCGATATTGTGAACGTGCTGTTCCACAATATGGTCGCCTGCGAGCCATTTCCAGTTCACCCAGTCACGTATCATCCATTCCGTATCGGTCCATCCCGGCTGTTTGGTCCAGTACCAGAGCTGGGCCTGGTTCCAGTAAACGTTACCGCCGGTAATCTCGCCTATCATCCCGTCCTGAACCCGTTTGAAAGCCTCAAGATATGAACGCTGGTGGTGCCGCTGGGTACCGGTGATAACGCTAAGGTTTTTAGCAGCGGCCTGCTTGGCCGTGGCCATGATGGTACGGTAACCGTCCGAATCCACGGCGATCGGTTTTTCGAGGAACGAATGTTTCCCCTTTTCGGTGGCATACCGGAACTCCTCGGACCGGAAAACGGGCGGTGTACAGAACAATATCATGTCCACATCCGAATCCACCACTTTCTTGTAAGCGTCGAACCCGAGGAAACAATTTTCCTCTGGCACGGCCAAGCCCTTTTCTTCGAGCCATTCCCTCACGCCATTGAGCCTGTCGGGAAAGAGGTCCCCGAGGGCGGTGACCTGTATATTGTCAGCGGCTTCGAGCAGGTTCTCCAGTGCTCCTCGGCCACGCCCGCCGCACCCGACAAGTGCGGCTTTCAACGGCCGTCCGTCATGGGCCTTGTCCGTCAGGTCCGGAAAATAATATTCACCGGGTTTGCGCAAGGGAGTGTTCTTGGAGCTCTTGCCGTCCGTGCAGGAGACGAGCATTTGCGGAACACCCAGGGCGGCCATTCCGCCGGCCATTGCCGAGTAGGATAGGAACTTGCGCCTACTCATCGTCGCTTTCTTTTTCATTTCTTCGGTCTGTTGAGGTTTATAATAGTTTGCGTTTGCTTTGGTTAGTCGGCCCTTATCTCTTCCGGTACGTCGCATACGACCCGGAAACCTATCCCCTTTATGTCGGAATACCACCAGATGCTTTTGGGCTGTTGCGGGTCGGTGCGCAGCCACCGTTCATGGTCTGTCGGGCGGCGCGAAGCCGAGCGTACGTCCGCCGCATCGTCCGAATACATACCTCCCCGCACCACATATTCAGTGCCGCTCTCGGGACCTTTCGGGTCTACGGCCCCGTCCGGCAGCCGTGCGAACGCATCCTCCGAATAGTAATCGGCCGTGTATTCCATTACGTTACCCAGCATGTTCTTAAGCCCGAACGGATTGGGATGAACTTTGGATGGCTCCTGAGTACGGTTACGGCTGTTCTTTTCGTAGATCACATAGCTGTTGATAACCGCCGTATCGGCCTTGAAGATAGCCCTGCCGAACTTGCGGTCGGAGAATTTTTTCGGGTTGCCCTCGAAGAAATAGGGGGTTTCCGTCCCGCCCCGTGCCGCGTATTCCCATTCGGCCTCGGTGGGAAGCCGGTAATTCTTGCCTGTTTTCATCGACAGCCATTTGCAGTAGATCTCGGCGGCGTAGTGGGTCATTGTGATGGCCGGACGGGTCCCTCCGCCCCAACCCTGTTCAGGGTTGCCGAATGGCGCCGTAGGACCGCTCACGGCGTCAATATCGTCCCGGCTGTTATAAGCCATTACCTCCGCCGGCACGATACGGCCCTCGGTCATGGTTTCGGCAAGGAATGCCCAGTATTCGTTCCATGTAACCTCGACCTCTGCCATAAAGAACGGCGACACGGATACCCGTTTTTGCGGATGCTCGTTATCCTGCGAATAGGCCTCCTTGTCCGGGCTGCCGATAGTGAACGTCCCGCCGGGGATCGCTTTCATCTCGAACGAGACGCCGGTCCCGGGAATGAATTCCGTATAACTTTCGAAAGAGGTGATCGTAGCGGCCTCCTCGAAGATTTCGGTGGGCCCGGATTGTGCCATTCCGGGAATGCCGGTCATCCGGGAGTGGGAATAATCCGGATTGTAATGGCCCACGTCCAGGTGGCAACTGATACACTGCAGGTTGAGTTTCTCGTGGTTGTCTTCGTAATAGAGGTGGGCCGTGATCCCGTCGTCGGAAATCCCCTCGGGGAACAACTGGACATGGCACTCCATGCACGAACT
Organism: Alistipes sp.; assembly: GCA_021201825.1. Lineage (GTDB taxonomy): Bacteria > Bacteroidota > Bacteroidia > Bacteroidales > Rikenellaceae > WRDF01. Next base: position 114,864 of record JAJQED010000041.1, read on the forward strand.
GTTGAACACGATCCGCTGTGCATATTCCAGCTCTTTCTTGGAATCCCAGTCTATCTTTTCGGTGTCCTTAATAATGTAAGACCAGACATCGTGGATACCGAGTTTGGTTTTATGGTAAAAATGGTTGAAAGAGCCCTTCGGAGGCAAATGGCAATCCACGCACGAGGTTTTCACCCCGCTTCGGTTATTGTAATGCGATGAAAGCCGCCAGCTTTTTTCGGCATGGGGATGCGCATGGCAGGCCATGCAAGAAGAGTCTTTCGAGCTGTTTACGTAGACATAATTGACAGAAACAGTTGCCAGAACACCGATGACTATCCCGAGGAAAACCACGAGCAGGAATTTCTTCCGGCTCCCGCGTTTCTTTCGATTCATATCGTAATTGGTTATCGCTGGCTTGGGCAAGTTCAGCAATAGTGAACGGACACAAACTTAGCGAAAATTTCTAAAGTTTCCGCTCGGCGACCCCCTCGAAAGTTATTTTTACTGGTATTATAAGCCCGTTCTCGTCGAATTCCATCCGGTCGATGCAAGTGGCGCGGTGGTCCCGCGCGGTCTCCTCGAGCGGTCGGCGGTGATAGAAAATATACCAGTCGTCCGTACCGGGTATATTGATCACCGAATGGTGACCCGCACTGGTGGCAACATCCGGGTCTTGCTCGAGTATCTTTCCGATTCGGTTGAACGGACCGAGCGGATTGTCCGCGATGGCATAGGCTACGCTATATCCCGGGCCGCCCCAGCCCCCCTCGGACCACATGAAATAATACTTCCCGTCCCGCTTGATCATGAACGAGCCCTCCACGTAATGTTCCGGGGTGATCTCCTTGTAAATTTCCCCGTCGTCGAACGGCACCAGACCGGTGAAATCGTCCGACAGTCTCACCACATTGCAATGGCCCCAGCCGCCGTAATACATCAGGTACTCCCCGTTCTCTTCCCATACGAACTGGTCAATAGGCTGTGCGCCGTTGACTATTTCGTTGATGAGCGGACGGCCTAAAAGGTCCTTGTACGGCCCCTCCGGCCTGTCTGCTACCGCTACCCCGATACCGCCTATCTCGCCCTCATGCACGTCGTTCGCCCCGAAGAAAAGGTAATACTTGCCGTCCTTTTCGATATGGGCCGGCGCCCACAGGCATTTATTTGCCCATTTGACCTCCGTCGTATCTATTATCCTTTCATGCTTGACCCAGTCCACAAGGTTGTCCGAGGAGAAACAGTCCATGAATACCTGTTCCTCGTATTCGGCCGAATAGGTTGGGAAGACCCAGTAACGGTCGCCGTAAATTGCGGCATGAGGGTCGGCATACCATCCCTCGAAAATGGGATTGCCGCTGTATCGGATTTCCTTTTGTCCCTTGCAGGCCACACAAACGGCGCATGCCGCGATAAGCAGTACGATGGTTTTCTTCATTTTATTCCGGTTTAGCAGATTTTTAAAAAACCCTTAAAAATAATTAAAATACCCCCGAAAACAAAAATTCGGTCCACTTTCCCGGCACAATCTTTGGCAGAAGTGGCAGTGCCATGGAATATTACCACATCGTACTGATACTCCTTGCGGTAGTCATAGCGCTCTCGGCCGTAGCGCCCAAGGTCGGTTTGCCTTACCCGATACTGTTGATCCTTGCCGGCATGGCCATAGGCTTTATTCCCCATATTAAGTACGTGCCGGTCAATCCCGATATCGTATTCCTTATCTTCCTTCCTCCTTTGCTGTATGACGCGGCCATAAACATATCGTTCCCCGGATTCAAGAAAAATATCGGTACCATCTCGATGCTGGCCGTAACGATGGTCCTGGTCACCATGACAGCCATTGCGGCCGTTGCCCACTATTTTATACCCGGCATATCATGGCCGGTAGGGTTCGTCATAGGCGCAATTCTTTCACCGCCGGACGCCATTGCCGCGTCCGGAATCCTGCGCAATATGAAACTCCCCGAGCGTACGTCCACCATACTCGAGGGCGAAAGCCTTATGAACGACGCCACAGCCCTGACTGTTTACCGTATCGCGCTGGGTGTCGTAGCCGGGGGCGCGTTCGTGATCTGGGAAGCCGCATTTGAATTCGTAGTGATCATAGCAGGCGGATTATTGGTAGGGTTGGGGGTGGCCTGGCTGTTCGTATGGTTCTTACAAAGGATAAAACTGCAGAGCACGGCAACCGTCAGCCTCAATATCCTGCTGCCGTTCGTCGTCTATCAGCTTGCCGAATCGATAAGTGTTTCCGGGGTGTTGGGTGTCGTGGCATTCGGTCTCTATATCTCGCGGCGGATAAGCCAGGGCTGCCTGTTCTCTACCGAGACGGTTGCCGAAGCAAAATCGGTATGGGATGTACTGATTTATCTGTTGAGCGGGCTGGTTTTTATCCTGATAGGCCTCGAATTCCCGCAGGTAGTTCACGGGATACCACGGGATACGTTCAAACACCTTATCGGGAGTTCCCTGCTGATTTTCGTCATTGCGCTTGCCGTGCGTATCCTTTTCATTTTCGAGCATAAATGGCGTACGGACCGTATCCTGATCCGCAACAAGCGGCGGGCCCGCAAGAGTGGCCAGATGCAACAGATGCGATCGCTGGATTGGAAGAACGCCCTTGTTATCGGATGGTCGGGTATGCGCGGCATAGTATCGGTCGCAACCGCCATCGCCCTGCCGACCATCTTCTCCGACGGGGCCAAATTCCCGCAGCGGGACAGCATCATATTCATCACGGTGACCGTTGTTATCCTCATGCTGCTTATCCAAGGGATCGGCCTGCCAATACTGATACGGATGCTCAAAATAGACACTTCGGGGGATAAACAGGAGATGTAAAAGGCCTTTTCGCGATAATTTTGGTACCGGTATTGCGATTTTAAATATATAACTTAAAACTTTCGAATATGGGCAGGAGAGAAGAACTGGAACGGGAACTGGACGAGGCCCGCCGTCGTATCGATAATCTACCGGAGACCACGCCGCAGGAAGTAGTCAAAGCATGGCACCGGGAAGTGGACAGCATATCGTTCGAACTGAACAATCTCTATGACGACGATAGTCCGGACGAGGATTCAAATTATTTGTCGGGATCGATAAATCCCTGAACGATCCCATACAGGTTTAAAAGTAAGCGCCAAGAAAAGCGACATCCCCTCGAGGGGATGCCGCTTATAACAAACCCGCCTGTTTTTATTCTACCTTGAAATAAGCATCCGAATAATAAATAGTGGTCGTCCTGTCAGGGAGTATCTGAAACGCGAGCCTTTCCGAGTCTTTTTCTAACACGTAGTTCCCGACAAGCAGGTGTTCAGTGACCGCTTTAAGGTTCTGGGTTTTGATCTCTTTCAGGACAAAACCGGTATTGTCGAGCGAGTACAAATACAGGGTTTCCGGCAACCAGGTCCTGTTATTCTCATACCTGATCTTCAGGGTCCCGTACAAAGACGAATCATCTTTAGAACACGAATTTAATGTTAACATCAGGCAAATTGCACAAAAAGCAAAAATGGGTTTCATAACGTAAGTTTTAAGTTAAACTTCAAAAGGGGTTGGGTTATAAATCAAAATTAGTAAAAGTTTAAAAATATACCATGGATCCCGGGAAATAAAAATAAAAAAGGCAGCGGGAATTCGCTGCCTTTACTTTTTGTGCGTGATACCGTCCCTCAAACGCTCTCCTCGGGACGGCACAGGATCTCGGATAAACAAACGTGTAAGTACATTAATTCCGGGTCGTCCTGTACGACGTGTTCCATGACGAGTTCTTCGTCCTCATGTTCGTGCATCACCGCATCGGCTTGTGTGTTGTCAATTTTTTCCATAGGCAATAACCGGTATATAATCGCATAAAAGGTGGTTTTCGGATTTTTACGGTATTATTAATCACACTTGCTATTAATATAACGGGGATATACGGCCCGTTATTGTACGCTAACTCAAAATAAGCTGTTTTTCCTGCACCATTTTCCTGAGGTTTATAAGCGCGTAACGCATGCGCCCCAGGGCGGTATTGATGCTGACATTGGTTTGCTCGGCAATCTCCTTGAAACTCAGGCCGCTGAAATAGCGCATCAGAACCACTTCCCGTTGCTCCGGCGGCAGGTGGTCCACCAGCTTGCGAACATCGTCCTGGATCTGCGAAAGAACCAGTTTGTCTTCTACGATGGCTTCCGAGAAATTCTTGTTATTGAGGATATCGTATCCGGCGTCGGTCTCGGTGACCTGGTTCTGCTGTTTTGTTTGCCGGAAGTGGTCGATCACTTGGTTATGCGCGATGCGCAATACCCATGAGAGGAACCTGCCGCTCTCGGTATAATGGCCCTCACGCAGGAACCTTACCACTTTAATAAATGTTTCCTGAAAAATATCGTCGGCAATATCACGGTTCTTGACCATCATATTGATATAGTCGCAAACACGTTTGCGGTGACGCTCTATAAGTTCCGAGATTGCACTTTCATTGCCCTGAAAGTAATCATTAAGCAGCTCCTGGTCGCTTAACTTCTTAGAATTCATACTCTGCTCCTGCTTGGTTTGGTTTGAGTACAAGTTCTTCCCGATAGGCAATGAAGTTTTTAGAAGTGTGATTAATATACCGTTACCGCGCTAAGATAGCACTATATTTTCAAAAAACAAAACCCCTCGCGGGAAACACCCGTCAACCACCCTGGTTTATCGGCCTATCACACGGCAATTACTATGCCGGTTAAAAAACAGCAGGCACCTGATCGATGGGTGCCTGCTGTTTTCAGCCGGGCCGGAATTCCCGGAGGGGGTATGTCAGTCCACATATTCGACCGACCCGTCCTCGAACCCTATGAATTCCAGTTCATAATATTCCGTAACCAGGCTGCCGCTATTGATCTTTGTAGAGTTGCCCCTCTCGATGACGTTTACGGTAAATTTACGGGTGAGCTCTCCCGTTTGCTGATTTGCCCGTATACCGTATCTTCCTATGCTCCTGAATACAAGGTCGTCGGACAGGCCTTTTTTGACCGCCCGGTACTGTTTCATAATGATCTCCGGGTTTATATCGTCGATCGTCAGCCCGTATACCGATTCGTAATCCATCTCCTCGGAAGCTTTTTTCTCCTCTATATCCTTTGGACCCTGGTAATCCCCGCCGACTTTGATAACCTGGGAATATTCTTTGCCGTCGCGCCCTACCATGGAAAGGTACAGGTATTCCATATTATTTTTCAGTCTTGTGCCCTCGTTCCATGATACATCGGTCAGTTTGAAATTGTCCCAATCGAAATGTTTTTCCAGCGTAGAAACGATACGTTCGTTGGCTTTATCGCTGTCCATGGCGACCTTTACAAGCCCGGTCCATTCGATAATCTGCGGTCCGGACAGTACCACACCCAGCACGATGGCTATGGTAACAGGAATAAGTTTCTTCATAAATCTATTTTAAGTGAATATTAGGGGTTGTGCTGCAAAATTAACATAAAAAAAGCCGCACATTTTAATGTACGGCATTTTATTTTTTACGCGATTTCCATGCTATTCTTCTTCCTGGTCAAGCAGGTCGGAAACCAGTATCCTGCCGCAATATTCGCAAACAATGATCTTTTTACTCTGGCGTATCTCGAACTGCCTCTGGGGCGGGATACGGTTGAAGCAGCCGCCGCACGCGTCACGTTTCACGGTGACTACACCCAGCCCGTTGCGTACGTTGCCCCGGATACGTTTGTATGCGCTCAGCAGACGCTCGTCAATCTTGGCCTGCGCTTTTTCTTCCTGCTCGCGCAGAGCCTCGACTTCCTTAGCCGTCTCTTCCTCGATGCTTTCCAGCTCCTTGCGTTTCATGTCGAGGTCGATCTTGCGGTCGTTCATTATCGTTTCCGCGTCCTCGGCCATCTTCTTTTTGGTTTTGATCTCGGCCGAATATTCCTTTAACCTTTTTTCGCTCAGCTCTATCTCGAGGTTCTGATACTCGATCTCCTTGTTCAGGGAGTCGAATTCGCGGTTGTTCCGGACATTTTTGGATTGTTCCTCATATTTGGTAATCAAGGCCTTGGACTGCTCGATTTCCTCCTTGCGCTGTTTGGTCAGCTGCGAGAGTTCGTCCACTTCGGCATTGATATTGTCGATACGGGTCTGTAGCCCGGCAACCTCGTCCTCAAGGTCCTGCACTTCGAGTGGAAGTTCACCCTTGAGCTTATTTATCTCGTCTATTTTCGAATCTATCTTCTGAAGCTCGTATAACGCTATGATTTTCTCCTCGATAGAATAATCGGGAGCCTCGGGCGCTTTACTTTTAGCTGTTGCCATAACTTTCGTGACTTATAAGGATTTGGTACTCTTTTCCCCGGGATTGCCGCAAACTCCCCGGGATGACCGTCCCGGGTGGAAACGGCAAACGGTGCTTAGTAATAATAGTTTACGGGGTTCCGTGACTTCTCACTTTTCCGGACTGCAAAAGTAGGTAATTTTTTTGTAATAATTTCATACAAAAGGTCGATTGCGCAATATTCGCTCTCATAATGGCCGATATCGGCAACTATGAAACGGCCGTCGGCATCGATAAAATCGTTATACTTGAAATCCGAGGCTATATAAATATCCGTACCTGCCTTACATGCCTTGCCGGCAAGCGAAGCCCCGCCCCCGGTGCAAAGTGCCACACGGGAGATGCGGTCTTTGCATAAAGCGCTGTGCCTGACGACATCCAAATCGAGTTTCTCTTTCAGGTAGGCCAGAAACGCGATCGGCTCCATATCTTCCGGCAAAGTGCCTATCACTCCGAATCCGGCCAGCTCCCACTTCTCCCGCAGGTCCTGGCCGTCGAAAACGTCCAGTACCTCGATGCCGGTCAGGCCAAGTATATTCGCAACTTTATGGCTCATGCCGCCATGCACGGCATCCAGATTCGTGTGGCAAGCATACAGCGCGATACCCTCTATTATGGCCCGTTCGGCAATGCGTTGCACATACCCCTCGCCGTTCAGCCGTTTTATGGCATGGAAAATAAGGGGATGGTGGGAAATGACGATATCTGCACCTATCTGCCGGGCTTCGTCCATCACTTCATCGGTAACATCCACGCAAACGAGCGCTTTGCTAACCTCGTCATTATAGCGGCCTACAACCAGCCCCGAGTTGTCGTAAGGCTGCTGAAGTATTTCCGGAGCGTAATCTTCCAGCGCGAGGATTATATCTTTGACCCGGTATTTCATATCTCTCTAAAATAATGTCTGTTCAATGGCCTGAGGACCTTTCGGGGCCGATTTGTCCAGTTCCTGTAAGGCTTCCATGACCTCGGCGGCAGTGGCGGCCTCTTCGGCGATCTCGTCCGAAAGTTCGCCTATATACTCCTGCGGAAGTTCTTCGCCTACGATCTCCGCTATATTCCCGGCCACGATCTTCTGGACTTCCCTCTCGGGTAGCGTTCCGGCCGCCTGTGCCGTATCCTCATCCCACGGAGCGGACTCTTCCTCTTCTTCCGACAGGGTAGGGATATCCAGTTCGTCGGCAAAGAAACTGAAGCCATCGTCAGGCGCTGCCTGCTGATTCCCGTCTCTGTCGGGTTTATCTCCGTCTTCTGCATCTTCTATATACCCGCCGGTAGCCGTGGCTGCAGGGACTTCCTGTTCGTTTATAAAGATGAAGCCTGTAGACTCCTCCGATGATTCCATGCCGGGGGTGATATCTTCGGTTGCCGGTTGTTCCTCTGCGGAAGTATCCGATCGTTCATCCGCCACAGGTTCAATAACCGGACCGGTTTGGCCGGTAGGCTCAGGCGATACGGCCGTATCGTCTTCCGGCGCCGGATCGAAATCCGCTCCGACCTTGAGCTCCTGCTTTATCTCGGCAAGTATGGCCTTGATCGAAAGCAGCCGGTCTATAACCTCCATATCCTGGTTTATACCCTCCCGGTTGGCCTTTATCTGCTGGGCAGCACCGGCCAGGGTCATGCCTTTCTCTTTGACCAGGTGGTAGATAAGTTTGAGGTTGTCGATATCGGCCGGGGTGAAAAGCCGGTTCCCCTTTTTGTTTTTGTGGGGTTTCAGTATATCGAACTTAGACTCCCAGAAGCGGATAAGCGAGGGGTTGACGTCGAACATCTCGGTCACCTCTCCCATGGAATAGTATATCTTGCCTGTCGGTTTAGCACACATAGCCAGCCGTATATTGGTTTCCCCGGACCGGGTATGGCCGGACGGGACCAACAAATTTAAGGATTTTCCACATATTTCGGCACTTAAAGTGACCGCTTCTATTAATAAAATCCTCAATGGATTCAGGGCAAAAATATATACCTTTGCCCCTGCTATGGCGCAAGGGACGGAAAAGGTAACGGTCAAAGGGGTCGTGGGAAGCGGCAGGGCGCTGGGGCGCAGGCTGGGATTCCCGACGGCTAACATTTACGGAGTGGAGGATATACGGGCTGTTGACGGTGTATATGCCGTCCGGGCGCAGGTGCCGGGAGAGGGAGTGCTCCGGGGAATGGCCAACCTTGGCCGCCGTCCTACGGTGGACGGTGGGGAACGGGTTCTGGAAATCCATTTTTTCGATTACGGCAAGGACCTGTACGGACTCGAGGTGCAAGTGGAATTATGTAAATTCATACGGCCGGAGATAAATTTCGGCGGCACGGACGGGCTGGCCGCCCAGTTGCGGGAAGACGAAAAGACCGTGAGGGATTTTTTTGAAAATCAACAAACACTATAAAGAATGTTCATCGACGAAAGTTTACCCTATAAGGTGGCGGACATAGCGCTTGCCGGATGGGGGCGAAAAGAGATAGAGATAGCGGAAAAAGAGATGCCGGGGCTCATGTCCCTGCGCGCGAAATACGGGCAGGCCAAGCCTCTTTCCGGGGCCCGGATAATGGGATCGCTCCACATGACCATCCAGACGGCCGTGTTGATCGAGACCCTGCGTGAGTTAGGGGCCGAGGTGCGGTGGTGCAGTTGTAATATTTTCTCCACCCAGGACCATGCCGCCGCCGCGATGGCCGAGGCAGGAATCCCGGTTTTCGCGTGGAAAGGGGAAACCCTCGAAGAATATTGGTGGTGTACGGCAATGGCCATGTCTTTCCCCGGCGGTAAGGGTCCGGACCTTATCGTCGATGACGGTGGTGACGCTACCCTGCTTATCCATAAGGGATATGCCGCTGAAAAGGACCCATCGACCCTTGACTATGAGCCGGCAAGCGAAGAGGAAGCCGTGATATTGCAAACTTTGAAAACCATACTGGCCCAAGACCCGGCGAAATGGCACCGGACGGTAGAGTCGTGGTGCGGGGTCTCGGAGGAGACCACGACCGGAGTCCACCGCCTTTACCAGATGCAGGAGCGCGGAGAACTGCTCGTACCGGCTATCAATGTTAACGATTCGGTCACCAAGAGCAAGTTCGACAACCTCTACGGTTGCCGGGAGTCACTTGCCGACGGTATCAAGCGGGCTACGGATGTGATGATCGCCGGCAAGGTGGTCGTGGTATGCGGTTACGGCGATGTAGGTAAGGGATGCGCACGGAGCATGAAGTCGTATGGGGCCAGGGTGATAGTAACCGAGATAGACCCGATTTGCGCCCTGCAGGCCGCGATGGAGGGCTTCGAGGTAAAACCGATCGAGGATGCCCTATCCGAGGGAAACATCTACGTTACTACTACCGGAAACAGGGATATTATTACCCTTGAACACATGCAGGCAATGCGGGACCAGGCAATCGTCTGCAATATAGGCCACTTCGACAACGAGATACAGATGGCCCGGCTGGACGGTTGCCCGGGAATCGATAAAGTCAATATCAAACCACAGGTCGACAAATACGTTTTCCCGGACGGCCATTCCATATTTATCCTGGCCGAGGGCAGGTTAGTAAACCTGGGTTGCGCCACGGGACATCCGTCGTTCGTGATGAGCAACTCTTTCTCCAACCAGACACTTGCCCAGATGGAACTTTGGGCAAACAAGGGTAAGATGGCGGTCGACGTTTACCGCCTGCCCAAACACCTGGACGAAGAGGTAGCCCGCCTGCACCTGGAAAATATAGGGGTCAAACTCACCCGTCTGACTCCCCGGCAGGCAGAATATATAGGTGTGGACGTGGACGGGCCGTATAAGCCGGAGCATTACCGGTATTAGAATAATCCTATCGGTGAAATATACAGCCGGAGATATCGCCGCTATATGCGGAGCGCAGGCCACCGGTCCCGGAGAAGCCCGGGAGGTGCTGTCGGTGTTTACAGACAGCCGGAACCCGTTCGTGGGCCCCGGTTCGCTGTTTTTCGCCATTTCCGGCAAGAACCATGACGGACATTCCTATATAAATGAACTTTACCGCCGTGGAGTCAGGGTATTCGTTATTGAAAAGGATATCGCAGTCAAAAGCTATCCCGAAGCGGTGTTCCTGCGCGTAGAAAGTTCCATAGACGCTTTGCAACGCCTTGCCGCCGATTATCGCCGGCAGTTCCGGGGTACTCTGGCCGCCGTTACCGGAAGTAACGGTAAAACCGTGGTCAAGGAATGGATCGCGGCCCTTGCGCCCGAAAACACCAGGCTGTTCCGCAGCCCGAAGAGTTATAACTCCCAGATCGGAGTGCCGTTGTCGGTGCTAATGATGGACGGCGGCGAACAGTTCGCCGTGATCGAGGCCGGTATCTCCCGGCCGGGTGAGATGGAACGTCTGGAGGGTATATTGCGGCCCGATATCGGGATCATTACCAATATCGGCGATGCCCATCAGGAGAATTTCCGCACCCTCGCGGATAAGGCCCGGGAAAAAACGGGCTTGTTCAAAAATTGCCGGGCCATTATTTACAACGGGGACCCGGTAGTATCGGAGGTCCTCCGTAAGGATTTCCCTCCCGACATATTGATCGATGCGGGCAAACTCGATATCGATGTTTCGTTTTTGCCGGATAAAGCATCACGGGAAGATGCGCTTCTGGCCGCTGCATTTTGCCAGGCGGCCGGCTTCCCGGCTGGGGATACCGCCCGCAAACTTCGGACCCTTACCCCGGTTGCTATGCGGCTCGAACTTAAAGAGGGATTATACGGCTCCCTGATAGTCGATGACACTTATAATTCTGATATAAACTCACTTGCCATCGCCCTGGACCACCTTAATTCCGTAGCAGGTGGCAGGGAACAGATACTCATCCTCTCCGACATACTCCAAAGCGGGTACGCCGAGAGTGAGCTGTACGGAAAGGTGGGCGAAATGATAGGCAGGTCGAAGATAAAGAAAGTTTTCGCGGTCGGGGAGGCTATTTCCCGCCACACAGCAGCATTCCCCGTTCCGGCCACTGCATACGGGTCTGTTACGGTATTCCTTTCCTCGATCGATTACCGGGAGATTGCAAACCGGGCCGTATTGGTCAAGGGTAACCGCGGTTCACGCTTCGAGCAGATCAGCCACAGCCTGGAACTTCGAAGCCATACGACAGTCCTTGAGATCGATACGGATGCCCTTATTCATAACCTGAATGTATACCGTTCGCTGATCCCGCCCGGTACCCGTATCATGGCGATGATCAAAGCCTTGGGATACGGGCACGGCAATTACGAACTGGCTTCGCTGCTTCAGCATCACGGGGTCGATTACCTGGCCGTTGCTTTTGCCGACGAGGGGGCCGAACTGCGGCGCCGGGGAATAAACCTGCCGATCGTGGTTCTTAATGCCGACGAGGGCAGTTATGACCTGATGCTCGCCCATCGGCTCGAGCCGGAAATATACAGCTTCCGTTCACTGTCCATGTTTGCCGCACTTCTGGCCCGACACGGGGAACGGGATTACCCGGTGCATATCAAACTGGATACGGGGATGCACCGCCTCGGGTTTACCGCGACTGAAATGGAAGAGCTGGCGCAAACCCTGGCCGGATTGAAAGGTTCCCTGCGCGCAGCTTCCGTATTTTCACATTTAGCGTCTTCGGACGATCCTGCACATGATAGTTTTACATGCCGTCAGATCGCGGACTTCACCGAAATGGCAAACGCGCTTTCCGCCCGGCTCGGCTACCGGCCTTTGCTGCATATAGCCAACAGCGCGGCTATCGGGCGTATGCCTGACTCTGCATTCGATATGGTACGGCTCGGGATAGGACTTTATGGAGTGGGAACCTCCAGGGTGAAAGGCTTACGGGAAGTTTCCCGGCTTAAAACCCGTATCGTCCAGATCAAAGATATACCGCCCGGCGAAACGGTGGGATACGGCCGGTGCGGCATTGCCGATGCCGGCGGTACCGTTATCGCTACCCTTCCGGTAGGATATGCGGACGGTATCGACCGCCGTCTCGGGGATGGTAACTGGTCCGTACTGATCAACGGCCGCTTCGCTCCGACCATCGGACGCATCTGTATGGATACCATGATGGTCGATATAAGCGATTTGCAGGCTTCGGAGGGCGATGAAGTGACCGTAATTGGCGGACTACCCGACAATTCCATCGAGGCGCTCGCCCGCACCCTCGGGACGATCCCCTATGAAATAATGACCGGGATCTCAGCCCGTGTCAAACGGATATTTATCAAAGAATAAATCCCCGTTGGCAATGAAATACGGCATCCTGTATATGGTCCCCAGTCCGATAAGCGACAGTATGGCCGGAATGAAAGACGTCCTGACCGAACGGGTAAGGCATGTATTGTCCACCGTTGACCATTTCGTGGCCGAGGATATACGTAGTGCCAGGCGTTTCGTTTCCAAAGCTGGCCTGGGACGTGATATTTCCGCACTATGTTTTACTGAACTGAACGAACATACGGCACCCGAGCAGATCGACGCGCTGGCCGGTCCGTTGTTAGACGGGCATGACGTGGCCATGATATCCGAAGCCGGATTGCCCGGGATAGCCGATCCCGGGGCGGAGCTTGCAGCATTGTGCCACCGTAAAGGTATCCGGGTGGTACCCCTGAGCGGGCCCTCCTCGATCTTTATGGCCCTGATGGCCTCGGGGCTCAACGGCCAGTCGTTCGCTTTTAACGGTTACCTGCCCGTGAAGCCTCCGGAACGGGTTAAAGCCATCCGGCGGCTCGAGCAAAGGGCCTGTGGCGAACGGCAAAGCCAGATATTTATCGAAACACCCTACCGGAACATCAAAGTGCTGGAAGACCTTTTGTCTGCCTGCCGCCCGGGAACATTGCTCACCGTGGCCTGCGATATTTCGGGGCCGTCGGAATTTATCGTAACGCGTACCATAGCCGGCTGGCGGGAAAGTCCCAAACCGGAAATTCATAAAAAACCGACGGTTTTTATATTATTATGAAAAAAGTAACGCGGACCGTTGAGTGGTTCGCGTTAACTTTAAATCTTCGCGTTATAAGTTTATTAACGGAATATCCTTATTTCCCCGGTATCACGGGATTTTGTTGCTGTCGGTCGAAATAAGGGCTTTTGGCGGTACAGCTCAGAAGGATGCCGTAAGCGATGCGGCACTTCGGTAGCCAGCCCAGGTCCAGGGCCGAGCGCCCGGCGGAATACATGATGCGGTTGTCTATGCGGAAGTCCGCCGCAATGGCCGCCGCCGAACCGATGGCTATACCGAGGTCCCCGGGGTTCAGGGCACACGGGATCGCAGGGTGGCACATTTTTTCTTCACAGGTCGCAAAGCCGCAAAACCCGCAGTTCAGGTTCATGACCCCCAGTGCAGTTCCTATAAGCACTACGCATTCCGACTGCTCCACATTGCCGGCATCCCTCAAAAAGAATTTATAGCCGCTGCGTTCCCCATAGGCGCGCATTTCATCGGCAAGCGTCTTGAGTTCCTCGCCGCAGACCGTCCGGATCTCGAGGCGGTCTATGCCTTTGCCTTTCGGTGCAGTGCGTGCGGCTGCCATCATGGCTTTGGCCACCGCCAGAACCTGTTCGTGCCGCGTTTGCTGTTCGGTAAATATCATAGTCACATTTTTAAAGCGGGTTCAAACCACGACTCCATTACCGGTTGATGTCGAGTATCCATTCGGCGATATCTTCCAACACCTGGGGCGATATGGTCTGTTCGATCCGGTTGTATTCTTCGAACGCTCCGGTGTCGCAGTCCTGAAACATATGGTTGCGGCCCGGATAGATCTTAGTTGTGAATCTCTCGTTCCCGGCCTGCCGCAATATCTGCGCCACATGGCTGAGGTTAGCATCGGCTGCCACCTGCACGTCTTTTTCCCCGTTTATGGCCAGCACCGGACAGAGTGTCTTTGCGATATCCTCTGTAGGATCGTATTTGATAAAGAAATCGAACCAGGGTTCGTAGGTTTCCATAAGACTGACAAGGTTCTGCTGCATATTTTCCGGTAGTTCTTCGAATCCTGTAATACCGGCTATGAAGCTGTCCATGTTCTCGAAAATGCACTCCTTGTCGTTATTGTTCTTGATCCTGAACACTTCGCCTAAGGCCGTAACGTAAGAGTCTACTAGCCCGGGATCCAGGCCGGAAAGGACCAGCATATCACGGTTTTGTAAAACCAATGTGGAATCCCCGGGTAAAAGTCCCCCGGCCATAGACACGACGAACCCCAGTTCCGGTTCGCGGGCGGCCATCATAAATGCTATGGTACCACCCTCGCTGTGGCCGATTACCCCGACCCGGGTGGGATCTATCTCGTCCTGTCCCCTCAGGAAATCGAATGCCGCAAGGGCGTCCCGGGTAAAATCTTCGGTAGTCGATCCGGAGAAACTGCCGGTTGATTCTGCTACACCCCGGTCGTCATACCGTAGTACGGCTATCCCCCGGCGGGTAAGGTAGTCGGAAATTACCAGGAACGGTTTATGGTCCAGTATCTCCTCGTCCCGGTTCTGCGGGCCGCTGCCGGTAACCATTATCACGGCGGGATAAACGCCTGTCTCTGCCGGCAGGGTAAGCGTCCCGGCAAGGGTCACCCCATCGGTCGGGTTGTCGAACTTCACTTCCCGTGACCGGTAAGGGTAGGGCGGTTGGGGTTCCTGCGGACGCTTGATCACAATGGCTCCCCGCTCCATGTTCAGTTTCAATTCATACAGTCCCTGCTTAAAAATCCCCTCGATAGCCGTCCCGTCCGGAATTAACGTACCGGTATATGTTACGCCCATTTGAGGGATGGTAACAGAAATATGCGAGCCATCGAAATCCACTTCGGCAAACGGTATTCCCCTAACCCCCTGGTCGGGACTGTCGAGGGTTCCCGTATAGCCATTCTCGCCGGCTTCGAAATTGAATATCAGCCGCAATTCACTTTGTCCGGCGTTGAGGTTACCCAGCCAGCTGCCGGTAATGTCCTGTGCCGGCAAGGTTACTGCGAGCAGGCTAAGGAATGTGAAACAAAGAATGGATCTCATGGCATATAGTATAATTGGTAGACTGTTAAATTATATAAAATTTTTTACTCTACCATCGACTGCGAAATTCCGGTTAACGACCTTAGAGTTTACTGCAGTACTCATCGATTGCACGGGCGGCTTTGCGACCGGCACCCATGGCAAGGATCACCGTAGCGGCACCCGTCACCACGTCCCCGCCGGCAAAAACGCCCGGCCGGGTCGTCGTTCCCATTTCGTCGGCTATAACGCCTCCCCAACGGGTGGTCTCCAGCCCGGGGGTTGTCGCGGCTATCAACGGGTTGGGGGAAGTCCCCAGTGCCATGATCACAACGTCGCACTCAATCTCGAACTCCGACCCCTCCACCGGCCGTGGCGACCTCCTGCCCGATTCGTCCGGTTCGCCCAGCTCCATCCGGATGCAGCGTATGGCGTGGACCCATCCCTTTTCGTTCGGTACGATCTCCGTGGGATTCGTGAGCATATGGAAGTCGATCCTTTCCTCTTTGGCGTGGTGTACCTCTTCGGTCCGGGCGGGAAGCTCTTTTTCCGAGCGGCGGTAAACTATCTTGGCGTCGGCCCCGAGCCTTTTGGCGGTCCTCACGGCATCCATCGCCACGTTGCCGCCCCCGACCACCACTACCCGCGAACCCACATAAATAGGGGTGTCATATTCCTCGTCGTAGGCTTTCATCAGGTTGGAGCGGGTAAGGAACTCGTTGGCCGATACTACCCCGTTGAGGTTCTCCCCGGGGATACCCATAAATCGTGGCAGGCCGGCCCCGGAGCCGATAAATACCGCGTCATAACCCTCCTCGTCCATAAGGTAGTCGATCGTCACCGTACGGCCCACAATAATGTCGGTCTCGATCTCGACCCCCAGTTTGCGCACATTGTCAACCTCCCTGGCCACCACCGCATCCTTAGGGAGCCGAAACTCCGGTATACCGTATTCCAACACGCCGCCTACCCGGTGAAGGGCTTCGAATATCTTAACGGTATAACCCATCTTGGCAAGGTCCGTAGCGCAGGCAAGCCCGGCAGGGCCGCTGCCCACTATCGCTACCTTACGCCCGTTAGGGGGAGCGATAACGGTCTCGATGCCGCCGTTTTCGAGAGACCAGTCGCCCACGAAGCGCTCGAGTTTGCCGATGGCGACCGGCTCGCCTTTTATGCCTAGGATGCAGGCGCCCTCGCACTGGATCTCCTGAGGGCAAACGCGCCCGCAGACGGACGGCAGCGAACTGTCCATCGAAATTATTTCAGCCGCCTTACGGAAATCCCCCGCAAGGACCTGCATTACGAAATCGGGTATCTTTATGGATACCGGGCAATTCTCTACGCAGCGGGGCTTCTTGCAGTTGAGGCACCGCGATGCCTCGAGTTGCGCCTCCCGCACGTCATATCCGTAACATACTTCCTGGAAATTCGAGGCCCTGACGACAGGGTCCTGTTCCCTGACGGGAACCCTCGGTATCTTGTTAGCCATTGTCTCTTCCTTATTAACTTATAGGTTACCTGTCTAGGCCGATATTGCATTTATGGCCTGCCGCGCGCTCTTCCGCGATCTTGCGCGCCCGTTCTTCGATATCGCGGTACATGCCTTGCCGGCGTATCGCCTCGTCGAAATCCACCTGGTGGCCGTCGAACTCCGGCCCGTCGACGCATGTGAATACAGTCTTGCCGCCGACCGTAACCCGGCAGGCACCGCACATTCCGGTGCCGTCCACCATAAGGGTGTTGAGGCTCACGGTGGTTTTAATTCCGTATTGTTCGGTCGCCAGGGCGACGAATTTCATCATTATCATGGGGCCGATGGCGATCACCTCGTCGTAACGGTTGCCACTGTCGATCAGTTCTTTCATCTGGTCCGTCACCAGTCCGTGGAAGCCCACGGTGCCGTCATCGGTCGTCAGGTACAGCTTTCCGGCAACTTCACGCATCTCATCGGTCATTATATGCATGGCTGCCGTTTTTGCGCCCACTATAACGTCGGCTTTTATTCCCCTTTCATTCAGCCATTTGACCTGTGGGTACACCGGTGCCGTACCGACCCCGCCTGCAATGAACAGCAATTTTTTATGCCGCAGCTCCTCGAGGTCTTCATGCACGAAATCCGACGGCTTTCCCAGCGGACCGGCAAAGTCGGCCAAAGTGCCGCCGTGGGCGACCGCACAAATTTTGCGGGTGGAGACCCCGATGGCCTGAATAACTATCGAAACAGTACCCTGCTCGACATCATAATCCGATATGGTGAGCGGGATGCGTTCCCCTTTCTCGTCGGCGCGGACTATCACGAACTGCCCCGGTTTGGCCGACCGGGCTACCCGCGGGGCTTCCACCACGAGCTGGAATATATCCTGTGCCAGCTCCTTTCGTTCAAGTATTTTAAACATTTCTTTTTATTGTCAGTTGTTTGGGTATTCCAGTCCTTATTCGACCGTAGCCGCGAGCCGCAACTCCCTCATGGGCCGGGCCGGGTCGTTGAGGATCAGGGTGACGATTTTGGTATAGGTGCCGGCCGGGGCGTCCCGGGTATCCAGCGTACATTTCACCTTAGCCGATTTTCCGGGGGCTATGCTCGTTCCCTCGGCAAGGTCGGTGCTTATCCCCTCCTGGGTTAAGACGCTCCGCACTACCAGGGGCGATGTTCCTGTGTTCTCGACAGTGAACGTATAGGATGGTTTGGCCCCTTTTTTAACGGTGCCGAGGTTCTGGTAAGTCGGATTGACCTTTGCCGAGGGTTCTTCGCCGTTGCGAACCTGGGAGAAATCCTCGGTGGCGATGGCCGTTACCGATATGCCGAGCTTTTGCTGCACTCCGTTCACGACCGGGTACAATTTGTAATTCATCTTGCCGAACTTTCCCTGTGGGGTGCGGACCCGGATTTTTATCTCTCCCTTGCATCCCGCGCAGATATTGTCCACCGCCTCGGCGGTAACAATGCCGTCGTCGGGGGAGACAGCGAATTCCAGTTTCACCGGTTTGGAAGATACGTTCGCATATCCAATTGTCTGTATGGCCGTAGAGGCCTGTGTAACGTACCGGAAATTTGCCGACAGATTGTCCAGCCGGAGCCGGTCTGCGAACAGGTACGGGTAATCCTGTTCCACGGTACGGGGTTTGCCCTTGACTTCACCCCGGACTATCAGCCGGTCGTTATTGCGGCCGTTGTTACTGATAACGTAAATATCCTTAGAGAAGTATCCGGGCCGTATTGCCGGGTCGTAAGTTACCTTGATGCTCCCTTTTTTACCGGGTAATACCGGCTCCCGGGAATACTCCGGAGTGGTACACCCGCAGGAGACCGATACCCGTTCGATTACGATGGCGTTATCGCCCGTGTTGGTGAACTCGAAAGTATGCGACACGGGGCCGTCGGCTTCCTCGATCTTGCCGAAATCCCATATTTCCTGTTTGAAATCCAGGGTGGAAGACCTGTTTTGACCCGCCACGAAACCCGACGGTATGATAGCCGCGATAAACGCCGGGAGCAGGCCCCGGAAAAGATATGCCTGTAACCTTGCCATAACGGATGCAAATTTAACCTTTGTGGGGGTTTAAACCTGCCGGGTGTTAAAAATAAAACCCCTAAAGTGTAAAGCCCTCGTTTTTGAACATCTGCTTGTCCGTATCAATATCCGAGCCGGAAGTGGTCAGCATATCCCCCACGATCGAGGCGCTGATGCCCGAGTGAAGCAGGGTCTTTTCGAGGTGTTTAATCAGGTTGCGACCGCCGGCGAAACGGATATGGGCATCGGGGTTCACGATGCGGAACATCGCCACACTCCGTAGTATCTCCACGTCCGACAAGGGGGCGGCGTTTTCAAGCGCCGTACCTTTGACCGGGTTCAGTACATTCACCGGTATTGATTTGACCCCTAATTCACGCAGGGCTACGGCCAGTTCGATACGCTGCTGCATCGTCTCGCCCATGCCGATTATTCCGCCGCTGCATACCTCCATGCCCACTTCCATCGCCCACCGGATAGTGTTTATCTTCTCCTGCGTGGTATGGGTGGTGCATAATTCGGGAAAATACGACGGGGCCGATTCCAGGTTGCAGTGGTAACGCCGCACGCCGCTGTCATAAAGCTTTTGAAGTTGTTCCTTGGTCAGCAGACCCATGGAGGCACAGAGGTAAATGTCGCACTCCCGGCCTATGGCGCGGTATATCGCTGCGCTGCGGTCCACATCGCGGTCCGACATGGTGCGTCCGCTGGTAACCAGTGAGAACCGGCGTACCCCCTTGGCCGCGTTATGCCGGGCCTGCTCCAGCGCTTCGGTCATCCCGACCAACGGGTAAATTTCAACTCCCGTATCGTGGAACATCGACTGTGAACACCATTTGCAATCCTCCGAACATTTACCCGAACGGGCGTTCATGATCGAACATGTATCCAGATAATCGCCCGTGTATATTTTCCGGAGCCTGCCCGCCACCTCGCAGAGCTCTTCCGTGCTCCATTCCTTTTCTATCTGCACAGCTTCTTCGTAAGAGACCATGCCGCCCTCGCTTATTCTTTTCTCAAGTAGTTCCGTATTTTTCATCTCCATTTATCCTGTCCGGGTTTGCCGTGACCCGCAAAGATACTAAATTTGACCCGCAATTACCGGGTCCGGCAGCCCGGGCAAAAAGTAGGTCAATGGAAAAAGGATCGGCATATTTCATTAGCGGGATAGATACGGACGCGGGCAAGAGCTTCGCCACGGGATATATGGCTTTGCAGCTTATGGAACGGAGATTTTCGGTGATTACCCAGAAGCTGGCCCAAACGGGCTGCGGAGACGATCTGACGGCCGTGTCGGAAGATATTTTACTGCACCGCCGAATAATGGGCACGGGCCTGTTGCCGGAGGATGTGGACGGCACGACCTGTAGTCAGAAGTTCGCTTACCCCGCTTCGGTAGACCTTGCCGCCCGTCTCGAGGGCCGGGA
Organism: Alistipes sp.; assembly: GCA_021201825.1. Classification (GTDB taxonomy): domain Bacteria; phylum Bacteroidota; class Bacteroidia; order Bacteroidales; family Rikenellaceae; genus WRDF01. Next base: position 135,035 of record JAJQED010000041.1, read on the forward strand.
GGTCGATCTGGAAGAAGTTGCGCAAAATACGACTAAACTCCTATCCAAATACGATATTGTACTTATCGAGGGTGCGGGCGGCCTGATGGTTCCCCTCAAAGGGGGATATACGATACTGGATTACATTACGGAAAACCACCTGCCCCTGATATTGGTCACCAATCCCAAACTGGGCAGTGTGAACCATACCCTGCTAAGCCTGTCGGTGTGCACGGCCCGCGGCATCCGTCTGGAAGCCCTGGTTTACAACGGTTATCCGGAGACCTCGCCCGTAATAACGGACGATACCCGCCGATACCTGCTTTCCTATCTGGGAGAACACTTCCCCGGAAGCCGGTTCGAAGAAATCCCCATAATTAGATAATTATATCGTGGTAAAATGGAGGATCCGGTCCTCCATTTTTTATGCGGCATTTGCCGTGGCAGGATAGTTGTAAACCATCCGGGATAAAAAACACCCCGTTTATAACGGCTTCCTGCTATGAAGAAATTTTGCTTACTAACGACAGTGGCCATGCTTATGCTGGCATCCTGCAGCGACGACGACCTTAACGGTCTCGGGGCTTTCGATTCCCTGACTGTCCGTGCCTCGCAAGTCCGTAACGCTCCCGCCGACGGGACGATAGACGCCGTTAAACTCATCGCCGCCTCTGGGTCGGGAGAGGCCGTACTGGCCTCTTCGGGATGGGATGACGGCTTTACCCTTAATTTCCCGCTAAGCGTAAGTTCGCTATATCTGGACGATATAGAAACTACTTTCGGGATACGAACGGCAGACCTGTCGGCCCTTACGGTTACCGAACCCGGGGCCGGTCTGCGGACCGCTTACATACAGGGTTACAGGAACGAAGCCCAGGACAACTATTTTTATCAGACCAATTCTTCTACTGACAGCCGAACCATTTTTATTTATACCGACCGGCAGGTCAAGGTCTATGGAAATGCCGTCGGCGACGGAACGACCTATGAGTTCGACCTTTGGCTGTTCAAGGGATGGAACAGGATTGTGCAGACCATTTCGCAAACCGAAGGACAACAGTTCATCGGGTTTATGTCCACTCAACCGTCGGGCCTTTTCTGGATATATGATGACCTGTAAAATACTTATAACTATCCGTACCTCCGCATCCGGCACCCCGGGATGCGGATACGAGAAAACCTAATTTTTAAATTCTCGACATGAAAAAATTTTACTATTTACTGCCCGCCATAGCACTGGTGTTGGCCGCCTGCAGTGACGACGATGACAAGAACGACGGACGCGAGGGATTCAAACTCACCCTTAGTGCATCCGAGATAGCCAACGCCCCGTCGGCAGGGGAGATCGACGCCGTGAAATTGGTGACTGAAAAAAATGCCGTACTTCAAACGGCCACCTGGAACGACGGTTTTACGATCGAGTTCAATGAGGCCGTGGGCACATCGCACCTGATGAAAGTGACCGATGTTTTCTACCTCGATTATTTCGAAGAAGATGAACGTGAAAAGATCAAGGTGAGCGACGAAAGCGCCAACGTTTGCCCGGCATATATCTTCGGGTATGAGGGTAATACCGAGAAAGGCGAATTCTACTATACAAAAGAACTGGGCGGTGTTCAGTATTACGTTCAGTATATTTTTGCCGACCGCGCGGTCAATATTACCGGAACGGCCTCAGACCGGGACGACTGGACATGCGAGTATACCGTTAGGTTGGAATACGGCTGGAACAGGGTCATGTATTATGCCGATAATGCGGCTGAAAAAGAGGTTTATACTTCTACAATCGCTACGGGCTTCCATTGGGTTTATGAATATAACCCCTGATCCCGGCAGGTAAATTATCAATCCTAAAAGGCTGCGGGGTGCGGCCTTTTATTTTTTCCGGAAATATTAAATCGGGGGAACGGAACCGACCCGGATAAAAATGGCTATATTTGTACGCCCTGTCCGCCACCCCGGGACAGGTCTCAAGAAACCCTGAAATTTTAAACCATTAGCATGAAAAAGTTTTTTTATCTCTTGCCGGCCTTAGCGCTGGTGTTTGCCGCTTGCAGCGACAGTGATGACGATAACGGTGACGACGGTAACGGCGGCGGACTCGGAGACGGTTACACCCTGACAGTCAAATCGAACGAAATAGCCAACGCTCCGACGGACGGAGAAATTGACAAAGTGAAACTGATAAGTTATGAATCCGACGTTGCTATTTTAACCACGGATTGGGAAGACGGTTTTTTGTTGGATTTCCCCGAAACCGTCTCTTCCTCCAACCTGGAGAAAGTTGCCGAAGCATTCGTTATCGAAGAGGATGAGTTCAAAATTAGCGACCCGGATGCAAGGATAAGCGGATTCTACATCGAAGGATACAAGGGCGATCTACACGTAGATACGTTCTACTTTCTTAACAGTACGGAAGAGCAGGAAATCCGTTACTATTACAGTGACCGTGACGTGACGGTCACGGGTGAGGTTAAAATCGGAGATGGGTCATGGGAATATGTCGAGAAATACGATCTGGCGCTCACCAAAGGATGGAACCGTGTTCTGACGATCGAAATAATACAGGACGATTATGAAAGTCTGGCATTTTCTTCGAATGTTCTTTCTACCGGTTTCTCCTGGAAATTCGGCAGGGATTTCGAATATTAGTATCGTGCCCGAAATATAGAAAGAAAGGCTGCGCGGGGTGCAGCCTTTTTTTAGTTAACGGGGTATTACCTGCTGGCGTACATTTTCGTGTAATAATCCAGGTATTCTCCGCTGGTTACCCCTTTCAGCCAAGCCGAATTTTCGAGGTACCATTTCACGGTATGTTCAATCCCGTCACGGAAAGCGGTGGCCGGGCGCCATCCCAGTTCACGGGTAAGTTTCGAATGGTCGATGGCATAGCGCAGGTCGTGTCCGCTGCGGTCTTTGACAAAAGTTATCAGGTCTGCCGATGCTCCCTCCGGGCGGCCCAATAGCCGGTCGGTAATTTCGATCAGGGTTTTAACGACTTCTATATTACTTATTTCGCAGTCCCCGCCGATGTTGTAGGTCTCGCCCGGAGTGCCGTGGTTCATTATCAGGTCTATGGCCCGGGCATGGTCCCCGACGTATAGCCAGTCGCGCACATTCTCCCCCTTGCCGTAGACAGGGATCGGTTTGCCGTTGCGGATATTATTTACGGTCAAGGGGATAAGCTTCTCGGGGAATTGGTACGGCCCGTAATTGTTTGAACAGTTGCTTATGATAATGGGCATCCCGTAGGTCTCTCCGAACGCCCTTACGAAGTGGTCCGAAGAGGCTTTGCTGGCCGAATAAGGACTGCGCGGGGAATACGGGGTTTGTTCGGTGAACGGGCCGTCCTCGAAGCCGAGCGAACCGTAAACCTCGTCCGTGGATATATGGTAAAATAATTTGCCTTCCAACTGATCGCCCCAGTATTCCCGGGCGGCATGAAGGAGGGTCAGGATTCCCATTACGTTGGTGCGGGCGAAGATAAGCGGGTCCGTAATACTCCGGTCCACATGGCTCTCGGCCGCAAGGTTGAGAATAGTGTCTACGCCATATTCTTCCAGCACCCGTCTAACCGAATCCACGTCGGTTATATCTCCTTTTACGAAAACGTAATTGTCGAGTCCGTCCAGCTCCTGGAGGTTCGCAAGGTTGCCGGCGTAGGTAAGGGCATCGAATACTACTATCTTACTGGCCGGATACTTTCCCGCCAGCAGTTTTACTACATGCGATCCTATGAACCCGGCACCGCCGGTCACCAATATGGATGTTCTTTCCATTTTCAAAGTTCGATATTAGAGAGGCATTCTCCCAGGGCGTCCTGCCAGTGCCGTAGCGGCAATCCCATACTCCGGGCTTTGTCCATAGACATTATACTGTATGCCGGCCTTGGCGCTTTGACCGGGTATCCCGCCGTATCCACGGGCGAGAGGTCGGCCTTTATTCCGGCTTGCCGGAATATTTCTTCTGCGAAACCGTACCATGTCGTGTCACCCAGGGCGCTGAAATGTAAGGTATTATAGCCTGTAAAACCTTTAGATAAAATTTGCAGGGCCGCCCGGGCCAGGTCCGTGGCATAGGTCGGGGTTCCCCGTTGGTCGTTCACAACTCTCAACCGTTTGCCCTCCCGGGCCAGCCGTAACATGGTAAGTACGAAATTATTTCCGTATTCGCTGTAAAGCCATGAGGTACGGACTACCATGGCGTCGCAACCGCTTGCCCGGAGAACCTGTTCACCCGCAAGTTTTGTTTTTCCGTAAACCCCCGCAGGGTTAGCAGGCGAATCTTCCGTATAAGGTTCCGTTGCCTTTCCGTCGAATACATAATCGGTCGAGAAATGGATAAGCGGAATATTTTGCTCACGGCAAATCCCGGCCAGGATTGCGGGCCCTGTCGCGTTAATTAGGTAAGCCGTTTCCGGTTCATCCTCAGCAAGGTCCACCGCCGTGTAGGCTGCGCAGTTGATCAATCCCCGGATATCGTTTTGGCGTACCAGTGCCGTGATTGCATTCCGGTCGAGAATATCCGCTTGTTTTTCATTTGGGAAGATAAGCCGCAGATCGGGGAAAGACGGCGCTGTTTTGAGCAGCGACCTGCCAAGCTGTCCCGCGGCGCCGGTAACCAGTATGTTCCCGCTAATAGATCCGCTCCCCATAGGCGAAAAGTTTAACTTGTGACAACGGAGCTTGCCGGGCGTCTTTGGCCGAAACGATAATCTCCTCCCCGGGTATCTTCCAGTCCACCCCTATTGCCGGGTCGTCGAAACGGATGCCGACCTCATGGGCCGGGGAATATGTATTGTCGCACTTATAATTTACCCGTGCATGGCTGCCGGGTACGGAAAACCCGTGGGCGAATCCCCGCGGGATATACAGTTGCCGGCGGTTCTGGGCCGAGAGTTCGACCGCGATATACCGGCCGAAAGTCGGCGATCCATCCCGGACATCGACGGCCACGTCGATGATACTTCCCTCCACGACCCGGACCAGTTTGCCCTGAGCGAACGGCGGCAACTGGTAATGAAGCCCCCGGATAACCCCGTGCTGGGAATAGGACTCGTTTTCCAGAACGAACTCCACCGGAACGACCTCCTTTGAGAATTGGTCGGCTATGTATAACTGGCTGAACCACCCCCGGTTATCGCAGACCGATCCGGGTTCTATTATGGTCACACCCTCGAGGGCCGTCGGTATATATTTTATCTCCATACTTTCAGAGTTTGCGTATGTACTGCCCGTACTGGTTTTGGCGCATTGGTTCGGCCAGTTGCAGCAGTTTGTCCCGTGTTATCCAGCCCTGACGGTAGGCTATCTCCTCGAGGCAGGCTATCTTGAGGCCCTGGCGTTTCTCGATGGTCTCGATAAAAGTGGACGCCTCGCTCAGCGAGTCGTGCGTTCCTGTATCGAGCCAAGCGAACCCACGGCCCAGAAGCTCCATACGCAGTTTGCCCTCCCGCAGGTAATGCTGGTTAACGGACGTTATCTCCAGCTCGTTACGCATCGACGGTCTAACGGCACGCGCCACCTCCGTAATACCGGCCGGGTAAAAATAAAGGCCTGTTACGGCGTAATTAGACTCCGGGACGTGGGGCTTCTCCTCTATGGAGACCACTTTACCATCCTCGTCGATCTTGGCCACTCCGTACCTCTCGGGGTCGTTAACGTAATATCCGAAAATGGTTGCAAGCCCGTTGCCGGCGTTATCGACGGCCGTTTGGAGCATGGTAGTAAAGCCCTGCCCGTAAAAGATATTATCCCCCAGTATCAGGCATGCCGGGCCGCCGGCCGTAAAATCTTCCGCAATGATGAAAGCCTGCGCAAGCCCGTCCGGAGAGGGCTGTTCGCCGTAGGAGAGGTCGATCCCGAAGTCCGAACCGTCGCCCAGCAGCCGCCGGAAACCCGGCAGGTCCTGTGGGGTGGAGATCAGCATGATCTCCCTTATTCCGGCCAGCATCAGCACCGAAAGCGGATAGTATACCATGGGTTTGTCATAGACCGGAAGCAATTGCTTGGATATACCCTTGGTGACAGGGAACAACCTGGTGCCGCTTCCCCCGGCCAGAATAATGCCTTTCATCTCCTGTGATACGGTTTTAGCCGTAAATATAATTCATTTCGGGGAGATTCGCGCTTGTTGCCGGGCATATTATACCGGGGAATTCCCTCAGAATGTCATCGGGAGGGAATGTTAAAATTATCAGGCAAATATTTATCTTTGGGGGTTAACGGAAAATACGCAAACTTAAATAACTCGTCTTTATGGAACACGACAACACCAAGCCGGCTTCCCTCCCGGAAAATGCCTACCGTGAATTGGCCCCCGGAGAGGAATATAAGCCCGTGATGGACCCGGCATCCACCCCCAAGGAGGTAACGCCTTACTCTGTGACGTTCGGTATAATCATGGCCATCGTCTTCTCGGCCGCCGCCGCATACCTGGGCCTTAAGGTTGGGCAGGTTTTCGAAGCGGCGATCCCGATCGCAATCATCGCCGTGGGTATGGGGACCGTGCTGGGCAAAAAGAATATGCTCGGCCAGAATATCATCATCCAGTCCATAGGCTCCTCGTCGGGAGTGATAGTGGCCGGGGCCATATTTACACTTCCAGCCTTGTATATTTTGGGTCTGGATGCGCATTTTTACCAGATCTTCCTCTCCTCGCTCCTGGGTGGATTCCTCGGGATACTGCTCTTGATCCCGTTCCGAAAATATTTCGTCAAGGATATGCACGGGAAGTACCCTTTCCCGGAGGCTACGGCAACGACCGAAGTGCTGGTATCAGGTGAGAAGAAAGGCAACCAGGCCAAACTGCTTGCCGTGAGCGGGCTTATCGGCGGGTTGTACGATTTCGTGGTGGGTACTTTCGGTTGGTGGACCGAAGAAGTGTCTACTCGGCTGGCCGGTTGGGGCGAGATGCTTGCCGACAAGGCCAAAGTCGTTTTCAAGGTAAATACCGGGGCGGCCCTGTTGGGGCTCGGGTATATTATCGGCCTGAAGTATGCGGCGATCATCTGTGCCGGTTCTTTCACCGTCTGGTTCGTGCTGATCCCGTTCATCAGCCATTTCGCCGACGGAATGACCCTTGCCGTTGGCGAGGGTGTTACGCAGGTGATCGGGCAGATGTCCCCGGAAGATATATTCACACATTATGCCCGCCATATCGGTATCGGGGGAATAGCCATGGCAGGGCTTATCGGCATTATCCGCTCTTCCAATATTATCCGCCAGGCCCTCGGACTGGCCGTTACCGAGCTAACTGGTAAGAAAGGCTCCTCTGCTTCCCAGGCATCGGCCGTCCGTACCGACCGGGACGTGTCGATGAAATTCATACTGATTTGCCTTGTAGCGGTATTGCTGACTACTTTTATCTTCTTCCAGTTCGGGGTTCTCGATAACTGGTTCCACTCTACCATCGCAGTACTGATCGTATTTATAATATCGTTCCTGTTCACGACCGTAGCCGCTAACGCTATCGCGATAGTCGGAACCAATCCGGTATCGGGGATGACCCTTATGACCCTGATACTCGCATCGCTCGTACTGGTAAGCGCCGGCCTGAGCGGGGCGAGCGGAATGACGGCCGCAATGATAATCGGGGGCGTGGTTTGTACGGCCCTTTCGATGGCAGGGGCATTCATCACCGACCTCAAGATCGGTTATTGGCTCGGCACCACTCCGGCCAAACAGGAAAGGTGGAAATTCCTCGGGGCGGCAGTCTCGGCGGCTACCGTTGCCGGGGTGATGATAATCCTCAATAAGACATACGGTTTCGTAGGCGAGGGGGCACTCGTTGCCCCGCAGGCCAATGCAATGGCAGCAGTGATAAAACCATTGATGGAGGGCGGGACCACACCGTGGATGCTCTATTTTGCAGGGGCTGCCCTGGCGCTTATACTGACCATGATAGGGGTTCCGGCTTTAGCATTCGCGCTGGGGATGTTCATCCCGTTGCAGCTCAATACGCCGCTGCTGGTCGGTGGCCTTCTCAGTTGGTACGTTGCGACCCGTTCGACCGATCCGGCCAGGAATAAATGGCGTAAGGACAGGGGTACGCTTATTGCGTCCGGTTTCATAGCCGGGGGCGCATTGATGGGTGTAGTGAGTGCTGTTCTTAAATTTGCCGGGGTGGATTGGTTCGCCGGGGAGTGGAGCCATAAGGCCGGTGCGGAATGGCTTTCGGTAGGTATGTACCTTGCAATTATAGCTTATTTCGTTTGGGATTCTCTGAGGGCCAAGAACGATGAATAAACGTCAAAAAGATACGATATGAAACTGATCGACAGGTTCCTGACATATGTGGCCATCGACACGCAAAGCGATCCGGCCAGCGAGACCTATCCCTCCACGGCCAAACAGTTCAACCTGCTTAACCACCTGGTCGAGGAGATGAAAATAATGGGGTTGCATGATGTGGACATAGACCCTAACGGGTATGTGACGGCTACCCTGCCGGCCACACCGGGGTATGAAAATACCCCGGTGATAGGGTTCCTCGCCCATGTGGACACCAGTCCCGATATGCCGGGCCATGATATAAAACCGCGCATTATCGAGAATTACGACGGGGAAGATATTTGCCTGAACGAAAATGTAACCATGTCCGTTGCCGACTTTCCCGAACTCGGGTTTTACAAGGGTCATACCCTTATAACTACGGACGGCACCACACTACTCGGGGCGGACGATAAGGCGGGAATAGCCGAGATACTTACCGCCGTACAATTCCTGCTCGAGCATCCGGAAATTGCCCACGGCAAGATCCGCATCGGATTCACTCCCGACGAGGAGATCGGCCGTGGGGTTGATTTTTTCAATGTCGAGGCATTCGGAGCACAGTTCGCCTATACCGTGGACGGCGGATTCGAGGGGGAGTTGGAATATAAGAATTTCAACGCAGCCAGCGCCCAGATCGATATTCAGGGCCGTAATATCCACCCCGGGTATGCAAAGGACAAGATGCTGAACGCCCTGCTGCTGGTCCAGGAGTTCAACTCCATGCTGCCAGCCAACCAGAGGCCGGAACATACGGAGGGGTATGAAGGTTTTTATCACCTGGTTTCCATCAACGGCGGGGTGGAGAAAGCATCCATGGAGTATATTATCCGGGACCATGACCGTGAGAAATTCGAGCAGAAAAAACGGTTCATAACCTCCGTTGCTGACTACCTGAACGGTAAATACGGTGCGGGTACGATCGCCCTTACGCTCAAAGACCAATACTACAATATGAAAGAGATGGTCGAGCCTCACCCGCAGATCGTGGAAATAGCCCGGATTGCGATGACGGAGGCCGGGGTTGAGCCGATCATCCGCCCGATCCGGGGCGGTACGGACGGTTCCCGTCTTTCTTATATGGGCCTGCCGTGTCCCAACCTGTTCACGGGCGGGATGAATTTCCACGGCAAATACGAATATATTTCGGTCGACACCATGCATAAGGCAGTCGAAACCATTATCAATATCGCCCGGCTATGGGCCGTTAAATAGGGTGGTAGCAAGCCGGCCGGCACCCGGGTATTGCTTGACGGCAGTACCCGGGTGCGGATTTTTAGCCGGAAAAATTTGAACATTGTAAAAAATGCAATAAATTTGCATCAGGTTTCATAACCGCGATTGAGCTATGGTGTAATGGTAACACTGCAGATTCTGGATCTGCCTTTCTAGGTTCGAATCCTAGTAGCTCAACAAAGGACGCACAATAGCGTCCTTTTTTTATATACTTTTTCTTCACAGACCCATACCGGATAAATTTGACAGGTCTGAACTTAATTTTTATCTTTACCCGTTAACTAACCCCGGGCCTATGTTAGAACTGCTGAGTAATTTATGGGAAAAATACAGTTCCATCCTTACGGTCATTTTAGGATCTATAGGGTCAGGAATACTGTTATTCATAAATATCCGTAATAAGAGGAAAGAAAAGCTATCAGAGGCTAAAAAAGCTTTTGAAAGCCTTTGGATCGATAGTTCGGAACTTCAATATGAAGATATATCGGGCCGGGAACAGCAAAAAACCATCGGTGAATTAAGTACCCATTCCCACCTCCCCACGCAGATCAATGGTTGTTTGGATGAATGTAAGAATATTTTACTGGTCGGTGCTTCACTGTCCGGAAAAAGCCATTTTACGGTTAATTTTCTTCAAAACCTCGAAGAGACCATCGTCCTGGTACCCAATCTGAGTAATTTCGACAAATATTATGACGGAATACTTAAACCGAAAGTCGATGCCAGATATAAAATAATCCTTATCGACGATGCACATTTTTGCATCTCTCTCGGTATAGCCAAAGAAAAAATATGGGATTTTATCGAGAATGCCAATAAAGAGGGTTATATCGTATGGCTTATTACGACCGATATAGACTGCGGTAATCTTCAAGAATTTTTATCCACTAAAATTCTTAATAATTTCTCACAGCTTGAGATTAAAAAAACACTGAGCCGTGATGAAGCCGTAGCGATCGCAAAAAACAATGATATCGATAAACTGCCGGAACATTTCGACGGGACGGTCGGATCCATATTTTATGATATCGATAATATAAGGTCTGTCTATAACTCAAAGAATATAACGAGTACCGATAGAATTATAATGGAGGCAATTACCCGGCTTTACCTGTTGGGTATATATGAACAGCCTTTCAAAATTCACGTGCATAATATTTTTGCCGTCATTCAAAAAATCGAAAAAATAAATATTGAAGATAAGGAGATATTATCCCGTATAGATAATTTGCTGAAACACGGACTGTTATTGAAATATGATTCCAATCATTATATATACTTCGAAGAGTGTTATCTTAATGCGTTGATAGTAAGAGGGGTGAATGGCTTGAGGCCGGAGATGCAGGTTAAAAATTTTATGGAAAGGTATTCCGTATACTTCCCAGCCCATGCCGCTTCATATACCCAGGAAATGCAGCAGTCCGAGGATTATAAAAATGCCAAAGCAATTTACCATGAAATGATATCACGCAGGGTCCAGCCCAATACCCGTCCCTATACCGTACTGATAAGATTGTCCGAAGATACGGATGAGGGTTTGATATGGTTGGACGAGATGGACAGGCATAAAATCCAGCCTACCGATTACACGATCAATGCCTTATTCCGTACCACTGCCGGGGATGAAGACAAAATAGATAAAGTAGTCAAACGTCTTCAAAAAAGATATCCGGACCTGGAAGATATCATAAAAGAATGTCATAGCGGATATTTGCTCTCCCTGCTTAACCAGAAGCTAAAGGATACGGATTTCGAAACAACCCTGAAAATATATGATGAAATAGAAGAGAATGGCCTCCAACCCAATGAACTGACTTTTTTTTATATCATCAATAATGCTCCGGATTATTCTGCAGCAAAAGAATTTTTCGAAAAAAAGATCCGGGATCATATCACAAAGGATAATGCAAATATTTTATATGGAAACCTGATCAGTAAATCTCAAAACTTTGAGGTTGGTTTGGAGCTGTTAAAAGAAATACTTTACATGGAAGCGGAGCCGGAGGTCCATCTTTTAGGCACACTTATGAACCTGGCGGGGAATTATAGGAAAGGGAGTCAATTCCTGGAATATATAAAGGAAAATGGTTTTGCTTTGAACAAAGAGATTTATGGGACCTTGATAAATCTCTGTAAGGATTTCACAGAATGTGAAAGGTTATTCTCGGAAATGGAAATAATCGAACGGCCGGGCGAAGCGGAATATGGTACCATAATAAATAAAGCCCCCGACTATAAAACCGCTGAGAAATATTATAGTGACATGCGTGAAAAAATCGCCAGAATAGGAATAAAAACCTACGGAGCGATGATAAACAAATGTGAGGAATATTCTACGGCCTTTTTCTATTTTCAGGAGATGAAAGAAACGGTTATCCTGGAGGAGCAGGAACCGGTTTCGATCAATAAAATATATTCGACACTGATCAATAAATGCGGTGATTTTACGGAGGGTGAGCGACTTTTTAACGAGTTAAAGGGATTGGTAGGTGTTCCGGACGAGAGCGCATACGGAACGCTGATCAGTAAAGCAGCCGATAAGGGAACTTGTGAAAAATATTACCGGGAGATCATCGACAATAATATTAAACCCGGGGATAAAACCTATGCCACGATCATACGTAAATTAAACGATTACGAACGTGGCCGTGAAATAATAGAAAGAATAGCCAAAACCGGGAATAAACCCGGTATAAACAGTTATAACGCATTGATCAAAATATCCGGATCATACGGGCAGGGCGTTGCCATAATCGCAGAAATGGAAAGTAAAGGGATCAAACCCAATACTATGACAATAAATAATCTTATCGGCTTGTGTGGTAAAGCGGGCTACGATATGGCGATAAGGATTATGGAAGAAGATTTCAAAAAATACGGTATAAAACCCGATACCCATACCTACTGGACATTAATCCTGATAAGCCCCGATTTCGACCGTGCATACGGTAATCTGCAAAAGTTGATCGAAAAAGGGTGCAAAGAATGGTACATACCGTGGAGGAAACTTGAGACACTGGCGGGTAATAATGAGGATTATAAATTTAAATTAGAAGAAATCCGTAAGTCTAAAAAGAAGTAAGTAGTGCTTGGTTTTACTCTGGCGTCGTTCCGAAAATAGCTCTGGGCAGCTCCTCGATTCGGTTAATGTATATAAGGTCGATCCCTTTGGGCGGTTTCGGTAGGGTTTTGCGCAGGTATCCCGAAACTATTATACTCCGGAATCCGAGCCTTGCCGCTTCCGAGATGCGCTGTTCGCTACGGGGAGCCGGACGGATCTCACCCGATAGGCCAATCTCGGCCGCACAGCAAACCCCGTCGGCAATGGGGCGGTCGAAATAAGAGGAGACAATGGCCGAAACCACGGCAAGGTCCAGACCCGTGTCGGATATCTTGAAACCTCCTGCGAAGTTGAGGAAAACGTCTTTGGCGTACATCTTCATTCCCACGCGTTTCTCCAGCACGGCGATCATCATATTGAGCCTCTTAAGGTCGTAGCCGGTTGAGGACCGCTGGGCCGTTCCGTACGCCGCATTACAGACCAAAGCCTGAGTCTCGATAAGATAGGAGCGCAATCCGTCTGCCGCGGCACCCACGGCAATGCCGCTCAACGGCTCGTCATAGTGAGTCAGCAATATCTCCGACGGGTTGTCTACGCTTCGCAGTCCGTCCCCGCGCATCTCGAAAACGCCGATCTCATAGGTCGCTCCGAAACGGTTCTTGTTGCCACGGAGTATCCTGTAAATATTGTTATTGTCGCCCTCGAACTGCAGGACTACATCAACGATATGTTCCAGTATCTTGGGACCAGCGATTGCCCCTTCCTTGGTGATATGGCCTATGATTATGACCGAAGTGCCGCTGGTTTTGGCGAATTTTAGCAGGGTCGCCGCGCATTCCCTCACCTGCGATACGCTTCCGGGCGTGGAATCCAAAAGATCGGAATAGATGGTCTGGATAGAGTCGATTATCACCAGGTCGGGTGCCGTTTCGTCTATTTGAGTAAGTATACTCTCGAGTTTTGTCTCGCAGTAGATAAGGCACTCTTCGTTACCTATACCGATACGGTCGGCCCGCATTTTTATCTGTTCGGCAGATTCCTCCCCCGACACGTAAAGTGTCTTCAGGCCGTTGGGTAGCAGGGCGATCTGCAGGCTAAGGGTCGACTTGCCGATACCCGGCTCACCCCCGAGCAGTACGAGCGACCCCGGTACCATTCCGCCCCCGAGCACCCGGTTCATCTCCGTATTGCCCAGGTCTATACGCTTATGCTCGTGCCGCTGAACGTTGCTTACCGGTATCGGGGCAGAGGCCGCCGACCGGGATTGGAAAGAGGTCGTCGGGGAAGAAGTCTCCTTTTGAATGATCTCCTCCGTGAAACTGTTCCACTGCCCGCACGCCGGGCAACGGCCCATCCATTTCGGGGATTCGTTCCCGCACTCCCGGCAAAAAAACGCTTTTTTGACTTTAGCCATGCCCCGTTGATTAAACTAACGATTCCCGGAGAGCAAACGCAAGTGCGTCTATATCTTCCTTTGTGGTGTCGAACGAACATACCCACCTCAATATACATGGGTCGGCCGGGTTAACGTTGCGGTAATATCCCTTTTCGCTGAGCGGTTTGATTGCCCGCTGTGGTATCCGGGCAAACACCATATTCGTTTGGACAGGGTAGGGAATCTCGACCAGGTCGCCGATTTGCCCGGCAAGGTATGAGGCCATGGCATTGGCATGCCGGGCATTCTCGAGCCAGAGGCCGTCCGAAAGATAGGCTTCGAACTGGGCGGCCGTGAACCTCATTTTGGAGTTCAACTGCATCAACTGTTTACGTTCGTATGATGCATTGCGTCCCAGTTCCGCATTGAGGTAAATAACACTTTCGCCGCCGAGCATACCGTTCTTCGTCCCGCCGAAACTGAGCAGGTCAACACCGGTCTCGGTCACCAGTTGCTGGGCCGTACACCCCAGTGCCGCTATAGCGTTGGCCAGCCGCGTCCCGTCAATGTGCAGGAACATGCCGTTGGCATGGGCGAAGTCCGCCAGTTCCTTTATCTCGTCGGGAGTGTAAAGGGTGCCGACCTCCGTAGAGAGGGCTACGGTAACGGCCCCAGGCTGGTTATGGTGCGGGTTACCTTTCACCGCAAGGTGCGGTATCATCTGCTCGGTGTTTATCTTCCCGTCCGTACTGGGCAGGGCGATAAATTTGCAACCCGTATGGCATTCGGGTGCTCCGCATTCGTTCTCCCAAACGTGGGCGGTATCGGCACAGAAAATGGCGTTGAAAGGCCGGGTTATACTGCGAAGGGCCAGTACGTTCGCCCCCGTGCCGTTGAATACAAAATAGACCTCGGCATTGGGCGAGAAGATTTCGCGTATCGTATCGCTGGCTTCTGCCGTATACAGGTCGTCGCCGTAGGCCGGCACATGGCCCGTATTGGCTTTTATGATAGCTTCGAGTATCCTGGGATGGATTCCCGAATGGTTGTCGCTTCCGAAACTGTGTTCCATTTGGGTCGGTTGAACGGGTGTAGTTTATGATCTATTTAATAAAGTATCGGTAAATATCGTTCCCGGTGGCGAATATCATCAGGGAGAAGATTATCAGTATCCCACACAAGGTGGCGTATTCCATGAATTTTTCACCCGGTTTGCGCCGTGCTACTATCTCGTACAGCACGAAGAGTACGTGCCCCCCGTCCAGCCCCGGTATTGGCAGCAGGTTCATCACGGCAAGGATCAGGGAAATGAACGCCGTCAGGGACCAGAAGGAATACCAACTCCATGTATTCGGGAAGACCTGGAAGATTGTTATCGGCCCCCCGAGCGATTTGTAAGCCTCCGTCTTCGGGGTGAAAATCAACTTCATCTGGCGCAGGTAATTGCTCACGTCCGACCCGGTGCGTTTCAAACCGACGGGTATGGACTGGAAGAACCCGTATTTGAAAGACTGCGTGGGGTAATAGTGTGAAAAATGGTGAGCTCCGACGCCCAACCGCCCCTCGGGAGACAGTTCCACTTCCACGGTTATGGGGGTCTTTGTCCCGTCATTACCCGTACGTATCAGGCTGAGTTCTACTATCTGGTTCTCCTTGCCTGCGAGGTATTCGATATATTCGTCGAACCATGTCATGGCGATCCCGTCTGCCGCAATGAGCGAATCTCCGGGTATCACGCCTGCCCGGTGGGCGCCGCTATTCTCCTGTACATTCGCGGCCACAAACGGGAAGCGGGGGTACATAAAGCCGGGGTTCTCCAACAGCTTAGCCATGGCATCCCCGGGAACATCCACCGTAATTTCCTGTCCGTCGCGAAGCACGCGGACCCGGGGTGCTATACTTATAGTGATCTCGTAGGGAACCATCGCATAATTCTCGATCTTGTTCCCGTTAACGTCCAGTATGATATCCCCGTTGCGGAAGCCGAGTACGTGGCCCGTTTCATCGAATGTCCATCCGAACTCGATATCCTCGTTGGCGATATAGCTTTCGCCGTAATGCCAGCTCAATCCTATATAGATCACCAACGCCAGAACGATATTCATTATAACACCACCCAGCATGACCAATAACCGCTGCCAGGCGGGTTTGGACCGGAATTCGTCGGGCTTGGCCGGTTGCTTCATCTGCTCGGTGTCCATGCTCTCGTCGATCATCCCGGCGATCTTTACATACCCGCCGAACGGTATCCATCCGATGCCGTATTCCGTGTCGCCTATCTTCTTTTTAAACAGCGAAAAACCGGGGTTGAAAAACAGGTAGAACTTCTCCACCCGTATGCCGAACATACGGGCGAACATATAGTGCCCCAACTCATGGATAATGATAAGCAGTGAAAAACTGAGGATGAACTGGGCTATTTTGATAAGGACTTCCATTTTTTTGATTTAGTTTGTTATTACAGGTCCGCTAAAAATGCTTCGGCCCTGCGTGTGACCTCCATGTGCAGGTCGGTTATCTCTTCTACAGCGGGCAGCCCGCCGTATGATAACGTGTCGAGACAGTGTTCGATTGTGCGGCGGATGGCGGTAAAACTTAACCTGCCGGCAAGGAATGCGGCTACCGCCGCTTCATTGGCAGCGTTGAATACGCATCCACGGTCGCCGCCCGTGCGCAGAACTTCATAGGCGGTTGCCAGTGCGGGATAGCGGCCCGGGTCCGGTTTCGAAAATTCGAGGTTGACACACTCCGTTATATCGAAATTCCCGCCGCAGGCCATGTTCCACCTGTCGGGATATGACAATGCATACTGTATGGGCAGGTGCATGTCCGGGGTGCCGAGCTGGGCCTTAACCGCTCCGTCCTCGAACTCCACCATCGAATGTACCACGGACTGTGGATGGATGACCACTTCGATCTTCTTCGCATCGAGGCCGAAAAGCCACCGGGCCTCGATAACCTCGAAACCCTTGTTGACCATCGTTGCCGAATCTATCGTTATCTTGGCCCCCATCTCCCAGTTGGGGTGGGCGAGCGCCTGTTCCACGGTGACACAATCCAATTCCTCCAAAGGCACGTTGCGCAAAGCACCGCCCGATGCCGTCAGGATTATCTTTTTGACCTTACCCGGTTCCCCGGCCAGGCATTGCAGTATCGCCGAATGCTCGGAATCTATCGGGATTATTTCCGTAGCGTTTTCCTCCGCCAGCTGCATAACATATTCCCCGGCCACCACAAGGCTCTCTTTGTTTGCCAAGGCCAGCTTTTTACCGCTGCGCAGGGCATGGACCGTTGGCATCAGGCCGGAGAATCCTACCAGTGCATTGACGACCGTTCCGGCATCGCACTGCCCGGTTGCCCGGGCGAGATCTTCCGCCCCGGCCAGGACCTTAACGGGCAGGCCGTCGAGGGCTGCAGTTAATTTTTCCTTATACCGGCGGTCGGCTATCACGGCATATTCCGGCAGGAATTCGGCCGCTTGCCGGGCCAGCTCATCCCACCGGCTGTTCGAGGAAAGGACCCTCACTTGAAAACGGTCGGGAAAAGCCCGCACTATGTCCAGTGTCTGGCAACCGATGGAGCCGGTAGAGCCGAGCACGGCGATCTTTTGCCGTACCGTCTCGGCGGTGTTTGGTTCCGTGGCGTTTGTGATTGCCATCTGTCAGAATACGATAAAATTCTCCGGGTCGACCGCCGAACCGTTCTGCCAGAGTTCGAACTCGAACTGTGTGTTCAGTATATCGGGGGTGTCGCCCTCGGCAGTAGCGCTTATAACTTCCCCGCTGCGTACCCGCGTCCCGACCCTGACCAGTGAGACGACCCCGTTGCGGTAAACCGAAACAAGGTTGTCCGGGTGCTGCAGCTGGATAACATATCCCTCGTCGAGGGACCATGTAGCGGCGATCACCGTGCCGTCCGTGACGGCAAGTATCTGCTCTCCCGGCCCGGTGGCTACCCGCACACCGTAACGGCCCTCTGCAGGGTCGAACCTCTCGGTCACCACACCACGTACCGGCGCCATAAGCTCGATGCCGGGCCGGACCTGTTGCCGCGCGGCAATGACATTGGAAAGGGCAAGCTCCCCGTCTCCCTCGAACTGGGCCCGTAGCAGTGAATCTTCCCTGCTCGGTGGCACGGTCTCGGCCTTGGTAGCGGTAAGCGAATCCCCGGCCTGCAATACGTCCCGGATAATGGGCGTTTTACCCTCCATGATAAGGGCCACGTTGCTATAATACACCTGCAATTCGTCCAGCCGGCGTTGTATGGAATCGACTTTTATGATATTCTCTATCACCTGCGTCCGGGTACGGTTGCCCGAGTAGCCCGGGATGAGGTTGAGGATCGGGGTGAACGCCACGAGAGTAAGGATGGCGATGAACATAAGGAGCAGCACCGCAATGCCGCTGCCGATCATCTCCAGGCTGGTGATATGCATATACCATATCTCCTTGCCGTTATGTTGTTTGCGCAGGCTGAGCCGCCGTTTGCGGGTGAGCCTGGCAAAGAATAGCCGTATACGTCTGATAATGTTCATCCGTCGTAAATTTAACCACGGTGGTAATTCCGCAAAGATAACAAGAATAACTGATAAATACCTCTGCCCGCGGTGCATCGACCGCCGCTATAAGCGGTCAATTTGCATATCCCGTACCGCAGTATGTGCGGGTCGGGAATAAAGAGTGGTTTTACAAAGGGCCGGCAGCGTTTTGAAAATAATTTAAAAACAATATATTTGTAGAAATTTTCTCCCCGCAAACAACCGGCGGGGCGGCACAGCGGTTAAAATCACTTTGAAATATGGCTAAACCTACACTATTGGTACTGGCGGCCGGCATGGGTTCACGGTACGGTTCTTTGAAACAGATGGACGGCCTTGGGCCCAACGGCGAGGCGATCATCGACTATTCGGTCTTCGATGCTATCCGCGCCGGGTTCGGGCGGGTCGTGTTCGTCATCCGGCATGCTTTCGAAAAAGACTTCAGGGAGGTGTTCACCCCGGAGCGTTTCGGCGGCAGGATAGACGTGGACTTCGTTTTCCAGGAACTGGATTACCTGCCCGAGGGCTTTACGGTTCCCGAGGGACGGGAAAAGCCGTGGGGGACGAACCATGCCGTAATGATGGGCGCCCCGGTTATCGACGGGCCGTTCGCCGTGATCAACGCGGACGATTTTTACGGTCGTGCCTCTTACCAGGCCGTTGCCGACTACCTCAACCGGGTAGATGGATCGCAGAACCGCTATTGTATGATAGGTTTCAAGGTGAAAAACACCCTGTCGGACAACGGTTCCGTTTCGCGCGGTATTTGTGAGGTGGATGCTGAGGGCAATCTGGTCTCGATGGTCGAGCGTACCTCCATCGAACGGATCGACGGCACGGTTTACTATAAGGACGGGGAGCAGAGCGTAGCCATCTCGGAGGACACCCCGGTTTCGATGAATATTTTCGGCTTCACCCCCGATTACTTCCGGCACAGCGAGGAGTATTTCCGAACTTTCCTGGCCGAGAACTCCTCGAACCTGAAAGCCGAGTTCTATATCCCCACCATGGTCAACAAACTTATTAATGAGGGCACTTCGCAGATGCGGGTCCTGCCGACCGATTCGCCGTGGTTCGGGGTCACCTACAAGGAAGACCGCCCGATGGTCGTCGCCAAGATACGGAGCCTGATTGATGCGGGTGAATATCCCGAAAAATTATGGTGATCGAACAGAACGTCTTGGGCTTTACGCCCGAGGGAGAAGCGGTTATACTATACACCCTGACCAATTCCCGGGGGGCTTCGGTACGGCTTACAAATTTGGGGGCCGCCGTGATCTCGGTCGAAGTTCCGGATAAGCACGGGAACCTGGCCGACGTAGTTTTGGGTTACGATGACTTCCGGTCCTATTTCAACGACCCGGCCGGTATGGGCAAGACCATCGGAAGGTATGCGAACCGTATCGGCGGAGGCAAATTCATTATCGACGGCACGGAGTACCGTATCGCCCTTACGGGGCCGAACGTTACGCTGCACGGCGGTCCGCAGAATTTCGCGGGCCGGCTGTGGGAGAGTTCTGCCGAAGAAGACGGGGTTAATTTTTCTTTGGTCAGCCCCGACGGGGACCAGGGATTCCCGGGTGAGCTGGGTGCAGAAGTGAGGTATACCTGGGATGACGAGTGCAACCTCGGTATTACACTGCTTGCCGCTTGCGATGCCCCGACGGTGGTTAGCCTTACCAATCACTCTTATTTCAACCTCGCGGGCCACGATTCAGGGTCCGTATTGGACCATATCCTGACGATCGATAGCAGCCGCTTCCTCGATACCGACCGTAACCAGGTGCCTACCGGTAAATTGGAGCCGGTGGAGGGGACCCCGATGGATTTCCGCACCGCCAAGCCGGTCGGCCGGGACATCGGTGCCGATTTCGAACCGCTCGTTATCGGCAACGGTTACGACCATTGCTGGGCGTTGGATGGTTACGGGAAGCAGGAACTGTTCACCGCGGCCGTCCTTGCGGACCCCACGAGCGGCCGGAAACTCGAAATATTAACGACCCAACCCTCGGTGCAGGTTTATACAGGTAATTTCCTGCAGGGAACGGCTACTGCAAAGGGGGGAGGAAGATACGATAACCGGGCCGGAATCGCCCTGGAATGCCAGGCTTATCCCGACGCCCCGAATCAGCCGCAGTTCCCCCCGACGGTATTACGCCCCGGGGAGACCTATTGTCACAGGATTATTTATAAATTTACATCCGATTAGCCAACACTGCCGAACCGAAATAAATAATAACTAACTTAAACTAACCACCATCGTATGAATTTCGACGTTATCGACATTATCGTTTTCGTCCTCTACTGCACGATCGTTATCGGGCTGGGCCTGTGGGTCTCCCGCGAAAAAAAGGGTGTTAAGAAAGACGCCAAGGACTACTTCCTGGCCAGCAAGGCACTTCCCTGGTGGGCCGTGGGTGCGTCGCTTATCGCCTCAAACATCAGTGCGGAGCAGTTTATCGGAATGTCCGGGTCCGGGTTCGCCATCGGTATGGGTATCGCCTCCTATGAATTCATGGCGGCTATCACCCTGATTATCGTAGCGGCGTTCTTCCTGCCGATCTATCTGCACCGGGGTATCTATACCATGCCCCAGTTCCTCGAACAAAGGTTCGACAAGCGTGTTAAAAGCGTAATGGCAATTTTCTGGCTTGTGGTATTCATTTTCGTGAACCTTACTTCCATCCTTTACCTCGGTGCGCTTGCCATGAAGAACATGATGGGTATCGAACTGATGTGGGGTATTATCATCCTTGCGGTGTTCGCCGTTGCTTACTCGATATATGGCGGCCTTAAGGCTGTTGCATGGACGGACGTTATCCAGGTGGTGTTCCTTATCGGGGGAGGGCTCGTTACGACCTATGTGGCATTTAAGCTTCTGGGCGGCGGCGCCAGCATCGTAGACGGACAGACCCGTATCGCAATCGGCGAAGGTAATTTCATGGACGGTGTGCGCGAAATGTGGGCATCGGTCGGAACCTCGAGCGCCGACAATAAGTTCGATATGATCCTCGATAAGAGCAATCCCAACTACCCGGAACTTCCCGGTCTTGCCGTTCTTCTCGGGGGCCTTTGGGTTGCAAACCTTTATTACTGGGGTTGTAACCAGTACATCATCCAGAGGGCATTGGCTTCCAAATCGCTGGACCAGGCCCAGAAAGGTCTTATCTTTGCCGGCTTCCTTAAAATACTCCTTCCGCTTATCATCGTTGTCCCCGGTATTATCTGTTATGTGCTGGTCAAGGATAAACTTATCGTGGATACAGTAGGAGCTACATTCGATAATGCATACCCGACACTTCTCAGCATGATCCCCGTAGGGATCCGAGGGGTGGCTTTCGCGGCCCTCATTGCGGCCATCGTGAGCTCGCTCGCCTCGATGATGAACTCTATTTCCTCGATCTTTACACTCGACGTTTATAAGAGCTGGTTCAATAAAAACCTGTCGGAAACGGGTTCCGTAAAGGTGGGCCGTATATCGAGTATCGTGGCTTTGGTCATCGCTATCTTTATCGCGCCGGTCCTTTCAAACCTCGACCAGGCCTTCCAGTATATACAGGAATTTACCGGTTTCGTCAGCCCGGGTGCCCTGGCTATTTTTATGGCAGGGTTCTTCTATAAGAAAGCCAATGCGAACGGAGCCCTGTCGGCAGCAATCGGTACTTTTGTCTTCTCGCTCGCGTTCAAGTTCCTGCTTCCCGACGTGCCGTTCATGGACCGCATGGGATATACGTTCCTGTTGTGCTGTCTGCTGATCGTTCTGTTCGCGGAGTTCAGCAAGAAGACGGTTGCCGTGGAAAAAGTTACTTATCCCAAAGGGTTGTTCAAGACCTCGACAGGGTTCAAGGTCGGTTCGGTCATTATCTGCATCCTGCTTGCCATTATCTATATAGCTTGGTGGTAGGCGACCGGATGGTAGAAAATAAAGAAAGGGCGGCACATTGCCGCCCTTTCTTGTTGTCTTGTATCAATATTTGCCCATTTTTTTCAATTATACGCCAAAATGTACCGGGAGGGATGGCCCTGTGGGTACGAACGGTTAAATTTGTAGTATCGTAACTATACCCGAAATGAGATGAAAAAACTGCAAACCTGTTTGACCCTGGCCGTGGCCGTTTATTTTGCCGCGTGCGCCCCGGGGAGTAAAACTATTTCTTTGACCGATTACGTCAACCCGTTCCTGGGTACCGCTACCCTTTGGGACAGTGTCGACCTTGGTTACAACCCCACTTACAGGACCTGGGGTGCCGAGGTATATCCCGGTTCGGCCCTGCCGTTCGCTATGGTGCAGGCCAGCCCCGTTACGGAATTCCGCAGCGGTGCGGGTTACCAGTACGAGGACACCGTGATCTACGGTTTCTCCCATACCAACAAGGGTCATTGGAACCTTAATCATGTGCCCATACTGCCCGTTACTGGCGACGTATCCCCGGAAGATTACAAGTCGGGATTTTCGCACGAGAGGGAATCCGCCCGGCCCGGGTACTACCAGGTCTACCTGGAGCGCTACGGTGTGGATGCCGAACTTACAACCACCCTGCGGTGTGCGTTCCACCGCCATACTTTCCGCGAGGGCGACCGCAAGAAGTTGATGCTCGACCTGCGTCGGTCCAACGAACGGGTCCGGGACTGGTCCATCGAACAGATATCGGACAATACGTTTGCCGGGTACCAGGAAACCGGCGGCAGGATATATTTCTATGCCGTAGCCAATTACGATATTGCCGGCCTCGAGAATTTCGGGGAGGGGAGGAACAGTATTTCGGTAGTGGAATATGACAACGACGGCCCGGACCCGCTGGAGGTAAAGATAGGGTTCTCGTTTGTAAGTACGGACAACGCCAGAATGAACCTCGAAGCCGAGATAGGAGGTAAAACGTTCGATCAGGTTTTTGCTGAAGCTGATGCTACCTGGAACGAATTCCTCTCCCGTATCATTGTCGAGGGCGGCACGGAGGAACAATACGGTACGTTCTACAGCACTCTTTACCGTTCTATGTTGTGGCCGGCCCTGCGAAGTGACGTCAACGGTGAGTATACCGACGCTCAGGGAAAAGTGGTAGATAACGGCTTCCGATATTATACCGACCCGTCGTTCTGGGACGAATACCGCAATAAGCTGATCCTCATGGGCATACTGGATGTAGGGGTGACGGCCGACGTCATTAGCTCCATGATAGACCGGGGAGAGAAGCGCGGCGGCTTCATGCCGATATTCTTCCACGGGGACCATGCCTCCTCTTTCGTAGCGGGAACTTTCCTGCGTGGGATAGGGGGTTATGATATAGAGAGAGCTTACAACCTGATGCTGCGTAACGCTACGGTTACCGAGAATAACCGTGCACGGCCGCACCTTGCCGAATATATCGAATTGGGGTACGTACCCGAGCAGGATGTGAAAAATCCGAGGACCGAGACGGTCGCCAATGCGGCCGTTACCAAGACCCAGGAATATGCCTATGACGATTATTCCGTAGCCCTTGTTGCACGCGAACTCGGCGATACGGTAAACTATGATATCCTCATGGAGCGGTCTTCGAATTACAAGAACGTATTCGACCCGTCCACTAACTTTGCCCGGGGACGCCTTGCCGACGGGAGCTGGATAGAGGATTTCGATCCCGGATTCCCTTACTTCGAGTACATGTACCGGGAGGCAAACGCATGGCAGTCTACTTTCTTCGCCCCGCACGATCCCTACGGGATGATCGAGCTGTTCGGTTCCGAGGCCGATTTCATTGATAAACTCGATTCGCTGTTTACCGTACCGTGGGAGGGATACCAGGTGCATAACCTGTCGGTATTCATCGGGCAGTATTGCCACGGGAACCAGCCCGACCACGGGTTCACCCACCTATATTACTACGTCGGCCAACAGCCCAAGGCCCAGGCCCTGATCGACAAATGCCTCAATGATTTCTACAATATGGGCGAACACGGCCTGGCCTATTCCGGTATGGACGATTCCGGGGAGATGTCATCATGGTACGTCCTGAATGCCATAGGGCTTTACACCCTTTCGCCGTCGGATCCCGAATATATCGTTACCGTGCCGCTGTTCGAAAAAGTTAAATTCCGGCTCGACCAGAACGGGAAGCTTTTCACCGTCCTGCGCAAAGGCACGGGGCAAAAGATCGTTTCCATCGAATATGACGGCAAACCGATCGATGGGTATTTCATCTCCCACGACGAATTGCTTAAGGGTAAGGAGCTGGTGATTACCGTTGAATAACTTTCTTTTCGCTACGATAATAAGTCCGGTGTGGGGAAATCCAAACCGGACTTATCGTATTCAGATGCTTTTAAAACTGCACTACGGGGGCCGTTGCGGCACCCTCCTGTGACTGGAAGTATGGTTTGATATGGAACCCGAATATCGAGGCCAACAGGTTCTTAGGGAACCTGCGGATGGAGGTGTTGTATTCCTGGGCCGCTTCGTTGAACCGTTGCCGCTCGACGGCGATACGGTTCTCGGTACCCTCGAGTTGGGACTGGAGTTCGAGGAAGTTCTGGTTGGCCTTAAGGTCCGGGTAATTCTCGGCCACGGCAAGAAGCCGGCTAAGGGCTGATCCGACCTGTCCCTGTGCCTGGTTATAGGCGGCGAGGGTTTCGGGGGTCAGGTTGGCGGCATCGACGGTCACACTGGTAGCCTGTGCCCGGGCATTCATAACGGCCGTGAGGGTCTCCTGTTCATGCGACGCATATCCCTTGACCGTATTTACAAGGTTGGGTATCAGGTCCGCCCGCCGTTGGTATTGGTTCTCCACCTGGGCCCAGGCGGTGTTAACTTTCTCCTCTGAAGTTACCAGGGAATTGTACACGCCAGCCATCGACAATACCAGGATGGCTACTATTACCAAAAGAATAACTGTTCCTTTTTTCATATTATTTTAAACTTAAATTGCCATTTATAAATGCCTTGCGGAAAGGATTAGAAGCGGGATGTCGCTCCGCCGCCGCCGCTGCGGCCTCCGCCCCAACCGCCTGTGAAACCACCGCCACCCCGGCCGAGACCACCCAAGCCGCCAAGCCCACCGATGGTGCCGCCAATTACTGCGCCACCGACGTTCTCGGTCCGGTTCTTTGTTGTGGTATAGCCGCAATTCGGGCAGCGCATTACGGTACTGATCATCTTTACGCCCGGGGACACCATCCGGGAGGACTGGCTTACATCCTGCATCTGGTGGCCGCACCGGGGGCATTTCCGGCCACGGCGGTAGCCTAACCATGCAATTACCATAATGAAGACCAGCAGACCGAAAATAACCAGTAGAGCAGCAGCAAATCCCTCCCCGGCCGGGGAGTCCTGCTGTGCAAGTAACTCGCTGTCAGGGTCGGTAAGTAATTCTTCGATAGCCGTTAGCCCGGCGATTAGCCCGTCATCCCAATCGCCCTGGGATAGGTACGGGTTCATCCTCTGTGTTTGGATCCGTTTGCTCATGGCATCGGTAAGCACCCCCTCAAGTCCGTAACCTACTTCGAACCGCAATAGGCGATCCTCCGTTGCCAGTAAAACGAGCAAGCCGTTGTCATCACCTTTCTTCCCGATGCTCCACATTTCGAACAGGCGGACGGTGAAATCTTCCGGGGAAGCGTCCCCGATGGACGGTACTACGACGATTGCGGTCTCCACCCCGGTGGCGGTCTCGAGTGCGGATGCCATGGAATTGAGGCGCGATACGGTAGAAGAGGAGAGAATGTTTGCGGGGTCGCTAACGTAACGTCTGGCATCCTGACGGTGAACGTCCGGTACCTGCTCCGGGGTATAAGTGCCCTGTGCATTGGCGCACATCAAGGCCAGTGCCATCGCAACAACCATTATCCCCTTTATATATAAATCTTTATTTCCCACAATTTACCGTCTTTCTCCCAGTCAACACACAGGCTTACCTCTGCGGGAAGTATCCATTTTCGTGCCGCCCTATGTCGGGAATGGGGATAAGAAAACCGTTATTGTTAAAATATTTATAAATAATTTTCCGATACAGACAAAAATTGAACGGTTTTTGCATTCACGGTTGGGTTACGGCTAATTTTTTAATTTTTTACCCTTATTGTTTACAAATTCCCTGTACACCTTTGCGCTATTTTTTTATCTTTATATATTGTATCGGGGTTTTATATAATAAGGGAATTTAATATACTATCGCTATATGGCACAGCGGAATGTCTCTTACCGTGTCTGGGCTTTCTACCGGGACGGTTTCCGGAGCATGACCATCGGGCGCACCCTGTGGGCACTGATCCTTATCAAGCTGTTCATTATGTTCGCCGTCCTGAAGCTCTTTTTCTTTCCGAACCAGTTGGGCGGCCTCACGGACGAGGAGAAGACCATGCAGGTCATGGAGAACCTTACACAGATAGGGGAATAGTTAATACGATCAAAGAATATTCATCTACTAATTCACTCGCTTATGTTTTTAGAGACTACTGCGGATTTTATGGAGGTGGTCAACTGGTCCCGGGCACAGTTCGCCATGACGGCCATCTACCATTTCCTGTTCGTCCCGCTCACGCTCGGGCTTAGTTTCCTGTGTGCTTTTATGCACACGCAATACTACCGCACGGGCGAAGAATTTTGGAAACGGACCACAAAGTTCTGGATGAAAGTCTTCGCCATCAATTTCGCCATCGGCATCGCGACGGGTATCATCCTGGAGTTCGAGTTCGGGACCAACTGGTCCAACTACTCGTTCTTCGTAGGGGATATATTCGGCGCACCGCTGGCAATAGAGGGTATCCTGGCATTCTTTCTCGAGGCGACGTTCGTCGCGGTTATGTTCTTCGGGTGGGACCGGGTGTCCAAAGGATTCCACCTGACATCCACATGGATGACCGCCGTGGGGGCAAATCTCTCCGCATTGTGGATACTGGTGGCCAATGCATGGATGCAGCATCCCGTCGGCATGACTTTCAATGTGGAAACGGCACGGAACGAGATGTATTCGTTCTGGGAGGTTTTGCTCTCGCCCGTGGCCATAAATAAATTCTGCCATACGGTCCTGTCAGGATTCGTACTGGGCGCAGTCTTTGTGATCGGGGTGAGCGCATGGTTCATGCTTAAAAAACGGGAGGAGAGATTTGCACGCCAAAGTATAAAGATCGCAGCCATATTCGGTATCGTAAGCTCCATACTGCTGATAACAACCGGGGACAAATCCAGCCGACTTATCGCCGAATTCCAGCCCATGAAACTGGCGGCTGCCGAGGGGCTTTATGACGGGGGCGAAAATGCCGACATGGTCATTATCGGGGTATTCAAACCGGCGGACCGGATAGAACCGGGGGAAGACCCGTTCCGGTTCGGCATCCGTATACCGGGACTGCTCTCCATCCTGAGTTTCCATGACCGGAACGCCTATGTAGCCGGGATCAACGACCTGATAAACGGTGACGAGGAGCATGACCTGATGCCCGCTTCCGAAAAGATAGAACGGGGCCGGGTGGCCATTGCCGAACTGGGCCGTTACCGCCAGGCAATTAAGGACAATGACAGCAGTACGGCCGAAGAAGTGGTGCAGAAGTTCTCGCCCGACACACCCGAGGGCCGGGAATTCCTTACCGAATACTTCAAATACTTCGGTTACGGCTACCTCCAATCGCCGGATGACCTGAAACTGAACGTGCCGCTGTTGTTTTACTCATACCGGCTGATGGTCGGTTGCGGGATGTGGTTCGTACTTCTCTTCCTCCTTGTACTTTATGCACTCTACCGTAAGAAAGGCAGCCTGCCGTTCCCCAAATGGCTCCAGTATGCCATGTTATGGTCGATACCGCTGGCCTACCTCGCCGGGCAGGCGGGTTGGATCGTAGCTGAGGTCGGGCGCCAGCCGTGGACCATCCAGGACCTGCTGCCTACCGTAGCCGCAGTTTCCCGTATCGACGCCGGTTCGGTCAAAGTTACTTTCTTCCTATTCGTGATCCTGTTCACGACCCTATTGATAGCCGAGGTAATGATTATGACCCGGCAAATTAAGATCGGACCCAAAAACGACGAATAGCCATGATAACCTACGATTTCTTACAACATTACTGGTGGCTGATAATCTCGCTGCTGGGTGCCCTACTGGTATTCCTGCTTTTCGTGCAGGGCGGGCAGGGAATGCTATATACGATCGGTAAAACCCGTGAGGAAAGGAATATGATAGCCGATGCGCTGGGACGGAAATGGGAGTTGACGTTCACAACCCTTGTAACGTTCGGCGGTGCGTTCTTCGCTTCTTTCCCGCTTTTCTATTCGACCAGTTTCGGGGGTGCATTCTACGTCTGGATGCTTATCCTGTTTGTCTTCATCATACAGGCTGTGGCATACGAATACAGGCGGAAACCCAGCAATTTCCTCGGCGAAAAAACTTTCGACGCTTTCCTTGTGATAAACGGTGTCGCCGGTGCATTACTGCTCGGCACCGCCGTGGCGACGCTGTTCACCGGAGGTAACTTCACGGTCGAGAAAGCCAACCTGGCCAATATAGGCGGGAACACGGTGATTTCCCAATGGACTACGCCGTGGAGGGGCCTCGAAGCCGTGGCGGATTACCGGAACCTCGCTTTGGGCCTTGCCGTGCTTTTCCTGTCTCGGGTGCTGGGATTGCAGTTCTTTATGAACACCATTGACGACCGGGTCATTTATGACCGTTGCCGCAAACACTTGCTGTATAACGCCGTACCGTTCCTCGTATTTTTCCTGCTCTTCTTTGTCAGCCTTATGCTGTCGAACGGTTGGGCCGTGGACCCGCAAACGGGTGTCATATCGGTGGAAAAAATCAAATATCTCCATAACATGATGCAGATGCCGCTGGTAATGATAGGTTTCCTGCTCGGGGTAGTGAGCGTATTGGCCAGCCTTGTGATGGGGCACTTTACCTCGTTCGCCAAAAAGGCGATCTGGTTCGGCGGAGCCGGGACGGTTCTTACGGTTTTATGCCTACTGTTGTGTGCTGGATGGAACGATACGGCTTATTATCCGTCACTGTCCGACACACAAAGCTCCCTTACGATCTATAACAGTTCATCGAGCGAATTTACTTTGAAGACCATGAGCGTCGTTTCACTTGTTATACCTTTCGTGATCGCATATATTTGGTATGCTTGGCACGCGCTCACCAAAGCAAAGATCACCCGTACCGAAGGGGCGGGGGACGACGCCTATTAGACCCTTTCCGGATCCGTTACCGTCCGGTGGACGGTAACGGATCCGAAAAAACATACTTGCGGCGGCACTATCCGGTAGTGCCGCCGCGTTTGTTTATAGCGGCACGGCAACGGCTTGCATTTAGGGAAATAATGGTAATTTTGTGGCGGCGGGTACCTTTGCCGCCGGTAAGTTTCTTGTATGACTGGAAAGGTTTTCAAAATATTGATGGCGGTTCTGTTTGCCGCCCCGTTTCTCGCGGTTTCATGCAATACCGAGGACGTCGAGATAAACGCCGACGGTATACAATCGGACTCGACGACGATCCTGCTTCCCTATACCCAGGGCGGGCAGAATTACCTTACGGTCAGTTCCATGCGGGCATGGTGGGTAGAGTTTGAAGATGCCGGCCAGGGCTCGTGGCTCACAGGTATCACCCCGGACGAGGGGGTATTTACCTCGCAGGTGGTTTTGTCTGCCGACCGGAACCCCTGGCGCAGGCGCAGTACCCGGATATTTTTCAATAACGGTATCCGGGCGGACTCTGTGATAGTCATCCAACGGGCGCAGGAATCCTACGAACCGGGTACGGTGATCTATTTCGAAAACTTCGGGACCGATACGGTCCGTACAAGTATACCCGTCGATTCGTATACCTCATGGGGTGCCCGCGGGACCGGGGTGTCGGTGACCACTTATTCCGGTACGGACGCATATATCCAGTCCGAGGTTATGTCCGCCGATTACTATAACCAGCCGCATGAGGAATTGTCGAGCGTCAATTCACTGCAGCTGGAGCCGGGTGGTCAGCTCGAACTGCCGAGGCTCAACAAGGCGGAATACAACAACGTCATCCTGACCCTTTACCTGGCCGCATGGGACAACGGTTACCGGCCTGTCGAAGCCAATTCTCTCTATATCGAGGGTGGGACCGACGGCGAGAATTACGACCGGCTGCCTATCGGCTTCTCCAATACATCGGGTTGGCAAAAGGTAGAGGTCGAGTTTGCCATAATCGAAAGCTCGTCCAACCTGTACCTGCGTTTAGGCAATGAGGGGACGCAGCCGCTATTCATCGACGATATACTACTGGAAGCGGCAGGAACCGGCGGGTCCCAAACCATCGGCACCCCGACCCCGAGCGTGACTACTCTTTCCGCTACCGATATAACCCCGTATACGGCGGAGGTAGGGTTGCGGTATTCCCTCCCGGTACAGATAAATGCCGTGGTTTCGGCCGGTATCCAATGGCGTCATTCCGGCGACGTGGATTATACCGAGGAAGAAATCGCCGATGCGGTGCCCGATACTAATGAGACGGTAACCCTTATTGGCCTCGACCCGGGAGAGCAGTATTACTACCGGGCTTATACCGTGCACGGTGAGGGTATCTATACCTACGGTAACGAACTGAGCTTCACCACTTCCGCAGAGGAAGAGGAGTAGTTTCAGGCAGGCTTAAAATATTTTCAGCCCGATTATTCCTACAATGATAAGCAGCGCCGAAAGCAACCGTGCGATACCAGCCGGATCGTTGAAGAACATGATCCCGATGGCAAGCGTCCCCACGGCGCCTATCCCCGTCCATACCGCATACGCCGTCCCGATAGGTATCGTTCTCTGGGCCATATAGAGGAACAGGCCGCTAAGGGCCATTGAGAATACCGACACGGCGATAAACGCAACTTTGTGCTGCCCTCCAGCCGCCAATTTGAAACCCAGGGGCCAGCCGATCTCAAAAACACCCCCGAGGATAAGGTATATCCAAGCCATAATTATTTCGTTTAGATTTCCCGGTACAAATATAAGATTCCTGGAATTATCCGGCCCCCCCAACACAAGTAAGTAGGGTTGGACGTTTAGCGCAAAAGGTTTACATTTGCAGCGGGCCGACCAATAGGGCCCGGTTATGGAAGAAAGAGGAATATATAACTACACGGTAAGCCAGCGGGACGTGGATTTCACCGGCAAATGCTCCCCTGCGTCGTTAATGAACCACATACTGCAGGCGGCTGGTGACGATGCCGACCTTAACGGGTTCGGGAT
Source organism: Alistipes sp. (assembly GCA_021201825.1). Lineage (GTDB taxonomy): Bacteria > Bacteroidota > Bacteroidia > Bacteroidales > Rikenellaceae > WRDF01. The sequence goes on from JAJQED010000041.1 coordinate 166,670, forward strand.
CAAGGACCTCAATATGGGAAACTGTTCATGGGTGCTGAGCCGTATGTGTACGGAATTTAACCGCAGGCCCTCACAGGGCGAGCGAATCAGCGTCAGGACATGGGTTAGTGAAGTGGGCCGGTTGATGACCACCCGTAATATGGTTGTGTTTGACGGGAACCGGGAGCAGGTAGCCTGTGCGGTGACCCAATGGGCAGTGATCGATATCGACAGCCGCCGTGCACTCGATATCCGGGCCAACGTGGATTACAGGGGCAAAATCCTCGACGAACCGTCTCCGGCCGGCCCGCCGGAACGGATACATAAACTGGACTCTGAAGAATGCGCCGTTAAAACGGTAGTTTACAGCGATGTGGATTTCAACCGCCACATGAACGCTATGAAATACGTGGAGTGGATACTGGACCATGCTCCGGTAGTGAGGGTTACCGAGTCACTCCGCCGTATCGACATCAATTTCCTGAAAGAAGCCCTGCTGGGTAGCCGGTTGTCTTTGATATGCATGGAAGCGGACGGGGTGGTCCGGTATGAGATTCGGGAACAGACAGCTGGCGATCCGCTATGCCGGTGTGGGTTGACTTTCTCATAAAGTTCGTTGGTCGGTATAATACAGCAAGGGAACCCGTCACGGGTTCCCTTGCCTCACTTAAATAACCTGACTAACCTAAACAAAACTTATTTTTACTAAAGCGGATATTCATCGAAAGCATACAGGACGGTAGACAGGTACCGTTCGCCGGTATCCGGCAACAGGACCACTATCGTCTTGCCTGAGTTTTCCGGCCGGTTTGCCAGCTGTGTTGCGGCGTAGGCCGCCGCCCCGGAAGAAATGCCGACAAGCAGTCCCTCGTATTTGGCCAGCAGGCGGCTGGTACGGATCGCGTCGTTGTTCGAAACCTTGATTATTTCGTCCACCACTTCCGGATCGTAATTTTTGGGAACGAAACCGGCTCCTATGCCCTGTATCTTATGCGGTGCGGGGGACCCTCCCGACAGTACGGGTGAATCTTCCGGTTCAACGGCGACTATTTTAACTTCCGGTTTGTATTCTTTCAGCCGTTTGCCGACGCCGCTGACAGTGCCGCCCGTGCCGACTCCGGCCACAAAAATATCGACCTTACCGTCCGTGTCGCGCCATATCTCCTCGCCGGTGGTACGGTAATGTACCCGGGGATTGGCCGGGTTGTCGAACTGCTGTAGGATTATGGAACCGGGAGTTTGTTCCTGCAGTTCAGTCGCCTTGGCAATGGCCCCTTTCATCCCGTCGGGACCCGGTGTAAGAACCAGCTCGGCACCGAGAGCCTTGAGCAGGTTACGCCGTTCGATGCTCATGGTTTCCGGCATGGTCAATATCAGTTTATAACCCTTGTTGGCGGCAACGAATGCCAGCCCTATACCGGTATTTCCGCTGGTGGGTTCTATAATAGTTGCGCCCTGCGTGAGCCTGCCGCTCTGTTCGGCATCTTCCACCATCGCCAGGGCGATGCGGTCCTTGACGCTTCCGGCCGGGTTGAAGTATTCCAGTTTGGCGATGATATTGTTCCGGGTGCCGGTCTTTTCACCGTATGTCCCCAGTTCCAGCAGCGGGGTGTTGCCGACCAGGTCCGTGAGTTTACGTGAGATCTTTGCCATATTCTTCGTTTTAGAATTGTCCGTTTCTTACACTGCAAATTTAGGGCTAAGCCTGTTTGCGGGAAATAACATTTTCGTGGTATTTCGCCGGGGATGATATTAAACCTATCTTTGCATTGACTCCATAGGCGTAATGACAAGGGATATTATTTTAGCGGATAACCAGGATATCACCCGGATGGGCCTCGAGGCCCTCATCCCGGGTGCCGTACCGGGTCACGGGCAACTGCACCACTCTACGAACCGCAACCGATTATCGGAATTGCTGGCAGAAAGTGTGGATGCCGTTGTGATCCTGGATTATACCTTGTTCGATTTTTACGGGGTGGAGCAGCTTCTCAATATGGCATCCCGTTACGAGCGCTCTTCATGGGTTCTGTTTTCGGAGGAGCTCGGCAGGTCGTTTCTCCGCAGTGTATCCATCAGGGAGCAGTTCGGCGTGGTAATGAAAAATGACCCGGCCGGAGAAATATCCGCTGCGATCGCATCGGCATACGACTACCGGTTATACCGGTGCGAAACAGCCCTGCGGATAATTAATGAGGATAGCTATGCCGGCGAGAACGAGAAACTTACCGCTTCGGAAATATCCATCTTGCGGGAGATATCGCTCGGCAGGTCTACGAAAGAAATTGCGGCGGGGAGGTGCCTGAGCTTCCATACCGTGAACAGCCACCGTAAGAATATCTTCCGTAAACTCGGGGTCAACAACGTCCAGGAGGCAATCAGGTACGCCCTGCGTGCCGGGATCATCGATATGGCCGACTATACCATCTGAGTGCCCTGCGGCGGGGTACCCTCCGGATAGAACATCGTTCGGGACTGGTTGCGGAGCCGGCCGGGAGATAACCCGAATTTCTTCTTACAATAGTCGCAAAAATGTTGCACCGAGCAGAAATTATACTCTACGCTAAGGTTTTTCAGGGATTTATCGGTCATCCTCAGGTCGGTATATATCCGCTCCGCCTTTTTGTCCATGATCCATTTATAGGGGGCCATCCCGAATACTTTCTTGAACTTCTTGGTAAAGCCCGACAAAGACAGGTCGAGCATTCCGGCCAGGTCGTTAAGCGTTTTTGCCGAAGCCCAGTTCTCATATATGAAGTTGGCGAATTTTGCATCCTTGGTCAACAGCGGCAGGAAGAACTGGCTCACCGTTTCCCGGGGATAGTAAGCCCGCAGGATATGGAACATCTCGACCACTTTCATCCTCAGGAAATTGTCATTGGAAAGACCGTCGTTTAGGTAATTCAGGGTTGTCGAAACGAAATGCCACAACTTCTCGTTCATCTGAAGCGGCCTGTACGGGTATTTTTCCCCGAGCCTTTCAGGCATTGCCTCCGGCATGAACAGGTCGTTGTACCGTATATTTTCATCCAAGGTGCATATCAGCAGGTGCAGGTTTTCGAGCACCTGCAGCCGGTAGCGGCTGCCGATAGGCATCATCATGGCCGTTCCTTTAGCCGTATATATATTCCGGATGTTTCGCGTGTCCATGTAGGCCGCGCCGTCGATAACGAACACTATCTCACTGACCGCAACGTGGTCTTCGTAAATTTTTCCGCGCGGTATGGAGAGCGTCCTTATTACCTTGTTCTCTGCGTGGATCTGTTTGTTTATACGGTTCTTAACGGGGCGGAGATCATTTTGCTGGATAATCTCTTTCATCGGTAGGGGTATTTGATATAATATTTATGTACGGTCATATCGGCTGCGCGCCGGCACAGCTGTTCAAGAATCGACGTAACCGCCTCCTTACGGGGCTCGGGTAAAAATAAATTCCTACTAAACTAAGACGGTTCGATCGTTCTCAAACCAGGGGCTAAACTTGTACGGACCCGGGAGGGGCCGCAATATATATTTTCGGTTTAAGTGTACTAATATGCGGCTAAGTTACAAAGAATGTTTAAAAAAGGCAATCGTGTACCCGAATTTAAAACAAATTTTATTTAACCGTACCGTATTACGTAAACCCATTGCAGTATCGCCCGGGCCCTGAAAATATTTTACCAGCGGGAAGAACGAGTTCGGTTTTGTTTTTGTTAAAAAAATCACTAATTTAATAATGGTAAGTTAAAAACCCATGCCTTATGGATATGTTCGATCTTACAGGCCGGACCGCGATCGTGACAGGAGCTTCCAGCGGCCTTGGTGCGGATGCCGCCCGAGCCTATGCCGCCTACGGGGCGGAAGTAGCCTTGCTGGCCCGCCGGAAAGAAAAACTCGATGCCCTTGCCCAGGAGCTCAAACTGGCCGGGCATATTGCCGTTGCCATCGAATGCGATGTTTCCAACGAGCAGAGCGTACAAAATGCCGTCGGCCAGGTGATGGAACGGTTCGGTAAGATAGATATCCTTCTCAATAATGCCGGTATCGCCATTGCCGGCAGTGTGGAATACATCTCACCGGAAGATTGGGACCGGACGATGGCTATCAACGTCCGAGGGATCTACCTGATGAGTAGGTATGTCATTCCCCATATGCGGGAACGCAATTACGGAAAGATCGTCAATATCTCCTCCATCAACGCCACCCTTGCCGACAAAAATCCATCCCTCGCCCGGCATGCTTACAACGCCTCCAAGGCCGCCGTTAAGGGGATCACGATCGGAATGGCCGCGACGTATGCGGGTGAGAACATTACGGTCAATTCCATAGGCCCGGGCCTTTTTGAGAGCGAAATGACTGAGAACACCCTGCTGAAACACGACGAGTTTATGAAGATGTACAATTACATTAATCCCTCAGCCCGTCCCGGGGCCAAAGGGGAACTTAACGGTACTATCATTTACCTGTCGAGCGCCGCTTCCAGGTACGTTAACGGCCAGCATATTATTGTAGACGGGGGATTCGGGATCGTTTGAGTTATAGCCATCAAAGGATTTGCGGGCGGGGCGGCCGGGAAAGGCTGCCCCGCCCGTTTTATTTCATGCCGTGAAAGGTCATTTTTGTCCGGTAAAAGGCCCCGGGGCCGGAGCTGCCGCCGCGCGGCACATAAATTGATTGTCGGCTGTGAAATATGACCGAACAATTCAAAAACCTAAATAACCGATGGACAGGAAAGAGATAAAGAATAGGATAGCCGGGAGGGATTATACCTACGATATCGCGGTGATAGGCGGAGGGGCGACAGGCTTGGGTATTGCCGTCGATGCGGCCTCGCGGGGTTATAGTGTCGTGATGTTCGAACAGTCGGACTTCACCAAAGCCACCTCCAGCCGAAGCACCAAACTGGTACACGGTGGTGTACGCTATCTGGCCCAGGGAGACGTAGGGCTCGTTATCGAGGCGCTCCGTGAACGCGGTATCCTCCGCGAAAATGCCCCGCACCTGGTTAAGGACCAGCGTTTCATTATCGGGGCTTACAAATGGTGGGAAAAACCGTTCTATACCATTGGCCTGTCGGTTTACGACATACTCGCCGGGAAGAGGGCTTTCGGCCGGTCGCTGCCGATGAGCAAGAAAAAAGTAGTCGATGAGATACCCCGTATAAACCGAAAGAATCTCCGGGGCGGCATCGTTTACCACGACGGCCAGTTCGACGATTCCAGGCTCGCGGTCAACCTTATGCAAACGGCGGTGGAGCAGGGGGCCGACGTGCTCAATTACGTTAAGGTTACATCTTTGACTAAAGACGCCTCCGGTAAGGTGAACGGGCTAACGGCAACGGACCACCTCGACGGACAGAAATTTAATATAAAAGCCAAAAGCGTTATTAATGCCACCGGCATCTTCGTGGACGAGATCCTGCGGATGGACGACCCGAAAGCACCGGATATCGTACGCCCGAGCCAGGGGGTTCACCTTATAGTAGACAAATCTTTCCTCGGTGGCGACAGCGCTATAATGATACCCAAGACGAGCGACGGCCGTGTGCTGTTCGTAGTGCCGTGGCACGATAAGGTTATCCTCGGAACGACCGATACCCCGCTCGAGGAGTTCGTGCTGGAACCCCGGGCGCTTCCCGAAGAGGTGGAGTTCATTCTCAAAACCGCCGGGGAATATCTCGACCGCAGGCCCACACGCGAAGACGTACTTTGCGTTTATGCCGGCTTGCGGCCGCTTGCGGCGCCTAAACCCGGAACCGATGCCTCCAAAACCAAGGAACTGTCCCGCAGCCATAAGGTTATCGTGTCCGACAGCGGGCTGGTTACCATTACGGGCGGCAAGTGGACCACATACCGGGACATGGCCGAAGATACGATAGACAAAGCCATCGCCGCTACCGGCATGGAAAAGAAAAAATGCGTTACCCGCAAACTGCATATCCACGGTTACCGCAAAAATGTGGACCGCTCGCATTTCCGCTATGTCTACGGTTCGGATGCCGACAAGATAGCCAAACTCGAGAGCGAAAACCCCGCCCTTGCCCGTAAACTCCATCCCCGCCTGGACAACACTGCCTCTGAGGTGGTTTGGGCTGTAAGGAACGAAATGGCCGAAACGGTGGAGGATGTGCTGGCACGCCGTTTCCGGGCGCTATTCCTGGATGCCCGTGCGGCAATTGATATGGCTCCGGAAGTTGCCCGTATAATGGCACAGGAGACCGGTAAGGATGAGAATTGGGAAAAACAACAGGTGGAGGATTTCAACGAACTGGCTTCCGGTTACCTGCTGGTCGATTATGCTCCGAAAGCAAAAACAGAACGAAGCGAAACCGTGTACGCTTAAAATCGTTAACTTGAGAACTAAATTTCAAACCTTGATATTATGGATAAATACATTCTCGCGCTCGATGCCGGAACGACCAGCAACCGGGCGATAGTTTTCGACCACTACGGCTCCATCAGGTCGGTGGCCCAGAGGGAGTTCCCGCAGATTTTCCCCGAAAGCGGCTGGGTGGAACACGACCCCAACGAGATTTGGTCGACCATGGCTTCGGTCGTGGCGGAGGCCATTTCCAAGATCGGCATCAACGGTACCAATATCGACTCGATCGGTATCACCAACCAGCGTGAGACCGTCATTGTCTGGGACCGCAAAACCGGAGAACCGGTCTATAACGCCATCGTATGGCAGGACAGGCGTACGGCCGACTATTGCAATAAACTCAAAGAGAGCGACGCCTATACGATGATAAAGGATAAAACAGGCCTTATAATCGACGCCTATTTCAGCGCGACAAAAGTCAAATGGATTCTCGACAATCTCGAAGGAGCACGGGAAAGAGCCGAAAAAGGTGAACTGGCATTCGGCACTGTGGATTCATGGCTGATATGGAAACTGACGATGGGAGAGGTACACGTTACCGACGTGACCAACGCCTCCCGTACCATGATGTTCAACATCCATACCCTGCAATGGGACGACGAGCTGCTTAAACTGTTCACCATACCCAAAAGCATGCTGCCGAGGGTGGCCTCGTCCAGCGAGATTTACGGCCATACCAAGACCACTATTTTCGCCTCCAAAATCCCGATCGCCGGCATCGGCGGCGACCAGCAGGCCGCACTTTTCGGTCAGATGTGTATCGAACCCGGAATGATAAAGAATACCTACGGTACGGGATGTTTCATCCTCATGAATACCGGCGAGACACCGGTTGTGTCCAAGAATAACATGCTAACGACCATTGCCCTGCAGATAAACGGCAAAACCACGTATGCACTCGAAGGGAGCATCTTCGTAGGCGGTGCCATTGTGCAGTGGCTGCGTGACGGCCTGGGTATCATCAAATCGTCCTCCGAGATCGAATCCCTGGCTGAAGAGGTCAAAGACAACGGGGACGTTTACCTCGTACCTGCCCTGACCGGTATGGGTGCCCCTTACTGGGATCAGTACGCCCGCGGTATAATAATAGGTATATCGCGCGGGACGACCGCAGCCCATATCGCCCGTGCAGGATTGGAAAGTATCGCCCTGCAAAGCATGGACGTTATTAACTCGATGATAATCGATGCCGGGATCGGCATCAAGGAACTCCGTGTGGACGGAGGGGCGTCGGCCAACGACCTTTTGATGCAATTCCAGGCCGATGTGCTGGATACAGCCGTACTTCGTCCTAAAGTTATCGAGACTACCGCCCTGGGAGCGGCATACCTCGCCGGCCTTGCTACGGGCTACTGGAAAGATATCGAAGAGATCAGCAGCCAATGGCAGGTGGACCGCAAGTTCGTTCCCGATCCCCATGCCGACATGCAGTCCATTAAACGCAAATGGGCGATAGCCGTGAGCCGTGCCCAGGGCTGGATAAGGTAAATCCGTGCGCAAACCTCTAAAACCTAAAATACTACTAAAATGAATGCAAGTATTCTGTTCGAATTCATAGGCACCGCGATCCTGATCCTGCTCGGGGACGGGGTGGTGGCTAACGTCGTCCTCAAAGGGACCAAGGGCCAGAACTCCGGATGGGTCGTAATTTCGTTCGCATGGGGCCTTGCGGTTTTCGTGGCCGCCTTTATTTCCGGCCCTTATTCCGGAGCACACCTGAACCCGGCCGTAACACTCGGCCTATGGGCAGCGGGACAGTTCTCGGGAAGTATCCTCGGGTACATAATAGCTCAGTTACTTGGGGCTATACTCGGTGCCGTATTGGTTTATGTCTTCTATAAACCGCATTTCGACGTTGAAGAGATCCCGGACAATAAGCTCGGCGTATTCTGTACCATTCCGGCCATCCGCAAACTCGGCTGGAACTTTGTCAGCGAGCTTATCGGTACTTTTATGCTGGTTTTCGGTATCCTCTATGCAGCCGGTGCCGAAATTATGGGGCCGCTTCCCGTCGGACTGCTGATCGTGGCCATCGGTATGTCCCTGGGTGGTACCACCGGCTATGCCATTAATCCCGCCCGTGACCTCGGGCCGCGTATCGCCCATGCGATACTTCCTATCAAAGGAAAACGCGACAGTGACTGGGGCTATTCCTGGGTTCCCATCCTCGGTCCGATCACCGGCGGTATCCTCGCCGCGTTGCTCTACAACGTACTGCCTGCGGCAGCTTAGCTCTTAAACTCCGATCCGTTTTATACTAACCCCCGGCCGGGCCTCTCAGCCCGGCTTGGGGATCATGTGTCCGGTATCGACCGGAATAACCCCAATCCAACCGAAATGAAAAAATTGATCTTTTGCGTGGCATTAGCCGTGGCAGTCCCGGCCCTTTACGGCCAGACCAACGAACCGAACATCCAGTCTCCCGGTGATTTTACACCCGTTTACCATCCTTTTTCGATCGATGTAACGCTTAAAAGCTCTCACCTTTGGCGCGGACTCGAGGTGACCGGCGACGCCCTTGCCGCGATGCAGCTGGCCTATACCGACCGCTCCGGCCAGTTCAGCGTCGGTATCTGGACAGGTGCCGCTTTCAGCGGAGATTTCAAGGAATTCGACTACTTTATGTCCTATACGATAAAAGGGTTCCAGATCGCTTTGTGGGATATATACAATTTCTCACCTGGTGCCAAATACAATATCTCCGACGCATTCAATTACCGGGCGCATCATACGGGCCATTTTATAGACCTGCAGGTAAATTATACACTACAAGGTAACTTCCCGCTGCAGGTAGGGTGGGCCACTATTGTCGCCGGCCGTGACCGGGGATTCGACAACCACCGGAACCTTTATTCGACATACGTATGGGCCGACGCTCCTGTATGGCGGGACGGTTTTGTCGATATCAATGTGGGTATAGCCGGTGCCTTTGCCCTCGATAAGGAACCGGGAACCAAAGCCAACTTTTATGGCAAAAGGGGAGGCATTGTGAATGTGAACCTCACGGCCAGTAAAAAAGTACGTCTCGGCCGGTACGTCCTGCCGGTGTCCCTGACCCCGATGTGGAACCCCACCAACAATAATGTAAACATGATGCTTGCCGTGCAGGTTTTTTAATTAACAGCATTTCATATTCAACCCGGCATGGCGGACTAAATTTAAGGTCCGCCATGCTTTTATGGGCCGGACAGCCCGGCATGGCATTTTACGGGAATTGTTATCTTTACGCATATATAAAATAACGCAATATGATCTTTAATACAGGTAAGCTGGAATTATATTACGAAAAAACAGGCGAGGGCTGCCCGCTGGTTATGCTGCATGGTAACGGGGAGGACGGGACTATTTTCGGACCGCTAGCCCGAAAGTTATCCCGGCATTTCACGGTATATCTGATCGACAGCCGTAACCACGGCCGAAGCGGCAGGATGGATGATGTCTCGTACGACGCAATGGCCGAGGACCTTGTGGATTTCGTTAACGGCCTTGGCTTGTGCCGGCCGCATATCGTCGGTTTCAGCGACGGGGCAATTACGGCAATAATGGCGAGCCTTACCGGCCGTGTTAGGTTCGGTAAAATGGCATTGCTCGGACCGAATCTGTCCCCGAAAGACTTCCGACCCGAATTCCTTACTGAAATGGAAAATATATATGCTAACACCGGCGACCCGTTGGTAAACCTTATGCTCACCGAGCCGGATATCGATCCCATGAGTTTACATAGTCTGACCGAACCGGTTTTAGTGATCGGAGCTGAAAACGATATGTACCCGCTCCTTACTTTCACAACCATAACCGACGGGCTCCCCAATGCCCGCTTAAGAATTATCTACGGGCATGACCATGGCAGTTATATCGTCGGGAGCGACCTGTTGTACGGACCGTTGAAAGACTTTTTTTGTGTGGGTTGAGCGACCCGGGGATAACTTAAACTTTGGGTTATGCAGTCGAAAAAACGTAGATCGTTTCCTTTATATCTGCAGATATTGGCCGGAATGGCGGCCGGTATCCTTATCGGCTATGTTGGATTGCTGACGGGACAAAAGACCCTTGTCGAGAATTGGATCTACCCATGGGGCAGGATATTTATACGGCTCTTACAACTGATAGCCATCCCGCTGGTTTTCGTTTCGCTCGTTAAAGGAATTACGGGTCTCAACGATGTGGCGAAATTCTCAAGAATGGGTCTGAAAACGATCGCCATTTATTTGCTGACAACCGTCTTTGCCGTAACAGTAGGTATCTCGATGGGCATGCTTGTGAAGCCGGGGAAGCTGGTGGACCGTTCGAAATTAGACCTTGACGGAACGGGCTATCATGAGGTGGTCGAAGATAAACTAAATGCCGCAGGACAGATGCAGCAGAGGGGGCCGTTGGCATTTCTGGAGGATATCGTGCCGGAGAATATTATCGGAGCGGCGGCGAGCAATGCCAATATGCTCAAAGTGATTTTCTTCGCTGTATTCTTTGCCGTGGCGGCCCTATCGGTAGCTCCTGCAAAGGTAAAGCCCGTTGCGGCCTTTTTCGACGGGGTGAACGATATCATCCTGAAGATGGTCGATTACATTATCCTGATAGCGCCCTATGGGGTAGCAGCCCTTATGGCCGGTATCGTAACCGGGTTCGACGGTGAGACTACTATATTTTCGGCCTTGGCGGTCTATTGCGTGACCGTAATTATTGCACTCCTGATCCTGATCTTCGTGTTCTATCCCCTGCTGGTGAAACTGTTTACCGATATCGATGTAAAACGGTTCATTACCAAAATGTATCCCGTGCAGTTGTTTGCCTTTACGACCAGCAGCAGTGCGGCCACGCTTCCGGTAAATCTCGAAACGGTGGAACGGGAACTGGGTATCCATGAAGAAACGGCTTCGTTCGTTTTGCCCGTCGGTACCACGATCAATATGGACGGTACGAGTTGTTATCAGGCCATAGCGGTACTTTTTATCGCACAGGTTCTCGGCATCGACCTTTCTTTAGGGCAGATCCTTATCGTTCTTAGTATGACCGTGCTTTCCTCGATCGGCACCCCGGCCATCCCCGGCGGAAGCTACGTGATACTGACAATGGTCCTAACGTCGGTAGGAATTCCTCCCGAGGGACTCGCACTAATACTTGCCGTCGACCGCCCGCTCGACATGCTCCGCACCGCCGTCAACGTAACCGGCGACGCCGCAGTCGCCGGAATGGTGGATAAACATTAAGCTACCAATAAAAAAGGACCTTTATAGGTCCTTTTTTATTGGTAGCTTAATGTTTATTAGTCGGTAAGTAATAAATCTAATGCATAATAACAAAATAAACCTTCATTGGGTCCCCCTGGTGTAAATACTGCGGATAACCAACCATCAAACTGAATATCAGTGTCATTTGGTAGGATAACACCCGGAACAGGAAGTTCATATACGATATCGTTATCTTCCCAGCCGATTAAGAATTCACCATAATTGGGGCCATAGTCAATGGCGTCTACGTAACGATAATTCCATTCCGCAGTTCCCGCTACTTCATCTACTGTAATAGTCATATCGATAGTAATACCGAGCATAGGAATAGGAAGGTAAATTAATAATTCGTCTGCTTCCTCCCCTCCCATAACTGTTACATTTGTTACATCTCCTGGGTAAGCGGAGACTAACTTCCTTTCACCTACAAATCTTTCCAGGGGATGGTCATCATCTCTTACCTGAATTTTAATACTGATCGCTTCTTTACTAATCTCCGAAACTCCGTTAGTAAACCCAGAAGTATTGGATTGGATAGTTAATGTAAATTCCCTCGTCCCGTCATAAATGTCATTATCGACCGGGTGGAACTTAAATGATCCTATCCCTACTCCTTTTTCAACAGTTACCGTATATGGTGCTGACAAAACGTTTCCATTCATATCCCATATTTCATACTCTGCAGATTCAGGATATTCGGTTACAGGCGGGGTTACGGTGAAAGTAATAGTATTATCAGCTCCAAAAGAAGGGGCAGAACTAACTATGTCCACTACGATCGATTGTCCTTCGATTACTGTAAGTGTTGTTGCGGCACCGCTTTTAGTATCGAAGTAGACGAACGACTCCGAAAATGTCGCTATCTTCTCTTCTTCGCAGGCCTGGAATATAAGAGCCGAGGCCACTAAGATCAATAAATATTTTATTTGTCTCATAGTTAAAATTTTAACTTAAAATTACTGATTGTAACCGGGGTTCTGCTGAATTTCCGGATTGCCGTCGATTTCCGCGGAAGGAATGGGCAAAACGCAATAATTAACATCCCAGTTGATAGTGGGAACCCCGTCCAGATTCAGGTAATTCCGGCCTCCCTCACGGGTTACGGATTCACCGGTACGCATAATATCGTTAAAACGATGACCCTCATGCATAAGTTCCCTCCGGCGTTCGTTCCGGATATTTGCCTCGGTTGCAGTTATATTCTGATAACTGGATGCCAGGACAAACCGGTTTTCCCTCAGTTCGTTAAGGTACTGGTTGGCTTTTGCCTGGTTGCTGCCGGTCTTCAGTGCAGCCTCTGCAGCGATCAGGTAAACTTCCGAAAGTCTTACAACCGGAGTGTTATTTTCAAAAGGACTATTGCTGGTTCCGGGATATTTCATACACCAACCCGGTTGTCCGGTCTTGTCTTCACCGATAAGGTCTAAACGAACATCACCGGCTTCCGACTCCAAAAGCTCAAGCAGGGCAGTACTTACGATAATTTCACCGTAATTTGCAGGCTGTGATACAGAAGCCAAACATTCACGGCTGATATTATCCGTAGCGGTATTGATTATAGAGAATATTGATTCGGTTGTATAACCACCTGCCTGAGTCGTCCAGGAAGCAACATACTCTTCTGCTTCGATGAGGGTATAAGGGCCATTATTTATTACGTCTTCCGCATGTGTAAGAGCGTTGGCATAATCACCTTTATAAAGGTAAACCCTCGCAAGAAGCGATTTTGCAGCCCAGTAATTCATATAGCCGTAATTACTTCGGATATCGGTTGCAGTTTCGGGTTTGGTCGATTCCAGAAGATCTATGGCTTTTATAAGTTCGCTGATAATAAAATCATATGATTCTTCTACCGTTGAACGCTGAGGTCTGTCGAAATAATCGGCAGCCTTGTCAACTATAACAGCTCCCCATTTGGTGTCCGTAGTCGGTTTCAGATATGGAACTGCAAAGTGTTTACATACTTCATGGTGAAATAGAGCCCTCAATGCAATACACTGCCCCAAAATGTTTTCCCCGTCTTTATTGGCCGTTCCGTCTTCGTCCACGGTGGATAATATTCCTTCTTCGAATTTATCTATGATCTGGTTGGCCCGGTTTATACCGATATAAAGCCGGTACCATAGATTCGCGGCTTGCGTACTATTGGAAGAGGTCTTATTGTTAAAAGTGTAAATCGGTTCTGTCCGGGAATCACCGCTGCTCGTAGGTTGCATATCCCCGGATCTCGCATCACCGAAAGTATATATACATTGCCCGTAAAAATACTGGTTTTGCATATTGTCATATACCCCGTAAAGAGCATTTAGCGCATCTTCCAGATTACCTATCGCTTCGCCAGCCGGGGCTTCGGAACTATAATTCGTATCCAGCAGACTGGTGCAGGAAGTCCATATTACTGCCAGAGACAGTACGAAGACTCCTAACAATATTTTAATATTCTTCATAATTCTTTAAATTAACAGGTGACTAAAATCCTATTTCGATACCGAAAGTTATACTTTTCAGGGGCGGGATCTGGAAAGTAGCCTGACCGTCGATCCGAACTTCCGGATCGTAATCTTTGTATTTCGCCCATGTCCAAAGGTTGGTTCCTGCCACATATACCCTTACGTTCTGCATACGGGCTTTTTGAGTGAGATGCTGAGGAATAGTATACCCGAAAGTAAGCTGTTTCAGACGGAGATGGTCCGTGCTGTGAACCCAGAAACTCGAACTGTAATTACCGTGTCCGCCACCCCACATCCTTTTAGGATTCTGAGCCTTGTCCCCCGGTTGCTGCCAACGGTCAAGTTCTTTCCTCGATATGGTCTGGTAATTATATAAACCATTAGTTTGGGATTGCCAACCAGCATCCCACGAATTTCCCCCATAGGAGAAAGTCATAAGTACGTCAAGGTCGAAACCTTTGTAAGCAAAAGAGTTTCTCCAACTACCGGTCAGTTTCGGGTCTACGGTCGCAACAATAATACGGGCAACGTCCGGATCAGAAGATAAATACCGTTCACCCAGATTGCCGTCGGCATCGGTCGTATAATCCCACCACATCATATTACCGGTTGCCGGGTCTATACCGGCAAAATGACGCGACCGAATCGAATAAAGCGGTTTTCCCTCGGTATATAAATAGATATCGTCAATTATACTTTCCCCTCCGTATAGTTCGGTAAGTTTATTTTTGTTGTGGGAAAGAATCACCTGGCTGTACCATTTGAATTCTTTGTTGAAAACATCAACACCGGTGGTAACTTCGACACCACGGTTAAGCATACTACCAGCATTGATAAGGCTGGAGCTAAATCCGGTGGTCAAAGAAAGGTTTACCGGGAAGATCAGGTCGGTCGTTTTCCTGTTATAGAAGTCCACTTCAATATCCCAGCGGTCGAATAAGCGGGCTTCAACACCGACATCGAAAGTCGTATTATGTTCCCAACTCAGATCGGGGTTGTCTGCCCGAGTAGGATATGATGCATTCGCTCCGTTATAAACTCCGCTATAAGAGTATGAATTTTTAGCTCCATACCAGTTTGACGGTAAAGTCCCCGTCGTTCCGTAAGAAGTACGAATCCTGAGACTATTGACCCAGTCGACATTAAAGAAATCTTCCTGGGATATACGCCATGATGCGGAAGCGGACCAGAAATTCGCCCATTTTACATTGTCCCCGAGGCGGCTGCTACCGTCCCGACGGTAAGTCACCGTACCGTAATATTTATTCTGGTAGTTATAAGTAATATTTCCGAAATAGGAGATCAGGTGGTCATTCATTATATCACCGTAAACCCCGTAAGGTTCCGCCGCATTAGAAAGATCCCAAACCCTGTAAGAAGCGATCCCTTGACCGGCAGCCCCGGTAAACCTAACATCGGTCCTGTCGACGTCCCATCCGATCAAAGCCTGTAGGTTATGATCGTTATTGATAGTCGTGGTGTAATTAAGGACCAGTGAGTTATAAAGTTTTTTATCCTTGGTAAGATATTTACCGGTTAACCCGTCATATGATAGACCGTTTTTGGAATCGGGAGGCCTATGGAATTCGCCTGTATAATCCTGCATATCGAAAGAAAGGGTTTCTTTTAACACGAGGCCCGGGATAAATTCGTATCCTACCGACATACTGTTTTTGAACCTGTATACGGTATTCCTGTCCCATTCATAACCGAGTTCGGAAGCGAGGTTGTAATAAGCTCCGGAAAATCCGTCGGTGGTGTTGTAAGTACCGTCTTCGTTGTAAATGGGTATACTTGGCAAAAGATATGTCCTTGAAGCGAAATAAGGGTTGGCATACGCTACCGAATTACCGTCTTGACCTGAGACAATATATTGAACCATTTTGGAAACATACGATTCGTAGTTTATGGTCCAGTTGCCTGATTTATGAGTCAAACTACCCTTAGCGGTATATACTTCGTTGTCCGATCCTTTATAAACACCCTGGTCTTTTGTATAACCGAAAGAGGTATAGAAAGAAGTTTTTTCGTTACCTCCGGAAATAGACAGGTCGTATATCTGGTTGGAACCCGTACGGGTAAGGGCTTTATGCCAATCGGAATCGACACCGTTGTCAGGATAATACTCATCTACTTCAGCCAGAGCCCAGGCCCATGCGTCGGCAGAGCTAATGCCATTAAAATTGTATAAAGCCTGGTTATATGCACCTTCGAGGGAAAGCTCCCGGCTTTCCTCGGCACCAAGCATCGGGCGGTTGTTCATCGCCCAACGGTTGAAACCCCAGCTCGATTTAAGGTTAACCCGCAGGTCGCCCGAGCGGCCTTTTTTAGTGGTGATCATGATAACCCCGTTTGCACCCCTCGAACCGTAGATCGTGGTTGCAGCGGCATCTTTGAGGATCGTGATATTCTCGATATCTGAAGGGTTGATCATATTCATCACACCCAGGGTCGGAGAATAACCGGCAAGCGTTACACTTTCATTGTTATTGGTGTTTACCGGAACCCCGTCGACCACGTACAGCGGCTGGTTCGAGGCATTCACAGAACCGATACCACGGATACGAACTTCGACTTTACCCCCGGGCTGTCCGTCGGGAACCCCGATCTGGATACCTGCTGCCGCACCCTGGAGAGCCTGCTCGAAAGAGGTCACGGGAAGGTCTTTCAGGGTGGGAAGCGACGACACGGAAGAAGCAGAACCGGTAAAGGTAGCTTTCGTCGAAGTACCGTAACCGATTATGATAACGTCGTCTATTTCCCTTGCCGAAGAATGCAGGACCACATTGATGGTCGTACGGCCTCCGATCTGGATTTCCTGGGTTTCAGTCCCGAGGAAAGAGAACTGGAGAGTTCCGTCTGCGGGTGCAGTAATAGTGTATACACCGCCGGCTGTCGTGCTAGTACCTGTTGAAGTTCCAAGCACTACCACGGTTGCCCCAACAATAGGAGAACCGTCGTCGCCGGTAACCGTACCTGTGATTTGCTGCCTCTGTGCGGAAAGACTCAAAGCACAGAAAACGGCAAATAATGATAGTACCAATTTTCTCATACGTAATAAATTTTAATTAAAATTGAGGTGTTTATTTTGTCTTGCCTAAATTAATATCAAGGTAACAAAAAAATGTAAAAACATAAAACAAAACCGGTTTTAGGCTAGGCGAGTCAGGTGGGATGCGGTTTTAATTATGCAAAGTTATTATAATTTAAATTTTTAGCAACAATAAAATCAAAATTTTATAACATCGGATTTCATTTTAATTTTATATTGCACCAAAAAGTTATACTCTGTTTGTCAGAATATTCGTTTAGGATTCATATTGTAAGAAAGTTCTTTCTGTATACATTATTAGTTATGCAACTTTCCGTGTATTTCCTTCAATGTAACGGTTGATCCATAAATTTTTTTGTTTCGTATTACATGGTTTCTTCGCTTCCTGTCCGCATAAAATAAGTTTACCAAAAAAGTTTTTTTAACAGTACCTATAATTATAGGACTCAACCTTTTATTGACGAATTATATTTACTCTAAATTAACCTTATTTTATATTAGGGAAATAAGTAAATGTTATTTCTTTTATTTGTTAATCCGGTCCATCGATCCGGAAATTATAATCAAAACCACTAACGCCAATTCCATACTGTATGAAAACCCGAACTTTTTGGACTATTCTTTTTTTAATGTTTCCGCTCTTTCTTTTCGGACGGAATTCTACTCCGCAGTTATATGACCTGCGGTGTGAGAACCTGGTCGAACCATTGGCTATCGATAACGTACAGCCGAGGTTCAGTTGGAAGATAACCAGCGGTGTGAACGGGTTTCGGCAGTCGGCTTACCAGCTGGTAGTTCTTTGCAAAAACAGCGATGGGATAGAGGAAACTGTTTGGGACAGCGGCAAGGTAAAATCCGATAAGTCTGTACTCGTCCGGTATGACGGGCAGCCGCTTGATCAGTCGTCGATCTATTATTGGAAAGTGCGGATTTGGGACGGTAAAGGAAAAGTATCCCAATGGAGCGAAGAGAATATTTTCGGGATCGGATTACTCGAGTGGGAGGACTGGAAAGGGGAATATATCGGTCTGCCCGACCCACAGGACCAGCGCATTAGTCCGATGTTCAAACAAACTTTCGATTATGCGAATGACGGTGGGAAGTTATTAATGCATGTCAATACCCTTGGTTACCATGAAGTCTATATTAACGGTGAGCGCGTAAGTGAGCAGGTGCTTGCCCCGGCCGTTTCGCAGTTAAACAAAAGGTCCCTTGCCGTAACTTACGATATAACCCGGCTGCTGGCAGAGGGCACTAATACAGTGGTTTTATGGCTCGGGCAGGGGTGGTATAAGCAGAACCTGTATTCGACCGCCGTTCATAGCGGTCCGCTGGTACGGGCTCAGATCGAAAAGGTGGACGGCAATAACAGTGAAACGATCCTGGTTACCGACGGATCCTGGCAGGCGACCCGAAGCGGATATTCGTCCCTCGGCTCCTGGCATCCGCATCAGTTCGGGGGAGAGAAGATCGATGCCAATGCCGTGTTCAAGAGTATGTCGGCAGAGGATCTCGATAAAGATATATGGCAAAAAGCACGGGTATTTAGTGTGCCCGAGCATATCGTATCTCCTCAAATGTGTGAGCCCAACATTATCCGGGATGTTATCCCGGCACGGGAGGTTTTCAGGGATCGGGACGGCAACTGGATTGTCGATATGGGAACAACCCTGACAGGGTGGGCCGCAATAAGTGTCCCGGACCAGGAAAAAGGACGGGAGTTGCTTTTCGAATATGCGGACCATTACGACGGTAGCGAGTTCTCTACCGAGTTGGGGCATTACGATATTTATATTACTTCCGGGACTGCAGATGTTTTTTGTAATAAATTCAACTACCATAGTTTCCGGTATATCCGAATCAGGAACATGGCTGGCGAAGTAAGTCCGGAGGATATTACCGGCTATGCCATTTGGCCGTCATTTACACAAACGGGAAGTTTCGAATGTTCCGATACGGATATGAATGCCATTCACGACCTTATCCGGCACACATTTACAAATCTTTCGCTCGGCGGTTATATCGTGGATTGTCACCATATCGAACGGCTCGGTTACGGTGGTGACGGACATGCCTCGGCCAATGCGGTACAGACAATGTTCGGGGTTTCGGGGTTGTTCAATAACTGGCTTCAGGCATGGGGCGATTGTATCAGGCCGGATGGTGGTCTGCCGCATTCGGCGCCCAATCCGTTAAAGGCGGGGGGAGGGCCCTACTGGTGTGCTTTTATTGTGGGTGGCCCGTGGAGCGTTTATACGAATTACGGCGATAGGGATATACTCGAGAAGTATTACCCCTATATGCAGTCATGGCTTGGTTTTGCGGAGAGCCACATGACGGACGGTTTATTGCAACGGTGGCCCGACACCAGTTACCGTGACTGGTTCCTGGGAGACTGGGCTTGCCCCGACGGGGTAAATGCCGGTGACGGGACTTCGGTAGCCGTGGTTACGAATTGCGTTCTAAGCGAATGTTATTCGGTGATGGGTCAAATTGCTTCTATTTTGAATATACCCGCTGATTCCCGGGATTACACTGAAAAGAAAAAAAATCTCGATAATGCTATATTTGCAAATTTCTATGATCCGGAAAACAACCGGCTCGGAACGGGTACTCAAATAGATATGGTATATCCACTGTTGGTAGGGGCAGTGCCGGACGAGCTGGTGCCGGAAATCGTCGCACGGTTAAAGGAAGACACCCGTGCGAAATTAAACGACCATTTGGGTGTAGGTCTTGTCGGGGTCACAAAATTGACCGAGTGGGCTATCGAAGCCAGGGAGGCCGATTTTATGTACAGGTTGCTTAAACAGCGGGATTACCCGGGCTATTTATATATGATAGACAACGGCGCAACCTCGACATGGGAATATTGGAACGGTATCCGTAGCCGCATCCATAATTGCTATAACGGTATAGGGACGTGGTTTTACCGGTCAGTAGGAGGTATCCGGCCCGACCCGGCCGACCCTGGTTACAGCCATGTATTTATCGACCCCGTTATCCCGGACGGGATAGAATGGGCCAGGACACAAATCGATACCCCTTACGGAGACCTGTCGGTTCACTGGCAGTTAATGGACGGTCATGTGGAAATGGAAGTTATTATACCGGTTGGCTCCCGGGCAACGGTTATAGTGCCGGGACAAGTCGCGGGCGTGAAGCAAAACGGCAAAAAAATCAAAACAGGGAAAGGTACGCTACAACTCGAGTCAGGAACATATACGGTGGCATACAAACAATAAAATCCATTATTCCTCGAAAGGAGTATGGACTTGGAGATAACCGATCCGTCGATCCCGAACAGGCGAAAAGAGTGAGGACCGGAAACGAAGCAGGGCTTTCAAACAAGTCCCGGTATGGGCTTATGCTGTAATTTCGACCGTCAGGGTATGGTTATGCCTTTACCGGATTATTTAGATTCGGATATTTAAAAGTCCGGTCAAATCGTTGCCGATCCCCTTATGCGGAAAGACTTCTAACTCTTCCCGGATAGTCGTACCGTGGAGCACCCCGTAAAAATCCACCCCGGCCACTTCTGCCAACCGGGCATCTATGATACTGTCGCCGATATAAAGTGTATCTTCACGGTTACCGTTCAAATATGCGAGTGCTTTTTTCAATCCCTCCGGAGAGGGTTTTGCCTCCCGGACGTCTTCGCACCCGATAACGATATCGAAAACCCCCGGAGGGAAATCACGTTCGAGTAGTTCTGTTATCGTATATCGGTGTTTGGTCGAGATAATCCCTAACCTGGCCCCACGGTTTTTCAGTTCGGATAAAACAATGCCTGTTTCGGGAAACAGGCGTGTATTCGGTGTCATGTAAAGATTCGCCTGACCGATATATTGGTCTTTCAATCGTCTTAGTTCCCCGCTGTCCGTAACGCCGGTCAATGCAGAAAAAGAATCTTCGAGGGTTTTACCGATTGTATGTTTTATAGCCCCGTCGGTAATGTGCGTAAAGCCGTTGTCATTCAAAACTAATTGAAAACACTTCACGATCCCGGCAGAGGAATCGGCTAATGTATAGTCGAAATCGAACAGGTAAATTTTATAATCGCTCATATTTATTTATCTTAGGAAATAGTGAAAATTCACCGAAAACTAATGAAAAAGCAGCTACGGTAATCGTAACTGCTTTTGTTTTAGTGGGCCCACCAGGGCTTGAACCTGGGACCCCCTGATTATGAGTCAGGTGCTACTAACCAACTGAGCTATGGGCCCTGCTTAGGGAAGCCCAAAGGCTTACCCCCGCATTTTGAGAACACAAAAATAGGCAATCGAAGTTTAATTGCAAAATCTTTACGCAAATTTATCCCCTTGCCGTTTTAATATTAAATTTGCATCGTGATAACGGGCGGCAGGCGGACAATAAATCGGCGCTGACCCTGTTATAATTTAAAACGGTTACCCCCATAAGTAAACTTAACTTTCAGGCTCGGATTATGAAAAAATGCATTTTCACCCTCACTCTCCTTTTGTTTACGGTTTTGGCAGCCGGTGCCCAGAATTATAAATGGGCTGGCGGTGTGCGCTTCGGCGGTGCTACCGGCGGGGTTACAGTCAAACATAAGTTCGATTCGGCCAATGCCCTGGAGGGTATACTGGCTTTCCCGTGGAAAGACGGCTTTACTGCTACGGCGCTCTATGAACGCCATCTCCCGATCATCGGGGAAGGTTTCGAATTCTATTACGGTCTCGGGGCTCACCTTGGTTCATGGGAGCACAGGTTCTCGTTGGGGGTGGATGCCGTTGTAGGCCTCGAATTCAGGGTTCCCGCTTTGCCGTTGGCTTTTTCGCTGGATTACAAACCGGCGTTCAATATCGTCCGGAAGACAAAATTCTATATGGCCGATATCGCTCTCGGGGCTAAATATATTTTCTAAAGATATGGCAAGGATAGTAACGGTTGCCGCTATGCTGATACTGCTTATGGCCTGCAATGGGCGAAAGCAGAGTATTCCGGCGGCCGATATTGTGGTGACGGAGCATGAGCGGGCGGCCGATGATTCCCTCCTTAACGAGATCTTCCTTTCCCTGAACGATATTACCGAAAACCTGAATACCATTAAGATACGGGAAAACCTGATCGCTTCGGGTTACTCCCGGGCAGAGGTTCCCATGGAGCCGACGGCTGGTATAAAGGCCGATATTGCGGCGATCGACGAACTGCTTGCCGAGAACAGGCGTACCATAGAGAGGTTGCATATAAATGCCGAGCAGCTCCGTAAATCGAATTACCAGGTAGCTTCCCTCGAAAAACTGCTCTCATCCCTGGCGGATCAGATAGCAGTCAAGGATTCGGAGATAGACGACCTTAAGGAGGAGTTGCGTATAAAAGCGGAACAAGTAGAGACCCTTGCCGGAACAGTAGAACAGCTCTCTACCGAACTGGATGCCGTGGCCCGCGAAAAAGGGGAACTGACCGACTCGCTGCATACCGCTTATTATATAGTGGGTACGGTCCGGGACCTGCAAAAGAAAGGTATTATCAATAAATCAGGTTTTATAGGCAGGACACTGGTTGTCAGCGAACAGCGAGAGCTGGACGACTTCGTGAGGATCGATACCCGCACGTTCGACGAGGTTATTATCGGGCAGAAGAACGTGGAACTGGTCACCACCCACCCCGAGGGCTCCTATGTATTCGTGATGGGAGACAGGAACGTATACCAGTCATTGGTTATCACCGACAAGCAAAGATTCTGGGGACGGTCCAAAGTGCTTGTTCTGTGTTACAAATAAGTGCCCCGGCGGTTTAATAAAGGCGGCACGGGGTTGTTTTTTAATTCAGATGTCGTATCTTTGCACCTCGTTAAAGTTGAATTAACAGAAAACACACGAAAATGAAAAAGGGAATTCATCCTGAAAATTATCGTCTGGTCGCTTTCAAAGATATGTCGAACGACCATGTGTTTTTGACAAGGTCCGCCGTACAGACCAAGGAAACTATCGTAGTGGACGGCGAAACCTATCCCGTTTATAAGATGGAGATCTCCAACACGTCGCACCCTTTCTATACGGGTAAGATGAAGCTGGTGGATACCGCAGGACGCGTAGATAAGTTTATGAGCCGTTATCAAAAACATTACGATAAAAAGAACGCCGGCAAATAAATCGGCCGTTTGTTTCTTAGATCAATCAAAAGGCATCCCGTCGGGATGCCTTTTAATTGATCTTTTACACGAATTATAGGTAAATAGATAGGTGAACCATGTCACGGCACTCTATTCCGTTTTCGATTATCGGCTGCGGATACAGGCGGGTGATATAATCGTAGTCGATGTGGGTGATAGTGAAGCCGCATTTCTGGTACAACGCGATTTGGCCGATACCGCAATTTCCGGTAGCGATGGTCAGTATCCTGAATCCGTCCACGCGGGCCTGGTCTTTGGCATGCCCGATCAGCATTTTGCCTATCCCGTGGTTACGGTACGGTGCGGCCACGGCGATGTTGACAATCTCGGCCGTGAATGGACGGGTATGCAGTAGAATATATTCGCCAACGATCTTTTCGCCGTCCAATGCGGCGTATATTTCTCCACGGTCGATGTAGTCCGCAACCGATTCACGTGACTCGTCCGCATCTTAAACAAGTTCCATCGGAACCTCGGTGCGGCTTATTTTTTAGATTTCGCTTACCATTTGGGGTATATTATGCCCGTTATTTCCGGTCGATGTCTATACTTTAACGGCGGATTCGACCCAGTTGGTAAGATCCACGAATTCCTCAACACCAAGTTGCTCGGCCCTTTCGTTAAAAAAACGGTGTTCCTGGCCACCGAAATTGCCGAATACGCTTCTCAGGGCGTTGCGGACCATCTTGCGCCGTTGGCCGAAAGCAGCCTTAACAACTTTTACGAACAATTCTTCGTTGCATCCCAGAATCACCGTATCGTTGCGGCGCAGGCGTATAACCGCGCTTTTCACTTTGGGGGGCGGGTTGAAAACATTTTCGTTTACCGTAAAAAGGTATTCGATATCGTACCACGCCTGCAGGATCACACTGGTTATCCCGTACAGCCTGCTTCCCGGCGGTTCGGCGATACGCTGGGCGACTTCCTTTTGCACCATCCCGACTACCTCGGGAATAAAATCGCGGTTTTCGACCACCTTAAAAAATATTTGTGAAGAGATATTGTAAGGAAAATTCCCGACGATACCCAAGGACGGATAACCGGCGAATTGTCCTTTGAGGTCCATTTGAAGAAAATCACTTTGATAGAGTCGCCCGGAGGCGAATTCCGGATAATGATCTCGTAAGTAGGAGATACTTTCAGGATCGACCTCGGCACCATAAAGAACGATATAGGGACGTTCGAGAAGAAAACGGGTTAGGACTCCCGTTCCGCTTCCTACTTCCAATACTGCTGCCGGTTGTTCGGGCGTGCCACCGGTCACGGCACCGGCAATCTTGGCGGCGATATTCAGATCGGTGAGGAAATGCTGGCCGAGGTGTTTCTTTGCTTTCACGGTATTACCGGACAGATTCCTGTTATCCATAATTGCGAATTTTAATTCCCCATCTCGCTCAGGAATTTTATCCTGATCAGCCTAACCTCGTCTTCCGTGTAATCCGGCCCGAGTTCCTGCATTGCATCGTCTATCGAATCGGTCTGGGCTTCCTCGCGGAAATATTCGTAAATATCATCCGATTTATCCTCGTCGATTGCCGTCTGGATATAATAGTCGATATTCAGCTTGGTTCCCGAATTTATGATAGCCTCGATCTCGGTCAGCAGTTCCGGGAATTCGAGGTTTTTGGCCCGGGCGATATCCTCGAAGTCCATCTTGCGGTCTATGCTCTGGATAATAAAGACCTTGTTGGTGCTCTTGTTAACCACACTTTTGACCACCATATCCTGCGGTCGGTCTATCTCGTTATCTTCCACATAGGCCTTTATCAGCGCGATAAATTCCCCGCCGAATTTTTTAGCTTTGCCTGCTCCGACACCCGTGATGTTTTGCATCTCCTCGAAAGTAATGGGATATTGGATAGACATATCCTCGAGCGAAGGGTCTTGAAATATTACGAACGGTGGCAGGTTTTGTTTCTTGGCGACTTTTTTCCGCAGGTCTTTCAACATTGTGAACAGCTGCTGGTCGGCAGCTCCCGTTCCTGGTTTTCCCGATGGCATGATGGGTTCGTTATCGTTGTCATCCGGGTCGTAAGTGTGGTCCAAAGTTATCTGTACGGGGAAAGGTTCGGCCAGGAACCGTTCCCCTTCCTTGTTGATCGAAATAAACCCGTAATTCTCTATGCTTTTGTTAATCAGGCCCAATATAAGTCCCTGCCGGATAACGGCACCCCAGAACTTGTCAGAGTGTTCCTTACCCCAGCCGAACCACGGTTGTTTATGGTGGCCGTAAGATTTCATTATGGCCGTGGTCCTGCCTATAAGCAGGTTCACCAGGTAATCTATCTTGAACTTGTCGCCGATCTTGCTCAATACGTCGAGGGCGAACCTCATGTGGGGCGTGGCCTCTATCTTGGGTTTCGGATTGAGGCAGTTGTCGCAATTGCCGCAGTTATGTTCGTTGTATTCCTCCCCGAAATAGTGCAGCAGGGTCTTGCGGCGGCATATCGAAGATTCCGCATAGGATACGGTCTCGAGCAGTAATAACTTGCCTATCTCCTGCTCTCCGACGGGCTTGCCCTGCATGAACTTTTCCAGCTTCTGGATATCCTTATAACTGTAAAACGTGATACATTTTCCCTCGCCGCCGTCCCGTCCCGCACGTCCTGTCTCCTGGTAATAGCCCTCGAGGCTCTTGGGGATATCGTAATGGATAACGTACCGTACGTCCGGCTTATCGATCCCCATACCGAACGCAATGGTGGCAACGATTACCTCGGCCTCTTCCATCAGGAATTTATCCTGGTTCCCCGCCCGCGTAGCGGCATCCATACCCGCATGGTAGGGCAGGGCTTTGATATTGTTGGCGACCAGCAGTTCGGCCAGTTCTTCCACCTTTTTCCGGCTCAGGCAGTAAATAATGCCCGACTGGCCCTCGTGCTGCTTAACGTACCGGATGATCTCCCGGGCGGCGTCTTTCTTGGGCCTTATCTCATAATAGAGATTGGGCCGGTTGAAAGAGGATTTGAAGACGGCTGCGTCTTGCATTCCCAGGTTCTTTTGGATATCCATCTGGACCTTGGGTGTGGCGGTAGCCGTAAGGGCAATAAGCGGGGCGGATCCTATTTCGTTTATGATGGGCCTTATCCGGCGGTACTCCGGCCGGAAGTCATGCCCCCATTCCGAAATACAGTGAGCCTCGTCGATCGCGTAGAACGATATCTTTATCTTTTTCAGGAACGCTACATTGTCCTCCTTGGTTAGGGACTCCGGCGCGAAATATAATAGACGGGTCTTCCCCGAAGCCACGTCTTCCCGGACCTGTGTGATGGAGGCCTTGTTCAGGGAAGAGTTAAGGAAGTGAGCGATGCCGTCCTCGGAACTGAAAGCGCGCATCGAGTCCACTTGGTTCTTCATCAAAGCGATAAGCGGGGATATAATGATAGCCACCCCGTCCATGATCAGGGCGGGCAGCTGGTAACAGAGCGATTTACCCCCGCCGGTGGGCATGAGTACAAATGTGTCTTTGCCGGCGAGGACGTTTTTGATAACAGACTCCTGGTTGCCTTTAAAAGACGAGAAACCGAAATATTCCCTCAGTTTCTCCTGCAACAGGGCGTCTTCCAAACGGTTCATATTAAAACTGATTCCTTTCTATACTAAATACGGGTAGTAAACGTAAAACCTGAGGTTTTATTCCACTTTTGCAGTTCCCTCCCGGAAACAGGGCATAAATAAATTCCGCACCGGCGGATCAACAGGGACAGCTGCGGGCCTGACCATTTCACCTCACCCCCGGCCGCTAACGGCAGAGGACTGAGAAACCGCCGGATAAGGCGGTTTCGATTGCGGAACACAAATTGCGCTAAATGCGCAGCGCTGTATAATGTATAGCTAAGTTATCTATTTTTTCCAAATTTAACTAACTTTGTATATATTTTTTTGCAATTCCCCGTACGGGGTAAATTCCTGCGATGAGACTCCATACCAAAGACCTTATAAAGAGATATAAAGCCCGTACCGTCGTGGACCATGTGTCCATCGAGGTGAACCAGGGCGAGATCGTGGGGCTGCTGGGGCCTAACGGCGCCGGCAAGACCACCACGTTCTATATGATCGTGGGCCTTATTAAGCCCAACGGGGGCAGGATCTTTCTGGAGGATAATGATGGTAACGACCTGGATATTACCAAATACCCGGTGTATAAAAGGGCCCAGATGGGCGTGGGCTACCTGGCCCAGGAGGCATCGGTGTTCCGCCACCTGAGCGTGGAGGATAACCTGCGGGCGGTCCTCGAAATGACGGATCATCCCAAAAGTTACCAGCGCGAGCGGGTCGACAGCCTGATCGAGGAGTTCCGGCTTCAAAAGGTGCGTAAGAGCCAGGGGATCCAGTTGTCCGGAGGAGAGCGCCGCCGTACGGAAATTGCACGCGCGGTCGCTATAGACCCAAATTTTATCCTGCTGGACGAGCCTTTCGCCGGGGTGGACCCTATCGCCGTGGAGGATATCCAGAGTATCGTGGCCACTCTTAAGCAGAAGAACATCGGGGTTATTATTACCGACCATAACGTCCATGAGACGCTCGATATAACCGACCGCACCTACCTTTTGTTCGAGGGTAAGATACTAAAAGCCGGGTCGGCCGAGGACCTTGCCAACGACGAAACGGTAAGGAAAGTCTACCTGGGTAAGGATTTCAAACTCCGGTAGCCGATGGAAATTTTCTGTCCACCGGGAAACATCTCCGGTACCGTAAAGGCTCCCGCATCGAAGAGCTACGCCCAAAGGGCCGTCGCTGCCGCCCTCCTGTGCGAGGGTAGGAGCGTCCTGCGGAATATGGAGCTTTGTGATGACATTCGGGCCGCCCTCGATGTGGCTTCCCGTTTAGGGGCGCAGGTGATCATAAGCGGTCATGAGCAATATACCCTAACTGGCGGTATTACCGGTGGGAGACTCGAATCGCAGGACTCCATAGTCAATATCGGCGAATCCGGCCTGTCGGCCCGTATGTTCACTCCCATTGCAGCGTTGTCACACAGCCCGGTAACCATTACCGGTAAGGGGTCCATACTTAAACGGCCGGTGGATATGATGGCCGGGCCGCTCCGAAGTCTCGGTGCCGGGTTCGAGTCCAACAAGGGGTTCATTCCGGTTACCGTTCACGGTCCGCTCCAAGGCGGCCGGGCGGAGGTCGACGGCTCGGTAAGTTCCCAGTTCCTGACAGGCCTGCTCATGGCTTTACCACTTGCCGGAGAGGATAGTTCATTAACGGTCCCTAATGCGGTGAGCATCCCTTATATCGAGATGACCATCGACCTGCTGGATAAATTCGGGATCGAGATCGAACATCGGCATTTCGAGGAGTTCCATATCCGGGGTAAGCAGCGCTATACCCCGAGGAAGTACACGGTGGAGGGAGATTGGAGCGGTGCTTCATGTCTGCTGGTGGCAGGAGCTATCGCCGGCATGGTTACGGTTAATTCGCTCGATCCGGATTCCAAACAGGCGGATATCGCTATCCTCGATGCCCTGCGCAAGGCAGGTGCGGATGTCGCCGTAGCCGGAACTTCCGTAACGGTATCGGAAAACCGTTTGGACGGGTTCGAATTCAATGCGACCGACTGCCCGGATCTATTCCCGGCATTGGTAGCCCTTGCGGCAAACTGCTCGGGGAAAACGATACTCAAAGGGACCACGAGGCTTACCTATAAGGAAAGTAACCGGGCTCTGGCCCTGCAACAGGAATTCGGCCGTATGGGTATCGACATTGACCTGTCACAACCGGATACTATGGTCGTAAAAGGCGGCCCGGTTCGGGGAACTACGGTCGACAGCCATAACGACCACCGTATTGCCATGGCAGCAGGTGTTGCGGCCCTCCGTTCGGACAATGGAATTAAAGTCTCCGGTGCTGAAGCCGTCGGTAAATCCTATCCCGGCTTCTGGGAAGCCCTGGAATCGTTGAGGATCAAATAAAAGTTTTAAGATGAATACGTTCGGCAATAAATACAGGGTTTCGATATTCGGGGAATCCCACGGCGTGGGGCTCGGGGTGGTGATCGACGGCGTTCCTCCAGGCATCGAACTTACGGAAGCCGATTTCGAGGCAGACCTTGCCCGTCGCCGCAGTGGCGCCAAAGGAACTACTCCCCGTAAGGAGGCCGATTTGCCGGAGTTGGTATCCGGAATCTTTCACGGGCATACGACCGGAGCCCCGCTCACGGTGCTTTTCCGTAACGAAAATACCCGTTCGGGCGATTACAGCCATCTTTCTTCTCATCCCCGCCCGTCCCATGCCGACTGGGTTGCGAAAGTTAAATACGGCG
Organism: Alistipes sp.; assembly: GCA_021201825.1. Classification (GTDB taxonomy): domain Bacteria; phylum Bacteroidota; class Bacteroidia; order Bacteroidales; family Rikenellaceae; genus WRDF01. The sequence goes on from JAJQED010000041.1 coordinate 196,149, forward strand.
GTTATAACGATTACCGGGGAGGCGGCCATTTCTCAGGGCGGGTTACCCTCGGCCTGGTCGCCGCCGGGGTAGTAGCTAAAAAGATCCTCGCAAAATATTCCATTGGAATAGAGTCACGGCTTATTGAGCTGGGTGGCGAGACGGACCCGGAATGCTGGGAAGCGCTTATAGACAAGACAGTCCGTAACTTGGATTCGGTAGGCGGTATTATCGAATGCCGTGCATGCGGAGTCCCGGCGGGGTGGGGGGAACCGTTCTTCGATTCGGTGGAGAGCGTACTGGCGCACCTTTTCTTTTCCATACCGGCGGTTAAAGGGATCGAATTCGGCAACGGTTTCGAAGCGGCCCGTTTACGGGGGTCTGAGAATAACGACCCGATCGTCTCCGCAGACGGGAAGACCGGGACCAACAATTCGGGCGGTATTAACGGCGGTATTACCAACGGCAACGAGATCATAGCTCGTATAGCCGTCAAACCTACCCCGAGCATTTCCGTACCACAGCAAACATGGAACGAGGAAACCTCGTCGGTGGAGACCCTTATCGTCAAAGGACGGCATGACGCATGCGTCGCCCTGCGGGTGCCGGTAGTTGCCGAGGCCGCAATGGCTATCGGCCTTGCCCAGTTCGTCCCCTGATTATATAGTTTGATGTTTTCTTTAATGTTGCGGTCGGTTCCGGCGGGGCCGTCATAATCCCGTGTGTTGGAAATTCTTTCTTATCCGGGGCAAATAATTCCAGATCGTAGTTAAATTTCATGATTTTTATTTGGATTTTCAATCTTTTTTAACTTATATTTGTTAGCGCGCTAACAGTTATAAAAATAACAGTCGTGTCGGCCGTGTTATTTTTAATAGTTGCGGGTGGGGTGTATAACTTAAAACTTCTTGCGTATGACACGTGTATTGAAAATCCGTGACCTTACCCTGCGGGACGGTCAGCAGTCGTCGTTCGCCACGCGGATGACCCAGCAGCAAATAGACCGGGTGCTTCCCTTTTACCGGGACGCCGGATTCTATGCAATGGAAGTCTGGGGAGGGGCGGTACCCGATTCTGTCATGCGTTACCTGAGCGAAAACCCGTGGGACAGGCTCGAAAAGATCAAAGCCGTTGTGGGTGACGCTTCCAAACTTACCGCTCTTTCACGGGGCCGCAACCTGTTCGGTTACAATCCCTATCCGGACAGCGTTATCGACGGCTTTTGCCGTAATGCCATAGAATCGGGCCTGGGTATCATGCGTATATTCGATGCCCTGAACGACGTGGATAATGTCCGGTCTACCGTTAAGTATGTCAAGCAGTACGGCGGCATTGCGGACTGCGCGGTTTGCTATACGATCGATCCCCACTTTACTGCGGCCGAAAAGATAAAGGCCCGGATGAAAGGGAAAAAACTCCCGTCCAAGGTATTTACCAACGAATATTTCCTCCATAAGGCCCGGCAGATGGAGGACCTCGGCGCCGACATGATCACGATCAAGGATATGAGCGGCCTTATACCGCCCGCCCGGGTTGCGTCGCTTATGCGGTTGTTCAAGGAGCGGTTGTCCGTGCCGATAGATTTCCATACCCATTGTACGCCGGGATATGGACTCGGTTCGGTCCTCTCCGCCATTGTCCATGGAGCCGATATCGTGGATACCAATATATGGTACTTTGCCGGGGGGCCGGCCGCCCCGCCGGTGGAACTGATCTACATTTTCTGCCGGAAACTGGGTATCGGACTGGAGATAGATATGGAGGCGGTGGAAAAGATCAACGGCGAATTATTCTATATCCGCAGGGAGCTGGAGCAGTTCGATGTAGTGAAAAAATTCCCGGAAAAGTTCTCCCCGCTGCGGGATTCCTTGCCGCCGGAAATCGATGCACAGTTCGACAGGGCGATCGATGCTGCCCGCAAAAACGACGAAGCGGCCCTGCTTGCCGCATGTCACGCCATCGAGGCACATTTCGGTTTTCCTCCGCCGAACGAGCTTGTCAAAAAAGCCGAGATCCCGGGCGGGATGTATACCAATATGGTGGCCCAGCTCAAACAGCTTAAAAGCGAGCATATCCTCGAAAAGGCTATGGAGTTGATACCGAAAGTCAGGCTCGATGCGGGGCTGCCTTCGCTGGTCACCCCGACCAGCCAAATCGTCGGTTCGCAGGCGGTAAACTGCGCTATCGACCAGATGAACGGCAAACCGATGTACAGCAACGTTTCCAACCAGTTTGTCAACCTTGTTAAAGGGGAATACGGGAAGACCCCGGTTCCGGTAGACCCGGATTTCAGGATGAAAATAACCGGCGTGCGTGAGGAAACCCCATACGACACTTCTAAATACCAGATGCAGCCCAATCCCGAACTTCCCGAATGCGGCGGGGTCAAACTGGCGGAGAACGAGAAAGAACGGCTATTGCTGGAGCTATTCCCGATGGTTGCCAAAGATTACCTTGCAAGAATTAAAAAGGAACGGTGCAAACAAACTTCCGGCGAGGTGGCTTCCCCGGCGGACGAAGTGAAAGGGGGAAAGGCCAAAGCTAAGATAACCGGGCAGGTTGTCGAGGCTCCGATGCCCGGCCGCATATTCGAGATACTGGTAAAGGAGGGAGATAAGGTCGAAGCGGGTCAGGACGTTTTGGTACTGGAAGCGATGAAAATGGAAAACAGCATTGCCTCCCCGTTCCCCGGAACGGTCAGGCAGGTTCTCGTCGAAGTCGGGGAGAACGTTCCCGGCAACGCACCGTTGGTAGAGATAGGATAGAAAAAGGTATAACGGTCGGTTTTGCCAGAATCCCCCGGTAATTCCGGGGGATTTGTCTTATTTTTGCGGGATAACATCCGAAAAAATATTGTGATGATGATCGTAACGCTTATCTTATTCATATCCCTTTACCTGGGTGCCAATTTCTATGTCTTCCTGCGGCTGTGGCAACTCTTGCCGGCGGGGTCGTTCCTGCGGCCTGTTATCGTCGTTGCGGGAGCGGTGCTGGCTTTTTCGATTTTTTTGGTGTTCCTGCTCAGGGGGCACCTCCCGGTCCCTTTGATGTCGGTGTTTTACAAGATCGGTACAGTTTGGCTTTTTATCCTGCTCTACCTCTTTATGATGATCCTCGTTCTGGAACTGGTATCCCTGACCGGATTGTTCGACCGTACGGCGGTAATGCGGTCCAACTGGATAACGTTTGGTGTGCTGACGGGGATCACAGCCCTCATTATGGTAGCCGGGTCAGTCAATTACCATCATAAACGCCGGGTTACCTTTAAGGTGGATACTTCGACCGTTACCGGAACAAAGCTGGAGAGCCCTATTAAAATTATTGCCATCAGCGACCTACATCTCGGTTACACCATAGGCACCCGGGAACTGCGCAAGTGGATAGAGACCATCAATTCCGAACAGCCCCATATTATCTTTATCGCAGGGGACCTTATAGATTCCGATCTCCGACCGTTGGTAAAACAGGATATGGCTTCCGTACTGCGGCAACTCCATGCGACCTACGGGGTCTACATAGCTCCGGGCAACCATGAATATATCGCGGGCATAGACGCCAGCCTCGATTTTTTAGCACAGACGGGATATACCGTCCTGCGGGATTCGGTGGTGAACGTTGCCGGGTTGAATATCCTCGGCCGCGACGACCGCACCAATAAGCGACGCATGCCCATCGGGGAATTGACGGAGGGGCTCGACCCGCAGGTGCCGTTGATCATTGTCGACCATCAGCCTTTATCCATAGGTGAGGCGGAGGCCGCAAGGGCGGTCTTGCAGGTGTCAGGCCATACTCACCGGGGACAGGTGTGGCCCTTTACCTGGGTGACGGACCGTATCTATGAAGATTCACACGGCCTTGTCCGTAAAGGCGACACGATGGTTTATGTCAGCTCCGGGCTGGGAATATGGGGCGGAAAATTCCGCATCGGTTCCGTTTCGGAATATGTGGTTATAGAATTGATCTGACGGGTGCAGGTTTTTAATTTCGGTTCGTATCGTTATATTTGTAATTACGAACCGGAACTTAAAGGCTTGCAAATTGAAATTATTCGATTCTGATTTCGAAATCCTGACCCCCCATTCCGAAGAGATCCTTGCTCGGCGGCTGGCCGGGATCCGGCATGTCGCCCTGGACATGGACGGCACTATCTATATGGGGTCCACCCTTTTCGGGTTTACCGTCCCGTTCCTCGAAAAACTGCGGTCCGCAGGTATCGGTTATTCGTTCCTTACGAACAACCCCTCCAAGAGCATCGGCGATTATATCGATAAACTCCGGGGATTGGGTATCGAATGCTCCCCGGAAGAGATGTATACTTCCTCGCTGGCTACGATCGACTATATCCGGGCCAACCATCCTGATATCCACAGGTTATTCATTCTCGGGACACCGAGTATGGTTCAGGAGTTCCGCACTGCTGGGTTCGAAATCACGGAGGCGTCGGCGGAAGATGAGCCGGACGGGCTTATCGTGGGTTTCGATATGACGTTGGATTACGAGAGGCTCTGCTGTGCTTCATGGTGGGCGAGCCGGGGGAAGCCCTATTTCGCTACCAATCCCGACAGGGTTTGCCCGACCGACCGGCAAACGGTGCTGGTCGATTGCGGGGCTATTTGCAAATGTATCGAATGGGCTACCGGACGCTGTCCGGATATCGTCCTGGGGAAACCCGATAAGAATATGCTGAGCGGCATTACAGCCCGTTACGCCGTGCGCCCGGCTGCTTACCCACTGGATACCGCCTAAAGAGCTGGCTACGAAAATGTCCATATGGAACACATCGCACTCCATTGGTGCGGGGCTGGTTGTGATCCTGTGCGGGTATATAATGGGTAATTTCGGGTCGGGTCCCGACCATGTCGGGGCATGGAAATGGTGCTTCTGGATCCCGGCGTCCATCGCCTTTGCCGGTTCCATCGGACTTTTCGTGTTCCTGCGCGATACCCCTACTTCGGTAGGTTTACCGGAATTGCCCGGAACCGAGACACGGAGCCGGTCCGTCAACGGCGAGAAATCGGCCGAATACAAAGCGTTCCTCAAAGAAAAAGTATTCGGTAACCCGTTGATATGGATACTCGGTTTTGCGAATTTTTTCGTATACGTCGTCCGTTTTTCTGTACTGGACTGGGGCCCGACACTGCTCAAGCAGTCCAAAGGCGTGAGCATGGAACATGCTGGGTGGCTTGTGGCCCTGTTCGAGATAGCCGGAGTAGCGGGAATGGTAATAGCCGGGTTAGCAACGGATAAATTGCTCAAAGGCCGTGCCCACCGCACCTGCGTGTTCTGCATGGCGGGTACGGCTCTATTTTTCTTTATCTTTTGGCAGTTGCCGCTGGATGCTCCCGTATGGCTTCTTTATGCCAGCCTGTGTGCCACCGGGTTCTTTATTTACGGTCCGCAGGCCCTTATCGGGATAGCGGCCGCAAATCAGGCCACAAAGAAAGCCGCCGCGACTGCAAACGGCCTGACGGGGCTGTTTGGGTACGCCAGTACGGCAATCTCCGGCGTGGGGCTGTGATACGTAGCTGACAATTACGGGTGGGATATAACATACGTCGGCATCTTCTGTATGGCCATTGTCCGGATGCTGGTCTTTATGCTAATGTGGAGGGCCAAGGCGGACGGGTATGACGAGGCTCCCGCAGGATAGAGCGTAAAAGGCCCGTTGCGGAAGAAAATGGCGGTATCCCGATCAAGGGGTGCCGCTTTTGTTTCCTACGGCTGCCGCCGCTTTTTTTACACCGGGTTCCCAATATGGTTCATTTCTTGCAATAGGTATGATGTTTAATGAATAATGCAAAAATGATTACCATGAAAAAATTATTTATCCCGGCCATCCTTGTGTTGGGGCTTGTAGCATTTACCAACTGCCATTCCAACAAGACCAAAAAAGCGAGTGCGACCGCCCGGCAATACTCCGAGTTTATCATGCAGGGCGACTATGACGGGCTTGTGGACCGTATGGTAGCCGATAACGATTTCGATTCGCGCGAAATGCGCCGTGACAAGAAACGTTATGCCGATATGCTCCGCCACAACGTGGGCGAACACGTGAGCCGCCAGGGCGGTATCAAGAAAGTGGACGTCGTTTCCGAGAACACCGCTCCAGACGGTAACTCTGCCAACGTTGTCGTAAGGCACCATTACAACAACGGTGTATCAGAAGACATCGCTTACGACCTGCTCTATGCCGACAACGAATGGAAAGTAAAGATGGGTCCGCACAAGGAAGTATGGAAAACCAAACTCCCGGACGGAACCCACGTAGGTTTCAAGCTGAAAGAGAACGATGGCAAGGAAGTTTTCAAACAGCACATCGGTGACGAGCGTGATTTCGTGAAGATCAAAGAAAGCGAAGACGGCGACCGCCACGTACTCAAGGTGAAAGAAGACGGTGAAAAAGACGTTGTTAAAGTGATTGAAAAAGACGACGAGACCGTTATCAAGGAAAAACACGACGGTGAAAAAGAAGTGACCCACATCAAAAAAGACGAATAGTCGGATCGATTTCCTTTATAAAACACGCAGCCGGGCAAATCGTTGCCCGGCTGTGTGTTTATATATTTAACTCAGTTTTTACCCGGGGTCCGGGCCATGAACAATGCGGTGGTAATGATAGCGATACCGGTAAGGGATTGCCAGGTGGGATGGTCGGATGGCAGAAGTATCCAGCTCAGTATGCACGCGCTGACCGGGACCATGAATTTCCACATATTGAGCTCCGAGACTTTCACGCCCGGTTTTTGCAGCTGGGTATACCATATCGAGAACGCCGTTGCCGGAATAAGAGCCAGCCATATCAGGGCGAGGTAAAATTCTCCGGGATAGGCTTTGATCTCCGGTTTCTCGGCAATGAAAGATACGAGCAGTAACAGCAATCCCCCCGTGAAATTGGCAAAAGATGTAAGTGCGATTGGCGACAGGCGGTAATCCTTTTTCTTAACGACCATAATATTGGTATAACTCCCGGTAAGGTTGCTGCCGATCAACAGGGCCACCCCGGTATAGAATGAAGCCGAAGAGCCGCCGCCCAGGCCCCCTTTGGTCAGGCTTATGAAAGCCACGCCGCTGATGCCAAGGGTTATGGCTGCCATTTTCCGGAGCGTCAATTTATCGTCCTTGAGTGTAAGATGAGCCATAATGGCGACAAACAAGGGACCCGCGCCGATGATGATCGCCGAAGTGGATGCAGGGACCTTGTCGAGGCCCATAAAGAACAGTCCGTATTGCAGGAACGTCTGCAAGAATGCAAAGACAAGCATGAACCGCCAGTTGCGAAAGACGGGCCGGACGTCGACTTTCTTTATCAATATCACCGGCACCAACAGCAGTCCGGCCAATGTGAAACGCAGCCCCGAAAGAAAAATAGGCCCCGTATATTCGAAACCGATCTTCGCCCCCGGAAATGCCGACCCCCAGATGATACAGGCAGCGACCGCGCTTAGGGTTATGGTTAAATAACTATTCTTGTTCCCCATCCCCGAATTCCAAAGAACAGTTTATCCATCCGCCGTCGAATTCGGCGCCGTATTTACTATAGAACTCCAGGGCCGGCCGGTTCCAATCCAGGGCCTGCCAAACCATCCCCCGGATCCCTTGTTTGCGGGTCTCCGCGATCAAGGCGTCGAAAAGTTTCCTGCCCACACTTTTGCCCCTATACTGCTGTTCCACATACAGGTCCTCGAGATAAATCCTCTTGCCGCGCCAGGTGCTGAAACGGATATACCACAGTGCGAAACCGATAATGCGGCCATCGGTTTCGGCGACCATTGCGTCCCAAACCTTACCCTCGCCGAACCCGGCATAAGAGAATTCATCGAGCGTAACGGTGACCTTTTCCGGGGCCTTTTCATAGAGAGCCAACTCCCGAACGAGTTCCAGCAAACGGGGACAATCCTCGTACCCGGCACGCCTTATTGTGATCGTTTCCATTTTTCGGTTTTTGAAACTCCAAAAGTAGTAAAATAGTGCGGATTTGTGTGTGGTATGGAATTTGCCTGATTTGCAGAGGAATATAAAAAACATATCTGATAATCTCTGAATTATGGCAACAACGACAATGACAAAACCCCGTACCTCGGGTACGAAAACTGCATCGCGCAGTCAGAATTCCTCCAACAACGGTAACAGTACCGGCAACACTACCTCAACTTCTTCACGGTCACGCTCGACGGGTACGACAACCACTACCCGCAGTAAGAACCAATCCAACGGCAACGGCACTACCACGACCTCTACCATCCAGAAGCCGACTTCCAGACGATCGTCTACTGCGTCGACCACCATGTCCCGTTCTGCTATGAAAGCGCAGTCCGGTATGGAATTTAAAAAATTCTTCGTGGATGAACTCAAGGATATCTACTGGGCCGAAAAACAGTTGTCCAAAGCCCTGCTAAAAATGAAACGGGCGGCAACCAGCCAGGAACTTCAGAGCGCGTTCGAGAAACATGCAAACGAAACCAACGGCCACATTACCGTAGTCGAGAAAGTTTTCGCGGCACTGGGTGAAAAACCCAAAACCAAAAAATGCGAAGCGATGGCCGGTATTATCGAGGAAGCGCAGTCTATCATCAAAGATACGGACCGGGCTACCTTTATCCGGGACGCGGGTCTTATCCTCGGCGCCCAGAAAGCTGAACACTACGAGATTGCTACCTACGGTACTCTCCGTATCTTCTCGCAGTACCTTAAGAACAAACGGGTAACGACGATGCTCGAGGGCATCCTCAATAATGAAAAATATACGGACGTTTCCCTGACCAAACTGGCCGAGGGTTTCATCAACGACCGCGCCGCACAGGAATAACCGGCGGCCTTGTTAAAAAAGAAGCGGACCCCGCAGGGTCCGCTTATCTTTTTGAAAAGTATATGGGTCAAACCAAATTGGCCAGGCACCATTCCCGGAAACCCGGGTAATCCTTACCCAGCGAGACGCTTCTTTTTTCCCGGCCGGCGAACGCTTTTAACGATTCCGGCAGTTCGACAGGCCGGCCGGTTGCCTCCTCAACAGTCTCCCTGAATTTTGCCGGATGGGCGGTCTCGAGGAATACACCCGTCTCGCCGTCATTTAACCCCTCGGCCAGGGCCATATAACCGCAGGCTCCGTGTGGATCGAGCATATAGCCGGTTTCATCGTAAACTTTACCGATACATGATTTGATTTGTTCATCGGTATAACTATAACCGGTAATATCGCTCCTGACCCTGTCGGTGATATTGCCGTAAAGGTCGAGGATCCGGGCGAAGTTACTCGGATCGCCGACATCCATGGCGTTGGCCACGGTTTCGACCGACGGACGGGGAGAATAAACTCCCGTGCGCAGGTAATCCAGAAAAACATCGTTGCGGTTGTTCGCCGAGATGAACCTTTTCACGGGCAGGCCCATCCGCTTTGCCAGTAGCCCGGCCGTCAGGTTTCCGAAATTCCCGCTCGGTACGCTGAAAACTACCCCGTCTTCCCGTCCTATTTTTTTCAACTGCGCATAGGCATGGAAATAATAGAACGACTGGGGCAACAGCCTGGCGACGTTGATGGAATTGGCGGAAGTGAGCGTCAGTCTCCCTGCAAGTTCCGGATCGAGGAATGCGGTTTTAACCAGGCGCTGGCAGTCGTCGAATGTGCCGTCGATCTCAAGCGCCCTTATATTTTGCCCGAGTGTGGTGAATTGTTTTTCCTGCAGGTCGCTTACTTTTCCTCGAGGGTATAATACCACCACTTGGATATTTTCTACCCCGAGAAACCCGTTTGCCACGGCGCTGCCGGTATCCCCGGACGTAGCCACCAGAACCGTGATGCTATCGCTGCCTCCCGCTGTGAAGTGGGACAGCATCCGGGCCATGAACCTCGCGCCGACATCCTTGAACGCTGCCGTCGGCCCGTGGAACAGTTCCAAAGAATATATATTCTCCCCGACCGGGACTACCGGCGTATCGAACGATAAGGTTCCCTCCACAATAGTCTCCAATTCATCGCCGGGGATATCCCCGCCGAACAAAGTCCTGGCTACCGCAAGTCCTATTTCCCGGAAATTCTTCCGTTCGATAGTTTCGAAAAAACTATCCGGGAGCCGCCCGATCGTCTCGGGCATATATAATCCCCGGTCCGGGGCGAGGCTCTCGGTTACCGCCTGTTTCAACCCGGCAGGCGGCGCGGTCCGGTTGGTGCTGTAATATTTCATCCCTTAATCGTTCTTTTTTAAGCGAGCAGGGTATTCATAAAATCCTCCCCGACGAGCAACCCGTACCCTCCCTGCCGGGGTGCGAACTCGTCATATACTTCAACACTGTCAGGCTCGATGCCGCTCCCGTAGATCAGGAACGGTACGGGGTCAGCCGTATGGGTCCGAATGGCACATGGGGTAGGGTGGTCCGGCAGGACCGCTATCCTAACGGGTTCGTCCCATCCGGAGACTTCGCTGAATATCGGTTTCAATATACGGTCGTCGAGATACTCGATCGTCCTGGCTTTTAATTGCGGGTCGCCCTCGTGGCCCGCTTCGTCGCTGGCCTCGATATGCAGGAAGACGAAATCACTATGCCTAAGGCTGTCGATGGCAGCCGCCGCTTTACCCTCGTAATTCGTGTCATATAGCCCCGTCGCCCCCTCGACTTCGATGATCTCCGCACCGGCATAAACCCCTATGCCTTTGATAAGGTCCACGGCGGATATGACGGAGCTTTTTTCCAGCCCGTACTTCTCGGCCAGGGTCTCCATCCGGGGGCGGTATCCCGGAGACCACGGCCAAATCGAGTTTGCAGGGGCTTTGCCCTGCCGTACCCTTTCGATATTTACCGGATGGGCCGACAGTATTTCCCGGGACCGTTCGATAAGCCTGTTAAGGAAAATAGCCGTATTTTCCGCTTGCCGGTTTCCGGCTTTCGGGAGGAGTTTGCGGTAATCCTTATCCAAATGGTCATGCGGCGCGGCAGAGACAAGGTCCTTATTCCCTCCTTTGATCTTTAGCAGGTGACGGTAAGATATCCCGGCATGGAAACTGGCCGAAAGACCCTCCCCGAAAACTTCGCCTCCGAGTTTTTCCTGCAATGCATTTATGAGCTCTGCCGCTTCCTCCGTGGAGATATGTCCGGCTGAATGGTTCTTTATCAGGTTTTCATCGATGGTGATAAGGTTGCAGCGCATAGCCATTTCTCCGCTTCCGATCTCTATTCCCATGCTGGCCGCTTCGAGCGATCCCCGGCCCTCGTAAACCCGGGGTACGTCGTAACCAAGAACCGATAAGTTGGCTATCTCGCTCCCGGGAGAATAACCCGGGGGAATGGTGTCCAGCATTCCGCACCGCCCCTCCCGGGCAAGCATATCCATGAACGGCTTATTGGCGTATTGCAATGGGGTGAGGCCGCCGAGTTGCGGGATGGGCTCGTCCGCCATCCCGTCCCCGAGTATAACTATGTACTTCATGGCTACCTGATATTGGCGATGCTGATTATGTCGGCGAAAACCCCTGCCGCCGTTACTGCGGCGCCCGCACCGTACCCTTTGATCTGCATCGGGTATTCCTTATACCTTTCGGTCGTGAACGATATTACGTTGTTGCTCCCTGCCAGCTCGTAGAACGGGCTGGCCGCGTCGACCTCACGCAAGCCCACTTCTGCCCGTCCGTTATCGAATAGGGCCACGAACCTCCAGCGGCATCCCCTGGCCTGCAGCTCCCGGCGTTTCTGTTCGAACGCCTCATCCACGGCCGGGATATTCTTCCAGAAATCCTCGACGGTTCCCTCAAAATAACGGCCGTCGAGGAACAGGTTGGTTTTCACGTCGGACTGTTCCAGTCTGTAACCCGCTTCACGCGACAGTATGACCAGTTTGCGAATTACATCCGTACCGCTTAGGTCGACCCTCGGGTCCGGCTCGGCATACCCCTCTTCCTGGGCCATTTTAATGGCCCGGCTGAACGAAATGTTCTCGTCCATCACGTTGAAAATATAGTTCAGGGTTCCCGAAACTACTGCCTCGATCTTCAGTATCCTGTCGCCGCTGTTGCGCAGGTCGCAAATGGTATTGATCACAGGAAGGCCGGCACCTACGTTTGTCTCGAACAGGAATTTTACGCCCCTGCGGCGGGCGGTATTTCTCAGGTTGTCATATACCTCGTATTTGTCCGAGGCGGCAATCTTGTTTGCCGTCACTACCGACACGTTCTTCTCCAGCAGGTCCCGGTAAATGGCGGCCACCTCGGCGCTTGCCGTACAGTCTACGAACACCGAATTGAAGATATTCATCCCCAAAATCTCGTCCCTGAAAATTTCCGGCGACGTAGGCTTTCCTTCCCGCTCCAGAAGTTCGCGATATTCGTTCAGGTCGATGCCGTTGCGGTCGGTGATATATTTTCGGGAATTGGTTATACCCACTATCCTGACCTGCAGGGAGTTTTCTTTAAGTAATTTGGGTTGCTGAAGCCGTATCTGTTCCAGCAGGTCGGACCCCACCAGTCCGATACCGACCAGGAATATGTTCAGGACCTGGTATTCCGAGAGGAAGAACGAGTCGTGGATAACGTTCATGGCCTTGCGCAGGCTGCTCTCCTGTATGACGAACGAAATGTTCGTTTCCGAAGCGCCCTGGGCCGTGGCTATAACGTTGATACCGTTGCGCCCGAGCGTTCCGAACAGCTTCCCGGATATGCCGGGGGTCAGGCGCATATTTTCCCCGACTATGGCCACCGTGGCAAGGCCGCATTCCTTTTTGATCGGGTTTATTTCGCCCTGCTGAATTTCCAGCCGGAACTCCTCACCGAGTACTTCGGCCGCTTTGTCGGCGTCGCGCGAGTTCACCCCGATGGAAGTATTGTTCTCCGAGGCGGCCTGTGAGACGAAAAAGACGCTGATGCCCGCTTTTGCAAGGCACTTGAATATGCGGTAGTTGACCCCGATGATACCCACCATCCCGAGCCCCTGTACCGTAATGAGGCAGGAATCCTTGACCGACGAGATACCCTTGATGGCCTTGCCCGAGTCGGGGTTGCGTTCGCTCGAAATGTACGTTCCCGGGCTGGCCGGGTTGAACGTGTTCTTAACTCGTATGGGAATACCCTTATGGTAAACGGGGAAAATGGTGGGGGGGTAGATCACCTTTGCCCCGAAATTGCATAGCTCGATAGCTTCCACGTAGCTCAGGCGCTCGATAACATAAGCGCTCCCGACCATCTTGGGGTCGGCCGTCATAAAACCGTCCACATCGGTCCATATTTCCAGCTCCGTGGCGTCCAGCGCGGCGGCTATGACCGCGGCCGTATAGTCCGAACCCCCACGGCCCAAAGTGGATACGTCTCCCGTATCGACATCCGAAGCAATATAGCCCGGCACGACCGCCAATCCCTTATTATCGGCAAACGCATCCGTGATAAGCTTATCGGTGACCGAGAAGTCAATTACGTGCTTGTTGAAATACGGGCGGGTCTTGATAATTTCCTTTGCGTCGATAAGCGTTGCCCCGTCGAGGGCGGCGGCGATAATGGCGGAGGACATTCGTTCACCGTAGCTAAGTACCGTATCGGTGGTTTTCTGCGAAAGGTCCCTGATAAGGAAAACTCCCTTGAGGATATTGCCCAGTTCGTCGAACATCCCGTCCAGCTTCCCGTTGACCTCGGCACGGTACTCTTCCCCGACCACCGCCTTGCACAACTCCCGGTGCCGCATTACGATCGAATCGAATTCCGTCTTGTAATTATTGTTTCCCGCCAGGGCCCCTCTGGCCAGCGAAAGGAGCTGGTCCGTTATCCCCTGCAGGGCAGACACCACTACTATTACATCGTTGCCGGCATCGCCGACTATGGATTTCAGGTTTTCAATGGCCCCGGCAGACCCCACTGAGGAGCCGCCGAACTTCAATACTTTCATCTTCTCTCTTCTGCTTACATCCGTTGCTAACTTACAATTTTACGACAATTTGCCCCTATTTCCCAATTTTATATATTAACGGAAAGTAAATTAAACGCATTTTCCGCCGGTCGTTAATAATTTTTTATATTTGCAACCTGTATCGCCGGAAATATTAAAAACTGAAAGCATGGAATTAAAGGATATACTGGCCATCTCCGGGCAGCCCGGGTTGTTCAAATACATAGCGCAAAGTAAGAACGGAATCATCGTGGAGGCCCTCTCGGACGGCCGCCGTACCAATGCCCCGGCAACGTCCAAAGTGAGTGCCCTTGGTGAGATAGCCGTTTATACAGATACCGAGGAGGTGCCTTTGGGAAATATTTTCACGGCCATCTTCACTAAATACAACGGAACTGAGGCCATCAGCCATAAGTCTTCGGCGGACGAGCTGAAAGCCCTTTTCGCGGAGGTTATTCCCGGTTACGACAGGGATAGGGTCCACGTATCGGATATGAAAAAGATAGTTAACTGGTACAACATACTGGTAGGTGCCGGAATGACAGATTTTACGGTCGAGGAAAAAGGGGCTGAAGTGGCTGCTGCCGCCCCGGAAGAAAACGCCGAATAAGTTCCTATTAAGTCATTTACAGGCCGCATCCTTTCACGGGGTGCGGTTTTTGTTTATGGATATCCCGGAATAAATTCCGAACTTCATATAAACGACAGCCGATATGGAATACAGGATAGAGAACGACACAATGGGCGAGGTGAGGGTACCCGCCGGTGCATACTACGGCGCTCAGACCCAGCGCAGTATCGACAACTTCCCGATAGCCCGGGCCACCAACCGGATGCCCATCGAGGTGATCCATGCGTTCGGTTACCTAAAAAAGGCGGCAGCAATTACAAATGCCGAAAAAGGGGTTTTGCCGCAGGAAAAATGCGACCTTATTTGCCGGGTCTGCGATGAAATAATCGACGGGAAACTGGACGGGGAGTTCCCGCTCGTGGTTTGGCAGACCGGCAGCGGGACACAAACAAATATGAACGTCAATGAGGTTATAGCCAACCGTGGGCAGGTTCTGGCAGGAGGCACATTGTCGGACGAACTGAAGATCCTCTCGCCCAATGACGACGTGAACAAATCCCAATCTTCCAACGACACTTTCCCGACAGCCATGCATATTGCCGCCGCGCAAATGTTACTGGAACTGACCATCCCTGCCGTCGAAAATTTGCAGGAAACTTTCACCGGGAAAAGCGAACGGTTCATGGATATTGTAAAGATTGGGCGCACCCATTTTATGGATGCCACCCCGTTGACCCTGGGCCAGGAGTTCAGCGGCTATGCCGCCCAGTTGGGCTATGCGGTCGGGAATATGAGGTCCGTCCTGCCCCGCATTTATGAACTGGCTTTAGGTGGGACGGCAGTCGGGACCGGAATAAATACGCCTGTCGGCTTTGCCGAAAGGGTAGCGGAGGTTATTGCCGGGTTGACGGCGATTCCGTTCCGGACCGCCCCGAATAAGTTCGAGGCCTTGGCAACCCATGATGCGCTTGTGGATGCACACGGGCGGTTGAAAAGTACGGCTGTGGCCCTGATGAAGATAGCCAACGACATCCGAATGCTCAGTTCCGGCCCGCGCGCGGGGATAGGGGAAATACGAATTCCGGAAAACGAACCCGGCTCATCCATAATGCCGGGTAAGGTTAACCCGACCCAGTGCGAGGCCCTCACGATGATAGCGGCACAGGTAATGGGCAATGACGTCGCGGTCTCGGTGGGCGGCTCTAACGGCCAGTTCGAACTGAACGTCTTCAAACCGATGATCATCTTTAACTTCCTTAACAGCGCCCGATTGATCGGGGAGGGATGCTACAGCTTCGGTTTGCATTGTGCCGTTGGGATCGAACCCGACAGGGAGCGGATCAGGGAGCTGGTGGATAAATCCCTCATGTTGGTTACGGCCCTGAATCCGGTGATCGGTTATTATAAGGCCGCCGAAATAGCCCGTAAGGCTTACCTGGAAAATAAAACCCTTAGGGAGGCGGCCCTCGATACGGGATATATAAGCGGAGAGGAATTCGATACCATTGTCGACCCTGCCAAAATGGTGGGGCGGTAGAACGGTTTCCGGACTGACCGATCCCGTAGTCCGAGCGGGCCCTTATCTATGAAGAATTGTTTACCTTTGCGGGTAACAACCAAACGGGATTGGCAGCAACGGCAAACAATACCTCCCAACGGGGAAAGGGCTTCGGAACCGCACCGGTATTTTTCACCGCGGTCTCGTCCATTTTGGGTGCTATCCTGTTCCTGCGCCTGGGATGGGCGACCGGTGAGCTTGGTTTCTGGGGAGCCATTACCATTATCGTTATTGGTCATCTTATCACCATCCCGACAGCCCTTGCCATATCGGAACTGGCAACCAACACCCGGGTCGAGGGGGGCGGGGAGTACTTCATAATTTCGCGGTCGTTCGGCCTGAAGATAGGCTCCACGATAGGGATTACCCTTTTTCTTGCACAGGCCATTAGTATAGCTTTTTACACGATCGCGTTCGCCGAGTCGTTCTATCCGTTATATGACTGGTGGTTTGCTAAATTCGGGTATACACTTCCCAAGCAGCTTGTCAGCGTTCCCACCTTTTTGATACTTGCCTATGTTATGCTCAACAACGGGGCAGGGTCGGGCGTGAAAATGCTCTATGTGGTCAGTATCCTGCTGGGAACCTCCCTGGTAATGTTCTTTCTCGGCAAACCGCTCGAAATTCCGCTCGAGGAGGGGGGTTATGAACCGATACGAAATTTCGGGTTTTTCAACCGTGAGAAATTCTTCCTGATATTCGCCGTCTGCTTTCCCGCTTTTACGGGCATGACGGCCGGGGTGGGGCTTAGCGGGGACCTTAGGAATCCCGGCAGGTCCATCCCCCTGGGCACCATGCTGGGCACCATTACGGGTTTGGCCGTTTATGCGCTGGTAGTTTGGAAGATGGCGGTATCCGCTCCGCAGGAACTGTTGGTGACCGACCAGATGGTGATGGCCCGCATCGCGCTTTACGGGTCTATTGTGGTCCCGCTCGGGCTTGCGGCCAGTACGGCATCGTCAGTCATAGGAGCGATGCTTGTGGCCCCGCGCACCCTGCAGGCCATCGCCTACGACCGGACTTTCCCGGCCCGCAGGCTCAATGCTTTCTTTGCCCGTGGCAGGGGCAAGGACCGGGAGCCGCGCAACGCCTCGCTTATTTCGTTCATTATCGCCCTTGGCTTCATATTGGTCGGCAGTGTGAATTCGGTCGCGGAGATCATCTCGATGTTTTTCCTGATAACTTACGGCACCCTCTGCCTGAGTTCTTTCCTGAACCATTTCGGTTCCCCGCCGTCCTATCGTCCCCGGTTCCGCTCACGGTGGTACATCTCCCTGGCCGGTTTCGTACTCTCCGTGTGGGTAATGTTCATGATAAACCCGGTATACACCGTTATTTCCTATATTTTCATATTGTTGGTATACCTGCTTGTAGAGCATACCAATAAAGAGAAAAAGGGTCTGGTCAATATATTCCGGGGCGCGTTGTTCCAGCTGAACCGGCATTTGCAGGTTTTCATCCAGAAAAACCAGGCCAATATCGAGGCCGGCGAATGGCGCCCGGCTGTGATCTGCATCTCTTCCCACACGTTCGAACGGCCCAAAGTCCTCGACCTTATGGGGTGGCTCAGTTATAAGCACGGCTTCGGCACCTATATCCATTTTATCGAGGGATACTATTCCCGCCAGACCTCGCAGGAAGCGAAGTACCTGCTCGAACAGATCCTACTGCGCCGGAAGAATACCCACAGTACCCTTTATATCGATACGGTAGTTTCGCCGTCGTATACCTCCGCCATTTCCCAGGCCATCCAGTCCCCGTCTATATCGGGCATGGAGAGCAATATGGTGCTGTTCGAATATGACCGCTACCGGCCCGATGAACTGCAAAGGATCGTGGAAAACGTGCGGATGGTAAAGGCCGGGGATTTCGATGTGTGTATCTATTCGATGACCGGCGGAAAGACCATCCCCGCTAACGGTATCCATGTTTGGATAACGGATGCGGACGATGAAAATACCAATTTCATGATCCTGCTCGGTTACATTATGATGTCCCACCCGCTGTGGAAAAAAAGCCATATCAAGATTTACATTCCAAGTCCGCGCGGCGAAATGACGGAGGTAAAAAGCATTCTCGAGCAGCGTATCGCTGCGGGGAGGCTGCCCATTACGCTGAAAAATATCGAGATAGTACCCATGCTGGACAACTGGTCAATGGGCGAGGTGGTTGAAAAACATTCTCAGGATGCCGCCCTCACCCTTATCGGGTTCAACGAACAGGTCCTCGGTAACGGGGCCGAAGAGTTCTTCACGGAGTTCGCCGGTATGGGTGATATACTGTTCGTCAATACTTCCAACCGCAAAGAGATCATATAACGGATTTAATTTCGATGATCGAAGTAATCCGGAAAGCGGACTAACCATTTTTTATGACCCCGGGGGATAAATCCCCAAAATTGAGGATTGCGGTTCCGCCGATTCCGGGGCATCTTTGCTGCCGGAAAACGGCCCGTTCCGCAACGATGGGTCTGCCCGCTAACAGCCATTTATCTGAATGTCAAGTGTGAATGTCTGGCAGGTGTCTATCTAAACCTCCCGGACCGAATTATTACCCGGATTTACAGGGGATGCCGTAGCCGGCATCCCTTTTCACCGAAACTAAACGATTGTGAAGAAAATTTTTGCTAAACTCCATCTATGGCTCGCCGTCCCTTTCGGGATCGTTATCTCTGTTTTATGCCTTACGGGTGCTATCCTCGTATTCGAAACGGAAATTAAGGAATGGACCTCCCCGTCACTGTATAAAGCATCGGCAAGTTCGGGGCAGGTATTGTCCTTTGCTGAATTAATGGAAAGGGTAAAGGCACAACTGCCGGATACGGCCGCCGTGTCCAGCATTCAGGTTCCGTCATCTGCGGGAAAAAACTACCGAATGGGCTTAGAGGGCCAACGGCGCACCAGCCTGATGGTTGACCCCTATACCGGTGAGGTAAAAGGGCTTATACGCCCGTATGCGCAGGGGGATTTCTTTACGTTCGTCCGCCGGCTCCACCGGTGGTTCCTGCTACAGGTACAGGGTCCGGGTATAACATGGGGGAAACTTATTACGGGAACTTCGACCCTGGTGTTGGTATTTATCCTTATCAGCGGCATTATAATCTGGATACCCAAGACCTGGAGCGGGGTGAAGAAACGGCTTTCGATCAAACGGGGTGCCGGGAGGTTCCGTTTTTGGTACGATTTCCATTTGTCGCTCGGAAAGATATCTGCGATCGTATTACTTGCGATGGCCCTAACGGGGCTTACATGGTCTTTCAACTGGTACCGCAACGGGTTTTATAAAGTTTTCGGGGTCGAAGTTACACAGGGGCCAGCTCAACAAAGCGGTGGCCACGGCGGTAGCCAGACTGGCAATGCTCGGGCCGGCGAGCGTAGCGGAGGTCGCCCGGAGGGAACCCGTGACGGTGACAATGCAGGAACGGACTCTCCGGAAGCCGAAAAAAGGGACGGAGATCATCCGGATGGCCTGGGTTCCAACCGGGAACGGGACGGTGAGTTATCGACCGAGGAGCGTGGGGAGAACCGTGGCCGGGGTAACCGTTCCGATGGAAGCGAAGCCGACATAGAGAGGAGGGGCGGCCGTCCCGACGGTGAACGCAGGGGTGGTCGAGAGGATGCTTCCGATAATGGTGATGGAGAGCGACGCGGCAGGGGAGGGGGAAGACACGGCGGACAGCGTAGCGGTCAAAGCGATGACAACCGCAAATATTCGGTTTGGCAGAAAGCGGCGGCTGAAGTTATCGCACTAAATCCGAAATACAAAGCCGTAACCGTGCAGGACGGAAGTATATCGGTTTCGACAAACCGGTACGGTAATACCCGGGCTTCGGACAGCTATAAATTCGATACCCGTACCGGCGAGATCACTACGGTGGACTATTACCGGGACCAGCCCAGATCGGCCAAGATACGGGGCTGGATATATGCCGTACATGTAGGTTCCTGGGGCGGGATCTTTACACGGATCATCTATTTCATCGTGTGTCTTATCGGTGCGGCGCTCCCGATAACCGGTTACTATATCTGGCTGAAAAAGCGCTGGAAAAAATGGCGCAGGGCCCGTACGGCTTAGCCGCATAAATCAAAAAACAGCAGGCGCATTTGCGCCTGCTGTTTTTAATTGGGTACCCGAAATTATTTAAGGGTGTTGATCACTTTTTGATTTATCGCCCTGATCCTGTCCTCTTCGACCTTTATTTCTTTCCTGTCGTAGGTCAGCAGACCGTTCACTTCCATTTCAACGTCCGTAGTCTGGGTATATACCGCTCCGGAGAACCCGGCGGGGATCAGCGTGATCAGCTGTTCGGCATAGTCGACGTAAGTGTCCGTGACTTCTTTCTTCGTCTTGAACTGCACGTAACCCCAGTTGCGGTCGGTTTCCCAAAGATGGTCGTCCAGTACAAGGCCGATACCGCCGTATTCACCCAGCACCGTTGCCCTCTGTCCGTCATACATATACAGTTCCGGCGACGGGTATTTATGCAGGTCCAGGATGTCACCTACCGGGTAGTGGTTACCGCCGCTGGCAGGGTTCACCAGCCTGGTGGGGTCGTAATTCTTGGTCCATTCCACGATCTCGGCGGTTTTGAACTGGCCCCATGCCTCGTTGAACGGAACCCAAACGCCGATACACGGGTAGGGCATCAGGTAATCCATGATCTCTTTCCACTCCCTGCGGTAGATCTCTTCGGACTGGGGCGAGCGCACGATCTCGTTACCGGTGAAGTATTGGAACATCTGCCATTCGGGACTGCGGTCGCCGTTGGGCATATCCTGCCAAACGATGATCCCCTCACGGTCGCAATGGGTATACCAACGAGCCGGTTCCACTTTCACATGCTTACGGATCATATTATATCCGAAATCTTTTGTCTTTTTGATATCGTAGAGCAGCGCTTCGTCCGTCGGTGCGGTATAAAGGCCGTCGGGCCACCAACCCTGGTCCAGCGGACCGAAATGGAAGCAGTTCTCGTTGTTCAACTGGAACCTCACGATACCGCTGTCGTCCCTCTTGATCGTGTATTTCCTCATCCCGAAGTAGCTGTTCACCTTATCCACCGTCGTATTGCCGCTGACAAGTTTTACTTCTATGTCGTAAAGGTTCGGGGCGTCGGGAGACCAGAGTTTTGCATCGGGGATATAAATTTCAACGGGCTGGCCGACGAGGCTCTTACCCGTAGCCACATTGGCGCCGTTGAACGTTACCGCCACTTCCACCGTACCTTTGTCGGTTCCTACAACCTCGGGTATGATCGTAACGATACTGCGGTCGATATTGGGAACATTGTTTACGGAGGCAATGTGTGCGCTGGGTACCGGCTCGAGCCATACGGTCTGCCATATCCCCGTTACCGGAGTGTACCAGATACCGTGCGGATTGTGAATCTGTTTGCCACGGGGCTGCGGTCCGTGGTCAGTCGGGTCCCATACTTTTACTTTCACAGTCTGGGTACCCTTTGCGTTGAGGCATTCGGTAATGTCGAAAGTGAACGGGGTGTACCCGCCTTTGTGTTCGCCGACCTTATAGTCGTTCACCCATACCGTCGCATGCCAGTCCACGGCGCCGAAATGGAGCAGGATGTTCTGCCCTTTCCAGTTCGCAGGAACGGTGAATTCCCGTTCATACCATACCACGTTGTTCTCGCCTACCGTGCGGCCCACGCCGCTCAGGCTCGATTCCACCGGGAAAGGCACGAGTATCTTACCCTCGTAATTTTCCGGGGCCTGTGACCTTACCGGGGCGATGCTGTAATCCCATAGCCCGTTCAGGTTCATCCACTGATCCCTCTCCATAATGGGTCGGGGATATTCCGGTAGCACGTTGGCCGGGTCTACCTGGTCGGCCCAGGGTGTACGGATCTTGTCGCCTGCCGGGGACCATTGTGCGAACGCAACGAAAGAACACGCCAGCAACAGCTGCGTGAGTAACAATTTTTTCATCTTCAATTATGTTTAATAGTTTGGTTTGCCGCCTACGGGTAAGTCAGACCCACCCTCCCGTGGCGAACAACAAATTTATTAATTTTCATCACTACTGCAAAACCGCTCCCTGTCAAATACCCGAGTTCCTCTCGCGGAACTCCTTGAGAGTGCATCCGAATTTGGCGGAGAAAGCCCGGAAGAACGGCCCCCGGTTGGCGAATCCCGATTTGAAAATTATTTCGTCGATATTCAGCTTCGTATTTTTTAGCAGGTCCTGCGCGATATGCAGCCGGCATTCCCGTATCATCTCAGCCGGGCTTTGTGCCCCGATCTCGTTTATCTTCCGGTAAAGGTGGCGGGTGCTCATGTTCATCCGGTCCGCTATGAATTTGGCCGAAAGGTCTTTGTTGATGATATTGGCATTTATGATCTCCAGTATCTTCTGGATAAATTTCCGGTGGTCCAGATGCATCATTTTGCCCTCGGTCAGCTCGTAGGCGCTGAGCGGCGAACTGAAATACTCCTTGAGGGTCTCCTTGCGGCTGATCAGGTGCTTTACGAAAATGCGCAGGTAATCTATATTGAACGGTTTTGTAATATACATTTCCGCGCCGGCGTCCAGTCCCTCGATCTGTTCCTCTACCTTATGCTTGGCCGAGACGAGTATCATCGGGATGTGGGCCGTCTTTGGATTGCCCTTGATCTGTCGGGTGAGCGAGATACCGTCCAGACCCGGCATCATCACGTCGCAAATAATTACGCTCGGGTGGATCTCGGTAAGTATCTTATCGACTTCCAGGGGTTTTTCGACCGGTATCACATTGTACTCCTGCGAGAATATCTCACAGAGGAACCAAAGCATCTCTTTCTCGTCGTCCACGAGCAGAATGGTCGACCGTCCCTTGTCGAACCCGTAACGGGGCAACTCTACGGGCTGGGGCACTTCCCCGGTCGGGCCGACCGGTTTGATCACCGGTGGCACATTCCCTCCCTGGTCCGTTATTTCCGGAAGCGGCAGGCTAACGATAAAATCAGTCGTGCGGTCCGGTACGCTCACAACATCGATATCGCCGCCCAAAAGGTTTACCATACTATACGATATAGCCAGCCCGAGGCCGTTACGCGCCCCTGCTTTTTCGTTTTGGTTCTCGAAATCCTCGAGTATCGTGTAGCGGTCGAATACCTTGCCGATATTTTCCGCTTTTATGCCTTTACCGGTATTGGAGACCGTTATCCTGAGCCGTCGCCCTTCCTCGCGTACGGTGAGGCTTACGGTCCCGTTCCGGTTGGTATATTTGAAAGCGTTCGAAAGGAGGTTGGCGAGGATGGTCTCCAAAAAATCCTTGTCCGTATTCCATATCAATCCCTGGTCTATACGGCGCCAGTAATCGATCGTTCTGCTTTCGGCAAGTTCTGTGAAGCTTTCGAAGATGTTTGCCGCAAGGTCGCTCACGGCAGTACGCGCGATAGACGGGGGACGGTTGCCGGTTTCGATGCGGCGGAAGTCGATTAGCTGTTGGATAAGCTCGTTCATCCGCTCTGCGTTCCGGTGGATCAGCCCGGCGTATTTAAGGACGAACTGGTCGGAATTCCGGTACTGTATTATCCTTTCGCACGGGCCGTGGATGAGGGTGAGCGGAGTGCAGAATTCGTGGGCTATGTTGGTGAAGAATTTCAGTTTGGACTCGTAAACGTCCCGTTGGTGCTGTTGCCGGATGGCTTCGAGCATTTTCTCCCGGCGGCGGTCGTTCTGGCGAACATACTCCCGGAGGATAAGGAACAACCCCAATAAAATAACCGCCGAATAGATCGCATATGCCCCGGCCGACAGGAACCAGGGCGGCCTGATCCGTAATACCAGGATATGCACAGGACTTTCCACCCCCGACTGCCGGTTACGGTACTTGACTAACAGACGGTATTCTCCCGGCGCCACGTCCGTAAAATGGATTATATTATTCTGGCCATTCTCGATCCACGTCTCGTTCAGCCCCTCGAGCATGTATAAATATGAATAGTTCGTGCCGTTAATGTAATCTACTGCGGTAAGCGTCAGGGAGAAAAAATTCTGGTCATGATTGAGTGTCAGCCTCGGTTGGAGCCTGCGGGACCGGTGGCGGTCATATTCCGGCAGAGTAGCCTGTGCCGGATCGTCCAGGAAGTCGTAAATGTTGGCCTGTTCTCCCATGATCGAGAGGCCGTTGAGGACTATCGCCGGCAGGTATTCGTTGCGTTTGTAATGGTTGTTATCCTTTACCGCTACAAACCCGTTTATGCCGCCGAACAGCAGCATATCCTCCCCGGGATGGCTGAAATAGGCCCCGTCGCTGAATTCCACAACCTCCAGCCCGTAATTGCGGCCGAACGTTAGGAAAGTATTCAGGCGGGAATCGAACTTGACAAGCCCGGAATTGGTACTTAACCAAAGGTCCTCACCCGGGTCTGTTAAAATACCGTGGACGGTGTTGTTCGGCAGTCCGTGCTCCTCGTTGAAAACTGTCTGTTTGCCGTCTGCGGCAAGTTTTACAAGACCGTAGCTGGTTCCGAACCAGGTATTGCCATGGTCGTCGGTAATGATGGAGAACACATCGTTCAGGGTACGGTCGCCGCTGTCTTTATCCAGCCGTACGGAGGTCAGCCGTTCGCTTTCGGTGTCCATAACGAACGCCCCGTAGCCACGGTTGCCGAACCAAACCGTTGAATCGTTCGCAGGGAAGATTGTAAAAAAATAGTTTGAAGACATTATGCCATCACGGATGGTGAACCGCTTAGCCGGACCCGGCTGGGGTATACCTCCGTGCCACCGGATACCGCACTTAACAATGCCTGTCCCCACGGTGGCTATCCACAGGACGGTATCTCCCTGTTCGTAAACCGAATGAACGAACCGGACCGGTTCGCCGTCGGCATATATCTCCACGCTGCTTATCTGACCGTTTCGCGGGTCGTAACGGTCCAGTCCGTTTTCGGTGCCTATCCACAGGCTGCCGTCCGGGCGTTCGGAAATAAAGTATACGGAGTTGTCGCTCAACCCGCTGTTTCCGGTATTGTAATAAGTAACGGACGAGGGGTCTACGGGCGTATCGAAATCGAAGTCGGCGATGCGGGCGATACCGTCACCTTTGGTCCCGAGCCATAAAGAACCGCTACGGTCAACGGTGAGGGCCCGTACCGGTTTGTTCACCCGGTGGGTGAAATCCTGCAGTGTGACGGATTTGAACGAATAGGGGTCGTTGGAATAGATAAATACTCCCTGCCCGTCGGTGCCGATCCAGACAATATCCTGTCTCGAGTCGTGAACGAGGCAAAAAATCCCGGAGTTAACCTCTATCCGTTCCACATGGTAGTTCTCAGGCTTATCCGGTGTATAGCGCAGGCATACGAGCCCGTCGGTACGCATACCGATGAAATAGTCGTCATGGTGGCGGATGATCGCCGAAATGTCTTTTTTATCGGGCAGTTCCCGGTCCAGGTCGGCAATATAATATTTCGTCCTCCCGTCCAGGTCGTATTCGTAGAAAATCCGGCCGTCGTCTATGAAAAAGACCGAACTGCCCTGGTGGAAACAATATTCCAGCGGACGGTCATGGTCGAAGATCATAACGGGCGATAACTGCAGGTCGTGATTCTCCTTAATGGTTATATTATAGGTCCGGGTATTGCCGTTGCGGCAAAATATCCAAAGCACCCCATCGTCCGACATGGTATATTCGAGTATTCCCGACGGGTCGATATCCTGCAGCCTTACCTGCCTGAACATTCCCGAAAAGCTGTTGTAATAAACAAGGAAGCCGTTCTCCCGGATAAAGAATAGTTCGGCAATGCGGGAGGTCCTTAGCTTGTAGTTCGACCTATAGACCGTATAGGACTCTACTGTTCCCGCACGTTTATCGAACCGGTCCAGCCCGTAGTTGGTCTGTATCCAGAATACCCCGTCGCCTGCTTCAACGATATCCTCTATGATGTTTCCCGACAGGCTGTTCGGACCGCCGGCGGGTTTGAAGACTTTTATTTTCAACCCGTCGTACATATTGACCCCGTCGCATGAACCGAACCACATGTATCCGTCACGATCCTGGCACATGGACAGTATAGCGCTGTTCGATAGGCCGTCCTGTTTTGAGATGCGCTTCAGGTTGTAACTGCTGGCTGTCCCGGGTACGAGCAGTGCGAAGAGGAACAGGAAAAGATGTATGGGTTTGCAGTTGTTCGAGGTCATTTGTACAGGCGAAAATGTGACATACAAATGTCAGGGAACTTTGGACGGAAAAAGTCCGGTTTCGTGACATACTAATCCTCAATCGGGACATACCGGTCGAATACCCCCATGAAACTTTTTTTTTCAATAACCGGCTAAATATTTTCGCTCACAACCTGTCAGACCTTGCTACAAACCTAAAACAATCCTGCCTATGAACCGTTGATACTTCTCTTCACTGTCAGTCATGCGGACTTTGCTCCGCAAGTTCCCAATCTTACATCTTAACGAAGTCTGCCACGATGCTCCCCGCCCGGGAGCCCGACATTCCTCGTTAAAACACAACCTAACTTCTAATGATGTATGACCTTTAAAAAAATGAACAAACTCAATTTTGTCAGTTTAGCCTTGCTGATGGCCCTGGCATTACCCCTGAGGGTTTTGTCGGCACCGGAGCCGGAGAGCTTCGCGCAGGCCCCGGCCACCAAAGCCGTTAGCGGAATCGTGGCCGACGAAAACGGTTCGCCGCTCGTGGGCGTAACAGTGGTCAACCTGGCCACAGGAACCGGGGTGGTGACCAATTCCGGCGGTCAGTTTACCGTGCAGGCCACACCCGAAAACGTGTTGAGGTTCTCTTACCTCGGATATGCCGCCCAGGAGATCACGGTCGGCTCCCAGACATCTGTAAACGTCGTGCTCAGGGAGGAGGCCTCCTCGATAGACGACGTGATAGTGATCGGTTACGGCACAACTACCCGTCGCCGCGCGACCGGAGCCGTGGATCAGATCACATCGAGCGTACTGCAGGACAAACCCGTGGCCAACGTTAAGCAGGCCCTGCAGGGTGCATCCCCCAGTATTGTCATCCAGACACGGAGCTACAATCCCAACTCCGACGACGTGAGCATTAACATAAGGGGTATAAGCTCCATGAATGACAACGCCCCGCTGCTGGTGATCGACGGGCTCATTTCGGATATGGGAGCGTTCAACAAGCTGAACCCGACCGACATCGAGAATATCTCGGTCCTCAAGGATGCGGGTACCGCAGCCATCTACGGTTCACGGGCGGCCAACGGCGTTATCCTCATCACAACCAAAAAAGGCCGTAAGAACCAGGCTCCCGTTGTTTCGATAAACACTTCAGTAGGGTGGCAGCAGCCCCAGCAGTTGTTCCACCCGGTCAAGGGTTATCAAAACGCGACCCTGTACAACCAGTATAAGATAGGCGGCGGTGAGGACCCGGTATATACTGCGGCCGACATACGCAATTTCTACGAGCAGGGCGACGCCCGCTGGGCGATATACGAGATAACCCAGGCAGCCCTCCAGCAAAATTACAATGTGAGCGTATCCGGTGGGGGTGAAAATTCGACCTATATGGTATCAGCAGGGTATTATGACCAGGCGAGCAACTACGTCGGGAACTTCGGTACCCAGCGATATAATTTCCGCTCGAACGTTACGGCAGAGTATGGCCGGCTCAAATTTACCGGGCTTATGTCGTACGTGCGTAACAATAGTATGGCTACTACCGGCAGCAGCCTGGAGATAAACTCGACCCGTATCCCGCCCTATTACTATACAAAACTCAAGGATGAGCAGACGGGACATTACCTTGTCAATGACCTGCTGTCGGACTTTAACGCCCTCGGGCTGCTGGAATCCGGCGGGTTCGACAAGTACCGTAACGACTATATCAATATCAACACCGGGCTGGACTTCCGTATTATCGACGGGCTGACCCTGCGCGGGGTGTTCGGTGCCGACATCTTCAACGACCACCGCTATACCCGCCGTTTCGAAGTGGATTTTTACAGCTACGACGACCCCACGAGCCTTGTGCATACCGCCAACACGGACCGCGATACGGAGGATTACAACAGCCATTCCTACCTGACCAATTCACAGATCATGCTTGACTTCGCCCGTCAGTTCGGACGCCACCGTGTGTCGGCCCTTTTCGGGGCTTCCAACGAATCGTATACTTCACGCAGCAGTACCGTGAAGATACTCTATTCGGATGTCGACCTGGGTATAAAGGGTGACGGCAGCGAAGTCTCGAACAGCAGCAGCGTTACACCGGAGAACACTACCCGGACAAGTATCGTGTCGCTCTTCGGCCGTGTGGGTTACGACTGGGACGATAAATATTATTTCGACGCTTCGTTCAGGTACGACGGCTCGTCCAAATTCAGCAAGGACGACCGCTGGGGTTTCTTCCCCTCCGCTTCGGCCGCATGGCGAATATCGCAGGAGGATTTTATGGAGAACTACCGTAATGTAGCGGGTGACCTGAAACTTCGTTTGTCCTATGGCGTACTGGGTAACCAGGCAGTAGGCAGCTACCAGTATTTCACTACCTACGACATCTATTCCGACACCTACGCATACAATAACTCCATGGCCGGTGGGGCAGGCTTTACCCTGGGAGCTGACAACCTTACATGGGAGAAAGTGCGGACGTTCAACATCGGTACCGACCTGTCGTTCTTCAACAACACGCTGAACATGCAGGCGGACTATTATTTCCGCAAGACGGTGGATATTCTCGTGGCCCCGACCATTCCTCTGATCTACGGGACCACGCTCAGCAACCATAACGCCGGGGAGATGAAATCCCAGGGTTGGGAGCTTTCGATCAGTTACCTGCTTCGCCACGGCGACTGGAGGCATACGTTCAATTTCAATATGGGGGATGCCTGGAACAAGGTGACCAAATATACCGGCTTCGAGAACTTCAACCAGAGTGACGAGATCATCCGTATCCAGCGCGAGGGTCTGCCGTTCAACTCCTATTACGGGTATAAGGTCGCGGGTATTTTCCAGTCGTATGACGAGATAGCCAATTCTTCCCTGCCGACCGGCGCGAACGTACACCCGGGCGACCTCAAATTCGTGGACCGCAACGGCGACGGGGTGATTGACGAGAACGACCGCTTCTACCTCGGTCATGCTTTCCCGCGTTACAGCTTCGGTTTCAATTACACCGTACAATGGAAAGGCCTCGAATTCAATGTGTTCCTGCAAGGCGTATTGAAACGTACCCAAGCAATCCGCGGGGAGCTTGTAGAACCGTTCCACGGCAGCTACTCATATATGATATACCAGCACCAGCTGGATTTCTGGACCCCGACCAACACCTCGGCTAAATTCCCGCGCCTGAACTCCAACAACAGCAACAACTGGGGTACGGCCTCCGACATCTATATGTTCGACGGGAAATATATGCGCGTCAAGGATATAATGGTAGGCTACAACCTACCCAAGTCCATCGTCCAGAAAATCGGGATGTCGAACCTGCGCGTTTACGTAAACGCCCGCAACCTGTTCACATTCACCCCTAATTCCTGGGTAGACCCGGAATCTACCGAGTTCGGGAGCAACATGAACCCGAGCGGGGCCAACAGTGCGCGTAACTATCCCGCACTGAAATATTACGGTATGGGACTGGATATAACATTTTAAACGGCAAACTGTACGAAAATGAAATCAGGATTTTTGAAATACATAACCGTAGCGTTCCTTGGGGCGGTAGCGGTTGCCGGCTGTAATTCGCTGGACCAGGCCCCTACGAACAAACTGACGGACGAATCGTTCTGGAGCAGTCCGGAACGGGCCGAACTTATAATGAACATGGGCTACAACCAGATGTTCGGATTCGGGTGGATCTGGACCGACGAGGCCCTGAGTGACAATATGGTCGAGACCCGTGGTACGCCCGATACGAGGGTGATACGCCAGGGACAGGCCACCCCCTCCCTCGGCTTGTTCCAGAGCCACTGGACCGATATATTCAAAGGGATCAAAACAACTAATATCTTCCTGGAAAAAGTAGACCTCATCCCCGATATGGACGAGGAGTTGCGCGAGCGGATGAAAGCCGAAATGAAAGTGATACGGGCCATGATATACTTCCGTATCTCCAACCTCTGGGGCGACATTCCGTTCTTTTTGTACGACCTCAGCCTGGAGGATTCTTACACTATGACCCGCACGTCAAGGTCCGAAGTGCTTTCGGAACTCCACCGGGAGCTGGACGAGGCTATACCTTACCTGCCGACCCGCAACGAGCTTCCCGCCTCGCAAAACGGGCGCCTGACCAAAGGTGCCGCAATGATGCTCAAGGCCAAGATGTATATGTACGAGTCGGATTATGCGAATGCCGAGACGTGCCTGGGTGCCCTGATCGACAACCAGCAAACCTATGGCACCTATTCACTGTATACGACTCCGTGGACCGACCCGGCGGGCAACGAGTGGAGCCCATACGAGGCATTGTTCCTTTCCCAGAACGAATACAATTCGGAGGTCATTCTGGACTACCAGTCGGTGATCTACACCAAGGAGTGGTCCGACCTATACAGTATGGTGCCGCAGGCGGCCGGGTCTTCGTATATTTCCAAAGTCCCAACACAGTCGCTCGTTGACGCATATATCATGCGTGACGGCCGTACCATCCAGCAGGCCGCCCTTACCGGCGATTATGACGAGGCCGACCCGTATGTCAACCGGGACCCGAGGATGGACGCCACCGTCGTTTATAACGGGTTCGTATGGAAATACCAGGACATCTCCTCGGGAATGTACGGTACCATGACGATCAATACCCAGTCGGAATACAGCCAGGCCTCGGATAACGTGACCCCGACCGGTTACTATGTCCGCAAATACTACGACCCGGAGGCCCGGGCCAATTACGCGCAGAACAATAACATCATTATCATGCGCTATGCCGACGTGCTGTTGATGTATGCCGAGGCCTATCATGAGAACCACGGCATGACAGCCGACGTGTGGAATAAGACCATCCGTCCTATCCGCGAGAGGGCCGGCTTTACCGAGAACAGTGCGCTCGACTTCCCGTCGGGGCTGAGTGCGAGCGAAATGCGCGAGGTTATCCGCAACGAGAGGCGGTGCGAACTTGCACTCGAAGGACAGCGCTACTGGGACATCATGCGCTGGAACGAGGGTAGCACGCTGCTCAACGGTACGGTTTACGGAGCGCGGTTCTATAACAGCAATACGGATTATATCCCCGTTGCCAACAATGTATTCAGTGAACGGGACAAACTTTGGTCCCTGCCGCAGATCGAAATGGACAATGTGCCTACGTTGAGGCCTAACAATCCCGGATACTAACCGGTTAAAGCGCAAAACATGAAAATGAAAGCAAAAAATATTGTGTTCCTGTTGCTTGCCGTCGTCCTGGCTACGGGCTGTGACAGCGATATGAAGTATAAAGACTACGGGGTAACGGCCGTAACGGGCCTGCTTGCCCCTGCGGATAGCTATTACGCCGAACTACAGGCCGGTGCCGGCAAAACCATCACATTCAGCTGGGAAGCCGCACAGACCGAGAACGGCATAACCCCGATCTACGAAGTAGTGTTCTATGCCACTCCCGGCGGCAACGAACTCTACCGACATGACGCGGGTGCCAAGACCACTACCGTGATCACCCATAAGGATATTAACAGCATCGCGAGTCTCGCCGGGATAGAAGCAGGCCAGGACGGCGACCTCTATTGGACCGTTATCGCCAATAACGGGATCATACAGGGGGTATCGGACGAGTACCGTCGGTTGGTGATCACCCGTCTGATGGGCTTCAGCAACATTCCGGAACAGCTCTATATTTACGGTTCGGCTACGGAGGCCGAAGACCTGGGTGAGGAGATGCTCGAGATGAAATCGACCAGCAGCGACGGCGGTGAATTCGAAATATACACTCGCTTGTATGCCGGCGGTACTTACAATTTCATCGGAAGCAACGGTGTCACCTATTCCGTGGCAGGAGATATTATGGAGGAGAGCAGTAACCCCATAAGCGCTCCGCAGGAGGGTATATACCGCATAACTATCGATATGAACACCAAATCGCTGAAACTGACCCGGATCACACAGGTGCAATACGTATTCTCCGCCCGCACGGCCGACAACGAGAACGCCGTTTACCAGGGCAACGGCGTATGGAAAGTTTCGAATAAATATGTCGAATTCCATCAGGAGAGCTGGGGCCGCGACGAAAGGTTCTGTTTCCACGCAACGGTCGAGGGCGAAGAGTGGTCGGTAGAGATCTGGGGTTCGCGCAATTCCAACAACGACAGCCGTCCGGGCTCCCTGACCGGCGATTTCTGGAACGTGGCCATAACACCGTACGTCGGGTTGAGCGTTTACGATTATTCATGGAAATTCACCGAAGCGGTAGATTACTCGACGGTCGATATTACCCTTAGCATGACCGCCACGCTCGATAATTACTACTGCCTTGTGGAGATACTCGACTGATAAGGGCCTTTACGCTTAAAGAGATAAAATGAAAGTTATGGAAAAAATACTCAAATCGTTATTCCCCATAATGGTTGCGGCCCTTCTGCTGGTCGGCTGCAAGGATGACGTGGAATATAAAGATACAGGCACCGATCCCGTCTCGCAGTTGCTTATCCCGGACGATAACCTGGTGCTGCAGCTGATCAATAACGAGAACGCTACCCAATATTTCTCCTGGACCCCGCCCTCGACGACCACCGCGTTCAATTATGGCGTGGTATTCTACGGCTCGGCCGACGGACAGGAGATCTACCGTATGGAGTCCGACGACAGCGGTACCCGACCATACGCCACTATCAAACACGACTACCTGGTGAAGATCGCGGCCGCGGCCGGTATCGGTAACGAGCAAACGGGCGACATCTACTGGAACGTCATAAGTATGAGGGGTGGTAACGAGAGCCAGCCGACGGCTTCGCGGCGCAGGATAACCCTGACCCGCTATGCCACGTTCGACGATATCCCGTACAGCCTCTACATTTACGGCGAGGCCACCGAAGCGGGTGGCGACCCGGCGGCTTCCCCGAAATTCAAATCGACGGACGACGGGGTGTTCGAGATCTACACCAAGCTCGAGGGCGGCAAGGAGTACAGCCTGACCAACCGGGCCGATGCCGGCGACAAACGCACTTTCATTATCGATGACGGTGTCCTTAAGGAAGAAGACGCATCGGTTACGGCGCCGGACGGTATATATCGTATATCGGTCGATTTTAACACCGCCCGTGTGACGATGGAAGAGGTGCAGAACGTGTGGTATTACTATCCGAACGACGATGCCTACATGGTCATGGATTATGTCGGCTACGGCCATTGGCAGACAGACGAATTCACCCTTGCGTTCAGTGACGACCGTTACCATTTCAGGGCTATGGTAGACGGGGTCGAGGAGCTGTGGGGACACCAGGACCTCGATACCCAGAGCGTTCCGGACGAGTTGTCGGGAAGCTATTTCGATATATATATCCATGAGCCGGTCGCAGGTGACCGTTGGAAGTACAGCTATAAGTTCAACTCGGTGTTACAGGGTGTCGACCTTAGCCTGCACGTATATATGTCGTCGGATATTTCCAATTATACCCACATTATCGACGCCGGTGATGTGGACCCGATCCCTGTTACCCAGTTCAACAGCCCGGCCGATAATTACGACATCGACCTGGTGAGCCTCGGGACAGGTACCCTTACTTTCGACTGGAACGCGGTTGTGAATCCCAACGGCCCCGGTGCCACTTACGAGCTGGTATTCTTCGCCGATACCGACATGACCGAACAGATCAGCAGCATCTCCACGGGTACTTCTACGTCGGTAGCCGTATCGCGGAACGACCTGCAAAGTATCGGAGCACAGGTAGCCGGGGACGACCAAACTGCGGTCACCGTTTACTGGACGGTAAGGACTACCATCGTGGGTAATACCACCCTTGCATCGGTAGGGCCTCGTGCTCTCAATATCAACCTGCTGACGATCCCGACCGTAGCTTATATTTCGGGCGGCGACAGCGAATTCGGCAGCGGTTTCCGGCTCTTGAAAGCAACCGGCGCGGAGGGCGAGGGTAAGTTTGAAACCTACACCCGGCTTAGCGGCACGGACTATTATTTCACAGACGGTAATTCGGGGACTTACCGGATATTCTATGCCGATGCGTCGGCGGGATTGGTCGAGAATGCCGGGGCATCGAATGCCCGTAACGGTATCTTCCGTATCAGCCTCGACTTCCTGAACGAGACGGTCGAATTCGAAGAGATCGATAAGGTCGAGCTGTTCCAGTGCAGCCAGGGTTCTACTTACGACCTGACCTATGCCGGCGGCGGTATTTGGGAACTGAACAACCAGCAGATGGGTACCGGCGATAACCGCTATTTATTCCGTGCATACCTGGACGGGGATACCAATTACACCGAAAAATGGGCCAGCAGGAATTCCAACAACGATAAAGGGCCGGGCGAAGACGGATTCGTTGAAGAAGGATTCTGGGATATTTACCTTAACGACACCGACAGGGATACCTGGAACTACTCGTTCAAATTCTACAATTCCAGGATGGACAACTGCAACGTGACGATCAAGGTCCATATGACCCCGGATGCGGAAATCTATTACCACGAAGTGACTTATAACTAAAATCCTCCGGGTGCGGACCGCAGGTGCGCACCCGGTTTAAAACACCGTAAATAATGAAAAAGATAATTATAATTTCACTTGCGGTCGTGGCTATGGTCGCCTGTAAGGTGGACGATGTTTATTACGGCACATATGCCGAAGATTACATCCCGCCTTACGATATAGACTGGTATGCGGCCGCAGACAGTTCGACCAATATGGTGCTGATCGACCACTTCTTTATGTGGCCGGAAGATGCCCTGTGGGTCGACAACAGGTGGGCTTACGGGTATTTTAATCCCGACAGCGACAAAATGAACACCGCCAACAACGCTTACTGGGGCCAGGCCCATGCCATAGACGTGGTTACCGACGCTTACAACCGTACCGGCGATACGTACTATTCCGACATTATGGCCATGTGGTTCCAGCAGGTCCCGCAATGGCAGTACGGTAAAGGCGAAGTCGATCCGGTGGGATATGCCAATAACGGTTGGTACAACCCGTTCGTAGACGACATGGAATGGATCGTGCTGGCTCAGCTGCGGATGTACGAGGCAACTGGGATAAACGACTATTTCGAGACGGCCAAATATATATACGACAGCTGGATCATTACCGCATGGGACTATGACGAGAACGGGGGCGGTATCCTGTGGGCACGTAACCAGGACCGCAGTAAGAACGCCTGTTCCAACGGTCCGGCCGCCATAATCGCGGCCCGGTTGTATAACTATACGGGTGACGAGAAGTACCTCGACGACGCCAAAATGATATACGACTGGCTCAAAGCTGTACTTTACGTGCCGTCCACCGGAGCGGTGAACGACAATATCTCGGGGGGAACCTCGATCAGCACGTATAACTCCGCCTACAACCAGGGTACTTTCCTCGGTGCGGCTCACGAACTGTATAAGATCACGGGCCGCAGTTCATACCTCAGCGAGGCGGTGAAAGCCGGTGAGTTCGCAACCGAGGATTCGGGCCAGCTCGACGCCACGGGCAAATTGCTGAAAGGGGAGGACCCGGGAGACCTGGGGCTGTTCAAAGGTATCCTCGTGCGCTATCTCACCCTGCTTGCCAACGAGCCGGACGTGGACAAATCGACCCGGAAGAAGTTCCATGACTTCCTGGTATACAATGCCAGCATTTTGTGGACCGAGGGTGTAATAAAAGACGACCCGGACGGTTACGGTATGCTCTATACCGGTACGCTCGACGAGCCGGGTTACTTCAGCGGGGACTTTACGGTCAATACCGCCGGGGCTACCATCATCGAGGCGATGAGCATACTCCAACCGGTTAATTAAACGGCCCCCGGCAAACAACCACCTTGATCATGGGAACCGCACGGTTTATATTGGCCGCACTTTGCTGCGCATGGCTCTACTCATGCGCGGCAGGGTACGGCGATATGCCGGACCGCAACGTAACCCGGGCCGCACAAACACTCGACTCGCTGTATAAATACTATTCGGTGCCGGGAACGGCCCTGCTCAGGGAAACATACCCGTTCACCGAAGAGTATACCGCAACCTACCTGGCTTCGGAGGAGCAGGTGGAATGTCCCAAGGAGTTCGCTTTCATGTGGCCGGCAACGGGAACTTTTTCTGCCGTGAATGCACTCTACGGTGCGACCGGATCGGAAACGTATCTCGGGATTATCGTCGAGAAAGTACTTCCTGGACTGGAAGAGTACTACGATGCTGTCCGAAGCCCGAGCGGCTATTCTTCATATATTACTTCGGCACCGATGTCCGACCGTTACTATGACGACAATATTTGGCTCGGGATAGATTTCGTGGAGCTTTATACCATGACCGGCAGGGAGGAATACCTTGCCAAAGCCATGGAGATATGGCGGTTCGTGGAGAGCGGTTGGGACGAGGCGTTACGTGGGGGAGTTTACTGGTGCGAACAATCCCGAAGCAGTAAGAACGCCTGCTCGAACGCACCGGCTGCCGTCCTTGCATTGAAGTTATACCAATCGACAGCAGAACCGGGCTATCTTTCCCGAGGCCGGGATATATACCAATGGATCGATACGACTCTGAAAGACTCATCGGACGGCCTTGTATTCGACCATATAACGCCGTCGGGGACTGTGGATACCACGAAATATTCCTATAACAGCGGCCAGATGATGCAGGCGGCGGCTTTGTTATATTCGGCAACCGGAGAGGAAGTATACCTGATGGATGCCCGCCGCATCGCGGAATCGTGCTGCCGACGGTTCGCCCGGGATTATAGTTTACCCGACGGCCGTACAAGGACTCTGGTCGATAACGGGGCCAATATATGGTTCACCGCCGTTATGGTACGCGGCTTCTGCGAATTGTACCGGATAGACAGGGATCGGAAATATATCGACTTTATCACCCGGAGCCTCGACCATGCGTGGGAATACGGCCGGGACGGACAGGGTTTGTTCGGGGCCCAATGGGATGCGACCACTGAAGGCCGTTATGAGAAATGGTTGCTGAACCAGGCAGCGATGGTGGAAATGATGGCCCGCGTAGGGAAGATAAATACCGAAATGACGAAATAAAACGGTTTTAGCAGTCAGGTTAGATGAGGGTAGGCCGCCACCGGCGGCCGCCGTGAACCGGCGAAACGGCCACAAGTTAAATGGGCTTGGGCAAAACGGCCGTTCTGCCGGCAAGCGGATACATCGAATCTACCGGCAAACAGTCGCAACCGGTGTCCGCACTTTTCGCAGGCACCGGTTCGCTTTTATCCGGGAGAGTTAAACCGGCAGTAGGGTTAATAATCGGGTTGGAAAATTGGAAAGGCGGTGAAAGGTTTATACCTTTGGCGGGTAATTTAATAAAAACCCAATCCAATAATTATGAGTACAGGACTTATTATCACATTGGCTGTCGTCTTACTTCTTGTCATTATCGTTATTTCGAAGTATAACGGCCTTGTAAAGCTGCGTAATAACCGCGAGAATGCTTTCGCAGATATAGACGTTCAGCTCAAGCAACGCCACGACCTTATCCCCCAGCTGGTTGAGACAGTCAAGGGTTACGCATCGCATGAGAAAGAGACGTTGGACCGCGTAATCCAGGCCCGTAACGGTGCGCTCGCCGCCCGGTCGATAGACGATAAGATTGTAGCCGAAACGCAGCTTAGCTCAGCGCTTGCCGGCATGAAGATAACCCTGGAGGCATATCCCGACTTGAAAGCCAACCAGAACTTCCTGCAGCTTCAGGAGGAGATTTCGGACATCGAGAACAAACTGGCTTCGGTTAGGCGTTACTTCAACTCCGCTACCCGTGAATTGAACAATGCAGTTCAGACTTTCCCGTCCAATATAATAGCCGGGATGTTCGGGTTCCGCAAGGAGATGATGTTCGACCTCGGTGAGTCGAGGGCTACGCTGGAAGAGGCACCTAAGATTTCGTTCTAAGGGATGGAATACGTCGGTATACTGACCCAGCAAAAACGCAATAATACGCGTTCGATCATCCTGCTGGTGTTATTTCCCGTGCTGGTATTGGTCCTGGTTCTGCTGTTTTGTTTCCTGTTGGCGCTGATGGCCAACGACGGTTCGACGGTGGGCATCGGGGATTTCGTTTGGGATATGTTCGCGGGAGCGGCTCCGATAGCCATTGTTTTTGTAGCAGTCTGGTTCGCCATAGCTTATTTTACCAATACCAGTATCATAAGCCGGGCTACCCATTCAAAACCGCTCGAGCGCAAGGAGAACAAGCGGATATATAACATGGTCGAGAACCTCTGCATGTCACAGGGTATGCAGATGCCCAGGATCAATGTTATCGAAGACCCCTCCTTGAACGCGTTCGCGAGCGGCATAAACAATAAGAGTTATACCGTAACACTTACCCGGGGCATTATCGAAACCCTCGATGATGATGAGTTGGAGGGGGTGATCGCCCACGAACTGTCGCATATCCGAAACCGGGACGTGCGCTTGCTTATCGTTTCCATTGTTTTCGTAGGAATATTCGCAATGGTCGCGCAGGTGAGCCTCAGGGCTGCCGCCCGCGCTCCCCGCAGTCGCGGCAACGGGAAGAACGGTGGCGGTGCGGTAGTGATCCTGTTGCTGGCGGCGATCCTTGCCGGGCTGGGGTATATGTTTTCCACCATGATGCGTTTTGCCATCTCGCGTAAGCGGGAATATATGGCCGACGCCGGTGCGGCTGAAATGACCCGCAACCCACAGGCCCTTGCCAACGCCTTACGAAAGATTTCGGGCAACCCGCAGGTTTCCGGACTCAAGCGGGACGATGTGGCCCAGTTGTTCATCGAACATCCTACGATGGGTGCCAAAGGCAAAAAGAAAACCGGGGGCTTCCGCTCCCTTTTCACAACCCATCCCCCCGTCGAGCAACGTATCGCGGTGCTGGAACAATTCTGATAACCGCTTATCAAATAACACTACAGCCGGCTCCTAAAGCCGGCTGTAGTGTTATTTGATGCCTTTGAAAAATTCTTCGACCGTGATCCCGAAGAATTTGCACAGGACCGATATGCTCGTAAGTGTAATATTGTACCGCCCGGTCTCTATGCGGCCGATATGCAGTTTGGTCTCCTCGGACAACGATTCCTGGGAATGTTTTGAAGCTAACCGTAGTTCTTTTACCCGGCTTGCAACCATTGCGAGTAAATTATGGTCGATCCTCTCCCTGCTCATCGGGTTTCGGTTTAAAGCCCCCGGAATAATTCTTCGAGGGTCTTTCCGTAATAGGTGCATAATTTTTTGAGTACCGAAACGGAAGTACTCGATTTGCCGTTTTCCACGCGGCCGGTATTGATATCCGTATCGATATATACTTCACTGTGCGGCAACCCTTTCTCCATGCGGAACCGTTTCATCCTTAAAGCGATTTCCCGGATAAGTTCTTCGTCCCTGATATAATCTCCCATGAAGCAAATATATCGGAAAAAATTTATTCCAGCGTTTAGAAGTCCCGGTGGGAGTTGTTTCCCAAATAATTAAACCTGTCTTATCGCCTGTCGGCCGGTCGGATAAGCCGGTTAGACCAGAAAATGTAGCATAAAGTAGTGCCGTCAGTCCGGAAAAGGGATAAAATATGTTATCTTTGCCGAAGTTTAGCCCCGTATAAGGAAACAAAACATATTTAGAAGGCAAGCAGCTTTTTTACCTCGTCACGAACAGGCGCCATTCAGAAATGGAGTTCAACCCGGTAGAAAGTTGTCAGCCCTCGGTGTGTCCCGGCATTTTATCGTCGGGGCATTTTGGGCGCTGTACAACATTCCGGGTTAATGGTAACGCCTACCAGTGATGAGGAGTGTGTATTAGCGCCCTCTTTTTATTGTGAAAAGGGGGACGCGTAAACCCCTTTAGTTATGTCCAAGATTATCCCTACGCCGTGGGAGCGCATCGAACAGGTAATGCAGGAACACGGCATCAGGAAAATGAGCGATCTCGCCCGCCGCATCGGGATGACCCGTGCCGAGACCATCTTCCAGATCAAAAAAGGTAAGATCAATATCAGCCTGCCGCTTGCGGCCCGTATCGCCGAGGCGTTCCCGGGTGTGGACGAGGGCTTCCTGTTGACGGGTAAACGCTCACCCGGCGCCGCCCAGCAAATTCCGTATTACATAAACGACCCGGTTGTGCGTTACCGCAAAAATGCCCCGCCGGACAACTATCTGGCAATGCCCTATAGCGGCGTCCGGCCCATCTCTTTCGCCACGGTAAACAACGAACCCGAACCGATCAAAGGGGCGCTTGTAAATTCGGTGGTGATCGTAGAAGAAATTTCGGGCGACGAGCTGATAGAAGACAGGCCGTATCTTATCGAAACCGCCGAGGCACTTATAATACGGTTTATCGGGCAGGACCCGGATAAAAGCCGGTACCGCGCATATTCGGACAACAACTCAAAAAAGCCGTTCATAATAAGGGCCTCGGATATCAGGTCTTTGTTTGCCCTGCGGTATATACTGAACATATATTAAACACCGGCCCCGGAAGAAAGCAGTAATATAGCTAACCGCTTATAAGGCCGGCGATAAAATCTGTCATTCGCCCAGTATGCTCCTCGATACTTTGCAGGAGTTTGAACTGCGCCCGGGCCCGCACAAGATTATGCTCCGGGTATTCGATCTTATAATAAGTGTCGCCGTTGATATAGTCCGCAAGGAACCGCACGGTTTGCATATAGGCGAACCGGGCCGCCGCATACGGTAGGTTCCCGATCTCTGCGGGAGTCAGGAAACCGCCGGCGCCTTTGAGGTAACCCGTCGTGAAAGCCTCGAATATCGGCCAGTTTAAGCCCACCCGGTCGAGGTCCGGGTCATCCTCCGCTCCGGTATTGGCCGCCGTACGCATAAAATCCCCGTAGTCCGAGAAGACAAAACCGGGCATTACCGTGTCGAGGTCGATAACGCACAGAACCTCTCCCGTATCGCTATCGAACAGCATGTTGTTGACTTTGGTGTCGCAGTGGCAGATACGCTTTGGTAGTAACCCATCCCGGTGCAGCCGTTCCGCTTTGCACATCTCGGTGGCCCGTTCTTCGAGTTGTTCCACAAGGGCGGCCACCTGTGCGAGCCGTCCCACCCGGTCTGCTGTTAGCGCTTCGCGTAATTGCTCCAGCCGGAACTCCATATTGTGGAAGTCCGGGATCGTCTCGCCCAACTCGAAAGGCAGGTCGGAAAGCAACTCCTCGAATCGGCCGAAAGCCTCGCCCGCAAGCCGGGAATTTGCGGGTGTAACCGCTTCATAGGATACCGACCGGGGAATGAATTTCATTACCCGCCAGTAGTTTTCCCCGTCATAGTAGCAGCTTCCCCCGTCGGCCGTAGTGATAAATTCAAGGACTTTGCGATCGATATCCTGCTCGCCGCATTCGGTAAGTTTACGGCGGATATGGGCGGTAACGGCCAAAATGTTCCGCTGCAGCATATCCACATTCCGGAATATGGCATGATTTATCCGTTGCAGCAAATAATCCGGTTTCCCGGGCACCGCGTTGACTATACGGTACGAGTCGTTTATCAACCCGTTGCCGAAAGGGATTATGTCATGGACATGCCCGTCCAGGCGAAATTGCCCCGCTATTTCTTTCAGGTTATGCATCAGTCAGCGTACGCGAAGGAGAATCCGTCGACATTGTTCCATGCTCCCCGGGTAAAATCCGGGACTTCCACCGGCCGGCCGTTATTGGTGGCCGACAATTCGGTCAGCTCCACAAGAGCGGACCATTCGGCCGCATCGTAAACGTCCTGGTCCAGCGGCAGGCCGTTTTGCAGGCAGTAAACCAACCTGTAATCCATGATGAAGTCCATTCCACCGTGGCCGCCTACCCTCTGTGCAAGGTCCCTTATCTCAGTGACGAAAGGGAATTCGTAAGCTTTCAAAAGCGAGTCCATCGCCGGCTTAGACAAGGGGTAATGCGCGTCGGGCTCCAGGGCTATCTGTTGGGCCGGGTATTTCTGTGCAAACCCTTTGGTGCCGCTTACCAGGTGTATGCGGCTGTAGGGGCGGGGGCTGACAACGTCGTGCTGGATCATTATGGTGCGTCCCCGCTCGGTCTTTATCAGGGTGGTGTTCATGTCACCCATCCGGTAGCCCTCCCGGGCCTCTTGCGAGTCCGAACCGAACCGGGCGGAGGCATATTCCTCCATTCCTTTCGGAGCGCTCGAAACCGAAACGAGGTAGTTCATTTTATCTCCCCGGTGCATATCCAGTATCTGGCAAACAGGTCCCAGACCGTGGGTCGGGTAGGGGTTTCCCTCGTGCCGGGACTGGTATTGAAGTCTCCAGCGGTCCCAGTATCCGGACAGGCCGGGAATCTCCCCCTCACCCTCTCCGGGCATGTAAGAGGAATTCGCCGACAGTCGGTCGTTATAGTTAAGGGACCGCAGGTCGTGGATATAAGCCCCTTCCACATGCACGATCTCCCCGAACAGCCCTTGCTGGGCCATATTCAGTGTCGCCAGTTCGAAGAAGTCGTAACAGCAGTTTTCGAGCATCATACAGTGGCGGCGGGTCTTCTCGGAGGTATCCACCAGCTTCCAGCACTCTTCGATCGATACTGCCGCCGGCACCTCCACCGCGACGTGTTTTCCTTGCTGCATGGCATACACCGCCATGGGTGTATGGGCCAGCCAGTCGGTGCATATATAGACAAGGTCCAGGTCGTCCCGCCGGCACAACTCCTGCCAGGCATCTTCGCTGCCCGTATAGACATCGGCGGCAGGCCAGCCGTGGGCCTCCATCCATTGCCGTGCCCGTTCGATATTGTAGTCCTCAAGGTCGCACAGGGCCCTTATCTCCACACCCTCGATGTTCATGAAACGCTGTACGCCACCTATGCCGCGCATTCCCAACCCGATGAATCCTACCCGGACAACGGGTATCGGGTCGGCCGCGTACCGCAGCATATCCTGCTGCCCGGGAGCGCGGTCGGGAACAGGCAAACGCAAAATCCCGTCCGCCTTGTCGGGTGAACAACCGGCAATGGCAATTATGGTCAGGAGTGCAAAGGCGGAAAATAATTTCTTCATGCTCTTGAGGGTTGTAGTTTATTTGTCCCAGAACCGTTCGATCTCCTCGAGGCTTTTGCCGGTGGTCTCCGGGATAAGCTTCCAGACGATCAGCATATATGGTATGCACATCACTGCAAACAACGCGAACGTCCCGGCAGGCGTGAGCGTATCGAGCATCACGGGAGTAAGCTGCCCGATAAGGTATGTCCCTATCCACAGCGAAAAACCGGCAATGGACATGGCCATACCCCTTACTTTGATCGGGTACATTTCAGATAAAAGTACAAAAATTACCGCACTGATCGAAATAGCCTGGCAGAAGATATAGAACAGGAAGAACACCAACAACCAAACAGGCGGGATGCCCAGGCTCTCTCCTTTCAGGAAATAGAACGATATAAGCAAAAGCCCCGCTATCATGCCTGACACTCCCCAGTATACCAGTTTCTTACGGCCCACATTGTCTATTATGGTCACGGCGATTACGGTCGTCAGGAAATTTACAAGCCCCACCAGGGTCTGGTTCAGCAGGGAACTGCTTTCGGAAAGGCCGCTGCTCTCGAATATGGACGGTCCGTAATAGAGCACCGCGTTCACACCCATGAACTGCCCGAGTATGGCAATGGCCGCCCCGATCAACACCGCTTTAGCGATGCCCGGTTTGAGCAATATGCGCCAGTTCGCCTTAACCTCCGAGCCTATAACTTCCCGGGTAGCCTCTATCTCGCCTGAAGCCTTGGCCGGCGAATTGTAAATTCGGTTCATTATTGCCAGCGAGCGGTCTCCCCGGCCTTTCAGCAGGAGCCAGCGCGGACTTTCGGGGATGAAGAAAATGAGCAGCAGGAACAGCAGTGCGGGGATTGTCTCCATGCCGAGCATGGCCCGCCAAACTTCGCTGTGGAATATAAGTTTTATGGTCGGCGCGGCAATATCCGCCGAAGAACCTACGGAATAATTCAGCAGTCCGTAATTGGCAAAGTACGCTCCCAGGAAACCAACCGTAATAGCAAGCTGGTAAAGCAGGACGAGTGTCCCCCGGTACTTCGCCGCCGAGACCTCTGCGATATACAGAGGGGAGATTATCGATACGATCCCGATCCCGATCCCGCCGATGATACGGAAGATAACCAGCCATGTGAAATCCGGCGAAAGTGCGCAGCCGGTCGCCGATGTCGTAAATAATACGGCCGCTATCATCATGGTCTTTTTGCGCCCGATATAATCGCCAAGAGCGCCCGAAACCAGTACCCCGGAAATGGAGCCTATAAGTGCGCAACCGACATACCAGCCGGTCGACATACTATCCAGGGAAAACTGGGTCCCCACATGGCTTATCGTGCCCGAAATTACGGCCGTGTCATACCCGAACA
This sequence comes from Alistipes sp., assembly GCA_021201825.1. Lineage (GTDB taxonomy): Bacteria > Bacteroidota > Bacteroidia > Bacteroidales > Rikenellaceae > WRDF01. The sequence goes on from JAJQED010000041.1 coordinate 240,530, forward strand.
GGAAGCCGCCCAGAGCCGCCACGACAGAAAGGAAAACAAGGTAATTCCAGTTTATTTCGTTTTTCATCAGCCCGATTATTTAATTCCGAAATACTCTTTGTACCTGTCGTACAGGTGTCCGGCCTGCAGGTAAGCCGACTGCGGACTCATAAAGTGGGAGAACTCGAACGTGATGGCCTTGTCGTAGCCGCACCTTGCCGCAGCCTCGAGCTTCATGCGGAGTTTGTCGAACTTTATCGGCAGGAACTTTATGGGCATGTCCCGGTCGAACGACTCGGCATTGGTCCAGCACTGGATGCCGTATTTATCCGCGAGCTTTTTATTTACAGAGAAGAAAGCGTCCAGCTCGTCATAATCTATATGTCCGTCCTGGAAAGCGCAGGCATCCACGACGTCCTTTATTCCGTCGAAAATCTCGTCCCATTCTTTTTCATGCTGCTGTATTGAGACCGCATCTTCACGGGTTATTTGGCCCGAAGCGGCGCTGACCGCCTTTTTACCGTCTATCCACGGGGATATGAACGTGGGTAACCCGCCGGAGACATCTTTGCATTGCTTACCCATGGCGTGGAAAGCCCCCATCTCCTTACCCGTACTGCGGCTTATCTCCCCGCTCAGATACCACCCCCCGAAACTGTCATAGCGGGAACCGTATTTATTCCAGACTTCTTCGATGACGTATTTGTTGCATTCCACTTCATGGTTCAGGTCACCGGTGTCCCAATACTTCCCCGAATCGTACAGTCCGAACCAGAATTTCATCCCGTGCTTCTGAGCCAGTCGCAGGAACATATCCACCAGATCGACCGACGGCATATAGCAACCCTGTTTCCGAAGATATTCGGACGGAAAGGTAATGAATTTACGGTAACCCGACCGGATCATGATCACCGTATCGATACCGATGTTCTTCATATACCGGAAATCCCGGTCCCACTCTTTTTCACCCCAGTTTTGGTGGGGAATATCGTGGGAGATCTCATCGATAAACGTGCCGCTGATCCTCAGTTCCTGTGCCGGGGGCACGATCAGGTTCCCGCCGCGACCGGCCGGTTCGGGCGAAAAGTTATCGGAACCGGAAGTAGCGGCAGATGCGGATAAAATGGATGGGGCCACCAGGGCGGAGGCGCCGGTAAGCGCGGCTTTCTTCAGGAATTCCCTGCGGTTGGTCTTTTTCATATATTCAAGTTTGTCGGTTCTTAGATCTGGCGGTAACCGGCGGGCCCTCCCGGTAAGGGTTCACGTAAGCCCGGAATAATTACCGGATGCTGAAGTTACGAATTTAAATATTTTTTATTATCCGTCAAATTATTAATAATACTTTTTATTTAATAATAGTTACTTTTGTGTTATGTTTTATGAATAACATGTGACTTTTTATTCTATCGGTTATGAAAAAACTTTTATCGGTTATTATTTTTGCATCCATTGCTGTAACATCCGGGGCGCAGGTTAAATATTACGATGCGGCAGAATTCCCGTTGTACGGGAAAGCATCGGATGCTATGGAGAACCGGTATGCCCGTCTGCCCGATTCACTGGAGCATATTTCCCGTCCTCCGCTCTGGACCCTGGGCCGCAATTCCGCCGGGCTGGCGGTCCGTTTCTCCTCCGACTCTCCCGTGATCGCCGCACGTTGGACTAACCTATATAATAACCGTATGAACCACATGACCGACACTGGCGTAAAGGGGCTCGACCTCTATGTTATGGACGGGGATGAGTGGCGGTTCGTCAACAGTGCCCGTCCGTCTTTCGGACATGAGAGTGAGGCCGTGATAATATCAAACATGGAACCCCTCGAACGGGAATACATGCTGTATCTTCCCTTATATGACGGATTGGTATCGCTGGAGATCGGGATCGATTCCCTGTCGCATATCTCCCCGCCCAACATAAACTCTCCCGGACGGGAGAGACCGGTAGTATTTTACGGAACCAGCCTACTCCAGGGAGCCTGCGCCAGCCGGGCCGGAATGGCTTTTACAAATATCATATCCCGGCGGCTGGACCGGGAGGCCATTAACCTCGGTTTCAGTGGTAACGCATTCCTCGATTACGAAATCGCACATCTTATGGCCACGGTGGATGCCGGCTGTTATGTCCTGGATTTTGTTCCAAATACCTCGGTGGAGCTGATACGGACCAACGCTCTGGAATTTTACCGTATTTTACGGGATGCCCGCCCGGGTATACCTATTATATTTATAGAGGACCCGATTTTCCCCCATTCGCGGTATGACAAAGCGATAGCCCATGAAATCAATTCGAAGAACGCCGCTATTAAAGAATTTTACGAGGGTCTTATTGCCGACGGGCAACGGGATATTTATTACATCCCGTCCGATAACATGATCGGACATGACGCGGAGGCTACTATCGACGCCATTCATTTTACCGATGTCGGTATGCTGCGGTATGTCGACCTGGTGTGCCCGGTGATCGAATCGGTCCTGGAATACCGATAGTTGATAGTAAAATATTTTACTTTAGGTTTCGATCTGGTCTAAGCGGGGTTATGAAATAACGTCTTTAACGCAAGTTGGAGTTAATTTATAAAATCTTTAACGCAAAATAAATATTAAATATATTTTGATTTAATAATTTTATTGTTATATTTACTGCCACATAATAAATAAATTTACGTTACAGTTTGTATAACCCGACCTAAAACTAACTGAAATTCTATAGGTATTCAGGAACAACCGCCCGTGAAAACCCCGTACGACATATCCGCGTATTCTTTCCCCGCTGTCGCCAGCAAACCGGCCTGCTTTGTGTGTTTCTATGGCATGAACTGGGTTGTCTATGCTAAAGTGTTGGTGTGCAGTGTATTGACGGGGGGGGGGGGGTAATTAAATTTTAATTTTTTTTAGTTAAAAAGGCAAAAAAAACCATCCCCCGTGCAATTGTCCCCCGCACCAGG
>JAJQED010000021.1 GCA_021201825.1 Alistipes sp.
CGGCGAGGCGGTGTCTTTTGCTCCACTTTTGGACAAGCAAAAGTGGAAAAGGAAACAGTAAAAAATGCGCAAGGCAGTAACAAGTGTCGAAATGACGAATAGGAAATGAGAAGAGATTGCTTCGGGCTTTCCGCCCTCGCAATGACGAAAGGGCGAAGAGAGATCGCTTTACTGGCGTTCGCAATTACGAAAGTGAGTTCCTGATTATGCCTCGTCTCTTTTGATACTGGGTTCGTCAGCTCTTACAAGAAAGAACGAAGAAATAAAATATAAAGGGTTTATGGTAGTTGTTATAGATTATGATACGGGGAATTTGCGGTCTGTGGAGAACGCTTTGCGGCGGTTGGGTGTCGAGTATCGGTTGAGTTCGGACGAGGCGGAGATCCGGGGTGCCGAGCGGGTCATTCTTCCGGGGGTCGGGGAGGCTCGGTCGGCGATGGAACGGTTGCGGGCGTCCGGGGTGGACCGGGTTTTGCCCGGGTTGCGGGTGCCGGTGCTAGGTATTTGTATCGGGATGCAGTTGATGTGCCGGTGGAGCGAGGAGGGGGATACGGGGTGTTTGGGTATCTTCCCGGCTGATGTGGTGAGGATCCCGGCCATGGACGGGATCAAGGTGCCGCATATGGGGTGGGACAGCGTCGGCCATAACGGGGAGGGGTTGTTCGCCGGGTTGGAGGACGGGGCTTATTTTTATTATGTCCATTCGTATGCTCCCCAGGTTTGCGATAAAACGGTCGCGACGACCGATTACGGGATAAAGTTCAGCGCGGCGTTACGGAGCGGCAATTTTTACGGGACCCAATTCCATCCCGAGAAGAGCGGGAGCGTGGGCGAGAAGATGTTGGCCAATTTCCTGGCTTTGTAAATTCACAATACGATGATAGAGATAATTCCGGCGATAGATATTATAGACGGCAAATGCGTAAGGCTTACGCAGGGCGATTACGGCCGGCAGACCAGTTACTTCGACGATCCGTTGGATGCTGCGCTGATGTTCCGCGATGCGGGGTTACAGCGGCTGCATATCGTGGACCTGGACGGGGCCCGGCAGTCCCGGCCGCAGAACCTCGCGACCCTCGAGAGGGTGGCTTCCGGGAGCGGCATGCGGATACAGTTCGGCGGTGGCATTAAAAGTAGCGATGCCCTTGGATCGGTGTTCGATGCCGGGGCTGCGATGGCCATTTGCGGTAGTGTAGCGGTGGACCGGCCGGAGATGTTCCGGGCGTGGCTCGGGCAGTACGGCGGGGAGAGGCTCATTCTGGGGGCCGACGTCCGGGACGGTAAGGTGGCCACACATGGCTGGCTGAAAAATTCGGGGGTCGACGTGGTGGAACTCATCTCCGGGTTTCTCCCCGACGGGCTGCAGAACGTGATATGCACCGACATCTCCCGGGACGGCACCCTCTGGGGGCCCAACTTCGACCTGTATGGGGAATTGCTGACGGTATTCCCCGAAGTCAACGTCACGGTGAGCGGCGGCATCTCCGGCATGGACGATATCCGGCGGCTCGATGCGGCGGGAATGCGCTCGGTCATCCTCGGCAAAGCGTTCTACGAGGGCCGGGTCACTCTTGGCGATATTACGGATTTCATAAACGGCAACGCAATATGTTAGCTAAAAGGATAATACCGTGCCTGGATATCAAGGACGGTGCGACGGTAAAGGGGATAAATTTCCTGGGGCTGAAGAATGTCGGCGACCCGGTAGAGCTGGGCCGCAAATATGCCGCCGAGGGTGCCGACGAACTGGTCTACCTCGACATCAGCGCTACGCTCGAGGGGCGCAAGACGTTCGCGCAACTGGTAGAGCGGATCGCCGAGCAGATCGACATCCCGTTCACGGTTGGCGGCGGCATAGCATCCGTAGAAGATGCGGGGAACCTGCTCAAGGCCGGTGCCGACAAAGTGACGGTCAACAGCGCCGCGGTCCGCGACCCCTCCCTGATAGACGGCATCGCCTCCAAATACGGCACCCAATTTGTCGTGGTGGCCATCGACGCCGCATGTGTGGACGGCACGTGGCGCGTCACCACCCATGGCGGCAGCCGAGTCACGGACCGCGAACTATACACCTGGGCCGCAGAAGCCCAACGCCGTGGAGCGGGAGAAATACTGTTCACCTCCATGGACCACGACGGCACCAAGAACGGATACCCCTGTGACGTCTATGCCCGCCTGAGTGACCAGCTCTCCATTCCGGTAATAGCCTCCGGAGGCGCCGGAACGGCAGAACATATCGCCCAAGTGCTCACTGCCGGAAAAGCCGATGCCGCACTGGCCGCCAGCATTTTCCACTATAACGAAATACCGATACCGATACTAAAAGAGTACCTCGCACAACAGAAGATCCCGATAAGGCCCCTGGCATGAGCGGTATTGTGGTTCTTCCGGAAGGAACATGCGGATGTTTCGTAGTGAGAAACTGGCTATCCCGGTGAAAGGAGAAAGGAAAAAATAACAAACAATAATCAGTAAATATTATGAGTAACATAGATTTTAGCTTGTTCGATGTCAGTAAAGGCAGCGACGGATTGGTTCCTGCAGTCATACAGGACGACGTGACCTTGCGTGTATTGATGGTGGGCTATATGGACCGGGAGGCGTTGGAGCGTACTCTGGAGAGCGGCCGGGTGACCTTTTTCAGTCGCACCAAACAACGGCTATGGACCAAGGGCGAGACGAGCGGTAATTACCTGGACGTGGTTTCCGTAATGACCGACTGCGACAACGATACGCTGCTGATACGTGTGCGTCCGCACGGCCCGGCCTGCCATAACGGTACGGTATCGTGCTTTACCGATACGCTTAATACAGTCGGTGAAAGCCGGCCTGCCGGGGATGCCGACGCCGAAGGCTTTATCCGCCGTCTCGGAGACGTGATACGCCGCCGCCATGCCGAAATGCCCGACGGGTCCTACACCACAAAACTGTTCACCAAAGGGGTCAACAAAATAGCCCAGAAAGTCGGCGAAGAAGCCGTCGAAACCGTCATCGAAGCCGTCGCCGGAAACCGCGACGCTTTCCTATACGAAGCCTCCGACCTCGTATACCACCTCCTTGTCCTCCTCGAACAAATGAACTGCTCAATAACCGATATCGAACACGAACTCAAATCCCGTCATAAATAACCCACCACACCACCCGGGAGTTATTCCTATATTTTTGTTCTCTTTTGCAAAAGAGAACCAGAAAACCCTTCTGGAAACTTCGTTTCCTGCTACTGTCAGTTAATAAAGGAGGGGCACCAAGCCAACGGCTTGTCCGTGCCCCTCCTTTATTAACTGAGAAAATCATGAGATACGTAGTATCTCCAAAAGTTCTTTGGTTCTTTCTTACAAGAAAGAACGAAGAAAATATTGGGGTAATCCCCGGGGGATGGGGTGTTATTGTTTACTGATTCGGGCCAGTTCGAGTTTGGAGCCGTTTGTTCGGAGGATTCGGATTTCGAGGCCGTCACGGGTGATGAGTTCGCCACGGGCGGGGATACTTTCGTAGAAGTAGATTATGTATCCGGCCAGGGTGTCGTATTCGTCGGATTCGGGGATTCCCAGGGCGTATTTTTGGTTGAGGTAGTCGACTTCAAGGCGGCAGGACAGGATGTATTCGCCGGAGGGGGTAACTTTTTCGACAAGGTCGGGCGCGTCGTGTTCGTCTTCTATTTCGCCGAATATTTCTTCCAGCACGTCTTCCATCGAGACTATTCCTGCCGTGCCGCCGTACTCGTCTATCACGACCGCTATGGCACGTTTGTTCTTGATCAGTTTGGAGAGAAGTTTCTGGGCCGAGAGGCTTTCGGGAACGAAGTCCACGTCCATCAGCACTTCCTGTATCGAGGCCGGGGAGGTGAACAGGCTCTTGGTGTTCACGTAGCCTATAATGTTGTCTATTGAGCCGTCGTAGACGAATATTCGGGAGTAATGGGTGTCGATGAACTTGCGGGTAAGCTCTTCAATGGAGCAGAGTATGTCGACGGCTTCGATATCCACCCGGTGGACCATGCAGTCACGGACCAGCAGGTCCGAGAAATCCAGGGCGTTGCGCAGCAGTTTTATCTCGTTCTCTTCCGATTCCTGCTGTTCGTTGGGGTTGGATTCTTCCAGCAGGTGTTCCAGGTCCACACGGTCGAAGCCTTTGATGGTCTGGCCCGGCCGGACGTTCAGGCCGAACAGGCGCAGGATGATCTGGGCGAGCCAGGTGGTGAACTTGGCAATGGGGTAGAGGATAAGGTAGAACAGGTATACGGGGACCGCAAAGAGTTTCAGGAAGAAATTGGGGTTGCCACGGAACATGGCTTTGGGTACGAATTCCGCCGTGAAGATTATCACCACCGTCGATATCAGGGTTTCCACCAGCACCGAGCTTTGGCCCGTATCGATGCCGTAACGGGCGGCCAGGTGGTTCAGCAGGGTCGACATCGACATGGAGTAGATCACAAGGGCGATGTTGTTCCCGACGAGTATGGTTGTGATGTACTGGCCCGGGTCTTTGAGGAAGACGTCGATGATATGGTTATAGGAGCGGCTTTTTTTCTTTTCGATCTCCAGTTTGAGCTTGTTGGAGGAAACGAACGCGATCTCCATTCCGGAGAAGAACGCCGAAAAAACGAGGGTGGTGATTATTATGACCGCTACGGAAAACATCTGCTGTCGATAAACAATTATTCCGCCGGACTTTCCGTGTCCGGTTTGTCGGGGTCTTCTTCCGCCAGCCTGAACTCCTCCCTCTCGGTCGATTTCAGCCGCGAGGGGGTCCTGCGGGGCCGGTCTTCCGACGGTCCGGTAACGACGGGCGGAGCCGGGGCGGCCGGTTCGGGTTCGGGTTGCGGATTCGTGGGTTGCGAGCTCTCTGAAAGAGCGGCTTCTTCCGGAGTGGCGCCGGGATCACCGGCCCCGTCGGTATCTTCCGGATACGTGAATGTACCGTCCGGCCCGTCGCCCTGATAGCCCTCTCCGGGAGTCTTGGTCGATTCGACGTCCACATCTATGGTTCCGCGCGGGCGGCGGAACTCCCAGTCGGTGAACTGCTCGTCGGATTCGAATCCCACGCCGATAGCTTCCCCTCCGTCCTGTGTTATCTTGGAGTCGATATTGGAGTATATACGGCCCGTCTTCTGGTTCCAGAACAGCTGCTGGGTCTCCAGTTTATGGCCCTGTGCGTTGGTGGCTACCACGTTGCCCTTGGCCTCCCACAGCTCCTGGTTGAGGAACTGTATGGCGTAATCCGCCACCAGGGTAGATTCCACTTCGCCCGTGTCCGAATTATAGCTGATGACCGTCACCCCCTTGCGGAATTCGCGGTAAGGCTCGCGGGCATATTCGTAGGTCTCCATCAGCGGGGTTTCGAAGCGGGTCGAGCGCACCCCGTTGGTGCTTTCGATTATCGTCAGGTTGAAAGCTTCCTGGGTTAGCAGCCCCTCGCTGGTATCCTCTTCCTCCGCAGCACCGCGCCCGCAGGCAAAAATGCAGAAAGCACTCCCTGCTGCAAGGAGTGCCGTTCTGATATAGGATATGATATTTCGTTTGTCGGTCGTCATCTGAGCGTGAGGTGTCTTACCGGGTCACAGCGGTAAAGACTTGTCCCCTACCTGTACCTTACGGTAGTGGAGCCGCCGACCCAGCCACAGCGCACCGTGTAGCTCTGGCCGTTTTCCAAACCACGGAAGAAGCACTCTTCCTGCGTGGGGAAGTTGGCCCGGATACGCGCCATCTGCGAGTCGATATTACCTACCTGCGACGTATCGTTACCCAGTAGGCTCTTGGCCTTGGCCAGCGTATCGTAAACTACCCAGTATGCCGCCTGGCGGTCGAAACCGGAGCACTGGTTCGCACCTACGGCATAAGCCTGCCCGAGGAAGAAATAGGCAAGGCCGCTCTCTGGATTCTGGTTGATGGCCTGACGGGCGAAGTCGGCCGCGCTGCGCGCATTGCCCGCTTCGAGTTCCGACCCGGAGATACGGATCGCCAGGTTGAGCCTCTGCTCGGGATCGTCTTCGTTGGCAATTGCCGCGTTGAGGTATTCCAGCGAGCGGGTAGCCTCCCCTTTGGCGTCGTAATAATCCGCAAGGTTCATGGCCAGCCATGTGGTCGGCTTCTGCGCGTAGAGCTTATCACCCACAATTCCGTAGAAGTCGCTGTCGCACTTGCCCCTGGCAAGCAGCATCACGGCCTTTTCGAGCGTCTCCACGTCGGGATCGTTGTTCACCCGGTCGGCGAACAGCCGCTCGATGTTTTCGCAGTTGGCCGCGCCGCTCGAGATGAAGAGCGCCTCCAGGGTGTTCTTCTGGCCGGCCGCACCGGAATTGTGCGGCAGGTTGAACAGGGCCTCGAGCTTATCGTACTCGGCCATATATTCGTCGGCCTCTATCAGGTCGTCCTTATAGTCGTTGGTAAGTTCGTTGAAATAAAGTATTACGAAATCCGGCTCCGCGCTTTCGCCGTTAGCCTCGAGAGCCTCCTGATAATAACGGATCACGTTCTCCCGGTCGGCCGGTTTGAACGAAGCGTAGTCGTTCGCCTTGTTGGCCAGGATGTAGGGCGTGCCGCGCTGCGGGTCGCTGCCGAAATACTGCGAACGCATGTCGTAGAGCTTCATCAGCTCGTCCACATAGCTGTTCTTATCGGCCAGCGAGGTGGATTTCAGGATCTTGTCCTTGTAGATATTGATACCGTAAATGTAGAGGTTCTGCGTACCCTCCGGGGCTTTCTCCAGGAGTTCGGGCAGGTAGGTCAGCGCCTCGTCGTATTCCTTGTTGTTGTAGGCATCACGGAAGAAGTTGTATTTTTTTACGTTGTCCTCCCGTTCTGCGGGATCTGCGCCCCACTTGGGGCCGAAATCCTGCTGGCCGTATGCGGCGATAGCGCACACCGTAACGGCAAGCGTAAGTGTCAGTTTCCTAAATAGATTTTCCATTTTCAGAGCAGTGTTTTTTGGGTCCGGCGCAGTTGCCCGGTTTCGGGACGGCTCGCCGCCCGCACCGGCCGGGGCGCACCCGTAATGCCAGTTCAAACTTTAAGCCATCCGTGCAAAGTTACTAAAAATCCCTATAACAATGCAATACCCCCTAATCGTATTTCTGCTTGTAGAACCAGTAGTCCTCGCCGAAGAGCATCAGCCCGATGGAGAATTTGAAGTAGTTGGCCTTGACCATATTGCCGCCCGTCTTGCCTTTCTGGCCGTATTCCAGCCCCAGGTTGAGCTTGGACGGCATACCGAGCCGGATGGGGACGCCCACCCCGAAAGTGACGGCCTTGGTATCCACCGTGTTGCCGTTATAGGTCATATAATCCTGTTCGTAACGGACCCCCGCGCGGTAGCTGACGCGTTTCATATATTTACGCGCCTCGAAGCGGTTGGGCGTGAGTTCCACCCCGGCGCTTACGGTGTTGGTATTTTTGTAGCGTGCGTATCCGCCGCCCGAGATGGCCGAGCTGTAACCCCGGTTGCGGCTTCCCCAGTCCGAAAAACTGTAGTCCACCCCGAGGCCCACCTTATAAGTCTGGTAATAGACCCCTACCGCGATCTTGTTGGGCAGCGAGACGTCCGACGTGCGGAAAGCAAGGAAAGTTGTGTCCGAGCCGTAGTAATCCGACGGGACGTATTGCTTGTATGTCGAGTTGAGTTTGCCCCCGAGGTTGTACGTAGCCCCGAAAGTGAGCGACCGTTCGGGCTTGTTTATGGCGCTGTACTGCATCCCGGCCATCATCATAAAGCGCGAAACTTTCTCGCTCATGTGTGCCTGCGTGTCGCCGTAGCCGCCGCCGCCGGTAATGCTCTCGATGGTGATATTCTGCACCCGGTCCAGGTAACCGTGGTAGTAAATAGCATCCACCCCGACGGAAAAGTTCTTGAACAACTGGTATCCCAGTCCCAGTTTGAACTGGTTGATATCGCCGCTCCCGGAATATTTCTTCCATACGTCGCCGATGTTGGCCACTATCTCGTCGTCGTCGATACGGGTCTCCATCTTGTACCCGATACTGCTGTAAGGCGTGAGCGAAAAGCCCATCCCGAAATTGCGGGCGATCGGCAGAACGAAACCTATGTCGCGGACGTTGAAAGTATTGTAGCTGGTTTTGCGCTGGCCGTCGCTGAGGTAGAAGTTCTCACCCTCCAGTTCGAAATTGAAGACGAACGACATCTGCGGCACGGCGCTGTATGAGGCGGGGTTGAGGTAGTTGAAAGTCACCATGAACGGGTCTATCCAGCGGGAATCCCTGTAGCCGACGCCTATCCCCCCCATCGAGCGCAGGTTGGCCGTACCCTGGGTCGAGAGCCCGCCCACTCCGTAGAGCGTGTAGGGGGAAAATGTGTTGATACTGCTTTTCTGTGCTTTGATCGTGAGCGGAAGCAAAAGTGCGCCTGCGACGGTGAATAAGACTGCTTTTCTAATCTGCATTATACTCCAAAATTCTGTTTAGCCCGTAAACCACAAGGTCATAGGTTGCAAATATCGTATTTTTTACTCTCTTAGCAAAGAAATCCGAATCACCCCCGGTAAAAATAATCCTGAGCGGGTCGTACATCCCGGCCAGCCGGCAGATGTATCCCTCTGTCTCGTAGACGATGCCGTTGACCGCGCCGCTGCGCAGGGCAGTCTCGGACGAGGTGCCGGTAAATTCCACCTCCCCGTCTTTTTCGACGAGCGGCAGGCGCCCGGTATAATCGTGCATGGCCCGCAGGCGCGTGGACAACCCCGGGGAGATGTTGCCCCCGAGGAACTCTCCGGCCGCCGTCACCACGTCGAACGTTATGGCGGTACCGAAATCGGCGATCAGCACGTTGGAGCCAGGGTAAAGGGCATGAGCCCCGACGGCGGCCGCCAGGCGGTCGCTGCCAAGGGTGTCGGGTGTGCGGTAGAGGTTACGGATGGGTATGGGGACGCCGGGGCCGAATTTGACAAGCCGCCGGACATTTTCACTCAGGTACCGTTCTATTTCGGGGACCTTGCCACGCGAAGAGACATATATGGCGGAATCCATTCCCGGGTATGCGGCAATAATGTCGGTAAGGAACTCCACGTCCGCAGAACCGCCCCTGAACGTTTCGACCGCCTGCCCGTCCTCGAAAACGGCCGCCTTGGACAGCGTATTGCCTATGTCGACTGCGAGGTTTAGTTTTTTCATCCGGTACTGTTTCTTCACTTCCGGGACAGGCTGCCGTCCCGCATACGGGGCAGGCTTCCATCCCGCATCCGGGCGGGGTTATCCCTGCCGGGCGGGTTCCTGTGCCGGGCCGACCGCCTGCTCCATTACGGAGAGGCTTGCCACGGCCGCCGCCACGTCCTTTATTGCTCTAACTGTCAAACCCAGCTTATTATTGTTCTGCCGCAGTACAAAATTTTTCGGATGGTCCAGTATATACTGCATTATGGCCCGGAACAGCGGGGTTTCGTAGTATTTGGATTGCTGGTCCGAAATAAAGCGCAGTATCAGCAGGCCGTTCTTTAGCTTAGCGCTCTCGAAACCGAGCCGGAGCATCACCCAGCGCAGGCGCACCACGTCGAACAGTTCCCGCACGGCATCCGGCAGCGGCCCGAAACGGTCTGTCAGTTTGGCCGCGAACTCCTGCAGTTTTTCCTCCTCGGTGATATTGTCCAGCTCCCGGTAGAGCCTCAGTTTCTCGGCGCTCTGGGAAACGTAGCTGTCGGGGATCAGGGCCTCGGTATCGGTGTCGATATGGGCGTCGTGGATATATAGCACCTGCCGGTTCATCCCGGGGAAAGCCGCCTGGTCCGGCATTCCGTCCGCCGCCTGTTGGGTGCTATCGCCGACCAGCCCCTCGCTGTGCAGTTCCTCCATGGCCTCGTTGAGGATCTTCTGGTAGGTCTCGAAGCCGATGTCGGCGATAAAGCCGCTCTGCTCGGCCCCCAGCAGGTTGCCGGCGCCACGTATATCCAAGTCCTGCATGGCGATGTTGAACCCCGACCCCAGGTCCGAGAACTCCTCCAGCGCCCGCAGCCGCCTGCGCGAATCGCTCGAGAGCATCTCGTCGGGCGGCGAGAGCAGATAGCAGTAGGCCTTGCGGTTTGACCGCCCGACCCGGCCACGCAGCTGGTGCAGGTCGCTTAGGCCGAAGTTCTGGGCGTTGTTTATTATGATCGTGTTGGCGTTGGGAATGTCGATGCCGTTCTCGACGATGGTCGTTGCGATCATCACGTCGTACTCGCCGTAGATAAAGTCCATGACCCGCTTCTCGAGTTCCTGTCCGTTCATCTGCCCGTGGCCGACCACGGTGCGAACCCCCGGGACGAGTCTCTGCACCATGCCCTCGATATTCTTAATATCCTCCACCCGGTTGTGCACGAAGTAGACCTGCCCGTGTCGGGCCAGCTCGAACTCTATGGCCTCCCGGATGATATCTTCGCTGAAAGTGTGCGATTCGGTGGCGATCGGCTGGCGGTTGGGCGGCGGGGTGGTGATTACCGACAGGTCGCGCGAACCCATCAGGGAGAACTGCAGGGTGCGCGGGATAGGTGTTGCGGTCAGGGTGAGGGTATCCACGCTCACGCTCATCTGGCGCAGTTTTTCCTTTGCCGATACCCCGAACTTCTGCTCCTCATCTATGACCAGCAGGCCAAGATCCTTGAATTTGACCTCCTTGCCCAATATCTTCTGCGTGCCGATAAGTATGTCGATCTTCCCGGCGGCAAGGTCTTCCATTACCTGCCGGGTCTCCTTGGCGCTCTTGGTGCGGCTGAGGTGTTCAACGCGCACGGGGAAGTCCTTGAGCCGCTCGCTAAACGTGCGGTAATGCTGCAGGGACAGGATGGTAGTGGGTACCAGCACGGCTACCTGCTTAGAGTCGTTCACCGCCTTGAAAGCCGCCCGTATGGCGACCTCGGTCTTGCCGAACCCAACGTCGCCGCACACCAGCCTGTCCATGGGCTGTGGGCTCTCCATGTCGTTTTTCACCGCCTCAGTCGCCTTCTCCTGGTCGGGCGTATCTTCGTAAATAAACGAGGCCTCGAGTTCCTGCTGGAGGTAATTGTCCGGCGAGAATGCAAAGCCGGGTGTAGCCTTGCGTCGCGCATAGAGCGCGATAAGCTCCCGGGCGATATCCTTTACGGCTTTTTTCGTAGCGGCTTTCATCCGCTGCCATGCGCCGGAACCGAGCTTGTATATCCGCGGCGGGTCGCTGTCCCGGTCCTTGTACCGGGCTATGCGGTGCAGGGCATGGACGTTGACCAGAAGTACGTCGTTGTCCCGGTAGACCAGCTTGACGGCCTCCTGCACCCGGCCGTTCTCGGTCGATTTGACCAGCCCCCCGAACTTGCCAACACCGTGGTCGATATGCACCACATAGTCGCCCACCTTGAGGTTATTCAGCTCGGCGACGGTGAGCGCCTCACTGCGGTCCACCTCCCGCTTGAGGCGGTAGCGGTGGTAACGGTCGAATATCTGGTGGTCCGTGTAGAAACAGGCCCGCATCTGGCGGCTCACGAAACCCTCGTGCAGGGTGATCGACAGCGGATGGAAGACCACATCCTGCCTGCCCATCGAATTGAAAATATTGCGCAGCCGCTCCGCCTGGGCCTTGTTCTCGGACATTATATATACGGTGTACCCCTCGTCCGCATTGCGCTCGATATCGTCGGCCAGCAGCTCGAACTGCTTGTTGAACGAGGGCTGTGGGGCGGTGCCGAATGGTATCTCCGATTCGCTCATCCGCTCCTTTGACGGTATGCGACGCACCAGCATCTTAAGCTTGGCCGTTTCCTGTGCGAAACTCGTCGGGCCGGTCACCATGTTGTCGATCCGGGCCGGCTCGTCCAGCTCCTTGAGTATCTTCGTGCGCACGTCGGCAAACCGCTTCAGGGTATAATCCAGGTCGTCGATCCAGTAGGTCGCATTTCCGGCGAAAGTGGCGAACGACACCCGCTCGCCGGCCAGCTTGCCGCTCTTGAGGTTGGGGACGATCTGTACCCTGTCCATCTTGTCCACCGAAAGCTGGGAGGCCAACTCGAACGTGCGTATCGAATCGATCTCGTCCCCGAAAAAGTCCAACCGGTATGGCACGTTCTCCGAGAACGAAAAGACATCGACGATCCCGCCCCGCACCGAATACTGCCCCGGCTCGTAAACGAAATCCACTTTCTCGAACCCGTACTCCCCGAGGGTCTGTTCCATAAACCCAATAGAGAGATTCTCGCCCACGCCCACCTCGAGGGTGTTGCGCTGAAGCTGTTCCATCGCCGTCACCTTTTCCAGCAGCGCCTCGGGCCATGTACAGATCGCAAGGTAGCCCTCCGTAAGGTTGCGTATCGCGCTGAGGGCGGCGGTCCGCTGGATGATACCCGAGGGGTCTTCCTGCCCGTACTGTATGGAGCGTTTATACCCGGTCGGGAAGAACATCACCCGGTCCGGGTCGAGCAGGGCGTAGAGGTCGTTGCTCAGGTAGGCCGCCGTATCGCGGTCCTCGGTAACCAGGATATGCAACCCACCCCTCTCCCTGATGGCCGCCGCCGCCGTCATGGCGTACGCCGACCCTGTCAGGGACGACAGGTAGACCGTCTCGAACTTGTCCCAGGTACGCACCAGTTCGCGGTAACCCTCCTGTGACCTTATCAGTTTGTCAATATTCTCGGGGAGCATCGGGCGAAAATAATATAAATTGTTCAATACTGTATCAAAGCGGCAACTTCCGGGCCTAATATGGCACAGGACGGGTGATCGCTCGCACACTTATTAATTCCGGATAAAAAGCCGGGGAAAGAAAGTAGAAGTTTTCTGCTTTTGGTTTTCCGGCCGTCGGCCGGAATAAAGAAATAGATTGCTTCACTGCGTTCGCAATGACGGGAATGAGGCGGGACGGCATTGCCACGGGTTTACAATAACCAAAGAGTAAATACAGACACGTCATTGCGAGGAGCGAAGCGACGCGGCAATCTAAATGGAAATGGAATCTCATCTCCCGGCAGAGCCGGGAATTATCCGCCATTTTCGCCGGGGCAGGATTAAAGTCGCAGGAGGGAGATCACCCGAACTACCATGTAGTGAGGGAAGCTCCCGGGAGCGACGCCTGACCCCGGCGAGGCGGTGTCTTTTGCTCCACTTTTGGACAAGCAAAAGTGGAAAAGAAATGAAAGGACCGAGATTGCTTCGGGCTTTCAGCCCTCGCAATGACGAGGAAAGAAAGAGATTGCTTCACTAACGTTCGCAATAACGAGAATTAGCAGGGACGGCATTGCAAGGGTTCGCAATGACGGGGACCGTATTCCCTTATTTATTACAACCGGCGGCCGAAACCGGTCGGTACGCATCACCGGCTTATCGGGTAATATGTTGGCTTAGACTACCCGTTTTACTATAAAAAAAGGACCGGGCCTGTGCAGTCCCGGTCCTTTCCCGTGATCCACCGGTCACGGGAAATATCTTCAGCGAAACCTATGTCAGTTCCGTATCCTTACGGTCATAGAAGCGCGTCTCCACGAACCCGATCGACGGGTCGGACACGACCTTGATGCGGCATTTGTATTTGAACTGCCATTTGGCCCGCAGCGAGAACAATCCCTTTTTAAGGTAGGACGCCACGATGGGGCTGACCCTCAGTTTGATATAGTGCAGGCCACGGTCGGTGACGTAGTAGGCCACCTGGTTCTCGATCTGACGGTCGAGCATCACGGTAGGGGTGATAGTGCCCGTGCCGTTGCAGGTAGGACACGATTCCGACACCTCGTTGATAGCCTCCGGACGGACTCTCTGGCGCGTGATCTGCATAAGGCCGAACTTGGACAGCGGCAGTATAGTATGCCGCGCGCGGTCCTCGGCCATCAGCTTCTGCATATGCTCGTATAGGGCCTGGCGGTTATCACCCTTGTGCAGGTCGATAAAGTCCACTACGATAATGCCCCCCATATCCCTCAGCCGCAGCTGGCGGGCGATCTCCTGCGCCGCCGCCAGGTTGACGTTCATCGCCGTACGCTCCTGGTCGTCGTCCACCTTGGCCCGGTTGCCGCTGTTCACGTCGATAACGTGCATGGCCTCCGTATGTTCGATGATCAGGTAAGCACCCTTTTTCAGGGATACGTATTTGGAGAAAAGCCCCTGTATCTGCTTGGAAATGTCGAAATTATCGAAGATCGGGACAGATCCCTTGTAATGCCTTACGATGCGTTGCTTTTCGGGGGCGATCTGTTTTATATAATCGCGCACCTCCTCGTACATCGCCTTGTCGTCGATATGGATGGCGCTGAACTCGCCGCTGAGCAGGTCCCTGATAATGGTCGTGGCGCGGTTCAGCTCGTTGAGCAGCTGGGCGGGCGGCTCGCTCTGGCGCACCTTGCGCAGGGCGTTCTCCCACCGGTCGATCAGCGACTGGATATCGGCCGTAATGTCGGCCTCGTCCTTACCGGCCGCCGCCGTGCGGATTATGACCCCGTAGTTGCGCGGCAATACCTGGTCGGCGATCCGCTTCAGGCGCTTACGTTCCTCGTTGGACCGTATCTTCTGCGACACGGACACCTTGTTCGAGAACGGTATCAACACCACATGCCGTCCGGCAAGCGATATGTCGGACGTTAGCCTGGGTCCTTTGGTGGAAATGGCCTCCTTGGCGATCTGAACGACAATGGGCTGCCCGGACGAGATGCACGCCGATATCTTGCCCGTCTTGCCGATCTGCGGCTCGAACTTTAGGTTCTCGAACTTGGGCGTGCGTTTGCCCGAAGTGAGCGACTGGGTGAGCTTGTGCAGGGTGTTGAAATTGGGCCCCAGGTCCAGATAATGGATAAAGGCGTCTTTCTCGTACCCTATGTTTATAAAGGCCGCGTTCAGCCCGGGCATTATCTTGCGTACCTTACCCAGGTAGATATCGCCAACGGTATAACCCGTCTTGCACTTCTCCTTGCTGAGCTCCACGAGCTTCTTGTCCTCGAGAAGGGCGATGGTTATTTCGTTGGACGTTACGTTGATTATCAGTTCCTTGTTCATTCCTCTCTTCACAGGCGCCAAATGCGGCCGCCGTACAAAACCAAATAAACCCAAAGAACTGAGCGGCTCTTCAGGTTTATTATTTACTTGAGAACATTAAAAAACTACCTATTTTTTCTTCTTGTGCCTGTTCTTGCGGAGGCGTTTCTTCCTCTTATGGGTAGCCATTTTATGCCCTTTTCTCTTTTTACCGCTTGGCATAATCTCTTCTGTTGATGGTTATTACTTGCCACCTTTCACCTTGGCCGCGAAACTCTTGGCCGGTTTGAAAGCCGGGATGTTGTGCGCGGGGATGGTGATGGTGGTGTTCTTCGAAATGTTGCGGGCAACCTTCTGCGCGCGCCTCTTTATGATGAAACTCCCGAAACCACGGAGGTATACGTTGTTCTGGTTGATCATGGATTCCTTGATGTTCTCCATGAACGACTCGATAATCTGCTGTACCTGTGCCTTCTCCACGCCGGTACTCTTCGAAATCTCGTTTACAAGATCAGCCTTTGTCATATCTTTAACAGTTTTAAATAGGTTTTACCACAAACAGGAGTGCAAATATAACATATTTATTTTGTTATCTTACACGGGCTCCCCTATTTTTTAAGTTTTTTATTTTCAGCAACCACCGTCGTGCAGGTATCGTTTTTTGATAAAAACCCGCCGTCGCCGCCCCTTACCCCCGGGCCGCCCGGCAGGGGGGCAATATTATTGCACTGGATGCGTTAAGCCAGTGGGCGGAGACTCCGCCCGAATTGATTAAATTTGCAAAAATTCCCGATATGAACGGAGCGAAAATACTTTGGGTGGACGACGAGATCGACCTGCTGAGACCGCATATTTTATTCCTGGAACAGAAAGGATACGAGGTCGAATCCTGCAACAACGGCTACGATGCGGTGGAGCTCGCCCGCCAGACCCCGTTCGATCTGATAATCCTCGACGAGATGATGCCCGGCATGACCGGCCTGGAAACCCTGCCCGCCATCAAGGAGGTGCAGCCCACCACGCCGGTTATCATGGTCACCAAGAGCGAGGAAGAGAACATCATGGACAAGGCCATCGGTTCCAAGATAGCCGACTATATAATCAAGCCTGTCAACCCCAACCAGGTGCTCCTTTCGATCAAGAAGAACGTCCATTCCCAACAGCTGGTCACCGAGCAGACCACGGCCGACTACCGCGCCGAATTCGGCCGCATCTCGACCTCGTTCGGCGATGCGGGCACTTTCGCCGACTGGTGTAACGTCTACCGCAAACTGGTAAACTGGGAGATAGAGCTGACCGAATCCAACGACGAGAGTATCAAAGAGATACTTACATACCAGAAGAACGAGGCCAATAACGAGTACGCCAAGTTCGTCCGTAAGAATTACGCCGCCTGGATCAACGACCGTGACACGGACACCCCGGTCATGTCGCACACCCTGATGCGCAACAATATATTTCCCGTCGCAGACGCCAACCGTAAGACCACCCTGCTACTGATCGACAATTTCCGCTATGACCAGTGGCGCTCGATCAGCAGCTGCCTGCGTGGCTGGTATGACACGGAAAGGGAGGACTTCTACTGTGCCATCCTGCCCACGGCAACCCAATACGCCCGCAACGCCATATTCGCCGGGCTGATGCCCCTTGCCATCGACAAACTCATCCCGGACAAATGGCTGAACGACAACGAAGAGGGGGGCAAGAACCTTTACGAAGAGGATTTCCTGCGCCGCCAGATGCAGTCCAACGGCAAGAACTACCGCATGACGTTCGACAAGCTGGTCCGCCCCGAAGCCGGCCGAAAACTGATCGACAATATCAACCGCATATACGACGCCGATTTTTCGGTGATCGTCTACAACTTCCTCGATATCCTTTCCCATGCCCGTACAGAGACGGAAATTATCCGCGAGCTCACCGAAGACGAAGCCGCTTTCCGCTCGCTGACCCGTTCCTGGTTCGAACACTCGGACCTCTTCACCCTGCTTAAACTGCTCTCCGAACGGGGACACAAGGTGATTATCACCTCCGACCACGGAACCATACGGGTGGACAATCCCGTCAAAGTGGTCGGGGACCGCGAGACCTCCACCAACCTGCGTTACAAAACCGGCCGCAACCTGAACTATAACCCTAAGGAGATGTACGTGGTGACCAAGCCCGAAGAGATACAGCTGCCGCAAAGCAACATCACATCCACATACGTCTTTGCATATAACCGCGACTTCTTCGTCTACCCGCACAACACCAACCAGTTTATCCGCTACTACCGCAATACGTTCCAGCACGGCGGCATCTCGATGGAAGAGATGATAGTCCCGTTCATTGTCCTGGACCCCAAAGGGGCGTAAC
The DNA here is from genome assembly GCA_021201825.1 of Alistipes sp. Taxonomy (GTDB): domain Bacteria; phylum Bacteroidota; class Bacteroidia; order Bacteroidales; family Rikenellaceae; genus WRDF01. The sequence continues at coordinate 17,262 of JAJQED010000021.1, forward strand.
CGAACCAACCCCGGTGGGTTGGCAGGTTTAATGAACCAACGAAAGAATGATGGAGGATCAAACTTGTTTGGCTTTTGCTCCGCGGCGTTGGTTGTTCAGGCAAAAGGTGAAACCACTCGGGTCCGCCCATGGCGGATCAGTTCGCCGTGGAGTACTTTCATCGTGCTGTTAAGCGGTGGGGGCAGGATTCCGGTGCTTTGCTCGCAGTAGCTGTAAGGGCTGCAATAGATTGCCACGTCGCTTCGCTCCTCGCAATGACGTTTCTGTTTGCTCTCAATGGCGCTTTTTTCCGTCATTCCGAACCTCCCCGTTCCGTCATTGCGAACGTCAGTGAAGCAATCTCGATCAATATGTTTCCAATTAAGATTTCCGCGTCGCTGCGCTCATCGCAATGACGTGAGGTGCTTCTGGCAATGATAATTGTTAATGCCTTGCGCATCATCCTTTCATATCTTTTCCACTTTTGCTTGTCCAAAAGTGGAGCAAAAGACCCCGCCTCGCCGGGTTCAGGCGTCGCTTCCGGGAGCTTCCCTCACTACATGGTAGTTCGGGTGATCTCCCTCTTACGACTTTAATCCTGCCCCGGCGAAAATGGCGTATAACTCCCGGCTTTGCCGGGATAGGAGGTTATTTACTTTCTTTCGCTTTCGTCATTGCGAGGGCTGAAAGCCCGAAGCAATCTCATCCTTTATTCCGGCCGATGGCCGGAAAGCGGCCCGGTTCGCGATCCCGTCTGCGGAGGGGGGAATGTGCTAAGAGAATTATATATCCGGGGGCCCGGCAAGAGGGGGGGCGGACAGAATTGTTTCGCTCCACCGGGTCGGCCAAAGAGCAAAAAACGGAGAACAATATCGCGGGATTTTTGCCCGGTAAAAACTATCTGATTACCTTCGCCGCAAATCGAACGGATGTGATCAATAAAAAGGATAGGGGAGTGGGGCAGACTTTGGAATACATTGTAAATTCGCCGGCGGAACTGCCAGTGGCGGCGTCGGCCGTCGCCGGGCTGTTACCACAGTATCCCGTGGCCGCTTTCTACGGCCCTATGGGAGCCGGGAAGACTACCCTTATCCGTGAAATAGCCCTGTGCCTCGGGGTGCAGGACACGGTAACCAGCCCTACCTTTGCCATCGTGAACGCTTACTGCGACGCCTGCGGTTCCCCGGTCTACCATTTCGATTTCTACCGTATCGATAACCCCGCCGAAGCTCTCGATCTCGGCGCCGAGGAATATTTCTACAGCGGGTTCCCGTGCCTTATCGAATGGCCCGAAAAAATTCCCGCGCTGCTTCCGCCCGGAACTTTCGAGATCCATATCGTGCCCTCGTCCGAAGACCCGGACGCACGAACGATCACGATACGCAAACCCGGTTGATACCGGATATCCTGTTGAAGATTACTACCATCCCGGCCACCCGGGCCGACCGTCAGGCTGTTTCGGGGAGGCC
>JAJQED010000003.1:0-10671 GCA_021201825.1 Alistipes sp.
ACCCAGGCCGTCGTAATATGTTATGTCGGTATAGAAATCGACCTGGTTTGGAGCGATGAACGTTTTGGTTTTGATCCAGTTGGTGCCGGCAGTAGGATCGGTGTCGGGTGGGAATCCGCCGGGGAGCATTAATACCAGGTCTTGGGTGGTGTTAGCCTGTTGTTTAATGAACGGTATTGGAATTGTCAGGTCCGGGCCCGTATTGGGACCGTAGGTAATTTTGAACTTATAAGTTTGGGCAGTCTCTTCGGTAAGTTGAATGTCTATGGATACGGGGATATTGAGCTTTTTGGTGTACCATGCCCAATATTCATCAAGGAGAGAAAAATCCAGGTCGGCAGTTTTGTTACAGACCAGGTCGATGGTGCCGCCTTTATTGGAAAGCTCCACGACAGATCCGGCATAGGTCACATTGTCTTTTTCCAGAAAATCGGCATAGACAATATCCACCTGCCCTTTCATGGTTTGCCCGAATCCGGTGATGGTATATACTCCGGCTACATCCTGGGGGTTGTCGAATGAACCCTCGAAAATAAGATTATCCAATCGTGGGAATTTCGATTGGAATTCGATACCGTCTTTATATAACGTATAGGTTCTGCCAAAATCGCAACCGGAAAGCTCTATATAATATGAGCCTCCCGAATAGCGTAATCCGGGATCGATGATATTATATATCAAGGAATTGAGTTCTATTGATGTATACACGACTTTGCCGTTGCTGATAAAAGCAATAGAGCGTCTGTCTTTATCCCAGTTATTGGGTATTGGATTAATGTAATAAGCGATGGAACCGGTAGTGACATTTTCCTGGATCAGTGCACTGAGCCCTCCGGGAGGGATGATAACTTCTGGGGGATCGATAGTGCCGGGTCTATCACCTCCGGTTGATGACGGGGTATAGATAGCCGACACATCGCTCAGGGTTAAAACAGATGAGCCCTTGATACAGTTGTTTGCCAAGGTGGTCACCTGGGATACCGAATATTGACCCGTCCAGGTATACTCGATAATTATTGTTCTGCCGTCTCCGGACATGGATATTTTGTCGAAAGGTTCAAGTACGGATATATCGTAAGAATAGTCGTAGTCCTGCGCTCTACATATATAGCAAACACCAAGAAATAACAGCGCCGTGAGTATCTTTTTCATATCGATGGAATGTTAAGGTTAATTGAATGGGATTTTTTTACCGGGCCAGGCCGTAACTATGTTCAAACAGTTGCATCCCGTTATGGTCGAAAGTCCCCGAAAGGCGGCCTTTGGGATCGTAAGTGAAAGTGGTGGTTATCCCTGCCGGATCCGTCTGTTCCACGATACCGATATGATCGGAGTATTTAAAAGTGGTGATGGATGCTTCCGGGAATTGTTGCCGTAAATTATCGATAGTCCTGAACTCTGCGGCAGTAGGTTCGGTCCGTGCTGCAATCGTTTCCGGGTTGACGTATTGTGCTACCTGTTGGTAAGTCACGTTCCTGAGTTCTGCAATCAGGTACCGACCCATGTAGCCCCACAAATAAACTACCGGCGTCCCGTCTTTCCCGGTTACTTCTGAAACATTCCCATAGCTGTCGTAACGCAGGAAAGTCATTTCGGTTGTTACGACGTCGGGGTCATTATAAGAGATATCTATCCGGGCAGGTTTGATCAGGTTCCCGTTGAAAAGTTGATAATCTATGAATGATGTATTTACGGTAACCGGTGTGCCGCCCGACAGATCCCATTGTCCGGCCCGGCGGATAGTTTTGAGGGTCTTGTTGATCATATTCCGGGAAACCATAGTGTTATGGACGGATGTCTTGGATGCTATTGTGTGCGGGTATTCATAATCCAGCCGTTGATATTCCCCGTCGCTACCCTGGTAATTTAACCCGGTAATAAGATCGCCCCTGTAGTTGTAATCGGTTTTTTTTCGTGTCAATTCTTTTCCGGAGAGGTCGTAGTCGGTTTCCGTTATATTTTGGACATAAATGCGGCCGGTAGGTGCCGAAGTAAAACCGGCAACATAACAACTGAAAATATCGTCATGAGGTAACGGTCCGCCTTCTAATAAGCCGCTAAATATGGGAATGACGCTCGACCGTGAAATAAATCCGTTTTGGGAAGATGTTATCGTACAATCGATACCATATTCTTTTATTTTAACGGGATTAACGGCGCCGGTGGCATAAAATTCTTCCTTTTCTACGTTCCCGCAGGTCCACGGCACCGATTCCATTGTCGGGAAAATGCCACCTGCATTGAATTTTTCCGGGGTTCGGTAGTAGGTTATTTGTTTTCCCGTAGTATTGTCTGTGGTCAAATAGCTGGTTACCTTTCGGTACATAACGGCGCTTCCGCGATGGAGATTGACATTGACCAACGGTTCTTCCGTATAAAAATATCGTCTGTGATTCAATACGTCACGTCTTCCGGTAATGACATACATATCATAGGTATAATCAATCTCTTTCGGTTCGTACAGGTAAACCGGGTCTTCATATTCGTACGTACGGGTAAAAGCTATTTTGCCGTTATCGGAATAGGAAGTAATTTTACTAACCCTTAAACCTCCTACTACGGTATTGTTGGCGTCACGGTTCGCTTCGGTAGTAAATACCGTATAGCCTCCCGTCGGGTATTTTATTTGGGTCAGTATGCATGCGCGCATATTTGATTCACTCGATTTTCGGTTTGCACGATGTGTATTTGTGTTTCCTATCATACTTATTGCGGGTCCGACTATCATATTATTGAGACTTTTGTTTGCCCCGTTATAGAATCCCCAGTAATCCTGACCGCAATAACCGTTATACCGGTCATAAGGAGGCAAATCATATGATTTAAAATAATCGAACTCGTAAACTTCCGGTTTTGTGTCGTCTCCAGTACCGTATATAGAAACTCCTTTCAACTGCAATCGGTGTTTTTTCCATGCTTCACTGTCACCATAGGTGCCGCCGGATATAAAATAATCCTGAGTAAATTCGATTTTACGGATTTGCCTCCCCGAATTGTCTTTAGCAACAATGGATATAAGACGGTATTCACCGTTATCTAACCTCGAGCTGTAATTGAATTTCACGGAGCCGCCTCGATACTTGATCTCATCGATAAATTGTTGAGATGTAGTTACAGTACTTGATCCCGTTAAAGTGGGTTTTTCCTGTTTGTAAGGCACATGTGCGCCTCCTACAACCGCCGGTCCCTCACTTTCCGTAGCCGATTCATTAACAACGCGGAAGTTTCCGGATATATAACTGAATTGGATTTTATCGACACCGTCGGCTGAAGTTATTTCCGTTAAATGCCATGCCGATGGATAGGATTGACCTCCATTGGGTATAACAGAGGTAAACTCTCCCTTTCCGAATGTAAATATTGTTCCGTCGTTGGATGTAATAATATATGAGTTGTTCGAATAGGAGATCGAATTATCGGTTTGTGGGGATTGGACAAGGGTCCGGTTCATCCTGTAAAAGAAACTGCCGTTGATCCCGGGTGCCTGATAGTAATAATTGTCGCTTTGCCCGTCGATACCTCCCTCATTTTTTATCCCAGTGGGGTTTGCCAGGAATTCGAGATATTCAAAAAGACGCTCCCGTTGCAGGTCAGTCGATGGAACAATAACGGTCTGGTATTGTTCCGGAGTCCATGGAGCCGTATACGTGGAAGTTCCAGTAGATGATGTATACATGGTCCATGTTTTGGGTTTTAAGAAGCCGTATTGAAGCTCATCCGGTAATCCCCGGACGGACCGGGAGATCGATCCCCCCGCGTTAAGGGACCATCCTAGCCCGACACTGCTTGCAAAGTCGGCAACCTTGATACCTCCCATATGGTAAGAAATACTGATGGGAACCGTTAACTCCCCGCATTCGATCTCGAATAACGGAATAGAGATTTCAGGAACACCGACCGACATATCGACCGGAAATTCACCGTAGCGATTCATTGCGGCTACATCCGGTGACTGTGGGATCGTAACCGAATAAGCCTTTAAAACATCGACACCGTCATCAGTCCCGGTATCGTATTGGGCTTTAACCGTCGGTGTGAGCAATAGCAAACACCAAGACAAAAATGTGATTGTCAGGAGCTTTTTCATGATAAATGGATTTAGTTGAATAAAGTCGGGTATACGTAAACAGAACCAAGGCAATGGCTTTGACCGCCAATATCTTAACATACAGCAATATCGGTTGCCGATTATGGCAACGGGTAGGTTACAGATCTGATCCGGTTTACGGAGCCGAAAGAACCGGGAACTCCTATGGAAAATGTTTCGGGACCGGCAGGCTGAATACCGCATTTGCGGGCAAAATAAGCGTCAGCCTCGAAGTGGATGCGTCAAATTTTGTCATATTCCGTTGGGTTAAGTAGGCTTTACAACTTATAATCGAGTCTAAAACTGTTATAAGTATAGGCTAAATATATGAAATAAATATTATAATATTGTATTATTGGGATAAAAATTAAACTTTATTTATTGATTATTTATTTCGGTAGTATGAAAAGAACTTCCAAGCCGGATGAGTTTACGTTCCGTCCATACGGTTAAAATAAGGTTACCTTGCACCGCAACCTTTTTTGTATTACTTTTGTCGCTCTGTGGTGAATCACATATTGAATCGATCTGTGGTTTTGCCGGTAAGATAGTTCGGGGTGTAGCGCAGTCCGGTTAGCGCACCTGCTTTGGGAGCAGGGGGTCCCAGGTTCGAATCCTGGTACCCCGACTTAATCAACAAAAGAAATGCAGTCCTGGTGTCTGCATTTTAATTTTGGCAAAACAGCCCTATTCTTGCATGGGAGGCTGGTTGGACGAAATTAAAGAGGCGTTAGCGAAATTTCTTTTGTTGATTTGGACAAACAGCGGAGGGCGCTCAGGAAAATCGAGCAAAGCGAAGATAATCCTGGTACCCCGACAAGATGAAAACAAATACCATCCTCAAGGATGGTATTTTTATTTTATACGGACGGCAAATTTATTTGCAAGGCCGTGTGAAATAAAATAGATTGCCTGCAAGGCGATTTCTTAGAATCTTAAGTCATCCCGCGCAGCGGCCCGGGATCACGGAATTACCGTAGGCGGGTTTAAGGAAAAATTACCGCCGCTCCCAATAGCGTGAACTCTTCAAAAATATAACGACATTTTGTAAAAGGGTCCCTTTTAACAGGTTGTACAGGGGCTTTAATAAGTTGTTAATAACTAATCGGAGGCGGTAATGTAAGGCAAAACGGTAATCTGTACTTTTGTTTCTGATGCGGTTCCCCGCCCCCGGAGGGGCATTGGGATCAAAAGGGAATCCTGTGAAAGTCAGGGACTATCCCCGTAGCTGTAAGCCCGATCCCCGTTTTGCGGGGTGACACTGCCGGCAATCTTTGCTACTGCCCCCGATGGAGCGGGAAGGCGCCGTCAGCCGGGCGAGTCAGAAGACCTGCCGCATCGGTATTATTCCGGAGCTTTCGGGAGAAAAGCGGCGGGGTGGTTGCCGGACGGTTGTCCGGGTTTTCATCGACTTTCCTGCTGAACTCGTAACGGCGGCCCTTACGGTTGAAATAATGCACCCCTATATAGTAATGTAAACGACTAAAGAACTACCCATGGAGACTTTTATTATCAAACGGGACGGCAGCCGCGAAATTTTCTCGGCGGAAAAGATACAGAGGGCCATTTCCAAGGCGTTCCTGTCGGTCGGCAGTTTTGCCACGCAGGATGTGATAACTAATATTATGAGCCGGGTCAGCGTAACGGACGGCACTACGGTGGAGGAGATACAGAACCAGGTGGAAGTAGCCCTTATGGCCGAGAGGTACTACAATGTGGCCAAGTCCTATATGTTGTACCGGCAAAAGCATACCGAGGACCGCGAGGTGGCCGACAAACTGAAATTCCTTATGGAATACTGCGATGCGACCAATGCCGCAACGGGCAGTAAGTACGACGCCAACGCCAATGTGGAGAACAAGAACCTGGCGACCCTTATCGGCGAGCTTCCCAAGTCCAACTTTATCAGGCTCAACCGCCGTCTTTTAACGGACAGGATAAAAGAGATGTACGGTAAGGAACTGGCCGACAAATATATCGAACTGCTCTACGGTCATTTCATTTACAAGAACGACGAAACGAGCCTGGCCAATTACTGCGCCAGCATCACGATGTACCCGTGGCTGATCAGCGGGACGCTTTCCATCGGCGGGAACTCCAAGGCGCCGACCAACCTGAAATCTTTTTGCGGCGGTTTCGTGAACATGGTGTTCATGGTTTCGAGTATGCTCAGCGGGGCGTGTGCCACACCGGAGTTTTTGATGTATATGAATTATTTCCTCGGGTTGGAGTACGGGCAGGATTATTTCAGGTCGGCCGACAAGGTGGTGGACCTCTCCAAAAAAGAGAGGACGCTGGATAAGGTCATCACCGATTATTTCGAGCAGATAGTCTATTCGATCAACCAGCCGACGGGGGCACGAAATTTCCAGGCGGTCTTCTGGAATATTTCCTACTACGACAAGTATTATTTCGAAAGCCTTTTCGGGGAGTTCGTCTTCCCCGACGGGAGCAAGCCGGATTGGGAGTCGTTGAGCTGGTTGCAGAAGCGGTTTATGAAATGGTTCAATGCCGAGCGTACCCGTACTGTCCTTACGTTCCCCGTCGAGACTATGGCCCTGCTTACCGAGAACGGGTATGCCAAGGATAAGGAGTACGGAGACTTTACGGCCGAAATGTATGCCGAGGGGCATTCGTTCTTTACCTATATGAGTGACAATGCGGATTCGCTGAGCAGCTGCTGCCGCTTGCGTAACGAGATCCAGGATAACGGTTTCAGCTATACGCTCGGGGCCGGCGGGGTGTCCACCGGGTCGAAAAGCGTGCTGACCATCAACCTGAACCGGTGTATCCAGGATGCCGTGAAGAAAGGCATTCCGTACCAGTTCTTCCTCGAGGAGGTGGTGGACTTGGTGCATAAAGTTCAGCTGGCATATAACGAGAACCTGAAGTATATGCTCGAGAAGGGAATGCTTCCTCTGTTCGATGCCGGCTATATCAATATTGCCCGGCAGTACCTGACCATCGGGGTGAACGGGCTGGTTGAGGCGGCCGAGTTCCTCGGGATCGAGATCAGCGACAACCCGGATTATACCCGTTTCGTGCAGGAGGTATTGGGCATTGTGGAAACCTACAACAAAAAGTACCGTACCAAAGAGGTGATGTTCAACTGCGAGATGATCCCGGCCGAAAACGTAGGGGTGAAACATGCCAAATGGGACAAAAAGGACGGGTATAAGGTCAACCGGGATTGCTACAATAGTTACTTCTATATTGTGGAGGACGAGAAAACCAATATCGTCGATAAATTCCGGCTGCACGGGCATAAGTATATCGAACATCTCACGGGAGGCTCTGCGCTACATATGAATCTCGATGAACACCTGAGTAAAGAGCAATACCAGCACCTTTTGAAAGTCGCTACGCAGGAGGGTTGCAATTACTTTACTTTTAATGTTCCCAATACGGTGTGCAATGACTGCGGGACAATCGACAAGCGTAACCTCAAGCAGTGCCCCAAATGCGGTAGTGGGAACCTGGATTACCTGACCCGCATTATAGGGTATATGAAACGTGTGAGCAACTTCTCGCAGGCGCGCCAGAAAGAGGCGGCACAACGCCACTATGCTACGCCTGGCCAGTTATGATATAGTTTTCCAAGAGATACCCGGGGAAGTAACGCTCGCGTTGAACCTCTCCGGGTGTCCAAACGGATGCCCGGGGTGTCACAGCCCCCATTTGCAGGAGCAGGCGGGAGAGCCGCTCGATGAGCGGTTGTTCGGTGGACTGCTGGAAATTTACGCAGGTTCGGTGACCTGCGTTTGTTTTATGGGCGGGGATGCCGAACCGGGCGAGGTGGATCGGTTGGCCGCATTTACCCGGCGGGTTGCCGGCGGGCGGCTGAAAACCGGATGGTATTCCGGCCGGCAGCAACTGGCCGGGGAGATCGATCCCGGCAATTTCGACTTTATAAAGTTGGGACCCTACGTCAGCCGGCTCGGCGGACTGGACAGTCCTCAAACCAATCAACGGTTTTATAAGATAGTCGGGGGCAGGATGGAGGATATAACGTCCGTGTTCCGGCGTATGAAATAACGGCTTTTATCGTTATATTTACAGGTCGAAAGACTATACGTACGGACCCGCGATGGCGGCCGGGTCCCGGTGCTAACTTATTCAATGTTAAAACCCATCTTAAATTATGTCGAGAATCATCAATACGGCCATAATTACGGCCTCTTTGTTCCTTGCGTCCTGTTCCGGTGACGGCGGGACGGCTACCGTCGGCGGTACTGCGGCCGGGGATATGGAACTTTTGCAATATGTCAACCCATTCGTGGGGACTTCCGGTTTCGGTAACGTTTACCCCGGTAGCCAGATACCGTTCGGGGGGATCCAGATCAGCCCGGACACGGATATAGATTATTACGACGCTGCGGCGGGTTATAAGTACGACCACATGACCATCATGGGGTTCAGCCTGACGCATCTCAGCGGTACGGGGATACCCGACCTGGGGGACTTCCTGTTTATCCCGGGGACCGGGGAAAAGAAATATACGGCCGGGACGCACGAAGATCCGGATGCGGGTTACCGCTCGCGGTACTCGAACGATCGGGAATGGGCTTCCCCGAACTATTACGGGGTGGACCTGCTGGATTACGGTGTCAAGGCGGAGATGACTTCAGGTATAAGGTCCGGTATCTTCCGGCTTACATTTCCGGAATCGTCCCAGGCTTTCATAATGGTGGATATGGACCATGTGTTGTGGTTCAGGACGGCCTGGTCGCAGCTGCGGATCGAGGACGAGAGGACCATCAGCGGGTTCAAGCTCGTCAACGGCTGGGGTCCGGAACGCTATGTCTATTTCACGGCCGAGTTCTCTAAGCCGTTCAAGGATTCGGGTCTTATGCAGGACGGCAAACCGGTGATCTACAATACCCGCCGGTTCCGATCCGACCGCGTGGCATACGGTACGGGTATAATGGGTTGGTTCGATTTCGATACGACGGAGGGCGAAGAGATAGAAGTCAAGGTCGCGATCTCGTCCACCGGTACCGAGGGGGCCAGGCTGAATATGGAAGAGTTGTCCGGGCACTGTTTCCAGTCGCTGAAAGAAGCGGGCGAGCGGCTTTGGGTAGGTCAGCTGGCCAAGTTCCGGGCCGAGGGTACCCGCGAACAGCTCGAGACTTTCTATACTTCGGTATACCATGCCGCCCTGCACCCGTTCATTTACGAGGACGCGGATAAGAGGTACCGCGCACACGACTCGAATATACACACGGCCGAATGTTTCACCAACTATACGGTCTTCTCTCTCTGGGATACCTACCGCGCCCACCATCCGCTGCTGAACCTTATCGAACCCGGCCGTAACGCCGATATGATAAATTCGATGCTGGCCCATTACGACCAAAGCGTGGAGAAAATGCTGCCTATATGGTCGTTCTACGGCAATGAGACTTGGTGCATGATCGGCTACCATGCCGTGTCCGTCATTGCCGACGCCATCGTAAAAGATGTTCCCGGATTCGACTACGACCGGGCATTCGAGGCTATAAAGACAACGGCCATGAACCCCAATTACGATTGCCTGCCGGAATATACAGCGATGGGGTGGGTGCCTTTCGACATGGAAGCCGAATCGGTCTCCAAGACGCTGGAATATGCCTACGACGATTACTGTATCGCCATGGCCGCAAAGAAGCTGGGCCGGCAGGCCGATTACGAGTATTTCCTGAACCGTGCCCAGTCGTGGCAAAACCTGGTCGATCCCGAAAGCGGGTTTATGCGGGGCCGGGACAGCGAGGGTAACTGGCGTACGCCGTTCGATGCTCTCGCCTACACGGGTCCCGGATCGGTGCATGGCTGGGGCGATATTACGGAGGGCTTCACATACCAATATACATGGTATGTCCCGCACGATGTTCAGGGCTACATCAACGATATGGGCGGCAAGGAGATATTTACCGACCGGCTCGATGCCATGTTCACCATGGACCTGCCGGAAGACATCCCGGGCGCCCACGATATCCAGGGCCGTATCGGCGCTTACTGGCACGGAAACGAACCCTGCCACCAGATACTCTACCTTTACAATTACGTGCAACAGCCGTGGAAAGGCCAACAGGTAATCCGTTACGTTATGGACCATCTTTACGGCAATACCCCCTACGCACTGAGCGGAAACGACGACTGTGGCCAGATGTCGGCATGGTATATTTTCAACGCCATGGGATTCTATCCCGCCTGTCCGTCGAGCAATATTTACAATATAGGTTCCCCGGCCCTGCCGTATGTCGCGATGACCTTGGGCAACGGTAAGCTGGTGGAAGTCCATACGGAGAATTATTCCTCGGAGAACGTATACGTTAAGGAGGTATACCTGAACGGCCGCTTGCATGAAAAGACATATTTCACGTATGACGACCTTAAGAACGGTGCACAGATAAAATTCGTCCTGACGGACGACCCGGCCAATGGCTGGGGCACGGACTCCTCATGGTCGCCGCCCTCGCTGTCGGTAGCGGGAGAGACTTTGCCGTATAAACGTATTTCATAACAGCAATTTCAGAAAGGCCGGTCATCGACCGGCCTTTGTTTTGGTGGTGGTAGTGGATTACTTCGTGATCCTTTGCCGCTGC
>JAJQED010000003.1:10771-241540 GCA_021201825.1 Alistipes sp.
GCGGGGCTTGCCCGAAAGAAACTCGAGCGGTTGTCACGTTTCCTGTGCCGGGGAGTTGATTTATACAGGATGACTTCGTGATCCTGTGCCGCTGCGCGGGGCTTGCCCGAAAGAAACTCGAGCGGTTGTCACGTTTCCTGTGCCGGGGAGGTGATTTACAGGATTACTTCGTGATCCTGTACCGCTGCGCGGGGCTTGGCTAAAAGAATTTATAGCAGTCACTTCGTTATTTTATTTAGCCTTATTCCTGCATGTGCAAGCACACAGAAATAAGGCTAATAAAAAAGGTCGTCAAAGACGACCCTGCTATAAATTCTTTTGTCGGGATGACAGGATTCGAACCTGCGACCTCATCGTCCCGAACGACGCGCGCTAACCGGACTGCGCTACATCCCGTGCAAAAATTGCGAAAAACCTGTTAGCCAATTATTTAGCCCGCAGGCCTGCGGTTTTGCGGTTTCAAAAATAGTGTAAAAAAGCTTATTTAAAAACTATTTGCCGCTAAAAATTAATCCCCGGAGAATATTTCCCGATTTCCTGAACCGGGAGCAGCCTATTTGGACAAATGCTCCACTCGTGATAAATGTCGTCCGTTGGTGTAATAAAGGTAATATCGGAAAATAAACCCCCGGGCCGGAACGATAGCCACGGCCCGGGAGCCTCATGCGTTAACGGATTGTAAGTTAAAAGACTTTAGTCCCGTTACAATAGATTTTCCGGGTATCTCCTCCGCAGCTTATGATAAAATCGCCCTCTTCGACTATCCAGTTGCCGTCCCTGCCTACGAAAGCAAGGCATCGGGCGGGAATGGTGAACGTTAAACTTTCCTTGTCACCGGGAGAGAGTTCTATCTTCCTAAAAGACCTTAACCGGCTAACGTCAGGAGTAATGGAAGCCACAAGGTCGGTCGAAAATACCATGACCGTCTCTTTACCCGCAAGCTCACCGGTGTTTGTCACCGTCACTTCTACCGTTATTTCGTCGTCGGGAGAGAATACTTCGGGATATACCGTAAGGTCGGAATACTCGAAAGTCGTATAACTCAACCCGTAACCGAAAGGCCATTGAACGGATACCGTCGCATCGTAATCGTAAGCCCCGTGCATCTTATCCAGGTTCTCGCTCGGTTTATGGTCGTATGTTATCAGCGAATTCACATAACGCGGGTACGTGTAGGGCAACTTACCGCAGGGGTTTGCATCGCCGTATAAGACCCGGGCTACGGCATCGCCACCGTAGTTGCCCGGCAGGTAGGTCTGGAGCACCGCATCGGCAAATGGCTCTATGCTGTGGATTATACGTGGACGGCCCTCGTTGAGAACCAGTATGATAGGTTTGCCGGTCGCCCCCAGCGCCCGGGCCAGTTCGATCTGGCCCGGCGACAGTGTCAGGTCGTCCAGGTTGCCCGGGGTTTCGCAGTAGGAATTCTCCCCGAGGCAAAGCACGATACAGTCGGCCCATTGGGCGGCCGCAACCGCTTTATCGATTTCCGGCTCGTTCTCCTTCCAGTAGGCGATGGCGGTGGTAGGAGGTTCGCCCTCCTTATATGTGATGCCGGGTTCGTATCTCACGTTGGAGTCGCCGGCGATCATACGGACCGCTTCCAGGATGGTATTGTAGGCCGAAGTGTAAAGCGGGGTTTTCTCGCCCTGCCAGGACAATGTCCACCCGCCGTTGAGGCTTCTCATACTGTTAGCATTCGGACCGGCGACAAGCACTTTCGTATCTTTATCCAGCGGCAATAGCCCGTTGCTGTTCTTCAATAGGGTAATCGATTCCAGGGCCGCCTGCCTGGCAAGTTCCTCGTGCGGCGCAGAAGCAAAATCCTCCAGCGTCTGATGGCTGGGGTAGGGGTCGTCGAAAAGCCCGAGCCGGTATTTGAGCCTTAGTATTCGCCTTACCGCATCGTCGATGCGTTCCATCGGAACTTCGCCTTCTTCGACAAGTTCTTTAAGATATGTGCAGAAACTCAGTTCGTATGGTATCATAGCCATATCGATACCCGCATTGATCGCAATCTTGACCGCTTCCTTTTTGCTCGAGCAAACCTTGTCCCGAGTGTAAAGGTTGTTTATATCGGCCCAGTCGGTAACGATCATCCCGTCCCATTCCAGACCCTCTTTGAGCCATACGGTGAGCAACTGGTGGTCCGCATGGACGGGCACACCGTTTATCATACCCGAATTCACCATCACGGACAATGCCCCGGCCCTCACGGCCTCGGCGAAAGGCTCGAAGTGCCGTTCTTTCAGGTCGTTCAGCGGAATGTAGGCCGGCGTGCGGTCTTTGCCGGAGAAAGAACTGCCGTATCCCATGTAATGTTTGAGGCACGCCGCCACCTTGTTGTAAGGTATCCTCTCCCTGTCGGGACCCTGGTACCCCTCAACGGCGGCCCTGCCCAGAACGGAAACCAGGTAGGTATCCTCCCCGAATGTCTCCCACTGCCTCGACCACCGTTGGTCGCGACCCATGTCCAGTACCGGGGCGAAGTTCCAGGGGACGCCGGTCGCCCTGCTCTCCGAGGCCGTAACGGCGGCGAGTTCCCTGACCAGGTCCGCATCGAACGTCGCCGCAAGCCCGATCTGCTGGGGATAAAGCGTTCCGCCCACCGTATAGGTTACCCCGTGTACCTGGTCTACCCCATAGATGACCGGGATACCCCCGTTGGCAAGGGCTACGTCCTGGATGCCGGTTACGATCTCCCTCCATTGGCCAACCTCCAAAGGCGTGTTGGACGCGGTATTGAGTATAGAACCGACCTTATAGTGCGCTATCACCGAATCCAGCATCACCCGGTCAAAACGGAAAGGCATGTCACTGCTGTAAATATCTTCTCCCTCCCCGATAACGTCGAGGGTTATTTGGGCCATTTGACCTAACTTTTGTTCGAGGCTTATCGTCCGCAAAAGGGAATCGATCTTCCGCTCCATTGTCGCATCCTGCCCGTTCAGGGCCGGTATCCAGACTCCGACGGCCACAACCGCCGTAATTATGCTCCTTGGTATCTGCATTGGTAAAAGTTATTCGATTTTTTTGTAAACCCTTATATAATCCACTTCGAGGGAGGCGGGGAAGATCAGTTCGTCCACTCCGTATTTGCCTCCCCAGTTCCCGCCCACGGCAAGGTTTACCGTAAGGTAAAAATTACGGTCGAACGGCCAGGACCCGTAACCGCTGCCGTCGTTGTCATAACGGAATATCTCTTCGCCGTCGACAAAAGAAGTGATACGGTCCGGCTCCCATTCAAGCGCGTAAACATGATACTGTGTGCTGAAACCCGGGGCGTGCTTCTCCCCGTTCTTTTCGGTGCCGGTAAGGTGGTGATAATTTTCGGTGTGTACGGTCGACACTACCCGCCCCGGTTCGTATCCCACGCTTTCCACGATATCGATTTCGCCGGAAGCGGGCCACGTTCCGTATTCGTTCCCGGTGGGCAGCATCCACACCGCCGACCATAGACCCCGCCCGGCCGGCATCTTGACCCTGACCTCGAATCGGCCGTATTTCCAATCGGCTTTGCCCCTGGTTACGATCCGTGCCGAAGTATATTCAGGCTGGCCGTGCGGGAAACGGCGGGCCGTGATAAACAGTTTTCCGTCGCGGACTACCGCGTTGGCCGTATCCTTTTCGGTGTAATACTGCAGTTCGTCGTTACCCCATCCCCCGTCGTTCCAGAAAGTGTCGTAGGACCATTTGGTCGAATCGGGCAAACCCGTATAATCGAATTCGTCGTTCCATACCAGCTCCCAGACTCCCGAGCCGGTTTCGATACGGGTGCCGGGGGCGGACCGTCCGGAACATCCGCAGAGTATGACGATCAGGCTTATTAAATATATCTTCTTCATCTGGCGTATCGGGTAAAACAGTCCGGCGGAGTGCTCCGCCGGACTGTCAAGGTATCAAAATCGGTTACTTGAGAAGCCACATGACGTCGTTGTTCTCGTCAGTGCCGTTAAACTGGCGTGCCAGCGCTTCTTCCAGGTTGTCCCGGTTGGTCGTAGCCTCGGACGAGGGATACATCCACCGCAGCGGCAACTGGTTGGGGGCGTTGGGGTTGAGGTTGGTCGAAGTATCGAAAGGCAGTTCGGGATAGCCCGTGCGGCGGTATTCGAAATACTGCGCCTTGCCGTCCTGCATGAAGTTCATCAGGTAACGCTGGGTCCAGATCTGTTTGAGCCGGTCGTCCGTGGTGGATTTATAAGCGGCATCGCCCGTGAAATAATTGTCGATATAGGTTTCGGTGATGGGGCTGCCGTTGGCGTACGAAGAGTTCGTTGCCATCGTGAACTCCAGCGCCGCGCGTACGCCCCTTTCATAGTAATCCGCGGAATTGCCGCTCATCCATCCGCGCTCGATCGCTTCGGCGATCATCAGGCACTGGTCCGCATAACCGAAGTAGACTAGCGGTTCGCTGTCCCGAAGTTCGTGGTAGCGGAAATTCATCCGGGAGTAATTTCCCGTGTTATGCAGGGCGTTGAGGGTAGTATAATCCAGGGTCACGTCAAGGCCACGGTAAGCATTGAAATCCGTCGGGGAGTAACCGTCATTACCTGAATTTTCGTACGGCTCGGCATAGTAGAACAACCGGTAATCGTTCAGGTTCTTCAACATGTCAACTACGAAAGAACTTATTACGGTACCCATCGCAAAGTTGGTGTTAGTGCTGTAGAACGGATGGTAACGGTTCGTCTCGTCGGCATAGACCAGCTGGTAGTTGTCGTCGTTCGATTCGAAGATCGGCCGGCTTGCAGCCGAGGCGAATCCGGATGCTACTGACAATGAGCTCTCGCCGGTTTTTTCCGACAGCGACATATAGACTTTCATCAGGAAACTGTTGCATGCTTTCCTCCATTTGGCATTGTCGCCGTTGTAGATCGGGTCGCCCGGGAAATCGTTTGTCGCATCGGCGAAATAAGCTTCGGCCTGGGTAAGCAGGTCTATTATGGTCTGGAAAACCGAGAGCTGTGTGTCGTAGCTCGGTTTGTAGAGGCCGTCGGCGCCTTTACCGGCATCGGTGCAGGGAATGTCGCCCATTTCCATGGTGAGCCTGTAAAGCACGAATGCCCTTGCGAACGCTCCTACGCCGAAATACGAGTTCTCGTAAATATCACCCTCGGCATATTCTTCCATCTTCTCGATATTGGGGAAAGCCGTGAACATATCGAAACTTCCCCGGCCGATATTGTTGTATTGCTCTGCCATCGCACCCTCGGTTGCATACCCTACGTACTTGGGCAGGGCGCTGGTGGCAACGTAAGCTTTAACGTCCCCGCTGAATTTGTTTATTTTAAGTATCACCCCCGTACAAAGCATTTCGGGTGTTACCGTTGTGGGAGTATCGGGGTTGGTATTCAGGTCGTCCATGTCGTCGCAGGCCGACAAAAGCAGTACAGCCGTCGCAAATGCTATCAGTTTTATATATATGTTTTTCATGGCTGTTCGTGTTTAGAATTTAAGCTTGATGTTGAAGCCGAGGTAGCGTGACGATGGGTCGGCGAAATTCTCGACACCGCCGTCGGGGTCGGAATATTTGAACTCTTTGGCCCACAGCGCCACGTTCTGGCCTACGAACGATACGGAGGCTCCTTTGCACCCGAATTTGGCACAGAAGTCTTTCGGCAGGTCGTAGGTGAGCGAAATATCACGGATCTTGGTAAAGGTGGTTTTCAGCACATCTAGCGGAGAGGGATAGCCGCCCCAGATATAGTTCTTGTGAATGCGGGCTATATAGTCTTTGTAGGTGGTGTAGGTGTCGTTGGCTTCGAATTGCCTCGTGTCGCTGATCACCCGCCCGTAAGTGTCGTATTCCACGGAACCAATCGGCTCGCCGTTCGCATTGACTCTAACCCTGACACCTTGACTCAGGTGGTTGGCACCCCCCTGGGTCACATCCAGGTAGCGTTCGTAAGTTACGGAATTGGGATGCGAGCCGGCGATCCAGAGGTAAGCCTCTGTGACGCTCGGGGTGAGGCCGCCTACACGTCCGTCGAAAGCGATACTGAAAGTGAACCTCTTATATTTTACCGTTGACCGGATGCCCCACAACCAGTCCGGATTCGTATATCCGTAGAGTGAGGTGAAAGAGTTGAACAGGGGCAGGCCGCTGTTGTCATGAATGAGCTCGCCGGTATCGGTACGCTGGAAATCGTTGAGTATGTAATGGTCCACACGCTTGCCTTTGGCAACCCATAGGGCGTCGGTCGAGAACTCTTCGTCGATCTTGGTGTAATAGGTCGCATATTTGGACCAGTTCACGTCGATATCCCACCGCCAGTCCTTGGTCTTGATCGGGGTCCCCGAGAGTGAAAGTTCCCAGCCACGGGTCGTCCTCTCCTCGTCTATGTTTATATAGTTGCTCGTGTAACCGGTAGCGGAAGAGATAGAGGCGGATTTGAGGAAGTCGTACATCCTCTTTTCGTAATATGTCACGTCGACCGAAAAACGGTTGTTGAAGAAGCTGGCCATCGAACCTACTTCGAACGTGCTCGAGGTCTCGGGATGAACTTCCGTACCGCGTATCGAGGTCGGCAGGCTTGCAGAAGTAAGGCTGCCCCACGAGCTGTTGGTCACGTTGTAGGCCACGTTGGTATCGTAGATGCCGGCCGGGGTTTTCGATACGGTCCACGACCCGCGGAGTTTCCAGAACGACAACCATGTCGTTTTGGGTAAAACTTCCGACGGCAGGAAACTTCCCGAAACCGACGGGTAAAGGTACGAGCGGGTAGACTTTGGAAGGGTCGAACTCCAGTCGTTACGCAGGGTCGCTTCGGCGAAGATCATATCCCTCCACGATCCGGCTATACGTCCGTAGACGCTGTTCACCTGCCGTTCGCGGATGGTCGAAGTAACTTCGGCACTGTTGACCGATGCCTTGAGCGAGTAATATCCGGGAATGGATAGGCCGCCTTTGGTCTGGCCATACATGGTCTCGTCCTTGACATAGAAGATGGTACCCCCGACAAGGCCGTCTACGGTGAAGTCACCCCAGCGGTAATCTCCCGTGAGCAGGAAGTCGGTATTCATGCTGTAACCGGTGTTACGTTCGGTGCTATACATACCCACGCCGGCATTCTCCCAACCGTAGCCGTCGCCGGTACTGGAATAACTGCCCTTGGAGATCCTTACGTCCTGGCGGTCTACATAGAAGTCCAAACCCGAACGGAACGACGCCTGCAGCCACGGGGCGATGTCGTACGAAAGAAGCGCGAACGTATTCATAACGTCACGGTTTATCTCCCGGATTCGCTCGTTCATATAGAAATAGGGGTTGTCGAGCGATCCGGAAGAATAGGTATTGTTCTGTACTTCGTCCTTAACCAGCCAGTAGTTGTTCTTATAGTCGCGCACGTCCCAGTCGGTACCGCTCCAGATCAACAGCGAGTACATCGGGTCGTAGCTCGTGTAATTATTGAAACCTGCATTCGGTGCGTGATGTTTGTTGTAGGTAAACCCGGAGCTGAACGTGAATTTGTTCAGCCTGATATCCCCGCTGAGGTTATACGTATACTTGTCGTATTTCAGGTTAGGATACTGCCCCTTGGTGTCTACCCAGGTGACCGAACCGCGAATGCTCCCTTTTTCGCCCTCGTGCGCGATACTTATATTGTTATTGAGCACGTAACCGGTTTCGAGGAAGTTCTTGAAGTTGTTTTTGCCGACCGGCAGGTAGGGCATCTCTTCGAGCTGTTTGGTGATCGGGTTCCATTGCTCGAGGATCTGGCCCTCCATCAACTCACCCCAAACGCGGTCTGCGTTACGGGAATATGTATTGTCGGTACCGCGCCCGTAGGTTGATTGCTGTTTGGGTATGGCAACGAACCCCGAGTTGAACATGGTGGAGGAGTTGAACGAGACCGACAGGCCGCTGCCCTCGGCTCCCCGTTTGGTTGTAACCATCAACGCCCCGTTTGCGCCACGGTAACCGTATAGTGCGGAAGCGGTGGGGCCTTTTAGCACCTCGATGCTTTCGATGTCGTCGGCCGCCAGGTCACGCATGGTCATATTGCTGTAAGGTACCCCGTCGATAACCAGCAGCGGTTCTTCACCCCTTATTTTAATTACGGGAGCCTCGCCGAAGTCGCTCTGGTTGTTCACGAGCATACCTGCTACCTTACCGGTAAGCGAAGAAGCAACGTCGAAACCCTTGACGGTCTGGAGCAGATCGCCGTCCACTTTCTCGACGGCATAGCCCAGGGACTTTTCCTGCCGTTTGATACCGAGAGCAGTTACGATCACATTGTCAATAGCCGTGGCCATTTCGCTCATGGTGATCGTAAGATTCGTACGGCCGCTTATAGGTTCGGTGACCGATTCCATCCCAAGGTAGGTGAAGATCAGCGAAGAAGTTCCGGAAGCGGTAATGGTGAACATACCGTCCTGGTTGGTTGTAACCCCGTAACCGGTAGCTTCGTCGATAACGGCCACCCCGGCGATAGGCTCGCCACGGTCGTTGAATACCGTGCCCTTTATTTCTGACTGCTGCGCCAGAAGTTGGCCCGGGAAGTTAAAAAGGCAACACGTAACGGTAAAGAGCATGAGTGCCTTTTTAATCGATTCGAAAGGTCGTTTTTTTGTCATAGATTTTGGATTGACAGGTTAGTGTTAGCTACACCGAAGTTACTTCCAACCCCGGAAGCTGTCAAAAAAAAGACCCTTACAAAACTTTTACAAGCCTCTTTTTTTTACCGGGCAACCTTAACATGAAGTATTTTGCCTTTGTCGTAAAAGCCGTTTTGCCAACTTGTTCCGCCCTCTCGGGACCTTAACATGGCCCGGTTATAAAGAAGAGATAAACGAGTGGAGCGAAACCCCCTGGGGCAGGCCGAATTTTCGCCTTAGCCGGTGACGGGCTATCTCCACGCTCGCTACGGTTATATTCATATAAGTGGCTATCTCCTTATTACTAAGGTTCAGTTTGACGTACGCCGAGAGTTTCAACTCGCCCGGACTAATAGTCGGGTACTTGGCCCGCAGTCGGTCGAAGAAACCGTCGTAAATGGAATTGAAGTACTTTTCGAACAGTTCCCGGTTCTCGTCGTCGTTCATATAGCCATCGATACGGCGGGATATGACGGCTACTTTATTGGCGAAAGCGGCCGGGTTCTTACTGTCGAACTGGGCCAGTTCTTTCTTGATCTCCGAGAGCATCGAATTGCGCTGGATGCCGTTCATGGTGACGTTCATCAGCTTTTTCTCCCGTTCACGGAGTTTATAGCCCAGCATCTCGATCTCATGTTCGCGCTTCTCCTTTTCCAGGAGCCATTGCTGCCGGCGCAGCAGGACTTTCTTCTGCCGTGCCAGTGTCTTTTTGTAGATAAATGCCAACAGGTAGTAGATACCCAGTGCGGTAACGGCACAAAGAACCATGAACCACCATGCCATAAACCACGGCCGCTCGACCCGGAACGTAAGGGCGGTCCCCCGGTGGTCCGTAGAAGATACGCCCAGGTTTCGCAACAGCACCTGTTTTGTCCCGCTGCCTTTCAGCCGGATATCCAGGTACGGGTCAGCATTGGCTATCTGTTCCTCGCCTCCGTCTACGGAATAGACTATCTGGGTATTATGGTACAGGTCCGTCAGGTAGAGCCGCAGATACCCTTTGCCGTAGGGTACCTTGATAATGCCGTCCGGATAGAACTCCAGCTGCTTTTCTTCAGCACCGTCCACATAGGCCGCACCGCAAAGCAGTGGGATCTTTACGGACAGGTATTGCCGCTCGTTGAGGGAATGGTTATAAAGCATCACAGAATTGTTGAGCCCCAGAGCCACCGTGTGCCTGTCCAGGGCCACGATCCTCCGGCCGAAAGAAGAGAGAACCTCTTCCTCCCGGCTTTCGAAAACAATACCGTAATCGATGAATTCCGTACCCTCGCGCCTGATCAACCCCACGCGGTCGCGGTTCATGTAAAAGAAGAGATCCTTGACCTGGGTTACCGACAGCGGACGGAACTGCATGGTCTCGAACAGCTGCGTAAAATGAGTGTCCACGGCAAGACTGTCCGCCGATATGTCGAACAGGTAAGCCTGCTCGCCATTATGGAACACGACGTCCGAATCCAGGTCCGCCCTCAGTATCTCGTATTCCCCGGGGATGGGATAAATATTGAAGCCGCTGATGTCCAGGTCGTTGTTGAGTTTCAGCCGTACGGCGCTTCCCTCCCTGTCTTGAACCCACAGGTTGCCATAGCGGTCGAATTTCATATCGGTATGCGCCCCGTCATATCCGCCTACTTTCTTATGGTATTCCACACCGGCACCGATACGGTATATCGAAAAGCCACCTTTGCGGTCGGCGCTGAGCCAGAGCCCGCCGTCACCCGGAACCGGTTTCATGGTCCAAATCTTGTCCGTGCTGGCTTCCACCGCCGCACCGTCCCTTATCACGAGAAGTCCCGTGTCATGGCAAACGAGCAATAGCCCTCCGGCCTGTACGAATTTCCATACCTGCCCCTGGGTTCCCTCCACAAGGCCGAAACCGCCGTTATCCGACAATAGGAAAACTCCCTTGTTGGTCCCGGCATAAAGTTCGCCGTCAACGACCACTATATCGTAGACACTGCCGATATCTCCGCTTTTATTGCTTAAAATATGCAGCGGGTCGTCAGACGTGATCTTGGCCATACCTCCGTCAAGCCCCAGCCATATCTCATCCATCGCGGTGCAATGCACGCTTAAAACCGTACTGTATCGTAGTTGAGAATCGTTCCCGAAATGGGATACGACATTCAGTTCATTGTCCAGGATAAACAGCCCGTCCATGACGGTTCCAAGCAGGAGGTGGCCGCCGGCCGTATTCCCGGCGCTGAATATCCTTGCCGTCGATAAGATACGGTTCAATGCCGCATCGGCCGGGGTTATAGCGGTCCACTTGTCGTTGATCACGTACAGACCTGCATCCTCGGTCATGACCAGCAGCTGCGGGCCGTGCGGGACCATTTCCACTATCCGCGAGGGAAACTCCAGGCCGGTAGGGGCGAACCGGTCGTTTTCATAAGTATAAAGCCCGCTTCCCGACTGCAGGAAAAGGCCGTTGCCGCACCGCAGCAGATACCCGATCTCTTCGGCGGCAAATTCTTCCCTGATCTTCCCGTTTGCCGGATCGTATGACATTATCCGCTGGTGAGTCTGGAAAAGTACACGGCCGTCCGCCTTATCGATACGCCAGAAAATGTCGGGTACGATCGACGTGCTTTTAAAGATGGCGGTGTAGTCATACCCGCCGTACTTGTTCCGCAGGAGCCGTCCGAACTCGTTGTCGGCGGCGGCATATATCACATCGTCGGACCGGTCGTAATACAGGCACCGGAAAAGCGGGTCGTTGCCTGCGGTACATAGCGTCCACCTTACCCCGTCGAAAATACTGATCCCCTTTGCGGTTGCAGCGAAGATATTCCCGTTAGAAGAAGAAATTATGTTCCAAACCTGGATATCCCCCAAATAATGCCGCGACGGGATATTATGAAGTTGCCGCAGGAACCTCTCTTCGGCCGATTGTCCGAAACCCGGGCTCCAGACATAAAGCAAGGCAAGTAAAAGTATCGGCAGCCGGTTTTTCTTCAGGGGGACCATATAAACTATATATTGATATAAAGATCGTATTTTAAATCGAAAGAACGAAGATATTTTCACTCGGATACACATGCGGGTCGGCCGAAAAAACTCCCTGGTTCCGGGATTTTCCGGCCCTGCCGCTTACCTTATTCTTTCGCAAATAAATAAAAAATCTTTTGTAAACGGTAACCTGGAACCACTTTCTGAACGCTAAATGGTTCCGAAATAAAATAATAAACTTCTAAAACGGAATTAGATCTTGCTATTGAAAGAGCGGAATTTTGATCTTTTAACACTGCCCGGCAGTGATTTTTCGAATAATTTAGTTTTTGCTTATAGGAGGTTAATTTTCGTCAAGCAAAAGAGTGTAGCCGGGATATCCTGTCCGGCCAATGCAGGCACTGAAAAGCCGCAAATAAAACTCCCCGTCGAGAGTATAAGCCTCTTGCGTACGGGTCTGGATTATCTGGGACAATGCGCCTGCTCTTTTAGCGGTGTTCGGGAAAATATCACTATCTTGAACTGCATAAAACCTGTTGCGATGAAACTTAGAAAATTGGAAACGGCGGATCTGCCGCTGATGGAAAAGTGGGTCCATAACGGCCATGTGGCGGCATTCCTGGGCGATCCGCAGGAGTGGCTCGAGGAGGTGAAAGCGAATATGGGTGCGGACTGGATCGGTTATTTCATAGCCGAGACGGACAGACCGGTGGGTTTCATCCAGTATTACGACCCGACGATGGCCCCCGTGGGGATCTGGTCGCAGGCTCCGAGGTTCAGTATGGGTATCGATTTCTTTGTGGGCGATGCCGAAATTCTCGGTAAGGGGATCGCCTCGCAGATGGTCGGGCTGATGAAGAAAAAAATGCGGTGGGAAAAACTGTGTAAGTTCATGGTCGCCGATCCCGATCCGGACGATCCGGCCTCGGTGCGGGTTCTGGAAAAGAACGGGTTCATTAAACAACCCAACGGGCTGTTCCAGGTAGAGGTGGATTCTTAGAAAATTATTGCCAGTTTTCCGTTGGCGGAGAATAAAATAAAGGGAAGCATTCGCTTCCCTTATTTATTTGCCCGGCACAGGGCTACTGGAGCCGTGTAATTCGGTAATTGAGCTGGTGGAGCGCCTCCTTATATTCGTCGAGGATGGAGTCGATGAACGACTCTGTGAAGAGGCTCCGGTTGTCTTCGATAAGGGCGCACGCACTCTTTATGGCTTCTTTCAGGCACGGGGGGACCGAGGTTTCCGGGATCACGATCTCCACTTCGCCGCAAGCCGAATAGGTCACTTCCACCAGCTTGTCCAGCAGGTCGCGCAGGGTACCGATGGCTTCGTCCGTTGCCATGTGGCGGGCATAGCTACCGGCCCCGGTATCGTTCCAATGGAACAGTTTGAGGCTCTCGTTGAAAGAATAGAGTTGTCCGAAAAATTTGCCCATCATGGGGTTTGCATTTGTTTTCATAGCTTTGATCTGTTCGTTTAACCATTTAATCAAATTTACGAAAACCACCGGAGAATTCATATCGTTCCGGCTAATAAGTTCTTATAAAACTATAAGGTTTTCTTATGGAGTATGGCGGCGAAATTTTGTGCTTGCCATCTTTCAAGGATTAAAACTCGTAGAATGCCGGTTTAGGAATTTTCGTGCTGTTTGCGTTTATAGACACCGGTCAGTACCGGGCTGGCATTGTCCGGTAAGAAAAATTTGTAACCGTACCGGGCCAGTTCTTCCTGTTTGTCCTTACGGGCCTTGCTAATGGTGCGCAGGTCGAATGCCGTTTCTATGATTTTAAGTAATTTTTGCCGCTGCCCGATCTTAGGCATCCGGGTCTGAAGCTGGGTAAACATCCGGAAAACCTGCTCCTCCGTTAGGTCCCATACGTTCTCCGGAGTGACGTTCTGAAGTTCTATAACATTTTGTTCCATTGGGTATTAGGTCCTTTGTGGGCCTATGCAAATATATTAAATTCCGCTGTTTTTTCATACGACGGCGTCCTCTTTTTCCGCCATCCCTATACCCCAATCCGCCAGTTGGAGGACAATGGGAAGAACCGTTTGACCTTTGTCCGTCAGCCGGTATTCCACTTTCGGAGGAACGACGGCGTAAACAATTCGTTCAATCAGGCCGCATTTCTCCAGGTCGCGAATGGTTTGCGTGAACATCTTGTTACTTATGTTCGGCAATGCCCTTTGCAGCTTGCCGGAACGCATCGCACCGTCGTTTAAGTGAAAGACCACCATCGATTTCCATTTACCGCCGATTATGTTCATCGCCAGTTCGAGGGAACAGGCATATTCATCTCCCCGGAAATAATATTTTTTCTTTTCGCACTGATTTTGCATAAGATACCCTTTTAGGTAACTATAAAACTTTTTGGTAGGTACTTTCTTGTCCGGTATAAAGGTAATAAATTAGCGGTGGCATGGGAAATTCCCCGCCGGATAGAAACCTAAAGCAAAAAAGATGAAACTTACCGGTACATTGATTTATTTACTGCCCTTGTCGGCGATCCTGACGTTGACCGCATGCGGTCCGTCTGCCAGCCGGGGCGAAACCCAGGAAACGGAAATGAAAACCAAGACCGCGATCGAAGTGATCCACGAACGTTCGAGCATACGCAGCTATACGGATGAGCCCGTAACGCGCGAACAGCTCGAGATATTGGTCCGCGCCGGAATGGCGGCACCGTCGGCTACAAACAAACAGCCGTGGCAGTTCGTAGTGGTGGACGACAAAGAGACTCTTCATGCTCTCGGGGCCGACCTGCCCACTTCACGAATGGTGCAGGGGGCGCCGGCGGCCATAATCGTATGCGGCGACTTGGAACTGGCCGCCGACGGATGGCTACAGCAGTACTGGATACAGGACTGTTCGGCGGTTTCGCAGAATATCCTTCTGGCAATTACGGACCTCGGCCTGGGCGGAGTATGGACAAGTGTCTACCCGGCTGAGAACCGTATGGAGATCGTTTCCGGTATCCTCGGTCTCCCGGAACACATCGTCCCGCTCAATATAATCCCGGTGGGCCATCCGGCCGCAGAAGCGACCCCGATGGAGAAATGGGACCCGGCCAAGGTTCATTGGAACCAATGGTAGGCGGTCGGAAAGATCAAATACCTGTCCCCGGCTCCGGAAAATATACGGACCGGGGATTTTTATGGCCCTTCGGGATTATTTTTGTACCTGTGGATAAAATGAAAGAACTTGTAATTTTCGACCTCGACGGCACCCTGCTGAATACCATAGCCGACCTTGCGGCGGCGACCAATTACGCGTTGCACCGGTGCGGTTTCCCGGTCCATGAAACGGACCGATACCGATTTTTCGTGGGCAACGGTATCGCTAAGCTGTTCGAAAGGGCATTGCCCGAGGATGCCCGCACGGATTTCGAAATAGCCAGGATAAAAAGGGAATTTTTGTCCTATTACGACACCCATAACACGGACCTTACCCGACCATACGACGGTATCCCGAAACTATTGAAAGATTTGCACGGGCGGGGATTACGGATGGCTGTGGCCTCTAATAAATACCATGCCGCTACCTGTAAACTTATCGATAGGTACTTTCCCGAAATCCCGTTCATCGCGGTATTTGGCCAGCGGGACGGTGTGCCGGTCAAACCCGATCCGGCAGTGATCCGTGAAATAATGGGGATAGCCGGAACGGACGAGCCTCATACCGTCTTTGCAGGGGATTCCGGGGTGGATATGAAAACGGCTATAAGCGCCGGGGTTACGGCAATCGGGGTTACATGGGGCTTTCGTCCCAGGGAAGAACTGGAGGTTTTCTCCCCACAGTTTATAGTCGATGCTCCCGGGCAGATACCGGGAATTCTTTATTAGACCTTTTCACAGGCCGCCAACCCTCTGCTAGCTTTTTCAGAACCACGCTTTCTTTGTTCAAAACGGGAGCGGGATTTGGGGTTTGATCTGCCCCGTGGTATCTTTGCGGGTTCGTAAAAGGTAAAAACGGGAATACCTTAAATAAACCCGTCCACTGATAAAACTTTAAATGAAGAGAGAATCCGCTGCCAATTCGGGGACGTTCCTGATAGTGACCCTCGGTATGCTGGCCGCATTCGGCCCGTTGGTGACCGACATGTACCTGCCGGGACTTCCGGCCATGACCGTATTTTTCGGGACCACCGTCTCGATGGTCCAGATGGGGATCACCACCAGTATGTTAGGGCTTGCCGCCGGGCAGTTGTTCGTCGGCCCGGTGAGCGATAAATACGGCCGCAAAAGGCCGCTGTTATGGTCGATGTGGTTGTTCATGGTGGCTACGGTGCTGTGTATATATTCGTGGAACATCGAGTCGTTCGTAACGTTCCGGTTCATCCAGGGTATGGCCGGGGCCGGGGGTATAGTCCTTTCGCGTTCCATCTCGGCCGACCTTTTCACCGGCAGGCAGCTTGCGAAATTCTTCGCCGTGATAGCCGCCGTACAGGGCCTGGCCCCGGTGGGGGCACCGCTGTTGGGCGGAATATTGTTGAGCTTCACCGACTGGAAAGGCATTTTCTGGGTACTCTTCCTCATCGGTGCCATACTGACGGTGTTGTGTTACAGGTACCGTGAGACCCTGCCGCCACAGCGCCGCAGTACCGGCAATATCGCTCAAACTTTCCTGTTGTTCGTTCCCGTACTTAAAAACCGGAAATTCATGCTGTATGTCCTCCTACTGTCGTTTACCATGGCCGTTATGTTCGCGTTTATCGCCGCTTCCCCCTTTATTTTCCAGGACCGGTACGGGATGTCGGAACTGGTTTACAGCATTTACTTCGCGATAAACGCTTTCGCGGTAACGGCAGGAGCGATCCTTTCATCGAAATTCCGGTCGCCGGAAAAAGCTTTGAAAACCGGTGCGTTCGTGCTGCTACCTCTGGCCCTTCTGACTTCCGGGATATTGATAGCCGGCCTGGGGCTGGCATGGCTCTGTGGGCCATTGTTCCTGTTGCTTTTCGCGGCGGGCCTTACTTTTCCCTCGTCGGCCATGCTGGCTATCGAATGTGAAAGGAAGAACGCGGGGACGGCATCGGCTGTGCTGGGTGCCATGAACTTTATTTTCGGGGGGATCGTAACCCCTTTGGTGGGACTGGGCAATATCGTCTATTCAACGGCCGCCGCTTTTACAGGATGTGCCGTCATCGTTTGCCTGCTAGCTGTTATAATATTCCGCAAGTCCTCTACCGCGGGATAAACTTCCGATCCATATTCCAGGGAACCCCGGACCGTAATGTCAACGGTCCGGGTCTTTGTTCTTACCTTTGCCGTTAACGTTCGTTAACACTTCTTAACCCAGCTATAACATACTTATGTTTAAAAAAACCTTTAATTTGTCCGCGGATATGCGATAACGAATATAAAAATCTGATATGAAAAAAACTCTTGCACTACTGCTTCTTGCTATACCCGTAGCAACTTTGGCGCAATCGGGGTCGTTCCGGGGGATTGTGACGGACAGCCAGGGCGAAGCCGTACCGTACGTTACGGTTGTGATCCAGAACCCCGATTCGGTAATGACCGAGGCGGTGCTGACCGATGCCGAGGGATACTTCGACCTGCAACACGGGTTCGGGGACAACCATATAATTATCGTCCAGCATCTTTCTTACAATACTGCCGTCCTCTCGGGTGCCGACCTGAGGCGGTCGCGCCAAATAACGATCCACGAAAAGGAGAATACTATCGACGATATCATAGTACGGGGCGAGCGGCCGGCGGTAACTATTATCGACAATAAACTATCTTACGACGCACAGGCACTCACAAAGGACAGGATAGTCAATACAGCGTTCGATATGGTAAAGGAAATTCCCGGCATAACGGGCACGGACGATGAGCTCCAACTCGTCGGGGCGAGTAAATTCACAATAGTGATTAACGGTCAGATAACATCCATGTCGCTTTCGGACCTCTATACCCTGTTGAGGTCTATTCCCGCAGGGCAGGTAAAACGGATGAATGTCGCCTATAATGCCCCGGCCAAGTATAATTTCAACGGGGCCGTGATCGAAGTGGAACTCATGGATAATACGGGATACGAAGGGGTGACCGGAGAGGTCGCGGCGGATTACGTAAATAACTTTTATTCCGGGGGGAAACTGCGCGGGAGCGTTAATGTGGAGAAGGAAAGATTCAGCCTAAATATCCTCGGGGAGCTGGGGCGCAGGAAGAGTTTCGGGCGGGACAGTACCTATTCCCGGCACCGGTATTTCGGGGACGACGTGGATATTTACCAGACCACCGCACGGACGGGCAAACCGAATAATTACTCGGTACGGATCGGATCGGATTATAAACTCCACGACGGTGGCAACATCAACTTTTCATATTACTATTCCGGAACCAATAACAATGCGGTCAATACGGCCGACAACCTTTTCGACGGGCCCGGGATAGAACGGGACGTACTGAGCCGGAGCCGGCTAAAAAGCAATACCCACCTGCATAACCTGCACCTGCAGTACGACGGACTGCTTTCCGTCGGCGGAGACTATACACGTTACAACAGTCCCGACCGTGGCCATTATACCGATTATGAGAACGGCATCACCGATACCGACTACACTATGCGCTTCTCACAAATGGTCGACAAAGGTAATTTCTTCCTGAATCATTCCACCGCCGTGGATACCTGGAAGATGGACTACGGGCTTAATTTCACCGCCGCAGATTCCAGGAACAATTCCGATTACTTTTATACCCTCCCGGCCGCTGTCGTTACCGGTACCGTGAGCCGGCAGAGGGAATATTTCGCCAATGCGTTTTTCGAGGTCAGCAAGCAGGTAAATGAAAAACTGAGCCTGAAACTGGGGATCAAAGGAGAATACCAATATTCGAATATAGAGAACGACGGGGTGAAGAAAAACCTATGGAGCGAATGGGCTTTCTACCCGGACGCCTCACTGACCTATATGCCCGCGGATAAACATATCCTGCAGTTCAATATCACCAGCGACAAGAATTACCCGCCTTACTGGGCACTGTCCACCAACGAATCGCAGATGAACGCCTATTCTTACGTAATAGGCAATCCCAACCTCAAGCCCTCGAGCGAGTACCACGGCCAACTGACCTATATCTTCAACCGTAAATATATCCTCACGGCATTCATGTCCTACAATGCCGACCTTTTCAGGCAGCTGCCATACCAGCTGGAAAACGACCTGCACATGCAATACCAGTTCGTGAACATGGATTTCCAGCTGCAGTACGGGCTTTCGCTGGTCGTGCCGTTCCGGATAGGCGATGTGCTGAGTTCGCGGTTTATGATCAACGGTGTCGAGATGGTGGACCGGATAAAGGATTTCCACGGGATGAACGTGCGGAACAGCGTTTTCTGGGTCTATACCATGTTGCGCAACACGATAGCGCTTTACCACGGAAAGACAAAACTGGACCTGCAGGTCGACGGTTATTACCATACCAAAGCCGTTCAGGGGGTATTCGACCTGGGAACCGGGATCGGTCTGAGTGCCGGGCTTAAATGGACCGTAAACGAAAAACTGAGCGCATCGGCTAAATGGGACAATATACTGCGCCGCCAGCAACCCCGCCCGGTTAAGGTCGACTGGGCCGACCAGTACAGTGTAATGCGGTTCCGTGAATACGGAGTAGTTACACTTAACCTTACATGGCGGTTCGGGAAATACGAGGAGAAGAAATTCCGCAATGTGGACAGTTCCCGCTTCGGCAGGAATTAGCACTTGCGCAGTGACGGCAGCGCGGCTATCATACGGGCCGCCTGCCGTCCGTTATGAGTAAGTTCCTGTATTGAACGAATACCGTTACGAACGGTCTCTTCCGGTTCACCCTTGCTGTGGTTACGCAGTAGATGCAGGTTATAATCGTCGGTATATTCCGGGTGGCCCTGGAAAGTTACGATGTGGTTGCCCACGGTGAACCCGTCATACTTGCAGAATGCGCTGGTGGCGAAAAGTTCGGCTTCGGCGGGGAGAACGGTAACCTGGTCGTGATGGTTGTAATGCAGGGCCATACCGTCGGGGAAAAAACCGCCGGCCCGGCCCGTGAGAATTTGCGACACCCGGATACCTGTTCCCCAACCTTTGGGTGAGCGTTCGACCCTGCCGCCCAATGCCCTGGCAACGGCCTGGTGGCCGAAACAAATCCCGGCCATCGGAGTCTCGCTCCGGTGGGCCGCCTTTATCCATTCGAGCAGGTCTTCCACCCACGGGGTCCGATCGTAAACCGCCGAATTGCTCCCGGTTATAAGATGCAGTTCACCCCTGCCTGCCGTTGGCGGCAATTGCCGGTCGAATATATTGTAGACCCGGTAACCGACACCGTCGCATACCGAGTCGAACAATTGCCGGAACATCCATTCGTAAGTAGGAATACCCTGAGGCAAAAGCCCGGGGAAAGTATCGCAGAGGAGAAAGTTTATAGTCATTCCGGAATGCGTTAAGGGATTTGCCTAAACAGTGGTTATTTGTTCCAAATTTAAAATATTTCCGGTTGCCGTTCGTCTTGAAGAGTAAGAAATAAAATTTATAAGCCGTGAAAAAACTGTATAAGTACCACATTACACTGGAGATGATCGAAGACCGGGATGGACTTCAACTTCCGGAACCGGTAGGATTCGATTTAGAGAACCACGACAATATTTTCGGTATCATCACCCTGCTGGAGAAAAGGGACCTGTTCAATGATCCGCAACAGGTCAAAGAATTTACCCTCGGGCTGAAACTGTTAGGGGGAGTATTGCTTAAAAACCAGGAATCGCCGTTATTTGAAGATTTCACCCCGGCATTCCGCAACCTTATGAAACGGCTCAAAAGCAGTAATTAAGGCACCGGCGATGAGCCTTGTCCGGGTCAGTCGATGTCGATACCCCGGAAAAATTCCTCGAGGGTAACTCCGTAATATTTGCATAGGACCGACAAGATCGTCAGTGTTACGTTCGCTACTCCGCGTTCGTGCCGGCTGATCTTGATACGGGTGTTGAACATCACTTTTTCCTGTGGGTAACCTTTCACTTTGCGTATTTCCCGCAAACGGTCTCCCACGTTCCTCATCAACCCGTTATCGCATCTTTCCCTGCCCATACCTTAATTTTTTGCCCGGAACCGTGTGTGTAAACTTAAACTTTTCTGCCGAATTGTCCACGCCGGGTCGTTTTGCCGGCGGTGTTTCATTTTTGCTTGCAGGGGTTTTATCCGATAAAATTTTAACATCCTGTTAGGAATTATCCCACCGACAGGCCAAAACGGCTATATTTGCAGTTGACTACTCACTGTAAAATAATCATTACAAATATGTGTGGAATTGTCGGGATGTTCGGGATAACCGCCGGCCAGGCGGAGGCGTACAGGCCGGGGGTGCTGAAAATGGCTAAGAAAATCCGCCACCGGGGGCCGGACTGGTCTGGGATATACTGCGGAACGGGGGCGATCCTTGCCCATGAGCGCCTGTCTATAGTCGACCCCGAATCGGGCGGCCAGCCGCTCAGGAGCAAAGACGGGAAACTTACCCTGGCCGTGAACGGCGAAATATACAACCATAGGGAACTGCGTGAACAACTTTCGGATTACCCATTCCAGACCGGCTCGGACTGCGAAGTTATACTGGCGCTGTACCGTAAAAAAGGTATCGGGTTTCTCGAGGACTTGAACGGGATCTTCGCGTTCGCACTTTACGACGAAGAAAACGGAACCTACCTTATCGGCCGCGACCATATCGGGATAATTCCCCTTTATATGGGCTGGGATGAGGCCGGCCATTTTTATGTAGCCTCGGAACTAAAGGCGCTCGAGGGTGTATGCTCTTCGATCAAGCCGTTCGAACCGGGGCATTATTATTACAGTGCGGAAGACCGCTTTGTGAAGTGGTACCGCCGTGACTGGGAAGATTTCGATAACGTAAAGGACAACCCGGCCGACATCGACATGTTGAGGCAGTCGCTCGAGAGCGCCGTAGAACGCCAGCTTATGTCCGACGTACCGTACGGTGTGCTGCTGTCTGGAGGGCTCGACTCCTCGGTAATATCGGCCATCGCGAAGAAATATGCCGCCAAGCGTATCGAGACGGGGGGGCGGAGCGACGCATGGTGGCCTCGGCTCCACTCGTTCGCCGTGGGGCTCGAGGGCGCCCCGGACCTTGCCGCCGCCCGCAAGGTAGCAGACCATATCGGTACGGTCCACCATGAAATACATTACACCATACAGGAAGGCCTGGATGCCATACGGGACGTTATATATTATATAGAAACCTACGACGTGACCACCGTGCGAGCTTCCACTCCGATGTACCTGCTTGCCCGGGTGATAAAATCCATGGGAATAAAGATGGTCCTTTCGGGAGAAGGGGCGGACGAAATATTCGGAGGCTATCTCTATTTCCATAAAGCGCCCGACGCCCGTGCTTTCCACGAAGAAACGGTCCGTAAACTATCCAAGCTCCATCTCTACGACTGCCTGCGGGCCAACAAATCGCTCTCGGCCTGGGGTGTGGAGGGCCGTGTGCCGTTCCTCGACAAGGAGTTCATGGAAGTTGCCATGCGCCTGAACCCCTCCATGAAGATGGCCCGTGACGGCCGCATGGAAAAATGGGTGGTCCGCAAAGCCTGCGAAGACATACTGCCCGCAGAGGTCGTATGGCGCCAAAAAGAACAATTCTCTGACGGAGTGGGGTACAGCTGGATAGACACCCTGAAAGAAGTGACCGCCGCCGCAGTCTCGGACGAACAAATGAAACGCGCCGCAGAACGTTTCCCCATAAACCCACCGCAAAACAAAGAAGAATATTACTACCGTTCCATATTCGAAGAACATTTTCCCTCCCAGTCTGCAGCCCGAACGGTACCCTCCGTACCCTCGGTCGCCTGCAGTACCCCCGAAGCCCTCGCCTGGGACTCCTCGTTCCAGGGTCAAAACGACCCATCCGGCCGTGCCGTAAAGAACATCCATATAATGGGTGATCGATCCTGAGGATATTATTTGATTTTCCTT
Organism: Alistipes sp.; assembly: GCA_021201825.1. GTDB lineage: Bacteria > Bacteroidota > Bacteroidia > Bacteroidales > Rikenellaceae > WRDF01. The sequence goes on from JAJQED010000003.1 coordinate 33,290, forward strand.
CTCTCCTTATACTTCATGGGGTGTTAGCCAAAAGCTAACACCCCATGAAGTATTTGAGTAGATACAGGTATTATTTATCCAGAGGCTGAACAATGAAAAGCGGCGATGTACAATAAATGAAAAATAATATAAATATTTTTATGATGCTTAATCCCACTTAGATGCAGGTTTGACAGGGTTTTTAAAAAATCAATACAATTCAGGATACGGAAAAATCGTAAGTCCGGTTAGACAAATTACCAGACAGTGCATATTTATTACAGATAAGGAAGAATTAAGTCGACTACGACCGTCCATCTTAGTGGGATAGGAAAGGGCGGGCATGATTTAAAAATAGATTCAATAAGTTACGAAAAAATTACTGCTTTCCTGATGCCCGTGTGGCTTTAGCCCCGGGGAGGCGTAAGGATGATTTTATGAGGAAAAAAGGCAGTTATGCAGGAGGGGATGAGGCCAGTGCCAAATCCATTCTCGACGCTTATTTCGATGGTTCCGTGTCCGAAGAACTGAAAGACGAGATATTCGATTGGTTTGTAACCTACGGACACCATGAACACATCGACCGGGCATTGTACGACCTCTATCTCGAGCGGATGGAGCGGAGCGCTGTTCCCGACAGGCGGACGGTCGAGAATTACCGGCATATCAGTACCCTGCTGGGTTTCCCCGCTACCGAGACCGGTGCGGAGTTCCTTACGCGACGCAAGCCGAACCGCATCGTGCGGATAAGTTTAAAGATAGCGGCTGTCCTGATTCCTTTTATCAGTTTTCCTGGCACGCCAATGGGGCGGACCGGATATCCCACATGCCGAAACTTATATGGCCGTAGTGACCCAGCCGGATGTTCCGCAGCGTGTGGAGCTCCCCGACGGCCATCAGATCTGGCTCAACGGGGACAGCGGGATGGAACTCAAGGGCGATGCGGAAACGGGTTGGTTAGTGGAGTTGGATGGAGAGGCGTTTTTCTCCGTAGTGCCGGGCCTGGGTATCCCGTTCAGGGTTGTTACGGACAGGCTGACCGTGGAGGTTATGGGAACGCAGTTCAAGGTGTCTGCATATAAGCAGGCGAGTGATATAGAGGTGGGGCTGGTCGAGGGATCGGTCAAAATAACGGGAGTGGACGGCCACAGGAAACCGGTCGTGCTGGAGCCGAACCAGGTGTTCAGCATGGACAGGGGAACATCCCGGTTCAGGGTAGCGGAGATGGTCGCGGTTGCCGCTCCTGAGTGGAGGATCGAGAACCTCGATTTCGAGGACACCCCGCTCGGTGAGATACTGCGTGCGGCAGGGATTTACTTCGGCAAGCAGATGCTGATAGACCCTGCGCTGGAGCTCGACGAGCATTTTACGATGAATTTCCGCAAACAGGTCGGGCTGGAGGATATGCTCGAGATACTCCAGGACCTGTCGGGAGAATTCGCATACAGGATAACGGGAGACATCATAGAGTTGTATCCCATTTAAAAGGACGCCAATATACCCATAATATGAAGAACAAGAACCTAAAACCTTTAAAGACATGACCCGGCCTGACATTTAATCGTTTTTGCCGGATTCCGGTCGGAATGTATTAGAAAATTCCCTTTGAAATAACGCCGCCGGGCACTGCCCGTAGGCCAGACTACCGGTGAGGGTTTGCCGGAGTGACAGCATACCGAATTATGCTGAGGGGGAATGCCTTGTCTCTTCATTAACAGTTTTTAGAAGCATAAATGACTCATTTTAAAGAAATAAGTAAATACCGGAAAGCTGCCGCAGCGGCCAAAGCCCTGCTCGTAGTGGCGGCCGCGCTGGTATTGTCCGTGACAATGCTCGCCGCCCAGTCCCGCATGGTTAATTTCCCGGGCCGGCAGGTGACTACCGGATATGCTTTCAACGAGATACAGAAGCAGACAGGACTTGGGATCGCCTATAACAGCAGGCTGGTTAAAACGGACAGGGCGGTAACCCTGCCCAGGAACGATATGACCGTCGAGGAGGTGATGGATGCCCTGCTTGACGGTACGGGATTTACCTATTCCATAGTCCGCGAGATCATTACCATCAAACGGTCCGAAACGCCGGCGGTGACGGAACCAGCTCCGGTCAATACTCCGGTTGTAACCGTTCCGGATCCGGCCCCTATATTCGAACAACCAACACCGCCGGCTTACAAACGAAGCGGCCCGGTAATAATAGCCTCCGGGGATTATCTGCCGGGCATATCGCTTCCTCAACTTGAATACACGGCCGGGTATTATCCCGTGGAGAACTATTCGTCCGCCAGGGGACACTTCCCCGACCTGGCGGTAAAGATAAATTTCCTTTACGCCGGGGCTGCCCTGACCCCGAACGTCGCTTTGGAATTCGGTATAAAGGACCAATGGACCATAAACGTCTCGGGAAGTTATAACCCGTGGAAACGCAAAGGGGATTTCAACAGCAACAAGAAACTCGTCCATTCCATTTTCAAGGCCGAGGCCCGGTTCTGGACATGCAGCCGCTTCGACGGCCATTATGTTGGGGTTTATCCGCTCTACGCAAGGTATAATATCGGTTCGCACAAGATACCGATGCTGTTCAAAAAGGATTACCGGTACGAGGGGCATGCGTTCGGCGGAGGCGTGTCGTACGGTTACCATTTGATGCTTTCGCGCCAATGGGGCCTGGAATTTTCCGCCGGGGTGGGTGCGGCATATATGAGCCACGAAAAATACCATTGCGCGGTATGCAGTACGGATTTCGTGAAAGAGAACAAAACGTTCCTCGGGCCGACCGACCTGGGAATAAGGCTGGTGTTTGTAATAAAGTAACCGTATCGTGATGAAGAAGTTATTCGCCATAATAATCCTTACAGCCCTGGCAGTGCGGGCAAGCGGCCAGAACCCGGATGCGGTGATCACCTACGGTGCCGAGCTGGATCATTCGGGCGGCTATTCGTTCGTCTCGTTCGGGGTGAGCGTCGGCAAAAGGGCAATACCGAACACCCATACGCTGATCCTCAGCCCGGTTATTACCGACGGGGTGAACGAGGAGACCCTGCCGCCGGTAATCATACAGGGAGGAAAGAGGGGCTCAGCTGGCCGAGATACGAAACAACTGGACAACGGGGATGCAGTCCCTGCCGCTTGCGTTCAGCGACAAGGCGCTCAAAGCGGGTAAAGGCGAGGTGGTTCGTTACCGCAACGTTACCGATCGCAAACCGTGGATGGACGGGGCCGACCTTATACTGGAGACAATAGATATAGGTTGCTGTGACGAACCGGTTGTTACCAAGCTAATGCTGGTTAAGGGCGAACCGGCGTCCACGCGGCAGGACGTACTGCTGGAAGAGACGGCCGGCCTTTTCTCGGACGATCTGCAATATGACGTCGTTATCGAACCGGCACGGGAGGTAACCGTTCCCGGGACGGTATACATTCCGGTTGTGACCGCGGCGGGTTTGCCGCTGGTTGTGGAGGCGGATAACGGCGACAGGATAAACTTCGTGCAGACCGGTAACACCGGTTACGAGGTCCAGCCGGATATAAAATTCGCTACCGGCCGCACTACCATCGTGGCCGAATACGACGGCAACGGCGGTTACCTGCGAGACCTGATACGAACGATCCGGGAGATACAGTCGTCCGGGGGTGAAATAAAGAGGATCTCCATTGCCGGATTCGCTTCGCCCGAGGGGTCCAAATCGGCAAATGAGGCTCTGGCACTCGGCCGGGCCACGGAAGTGAAAAAGTACATCATGCGGGAAACATACCTGCGGGACGAGCTGTTCATGATCTTCAACGGCGGTGAGGACTGGGAGGGATTGCGGCAGTTGGTCAGCCAGTCCGACCTTGCCGAACGGGACATAATCGTCGATATTATCGACAATAATTTCGGGTGGGACAATACCCGCCGCAAGAGCAACCTGATGAGGCTGAATAACGGCCGTCCGTACAGGTACCTACTCGAGAACGTTTACCCGAAACTGAGGCGTGCGGCATACATAACGATATACTATGACAACATAAGATAAAAGACTATGGCGGGACAGGGGGAAAGAAAACGAGGGATCTTGGGCAGGTTGAACCGGGCGATACGCCGGTGGACCGACAGCCAGTTCGATGCCGACAACGAATACTACGAGAGCGGGATTTCGGTAGTGATGGATTTCATCTGCCACGGCAGCCGAAGCGGAAGCAGGCTGGCCGGGCAAAAGAGGGAGCAGTTCCCCTCCGGGCACAAGGAAGCGAGCTAAACGGTAAGGAAAAATAACGTAAAACCAAATTTCTAACATTCTAATACACAATTAACAATGAAAAACAATTACAGATTTATGTTTGTCGCCGCGCTGGCAGCCATGGCAGCGTTCGGGTGCGCCAAGGATAACGATGGCGCGGATACCGGCGAGGAGAAAAAGGTGAGGATGACCATCGACGGTTACACGCTTCCCGGGGCGAGCCGCGCAGAGAGCAGTGCGGTGACCACCGGTTCTCCCGTGACATTCAACGGCGGTTATATCTACTTCACTTCCGCTACCGAGATGGTGGTTAAGACTGTGGAGATCACTGCTACCGGTTCATCGACCGGTTACGACCCCACTACGGAGAAAGTGGATATTGCGGACCTTGCAGGCGGGGTGGATATTACCAACGTACCGGCCGGGGCCGTAGGGGGTGACGTTTACATCCTCGGTAATGTGTCGTCTTCTGCTGCAACTCTGGGAACTGTTAACCTTATTAAAAGTTTCTCTACCACGGTTGAAGCTCAGTATGATTCCAGCGACGGCGGTGTGGATAATGTTTATCTCTATGGAGTAGGCTCACTGACCGCAAGTGCCGGAAGTGCGGAATATGAAACCAGCATCGATATCGCAGCCGTTGGCGCACGCCTTGAGATCGGTGAGATATCTGTCGACCCGGCCGACCTGGGTATCGCAGAATTCCGTGTGGACGGCATTTTCATCAACAACTTCTACGCGACCATGGGTATCGCCGGTGAAGCCGACAATGCTACCGACCTTGTGGATAACGGCGACGACGGTGACGATTACACCCCGTCTACCGGCGTTTACGCTTCATACACCGACGGCATCCTGTATGACTATAACGCAACTTCAGGTATCGGTACTGGTACCGCAGATGTTACCGCTTCGGAATCGGTTAAACCGTCGGGAACGAATGAAGTTTGGGCATATAACCTGCTGGCTCCGACCACCATTACCGGTGGCGGCGACCCGGAAGCCCCGCGCGTGATCTTCCGTATCTCGGATATCACCGCCAAACCCGGATATACCCTGCTCGAGGGCAGTGACTGGTTCCTTACCATGAACCTCGTATTTACCGGAGCTGACCAGTATATGAAACCGGGGTACGTTTATACGATCAGCAACGTGCAGTTCGAATATTCCGACCTGGAAGAAGAACCGGAAATGGGCGAAACTACCATCGAAATTACCGCCACCCTTATGACATGGACCGTCGAAGGGCTGACTTACAATTTCGGAAACTAAACTACCGGCAGGCCTGCGCCCGTGAAAGGGCGGGCGCGGGCCTTTATTTTTAAACGGGATTTTTAGAATTAGGGACGATCTGTTGTGAGAGCGGCGCGGGTGGGACCCGCGGGCCGTCGAGGATAGGGTCCCCGCATTTCGGGGGACGGTAACGATAAGAGCTTGGCTATATGAAATTGAACAGGATCATACTACTCATCGGGTTGCTCGGGGCCCTGCACGGTTGTTACGAGGAGGATTTCTCCATCTGTGACGAGGCGAACGTGGAGCTGGGTTTCAGCCTTATGGACGACGACGGGCGCGATATATTCCTCGAGAATATCTCGGCGGTCAACGTATTCCTGTTCGATGAGTACGGGTACTACGTGACGCAGAGCCGTGTGGAAAACAGCGAGCTCAGTATTTTCCAGGGCGTTCGGATGGTTTTGGAGCCGGGCAGCTACAATGTGGTGTGCTGGGGGAACGTGAACGGGAATACGAACATGAGCCAGGAGGAGAGCGCCGACCTGTACATCACGTACAAGGGGATCGACGCGGACGGCATAACGACCATCGATGCCGACAGGGTTTTTTACGGGCCGGTTGTGGCCGGGGAGAGTTCGCTCTCTGCCGAGACATACAATTCTTTTGAACTTGAAGTTACGGAATCCGGTGCGGCCGAGGTGATTTATTTCGGTTACGCCCACCGGACATTAGATATACGGATCAAGGGTTTCACGGACCACGACGGGGAGCGGAGCCTGCCCGAGCTGCGGGTTTCGGGCCTGCCGATGGGGCTGGGCTATGGCCGCGAGGTGATGAAAGACGCGGACGGCAATACGCTGACGGTGATGTGCCACAAAGCTACGGAGTGGGTAACAGAGTCGGGGGAGACCTATGCATACACCGCGGTCAACGCCCTGTATTTCGATATGGACGAGGAGATAGAGCTGGACGTGATAGACCCGGTGACGGGCGGCAGCGTCTACAACGCCTCGCTGACATATATACTCGAGCTGCTCGAGCTAAAGGACGAAACGCTTATTTTGATACCGCTAATTCTGGAATTCGTGGACGGGGATGTGAGCATCTCTTTCCCGGGATGGTCCACGGAGAATCCGGGGACGGGCTTCGGGCGGTAATTCGGTTATGATGATACTAAAAAAACATATAATTATGAGAGCAAAGATCGGTTTTTACGGGATCGTGTTGCCCATGCTGATGTTAGGAATCTGCGCATGTGTCAAGGACCAGGTGGAACCAACGCCGGTCGGTACGACGGAGCAGTTGGTGACATTTTCAATCACCGTACCCGGTGCGCCGTCTTCCGCCACCCGTTCTTTGAGCCAGGGGGGCGAGGAAGAGATCGATAACATACAGGTGCTGATGTTCAAGGTGACCGGCGGGATGGATTATTACGACGATTCGAAACTCGTCTATATCGGCTATTGCGACCAGAGCCAGATAACGGTGTCGGGGTCGAGCCGCACCTTTACGGTGTCGCTGCTGGAGGAAGACAATGTGAAGCTGGTGGTTCTGGCCAACTCCTACAACCTGGTTTATAATTGCCTGTCGATGGGGATGACTTACCGGGAGGCGTCCGAGGCGCTGGTGATGGAGAAAGACGATAAGTGGATGGAGGCCAACGGCGATCTTATCCCGATGTGGGGCCATTCGGACAGCCTGATCGACATTACCCCCAGCGCCACTTTCTCGGGAATCACTCTGATCCGCATGGTGGCCCGTATAGACCTGATACTTACCGATGTTGCCGCAACAAGCAATTTCACCCTGGAGAGCGTAAGATTATATAATCACTATACAAGGGGCACTGTGATGCCCGATGTCAGCGATTGGCCTGCAAGCAACGAGGCCGATAAGCCCCACTTGCCAGACGAAGCGTCATTCTCGTCCCCATCGAAATCGGACGAGAGTGGCGTACTGGTGTTCGACGACGCGACGGACGACGGGATCACCGCAACGGCCCTCGAGTATGCCATCTATACGTTCGAGGCCGGAGCCGGGTCGGATAACGACAGGACCACCAACACCTGTATGGTAGTGGGCGGGACCTATATCCCCGACGGCAAGGTTTACTTTTACAGGGTGGATTTCGTTAAGACCACGGACGGGATCAACTACGACTACCTCGACCTGAAACGAAACTACCAATACAAGGCTTGCGTAACGGCGGTTACCGGGCCCGGTTACGACACCCCGGAAGAGGCCCTCAAGTCGGCCCCGTTCAATATCAAGGCCGAGGTGGCCGAGTGGGCTGACGGCGGCATGACGCACTTTGCGTTCGACGGCCAGAACATCCTCGCCGCTTCGCATGCCGAATTCGAGTTTACGGCCAACGAGCAGACGGCCGCCCGCGAGCATTACCTGTACGTATCTACGGACTACAGCACGGGTTGGGAAGCGATGATCTGCGAGAAGACCGCTACGGGCGATTATTCCGAGGTCGCTTCGTCATGGCTCACGATAAACAAAACCAACGGCACGGCCCTTTATCCCGACGCACGGGACCAGATCACGCTGACCGCAACGGAAAACAGCTCGCTGTTGGAACGGGAGCTGTATATCGTGCTTACGGCCGGGCGGCTCAACCTCCCGGTCAGGGTGTGGCAGTCCAACGATAAGGAGGGCTACCTGCTGTTCGAGACCCTGACGGGCGACGCCGTGACGGACATTATTTTCACGGGTCTAGAGAATGACATTCCCTCCACGTCGCAGAAATTCAGGCTGGCGTGGTATCCGGCAGACCAGAACATCTCCATATCCTATTACGACAGCTATCCCGTGCCGTTCGACAAGAACGATATTATATTGATCCATAATAACCTCAATACTCCCGCTCCTACTACGCTGACGGGCGGGGGATTGAGTACCGAGGCTACCGACCAGATGTTCGAGGTGAAGCCCACTACGGCGCTGGGTTCGGTATCGAGCGAGGACGACTTCGTGGAGAAATTCGTTCAGATGGAGGCAACGCTGACCGTTGCCGGCACAAGCTATACACAGCGGCTTAACGTGCGGCACGCGTTGGTTAATATCGTCCCGGATACGGACGGCAAATACTTTATACTGGACGGTACCGAGCAGACGTTCAACGTTCGCTCTTCGGTGCAGTGGCAGATATCGAGGGTCGTGGACGGTAGCGGTTTGGTCCGCACGTTCGACAATTCGCAGTCCGGCGGTTACAACGTGGGTACTGGCACACCGGTTAGCATCACCCTGGAGGATTTTATGACCAACTACACTTATACCGAGGGCGACGTGGAAATATACTTCAACTGGTACAGCAAGACGGACCAGGCATGGTACGAGTGGGGCACACCGGCGGTACTGAAATGCGTGACGCCAGAGTGGCAGGTGGCGGCAAACTGTTATATGACCGACCCGGACGAACGCAAACCGATATTTATCCCGATATATGACCAGGTTAAGCGGGCCATGGACGGTACTACGGTGGAAACCTCGGGTACGACTAACGGCAGTGCATCGTTGGGTACGACATGGTTGTTGCCGTCTTCGGGTTCCAAATGGGGCGTGCAGGTTTACTGGATCGACCGCCAGACCTCTTCGACCGAGTATGTTATCGAAGATGCCCGGTTCAGCGGTAACAATACCGAGAGCATCAGTATGGCCAACGAGGCCGGCATTATAGTGATGCCGGGCAATGTGGAGGGCAACGCCGTGGTGATACTGTTCGACGACGCTAACGGCAACGGCCGCTACGACGCGGGCGACGATGTTATCAAATGGAGCTGGCATATATGGTCAACGCGTTACCATCCGGAGCTGGCCGACCTTACGGACAAGCCCGCATCGACTGCCGAGAACGGTTACGTAACCGCGACGGGTATGAACGGGCGGGTGCATAAGCACCACAACGGGCGCACGAGGTCCAATATATTTATGGACCGGAACCTGGGGGCCACGCCGGATTTGAAAAGCGACGAAGGTATCGACTTCGACGATGTGAGCAAAATACACAAGGCCTATGGCTTATACTACCAGTGGGGCCGTAAGGACCCGTTCCCCGGACCGTCGGCATACAACTTGACGACGGACGCCCCGATCTACACCAAGGACAACAATACGATGACGGTCACTAAGGCTACAAATAGTCCCGGGAACGGCAACAACCTTGCTTTTTCCATAAACAATCCGTTACAATTCATAATACAGGTCGCTACCGCCACTTACGACTGGTTTACAGGTGTTGCAACTTACCAGCACCATCAGTTGTGGGGCAGCGGCACCGATACGGGCAACGACCACACCAAGACCGTATACGACCCGTGTCCCCCGGGATGGAGGGTGCCGCTGTCAAGCACGAATATCGAGTATTCTGCATGGGCAAGAGAGGGCGTTACTACTACTACGGCCGCGAGCTACACGACTGGTAGTAGCTTGTTTGCCACCTACTACGGATACTTCTTTGATGATTCCGTTTATCAGCTGGGTTACTATCCGGTGGCGGGTGCGCGGCTCAACACTACCGGTGTTATGACCGACACATCTACGTACGGCTACTACTGGTCGGCGTCACAGGCGGCTTCCGCCGTGGTCCGCTCGAGCCGCCTGACCATCCACTCGGGCAACGTCGACCCCACTAGCGGCAACGTCCGTGCGAACGGCAATTCGGTTCGTTGCGTAGCAGAATAATAAGGGAGCTACGTCTCCCGTGTCTGATTCTTCCTGCGTGGCATTTAAAGCCACGCAGGTAATTAGACCGGCGAAGCCGGTCGAAAAATTTTTACGGTTCTTTGAATATTTGGAAAATTCACAGGGTATTTGTTTACTTTTGTAGTACAATCGCTGTACCGGTCATGCGGTAAACGGTGGTGAAAATGGCGCGAAAAGATGGCAACCATAACCCGGATCGTCGAGACTGAGTCGCAAAATAAGGACTCGATCCACCTCTTCCGAGAGGGAATGTTCCTGAAAGCCTACCAGCATTCGGCTTTCCAGTTCATTACTCACGTCCGCCCTTACAGGGCCATCAAAAAACATTTCAAGTCCGTGGGCTCGGATGTCGTGATGCTCGGATTCCCGTCCGAGCGGCTGAAGGAAATTTTTCCCGACGCCGAGATCGATTATATCGACGGGGAGATGCACGTCCGCGTGCCGTGTCCCCCGATAGACTTTAAGGCCTACCTCGCCTGGTTCGACACCATCGCCCCGCAGCCCGAAAGGCCCAGGGCCAAAACACCTGCGGCCCCGGCCCCGGATGCAACCGACCAAACTGAACAAATCGCCCTGCCCCGCGGCGAAACGCTGACCAGCCCGGTAAACCATTACGGCGTGCTGAGGAAGATACAGGATTTCAGCCTGGAGAACGCCACTCCGCTGGAATGTATGCTCTTTCTGCGCGACCTGAAAATCGAGCTGAAAGAACATGGCGGTATATGACAACCTCCCGGCCTACAAGGCCGCATACGACCTGCTTCTGGACGTGTTCAAAATGAACATCAACCTGACGCGCGAACACCGTTTCACCCTCGGGGAAAAACTCAAACTTGAACTTATCGAGCTGATCAAGTGCATCTACAGGGCTAACAGCAGCGAGCTTGCCAAGGAACAGAACCTGCGCAGTGCACGAGAACATATCGTTGTAGTCAAGTTATATATGAGGATACTGCACGACCTGAAGCAGATCTCGTTGAAAAGGTTCGTAGCCCTGAGTGAACGGACGGAGGACCTGTCGAAACAGATCACCGCCTGGCACAAAAGCGCCGCGAAGAAACGATCCGCAGCAGGTCCGGAGTCCGTACAGGTCTTGTAGGCCTTACGGAGCGCGACCCTTAAATTCAACGGCCCGCCTGCAGGGCATACCACGGATAATGGGGCTAAACAAGATTTATCCGCCGGCCATGCCGCCAGCAGGCAATCGAATACATGTCTTTCCGGTTCGGTAGGCGCCCCCGATGGGCGTCGAAGTCCCGGGGCGTGTAAAATCCAGAGGCCGTTTTTGCTTTTGGCGGCGGGTTACCGGGTCAACAGTACCGGTGTATTTAACGTCACTTCTACGCAGGGCCTCTACTGGTCGGCGTCACAGTCCGCTAATACATCCAACCCCGAGCGTTCGAGCAACCTGAACATCAACTCGGGCAACGTCAACCCCGCTAACTACAACCCACGTGCGAACGGCTTTTCGGTTCGTTGCGTAGCAGCATTTAAGGAGCGGGTCGCCGCCGGTAACATACCGGCAATCGCTACCGGTAACACGTAACTTCATCGTCGGCCACGGGTGTTGTTCTATATGTGGAACGCCTTAGAGCACGTCTTCCCGGCCGCAGGAGGGAAGCGGACGGTCGTTCGGTATCCTTTTTTTTTAAAATCCGATCGAGTATTTTATATTGTTAAATGTCGTTCCCCGTGCAGGCAACTTGCGGCAGAATGCTTATTTTTGTCCGTATGAGGGAGCCGCTGGACGACAAACTGCTTCAGGACGTATTCAAGGCCTATTTCGACGCCCGCCGCAACAAACGCAACACATACAACCAGCTGCGTTTCGAGATGGACCTCGAACATAACCTGGTGGAACTTACGCGCCAGATACAGGAGCGCACATATGAGGTGGGCCCGAGTGTCTGCTTTATCGTGGACTACCCGGTAAAGCGCGAGATATTCGCGGCGGACTTCCGGGACCGTGTGGTCCACCACCTGATCTTCAATTACCTTAACGCTTTTTTCGACAGCCGCCTGATAGAGGACTGTTATTCGTGCCGTAAGGGCTACGGTACTTCGAGGGGTATCGACCGCTTCGAGCATCACATGCGCTCGGTCAGCCGCAACTACACGCGGCAGGCCTATGTGCTGAAACTCGACCTGCGGGGGTATTTCATGTCAATGAACCGGATGATACTCTACCGCAAGCTCGAAAAAATGCTCACCTCGCGCAAGAACCGGCGCGACAAGCAGTCGGAACTGGAACTGTACCTGGTCCGCAAGGTGGTCTATGCCGACCCGGTGGATGGCTGCAGGGTGCGGGGCAAGATGGAGGACTGGGAGGGGCTACCCCCGGCCAAGAGCCTGTTCCATACGCCGCAGGACTGCGGGGTGCCCATCGGCAACCTTACCAGCCAGCTGTTCAGCAATATTTATATGTGCGACTTCGATAACTGGGTGAAGCGCGAACTCAAGATCAAGCATTACGGCCGCTATGTTGACGATTTTTTCCTGATGCACGAGGACAAGCATGTGCTGATCGATTGCCTGGCCCGTATCAAACGGCGGCTCAAAGAGGTTGAACAGCTCGAAGTACACCCCAACAAAATATACCTACAGGAAGTGTGCAAGGGTGTCAACTTCCTGGGCGCCTTTATGAAACCCTACCGCCGTTATATCCGCAAGAGCGTACTGCATGAGATACGGACCCAGGTAAGGTTGGCGGACCGCCATGCCGCCATGCGGGGGCTGAGGGACGCCCGGGAAATAGCCAGCCACCGAAGCAGACTGAATTCATACCTGGGCTATATGGCCCAGTTCAAAACATACAAAGCGAGGAAAGAGCTCTGGGAAGAGTGTGGAAATTTGCGTAATTATTTCTATATCAACACGGATTACACGAAAGTGACGACGAGGGAAGAGAGCCGGATCGAGCAGGAAATCTACGAAAAAGATAATTATTTGAACCGTTAGTTGTTCAAAAAGTGTAAAAAATACCACTTTAAGGACCGGATTACGTAAAATGTCTGAATAAATTGGTATATTTGCACGTGACCGGTGCGCAACCGGTCGTTACATAGAACCGACTAATCGCTGCTGCAAATTAGCCCTTGAAAGAAGCATTAGAGATCGGCTCTGTCATTCTATACAATGTATAGCGTGGTACGAGTTACTATCTCTAACAGCGGGGCTAAGCTGGCAGCGGGTGTAACATAAACCACGCTTTTTTTGACCGTAACCTACTTAAATATAAGTATTAACCCACTCCGTATCACACCTAAACCGAAACAATCATGAGCAAACCCCACCACGCCTCCTCGGTCGCGAGGGGATCGAAAGAGGGGGAAAACGAAGTAAGAAAGTCAGGCAGGGTGCCGAAGGACGTGCCAGTGGAGGTAGTGAGGGCAATGTGTGGGGGAGACCATGAAGCATACAGGACGATCTATATCAATTACGAGAAGAGCTTCCGTAATTTTTTGATGATCCTGACCCGTTCGGAGGATACTGCAAAAGAGATTTCCCAGGAAGCGTTCGTTACCCTTTGGGAAAAACGAAGCCAGATCGATCCCGAAAAAAGCGTACTGAAATACCTTTACAAGATCGGCAAAAACGCCGTCTTGCAGCAGTACCGCCATCAGGCCGTACACCAGAAATATTCCCGTTTCACCGAGGCCGTATCCAGCGATTTCTATGAGATAGAGAACGAAATGGTGGCCCGCGAAACGGAACTCCTTATAAAAATTGCCGTGAGCCGCATGCCCGAACAGCGGCGCAAGGTATTCGAAATGGGCCGCTTCGAGGGTCTCTCGAATGACGAAATAGCCGCCCGCCTCAATATCAGCAGCAGCAGTGTGCGCAGCCACCTGCAGCTCGCCCTGCGCGACATCAAAGAGGTGATCGCCATCTCCATGCTGCTCTTCTTCAACTGATAAACAGCCTTTCGTTATAACGCTTGCCCCGGCTGCCGCTCTGCGGCGATCGTGCGGTATATTCGTTCCACGGTGCCGGGGCTGTAGCCGCTTCCCGAGAAAAGGATGCCCCCCGAGTTGTTCAGGTATAGGCATAGCGGGAAGTCGCTTTGGAAATCCAACCTGAGGGACTCTACGGCGGTGTTCAAAAGGGCGTTCCCGCCGTCCGGCAGCCAGATGGCCTGCGAGGGGAGGCCGGGGAAGATACCCTCGTTGATGGTCGCGCCGGCCAGGTCGTCCGGCACGGCGAACACTATCCCGCCGCCCCACTGCTCGAGCCTCTCCCGGAACGCGGGCATCTCCTGCAGGACATGCCGGGTAGGTTCGTTGGCCGGGTCGGCGAAAACGAGGATAAGGCCATGGCCGAGGGCCTGGTCCTTGAGCGTTGTTTTGGTGCCGTCCGCAAGGAAGACGATGGTGTTCATGTCCAATATCCCCTCTACAAAAAGCTTCTGGCGGGTATCGGGAAGCGCTATGAGCAGTTCCACGATATCGCCCTCCGCAACCTCGAAATACCGGTTATGGACGGCCACCGAGCCGTCGTTGGCACGGCTGCCCGCCGTCAGGCGGTAGTAACCCGCCGGTACTTCGGCCCGGGTGGGGTATTCTTTTTCCCGGAGCCGGCCCGAGAGGTCGAGGGTCGAGAAGTCCCCGTCGGAGTAACGGGCAACGGTGAAATGGGAGCGGTAAGCGGGGACGATGCGGTTATCCTCGTGGGAATCGAAAACGATGGTCCCCATCGGCGGCACGGAGGCCGCGTGCCCGCTATCGTCCAGCAGGGCGTCGTGCCAGTCGCCGTCCATGTAGAACTGCGGCTTGCCCGTGGCCCGGTCGATGTGGGCCGCGATCCGGGCCGCCCGGCAGAGCGCGACGAAGTAGATGTCCCGCGACCGCCGGTCGGCCAGCCGGGTGGCATGGACCCCGCCAGGGGTTATCCGGCAGGCAACGTAATTCTGGCTGTCGTCGACCCGGATGTTATCCCTGACGAATTCCACGATGGAATACGGGTCGGACAGGTCGGGCCTCGAGGCGAGGAACTCCGTTAGCGGCTCCCGCCACGGACGGATGATCTCCATTTCGATGCGGGGCGAAAGTATTTTGGACGGCACCAGTTCGTCCGGGACCCCGTACGGCGGAGTGGTCCCCGGCGGCAGGAACGCAGACAGGTAACGCTCCGGAGTGTCGCGCAAATCCTTGGAAGTGAGCGATCCAAGGAACTCCTCCAGCCACGGACTGCGCTGGCGGGCCGACAGGAAATTTACGATCTCTCCCGCGTTGCCCTGCGCTTCGTTCAAAAAGTGGTATACTCTGTCGTATTCCATCCCGGTCTTACGTGCCAATTCGCCGATAAGTTCCCCGCCGGGCATAAAACCGGACATATAGGCATTGCGGATCGAGTCTTCCACGGCCAGCCGCCGCCGGTTTTCGGCTACCTTATCCGAATGGACCTGCCGTCCCTGCCGCTCGGGTGGTACGCCGAGGGTAAAGTCCCGGGAAAGGACGGGGCTTCCGGGCTCGATGGTCACATCGGCCGTGTCCGTATTGGCCGCGATGACCGAATAGCCGTAGCTATCCCCCTGTGAAGCCCAAACGACCAGGTCGCCGAAACCAGTGGTAAGGGTCGATTTCCCCTGTTGATCCGTTGTGTGGGTGGCGATAGGGTAGAACTCGGCGTAGTTGTATACCTTGTATTTAACTTCGGCGTCGGGTACCGCCCGGCCCGAACCGTCCCGGACCGTGATCTCGATCCGGCGGGTCGGGGCATAGATCTCGAGCAAGTTGATCACCGTATATAGCTCGTTGGCGAGGCTTACTTCCTCCGGCCCGTCGTATTTGCCGAACACCGTGGTGTGCATCATCATGGCGCGCGTGGCCGGCTGGGTAAACCATGCCATATCCAACTCCGGTTCGGGTTCGCAGGCGCCCATATAATGCCATCGGCCGTCTATTCATACCTCCACCCAGGCGTGGTTGCTGTCCGTATGCACCCACCGGGGGGTATAAACCTGCCGCGCGGGGATACCTACGGCACGAAGCGCCGTAGCGGTGAACGCAGACTCCTCGCCGCACCGCCCCCATGAGGTTTTCACAAGGGCCAACGGGGAGGAAGTGCGCGCGTCGGTGGCCCGGTACTCCACTTTCTCATGGCACCAGTGGTTAACCTCGAGTGCCGCATCGTACATCGACATGCCGCCGATACGTTCCCTGAGCTCCCCGAAAAAGACGTCGCGGGCCTCGTCCAGGTTCTCGTTGTTGACCCGGTGCGGGAGGACGAAATGCCGGAAAACATCTTCGGGGACACTCTCGCCCCAGCTGAAATACTCCCTCGCCCGGAACGCTCCGCGCACCTGCCGCAGGAAATATTCCGGCTCGCAGTCGGCAAGGTCGCACAACGGGCAGTAGGCCAACAGGAACCACAAGGCCTCTTTTTCAGCCGTAGTGATTGCGGGGTCGGCGGCCAGCCGGAGCAGATTGTCCGAAGTCTCGGTGCCGATATATGCCATGCGGCCGGTAAAATCGTTTTCGACCTGCCGTCTCAGCGCGGGGTCCGTTATAAAATGATCGGCGCCCGAAAAACTGCTGCAAAGGGCTGCGATGGCCAGTAAGACCGCGATTATCCGTTTCATTATCCTAATTCCGCTAAATTTCGTACCGTAAGTTCTATTTTTTCGGGATCGGCGGCCCGGCGTTCGTATCCGGCCCACCCGGGATTGTAAGCGCCGCTGCCGGTAAGGGAGCTCAGAGTGCCGTGTATTTCATGGACTCCGGTTTCCTGGATTATCCGGGCGGCATTCGACGGGGTAACCCCGCTGCCGGGCATGACGGATATACGGCCTGCCGCCAGCTTTACAAGCCTTGCGATCCGACCTATACCCTCTTCCGCCGTCGGCTGGCCGCCGGAAGTCAGCACCCGGTTGCAACCCAGCCCGATCAGATCCTCGAGCGCCTGCTCCATATCCCGGCACACGTCGAATGCACGGTGGAACGTTACCTCCATGCCGAATTCCCGTGCAATCTCGACCAAACGGCCGCTCCTGTGCTTATCCACCGTCCCGTCCGGGTGCAACATTCCGATAACCACCCCCTTGCATCCCGCTTCGCCGCACAACCGCACATCCTCGGCCATTGTCCGGAACTCCGTATCGGTGAAAACGAAATCGCCCCCGCGCGGCCGGATGATCGGGAACACGGGAATGTCCAGCTCACGGCAAAGCAGTCGTATGGCACCGTAGGAGGGTGTCGTTCCTCCCTCTGCCATATCGGCGCAAAATTCTATCCTGCCGGCCCCGCACCGGGCGGCTACGGCCGCCGACTGGACGGATTCGGCCGCGACTTCGAGCGTTATCATAATTCGGTGGGTTATGAAAGGTTAAATTTATGGTTTTTATACGGATTATTTCTTTCCCGCAGGGATTAATCCGCACCCGGAACTATATAACCGGTGTGTTTTTTGCAGCCGCCCGGCAATTATTTAACTTTGCTACGGTTAAAATCATCAGGGATGGAATTCGGGTTTGTAAGGGTTGCGGCCGCGGTGCCTTTGGTCAGGGTTGCGGATTGTAAATACAATACGGAGCGGTTGCTCGATATGGTACGGCAGGGGGCCGGTGTCGGTGCCGGGGTTATGGTTTTCCCGGAACTTTCCGTTACGGGATATACCTGCGGCGACCTGTTTGCCGACGGACTGCTTATCGGCCAGGCGGAGGATTGTCTGGCGAAGCTGATTAAAGAGACCGCCGGGCTCGGAGTGATTTGCGCGGTAGGTGTTCCGGTGCGCCATAATGGGAAGTTATATAATTGTGCGGCGGTATTCTCCGGCGGCAGGCTGCTCGGGCTTGTTCCCAAGACCCATATTCCAAATTATGAGGAGTTCTATGAACTTCGTTGGTTCGTTTCCGGGGCGGGATTACCTTGCGGAGCGGAGATCGATTACGCCGGGCATGAGCGGGTTCCTTTCGGTACGGACCTGCTGTTCGGCGAGGGAAATGTGAAGATAGCCGTCGAGATATGCGAGGACCTCTGGACCCCGTGCCCGCCGTCGTCCGCCCATGCGGTGAACGGGGCGAACATCATTCTGAACCTCTCGGCCAGCGATGAGCTTGCCGGCAAGAACGGCTACCTGATTTCGCTGATCGAACAGCAGTCGGCCAGAACGGTCTCGTGTTACGCATATTCTTCGGCCGGTTTCGGGGAATCGACAACGGACCTCGTTTTTGCGGGGAAAGGCATTATTGCCGAAAACGGCCGTACGATAGCCAGGGGGCCGGCATTCAGTTACGGGGGAAGCCTTACGGTTTGCGAGGCCGATATCCAGGCGCTCGACCATAACCGTTGCAAACTCAATACGTTCGCCGGGCCGTGCGGGCCGGCGCAGTACCGCGAGATCGCGGTACCGGTAAAGCGGGCCTGCCCCGACGATAATTTCTACCGGACGTTCGACCCTTACCCGTTCATTCCGTCCGGGGACCGGGATAAAGACGAGCGGTGCGCCGAAATTTTCAGTATCCAGGCGATGGGGCTGGCCAAACGGCTGGTGCATACCGGGGCAAAAAGTGCCGTAATAGGGATATCGGGCGGGCTTGATTCCACCCTTGCATTGCTGGTTACGGCTGCCGCGTTCGATGCCCTCGGTAAGGACCGGGCCGATATCAAGGCCGTGACCATGCCCGGATTCGGAACCACCGGACGAACTTACAATAACGCTGTAAAACTTGTCGGGGCGCTCGGGGCCGGGCTTCGGGAGATCGATATACGCCCGTCATGCGAGCAGCATTTCCGGGACATCGGCCTCGACCCGGCGGACCGGGGTGCGGCTTTCGAGAACGCGCAGGCCCGTGAGCGGACGCAGATACTTATGGATATCGCCAATATGGAGGGCGGCCTTGTGGTCGGCACCGGGGACCTCTCGGAGTTGGCTTTAGGCTGGGCGACCTATAACGGTGACCAGATGTCGATGTACGGTGTCAATGCTTCGGTGCCGAAGACGCTCGTTAAATACCTCGTGGAGTGGGCGGCCGGGAACCCGGTAGGGGAGGCGGCACGTGAATACCTGCTGGATATCGTCCGAACCCCGATCAGTCCCGAACTTCTGCCTCCGGACGAAGCGGGCGGGATAACGCAATGTACCGAGGATCTGGTCGGTCCTTACGAACTACATGATTTCTTCCTATACAACTTTATCCGTGCAGGGGCACGGCCAGCCAAGATATTCTTTATGGCCAACCGGGCTTTCGCCGGAAAATTTTCCGGGGAACAGATCAAGAAATGGCTCGTGGTTTTCTTCCGCCGGTTCTTCAGCCAGCAGTTCAAGCGGTCCGCCATGCCGGACGGCCCGAAAGTGGGAACGGTCAGCCTCTCGCCGAGGGGCGACTGGCGGATGCCCAGTGATGCGTGTTCATCACTTTGGGTGGAGGAGGCAGAGAATATCCCGGTCGGTTAGGGTATCCACCCGACAACCCGGCCCATATCTTGACTCTCTTGCCACTTGCGGAAAGAGGCGAAATCGGTCACCCCGTCCCGTATCACGGCCTGGTATATGAATATCGCCGGGATAACCTCGTCCGCCGGGGTGTCGAACTTAATGTCTATTATGGCCCGCTTTTGATCCTCTGTAACTACTTCGGCGATCCGTTCTGCGAACCGCTCCATCCGCCCGTCGTAATAGGAACCGGCAAGGATATGGATCATATCGATCTTCCACTCGCGGCCGCGGCCGTCGCGGTAAATAAGGTGCCATTCCATACAGTGCTCGTTGGTTTCGATCGAGTTCATGTACCATAATTTATCGACCCCGGGCCGGGCAGCGATGCGGGCGACGGCCCGGAAGCTGTCCTCGATATCGAGCGGGTCGGAATAGACATGGTAATCGATATCCAGATGGTTGGCCATCAGTCCGTTGCGGACCGAACCGATAAGGTTGGCCCGGGCGCCTACGGAGGCCCAGGTCCCGGGAATATCCAGTTCTTCGATAACGGTATGTGCCGCCGTGAGATTCCCAGCGGCAATTAGCATCCTGTCTTCCATGGCCGTGAATTTTTGGTAAGGAGGACAAAATTAGCGTAGTAATTTTATAAATTGCAACGGAATAAAATAAACCGTAATGAAAAAGACTATCCTTTGCCTGCTAATGGCCGCAGTATGTATGCAGGCCGCATTTGCACAATATAAAACGATCACCGGCATCCCTTACCGCGATGGGTCGGCCGCAGATGAATATCAGCGCGAGCGGTGCCGGTTGGACCTCTATTACCCGGAAAATTCCAACGGATTCGCGACGGTGGTTTGGTTCCACGGCGGCGGCCTGGTCGGAGGCGAGAAGTTTATCCCTGAGCAGTTGACGGACAAAGGATTTGCCATAGCGGCGGCCAATTACCGGCTCAGCCCGCACGCCCATGCCCCGGCTTATTTCGACGATGCGGCGGCGGCTGTAGCATGGGTTTTCGATAATATCGGATCGTACGGTGGCGATGTATCTAAAATATACGTAGCCGGGCATTCGGCCGGGGGTTACCTCACGTCGGTCATAGCTTTATCCAAAGACTACCTTTCGGCATACGGGGTCGACAGTGACGATATAAAGGCATGGATGCCCATCAGCGGACAGTCGGTCACACATTGGCAAATTTGCCGCGAACGGGGCGACAGCGCCTATATTCTCCGGGTGGACGCATATGCCCCGTTATCCCATGTGAGAAAAGGTACCCCGAGGATAGTGCTTACCGCCGGCCAGACCGATATGGAAATGGACAACCGCACGGTAGAAAACCGCTACCTTTACGAGGCACTGCGTACTGTCGGTAATGACAACGTCAGCTTCTACGAAATAAACGGCTTCAACCACGGGAATGTGGTAATCCCCTCGCTCCAACTGCTGGTCGAGATGATCGAAGCGGACGAAAAAGGAAAGTAAACCCTTTATTTACCCTCCGCGAAAGCATAGAGCATCGCGATCTCCTCGGGCCATAGTTCGGGGTGGGGAGTCTCGAGGATGAGCGGCATGTCGTCGAAACGCTTATCCTGTGCGATGTAACGGAAGCACTCATATCCCAGGTTCCCCTTGCCGAGGTCCGTATGCCGGTCCACATGGCTGCCGACCCCTTTTAGTGCATCGTTGAGGTGCATCCCGCGTAGGTATTCGAAACCCACTACCCGGTCGAACTCCGCAAATGTCTTATCGCAGGCCTCCGCCGAGGACATATCGTATCCGGCGGCATAAGCATGGCAGGTGTCGATACAGACTCCGACCCGCGATTTATCCTCTACCCGTTCGATAATATAAGCAAGGTGTTCGAACCTGTACCCGAGGTTCGACCCCTGTCCGGCCGTGTTCTCGATCACGGCACAGACCCCCTCGGTGGCATCGAGCGAAATATTTATGGACTGTGCTATCAGTTCGAGGCACTCCTCCGCCGAGACCTGGTTAAGGCTGCTGCCCGGATGGAAATTGAGCATCGTCAGACCCAGCTGCATACAGCGTTGCAGTTCGTCTATGAACGCTTCGATCGACTGGCCCCGTTTTGCCTGGTCGGGGTTGCCGAGATTTATCAGGTAACTGTCGTGCGGCAGGATATGGGCGGAGGTGTAGCCGTATTTTTCGCAGTTCTCAAGGAAACCGGTTATGGCGGCCGGGGTCAGCGGGGCGGCGTTCCACTGCCGCTGGTTTTTGGTAAAGAGGGCGAATGCCCCCGCATTTATCTCATGGGCGTTCACCGGGGCGTTCTGTACGCCGCCGGCCGCGCTTACGTGTGCGCCGAAAAATTTCATGCCGAAAAGGTTTTAAGGGGTTATATGCAATAACCGTACGCTTGGAGCAAATGTAATAAAAATCCTATCTTTGTAGAGCCCGGCCGGCGATTTATTGCCGGACGATGAATTTTACGGCATGACGGGAATTTTTTTAGCCAGCCCCGTACAGCGGCATGAAAGATGCCACGGATTCCTGGTAAATCTATAGGATATGAAATCGTTGAAAGACAGTTATAAGATGCACAACGGGGTGCTTATCCCGTGTGTGGGGTTCGGCACCTATCTCAGCCCGGAGGGCGATGTGGCTTATTCTTCGGTCCGCAAGGCACTCGAAGTGGGGTATCGCCATATAGATACGGCGGCCGTTTACGGGAACGAGGAGAGTATAGGCCGTGCGGTTCGCGATAGCGGCATCCCGCGGGAGGAGATTTTTATAACCACCAAGGTATGGAATTCCGACCAGGGATATAAGCGGACCCTCAAGGCGTTCGAGGAGAGCATGAAAAAGCTGGGGCTGGATTACCTGGACCTTTACCTTATACATTGGCCAAGGATCAAAGGCAAGGAAGACCAGTGGGTGGAATATAACCGGCAGACATGGCTGGCCATGACCGAGCTGTATAAGCAGGAACGCATCCGCTCGATCGGGGTGAGTAATTTCAAACCCCACCACATTGAGTCCCTGATGGAGGTGGCCGAAGTGTTGCCGATGGCCAACCAGATCGAGCTGCATCCCGGTTTCGTGCAGGAAGATACGGTCGAATACTGTAAAGCGAAAAATATCGTTATAGAATCATGGGGACCCATGTCCCGGGGCCGGCTGCTCCAAACGGGGCTGCTGGACGGCATAGCGGAGAAATATGGTAAGACCCCCGCGCAGGTATGCCTCAGATGGCATTTGCAGATGGGTTTCCTCCCGTTGCCAAAGTCGGTAACCCCGGCCCGGATCGAGGAGAATGCACGGCTCTTCGATTTCGAACTCATGCCGGACGATAT
Source organism: Alistipes sp. (assembly GCA_021201825.1). GTDB lineage: Bacteria > Bacteroidota > Bacteroidia > Bacteroidales > Rikenellaceae > WRDF01. The sequence goes on from JAJQED010000003.1 coordinate 56,129, forward strand.
GCAGTACATTTCGTCCATCGGGGTTTCCACGGGAACGGGCATGGACCCGGACAAGGTGGCCCATTAATGCCCCGCCGGCCCGGGCCGGCATGCTCGACACGCAAACCGACGGTTGCGGCAGTGGTTAGCTGCCGTGGCCGTGACTATATTATAACTCAAATAAGTACCTGCAGCCGGGCTGCGGGGTGTGGAATGAAGATAAGGAAAGTTCTGTTGCTGGCAGGATCAATGTTGTTTTCGGGGACTGTAATGGGGCAGTTCACAATCTCGACCGTCACCCCCGGTGACATTTCGGTCCGGGACCTGAGGGATTCAATAGCCCCCAACCCGTTGGCCGTGCCGTCCAGCTATAAGAACGATTTCTTCGACCGCGATTTTTGGAAAGCCGAGAAACGGCGGGTCCGCAAATCCCGTCACAGTACGGAGTTGAACGCCAAGTTGCAGGTCTCCCAGACCCAGTTCAAGAACTGGGCATCGGGCGGCGACAATACCTTTAACGGCATCTCGGAACTTTATTTCAAACACAGCCACCGCCGGGAAAAACTTACCTACGACGTCTCGTTCGAGGGTCGGTATGGGATGAACTTTATCGAAAGGGTACGTTTCAAGAACGTCGACGAATTTAAGATCATCCTCAATTCCTCGTGGGATATCAACAAATGGTGGTCCTATGCCGCATCGTCGACCCTGCGGAGCCAGTTCACCACCGGTTACAAGAGCCGGGACGACCATACCCGGTCCTCGACCCTGATGGCTCCTGGGTTCCTCGAACTTTCGATCGGTTTCAAGTACGAGAACAAACCGTTCTCCGTGCTGATCTCACCGGTGGGGGGGAATGCCGTGTTCGTGCTTGACGAAAGGCTGCGGGAGAACGGGATGAACGGGGTGGAACCCGGCGACAGGGCCAAATGGGAGGTCGGCCCGTCGCTTAGGTTCAACCTGGATTACGAATTTTATAAGGAAATATTTTGGCTCCGGTCGGAACTTTATACCTTTACCAATATGAAGAAAGCCCCGACCATGAGATGGGAGACCAACCTGGATATCAGGGCAACAAAATTCCTCAGTACCACGTTTAAAGCAGTAGTTAATTACGACAGGGAGTCGGCAGCCGAAAAACCCAAATCGTTGCAATTTAATTCGATAGTTAGTGTGGGGCTGTCTTACACGTTGAGGAGCAAATAATTAGAAATGGACAAGTACAGGAACAGCAAACGGAAAATAATATTTCTCCTTATCCTTGCCGCCGGGGTCATAGGCGGTATTTTCATAGGCATGATGTCCGCCGGGCGCGGTGCAACAGGCAATATGGGAGGGCAGATGCCCCGGCTCAGCCCCAAGAGCTTCTCCGAAAATAAACTGGTTTACACCCTTTCGCTTATCGACAAGTTGTATGTAGACCCGGTGGACCTCGATACAATTTCCGAAAGCGCTATCGAGAACCTTATCATGCAGCTCGACCCGCATTCCTCCTATATACCGGCAAGCGATTTCGCGACCGTCAACGAGGCTCTCGACGGGGAGTTCGACGGTATCGGTGTGCAGTTCAACATGGGTACGGACACGGTGATCGTGTTGAGCGTCATCCCCGGAGGGCCGAGTGAGGCCGCAGGGGTGTTCAACGGCGACAGGATAATAACGATAGACGACAGCCTGGTGGCAGGGCAGAAGATCCCGCAGAACGATATTGTGAAAATGCTGCGCGGCAAACGCGGCACGGAGGTCACCCTGGGCCTCCAACGGCAGGGTATCGATGAGCTGGTTCCCGTGACGGTAACCCGGGGGGTCATTCCCGTAACCAGCCTCGACGCGGCGTTTATGATACAACCCGGCATCGGGTTCATCAAGTTGTCCGCATTCTCAAAGAATTCCGCACGGGAAATAGGGGCGGCGATGAACCGCCTTAGCGAACACGGAATGACCAAACTTATCCTGGACCTGCGCGGTAACAGCGGCGGGTTCCTGGACCAGGCCATCGACATAGCGAACGAATTCCTGCCCGCCCGGCAACTTATAGTCTACACGGAAGACCGCCATGGCAACCGTAACGAACAATTCAGCAACGGGCGCGGATACTACACCGATATGGACTTGGTAGTACTGGTGGACGAGGGAAGCGCTTCTTCCAGTGAGATACTGGCGGGGGCGATACAGGATAACGACCGGGGATGGCTCGTCGGCCGCCGCACGTTCGGCAAGGGGCTGGTGCAACAGCAAATCCCATACGGCGACGGTTCGGCCCTGAGACTGACCATCGCACGGTATTACACCCCTACGGGCCGGTCCATACAAAAGCCCTATGACAACGGATTGGACGAGTATAACAGTGATATTTGGCACCGCATCGAGCATCAGGAACTGTTCACAGCCGACAGTATCCGCTTCGACGACAGCCTGAAATTCGTTACTCCCGGCGGCCGGGTGGTATACGGCGGCGGCGGTATCATGCCGGACTATTTCGTTCCGCTGGATACTACGGGCTATTCGAACTATTACTCCCAGGTGTGGGGCCGCAATATACTGTACCGCTATACGATAGACTACACCGACCGCCACCGCGAAAGGATCAACTCCATAACTTCGGTCCCGGAACTACAGCAGATGCTGGATTCGGATACCGGCCTGCTCAACGATTTTATCGCATACGCCGCCCGGCACGGCATTGCACCCGATTACAGGGATATTGCCATTTCCCGTGACTTGATTCTGGCCCAACTGCGGGCATATATAGGCCGCAACACTCCGTTGGATTACGACGGGTATTACGCCAATATCTACGTGATAGACCCGACTATCCTCAAAGCCATAGAAATATTACAGGACGAGTAACAGCAGATGCGGGGCGGTGTGGTCAGCGTAAGAGCAGGCTGCTGTCCCCGTAGCTCAGGAACCGGAATCCGTTTGACAGGGCATAGTCGTAAATCTCCCGCCAACGGTTTGCGGTGAATGCCGATACAAGCAGCAGGAGCGTACTATGAGGTTGGTGGAAATTCGTTATCAACCCCTCCGTTACCCTGAAGCGGTAGCCCGGGGTGATCATTATTTTCGTAGAGGCCTGAACGGCGAGCATTTCCCTGTCTTTCAAATAGTCCAAAAGGGGTTTAAGAAGTTCTTTTCCATCAAGCTTTTCCGGGATGGAATACGCCTCCCATTGTCCCACCGGGGTAGCCGTGTCCGGGTCGCCGGTCGATCTTACCCTGTATCCGAGTACGGACAGGCTCTCGAGGGTCCTGACCGTTGTAGTCCCGACGGCGATCGTTTTACCCCCGGCGGTCAGCAGTTTCTCTATGGTATCCGTCGTTACGGTGAAATGCTCGGTGTGCATTTCATGCTCCGTGGCGTCGTCGGATTTAACAGGCAGGAACGTCCCGGCGCCCACATGCAGGGTCACCTCGGCGAGCGAGACACCTTTTACCTGGAGGCCGTCGATCAAACTTTTACTGAAATGCAACCCGGCGGTCGGCGCCGCTACCGAGCCGTCCAGCCGTGAATAGACGGTCTGGTACCGGGTATTGTCAATCTCCTGGCTGTCCCGTCCGAGATAGGGCGGGATGGGTATACGGCCCAGGATCTCGAGCAGTTCCCCGAACGTCACGGGTGCGTCCCAATGGAAAGTTACCGTGCCGTTCTCTTCAGCATCCTTTTCGGCCTCGAGAGTATAACCGGTGCCGGCTACCTCGAACGGCATCCCGAGCCGCCCGGTCTTCCATCTTTTCGAATTACCTATTATACATTTCCAGCTGCACCGTCCTGTTGCGGCAAGCGACCGCTCATAATCGGCAGGCCGGTGGGGCTCGAGGCAAAATATTTCAATGGCCGCACCCGTAGGTTTGCGCATGAGCAGCCGCGCCCGTATAACTTTGGTATTGTTGAATACCAGCAGGGAACCGGCCGGCAGGATACGGCTAAGGTCCGAAAAAACGGTTTGGGAAATGCTGCCGCCGTTCCATAACAACAACTTTGAAGAGTCCCTCTCCGGGAGCGGGAATTTGGCGATCCGCTCTTCCGGCAGCCGGTAATCGTATGCGGAGATATCTATATGTCCGGGTTTCATATCCGTGGGGATCTTATAAAAAAGAAGGCCGGGAATATAAGCCGGGTTCTGTGAAACGGTCGTTCGCACTTCCGTTCCCCTCGCCATTTATCTAGACCTGCGGTCACCCGCAGGCTCGAGCGGCCTACCCCCCGGCAGCGGACGGGCAATCCTTAAATGCCGGTATACATGGCCTTGCAACCCGTGTGTGGTACGCCAAGGCGTGTCGCCACGCCTTGCGGTGGGCTCTTACCCCGCCTTTTCACCCTTACCGCACGGCCGACCCGCCGGCTGACCGACGGATATTACCCTGCGGCGGTTATTCTCTGTTACCTTAACCATGCCCTTGCGGACATCTTCCCGTTAGGAAGCACGGCGCCCTGTGTTGCCCGGACTTTCCTCTCCCGCGCGTTGTGCGGCAGCGGCGAGGCTTCCCGGCCTTCTTAGCCTGTAAGGGATCAAATTTACGAGTTTATTTTCACTTTTTCCGCGCCACCACAAATATAGGGTGGTACGTAAGCGGCACGACCCCGTCACGGGTGAGGAAAAGCCGGCGGTATTCGCGGTTGAACTCCTCCAGTTTCGTGCGGGTCCAGCGGGCGGGCATCAGGGCGTTCACACCGGTATACTTTACGTGGTATATAACATCCAGCGGGATATCGAAATAGAGCACCCGGGTCTGTTCGCTCAGGTGGAGTACCTCATATCCCGCCGCGGAGACTATCTCCCCGAGCTGGTTCCGGGTCATATAGTCCAGCCCGTTGTGCGTAATAGCTTTGATCTCACGGAAGTTATCCGGCCCGAAAGTGGACAACGCCAACGCCCCGCCAGGACGGGTTGCCTCTGCGGCTTTGGCAACGAAACCCGGAACGTCGTGGAACCACTGGATCGTGGAGGCCGAAAGAACGGCATCCAGATCGGTGGGCATGGGGACCTGCTCGGCATCACCCCAGAGGTACTGCGTGTCATATTCCGCCATGAGTTCCCGCAGGAACGGAGCCGAGGCTTCGGTTATATCGTTCAGGAAAAAACGGGCTTTGGGGTGGGTAAAGCGCAGGTAACGGGTCAGGAAGCCCGTTCCCGCCCCGGCTTCATATATGCATTTGACATCCAACGGGTCGAAATGGAGTTTGTACACGGTCGCCAGCTCCCCGGCAATACCCTGCTGGACCTGGGCCAGGCGGTGGTACTGGGGAAGCTTCCTGCCGAACCTATCTTTTACGAATTCTTTATCCGGTTTCATAGTAAGTCTTTTATAAATTCACGTTCACCGAACGGATAATGGGGGAGGCGGGCAGTCAGGGCCTTGTCCGCCCAGTAGCGGTGCATGTTTTCCGGGGGGAATATAAGGTCTTCGGTCCCGATAACGGCCGTGTTCCATTCCAACAACGGTGTAAATGGTTCACGGCTGCGGGCGGTGAGGATATCGAGTTCCTTTATGTTTTCTTCCAACGGCCGTGGGGAAAGTTGGCTTTCCAGTTGTTCGTGCCACTTGCCGTAAGTCTTCCGGTCGAACTCGTCCTTGCCTCCCCGTGCCAGTCCCCGGACCGTAACGGCAAGCCGGCGTTCACCGATCCCGTATTGGTCGTCTGCGGGAAAGGGGGTGCCGTTCAGTGCGATGGCTTTATTGAATTCGATCGGCATGCTACCCCCGGCACCGAAGAGCCTTTCGGCCGCCCAAACCCCGAAACTCCAGGCCATAAGGGTCCGCGTGACATACCGTTTCAAATATCCGGTTAACAATCCGGTGAATGATCCGCCCCGGCCGTCCAGTACCTCCCCGATATCCCGGTAATCGTATACGCAAAGTATGTCGTAACTTTCCGCTTCGATATGCTTTACAGGGGCCGCATCGCAGGCCCAGCCCATAAATATGACCAGGAGCCGTTCGTTCCCGTTCTTTGTCAACCAATCCGCCTGCATAACTCCCCGAGTTGTTCCGTTTCCCGCACATCCATTGCGGCCGTCAGCGATAGACGGACGCGGGCCTGTCCCTGCGGCACCGTAGGGTAACGTACCGGGGTAACCCAATAACCCTCCCTGCGGAGCCTCTCGGCCAATTCTTCCGCTTGACGGTTGCCGTAAGCCATTACCGGTATTATTTGCGAACGGACGTGAGCTGTCCCCGCTGCCGAGCAGAACGCTTTACAAAGCCCGGACAGCTTGTCCCGTTCCGCTTTCATCGCCTGTAATTGCGACACTACGAACGCCGACCACAACAGGCTTATCGGAGGCAGGGCTGTGGAGAAGATCATGGTTCTGGCGCGGTTAACGAGCATCTGCCGGGTCTCCCCGTCGCACACGGCGAATCCTCCCTGCGAAGCCGCCGCCTTTCCGAGCGTAGCCACGATAATGTCGAATTCCGCCATACATCCCTCCGCTTCGGCCAGTCCGGCCCCGTTCGGCCCGAAGACCCCGAAAGCGTGGGCCTCATCCAGGTATAACCGCAGTCCGTATTTGTTTTTCAGATTCACCAGTTGGGCAACCGGCGCCCTGTCCCCGTCCATGCTGAAAACCGATTCGGTAACCACCCAGATCGTGCCACAGCCCCGTGTCCGGTGTTTGCCGATCAGTTTTTCCAGATGGTCCGTATCGTTGTGGCGGAATCGTTCCCATGTGCAACCGCTTAGCCTGAGGCCGTCGATAATGCTGGCGTGGACCAGTTTGTCCGCCAGGATAACGTCCTGCGGGGTTACCAGTGCGGGCAATATGCCGCAGTTGGCATGGTATCCCGACCCGAAAATTATACACTCCCGACCGCCGTAAAGCGCGGAAACCGTTTTCTCCAAGACGCTGTATTCCATACTGTTGCCGGTCATAAGCCGGGAAGAGGGGTTGCCTAAAAGGTAACGGCCCGTGTCGATAGACTCGAAAAATTCCCGTTGCAGGGAGTGATCGGACCCGATGCCCAGATAGTCGTTAGACGAAAGGTTAAGGTACCGTACACCATTGTATTCGACGTATTTACCGTTGGGAATGGCATCCCTCAGTATGCGGAGGTTATTATCCGCCCGCAGTTTGCCGAGTATTTCGCCGTAGATGCCGCCCATTTAGTAAAGTTATAAAAATATGCCTTGATCCGTGCCGGTCATTTCCATTACGGCGGTCCTCCCGTCTTGGCCGAGCGAGAGTGAAAATTCATTTACGAAGAGGGCTATATGGCTTTCGATAACTTGGTCGTCCATTTCCCGGGCATGGGATCGGACGAACGGGCGCGATATTCCCGGGTCGGCCATAGCATATTGTATGCTCTGTTTCAATGATCTGTCGAACAGCAGGGCAATATCTTCCGGCAAACGGTTAGATACGGCGATACCTCCCAGGGGGAGGGGCAACCCTGTCGCGCGTTCCCACTCGCGGCCCAGGTCGTAAACGCATTCGAGTCCCTGACTACAGTAGGTGAACCTACCCTCGTGAATAAGCACCCCGGCGTCGAAGAGTCCGTTTGAAACGGCTTCCGCAATTTCCGAAAACAGTATCGGCGTTACTTCGTGCAATCCGGGAAAGAGATTTTGCACCAAGAGGTTGGCGGTAGTATGGAGACCCGGCACGGCAATCCGTAACGTACTCCTGCGTCCGGCTAAGGCATCTTTGATTGCCCCGGCATTACCGTGGCGGGTTACCAGCAGCGGCCCGTTACCCCGCCCCAGTGCGCTCCCGCTGTCGCAAACCGAGTAAAACCCGGCAAGAGAGGGAAGCAGGGCATAACTTATTTTGATAATTTCGGCCTGCCCATCCAGGGCCCGCCGGTTGAGTCGTTCTATATCGTGATAGCCTACTTCAAATTCCAACCCGCCGGTATCGATCCGCCCGTTTATCAGGGCATCGAACATAAATGTGTCGTTGGGGCAGGGGGATATGTCCAGTTTGAGTTTCATTGTCCGCGTAATTCGGAAATAACCTGGGCTACCGCCTCCCCGAGCCGTCCGAGAGCGAGCGGTATCTGCCAGTCGGTTCGGTCGTCGGTCGTGAGGTTGGATACGGCCCGTATTTCAAGGAAAGGGATGCCGAGAGACAACATGGCTGCGAAAAAAGCGGCCCCCTCCATATTTTCGATGGCCGCACCTGACGGATGCGGTCGGCCGGGGTCGATACAGTTGACGGTTGCAAACCCGGCGGTCCTAACCGACCCGATCTCTCCTGCCAACGGGCAGGTAAATTCTTCCAGAAACAGCGGCATAAATTCCCCTCCCCGCACCGCTCCCAAATCGGCTACGGTTTCTGTAGCGGCAACAGCGCAATCTCCCGGCACGAAGGCGGACCCGGGATAAGCCCCGGCTATACCGGCAAGGATCGCCAAACCGGTTGCCTGTCCGATCGAAATGACAGCGGCGGCCGTGCGGGCCATCCCGACACCGGACACTTCCAGTGCGGCTCCGGCCCCGGCGGCAACGGCTGCTAAGGCCGTGGCTTCTGCCTCCGTAGGGGTGAAAATCGTTATGTCGTTAAATACGCTCATCTCGGTTATCGGTAACCGGCATTTCCACCGGTGTCGGCTTTTTCGGTTTAATGCGCACAATATGGATCGATACGCACGTTGCGATCACCATCAGCAGCACTACGAGCCAAGCCTTGTCCCTTACCGCCCATGCGGAACACGATATGGCTCCCCAAAGCAGTATCAGGGTGTAATACTTTATCCTTTTGGGTATTCCCTGCCCGTTATAGTAATTGCTGATATAAGAGCCGAACAGCCGGTTGGTAAGTACCCAGTTCTTGAGCTTCTCGGAACTGCGTGAAAAGAACCACAAGGAGAGGAGCAGGAACGGCGTGGTAGGCAGTACCGGCAGGAAAGCACCCAGGAATCCCAGTCCGACAAAGAACAAGCCAAGTATTTTGTATAGTATTTTCACCTCCCGGACCCTCGTTAACTTTTAATGCGGTAGGCCCGGATGACCCCCTTGATATTGCCGACCTTGTAAATTACCATATCCACGATCTGGGTTCCGTTCACTTCCACGTTAACAAGCCCCGTTATCTCCCCTTTGTCGTTGGGGCTGAGGCTCATGGAGCGGATATTGATCCGCAGTTCCTGGCTGATAACCTCGGTAATACGGTTCACGATCCCGGTCGTATTTTCGGCAACCACCCGTATTGAGGCCTGGAACGTGCCCTGGGCATTTTCACTCCGCCACTGTGCGGGAAGCACGCGGTAGGGATATTGTTGGCGAAGCCGCATTGCGTTGGGGCAGTCTTCCCGGTGTATGGTGATACCGGAATTTATGGTGACGAACCCGAACACCTCATCCCCGAAAATGGGATTACAGCATTTGGCCAGTTTGTAATCCAGGTTCTTGATTGTGTCGTCGATAATAAGCGCGTCGGAATTTCCCGTAACCGTCTGTTTGGGAGCGGTGGATACGCGGCGGCGGGGCTGACTCAACGGTTCGCCGTCGAGGTGCCGTATCAGCAGGTCCTTGACATCGGCGATATTTATCCCTCCCGAAGCTATGCGTCCGTAAACTTCGGTGCCGGTCTTGACCTTATAGTATTTACAAAGGACCGCCACGGCGTCGTCGATACTTATCGGGAGCTTCCAGTTCTTTAATTTCCTTTCCAGTTCCTCACGGCCCAGGTTGGCCTCCTTGGCCTGCTCCTCGCGCAGGAACGTCCGTATCTTGTTGCGCGCCTTGGATGTCTGTACGACATTGAGCCAGTCCGCTTTGGGTTTCTGGGTTTTGGAGGTGAAGATCTCGACGATATCCCCGTTATGGAGCACCTCGCGGATTTGCATGTTGCGTTGGTTGATCCGTCCCCCCGTGCAGGTGCAACCCAGCCCCGTATGGATGTCGAACGCGAAGTCGAGTAGTGTCGCTCCCTCGGGGAGCTTGCGCAGGTCGCCCTTTGGGGTGAAGACGAAAATCTCGCCCATCGATTCCCCTTTGCCGAGGTTGGCGGCAATGTTCTGGGTGTCGGTCTCCATGAGTTCCCGCACCTTGGCCAGCCACTGTTCGCTCCCTATCCCGCCCTGGTTCACCCCTTTATACCTCCAGTGGGCCGCGATACCGCGCTCGGCAACTTCGTTCATCCTCTCCGAACGGATCTGTATCTCCACCCATTTACCCTCTCCGGTAACTACCGTCGTATGCAGCGACTCGTAACCGTTGGATTTGGGGATGGATATCCAGTCCCGCATCCTCTCCGGGTTGGGGGTGTAGAAGTCGGTCACTATCGAGTAGACATTCCACGCCAGCTGCTTCTCTTGTTCGCGCGGACAGTCGATGATAATGCGCAGTGCGAATACGTCGTAAACCTCCTCGAACGGTATTCCGACGCGCTTCATTTTGGACCAGATTGAATGGACCGATTTGGTCCTGCTCTTGATCGTATATTTTATCCCCGCCGCATCCAGTTTGGGCAGGACCGGTTCGAGAAACTTGCCGATGAACTGTTCCCGCTCGGCGGAGGTCTCCTCGAGTTTCGCGGTGATATTTTTGTAATCCCTGGGCTCGAGATGCCGTAGCGAGATATCCTCCAGCTCGCTCTTGATCGAATAAAGGCCCAGCTTGTGGGCAATCTGGGCATAGAGGTTCATGCTCTCCCAGCTCTTTTTCAAGCGTTTCTCCTTTGGGAAAATATCCAGATGCCTCATCACCTCCAGCCGGTCGGCCAGTTTGATAAGGATCACCCTCGGGTCGGTGGAGTAGGAAACTATAAGGTCCCGGAAATTATCGGCCTGTTCCTTGGACTGCTTGGTATGGACGTCGGAAATATTGCACAATCCCTTGAGTATCGGTATGCATTGCTGTCCGTAAAGCTTCCCGGCCTCGTCAGCCGTGAGAAGTCCTATACGTACGGGGTCATGCAGCAGGGTTGAGATGGTAGAGTTGCGGCCGAGGCCGATCTCGGAGATGACGATCAGCGCGGTATTGACCGAATGGTCCAATAGCGGCCGACCGTCGTACCGGGTATGCCCGGCCAGTTTTTCAGCGGCCAGAGCGAGAGCCGACTCTATCATTTCCACGCTCTTCTGGCTGAAGTAACCGGCACACTTCCCGAGGAATTCCGCGTACCTTTCCTTTATTTCGATATTACCCGCTCCCGTCATATTTCCGTCTGTCATGCAAAGATACTAATTGTTTCGCTAATCATCGGCCGCAGGGTTGAGCCGATGATCCATTGCGGGGCGGATCGATCGCTGTCGTATCGCGGGACGGGAATTGACCGACGGGCCGCTTTTATACAAAATAAACCCGGGCCGCATCGATGCGGCCCGGGGGGTTATAATAAATAAAACGGTTATAAGCTATCCGTCGAAACGCTCGCCGGCCTTGGCCCAGTCGATGCGTTCCCAAGCGGCCGAAATGAAATCGGGCCGGCGGTTACGGTAATCTATATAATAGGCGTGCTCCCAAACGTCGATGGTAATAATAGCTTTTTCACCTTCGCTCAGCGGATTTACGGCGTTCGGAGTAGCTTTGACGCTTAGTTTCCCGAACGAATCGCGCACGAGCCAGGCCCAGCCGGAGCCGAACTGGCCCACGCCGGCCTTTTTAACCGCTTCGGCCAGCTGGTCGAAAGAGCCGAAATCCCGGTCTATCGCTTCGGCCAAAGCCCCCGCAGGACGCGTTTGCGGGGACGGCGAAAGGGTTTCGAAGAAAAAGACATGGTTCCATACCTGAGCCGCGTTGTTGAAAACAGGGCCGTCCGAGTTGCGGATTATCTCTTCGAGGGACATATCTTCGTACTGCGTTCCGGCGATAAGTTCGTTGAGCTTGTCGACATACGCCTTGAGGTGTTTGTCGTGGTGGTATTCCATTGTTTCCCTGCTGACCTGGGGTTCCAGTGCGTCGTAAGGGTAAGGCAGGGGCGGTAATTCGAATTTAGCCATGTTTCTGAAGTTTGTTTGACGTTTGTTGCCCGTAAGCAAATTTTATTCCTTGTCTATACAAGTTAGTTCAAATTTATGACTTCTCCGCCGGAATAGACCGTAATTGCCATAATATTTACCGATCACGGTATAAATTGAAACTATACGGGGCGAAGTGCCCGAAAGTTGAAAAATCAACAACCCGGGGTCGATATGTCAATATACTGAAAGTAGGGCCGGCATTGTTTGGCCGAAAGGAAAGAAATTTCATACCTTTGCAGGTCCGGGACGTATGGGGTCCGGTTTAGTGTGAATTTATAGATGACGATCGACGATTTTATAGTGAGGGTGGCACGGCAGGAGGATGCCTGTTATGCGCAGACGATATGCGACGAGATGGCCGAGTCGGCCAAAGCCCGGGGTACGGGTATCGCGCGGCGTACGCCCGAATACGTTGCCGCCAAGATCCGGGAGGGGAAGGCGGTGATAGCCCTGCACCGTGACGGCACGTGGGCGGGCTTCAGCTATATCGAGACGTGGGGGCACGGGGATTACGTGGCCAATTCGGGGTTGATCGTCAATCCGCAGTTCCGGAAGATGGGCCTGGCAAAAGCAATAAAGGTCAAGACGTTCTTCCTTTCGCTCAAACTCTTCCCCGGGGCAAAACTGTTCGGGCTCACCACGGGCCTTGCCGTTATGAAGATAAACAACGAGTTGGGTTACAGCCCGGTGACCTATGGAGAACTAACGGACGACAACCATTTCTGGAAAGGGTGTGAAAGTTGCGTGAATTATGAGATCCTCACCAGCAAGAAACGGTTGAACTGCCTTTGCACGGCGATGTTGTTCGATCCCGTGCGGGACAAGCCGAAAATCGAATGCCCGGACGATCCGGACCTGAAATAATTTAAACGCCTTGAAGATATGAAAAAAGTGGTTCTGGCTTTCAGCGGGGGACTGGATACGTCGTACTGCGCCGTTTACCTCGCAAAGGAAATGGGACTGGAGGTCCATGCGGCTTTGGCCGATACGGGAGGGTTCACCCCGCACGAGCTCGAGAACATCAAACAGCGTGCGCTGGCCCTCGGGGTGACAAGTTACGTCGCGCTGGATGTAACGGAGGATTACTACCGGAACCAGATAAGGTATATGATCTACGGCAACGTGCTGAAAAATTCGACGTACCCGATCTCCGTTAGTTCCGAGCGCATTTCACAGGCTACGGCCATTGCCAAATATGCGCAGGAGCTCGGGGCCGACTACCTTTGCCACGGCAGTACTGGGGCGGGCAACGACCAGATCAGGTTCGATATGGTATTCAATATCATAGCACCGGAGATAGAGGTGCTGGCCCTGATACGTGAAAAACGCCTCAGCCGTGAGGAGGAGATCGCGTACCTGCGCGAGAACGGGGTGGATTTCGATTTCGAAAAAGCATTATACTCCATTAACCAGGGGTTATGGGGAACTTCCGTCGGGGGCAAAGAGACGCTTACCTCATCCCGGACCCTGCCTGAAGAGGCTTATCCGACCCATTGTACGCAGACCGAACCGAGGCAGGTCGTACTCGGCTTTGAAAAAGGGGAATTCATCGAAGTGGACGGACACGTTTACGACGACCGTATCGAGGCTATCCGCGCCCTGCATAATATCGCCTCCCCCTATGCCATAGGCCGGGATATGCACGTGGGCGACACCATCATCGGGATAAAGGGGCGCGTAGGATTCGAGGCCCCGGCCCCCCTGATAATCATTAAGGCGCACCACACGCTCGAAAAGCATGTACTTACCAAATGGCAGTTGTTCTGGAAAGACCAGATCGCGGCTTTTTACGGCAACCACCTGCACGAGGGCCACTATTACGATCCCGTGATGCGGGACATGGAGGCCATGCTGGAAAAAAGCCAGCGCAACGTGACCGGGAAAGTAACTGTAGAGCTTAATCCATACCGTTTCTTCGTGGTCGGGATCGAAAGCGCGCACGATCTGATGAATACCAGCTTCGGGGCCTACGGCGAGATGATGGAAGACTGGACTGCGCAGGACGTTCAGGGTTTCGGCAAGATTCTGGGCAACCAAACCAAGATATATTACAAGGTCAACGGGCCTGAAAAATAACCGGGAGATGATAAGAGTCGGCATAGTAGGCGGGGCGGGTTATACCGCCGGTGAAACGCTCAGGATCTTGGTCAACCATCCCGGGGTGGAGATCGCTTTCGTGCATAGTAACAGTAATGCGGGTAACCCGATATGGTCCGTCCACCGCGACCTTGTCGGGGAAACGGAAATGGTTTTTACCGACAGGCTGTCATGGGATATCGATGTGGCTTTCCTGTGCGTCGGTCACGGAGCGGCCCGCAAATTCCTGCAGGAGAACAAGGTCCCCGGCCATGTCCGCCTGATCGACCTGAGCCAGGACTTCCGGCTGCGGGAGACGTCCGGTTTCGGGGAACGGCGGTTCGTTTACGGCCTCACCGAGATGAATGCGGATGCTGTGGCCGGTGCGGAAAATATCGCCAATCCCGGTTGTTTTGCAACGTGTATCCAATTGGCCCTGCTGCCGCTGGCAAAAGCGGGGATTTTAAAAGGGGACATCAATATAAATGCAGTGACCGGCTCGACGGGTGCGGGACAGAAACCTTCGCCGACTACCCATTTCAGCTGGCGCGCAAATAACTTTTCGGTTTATAAAACTTTTAACCATCAACACCTTAACGAGATAGGCGAAAGCCTCGACTGTCTGCAACCCGGCTTCGGGGAGAGTTCACGAATGTTGTTCATACCGGCCCGTGGGGATTTTGCCCGCGGCATTTTCGCTTCCGTCACGTTGTCCTGCGATCTTCCGGAGGACGAGATACGGTGTAGTTTTACCGAATACTATTCCGCCTCGCCTTTCACTTTCGTAAGTCCCGAACCGGTAGACCTAAAGCAGGTAGTCAACACCAACAAATGCCTGCTGCATATTTCAAAACACGAGGACGTGTTGCTGGTTAATTCGGTGATTGATAATCTTTTGAAAGGAGCCAGCGGGCAGGCCGTGGAGAATATGAACCTGATGTTCGGATTGGACCGTACGGCCGGGTTGAAACTTAAAGCGTCCGCTTTTTAGGCCGGCAGGGCCGTTGCGGCGGATGATTATAAAATTGACACTATGCGAATGTTCGATGTATATCCGCTGTACGATGTGACCATCGTGCGGGGAGAGGGAAGCAGGGTTTGGGACAGCGAGGGAAACGAGTACCTGGATATGTACGGGGGCCATGCCGTTATTTCCATCGGCCACGCCCAGCCGGATTACGTGCGTGAGGTCTCCAATCAGGTAGCCCGGCTCGGGTTCTATTCCAATTTCGTGAAGATAGATTTGCAGGCCGAGCTGGCCCGGTTGCTTGGGGAATTGTCCGGCAAGCCGGACTATCAGCTGTTTATGGTGTCGTCCGGGGCCGAAGCGAACGAAAATGCACTGAAACTGGCTTCGTTCCATACCGGTCGGAAGAAGATCGTAGCGTTCACAGGTTCGTTTCACGGGAGGACTTCACTTGCGGTAGCAGCGACGGATAACCCGGCATTGGTTGCGCCGGTAAATGAAACGGATAATGTCGATTTCCTGCCGTTCAACGATATCGGGGCACTGGAAGCATATTTCGATAAGAACGGGCCGGAGGTTGCCGCTGTTATCGTTGAGGGTATACAGGGGGTAGCCGGGATAAAAGTCGCCACCAGCGAATTCCTGCACGCAATAAGGCGGCTTTGTGACAAGTACGGCGCAGTATATGTAGCCGATTCGGTGCAGTGTGGCTGCGGCCGTTCCGGCAAATATTTTTCACATGACTGGTCCGGAGTGGACGCCGATATTTATACAATGGCCAAGGGTATAGGGAACGGATTCCCGGTGGCGGCCATAGCGATAGCGCCCCATATCCGACCCAAATACGGAATGCTCGGAACGACGTTCGGGGGTACACACTTGGCTTGTGCGGCCGCCATCGCGGTTGCGAACGTCATGCTGCGGGACAACCTTACGGATAATGCCGCCAGAGTAGGGGAATATCTATCGGAGCGTTTGAAAGAGGTGCCGAATGTAAAGGAGATACGCGGTCGCGGACTGATGATCGGGATCGAGTTCGCATTCGATACAGCAGAGATGAAAAAACGGCTGGTTTACCGCAAACGGGTTTTCGTGGGAGCCGCCGGGAAAAATACTATCCGGCTCCTACCCGCCTTGAACATAGGGAAAGCGGAGGCCGATGCGATTGTGGAAACTCTCAAAAAAGTGGCTTCTGATCCGGAAGTGACCGGTATGGTAGGCGATACTTCGGGATGTTGATTTAATGTCGATCCGATGTTGAAAGTTGTTAAAATAGGCGGAAACGTTGTCGATAACCCCGTTAAGCTGGCGGGGTTCCTCGAGGGGTTCCATCGGCTTGACGGGCCGAAAATCCTGGTACATGGGGGCGGCAAGGTCGCCAGCGCATTGGCCGAAACCCTTGGGATCGAAACCGTTATGGTCTCGGGCCGCAGGGTGACGGACGAGAGGACCCTGGAAGTGGTGACCATGGTATATGCCGGACTTATTAACAAGAATATTGTCAATAAACTCAATGCCGCAGGATGCAGGGCGGTGGGGCTTTCAGGGGCGGACGGGATGTTGATCCGTTCCGACAGGAGGCCGGCCGAACCGGTCGATTACGGTTTCGTGGGGGACCCGGTAGAGGTGAACACGGGCCTGCTTGAATTGCTTGCTGCCGGTGGTTTCACTCCGGTAATCGCCCCGATCACTACCGACGGCAGGGGTAGCCTGCTCAATACGAACGCCGATACGGTAGCCCGCACCGTGGCTGTGGCCATGGCCCCGCTGATGCCGGTGGAGCTTGTATATTGTTTCGAAAAAAAGGGGGTGCTCAGGGACGTTGACGACGAGGATTCCGTCATACGGTCCGTTACACCGGCGGTTTTCGAACAGCTAAAATCCGATGGTACGGTCAGCCAGGGGATGCTTCCCAAGTTGGAGAACGCCCTGTCGGCAGTCGCAGCCGGGGTCAGGGGAGTGGTCATCTGCTCGTCGGACGCCGTGGCGACAGGCCGTACCGACGGCACGCGCATTAGCGAATAAATTACTATTTTTGGGTGTTTTCAATCGAAACGAACACCCGGACGCTGAATGATAAACGGCAGGAAAATAGTAGTGGTAATGCCGGCATACAATGCGGAGCAGACCCTCGAGCGGACTTATGCGGAGATCCCGTTCGGGATCGTGGACGAAGTCATCCTTACGGACGATTGCAGCAGTGACGGAACGGTGGGGGCGGCCCGCAGGCTGGGTATCTCGCATATCTTGCGACATGAAAAGAACCGGGGGTACGGCGGCAACCAGAAGACCTGTTATGACAAGGCCCTCGAACTGGGGGCGGATATCGTGGTCATGCTCCATCCCGACTACCAGTATACTCCCCTGCTTATCGAACCGATGTGCCATGTTATTGCCTCGGGGCTGTACCCGGTGATGCTCGGTTCCCGTATCCTGGGTAAAGGAGCCTTAAGGGGCGGTATGCCCCGGGTCAAATATTTCGCTAACCGGTGCCTTACGTTATTCCAGAACATCCTGCTCAACCAGAAACTCAGCGAATACCATACGGGCTTCAGGGCGTTCTCGGCCGAGGTTCTACGCACGGTGGATTATAACAGCTGTTCGGACGATTTCGTTTTCGACAACCAGATGCTGGCGCAGATATTCTGGCACGGCTTCGAGATCGGGGAGATCACCTGCCCGACGAAATATTTCGAAGAGGCGTCGTCCATAAACTTTCGGCGGAGTGCCGTTTACGGGTTGGGGGTCATCCGAACCTCCTTAGTTTACCGGCTATCGAAATGGGGCTTAATCAAAAGCAGGTTATGGAAAAAAAGTTAATACTGCTCTGGGCCGGGCTAATCGTGGTCGTATTCTCGATCGTGTTTTCGACGCAGTTCGACCCCAAACTCCATATCAGCGGGGACAATGCCGTTTACCTTAAACTGGCGCAAAATATGGCCGACGGCCACGGTTACTCCTCCCTCGGGACCGACGGGGAGTACCATCCGGCCAGCCATTTCCCGCCCGCCTATTCTTTCGTCCTGTCGATCTTTATGAGGGCGGGGATAGATTCCCTGGTTTTTTTTAAAGCGCTTAACGGGTTGTTCCTGCTCGCCTCTTTGCTCTTGCTGTTTTTTATGGGAAACGGATTGACGGGCAGGCCGTTTCTGATATTCAGTGCAATCCTGCTTGCCGTCTTTTCGCCCCAGACTCTCGGTTTCGCTACTATCGCGATGTCTGAAATGTGCTATATGTTCTTTATCACGGCCGGGTTTTACGCCCTTTACAGGTACTCCGGCCGCCCTGCATATGCAGGGCATTGCACCCTCGAGGGTGCAATGCCGGACAGTAACACCGCTAAAGGACCCGGTCCGGCCTGTGTCGGTTCACCTATTTGCTTTCTCAAAGACCCGTGGTTCTGGACGGCCGTAGCAACTGTCGCCGCCGCTTATTATACCCGTTCGGTTGCCATGTCGGCTATCGGGGCCGCCCTGGTCTTCTTCCTGTTCCGCCGGGAGTGGAAGCAGGCCGGTGTATATGCGGCGGGTACCGTTGCTTTGTTGCTCCCATGGTCGTTGCGAAATGCCGCCCACGGTATAGAATCGCGCTATTTCGGAACCATAATGACGGTTAACCCGTGGCGGCCGGAACAGGGCAATATCTCAAGCGTGGGAGAAATGGCCGAAAAAATGGTCAATAACTTCGATGAGACGGTTTTCAAAGGGTTCCGTGAAATACTGTTCCCGTTCATGGACTTTCACCAAGGTACCCCATCGGGCTTTTTATCCGTAGTTTGCGGCCTGGCTGTACTCGGGGTCATTTTCTACGGGGCCTGGCAGTTGGGCCGTATGCGGTGGATGTTTATTGCATATATCGCATTCAATATCGGGCTGTTCATGCTATGGCACGGGGGTAACGGTTCGCGGTACGTGACACCGATCGCGCCGGTGCTCTTCCTGTGTTTTTATACGGGGTTATATTATCTTGCTGAGTTTGCAGCCGGGAAAATGCGCAGGCAAACCAGGCCGCTCCCCGCCTGGTTGCCGCTTATATTTCTGGTCATGGCGCTCCCTGCCCTTAAACCCTTGCAAACTCAGGCCGATATGGCCGGATATCCGTATTCGCCGGCCTACCGGAATTATTTCAAGATCGCGGAAGAACTTAATAAACAGGCGGATGCCGGGGCTGTAGTTGTAGCACGCAAGCCGGACCTTTTCAATTATATGGCCGGGCGGTTGGTAGCCGTCAACTATAAATTTACTTCCGACCCTGTCGGGCTTATAGCCGACCTGCTGGATAAGAATACGTCGTATGTAGTTTTAGAGCAGTTGGGGTACGGCTCCACCCCGTTATACCTTTATCCGGCCATACAAGCCTATCCGGAAGTTTTCCCCGTCATTTGGCATTTGCCGGAGCCCGACACGTACCTTCTCGGGTTCGACCGGGAGGCGGCCTCTGCAATTGTTAACGGCACCGCCGATGCAACCGTCGATTAAAGGCCTCCTACTGGGCAAAGGCAGCGGAGTTGCGGGGCAGGGTTTCCGGTATATTATAGCCGGTGGTACGGCTTTCGCCCTCGATTTCTTTCTTCTATATATCTGCACCCATTTTATCGGGATAAACTATGTAATTTCCGCCGCAGTTGGTTTTATGGCAGGACTCCTCGTTACCTACGTTTTGAGTACCAGGTGGGTTTTCTCCCGCCGGAAAATGGCTAACCGGTGGGCCGAATTCCTATTGTTCTCCCTGATAGGGCTGATAGGTATCGGGCTGACCATGTTGCTGGTCTGGTTGTTCACCGAGCATGCAGGTTTGCATTACCTCCTGTCGAAAATTATCACGACCTTTATCGTAACCGGCTGGAACTTCGCCGCTAAAAAAATAATCCTCTTTTAATTATGCTCAAACTCGGCGGTTATATCAACCTTTTTATATCCCTGCTTCATTTCGCGGCGTTGTTTTGCCTTTGGGATGCTTTTCGAATAACGGGGGTTTATGAAATTATGGAACGACTGGCGGCAGTCCGCGAGTATTTGCCAGCGGTTTCGACCGTTTTTGTCGCGGTTATTTTTGCCGTTTTCGGGTTATACGCACTTGTTGCGGCCGGAGCGCTGAGGCTTAAATTGCCTCTGCTTCGCCTCGGGATTTATGGGATCGGAGCAATTTACACATTACGTGGAATATCGGGCCTGATCATGGATCACTCTGATATACTGCAGGTATTGTTCTCCTTGACGGCTCTTTGGATCGGAATTCTTTATCTGGCCGGTGGCTGGTCTGCGTTTAACGGTCCAAAATAAAAAAGGGCGCCGAAGCGCCCTTATACATAATCGGCCGGAAGTTTAGAAACTTTCACCGATAGCGATAAAGTCGTCCGCCTTTAGGGACGCACCGCCGATCAGTCCGCCATCCACATCCTCTTTCGAGAAGAGTTCTTTGGCGTTGGACGGGTTACAGCTCCCTCCGTAAAGTATAACGGTCTGGTCGGCCGCCTCACCGAATTTCCCTTTGAGAACCGAACGGATATAGGCGTGAATTTCCTGCGCCTGGTCCGCCGTAGCGGTCTTGCCGGTACCGATAGCCCAAACAGGTTCATAGGCGATTACCAACTTTGAGAATTCCTCGGCGGTGAGGTTGAAGACCACTTCCTCTATCTGCGATTTTACCACCTCGAAATGTTTACCGGCTTCCCTCTCTTCGAGTTTTTCACCGATGCAATAGATCGGGATAAGGTTGTTTGCATAAGCAAGGGCCATTTTTTTGTTAAGCGTCGCGCTCGTTTCCCCGTAATATTCCCTGCGCTCGGAGTGTCCCAATAATACATATTCCACACCCAGGGAAGCTATCATCGCCGCCGACACCTCGCCGGTATAGGCGCCCTTGGCTTCGTCTGCGCAGTTCTGTGCCGATACGGCCACTCCCGTTCCGCGCGTAACTTTCATCACCTCGGAAAGGTGCGTGAAAGGCGGTGCAACGATAAAGTTCACCGATTTGTCCACATTGCGGGTCCCGGCCGCAACGGCCTTGGCCAGTTCCACACCCTCTGCCGGAGTGGTATTCATCTTCCAGTTACCGGCTACGATCTTTTTTCTCATGCTTACTATTTTTTGAGATTATTTAATGTATTGTTGTGCTGTGGTATTTCGCTTCGTTTTTCCGCACCGGGCGTTGCCCGACTGCGGACACAGTTCAAAAAACCTCGGTTTCCTTATATTTCTTTTTCTTCCCACGCCGAGTTAGTACGGCAAACGGCACAAGGGCTATCCCCTGGACCCATAAACTGAGGCGGACTATCTTTTGCAGAACCTCGGTGTAAATTTCAGGCTGTTGGTCTTGTGCCGCCTCTTCCAAACTTTCAGAAGCCGGGATTACTTCTTCTATCTCTCCCTGGGCAGGTTCCGTCTCTCCGTCCGTTGAGGGTATTTCATCAAACTCAACATTTTCCGGTTCCTCTACCACCGCCGGAGGGTCGCTTTTAGCTTCCGCCCTTGCTTTTTCCCTTTCAGCTGAAGCAAGTTTCTCCGCTTTATTAAGTTCGATCGAAAGAAGCAACGCCGCAACGATAAACACCGACAAGGCGCAAAGCCCCGTTGCCCGGCTTATCCTCACGATCTTTTCCGCTTTCTGCTTTCTGTCCATTACTATTGCCCGGTCCACTGCCTGACCTGTTCCGCAGAGGGATTCTTAAGCCCGAGCTTATTCTTTTTGTTATAACCGCAAAGGTCGTTGAACAGCTTCCCGGGAGCGAGTTTCCGCACTGCATCCATGGTAACATGGCCCATTTTCCTAAGCACCGGGATCCATTCTTCGGGTATGCCTGCCTCGGCATATTTCTCGTCCGGATCCTGTACCGCATTCTTTTCCGGGCGCATCTGCGGGAAGAATAGTACGTCCTGTATCGACTGCTGCCCTGTCATAAGCATGGTCAGCCGGTCGATACCCATACCCATACCCGAAGTGGTGGGCATGCCGTATTCCAGCGCGCGGACGAAATCCATATCGATGAACATAGCCTCGTCGTCCCCTTTTTCGCTTAGGCGCAGCTGCTCCTGGAACCGTCCCAACTGATCGATGGGATCGTTGAGTTCAGAGTAGGCGTTGCAAAGCTCCTTGCCGTTGACGAACAGCTCGAACCGCTCGGTAAGCGAACTGTCGTCACGGTGCCTCTTACAAAGTGGCGACATATCGAGCGGGTAATCTACCAGGAACGTCGGCTGGATAAAATCCCCTTCAACATATTCCCCGAGAATGGCGTCAATCAGCTTACCCTTACCCATGGTCGGGTCATACTCCACTTTCAGCTTGTCACATGCCACCCGCAGCTGGTCTTCGTCCATACAGGTCACATCGTAACCCGTTTTCTCTTTTATAGCTTCCCGGATGGAGATCCGCCTGTAGGGACGGGCGAAGTCGATCTCCCGGTCGCCGACCAGGACTTTTGTGGATCCGTTGACCGCAAGGGCCACCCTTTCGAGCATCTCCTCCGTAAAGTCCATCATCCAGTTGTAGTCCTTATAGGCTACATATATCTCCATCACGGTGAACTCCGGGTTGTGGGTGCGGTCCATACCCTCGTTGCGAAAATCCTTGGCGAATTCGTATACCCCGTCGAAGCCGCCCACGATAAGCTTCTTGAGGTAAAGCTCGTTGGCAATACGAAGGTATAGCGGCATATCGAGCGTATTGTGGTGCGTGATGAACGGGCGTGCCGCCGCACCGCCGGGAATGGGTTGCAGGATGGGCGTCTCGACCTCGAGGTAGCCTTTGGAATCGAAGAATTCCCTCATGGTAGAGATTATCCTTGCCCTTTTTACAAAGACGTCCCGTACGTGCGGGTTCACTACAAGGTCCACATACCGTTGCCGGTAGCGCACCTCGGGATCGGTAAACGCATCGTAAACCTGTCCGTCCTTTTCCTTAACGATAGGTAGCGGACGCAGGGATTTGCCGAGCAGTACCAGTTCTTTGGCATGTACAGAGAGTTCGCCTGTATTGGTTATGAAAGCGTTTCCTTTGACCCCGACGATATCCCCGATATCGAGCAGTTTTTTGAAAACGGTATTGTAGAAAGTCTTATCTTCCCCGGGACACAGGTCGTCGCGGCGAATGTAAACCTGGATGCGCCCGGTATGGTCCTGCAGCTCGAAGAACGAAGCGTTGCCCATTATACGCCGGGTCATCATACGGCCGGCGATCACCACATCCTGGAAATTTTCCTTGCCGGGGTCGTATTCAGCCGAGATTTCTGCTGCCGTAGCGTTTACCGGGAACATGGCGGCAGGGTAGGGGTCGATCCCCAACTCCCTTATTTTTTCGAGCGACTGGCGGCGCAGGGCTTCCTGCTCGCTCAACTGGTGCGTACTCATCTTGGTAAGGTTATCTTTTTAAACCTCCAAAGATAAGCAAAACCGGGATAATACGGGAGTCCGCCCATAGTTTTCCGCGTGGTCCTCTTTATTGAAGGTATGTAATGTAAGGGCTTACGAAATTTAAAACTCCTATGCCGGTTACGGCTCCGGGTAGCCCGATTCCGTGCCGGGATCCGTTTGCCTTCTCAAAAAACATATTTTGGCTGACGATTTGAAGCCGTTAATTGCTAAGACGGCTTCGGTTTGTCGGCTTTTTTGATTTAAATATTTAAATTTGTTAACGGAACCAAACGGTATAGATATGGATATTACGAAACGGAAATTATCGGGTAAGGTGCGCAGGGAACACGACCTGCTGGGCGAAATGGACATCCCGCAGGAATACTATTTCGGCATACAGACAATGCGGGCCATGGAAAATTTTCACATCAGCCGGGTGCGCCTCTATTTCTTCCCGGAGTTGATCCGGGCGCTGGCCGAGGTCAAGCAGGCGGCGGCCATGGCCAACCGGGACCTCGGGCAGATGGACCATGAGGTTGCCCATGCCGTTACAAAAGCCTGCCGGGATGTTGCCGGGGGTATGCTGAACGACCATTTCGTGGTGGACATGGTTCAGGGTGGAGCAGGAACCTCTACCAACATGAACGCCAACGAGGTGATAGCCAACCGTGCGCTCGAGATCATGGGCCATGACCGGGGCGAATATAAATACTGCCATCCCAATAACCATGTCAACCTGTCGCAGTCTACCAACGATGCCTATCCTACGGCGGTAAAAATTGCGCTGATACGTTCCATCGAGAAAATGGTTTCGTCCCTCAAGTGGCTTATAGACGCTTTCTCGGCCAAAGGGGAACAATTCGCCGGGGTGCTAAAGATGGGCCGTACGCAGCTTCAGGACGCCGTGCCGATGACCCTCGGGCAGGAATTCGAAGCCTATGCCGCGACCCTGAGGGAAGAGGTGGACAGGCTCGAACAGAATATGAAACTGTTTCTGGAGGTAAATATGGGTGCTACGGCCATTGGGACGGGGATCAACTCCGATCCGGATTATTCAGGCATCTGCATCCGGCACCTGCGGGAAATTACCGGTTTGCCGCTCGTAGCGGCGACCAATATGATAGAGGCCACGAGCGACACCGGGGCGTTCATTATGAACTCTTCGGCCCAGAAACGCCTTGCGGTCAAACTCTCCAAGATATGCAACGACCTGCGTTTATTGTCTTCGGGACCACGTGCGGGGCTGAACGAGATAAACCTGCCGCCGATGCAGCCCGGGTCGTCCATCATGCCGGGTAAGGTGAACCCGGTGATCCCGGAGGTGGTCAACCAGATAGCCTACCGCGTAATAGGCAATGACCTGACCGTGACCATGGCCGCCGAAGCGGGGCAGCTGGAGCTGAACGTTATGGAGCCCATAATAGTGCATTGTCTATTCGAGAGTATCGAGATGCTGATAAACGGCATGGACACCCTACGTGAGAAATGTATCGCCGGCATTACGGCAAACGAGTATATTTGCCGCTCGATGGTCTTGAACAGCATCGGGCTGGTTACGGCTTTGAACCCATACCTGGGATATGAAACCTCTACGGCCCTTGCACGGGAAGCCCTGCAGACGGGGAAAGGTATTTACGACCTGGTACTCGAGAACGGACTTATGAGCAAGGATGAACTCGAAGATATTTTAAGGCCTGAGAATATGGTAAAACCGCGCAAGTTCCTCCGCAAGGGCCAAAAATAACATCTTCGGGCAACGTTTGAGTCTTGTGCGGTATCTTTGTGGTATACGTACGACTTAAACCTTTTATAAATGCGAAGAATTATATTTTTTCCGCTGGCTGTTTTTATGCTCGGCACCTTAAACTGTTCCAAGGAATCCGACTCCGACACAACTAAGATCCAACACAGCCTGCAGGTAAGATTCGTGGACCCGGAGGGGAATAATTGGTTTAATAACCAGAACTATAACGATGAAGCGATACGGGTTGTTACTTATGACGACCAGGGCGTGGAACATGATTTCTTTGACCCGGATTGGTTTGCCATGCACGGTTATACGGTCGACAGGTTCTATGACCGCTACATCTTTACCATTTACTTTACTCTCCCCGAGCCGGGAGGCGACTTCACGACCGAAACATTTGTGCGGCTTTTCGGGAACGAACCCGATATCTTCACCGTCGAATACGAAGTCCGTGAGGGTAAAACTCCCGACGAACCATACTACGGTGGAACGGTGAAAATAAAGACCGTCCATCTTAACGGAGACCTGATCTGGGACGTGAAATCCTCTCCGGAAATACCCGTAAATATCATAAGGGAATTCCCTGCGGGTCCCACAGAGTAACCGCGGAACCGAACGAGCGGGTAATTTGCGGTCGAGTGGTTGAATTTTTGCTGTGAGGGAATAAAATTATTCCCTATGGCCAACATACTTTACCACTCCCGCAAATACAACGAATATTTCCGCCAGTTGCTGTTCCTCGGAGTTCTTATCACGGTCGGACTGCTGATATTTTCCCAGCTCAAGTTTTTCGTAGGGGCCGCCCTGGGAGCATTCACTCTCTATGTGGTGTTCCGCACGTGGAACTTCCGGTTAACCGAGAAATGGGGATGGCGGCCCTGGGTGGCCGGACTGGCCCTCACTTTCTTTTGCTTCCTGTTGCTGTCGGCCATCGGGTTCGGGGCCTATAAGGTGATCGCCAACGAAATGCCGTCGGTCGATACTTCCAAGCTTGTAAGTTATATCAAGGGGCTATCGGATAAGGTTAACCATACCATTGGGTTTAAAGCGGTGCCTGAGAATGTCGTGCAAAATTCCGGCGGGATTGCCACTAAAGTTGTAGGGGCGGTGCTTAATACCACTTACAGTTTCGCGGCAAATATATTTATGATGCTCATCATAGTCTATTTTATGTTCACAAAAGGGCGTAAAATGGAGTGCTATGCCTACCGGTTCAGCCCTTTCAAAGGGGACAGCCTGAAGACAATCCGCACGGACGTTAAGAACATCGTTTACAGTAACGCTATAGGTATTCCGGTGATCATGGTCGCCCAGACCATCACATCCTCGCTGATCTATTGGGGAGTGGGGATGGAGAACTTCATATTTTGGGGATTCCTTACCGCCCTGTGCGGGCTTATCCCGCTGATCGGGTGCGGGATAGTATACGGCCTTATCTCGATATATTACGCCGCTACCGGAAGTATCGTGACCGGGATAATAATCCTTGCGTACGGTATCCTTGTGATATCCAATACGGATAACGTGATCCGTATCGGCCTGATGAAAAAGGTCAACAATACCCATCCGCTTATCGTAATTTTCGGGGTGATAATCGGTATCCCGCTGTTCGGCTTTTGGGGGATCATCTTCGGGCCGCTGTTCCTGTCGATATTCTTCCTGCTAATACGGATATATTATACCGAATATCAGCTGCTGCGGTCGCAGGACGAGGCGGAGGTTCTGGCCGGGTTGCGGTTTCCTACGATGGAAGCCCCGGCAGTCCCGGCCAACGACCTGCAGGCGGTGGAGCTGGGAGCCGGTTTCGGCACAGCCCATATAGACAGGCAAGCGATAGAAAAAGTCATCGAGGACCGTAACAACCTTTTGAACAACGACCCGTGCGACTGCGTCGGCCCGCACGGAGCCGGGAAAAGGAAAAAGGACAAAAAAGGGTTATACGACCGGCTCGGGAAAGACAAAAAGAAAGGGGACTGACTTACCGGGGCGCCTGCCAGAAATACTGCGGGTCGCTCGTCTGATAGCTGCCCCGCCGGTATTGCGTCTCTGTACCGTGAGGCCGTAGCTGTATATATTCCGGGTACCCGTCCCGGATATACGATTCGGTGTTATATGAATTGTCCATCCAGCATTCGATCACATAGAGATTCTTTGCCATATAATTATACAGGTAAAACTCGGAAGTGATACTATCCCGCCGGTTCCAGTTGGCGGTTTCCCTCACCTCAACGGGCTCCCCGTCGATAAGCCGCTGCCTTACCTCGCCGATCCCGAGCAGATTGCCCTCCCCGTCAGTGACATAGGCGGCATAAGTAGGGTCCCTCCAGAGCCACTTGCCGAGCTGGTTGCTCCACACGGCATTTATCACATGGCAGTCGCTGTCGTCTTCGTCGGCAGGCATACACGTGACAACCCGGGAAAATAATCCTAACGATAGGTAGCATTCGTTCAACGCCGTTGCCAGCATCCGGCAGTTGACACCCGTGCCGGTTGCCTTGGAAAAATGGTAAATACCCGTTGCGGTGGGTTCCCCCGGATAAAATGCACTGCCGTTGTGGGGGATATTGTCATGCACCCAATCCATTACTGCGATGATCCCTGATAACTCGTCCTTGCCGGAAATCAGGGTGTCCAGATGGAAATATTCCCGGGTTTGCTCCAGCGGATAATAACCGGCGGCTGAATATCTAAAAGATCCCGGTCGTTCGGTTTCCTCAATGCGGTAATCATGGTCGTGGCGAAGCATCCCGATATAATCGCCGTTGGCATCCCGTAAAGGACCGACCAGCTCCTCGAAACCGGGATATTTCCTGAAATCCTCGATCATGAAAAGGTCCAGTATACTGCTGTATTTGTCACAACCGTTTGCTATGCTTTTTTCGAGGTACTCAAGCCCCCGAGCCAGATCGCCGCTGCGGACGGCGGCTTCGGACATGAAAAGGTAAAGGTAATGGGGCAGGAAAACTTCCGATTTTAGATGCGTATCCACCGACTCGTACCATTCGATGAAAGGGCTTCCGGCCTCCATGGCACCGCCGTAATCCCCCTTATCGTATATCAGGGCCGATAGTTCCATCAATTTCCCCAGGTGTACGTCAGCGACGGTTTCCGGTGATAATTCTGCTTCGGACAGGTATGGCTGTGCGGATACCGATAGGCACGCATAAAGGAAAATAAAAAGGAGGGTAAGCTTTTTCATCCGGGAAATTTTAATTTCCGTAAAAGTAATCAATCCCGTAAGTAAATAAGCAAGAACGGGTAAAAACCCTCCCCGTTTCTTTCTTAGCTTTGCATAAAACCAACCAATAAAAGTTTATGGAAACGAAGTTTTGCCAAAGTTGTGCAATGCCGCTAACCAATCTCGAAGATGCAGGTACGGAAAAAGACGGTACGCCGAGTGTCGATTATTGTATCTATTGTTACAAAGAAGGGCACTTTACTTCCGAAGTTAGCATGGATGAAATGATAGACCACTGCGCCGGCTATCTCGTGGAATACAACAAGGACGCGGAACAGGAACTTACCCTCGAGCAGGCCAAAGCCCGGATGCGGGAGGTTTTTCCCAAACTCAAAAGGTGGAGCGGCAATGCCTGACACGGCGGTCGGGAACATGATGTTGTGCCAGAGCTGCGGCATGCCCATAGCGGCTGCCGAGCATTTCGGCACCAACGGGGACAATACTCCCTCCGGGGAGTATTGTTGTTTCTGTTTCCGCCAAGGCCGGTTTACGGACAACCGGTCGGTCACGGAAAAGATAACCGAATCGGTCGCTTACCACGACGAGGGAGAAAAAGAGTTGGGCCGTACCCTTACCCGTAGCGAACTCTCCGTCCGGCTTCACGTGCTGTATCCGACGCTTCGCCGCTGGTCATCGCACGAAAATATACATACGGCATATTACATTGCGGTAAACCGTGCGCTGGAATATATCCAGGAGAACCTTTCCGGAGCTCTCAACCTCAAGGTGCTAAGCGAAGTATCGGGCCTCTCGGGATTCCATTTCCACCGTATCTTCCGTGCCGTGATGGGTGAAGCTCCGGGCGAGTACGTCCAGCGGTTGAGGCTCGAAAAGGCGGCGTTCATGCTCTCGCACTCCGGCCATACCATTGCCGATATCGCACATATTTGCGGTTATGATACCCAGCAGGCGCTGACCCGTGCTTTCGGCAGGCGGTTCGGCGTAACCCCTAACGCATATCGTAAGTCGCCGGTTGAAGTACGGTTCGGGGTGGACGAATCGGCAAACCTCGGCATAAAGCCCCGGATAACAAGCCGGGGTACATTTCAGTTGTCCGGTATACGGGCACACGACCCTTTGGGGAATAACAAGGCTTTTATAGATGCCTGGGACCGGCTCAGGGAGTTGACCGGTACCGGGTGCGGCCAGGGGGAGGGTAAAGAATTTATCCTGTTGAGCCGGGACCGCT
Source organism: Alistipes sp. (assembly GCA_021201825.1). Taxonomy (GTDB): domain Bacteria; phylum Bacteroidota; class Bacteroidia; order Bacteroidales; family Rikenellaceae; genus WRDF01. Next base: position 85,582 of record JAJQED010000003.1, read on the forward strand.
CGACCATAACCCGGCCTGAAAACTATGATATTTACGCCTGCATATCGTCCCCGTATAAGGATCGTAGGTTAGTGAAATTTACGGTCGAGGGTGGTAATTTCGCGGTATTCACACACCGTGGTCCATACAGCGGGCTCAACGCCGTCTACTGTCATATCTACCGCTGGTGGTTGCCTTTCAGCGGCTACCGGTTACGGGATACCTACTATTTCGAACGGTTCCCGGAACCGTTCCCGGCCGACGGGCAACCGGTAACCGAAATTTGGATACCCATAGAAAAACAGTAGGCCCTGCGGATGGCAGGACCTACTGTTTTTACGATCCGTTTGGATTAATTGCCGTTCTCTTCGTAGGCGTACTCGACGGCACGGTTCAATATCTTCAAAAGCGGGTAGGTCATGCTGAAGTCCTCAGCCGCCCGTTCCGCAAGGCCGGGAGCCGTAACGTACTCCATATCGATGGGTTTGGTGATAAAGAAATCCCGTTGTTTGAGGTAATCATCGAACTCATGGCCCGGAGTGAAGCCTACCGGGTTCTTTTTCAGTTCCCTTTCACGGGACAGGGTGAATCCCGTGGCTGAAGAGATAGCGTCCCGGATAGCGGCGCCGTTGTCTATGATCTCTTCCCGGATACTGCGCAGTATGAACGGTTCGGGCATATATACCCCCGAAGTCATAAAGCATCCTCCACTCTCCCCGTCCTGCGGTTCAAAGTGGATATAATAGCCCCCGTAGCCTGTTTTCTTGCCGCCCCGGCATACATACACGCCGAGGGCAGTTTTATACGGTTCCTTGTTGGGACTGAACCGCAGGTCGCGGTAAATGCGGTAGGTGCAGTCCTTTACCCCGAGCGGCGCGGCATCGGGGTCGAAGAGGGCTATTTGGGTAAGCAACTCCTGTGCGAAGTTGTGGTAAATTTCCAGAACTTCACTGTATTGGGCACGGTTCTGTTCGAACCATTCCCGGTTATTGTTCTTCCTGAGCCTGCCCAGGAAATCCATCAGCTTCTTCATCCGTGAATGTTTGGTCCTGCAAATTTACGGTTTATTTGGATAGGGACTGTTTCGTTAGGCATAAATCTTGCGACACGAGGCGTCAGACCAGCACGGGTTGCGTGTGTGGGTGATTAAGTGCAGCGAGTACCGTTGGTTGGTGCCGGAATAAGCAACCCGTGCTTTATTGAGCAGACATACCGAACAATTATGAATGACCGCCGTACACGAAGACTGATCTGGATGCTTATAGCCATAGTGGCTTTTTTTGTAATCGCCGCAGTGGTACAATGGATATGGAACTGTATAATCCCCTGGGTAATAGGGTTCCCGCCGGTGACCTACGGGCAGGCGGCCGGACTGTTGCTGCTGACCCGTATTCTGTTCGGCGGGCTGGGCAGGATGTTCTCCGGCGGATGTAATTGCGGTTGCCGATGTAATACCGATACGGTTACGGACAATGACAACGGCATGGTCTTTCCCGGTATGGATTCAATAAATCCGTTCCGGGGCAATCCGGGTCCCGTAGCCGACGGAGCGGTTATAATCGAAGTGGACGAGAAAGAAATTCCGTGATTTTTAATATATTCGATCAGATTCCGAGGGGCGAGTGCGCCCCTTTTTTTGTAACTTGCATTGAACCTTAAAATTTTCCGGTCGATGGAAGTCCTTATCGTACAATCCGATATCCGGTGGATGGAACCGGACGTAAACCTGCCGCACCTCGATGGGCTGATCCAGACGGAATGCCGGCTTGCCGGCTATCGCCCGGACATAATCGTCCTGCCCGAGATGTTCGCTACGGGCTTCTCGATGGAATCCGCCCGTTGTGCGGGATGGGCCGGGGAGATATTGGATTGGATGCGAAAGGTTGCGGTCGATCACGATTGTGCCGTAGCTGGAACCTTGGCCGTCGGAACCGTAGGAGTTTTCCATAACAGGTTTTCTTTTGTAAGGCCCGACGGCATATCGCACCATTATGACAAACGCCACCTTTTCACTTTCGCCGGCGAACAACAAGCGTACAAGGCGGGCACGAAAAGGGTAGTGGTACGGTGGCGCGGTTTCGATATACTCATGCAAACGTGTTATGACTTACGGTTCCCGGTATTCTCCCGCAATACGGGCGATTACCATCTGGCCCTATACCCGGCAAGCTGGGTTGGCTCCCGTATAGGGGTATGGGACACGCTTCTGCGTGCCCGGGCCATCGAAAATGCCGCTTATGTGATCGGGGTGAACAGGGTAGGGAGCGACCCGTCCGGAAGCTATCCGGGCCATTCGGTTGCGGTGGATTTCAAAGGAAATATAATGGCTGACTTGCCGCAGGATCGCGAAGCGGTCCTCCGTTGCTCGTTGTCCCTTGAAGAACTCCACCGGTTCCGTGAAAAATTCCCCGTACTGCAGGATGCCGACGGGTTCGTACTGGCCTGAAAAATAAAAAGAAAACGGGTTAAAAAAATGGTGCGGCAGCGTTATGCGTACTACAGAAGTACAGAATTCAACCCAAACTTAAGAGGCTGCCGCACCGAAACCCTATTATGAAAAATTCCCCATTGGGGCAATCCCAAGCGGCCCCGTTCCCGGCTTGTAAATACTGCCGTTCTTTTCAAGGCCGCTGTTACCGGCCGGCAGAAAAACGGTTTACTTTAAAAAGTAAACGCCTGCCTTTCGGTCCCTCCGCAGGCAAACGCCACACCCTTTGGTTAAAAAGAGGCGCTCCCTCCGGCCTGCGGTCTGCATAGCTTCTCACGGGCTTAAGTAGGACAGGCGGAGGTCCGCGCCTATATGGTAAAGACGCGAATTACTCCACCCATCCAATACCTACTTACGGCGTTAACGTGAGAATTTGCAGACCTAAGCAGGCAGAGTAATGAAGTATAAGTCAAAAACCGCACCCTCGGGCAGCGGCGAACCTATCGCAAAAATGCTTGACAAATATAGGTAAACTTGAGCGACTTTACAATGCTTCGTTTCACCTTTCAAAAATATTGCCGCGTAATTTTTCCCGACAACAAAAAACTCCCGCCCGATTCGGGGCGGGAGTTAGCCGGTGTATCTCTGTTGCCTTATGCCTGAACGATGGCCTCCGTAGGACAAACGTCGGCGCAAGTGCCGCAGTCGGTGCAAACCGACGGGTCGATCACATATACGTCGCCGGCCGAGATAGCCTCTACCGGGCATTCGTCTATACAGGTGCCGCAAGCAATACAAGCGTCTTCTTTGATAGTGTAAGCCATTTCTTTAAGTTTAATTATTATTCAAATCCGGGGGTGCCCCATTTCCCATAAGGGACACACCGCAAATTTATCACTTTTTTTTCTTTCGCCAACCCCTATCCGTCGATAGACGCAAAGCCGGTATAAAGCTGGAGGGCACCCGGAATATTTATGCCGTGCGAAGTCTGGTTATTTTCGAGCAGTGCCGCCATGATACGGGGCAGGGCCAGGGCGCTCCCGTTGAGGGTATGGCAAAGGTGCGTCTTTTTATCGTGACCCCGGTAACGGAGTTTCAGCCTGTTGGCCTGGAACGACTCGAAGTTGGACACCGACGATACCTCCAGCCAGCGGTCCTGCCCGGCCGAGTAAACCTCGAAGTCATAAGTAAGCGCGGAAGTGAAACTCATATCCCCGCCGCATAGTTTTACTATCCGGTACGGCAGTCCGAGGGCGGTTATCAGCGATTCCACATGTTCCACCATCGCATGCAGGGCATCGTAAGACCTTTCGGGATGTTCGATGCGGACTATCTCCACCTTGTCGAACTGGTGCAGACGGTTAAGCCCCCGTACATCCTTGCCGTAGGACCCTGCCTCACGCCGGAAGCAAGGGGTATAGGCGGTCATCCGGATGGGAAACTCGTCCTCGTTGAGGATCGTATCGCGGTAAATATTGGTAACGGGGACCTCGGCTGTGGGGATCAGGTAAAAATTATCCTCCGTCACATGGTACATCTGCCCCTCCTTGTCCGGAAGCTGACCCGTAGCGAATGCCGAAGCCTCGTTGACCATAAGCGGAGGTGCGACTTCGTTATACCCTGCCACGACGTTGCGCTCGATGAAGAACGAAATCAATGCCCGTTGCAGTGCAGCCCCATAACCTTTATAGACGGGAAACCCGGCGCCGGTGAGTTTGACCCCGAGTTCGAAGTCGATTATATCATATTGCTTTGCCAGCTCCCAATGGGGCAGCGGGTTCTCCGGCAGGTTGAGTTCAACCAGGAAGTTCTTGATTATCTCGTTATCCTCCGCCGTACGTCCCGTGGGAACGTTCGGGGAGGGAATATTCGGGAGCTTGACGATCTCTTCGTGAAGTTTCTCGGTCACCCCGCGAAGCTCCTCCTCGAGGAATTTAGCCTGCTCTTTCAATCCCGTACTCCGGGTTTTTGCTTCTTCGGCTTCGGCAGGTTTCCCGGCAGCATAAAGCGCCCCGATCTCCTTTGCAAGGGCGTTTTGCTCCGCCAGGACATTATCGAGCAGGGACTGGACCGACTTGCGCTTATCGTCCAGTTCGCAAACAAGTGCTACTATTTCCGTAGCGTCGAAACCCTTGACGGCAAGCCGTTCGATGAGTTGTGCGCTGTCTTCCCGTATCTGTTTTAATGTGAGCATAAGTTGGATGTTTTTCGAAAAGCAAAGATATTAACAAACGCCCCGAAATGGTTATCTGCGGCCCTGTTTTTTTTCGGCAGGGTATAAACCGGTATGGATTGCCGGATATGCCTACGCGGATAATTAGGGGCGATATAGGCGGGGAGTGCATTTATTAGTATATTGGTAGGATAAATTTGCCAAAGGCTCCGCACTGACGGAAACGACCCCGAGTTCCTGCCGGTAAGCTGGCAGGGAGATTGGTCTTAAAATTCAGTGGCCCACCGGGAACTGTTGGGTTTCCGGTTATAACAGGTTTCCCGTGCCGTTCGGCTCCGGTCGGCTTGTAGGTTTTGCCTCGAACCGTCCGGCACGGCGAAACAATCCAGTGGCCGCTTTAAATTGCTATGCACACCAGCTGGGTTACTACCCGGCGGCGGGTTATCGAGTCAGGGATACCGGTGTTATGGACTACTCATCTATGTACGGCTATTACTGGTCGGCATCACATGCGGCTTCCCATACAGAGCGCGTGAGCAACCTGTACATCAACTCGGGCGGCGTCTACCCCGCTACCGCTGACTACCGTGCGAACGGCTTTTCAGTTCGTTGCGTAGCAGAACTTTAATACTCAGTGCGGAGTCTTTGTTTTTCTTATTTGGTCGGTTATGTCTTCCCGCCTGTTACTGCCCTGCGCTTTATCCGCACCAGCCTGCGGCTGACTGCGGGCTACGGGCAATCTTTTCATTAGTTACCTCGCTTCGTTATTTCCCTCCCGCCGCCTGACAGCGGCGACGACGGGACTCCGCTCGGTGAGCTCGGCCGCATTATGCGGCCTCGGTTGCGAGGAGCGCAGCGACGCAGCAATCTTAATTGGAAGCGCAATGACCGAGATTGCTTCGAGCTATCAGCCTTCGCAATGACGAGGGAGAAATAGATTGCTTCGGGCTTTCACTGCGCTTGCAATGACGAAAAGAGAAACTGTCATTCCGAAACGAAGTAAGTAATCTCCTATCCCGGCAGAGCCGGGAGTTATCCGCCATTTTCGCCGGGTCAGGATTAAAGTCGCAAGAGGGAGATCTCCCGAACTACTTTGTAGTGAGGGAAGCTCCCGGGAGCGACGCCTGACCCCGGCGAGACGGTATCTTTTGCTCCACTTTTGGACAAGCAAAAGTGGAAAAGAAATGAAAGGAGTGAGATTGCTTCGGGCTTTCAGCCCTCGCAATGACGGGAAGTAGAGAAAGAGATTTCTCGGACTCTCTTTTTATTAAATAAAAATCTTCGTCTTATCTTTAACGGTTATTTGAATAAGATGAACACCGACAAAATATACGATAAGGCCCTTGCGGCAGAAGCCGTTACGGAGGATGAGGCCAATTACCTTTATTCCCATGCCCCGACTGCAGAATTGGCCGCCGTGGCCGATTCCATACGGCGCCAACGGGTGGCGGACCCGCAGGTGGTAACCTGGCAGATAGACCGCAATGTCAATATCACGAATGTATGTATTTCCGGGTGCAGGTTTTGTAATTTCCATTGTAAGCCCCATCAAAAGGATAAGGCGTTCGTGACCACGATAGAGGAGTATTGCAATAAGATTGAACGGATGCTCGAACTCGGCGGTGACCAGTTGTTATTGCAGGGAGGGTTGCATCCGGGTCTGGGAATCGAATTTTACGAATCATTGTTCTCCGAGTTAAAACGGCTTTACCCGCAAGTTAAGCTTCATGCCCTCGGGGCACCGGAAGTCGCTCATATAGCCCGGGTGAGCGGTATCGGGATAGAAGAAACCCTTTGCCGATTGGTTGAAGCCGGCCTGGATTCCCTGCCGGGGGCCGGGGCCGAGATACTGGAGGACCGGGTGCGCAGGATAATTTCACCTGCAAAGCCCGACACTACGGCATGGCTCGAGACCATGGCCGTCGCTCACCGGCTCGGGCTTGTCACTTCGGCCACGATGATGTACGGTCATGTTGAAACCCCGGGCGAGAGGATAAGGCATCTTATCCGGATAAGGGATTTGCAGGGCCAATGTCCTGCGGACAAGCCCGGCTTCCTGGCCTTTATCCCGTGGGTGTTCCGCAGTACGGGAACCGATTTGGAACAAAAGGGGGTGGTCTCGGACATGTCGCCCACGTCCTATATCCGTATAATTGCGATCAGCCGTATAGTGTTGAACAACATCCGCAATATCCAGGCTTCCTGGCTTACGGTGGGTAAGCAGGTTGCACAGGTTGCCCTGCATAGCGGCGCAAACGATATGGGGTCAATTATGATAGAGGAGAACGTTGTGTCGTCAGCAGGAGCGGGCAACTCTTTCGATGCCGCAGGGATCCAGGCGGCCATTCGCGAGGCCGGCTTCGTGCCCCGGCTACGGGACCAGGCATATAATTACCGCGATACGGAGGGGATTCCCGGTATATGCTGACAGGTTTGGATATTTCGCTTTTCCAGTGGGCCGCACTGCTGTCAGCCGGAGTACTTATCGGAATGTCCAAAACCGGCATCCAGGGGATCAATACCGTTTCCATACCCATACTCGCCATCGCTTTCGGGGCCAAACCGTCCACTGGACTAATACTACCCATGTTGTGCTTTGCCGACCTGATAGCGGTAATTTATTACCGTAGGTCGGCACAGTGGAAGTATATATTCAAGCTTCTTCCGACGGCGATAGCCGGTTTTTTCATCGCTATAGCCGTTGACCGTTTCGTTCCGGACGACGGATTCCGCCGGTTGATGGGAGTGTGTATTTTGGTTGCATTGGCCGTAATGTTACGACCATCCGGCCAGGATGATAAGGTGGTTTCGAAATGGTGGTACGGAGCGGCATTCGGGATCGCTGGAGGATTTACGACGATGATAGGTAATGCCGCAGGTCCGGTGCTGGCTGTTTACCTGTTGTCCGTGCGGTTGCCGAAACTCTCTTTTGTAGGTACCAGTGCCTGGTTTTTCCTGATAGTCAATTACCTGAAATTGCCCCTGCAAATCTTTGTGTGGGATAATATCACCGTCGAGTCTCTCAGGACAGGTTTAATTACCGCGCCTTTTATTATCTTGGGGGCGGTGCTCGGAATCGTGATGGTCGACCGTTTCCCTGAATCCGGTTACCGGAGGTTTATAGTGATAATGACAGCCCTGTCCGCGATTATGCTGCTGATCTAAACTCGTCACGAAAAGTGTATAATAATAAATGCTTAAGTAACCGATGAATAAGTTACAGAAATGGGGATTGACGGTGATGCTTTTAGCTTTACCCGTAATTATCCTGGGCGGCTATGCCGTTTCCGAATATAAAATAGACGGTGAATCGGGGTTCTGGGCCGTAACCGTGCTGTCCATAGTCATATTGGTTGTCGGGATTGCTCTTTTCTTCTACGGCGGTACGACAAAACCGGTAAAACTCGGAACTTTGGCAGGGTTTTGGACCGCCGTGATTCTCGCGTTTATTTTTATGCTGCCGTTCGCTGTCGTACGTATAGACCTGAGAGATTACGGGGCCGGACTGTTCTCAACGAGTGCAATAATACTCATAACGTTCGCCGCGGTTTTCAATACGGTCAATTATATTATGATATATCTCGACCCGGAAAAGAGGAAAGAATTAGATTAACAGACCGTCCGCCTTTTTCCGCCCGATTATCTCGAGCATATCCTTTGTCATGGAGGTAAGATCCCATTTGGGAGACCAGCCCCATTCCTCACGGGCACAGCTGTCATCCAGGCTGTCCGGCCAACTTCGGGCAATGGCTTCCTTACCCGGATCGACCTCATACCGCATCGTGAAGTCGGGCATATGCTTGCGAATCTCGTCGTATATCTGCTCCGGGGTAAAACTCATGGCTGTGATATTGAAACTATTGCGGTGGATCAGTTTGGCCGGGTCCGCCTCCATCAGCTGCACGCAGGCGTCCAGCGCATCCGGCATATAGAGCATATCCATATATACGTCTTTCGGGATAGGGCAGGTAAAACTGCTATGGCGGATTGCCGAGTAATAGATGTCCACTGCATAGTCCGTCGTGCCGCCTCCGGGCAAAGTTACATTCGAAATAATACCCGGGAACCTTACGCTCCGGGTGTCCACCCCGTATTTAATGTGGAAATAATTGCTCAGCATTTCACCGGTGACCTTACAAACGCCATAGATCGTCGTCGGTTGCATAAGGGTATCCTGCGGGGTCTTTATCTTCGGGGAACTCGGCCCGAAAGCCCCGATCGAACTGGGCGTGAACAATGCGCAGTTATATTGCCGGGCCACATCCAGCGAATTCATCAGCGCCCCCATATTGATGCTCCATGCCAGCTGCGGATCTTTCTCTCCGACGACGGACAATAAAGCAACGAGGTTAAAAATGGTGTCGATCCGGTATTTATTGACCGTATATCCGTATGTATTGGCATCCAAGGCGTTCATAACTACGAAAGGGCCGCTCTCGGCCAAGTCCTTGCATTCCCGGACATCGGCAGCGACCACATTCTTATTCCCGTAGATTTCGCGCAGGTGGGTGGTAAGCTCGGAGCCTATCTGGCCTCCGGCCCCCACGATCAATATTTTTTTCATAATATGGCGGCTATTTATGTTTGTCTATCAGTTCGTCCAGGGCCACGAGGGCTACCCGGGCAAGGTATATGAACAGGATGGCAATAACGGCAAAACTGACCCAGAGGAACATCCCCGACGGCCTGACCATGTGGACCAGCAGGCCGAGCTGTACGGCCATAATTGCACAAATAAGGTATACGATGGTTTTGAGGGTGCGTAGTCTTTCCATTTTATCCCGTTTTATCGGGAGATAAAGATATGTAAAAAAGGGTTTGAAGTTACGGTCCGTAAATAAAAATTTTATTTCCGCTTACGGTTTCTTATGTGCCGCGCATGTTATGTTCGATTCCGGCACGGTTTGGAAAATAGCGTGCGGTTGATTATTTTTGTGCCGGATTTACGGGAGAATACCAGAGTGGCCAAATGGGGCAGACTGTAAATCTGCTGGATAATTCCTTCGGTGGTTCGAATCCATCTTCTCCCACAAAGAGGAAATTTCATCTGCCAGAGGCAGTATTAAATTAAGAAAGCCGTATTCCTGTTTACAGGATGATACGGTTTTCTTAATTTAATATATTTGCTATGCAAATTGAAATTTCCTCTTTGTCAGGGTCCCCCCGGGAGGGAATGGATCAATGCGCGCCAGCGCATTAATCCATTTCTAAATAGCTTTCGATAAGGCTTTTCAGAATTGGGTAAATATAATATTCGGTGGTTTTTGAATATGGTTCTTGTAGGATTTATAAAATTATGTTACTTTTGCCCGACCTAACGGGAATGCTGTTGTAGCTCAGTGGTAGAGCACTTCCTTGGTAAGGAAGAGGTCACGAGTTCAATCCTCGTCAACAGCTCAAACAATCAATGAAGAAATTCTGCCGACGGCAGTTGAAAATTAAAAAGGACGCACGAATTTATTCGGATGCGTCCTTTTGATTTTCAGGTATTTGCGAAGTAAAATTTCGGATTATTTCTTTGACAGCGCCCCCGCGGTAGCGGGGAGAGGATCACGAGGTATCGTCGGGAATTTATTAAACAGTCTCTTCTACCCCTAATTGCCAATTAACCTTTCAAAACTTCTCTTCGCCCCGGGGTAGCGGGCGAGGATCATAAAATAACCCGATTAATAAATAATCCACTTGTCAAATAAAAGATAATAAGTTCCTCCGTATCTTTATCTCAAAAAACTATGGAGTGGTTGGAAGAAAAAATGCGGACGATCGGGGATTGGGCGGCCGAAACTTTTCCCTCTCAAACAGCCGTCGGGAAATTATGCCACCTGAGCGAGGAGATCCAGGAACTTATCGAAGCTCTCGAATCGGGGGAGACGGAGGCGATCGAGAGCGAGTATGCCGATTGCGCGATACTGCTTATGGATGTGGCAAGGACCGCAGGGATGGATGCGGCGCAGGTAGACAGGGCTATAGAACGCAAGATGGATGTCAACCGAAGCCGGAAATGGGGTAAGCCGGACAGCAACGGGGTATGCCACCATATAAAATAGATATCTCCCAACCGGCCGACAGCCGGATTTCAAATATAACGGCACCGCCGCCGGCAACTTAACGGTCTGCTGCCGGTATTATTCCGGGAAATATCGGTCGACCTGTATAAAGTTTTCAGTTGCAAGATAATAAAAACCGCTCAGGGCTGTTATCTTTGCAGGACACTTTCTTTTTAAAAACCTGACCCAATGATAACACACAGGACGATTCTTACTACGGTCGGTACGCTCGCTTTGATTTTCTCGACCGTACAGCCGGCCGAGGCCAAACTGTTCGGCCGCAAGAAAAAGGCCAAGGCCGAAGCCGCCGCCGATACAACGGCGCGGGTAAAACTGACCAAATACGACGAATTCTTCAAGACGGACCATGAAGCGGCAGAGGGGCTTATAAACCTGCACCTTATGAAAGGCAAACTCTATTTCGAGATGCCGATAGAGTTGCTGGGCAGGGAAATGCTCGTCGGGTCTACCGTAACGGAAATAAGCGATAACCGGAATGCCAGCGTGGGGTCCAAACCCACAGAGCCGTTGCATGTCTCTTTTACCCTTGCCGACGAGAAAGTACAGTTGAGGGAGATTTTCCACCAGTACGTCTCCCCGGACGAGAATATCCGGCAATCCCTTCGTCGAAACACGATAGGATCGGTGCTTACGTCTTCTAAAATAGAGTGTTACAATAACGACAGCACGGCCGTAGTATTCGAAATGACGGACTTTTTCGCCTCCGATAACAAGAAACTCAGTCCATTCTCGCCATATGCGGTCTTTTCATCATATAAACGTAATGAGAGTTTCAAAAAAGAGTCGTCATATATTGCCGGTATAAAGGCTTTTGAGGATAATATTTCTATAAAGAGCAGCCTTACATACACCGTGACGCTTACAAACAGCAGCGGCCGTACGGTAATGAAAGACCAACCGTTTACGGTCGATATGACCCGCTCGTTGATACTTCTGCCCGAAGAGCCGGCCAGGCCACGCGCGGCCGATTACCGTATAGGGGTGTTCTGGACAGAACTGTCCCAGCTGGGGAGTGAATCGCACACTACATCCCCGGTATACTACGCCCACAAATGGAACGTTCTCCCGTCAGATTCCACGGCATACCTTAACGGGGAGCCGGTAGACCCTCAACGGCAGATCGTCTTTTATGTCGACGATACGTTCCCCGAATGGTGGAGGCCGTATATAAAGGAGGGGATCGAACAATGGAACGAACTGTTCGCCGAGATAGGGTTCCGGGATGTTATTAAAGCGGTGGATTTTCCGGAGGAGGACAGCGAATTCGATCCCGATAATATCAAATATTCATGCGTAAGGTACGTTCCGGTGAACGTCCAGAATGCAATGGGCCCGTCCTGGGTGGATCCCCGCAGCGGCGAGATTCTGAACGCGTCGGTTTATGTTTACCATGACGTAATGAAACTGGTGAACAACTGGCTGTTCGTTCAGACCGCTCCGGCGGACGAAGCGGTACGCAGCCATGAAATCCCCCGCGAAATACTCGGGGATGCCCTCCGGTATGTTATAGCCCATGAAATAGGCCATTGCCTGGGCTTTATGCACAATATGAGCGCCTCGTCGGTTATCCCGGTGGATTCGCTGCGCTCACCGGAATTCACCCAAAAATATGGCACTACCACGTCCATTATGGACTATGCCCGGTTCAATTACGTCGCCCAGCCGGGCGATAAAGTGCGTGGGGTTAACACTATGCCTCCCCGGTTCGGGGAGTACGACCGGTGGCTTGTAAAGTGGACTTACACCCCGGCCCTCGAGGCCCAATCGTTCGAGGATGAACGCCGGATAACGGGGGAGTGGATTACCCGGACAATCAAAGATCCCGTGTACCGGTACGGAAAGCAGATGTCTTCGCCTATCGACCCCCGCTCTCAGGCGGAGGACCTCGGGGACGATGCCGTAGCGGCGACCCGGTACGGAGTGGCAAATCTGAAATATATACTCGAGAATTATAATGACTGGCTGCCGGACGGGGATGAGGATTCCGAATTCCGGCAGGAAATCCTCAGCGAAATAACGGGGCAGATGTCCCGGTATATCGGCCATGTGTATGCCAACATAGGCGGCCTGTTCCTGAATAACGTCAAGAATGTGGACGGAATTCCTCATATTGAGGACCTGCCACGGGAGCGCCAGGTCGAGGCACTGCGATACCTTTTCGAACTGTATGGCGATTTGGATTGGCTGGATAACAGGCAGTTCCTTTCCCGGATGCCCGTGATCGGTTCCCCGGCGGAACGGATAAGGCGTACGCTTGCCACCCGTATTGTCAACACACAGTTCAAAGTGGCCCTGTATACCGGGGTGACGGACGAGGGTTTTACGTTCCGGGATTGCGCCGATATGGTTTACGATTTCGTATGGGGACCCACGATAAACGGTCGCAGGCCCGATGCCGGCCAGATGCACCTGCAAAAAAGATATATAGAGGGGCTGATGGAGGTCGGTAAACTGCGCTCTCCGTCGGACGGCCGCTCTTTCACAAGCATATTCGATGAGGAAGATCATACTCCGGGACTTTGCAGTTGCGGACATCATCACGGCCCGGCCGGTTTGGAGGAGCCTTACGGGCCCGTTTCAGGTTTCGAATGGGCGCCGCGGAGCGTATTTATGAACAGCCAGGCCACCGAGGCCGATTGTTACGCATACCTGAAAAAGATACAGCGGCTGCTCAAATCGAGGGCAGTCGGTGCCCCGGCCGACGTCCGGGTACATTACGACCACCTGTTAATGATATTGGAGTTCGCTCTGAGTTAGGGTTCCGGGATGAGGGATGTAATGAGGATATTGGCCGTTTTTGCGGTACTGTTTACGTTATCTGTCTTGGAGGCCGATGCCGGAGCCAGATGGTTCTTCAAACGTAAAAGAGTAAAAGAACCGGCTACCGAACAACCGGCGGTAACCCCGGTCGTGGCTCCGTACGATAAGGTTATCCTGAATGCCAAAAACCGCACGACAAAGGACGGAGGCGCTTTCAAGATCCATAAAATCGGGGATAAGATTTACCTCGAGATACCGGACCGGCTGCTTGGCCGTGAGGTCCTGCTTTCGTCTTACCTCGATCGGACCGGAGACCTCTCGATGGCCGAGCCCGGGACACAGGCCATGCTGCCCACCCGCTACACTTTCGAAAAGACCGATTCACTGGTCCTGCTCCGCAAACCGTCCCATAATGTACATATTACCGACGGGGATGCTAATATTTCCCGTGCGATGGAATTGTCGGCCATAGGGGCTACGGCGATGTCTTTCCCGATAGCGGCCGTAAATTTCGATACCACGGCCGTTGTTTTCGATGCGACAAAACTGCTTTTTTCGAACGGCGACCTGGTTGATATGACCGGCCGGCAATTGTCGGGGGACTTTCGGATAACCTCTTCGCGGCCCGAAACCAAATTCGCCTTTATCGAGGGCATCGATGCCTTTGAGAACGGGGTATCGGTGAGCAGCGAAACGGGCCTGAAACTGGAGGCCACGGGATATATGGGCTTCGTGATAATGGATATGGAATCCACCGTGTCACTCATGGCATATCTTACCCTGCTGCCGGAAGAAAAAATGGCGGCCCGTGAAGCCGACAACCGTATCGGGACCGGTTTCTATCCATATACGGGGCTATCGGCGGACGGGGGAACCCGCCAGGGTTACCTTGCCAAGAAGGTAAGGCTGGAGCCGGGGGATGAGAGGGATTCTTCGGGACTTTACGAACCTTTGCGGCCGATAGAGGTTTACGTCGATACACTGTTCAGCGAGAATTGGTTCGACGCGATCAGGAACGGGCTATCGTCCTGGAACGCCGCGTTCGAAGAGGCAGGGTTCCGGGATGCGGTACGGGTCCTGCCTTATCCTGAAGACCCGCGATTTAATGCAAACGACCCGATCCTAAAGATCGTCCGGATGGGGCAGGGGCTCTCCACCTCCGTAACATACCAGACGTTCGACGATCCCCGCAGCGGTGAGATAGCCGGTTTTACCATTACCGTACCCCGTGACTACGTGCAGGGATTGCGCCGCAATGCGGTTTATACCATAAGCGAAGCCGATCCGCGGTACCGGGAATATTTCCTGCCGGACGATGCCGTGGCCGAAGCGCTCACGGCTGAAATTGTTCGTGCGGCGGCGTTCTGTTTCGGTTTAGGGGCCAATTATGCGGGAAGTTACGCCTTTTCCCCGGACCAGATACGGGACCCGTGGTTTTCCGCCCGGTACGGATTTACGGCGTCGGTAACCGATGGCATTATATTCAATCACCTCGCCCGGCCGGCAGACCGGGAACGGGGCATTAAGACCGTTATGACCGGCCCGGGCATATATGACCGGTTCGCTGTCAAATGGCTCTATTCGCATATTCCGGCCGATGAGAAAGGCACTCTCGACCGCTGGCTGAAAGAGGTAGAGGGGAAGCCGGGATATCTGTATGTTCGCCCCCAAAGTACACGTTTCCCGTACGACCCGAGGGCTTTCAGCAAAGACCTCGGCAACGATATTTTCGCCTCGGTGGACCGTCAGATGGAAACCGTAAAGTTCGTGTTCGCCAACGCGCACATGTGGCTGGAAGACGATGGGATACCGTCCGGTTACACTTCTCTTTTCCCGGACTTTGCGGTGCTTAAATTCGATGAGGTGATCCTGTCGCTTTGTGCCTATATAGGCGGTATTTATATTAACGAAACCTCCGGTGACAGTGGTCGGCCACGGTATGAGCCGGTACCGCGGGAACTTCAGCGGGCAGCGTTGCTCAAAATACTTTCGTTGTTCGACGACCTCTCCTGGCTGGATGCCAACCCACGGTTGATGGAGCTTGCCGGGATGGATAAACGGGTCTCGCAGTATGTGGAATCTTACTGGCCCGTGCGCTATATTATGCAGCGCCTCACGGGACGTTACGGTGCAATGGCGCTTTCGGTGGCTTCATCCGAAGACCATTATACGCAGAAGCAAGCACTGGACGACCTTTCTGGATATATTTTCAAGGATATAACGGCCGGCCGGGAAATAACAACGACCCGAATGGCCATGGCCGGGGGATTTATAGACCAGCTTATAGGGTCTGTCGAGGTGCTGCGGTCGAACTTCGAGGCAAATAATTCCTCGGGAACCTATTTTTCCGATACTTTTGCAGACGGCTTTCACCCGGGTTTCACAAACCGGTTTCCCGGTCTTCATGGCCAGATCGACACGGAAGCCGCACCGTCTTCGATCACCACCATCGGTTATTATACCGAACCCGACCTTAGCGGATTATTCATTTCCAAATTAAAGGAAGCACGGTCCAAGCTCGTAGCCGGGCAGGCATATTGCCGTTCTGCCCATAGCCAGGACAAATACGCCTATTATGTTTCCCGGATAGACATGGCCCTTACGGCTCCCAACAGGTAAGCCATATCCTTAAAGTATTGTTTTACAACGCAAAGGGCAGATATTTATCTGTCCTTTATTATTACCTGATAGGCCGGAAGATTTAACCCGGAGGCCCTTTTCTGGTATTATTGTTGTTTTACTTAAGCAGGAATATTCCCGAAAGTCCGTATTATGCGCCGACCGGACTTCGGAGATAGAAGATTATTATTTAAAATAAATTAAATTATTATTAAATGAAAGACTCGACAATATATTGCTTACCTCTTTACGGGACCGGTTACTTATCCTGAGAGCTTACCTTTGCGGGCATTCGCCCGCCGGTTAACCCGCCGTCCGGCGGTAATATCACATTTAAGAAAACCAAAGGAAATTCATAATATGAAACACCTTATAAAAATACTTTTTACTACGATCATCGGTGCCGCAGGATTCGCATGTGTGAACCAGGACCCCGACCTCGACGACTGCGAGCAGAGTGTCATGCTTCTTTTCGACTGGATCGACCCCGCAACGCCCCGTGACAATACTTCCGCGCTCAACGTAAAAATAACCGGTGATAACGCAGACATATCCACAACCGCCCCTGTTGAGGGAAAAGAACTGGAAATATTTCCAGGTGAATACCGTTTCACGGCTTGGGAAAGCGCTACGAATGTAACTATCGACGGCACGGTCCTCACGGTTGCTTCCACCGACGGTGTCGCAACCGAACCGCAGGATTTCACCGCAGGAACGACTACTGACAGGGTTATAAACAACGATACATACCAGGAGATACACGTGCCCATGTACCAGCAAACCCGCGACCTCATTATCCGCTTACAGTTCACCGGGGATGGTGTTTCCCTAATCCAAAGTGCAAGCGGGTCCGTAAGCGGGATCGCCCTTTCCCGGGAATTGACTTTCGGCTTTCCGCCGGTTGACGGCCGGATACGTCCGCAGGCCATTACGCACGGATCCGTGGCTTATACTTTCACCGAGGGCGCAGACAGTTGGTGGACCGGGCAGCGAACCTTATTGGGTAATGCCGGGGACGATGACCAGATATTTACGGTTACTGTCGGATTGGACGAAGACCAATCGGTGACGGAACAGGTAGACTTTACTTCCGAATTCAACGGCTTCCATACGGTAAATTTGGGTGAGCCCTGGGTAATTAGTATCGAATTGCAAATAAGTGCATCCTTGGACCTATCCATCGTGGACTGGTACACGGGAACAGAATCGTGGCTTGAAGCTGAGTAATTTCAATATTTATACAATATTATTTTTAATATAATATAAACTGAATAATATCAATATTTAATATAATAAATATATAGTTATGAGATTATTATGTTTTAAACCGGCTATCGCGGCCGTCCTTGCGCTGTGTCTGTGCGCCTGTACAAAGACGGACGGCGATTACAGCGGCCAGGACCGTGAAACGGACGAAAGCCGGGTGGCTGCCGTCATACAGGCTGGTGTCGGCAATTCCGCTTCGACCCGCGCACAGGATGCCCAGTGGGATGAGGATGACGCCATCGGTGTGGCAATGTTGCTTGAAGAGAGTATGGAACACTATGATGAGCAGCATAATTACCACTACATCACTTCGAGTCAGTCGGGGATATTCGAACCCCATTCTGCCGAAATGATGATCTATTTTCCCGCGAACGACAGCGAACGGGTAGTTTTCAAGGCTTATTACCCCTATCATTCAGGATTGACGAGTGATATGATAATGCCCTTGGACGTAGCCTCCCAAACCGCTCTCCCCGATATCGACTTTATGACCGCAAGGCATATTGCCGGTTATACAAAGAGCGACCCGTCGGTAAAACTCGATTTTTCCCACCGTTTGAGTAAGGTAATCTTTAATTTGTCGGGTGGTAGCGAAGATGTTTTCGGCGACCTGGAAGACTGTACGGTGACTATCCGGGGGATGAAGACCACAGCTAATTATGATATAATGGAGGAGTCCCTATCGGTCGACAGTGACAGCGATGCGGACATAACTTTCCCGATGAGGGAACAGGCTAACCAGAGGTACGGGATAGTGCTGCCGCGTGAAGCAGACAGCGGAGTGGAGTTCGATTTCACTTTTGCCACCGGGGCTACATATACCGCAAAGATGAGTTCGGACCTTGAATTGTTAGGCGGATATAAATATACATTCAATATAAACCTCAGCGAGACGCCGGCGGAGATCAGCGCCGAGATACAGGACTGGCTCGACGGTGCGGAAAGATATTATGACGCGATCCAGGCAACGGCCGAAGTAGGTGAGAACGAAAATGTGGAAGTCGGAACGCGGATGAACGTATACGTCAGCGGCGACAATATGGACTATTCCCTGCTGGGCACTTATGAATATACCGATGAGGATACCTGGGAAAGCGACGAAGATATTTTCTGGGAATCCATCAGCTACGACCCGGCTTATATGCGGGCCTCCATCCAAATGGAAGAACCGCACGACGACTCGCAGACCGGCGACTGGCTGGTTAGCGACCCGGTCACCGTACAACGGAACGGAAGCGCCCACTTCAAACTTACGAGGGCCGTCTCAAAACTCTACGTCGAACTGCGGTCCGATCAATTCTCGGCCGAAGATATGGAGAATGCCGTAATAACGCTGCCGGACTATTACGTCGGCGGTTATCTTGAAAACGGCGAATTTATCCCCGGAACCCAGCGTTCGGATATAAAGATGGTAAAAGACGAGGATACCGGTTATTGGGTGGCCTTGTTCCAGCCGCAGGGCGTATCGGCAAACGGTACGGTCGTTCAAGTGGAACTCAACGGCCGGGTTTACAAAGCCGAAGTGGAAACCGAGGGATTCGAATACCGGGCCGGTTACGCCGACAGGTTCACTATCGGGCTGAATAAGGCCGATGTGACCATCAGCGCCACGGTAGTGGACTGGATACTGCGCGAACCGATCTCCTGGGAGGCGGTACAGGTAACGGTCGATGCCGGGACGAGCCACGGGGTCGAAGCCGGGGACCGGCTGGACCTCTATATGATGGAGGGTTCGACTTACACTTTCAAGTCATACTACATATACGGGGACGACGGAAAATGGACCGGCAACCCGCCCATATACTGGGAAGACATCGAAACCTATCCCGCGACTTTCAAAGCGAGGATGGACGTGGCAGGTGCCCTGAACGATACCCAGCTGCCCGACGTGATGCTTTCGGACCCGGAAGCCGGTTATAACAATACCGGAGTGGACTTCGAGCTCAAACACGCGGCGGCCAAGGTGATCGTAGCGCTCGTTTCGGATACGTTCACCGAAGAGGAAATGGCCAACGCCACGGTAACCCTGCCGGATTATGTGGTCGGAGGATCGTTCGAGGGGATAGAACTCCTTGGCGGTCCGTCCACCGGCGATATCCGCATGGTCTCTACCGACAACACCAACAGCGTGGCCATTATCCAGCCCCAGGCCATCGAGGGTAAGAAGACCGCCGTTCGTGTCAATTTCGGTAACGGCGAGTATAACGCCCCGGCCCCGGAGGAGGGGATCGTATTTGCCGAGAACGTGGCAACGACACTGATCGTGCGATTCGAGAAAGGCGAGATATCCATCGGTGTCTCCGTACTGCCGTGGGATACGCAGACTTTCGAACTCAATGCCTTGAAAGTTATAACCGGTACGGGTTCCACGACCGGCATTCTGGACGGTGAAGAAATGGACGTTTATATAACTGCGGGCCGCGAATACCTGACTACCTATACGTGGAACGGCATGCTGGAGCAATGGACAGCTTCCGCGCCGGCCTATTGGGACGACCTGGGAGCTACGCAGTATTTCTATGCCTCGATTCTACGCCAGGAAAAATATAACGATACCATGATGGACGACTATCTGTTGTCGGGTCTGGTACTGGTAGATAATCCCGATCCCGTTTCATTCCAGCTGGAGCATGCCATGGCGCAGGTAGCCGTGGAATTGAAGTCGACAGATAACTTTTTCAACGAGGCCGAATTGGCAAACATGAAGATCATTCTCCCGAATTACCTGAACGACGGTAATTTCGATAACGGGGCGTTTATACAGGGTCTAGGCAAAGGAAATATAGAGGTCGAACAGGGTGTCGGAGACGATAACAATTCTGCCCTGGCATTCATTATCCCGCAAACGGTAGTTGCCGGCGATGCCGTTGCCGTTATTGTCAATCCCAATAATAATAATTACGAATATACGGTATTGCATTCCAGCGATATAGTTTTCGAGGCGGGAGTAACGACCATACTTACGATCAACATGAAAGAAACCACTGTCATGTTCAGTGCCCATGCGGCCGATTGGGAAACGGGACCGACCATCAATATGGTTCCCTCTCCGATCGTTATCGAGGGAACGTTGGAACCGAACGATGCGTTCTTCGAGGGACAGACCATACATATTTATAACCTTACCGAGAATTCCACGGATTACACCTATACCTATTCCAACGGGACCTGGACAGGCACAGCGATATACTGGGACGATTATGTCAATACCGGAGTGGAACTGGCTGCGGTATACTATCCCTTGGGAGCCTCTATCCCGTCTATAGGCTCGGGTGCGACTTCGTTCGGATGGCAAATACCGGAGAACCAGGCCGGCGGATGGTCAATGTATGACCTGCTGATGGCTTATCAAGACACGCCTGCGGGCACCTACCGGTATATCAATTTCGATTTTGCGCATGTCCTTAGTAGGGTACGGGTTAAACTCACCAGCGATGAGTTCTCTGCAACTACCCTGGCCAACTGTACTGTAACACTTGCCAATTTCATTCTGGACGGTACGGCCTATATGACCACACCGGTTATGACGGCGGGAAATACCATAGGCGGAACGATCATACCGTATGCCGACCAGGACTCAGGCTATTTCGAAGCTATCGTAATGCCGCAGACCATCGCCTCGGTTAAGACGGTCGTATATGTCAAGGTTCCCGGTTACGATCAACCGTTCGAGGGAACCATCACATCGAACCTGAACTTCGTGGCGGGCAAGATCACTACCATAACGGTGGACCTGAAACTCAATGAGATCGGTCTCAGTGCGACGCTTGAGGATTGGACCGACGGCGACCAGGGTACCATAATAATCCAATAAAACGGATATCTATGAGAATCATTAAAAAATATATATGCATTCCGGCCGTAGCTGTCGCAGCCCTTGCTTGGGGCTGCAGCAGCGACGGCGGCGAATGCCCGTCAGGCATGTCACCCACGGACGACGGCGGTCTGGCGGCCATCGTCTTCCGGGCCGGTTCCGAGCTGGACGGCAGCCTTACCCGTGCCGGGGAGCCGGTATTCCCGAACAACAGTATCGGGGTATCGGCCACCTATGATGGGGATGCGGACTGGTGGTCTTACGGTGACATTAACGATGCCATAGCCGGTGTGGCGGGCGTCAGTTCCGGGGTATTCACTTTCGAATTCCAGGAAACCAAATACTGGCCGCTGGACGGTGCGAAGCTCAACTTCGCGGCCTACAGCCCGCATACCTCCGAAGCTACGGGCCTCACACTGCTGAACGACCTTACCACCCTGCAGATCGACCTGAATCCGGACCTGCCGGATGTCATGTATGCAACGGGGAACAGTCTTTTGACCCCCTGGGATAAAAGCACTGCGACGGTAGACCTGGGTACGTTCAACCATGCTCTGAGCAGGTTGATTGTCAATGTTGCCGGGGACGATGTATTTAACGAAGAAATAACCATAGAATCCCTGCAGATCGTAACGACACTGGGAAGCGGTTACCTGGACTTGCTGGAAGCCAACGACGACGACAATCTATCGTTGATCTACAATACGGGTTATACCTATTTTCCGGTCGGTTCTTCGACCGATTTCTCACAGGCCTCACCGTATTCTACGGAGGTGTACTTGTTCCCGGGCACGGCGGACCAAACCAAAATAATAATTACTCTCAAAGACGGCCCGTTCAGTGTGACCGGGGAATATCTTCTCTCGGAAATCGTGCAGGATAAAGATGACGAATCCGATCCGGACGAATACCTCAGTCTGGTCAGGGCTTATGTCACCACGGTAAATATCGTGGTCAAGAGCACGCTGGTAGAGAATCCGGACGATTCGATAACCCTGCAGGGCGCCCTCACCGAATGGGACGACCCGAGAGAACTGGAAGTAACGATAAACTAAGGCAAGATGAAACGATTGAAAAATAAGATATATATTCCTGCCGCAGTTTGTATTGCGGCGGTGGCCGCGTTCTCTTGTACCCGGGATAATACCGTGGCGGATACGTATGTGGAGGGCACGGCCGAGATACGGGTCAAAGGGATTTCGGACGTTGCGGCTACCCGTATAGGTGCCGACGGGGAAGCGCCGCCGGTATATCTGGTAGCATTTCCCGACGGGGATATGAGCCAGAAGTATTTCGACCCGACCCGTATTATAAGCGCCAGTTCGTTAAATACGACCCCGACAGACCTCACGGTAACCACTAAGCGGTACTATCCACTGGGCAATAACCAGATCAACCTGTTTGCATATACCGGTTCGATCAATTCGGATAACGAGATCGGCCTTATGGCCGGACAGGGGACACCGTATGATTTTATCCTTAGCAATGTCGGCCAGCGCTCTCCGGCCACGGTTATCGACTGGTCTATAGAAGGGGAGGGTACCCCGGGTTCCTCGGAGAACCCGGCAGAGATCCTGCAGTTCCGCCATATCATGACAAAGTTGAACGTCCTGGTAGAAGTGGATACAACTGAAGAATATTACGTGGACCCTCCACCGTCGGAGATAATTTTCGAAATGGACGGGGTATATGAAAACGGTTATTACCCGGTAACCGGGGTCACCCCCGACGAGTCCGGGGGAGCCGTAGACGTGGCCCGGAATAACGGTACGACCAAATATAAGGTCCAACTGGGTGAGAACTTCCTGATACCAACCGGTATCGACCTTGTAGGGAAAACTTTCTCCTACCTCAAGATCGACGAATATATAGCAACGGACGATGACCTTAAAGAGTTCGAAATTACCGGTGAAGACCCGAATATGTACCTCTATTCGGGCTATGCCTATAACCTTACGTTCAAAATTCAGAAACTGCGTGTTGTCGGGGTCGTACTCGAGCAGGTCGATTGGGATGAAATCCCGGTTGACGGCCATAATCCCACATACGACCCGGCCGTATTGACCCTCGATATCGGCGGGGAATACGATAACTCGGGGGACGACCTAATCACCCGCGTGGTTCTCCATACGACCGATAATAAACAGTATGTCGGGCAATATGTGGATACGGCCGGCAAGCTTAACTATATTACCCTGCCGGACGATAACCAGGTCGATTCCGTCGACCTGTATACGGCCAAGGGCTTACTGATAAGTATGCCGGTGGATGCAGGTGACTATTCATCTCAGACCCTTTCGTTCGAATTGTCGGCAGGCGGTATGCAGCTGGAAAACCCACAGAATCTAAACAGTGCTTTGAATCCTTACCTGGTGACCACCCTTGTGCAGTTTATGAATATCGAAAAGGACCTCGGGGCTTATTACCGGCAGGAGGTTGATATAGAATTCAATGAAGTAAATGCCGCAGGTGGCAGCTCGGCATTTACCGGGTTCAGCACCTTTAGGGGCCAGTATGACGGTAACAGCAAATGGATCGGCAATATAGACGCCGCATTCCAGGGATTGTTCGCCGAAAACCATGGTACCCTGCTCAATATACGGTTGTATACGGGTAATATCGACCTTTCGGGTTATACCTACGCCGGGGCGATTTGCGGTATTAACAGCGGTACGATCTACGCCTGTATAAACGAAGCATCGTTATTCGGGGCTACGGGAACCGTCGGAGGAATATGCGGCCTCAATGAAGCCGGGGGTCGGGTTATAGCCTGTGTCAATACCGGAAATATCTGGGCGGGTACGACCCTCGGAGGTATTTGCGGCCGGAACGAAAGTACGGCTGCCGAAACTTTTTTGGCCTGTTTGAGCACCGGTAACATCTACAACGGAGGTACTTCGGGCGCTATAATCGGTTCGACGGTCAATGCCGCGGCTACGGCCGTGATCAATACCTGTTACTGGTTGTCCGGTTCGGTAGCGTCCACACCCGGTGGTGCGGAGAGCGCTGTCGGTTCGGGTACAATAGTCCCTTTCCAATCGGCGGCCCTGTCTCCCGACAAGATGCGTGACGGCATAGACGACGGGGAGTCCGACAGCGACCGCATCGTGAACATACTGAATGCGGCCCTTACCGGCAGTTCAGCATCCATAACCGGTTACCTGTATTATCTGGACGAGGAACTTACCGGTATTACATGGCCGATGCCATTCAATACCAATAATATATAAGAGTTATGAAACGGTTACATATTATAATTTTATCCATACTCTCCTGCGGTGTTATGGCCATGCAGGGTTGCACGTCCGACCCCTATACGGGTACCGGCGAGTGGGATGGGGAGGGTACCCTGCTCAACCTTTCGGTCTCGTTCGGGGGAATGTCGACGCGGCTGGCCGAGCTCAGTGCCCCGGAGGATATGAACGATGATACGATAAACGATGTCAATTACGGGCTGAAGAACGTAGGGCTCTATATTTATTATACATCGGATTACGACAACGACTACCTCGAGGCACCGTACGTACGAAACCTCGAGTGTGAGATAGACGGTAATACCCTCGTGCCGATCCTCGAACAGGGGCAGACCGACATCGATAAGAACATCTATATTTACGACCGGATGACAATCGTGGCATTCTATCCCTACAATGCAGATATGAGCCTTGAGGAGAATTACTTCAGAAGCAAAGCCGACGAGAACTCCTATTATATAACCAGGCAGGATTACTCGGAGCAGTATTACATCCCGTACCGTGCCCAAGCCGAAACGAATCCTACCACGGCATATTACACCCGGCTGCCGTTCTATCCGAAATCCACCTATAAAGTGGAGATCGTCATCGTATCGGACGACCCGTCCGTTTTCGTTTCGGCTGACGACGTGGTAATTCTTCCCAATATCGACCCGATCACAACCGATACAGGTTCCAGTACCGACGGCAAAAGGTATAAATGGTATGACGGTACGCCTAAAGAATACGATAACAGGGGCGGCGGTTCGAACGTGCGCCAATACTGGACCTATATCTGGACCACGGACGATGATCCCAACGACATACCCCGGGGCGAAATCCTGCTCGAAGCGGGAGACCTTACCCTGATAGCATCACAGGACGTATACGTGCAGGAGCAGTATGTCTACCGGTACGGGTATAATATGAGTACGGGCGAGATCTTCATTCCGACCTCCACCGATATCGTTTGGGACGCCCAGAGCCTTGCCGATTATAAGGGCGGCAGCGGCGAAGTTTCGGTCCCTACTTACCAGGTGTGCGATATCGACCTGGACGGGATAAGCTGGGAGCCCAACGTGCTGTCGCTCGGACGGTATGACGGCGGCGGGCATAAGATATTGAATCTCGATATTACCAGTTCATCGGGAAATGTAGGCTTGTTCTCAAAGGTCACATACAATTCAGTTGTATGCAACGTAAACCTTATTGCCCCGGCGATCACGGTGAACAGTGCCGAAGAGACGGTCGCGGTAGGAGCGATATGCGGCCAGCTTAACGACGAACTCACGGAGGAAGAGATTGCCGACCTGATGTTCAACCTGCCCGAGGGGCTTTCCGAAGTGGTAAAGGCGGCTATTATAGCCGACCTGCTTGCCGACGCTTTCAACGGTACGAGCCGTATCGTGGCTTGCCGCGTCGAGGACCCGGTCATCACCGTAACCGGCAACGCCCCGAGGGTCGGGACAATATGCGGTAGTGCAGGTGCGAGGAACGACGATGGGGAATATAAGTCGGTCATTAAAGACACATATAGCCTCGGAGGTATCCTCACGGTGAATACGGCGGACGAATCCCTTAATGCCGGCGGATATGTAGGCGGTTTCTGCGGCCTGAACAACGGCACGATCCTGCGCAGTTACTGTACAATCACGGACGACGATATTACGTTCAATATAGCCGGGGTCGCTTCATATAAAGGATTTACCACGATGGGAACCCTCTTTACGGCAAGCGAGGGGGCTGTATTGACCGACGACTATTCGATAATTGCAGATACGCAGTCCGGGGTTTCGCAGATGCCGGGCAGCTGGCCGTCATGGACCTCGGCGACCGAGTGGTGGCCTGTCCTGACCACCGGGTGGTTGACGGACGATACGTCGTACTGGTATTCCCCCGGGAATCCGACCGCCGATTATCCCATCCTGCAATGGGAAAGAAGATAAACCAGAGAGACAGTGGATATGAAAAAGATAATATATATATGTGCGGCCGCCTGGCTCGTGTTTTCCTGCTCGGATAATGCTGGAGATAATACCGGCGGTTCGGACGGACCTAAAGGCCTCGTGCTGGCTTCCCGGGTAGCCGACCTTACGGACGGCACGCGAGCCGCAGGGACCGACTTCTTCAGCGAGGGTTACAGCATCGACGTTACCCTGACGACCCTTAACGACCCTACTGAACAGGAGTTCGAATATGTCTTCGGCAGCAACGGCCTTTTTACGGGCGATCCCCCGTTTTATTTCACCATGGACGATTCGTACATTACGAACATCACCGCACTTTGGCCCTCACAGGAGATCAGGGACCAGGGGCTTATTACGGACCAGCGGGAGCTGGATAATTTTCGCCGCGCCGACTGGCTTACGGCCCAGGCAACTTCGGTAAATATTATGCCTACCGACGCACCTGTACCGCTCTATTTCGAAAGGCAGAATACTATGATCGAGTTCGAGATAGCCGGGCAGAATGCCGAGGGGATCGATATTGAGTATCTCATTATCGAGTTGCAGGTACAAGATACCCCGACCGCGTTCTTCGCCTATTGCGGCGACCCTAACGGCCATGCGATGCTGATTCTGGATGGTACGGTGGAGCTGGCCTCTACGGAAAGTTACCTTATCGGACGTATGCGGGTGACGAACAATTACGAATACACCATAATCTTCCCGGCAACCGATATAGAACTCGATAAAGGGAAACGGTACCTGATAACGCTTACTTCGCAGGGTTATGACGTGGATAATTTCATTTATATAGGAACGTTCAACCAGGATGAGAACAGCGGTGTCGGTATCCCGTTCGCTTCGCCCGACACGAACGCCGATGGAAATTTCGTTATCAACCAGCCTGAACAACTTATTACCATGTCCTACCTGATCAGGCATTATCCCCATCCGGATACTTACGTATGGACGGACAGTACTTATGTGATAGCCGACGGTTTCGTTATGCCCGAAGATATGGCCGCTTTATATATACCGATCCCGAGAAGCGGCTTCAACGGGAAGATAATTTCCGAATCCAATACGGATATCGATTCGGTTGCGGTTAGCGACGGCAGCACGCTGGACCTCTACGAATAACGCTCTAATTTAAGTGCCATGAAAAAGATAGTAGATAAATTGAAATATAACGTTCCCTTGTTATTTGCAGGGTGCCTATTGTTCGTAGCCGGGGCATGTTCCCGATCGGACGGGGAGACTTCCGTCGACGGGGATATGGTAGCGGTAAGCCGTGTGGGGCTTTCCCTGGGTGATTCCGAAGGAGCCCTGCCGACCGTCACCCGGGCCGTTTCGGGATTTGTCGTGAATACTTCCGACGACCCTACAAATTCACTAACCGAGAAAGAGGCATGGAACCTCGACCTTACCATCTACAAAGGAAGCAATCCTTACGAGGACGGTTACGGTGAGTTCGAATATGACGGTTCGGGTTACTGGGTTACCAAAGACGGGTCAACCATATACATGCCCCATTACGAAATGCAAAATATCCAGGCGGTATTGTACCCGACGGGATGGACGACGGGTCAGCAAATCGCCACCGACCAGCGCCAGGAATCGGTCCTCATATTGCAGGATATCCTCGAGCAGGACGGAAGCCCGACCTACCAGACCGTCCCCGCCCACTACCTCGAAGTGAAAATGCGCCATGCTTACAGTATGATCGACTTCGTTCTTGCGGACGTTAATCCTGCGGACTTATATGAAGTGACGGTAGAAGCGGGAGGAAATACCTATCAACCTTACCAGGTCACGGCAAGCACCGAGCAGGAATATCTCGTAATTCTTCCTTTAGGCATAACAAACCCGGTAATTCACGTAACGACGAACGGCGGGGCCAAATACAGTAAGGAACTGGATATTACCCAGACCCTTGTCAACACCTGTTATTACGTCAAACTCTATGGTGTGGAACTGATACTGGAGAGCATAACCGTCTCGAACTGGACTTACGGTGAAGCCGTCGGTGGTGATTATAGCAGCGTTACCAGCTATCCCACTTTCCGGGGACCGGTAGGTGTCACCGTTACCATCTATTACGACAGCGACGTAAGCCAGACCATAACCTTTAACGAGAAAGGCGAAGCCGTGGCCAAACCTGCCGGGCGTACCATCACTGCGGTGGAGACCACGGACGGGATATATTCGCTCCCGAATCCTTATACGATACGGACCCAGATAGTGGACCTTACCAACTTTATCGACGAAATATAAATCCGGTAAGATATGAAATATCGGGGTTGAGGATAAACTATTCTCAACCCCGATATTTTTAAGATATGCCGGGATCTTCTATTTCTTGGCAATCAGCGTCTTATACTCTATGGGAATAACCTGCAGGAATTGTTTGGCGTAAACGGGCCAGTCCGCAAGCATTCGTTTTGCCAGCGGGCTTCCCGTATGGTAATAGTGGCGGGATATGATCCCGTGCAGGTATTTCTCGTCCCCGCTTTCCTCGAGCAGGGAGAGTTCCACCAGTTCCATATTGCAGTAGAAATCGAAATCCCCGTCCGGGTCCCATACATAAGCCACCCCGCCGCTCATCCCGGCGGCAAAGTTACGGCCCGTTGGTCCGAGGATCACGGTGACCCCTCCGGTCATATATTCGCAGCAATGGTCCCCCGTACCCTCGGCCACGGCGAGCGCTCCGCTGTTGCGTACGCAGAACCGTTCCCCGACCTGCCCGCTGATATATACTTCGCCGGATGTGGCGCCGTAAAGAATGGTATTCCCGGCAATGATGTTCCTGTCCGGGTCGAACAGCGAACCGTCGGGCGGGGTGATGATCACTTTGCCGCCGGAGAGGCCCTTGGCAAGGTAATCGTTGGCGTCGCCCTTGAGGGTAAAGGTTATCCCGGGGCACAGGAAAGCCCCGAAACTTTGTCCGGCGGAACCGTTGAAAGTGACTTTAAGGGTATCCTCGGCAAGGCCCGCACCGCCGGTCTTTTCCGTTACCCGCCCCGAGAGGTATGCTCCCACCGCACGGTCGGTGTTCTTTATGGCGAAGTCGAGCATCACCGGAAGCCCTTTTTCGAGGGCAGGTGCCGCCATTGCCGTGATGGATTTATCCATCACGGCCGGCAGGCCGTGTATCCGGTCGCCGCCCTGTTTTTTCACGGCATGGCCGGGGCATCCGTCCGGGATATGGAGTATCGCCGAGAGGCTAACCTTTGCGGCTTTTGCCATGTATAGGGCTTCGCCGTCCGGTTGTTTACCGGCTTTGGACGGAGCCTTTATTTTCTTTTGTTTCAGCAGGTCGGGCCGCCCGATTATTTCGTCGAGGCTACGGAAACCCATCGAGGCGAGGTGTTCACGGACATCCTCGGCAACGAACCGCAGGTAATTGACTATATATTTATAGTGGCCCGTATATTTCTTTTTAAGTGCGGCATCCTGTGTGGCTATACCCACGGGACAAGTGTTGAGGTGGCACCGGCGGTCCATCACACAGCCCAGCACGACCATCAGGCTCGTGGCAAACCCGAATTCCTCGGCCCCGAGCATGGCGGATACTATTATGTCCCGTCCGGTTTTGAATTGCCCGTCCGCCTGCAATATAACCCCCTCCCGAAGATTGTTCAAAACCAGCGTCTGTTGGGTTTCCGACAACCCGATCTCGAGCGGAAGCCCGGCATGCCTTACGGAACTCATTGGGCTGGCACCGGTACCCCCCTCGCTTCCGCTTATCAGTATCACGTCCGCCTTGGCCTTGGCAACCCCGGCCGCAACCGTACCCACGCCGCTTTCGGAAACGAGTTTGACGCTTATCCTGGCTTTGGGGTTTACATTCTTTAGGTCGAAGATAAGCTGGGCAAGATCCTCGATGGAGTATATGTCATGGTGGGGCGGGGGAGAGATCAGGGTTATACCTGGCATACTGTGCCGGGTACGGGCTATCAGTTCGTCCACCTTATACCCGGGGAGCTGGCCTCCCTCGCCGGGCTTCGCCCCCTGCGCAACCTTTATCTGTATCTCATCGGCGTCCACGAGGTATTTTGCCGTTACACCGAACCGGCCCGAGGCTACCTGTTTTACCGCACTGCGGTTCGATATCCCGTCCATACCGTCATTTTCCCGCTGGGGTTCGCCGCCTTCGCCGGTATTGCTCCGCCCTCCGATGGCATTCATGGCCAGAGCTATGGCTTCGTGTGCAGCCCCGCTGATCGATCCGAACGACATGGCCCCGGAAGCGAATCGCGAAAGGATTTTTTCGGCCGGTTCCACTTCAGAGAGTTCGATGGGCGATTCGGGAAGTTCCAGCAGGTCGCGTATGGCGGAGGGTTCGCCGCCGTTTACAAGCCCGGTGAATTCCTTATATTTACCGTAATCCCCGGTGCGTGCCGCCATTTGCAGGGTCTTCACCGATTCCGGGTTCCAGGCATGCTTCTCCCCGCCCTTACGGTAGCCGTAGATGCCGCTGTTGCCCAGGTCAGAACCCTCTTCTTCCTTAATTCCGAACCCGGCCTTGTGGGCCGCCGCCGCCTCGGCGGCTATCTCGTCGATACCCGCGCCGCCTATTGACGAGGCGGTCCCGTCGAAATACCGGCCTATAAACCCTGGGGCCAGCCCCACGGCATCGAAAAGCTTGGCGCCACGGTAGCTTCGCACGGTCGATATCCCCATCTTGGACAGCACTTTGAGCATTCCCTTGTTGACCGCCTTGACGTAATTTTTCTCGGCCGTTTCATAATCAAGGTAAATATCATGCTTACCGACTAACTCACCCAGGACCGCGAACGCCATATACGGGTTGACCGCGCTGGCACCGTAACCCATAAGCAGTGCGATATGCATGATCTCGCGGGCTTCTCCCGTCTCCACGATGAGTGCGATCTGCGCACGCTTGCGTTTGCGTATCAGGTAATGGTGTACGGCCGACAGGGCCATTAAAGACGGGATAGGGGCCAGTTCCGCGTTCACTCCCCGGTCCGTAAGAATTATATAGTTGCAGCCGTCGTCCACCGCTTGTTCCACCTCCCCGCAAATACGTTGTATACCCTCCTCAAGGGCATTCCCTCCGCCTTGCGGGCGGTAGGTCATATGTACATCGTGGGTGCGGAACCCTTTATACCGGAGGTTACGCAGGATATCTATCGCCCGGTTGGTCAGCACTGGGCTGGTAAGCTTTACTACCTTGCACATTTGCGGCGACGGCACCAGGGCATTCCCGTCCACGGCCCCGATATATGCCGCGAGCGACATCACCAGGTCCTCGCGGAGCGGGTCGATAGGCGGGTTGGTCACCTGGGCGAACTTCTGGCGGAAATAGTCGAACAGCCTTTGGGGCTGTTTGGAGAGGATGGCCAACGGTGTGTCGTTTCCCATCGCGTACAACGGTTCCGCCCCGTCGGAGGCCATGGGTTTTAGGATCCGGTCTATATCCTCCCTGGTATATCCGAACGTTTTTAGCAACTGCAGGTAGTTGTCGGTCTCATATGTGACTTTGCGACCCGAAGTGACGTCGTCGATAACGATGCGGTTCTTGTTAAGCCACTCACGGTAAGGGTGGCCGCCGGCAAGTGTAGCCTTTATTTCCTCGTCGAACATGATGCGTCCCTGTTGGGTATCGACCATTAGCATCTTACCGGGACGCAAGCGGCCTTTTTCACGTATCTCCGAAGCCGGGAAGTCCGTCACTCCTGTTTCGGAGGCTATGATCATCATGTTGTTATTCGTTATAAGGTAGCGGGCGGGACGCAGGCCGTTGCGGTCGAGCATCCCACCGGCATAGCGCCCGTCGGAGAATAGTATGGCGGCCGGACCGTCCCACGGCTCCATCCAGATACTGTGGTATTCGTAAAAACCGCGAAGTTCCTCGCTGATGGGGTTACGGTCGTTATAGCTTTCCGGCACCAGTATGGCCAGCGCCTGGGGAAGCGACATGCCGCTCATAACGAAAAATTCTATTACGTTGTCCAGCGACGCGCTGTCGCTCATACCCGGCTGGACGATAGGGCTGATGCCGGCCATGTCGCCGAGTTTTTCCGGGTGCATGACGCTCTCACGGGTCTCCATCCATGACCGGTTTCCCTTTATCGTGTTGATCTCCCCGTTATGGCCGATAAGACGGAACGGCTGGGCCAGGTCCCATGTAGGAAACGTATTGGTGCTGAATCGGGAATGCACCAGTGCGATACCGCTTGTAAAGTACGGGTTGAGCAGGTCGGTGAAATAATACCTCAACTGCTGTGACGAGAGCATTCCCTTGTATATCAGGTTAGTGCTCGACAGGCTCACCACATAGCAACATTTGGGGTCATCCGCATAAGCGGTGGAAATCGCTGATTCTATCTTTTTCCGGATACGGTACAACCTCTGGGGCAGGTCGCCCAACCCGTGGGGGTCCGTCACGAATATCTGTTTGATATCCGGCTCGGTTTCGAGTGCGGTCTCACCCAAAATGTCGCTGTTTACCGGTACGTCCCGGACATGCATCAGCGAGAGGTTCTCTTCGGTAACAACGCTCCGGATGATGTTCAGGCATGCCGCGCTCCGCTCCCCGTCTTTGGGCAGGAATACCAGCCCGGTACCGTAACGGCCTTTCTCCGGCACGGGAATACCTTGCAGCAGGATAAATTCATGCGGTATCTGGACCATCATACCGGCACCGTCGCCGGTTTTGTGGTCGGCTCCTTCGGCACCACGGTGCAGCATGTTCTCGAGCACCTGCAAACCGGTTTCGACGATCCGGTGGCTCTTGGTTCCGTCTATATCTATTACAAGCCCAACGCCACAGGCATCGTGTTCGTTCTGCGGATCGTAAAGGCCTTGTTTTCCGGGTATTTTATTCATAATGACTTCGGTCTTGATTGCCCTGCACTCGGAGGAGGATCATCCGTGTGCAGGCGGGGTATTGGGTATCGTTTTCCGGGAAAGTTTCAAGTGACCGCACGGGCGGTCGCCGGGTATAAAAGTAGTTAAAATTACCTTAAAATTGGGTGTATTTTATATTAAATGTTAATTATTTAACGTAAAATTATAATTTGTTATCCGGTGCTTTCACCACCCGTAACGAAAGCGGGAGCGCACCGAGCGCTCCCGCATGTGGTCTAACCCGTGAAAACTACCGTATGAACAGTAATTCCCTGTATTTAGGCAACGGCCATATTTCGTTGTCCACCGACAATTCCAGCTTGTCGATATGGTACCGGATCTCGTCGAAAAGCGAAGCCACATTGTCATGGTAGGCGATTGCTTTCTCTTTTTCGGATTCGAGGTTGTTGGCTTTTTTCCTCTCGTCCACCATCTTTTCTACCAGATCGTAAATCCGGTCGATATGGTTCGAGATATCGAGGACCATGGTGCGGTCGTGTTTGGTGATCCGTTCGCCCTCGGCTTCCGGGAAAAGTTTGGCCGCTTTCTCTATCTTACCGAGAAGCATCTCCTGGTACCGTGAAGCGACCGGGATAACATGGTTGAGCGCCATGTCGCCCAGAACACGGGCTTCGATCTGTATCTTCTTGGTATAGGTCTCCCATTCCACCTCGGCACGGGCATGTAGTTCCGTATCGCTCAGGATGCCGAGCTTCCCGAACAGTTCCACGGTCTGCGGATCGTTCAGCCGGTCGATCATCTTCGGCACCGAAATTTCGCAGTCCAGGCCGCGTTTTTCTGCCTCGGTCTTCCACTCGTCGCTGTAACCGTTGCCGTCGAACATGATGGCTTTGCATTCTTTCAGGTATTGGCGTACCGTGCGGAATATGGCTTCCCGTGCCGCAACCCCCTGCATGATAAGGGTGTCCACGTCGGCGCTGAACCGGTTGAGCTGTTCGGCCACGGCGGCGTTGAGGACCGTCATGGGGTTGGCACAGTTGGCCGAAGAACCTACGGCGCGGAACTCGAACCGGTTTCCAGTAAAAGCGAACGGCGATGTACGGTTGCGGTCGGTATTGTCGATGAACAATTCGGGAATGTGGCCGATGCTGAGTTTCATCGCCTGTTTGCCATCCATTTCGATGCTGTCCCCGTTTTCGCTGGACTCGATCTTTGCCAAAACGGCGCTGATCTGTGAGCCGAGGAAGATGGAAATGATAGCCGGGGGAGCCTCGTTCGCGCCGAGGCGGTGGGCGTTGGTCGCGCTGGATATGGAAGTTTTCAGCAAGCCGTTATATCTGTGGACAGCTTTCATCACGTTCACCAGGAACGTTATGAACTGGAGTTTCTCGTCGTCGGTTTTTCCGGGCGAGAGCAGGTTGACGCCCGTGTCCGTACCGAGGGACCAGTTGTTGTGTTTGCCGCTGCCGTTGATCCCTTTGAACGGCTTTTCGTGCAGTAATACACGGAAGCAGTGGCGGCGGGCAACCTTGCGGATGGTCGACATCAACAGAACGTTATGGTCGTTGGCAAGGTTGGCTTCCTCATAAACCGGAGCGAGTTCGAACTGGTTCGGCGCCACTTCGTTGTGACGGGTCTTTACGGGAATGCCCAGAGCGAGGCATTCGTATTCGAGGTCTTTCATAAAAGCGGCCACGCGGGTGGGGATGGCCCCGAAATAGTGGTCCTCCAACTGCTGGTTCTTGGCGCTCTCATGGCCCATTAGGGTACGGCCGGTCAGCATTAGGTCCGGCCGCGCGGCCCAGAGCCCCTCGTCCACCAGGAAATATTCCTGTTCCCAACCGAGGTATGAATAAACCTTATTGACGTTGCGGTCGAAATAGCGGCACACTTTTACGGCCGCTTTATCTACCGCTTCGATGGATTTCAACAGCGGAGCCTTATAGTCCAGCGCCTCGCCCGTATAGGAGATGAAGATGGTCGGGATACAAAGGGTCGAATCCACGATGAATGCCGGGGAAGTGGGGTCCCATGCGGTGTAGCCCCGGGCTTCGAAAGTGTTGCGGATACCTCCGCTCGGGAAGCTCGACGCGTCGGGTTCCTGCTGGATGAGCAGTTTGCCCGAGAACTCTTCGATCACGCCTCCCTTGCCGTCGGGCTCGATAAATGCGTCGTGCTTTTCGGCCGTGCCGCCCGTCAGGGGCTGGAACCAGTGGGTATAATGGGTAGCTCCCATTTCCGATGCCCATTGTTTCATCCCGGCCGCAACGCAGTCCGCAGTCTCGCGGTCCAGCGGCGAACCGTTTTTCATGGTGTCGCACAGCGCTTCGTAGCATTTTTTTGGCAGGTACTTCAACATCTTTTCATTGTTGAAAACATACGTGCCGAAATATTCGGCCGGACGTTCGGCCGGCGGGGTCACGTTGTTAGCTTTGCGCCTGATGGCTTCGTCGATGACATTGAATCTTAGAAGTGACATAATACGGTAGTTTGATTGTTTATTTTAAATCCGTCTTCGGCGGGATTTTTCAATGTTTTGTTTCTTGCTCTTTTTTCGTTCCGGATTGTCTGGCCGGCCCTGTCGGTTTTTCCGGCGGCGGGGGCTGCGGTTTTACCCGCAGCCGCTCGCATGGCCGGTGGCGCCCCGCCGAAGTCACTTCCCAGTTTACCGGACGCCGTTTTAACCATTTGTTTAACTAACCTGAACCTGATCTTAACCGATCTAACAAACCTACTTTTGAACTATGGTGGAAGTGACTTCGTTTTCCTGTGCTTATTTTAATTGTAAGCCGTTTCTCCGTGTTCGTAGATATCGAGTCCTTCTTCTTCGATACGTTTGTCCACACGCAGGCCAACGGTCTTCTTGATTATCCAGAAGATAAGGAGTCCCATACCGAGCGCCCATGCGGCCGTCACCAGCGAACCGAGGACCTGTATGCCCAGGAACGCGGCGCCTCCCCCGTAGAACAGGCCTCCCTCGAGGGCGAACAGACCCGTGAGGATAGTCCCGAGGGTACCGCACGCCCCATGTACCGCGATGGCACCGACCGGGTCGTCTATCTTCAATACACGGTCGAAGAACGATACCGCATATACCATGGCCACCCCGCTGATAAGTCCTATCAGGGCCGCTCCGGCCGGGGACACCATGTCACAACCGGCGGTGATGCCGACCAGCCCGGCCAGCACGCCGTTGAGCGAAAGGCTGAGGGTGGGTTTGCCGTATTTGCACCATGCGATTATAAGGGCTCCCAGGCCGCCCGCCGCTGCGGCGAGGTTGGTAGTAAGGAATACGTTGGAAATAGCCAGTGCGTTCTCCGCGCCCGAAGCCGCCAACTGGCTGCCGGGGTTAAAGCCGAACCAGCCGAGCCACAGCAGGAACACACCCATGCATGCTATCGTAAGGCTGTGGCCTGGAATGGCATACACTTTACCGTTGCGGTATTTGCCGATTCGCGGGCCTACGAGTGCCGCACCTGCCAGGGCGATCCATCCACCTACGGAATGTACTACGGTGCTTCCGGCGAAATCATGGAACCCGAGCCGATCGAGCCAGCCGCCACCCCACGTCCAGTGACCTGAAACGGGGTATATAAGCGCGGAGATAAGTATACAGTAAAAGAGATATGCATGGAACTTGGTCCGTTCGGCAACGGCTCCAGATACGATGGTAGCCGCAGTAGCGCAGAACATCGTTTGGAATACAAGGAAAGCCGGCAGGGGGATGTCCCCGTCCCAGGGCACGGAAAGCCATGCAGACGGTTTGCCTATAAATCCGCCCAGGTCCGTTCCGAACATTATGCTGAAGCCGATCAGCCAGAACAGGATGGAGCCTGCACTGATGTCGATAAGGTTCTTCATAAGGATATTGGCCGTGTTTTTGGTCCGGGCGAAGCCGGACTCGACCATCGAGAACCCGAGCTGCATCAGGAAAACCAGCATGGCTGCCAGCAGAACCCAAACCGTGTCGAGCGATGCGGCCAATTCCGATATGCCCGACAGGACGTTGGAGGAAGAGACCGCCGCACTTTCCAACAGGCCGTCAGCCGCCTCTGTTATATCTATATCGAGTATGTGTAAAAATTTCATAATATTCCGGTTAAATGTGGGATCGTTAATTTTTCGATGTTCTTAAACTGCCGGCGTTCCGTTTTCGGTATATAGGGTTTTGTCCCCTTTTTCGCCCGTGCGGATGCTGTAAGATTCCTGCACTTCGGAGACGAAGATCCGCCCGTCTCCCACTTCGCCCGTATGGGCCGAGGCGAGAATAGCCTGTATGGTTTTTTCCGCGTTGCGGGTCCGTACCACTATGGTGAGCATAAGCCTTTCGATTATGTCCGTATTGTATATGACGCCCCGGTAAATCCTTTCTTTGCGCGCCTTGCCTACGCCCCGCACGTCCGTATAGGAGAACCATTCGATGTCCGCTTCGAGGAGCGCTTCTTTTACTTCTTCGAACTTCGTACGCCTGATTATGGCTTCGATCTTTTTCATGTTTGCCGTATTAGAAAGTAATGCCTGCTATAAGATATGCGTTGTCGGTTGCCGGGGAAGCGATTCCTTTCAGGAACACCCCGACGGGAAAAGTCGGTGTGAGGTTTATCGTCTTGCGTGCTTCGATGGCGATGGTGGAAACCCTGAAACCGTTCTTCTCGTCCAGCCACGCCGGGGATTGCCACGGGGCGAAACCGGCGGAGGCGGTAAAGTCGAACGACCCGATACTGAAATCGTAACCAAGGTCTATAAAAGAGGAGTATTTGCGTTTGCCCCGGGAGTTTTTGTCTTCCGCGCCGGAAAAGAACGTGCTCCAACTTACCAGCAGCGGGAAATCATCGCCGAAATAATATGCTATGGTGCCCTCGAAAAGGTGGCCGTCCGTGTAGTGTTTATAAAACGGGTTGCCTTCACCCTGCCACCAGTAGTCGGTTACTGCAAGGGTAAGTCCGCCGACGGTATATCCTACGGTAAGGTCGAGTTCTTTGAAGTTGTCGTTGAAAGTTGTGGAACCCCATGCCTCGAAAACGAATCCCCCTAACTCGAGGCCGAGCGAGGGTTGGATGCTCGGCCCCGATTGGTAGACGCCCCTCCATACATACTGGCTCACGAGGTCCGCCCCGGCATTGATCACAAGTTTTCCCGACGGGGAGGTGTAAGGCTCGTAAGCCATTGCGGAAAAGGACGTAAGGGATAGTGCCGCCGTAATTACGGCAGCGGTTGCAATTATTCTCATTACCTGACTGACTTTTAAGTTAAACCTGAATCGACTGGCGGGAGCTTCTTAACCGGTGTAAGCTGCCCGGGTCCCGGGTGGGTTATTTCTTTGGCCGGAGGGTCATTTCCCGTGTTGGGAATTCCCGGCTATGGTGTTGAAATATTCGAATTCCATCGGTCTCATGCACTGCTTGGGTTCAAATACTATGCAAAAGTAGAAATTATTTTCTTTACCCCAAATATTTCGTGGATAAATATTCAAAAAATTTAAAAATAATTCCACCTAACCCCTTTATTTAAGGGGCTGTGTTTTAAAATATGTTTTTAATTAGGAGAAAGTGCTAAAATTGTATGGTGATTATTGCAATAAAACAAACACCCCCTATAAATATAGGGGGTAATAGTGTAAAAATATGTTTTATTCGGTTTTGTCCTTTCGACTATGCCTTTAATATCTCGATAGTCTTTCTTTGACGGTTAAAGAAATCGGCCCGGGCAACTTCGCCGCTTGTAGAAATAAGGGTCGAACTGCGGATAAGGGTGTTCATCCATGAACGTACATATTCGAAAGAACCGTCGTCCGTATTCCAGCCTATGTTGAGTATGAACGCTTGGAGAATGCTGGCCTTTACTGTGTCCGAGTCTATAAAACCGTAGTTGCTGTCAAGGCTTACCGAGGAAATATAGCAATAAACCGGATTTCCTGAAATATGGCTGCATCCGTCTGCGGCGAGCTTTTGTGCCTGGTTCAGGTAGCGGCTCAGCTCTTGGTACAGCTCGTCCATTTCGGCATCCGTTATAAGGTTTATTTTGTAGAAATATACTATGTCGTTTATGAGAGATTCTATGATCCGGCTGTCCCAAACCATTACCACCGATTTGAACTGGGCCAGCCTCCTTACTATTTCGTGTTTGATCTTCACCAGCTCATGATTCATCATTATTTTCGACAATGGGGTATTCTGGCCCGAGTCGTTGCGGAAGTACATCCATTTGCATAGCAGGAACCTCAGCAGGAAATCGTAATCGGTAATGATGCTGTGGGGAAGCATGTTGCACCCGATCACCAGTTTGGAATTCGGACTGCGGGCGGCCATGTCCAGGATCTCGAGCGAGCGGCGGTGCAGGTCGTGGTCGTCCATCCCGTATACGGAATAGTCGGGCATCTGCAGGTCCAAAGATACCGTTTTGCCTTTGGGCAGGTTGAAGACCGTTTCGAGCGGTAGCTGCAAATGGGAACACAGCAGGGCCAGTTCGTGGACCTTGAACTGCACCAGCCCGTTCAGGCGCCGGTAAGCGCCCATCTTATCGATGTCCAGTACCTTACGGACGATATTGTTTTTGGCCGCGCCCGAGGGATAGTTCCTGTCCAGTACGCTTATAAGATTCTTTAGGATCGTTTGGTATTCCATATTCAATGGCGGATATTTTGGGTTGTTACAATTAAATTAAGCATTTTTTACGACCCGGGCAAATAACGGTTAACGAATTTTGTAATTTTTCCGAAATGCGGCATTCGGAACGACAATAAAAAAAACCGGCTCGCTGGCCGGTCCGTAATGGTGGAACAATATATTTATTTTGCCATTTCGATTTCCAGGAGTCTCTTTTTTATCTCCAGCCCCCCGGCATATCCCACGAGTTGGCCGTTTGCGCCGATCACCCGGTGGCATGGAATGAATATCGCAAGCGGGTTGCGGTTGTTTGCTCCGCCCACTGCCCGGCAAGCTTTCGGGTTGCCGACCATTGCGGCGAGCCGTGCGTAGGATGCCGTTTGTCCGTAAGGGATCGTGGCAAGTGCCGCCCAGACTTTTTCCTGGAACGGGGTGCCGGAGGGTTTTAGCGGCAGGTCGAAATTTTTCCTGCTTCCGTCGAAATATTCATGCAGTTGCGCGGCCGCCTTTTTTATCAGCGGGGTAAGTTCGGATTTGGTATCCGGCAGGTCTGCCGTTCCGAAATATAACCGGATAATGGCACCCTGCTGCTCGACTATCGTTACCGTTCCTACCGGAGTCGGGCAGGTATAAGAATTTTTCATTGCGAATTTTTTATCTGTTTATGTTGGCACTGTTTGCGGGTTTGGCCCGCTCCGGAGGTTTTGATTATCTTTGCAATCTATAACGGGTAGTGAAGCTATTACCCGTTCATCTATAAAATCCAAAGATGGACACGGCTCAAAAGAACGAATTCATAACGGCGATTTTCGAACTGGTGGCCCTTATCCCGCCCGGGAGGGTGACCAATTACGGAACGCTGGCCCGTGCTGCCGGCTATCCGGCGCTTGCCCGGATGGTAGGCCGTATACTTTCCGGCCGTTACGGAACCGTTCCGGGGCTGCCGGCCCACCGGGTGACTGCAAGCGGCGGACGCCTGGCCGGAGCACGGGCGTTCAGTCCCGGTGAAATGGAGCATAAGCTCCGGGAAGAAGGGGTCGAAGTGCGCCGCGGCAAGGTCATTGGTTATGCCCGTTATTATTGGGACCCTGTCCAGGAGCTTATCTAAGGCTGACCGATCCCGGATACGATTTCAACCCTTCGGCCAGGCATTCGGCCGCCGCTTCAAGGTCTTCCCTTTTCAATACGTAAGCCAGCCGGGCCTCTTTTTTTCCATATTCGGGTCTGGAGTAGAATCCCGAGGCCGGGGCGACCATTACCGTAGCTCCTTTGTGGGAGAAATCCTCAAGGAGCCATTGTGCGAACCTGTCGGCATCGTCCACTGGCAGTTCCACCGTTACGTAGAAAGCCCCTCTCGGGTTCGGGCAATATACCCCGTCTATTTCGTTCAGTTTTCTCACAAGGCAATCCCGCCTTTGCCGGTACTCGCGGTTGACATCCTCGAAGTAACTTTGAGGTACATCGACCGCCGCTTCGGCCGCCACCTGTGCGAACAGCGGAGGGGATAACCTCGCCTGGGCCATACGCATCACCCCGTCCAGCACCTCTTGATTGCGGGTAACCAGACAGCCGAGCCGGACCCCGCACATGCTGTATCGTTTCGAAACCGAATCCACCATCACCACATTCTGCTCCATCCCCGCAAGGTTCATCGAAGAGTGATGGATGGCGCCGTCGTAACAAAATTCCCTGTAAACTTCGTCGCAAATAAGGAACAGGTCGTGTTTGCGGGCGATACCGGCAATGGCCTTCAGCTCCGTTATATTATATAGGTATCCCGTCGGGTTGTTGGGATTACATATAAGGATCGTTTTGGTACGGGGAGTTATCGCCTCCTCTATTTTCTCAACCGGCGGCAGGGCGAAGTCGTTGCCG
The DNA here is from genome assembly GCA_021201825.1 of Alistipes sp. Lineage (GTDB taxonomy): Bacteria > Bacteroidota > Bacteroidia > Bacteroidales > Rikenellaceae > WRDF01. The sequence continues at coordinate 127,182 of JAJQED010000003.1, forward strand.
ATGAACGAACGCACGGTCTTTATTGTAATGCCGGCTTCGGCGGCAAATCCGTTATAATTGGCGTAATACGGTTCCGGTGTTATGATCTCATCCCGGGTGTCCAGGCAAACGGTCATCGCCATCTGCAAGGCCTCAGACCCGCCGTCCGTAACGATTATCTGGTCATAAGAAACGTCGATACCCGTCCGCAGGTAATATTCGGCCAGTTTGCGGCGGTAGCTTTCGAGCCCGGCCGAATGGGTATATTCAAGGACTTTTTCATTGAAATTCCTTACCGCGTCCAGGGCCAGTTGCGGGGTTTGGATGTCGGGCTGACCGATATTGAGATGGTAAACCTTTATCCCGCGCCGTTTGGCCTGCTCGGCATAAGGTACCAGCTTACGGATAGGGGAGGGTGGTACCGACAGTCCCTTTTTCGATATGTGGGGCATAGTTTTACGGTTTTCGTCAATGTAACAAATCTAAAAAAAAATATCCCGCAATTTGCCGCCCCGGCACCCTTTTTATACCTTTGAAACCTAAATCCGACGCCGTATGCGCACTTTCAGCAGGGACAGGGTAATTTTGGCTGCGGCCGTGGCCGTAACGGCCGGGGCTCTGGTCTCGCGCGGATACCCGTTTGCGGGGTTCTATATCTCGATGGCGGGTCTGGGCGGAATGTTCCTCTTGTCGGTCCGTAAGGCGATAGCCGGGGTCTTGCATTACCGGGGCCTGGCGCCGCTCAAACGCGCATGGGTGGCCCTGCAGGCTATTGAATTGTTGCTGTTGGTCAATTTCGCAATAACGGGACGGATCATGTATTTCCCTGTGCTGCTGGTCCTTGCCGCTGAGTATTTCATTTACGACAGCGGCAAAAGGGAATAGGCGTCGGGCAAAGGTTAACTGATTATGAAATACCGGTACTGTTTCTTCACCCTAATACTTTGCACCGTTTTTTACGGGTGTGGTCACCGTCTGGCGGCGGTATCCGTTTCCGGCGATACGCTCTACCTGCCGCGTTATGCTTCCGGGTTTTACATAACCGAAGCGGCCGGTGGCAGGGTGCTGAACATTACCGACCCGTGGCAGGGTGCCGAGGATGTGGATTTACAGGTGTTTCTCTCCTCGGACGGCAGTCCTGCGCCCGCCGGCTTTACCGGGGTGACGATCCGGGTGCCTGTTAAAAAGGTGGTTTGCATGTCTTCGACCTATGTAGCATTTATCAGCGCCTTAGACCGAACGGAAGTGATCAGGGGTATTTCCGGAGGTAAATATATATCGGATGCACAGGTCCGGGAGGCTTTTGCCGACGGACAGATTGCGGAAGTGGGATATGATGCGGCACTTAATTTCGAGGTTATCTCGGCCATCGAACCCGATGCTGTACTGGCATACGGGATTACGGGCGGCAACGCGCTCCTTGAGGGAAAACTCGGCGAATTGGGAATCGACCTTGTTTATATCGGGGATTATGTGGAGGCCTCCCCGCTCGGAAAGGCGGAATGGATAGTTGCGTTCGGGTACCTGCTCGGGCAGGAGGACCTTGCCCTGGAAATATTTACGGAGATCGAACAGAAATATAATGCCCTCAAGAACATGGTTGCCGAAAAGATAACGGCAGGGGAGCGCCCCGTGGTCATGCTCAACTCCCCGTACCGGGATACATGGTTCGTCCCCGGGGACCGTAGTTATATGGTGCGGCTGGTGGATGACGCCGGAGGGGTGTATGCCTGTGCCGGGGTAGACTCCGACCAGAGCCGGCCCGTGAGCCTCGAGGAAGCCTATATAAAGATGCTTTCGTCCGACGTATGGATAGGGCCGGGGCAGGCAACGACCCTAGCCGAAGTAAAAGCGGACAACCCCCGGTTCGCGGACACCCCGCCCGTGACCGGCCGCAGGGTTTATAATAACAATAAACGCCGCACACCCGAGGGAGGCAGCGATTTCTGGGAATCGGGGGCCGTGCGGCCCGATATAGTGTTGTCCGATATGGTAGAAATACTCCATCCCGGACTGCTGTCCGGAAAGGAGGACAACAGCCTTTATTATTTCCAACGGCTCGAGTAAATAAATGGGCAGGGGGATAAAAGTCAAACTGGTTTTCGTGGCTTTGGGCATTGCGGTGCTGGGGCTGTTCCTTTGCGATATTGCTTTCGGCTCCGTAGCCATATCTCCGCGCCATATCTTCGATGCCCTTTGGGGAGGCGGCACCGGGTCCGAGGGGGCAATCGCCCCGGAGGTGGTTCGCTCTATCGTTATGAAAATACGCCTGCCCCGGGCTGTGGTGGCCCTGGTTGCCGGGGCGTCGCTTGCGGCGAGCGGGCTACAGATGCAGACCCTTTTCCGCAACCCGTTGGCGGGACCCTATGTGCTTGGGGTAAGCTCCGGAGCAAGCCTCGGGGTAGCCCTGTTCCTTCTCGGGATGCCCGTGCTGGGAGGGTCGGCGGGCGGGGAGGTCGTCCGTAACCTCGGTGTCGCAGGGGCGGCATGGATCGGAGCCGCCGCGATCCTGTTTATGATAATGGCCGTGTCGGCAAGGCTGAAGGATATAATGACCATTCTGATCCTTGGGATGATGGTGGGCAGTGCGGCCGGGGCCCTTGTCGAACTGCTGCAATACCTCAGTCCCGAGGGACCGCTCAAATCGTATGTTATCTGGACTATGGGCTCGGTGGCTAACGTCACGGGCCAGCAGCTGACCATAATGATCCCGGTGTGCGTTGCCGGTCTGGTTATGTCGGTAATGCTGATCAAACCGCTTAACCTGCTTCTTCTCGGGGAGAACTATGCCCGGACCATGGGGATGAAAGTCCCGGCCGTCAGGGCCTTGATATTTGCCAGTACGACCCTGCTCGCAGGAACGGTTACCGCCTACTGCGGCCCGATCGGCTTTTTGGGGATCGCCGTGCCGCATATCGCCCGGATGATCTTCGCCGATGCGGACCATAAAGTGCTGATGCCCGCTTCCATACTGGCCGGGTCGGCCATGCTGTTGCTTTGTGACGTTATATCCCAGGTGCCGGGTTACGAAGCGACGGTTCCGGTCAATGTGGTCACCGCACTGTTCGGTATCCCAGTGGTTATACTCGTTTTGGTCCGTAACCGTAAGATATTATAGCGATGGAGGAGTGCAGGATATATACGGTGGAATTGGAGGACTTGACGCTCGGCTACGGGGAGAGGATCTTGTTCGAAAATGCTTCCATAGGTTTCGGTTGGGGTGAATTCACGGCATTGATCGGCCGCAACGGCACGGGTAAGAGTACCCTGTTGCGGACCATAGCCGGATTGGCCCGCCCGATATCCGGACGTATCCGGGTGGAGGGCCGGTACCTGGATAAAATGTCGCCCCGGGAAAGGGCGTCGGCCATAGGGTTCGTATCGACGGAGGACGTCAGGGTTGCCAACCTCAAAGTTTCCGATGTAGTAGGACTGGGCCGCGCTCCGTATACCAACTGGCTCGGTTCGCTGACGGATACGGACCGGGAGGTCGTCCACCGGTCGCTGGAGCTGGTCGGAATGACCTCTTTCGCCGATGCGGCGGTAGACCGCCTGAGCGACGGGGAACGGCAGCGGGTAATGATAGCCCGTGCTCTGGCGCAGGACACCCCGATCATCCTGCTGGACGAGCCCACGGCATTTCTCGACCTACCCAATCGCTATCAGATATGCCTATTGCTGCGGGAACTGGCACATAAAGAGAAAAAAAGTATCGTTTTTTCCACGCATGACCTATCGGTGGCCCTCGAGCTATGCGACAATATCGCCATGATAGAGGGCGGCCGCTTCTTTTATGGGCCGGCAGACCGGCTCATAGCGGACGGAACGATACAGCACCTTTTCGACGGGACGGGGTTGAGGTTCGACCCCGAAGCGAAAAACGTTCAGCTTGTAAAGTGATCAGTCCCGCCGCAGGGACTCGACGGAAACGGGAACAGTCAGCTCCGGAGAACCTGTTAAAGCCATTGTCATACGGGCCTCGGCCTCGGTAAAATTGCCGCCGATGTTGCACCTGCCGTTTTTAATCGGGTCGGTAACCAGTGGGCTGCTGAAGACGTTCCCATCCACGACCAGGGCGACCTGGCAACCTACGTTGTCGGCGGTAAACCGCTCGAAATCCTCCGTACCCTTTTTGTCGAAAATAATGACAAGTTCTGGCAGTTCGTACTTATTCTTTCTCGATCTTACCTTTTCGATATTGCCGTTCCAGGACGGTAAATGATCCGGATGTCCCTTGATCAGCACGAACTCATAAATACTTTCGGAGCCGTTAAATATAGGAAGCAAAGCCGGACAGGCGTTCCGGGGGATATATTGGTACCATTCCGGGAGGCCGAAAAGGGCCTCCAGTTCTTTCTTATCCTCTTCCGTCACATAGCCCATAATATAAGATCCGCCATATTCCTCCACTGGCGGAAGAATAAGCTCCGATATCCTGTCGAAAGGTTTTACGGTATCCTGCTCCCGGGTATAGTACTCTATTAGGGCCGTATTGAATCCTTCCATTTCGAAGCGGGGATACATGTCGTGCATGGTAAGCCGTCCGGGGGTTTGGAGCAAGCGGTAAACATTGGTGCTCTCGAGTGTAGAGGTGAACTGTAAAACAACCTTATTGCCCTCGATCGAGGCCTGGCCCGGTTTGCCGAAATGCGACACCCGCTCTTTCAGGATGGCTACCGTTCTTTCGATCTCTTCATTGCTTTCTCCTCCGAGACCGATATTGAGGGTGACGGTATATCGGGAGGACGGGGTACAACTTATACCGAGGGCGGTCCCGAGGACAAATATGGATATGACTATCAGTCTCTTCACTTAATTATGCGGTTTGGTTTTACGGCGGTAAATATAATAATTAATACCTTGGCGGCGTTTTCCCGAGAGAAAACCGGAGGATTTTATTCAAATTTCTTTGGAATTATTTGCACAAAATAACTTTTTGCTTACCTTTGCACCGCTGAAATGATATTTGAGCAGGCATAATGGCCCATTCGTCTATCGGTTAGGACGCAAGATTTTCATTCTTGAAAGAGGAGTTCGATTCTCCTATGGGCTGCAAAAGTTTTAAAACCGGCTATTGGCCGGAAAACGGCGGAAAGTGAGGAACGGAAATTATAATCCGTCAGCCGACAGGCCGCAAAACGACAAAGGGCAGGTGAGCGCCCTTTTTTTAACTAAAAAACAACCCGCACAAAGCGGAACCGTATAGGAACGGAAAAGGAACAAACTATGGCAAACCACAAGTCAGCTAAAAAAAGGATTCGTCAGACGCAGGCCCGCAGGCTGCAGAACAGGTATTACCACAAAACGGCCCGTAACGCCGTAAAAGCCCTCCGCAACACTTCCGACAAGGAAGCGGCCGAGGCGCTGATGCCCAAGGTTTCTGCTATGCTCGATAAGCTTGCCAAGAAGAACATAATCCACAAAAATAAAGCGGGCAACCTCAAAAGCAGCCTCCAGCTGCATGTGAACAACCTCTAAGGTTGTAACGGACAGCCCGGTAAGAATTCAGCGGACCGTAGCGGTCCGCTTTTTCGTTTTGTACCCCGGGGGGCCGGCTCAATAGATCTTAAGGATAAAACGCAGGGCGAACGCCGACCGTAAATCGGCGGCAGTTATTGCCAGGGACCGGGTTGTCCAGTTGTCGGAATAAAGCTTGTAATTGCCGGTGTGTGGGTCGATCTCGATAAATCGTAATAGGAGGGTGTTCCCGTATTCTATAAGGTGGGGTTTGCCCGATTTGATTTCCGTACCGGATACTTCTTCGACGATAAGTACGCTGTTTAGCATAGCCCCGACGATAGGTTCCTGTTCATGGTTGGCGGTGGCGAACGACGGCTGTCCGATGTCGCCGTATGGCATGGTGATGTAATTATCAGGCAGTGCGTGGTTCCGGTAACGGGTAACCGGGTCGTGGGTATAGTACGGTATCCGGACCGAAGAGTCGGGCGCCCGTTTACCCGTAACAAGGTAACCTTCGTCCACGCCCGGGATTGCGGCCCCGATCATGGCGGCCAGACGGGGACTTATGTTCAGACCCAGGCGCTTGATCTGGTACAGCGATTCTACACAATCCAGCCCAATAGCCCGGGCAAACTGTTTGATATTCCGGAATCCATTTTCATATATAAGGCTCTCGAGCTGCTCCCACGGGCTGGGAATATGGTTTTTCATAGGTAATTCGTTCGGTTGTTCGAGCGCCCGATAAAAAAGGGCGCGATTTCGGCTTTCGCATCAGGAATGAGGAATCCCTTGAGTAAGCCGTTATCACGCCCAAGCCTGCCCTGGCATTATACCAGGGCATAACATGGGCTGACAACTTTTACACTACTCAAAAACCCTCCATTACATGGAGGTTCCTCATTTTGATGCGAGTATAAAGGTTGTTTGCCTTTATATGTTATTTCCCTTAGTAGGGGCTAAAATGTTTCCACAAAGATAACGTGACTTTAAAGTAAATTGTCCTCGTTCAAATATAACAATTTTTATCACAAACAGTATTGTTTGTGTGTTTTTTTCTTTTGATGCTGTTCTTTGTTATATGGCTCGGGAAAGAAAGGAAACGGATTTTTTGATCGCTGTTGGTAAGAAATTAAGGGAAATCCGTGAAAGCAAATCATATTCGCAGGAATATGTTTATGAAAATACCAAGATCAATTTGGACAGGGTAGAAAAAGCCCGGACAAACTATACTTTATCTACGTTGTATATCCTTTGCAATTTTTACGGAATAACTTTAGATGAATTTTTTAAAGGGATAAAGTAAGTAAATCCTTTATCCAATTCTTCGTTCCTATTGTACTTAACTTATTATTTCCTTTTTTGCTACTTGGCATATATGCTAAGTGCTGCGCAAATATAAAAACAAATCTTTGTTTAACATATAAGTTAAGCAAAGAAAATGACAACCGATGAAATTTTAAAACAAATTGGAGTAAATATCAGGAAGATACGCAACGAGAAAAATACACTCCAACAGGATTTGGCGGCGCTATGCAATTTCGAAGTTTCGGTTATGAGCCGCATAGAAGCCGGCGGGTCGAATTTTACGATCGGTACCTTAAATAAAATTGCTCAGGCTTTAGAGGTCGATATCAAAGATTTACTTCCGTGACATTTTTCAGTAAGAACTTCCGGAAGATATGATGCAAAGGAAAGATGAACGGTTAATGCAAGCCATTGCACTGCGGTTAAGAGAACTTCGCAGTCAAAGGGGATTGTCCCAGTATACCGTTTATATGGATACCGACCTGAATATAGGAAACCTTGAATTAGGCAGGACAAATATTACGGTAAGTACCCTTTCGATTCTCTGTAATTATTACGGGTTAACTCTCGAAGAGTTCTTTAAGGGGCTCTAGGTCCTATATAATCCAAATGACAAAGAATAGAAACAAAACGGAGTTAATGGCGGTTGTTGCGCTGAAATTAAAAGAATTACGCCATAAAAATAAGGTCACGCAGGAGGTAGTTTATTTTGATACAAATATAAATGTCAAAAGAATTGAAATAGGTACCATGAATATATCCCTTACCACCCTTGCTTTCCTTTGTGAATATTACGGAACGTCGTTGGAAGAATTTTTCAAAGGCCTTTAATATGCCACGACAAAACAGGCGGGAAGATTTTATCAAAAGTATCGGTAGAAAATTCCGGGAACTTCGCATGGCTAAAGGATTATCTCAAATAGAGGTCTATATCGAAACGAATATAAATGTGAAGCGAATAGAAGCGGGAACACAAAATATTTCCGTGTCCACCCTTTTTACCCTTTGTGAGTATTACGGATTAACCCCTGAAGAATTTTTCCGGGGGTTGTAGTACCAATTATAAACCGACAGCCTTATCTGCGGCTTTTCTTTTCGCGGAGTTCGCGGCGGCTTATCTTTGCGGGGCGGGCGTCGGTGCCGCCTTTTTTAGTCTTCTTCTTCCCTTTGTCGGCCGACCGTCCCGGAGCCGGAGCCGCCGAACCGCCGTATTTCTTCTCGAATTGTGCAAACCAGTTGTCCGCATCGTCCGTATGTGTATCCTTTGCCTTTGACGGTTTTGCCGGACGGGCTTCGGCCGCAGCGGATTTGCGGGTAGGAGCCGGTTTGGCCTGGTTCCTGGGCCGCCTTTCCTGGGAGCCCGGGGAACTGCCGTCTTCCTTGGCCTTGCGGGCTACGGGACGGTCGCCTTTACGCAGGGTATTGAGCGAGCTGATAACTTTGTCGGCGTCGGCATAAGGCACCGTGGCGAACGAGAAATCTTCCATCACCCTCACGTCGTCGATATTACTGTCCGTCAGGCCGCATTCCCGTTTGAGTAGTTTGACCATCTTGCGGGCATCGTAACCGTCCTTACGGCCAATGGCGATGAAGATCCGCGATTTACCTTTGCGGTCTACACTGAAGCCACGAATCTCCGGGTAGCTGTTCTCCGAAAGTTCGTTCTTGAAAGCAAGTTTCAAAAGGGCACTCAGGGCGGTTTCCGGGTCGTGATCATTTAATATGTTGGCCGCCATCTCCGCATAATCCTCGTAATTGCCTCCCTCTACGATCTCCAGAAGTTCGTCCATTATCCGGGTACGTTTCATCGTAACGATATCCTGCGCCGTAGGGATCTTGCCCCGTTCGATATCGGCGTTGATCGCACGTTTCATAAACCCGAACTGGCGCATTTCCGAATTGGAAATAAACGTGATGGCCTTACCCTCGTTCCCGGCCCGGCCCGTGCGGCCAATGCGGTGGACATAACTCTCGGGGTCCTGCGGCAGGGAATAATTGATTACGTGTGTGAGGTTGTTTATATCGATGCCCCGTGCGGCGACATCGGTCGCAACGAGGATATTGGCGTTACGGTTACGGAATTTCTTGAGGATCTTTTCCCGTTGGGCCTGCGATACGTCGCCGTGCAGCCCCTCGGCGGCATAACCCCGCTCGAGAAGTTTATTGACCAGCTCGTCCACACCGATCTTGGTGCGGGAAAAGACGATACCGTAAAATTCCGGCTCGACGTCGATAATGCGGGTCAGGGCGTCGAATTTGTCACCCTCGCGAACCTCGAAATATATCTGGCTGGTGAGGTCGGTGGTCAGTGTCGATTCAACTTTGAGAATCTCTGGGCCGTTCATATACTTCTTGGCCAGCGTAAGTATACGGGGCGGCATGGTAGCCGAGAAGAGCATCGTGCGCCGCTCCGCGCCGGTCTTGGACATAATCTCCTCGATGTCCTCGATAAATCCCATGTTCAGCATCTCGTCCGCCTCGTCCAGGACTAGGTAACGCAGGGACGCCAGGTCGAGCGTACCGCGACGGATATGGTCCAGGATTCGGCCGGGAGTGCCGACCACGATATCGATACCCTTTTTAAGCCTGCGCAGCTGTTCGCTGATGGCCGCTCCCCCGTAGATAGCCGCAATGGACAGTTTGCGGGTACGGTTGAACGAGAGCAGTTCTTCGGTTACCTGCAGCGCCAGTTCCCGGGTAGGAACCAGCACGAGGGCCTGCACCGTACCGCCGGCCGGCCGCAGCATATCCATGATCGGAAGCCCGAACGCGGCGGTTTTCCCCGTACCGGTCTGGGCCTGAGCGATAATGTCGCCCGTGCCGCCGAGCATGGCCGGGATGGTGAGCGACTGGATAGGGGAGGGAGTTTCGAAGCCTTTTGCGGCAACGGCTGCCGTCATATCTTCCGAGAGGCCGAGGCCTGAAAATAAATTCGTGTCTGTCATCGTATGTGCGGGGCCGGAGCCCCAGTTAGTCCGGGTGTTAATAAACCAAAATAAGCCGGTACGTCTGTCCGGCTTATTTACATTGTTCTAAGGGTGGAAGATGGGGCTCGAACCCACGACCTTCGGAACCACAATCCGACGCTCTAACCAGCTGAGCTACGTCCACCGTGTATCTTGTCCTTTCGGCGTGCAAATTTAACACGTTTTTTCTTTAAATCAAAATATCCTCGTAATTTCGGGCCTTTCCCGGCGGTGGACCGTAAACCGCAATCCCTGTGCCGCGCCATGTCCCGCATGCTAACGGGCGGTGACAAAGTGTCAGTGCCGTCAAAAGGCCGTGGCGCGGTAAACTAACGTTTTGGCAGAAAAAAATGACAAACCGCCTTTGGCATACATTGTGATAATAGGGCAGTCGAAACGCGGAAAATAATACTAATCGTTAAACCAAACAAATAATAAAAGCTATGAACATCAAACCGTTATCGGACAGGGTTCTGATCGAACCGAAACCGGCAGAGGAAAAAACCGCCGGAGGCCTTTTCATTCCCGACACCGCAAAGGAAAAACCGCTTGCAGGCAAGGTAGTGGCAGTTGGTCCCGGCACTTCCGAAGTTACGATGGAAGTCAGCGTAGGCGACCAGGTGCTCTACGGCAAGTATGCAGGCACCGAAGTCAGCGTGGATGGTAACGATTACCTGATCATGCGCCAAAGCGATATCCTGGCAATTATTTAATTTTTCGCAACGTACCGTTACCTCCCGAGGCCCGTCGGTCGGCCCGAGGGCAAGGGAAGTGACAAAATAGAATAATCAAAACCGAAACAGAGATGGCAAAGGAAATAAAATACGACGTGGAAGCGCGTGAGCTTCTGAAACAGGGTGTAGATGCGCTCGCAGACGCAGTTAAGGTAACGCTCGGTCCTAAAGGGCGCAACGTGATCATCGAAAAGAAATTCGGTGCCCCGCAGATCACCAAGGACGGTGTGACCGTAGCCAAAGAGATCGAACTGGCCGATGCGGTACCCAACATGGGTGCCCAGATGGTAAAGGAAGTAGCTTCCAAAACCAACGACGATGCCGGTGACGGTACTACTACCGCTACCGTTCTCGCCCAGTCCATTATCGGCGTGGGCCTGAAGAACGTTACCGCCGGCGCCAACCCGATGGACCTCAAAAGGGGCATCGACAAAGCGGTGGAAAGCGTCGTAGAGAGCCTGCGCGAACAAAGCCAGGACGTCGGCAGCGATATAAGCAAGATCGAACAGGTGGGTACCATTTCGGCAAACAACGACAGTACTATCGGCGCACTTATCGCCGAAGCGATGGGCAAAGTCAGCAAAGAGGGGGTGATCACCGTCGAAGAAGCCAAGGGTACCGAAACCCATGTGGATGTTGTAGAGGGGATGCAGTTCGACAGGGGATATATTTCACCGTACTTTATGACCGATTCCGAAAAAATGGAAGCGGTTCTGGAGAACCCCTATATCCTTATCACCGATAAGAAGATCTCGACGATGAAAGAGATAATCGGCGTTCTCGAGCCGGTTGCCCAGAACGGCCGTGCGCTGGTTATCATCGCCGAGGATATCGACGGGGAAGCACTTGCTACCCTCGTGGTCAACAAACTGCGCGGCGCCCTCAAGATAGCCGCCGTTAAAGCTCCGGGCTTCGGCGACCGCCGTAAGGAGATGCTTGAGGATATCGCCATCCTGACCGGCGGTACCGTGATCTCGGAAGAGAAAGGCCTCAAGCTCGACGAAGCGTCGCTCGAAATGCTCGGTAATGCCGATAAGGTGACCATCAACAAGGAAACCACGGTTATCGTAAACGGTGCGGGTGCTAAAGAAGCCATCGACGCCCGTGTGGGCCAGATCCGCAAACAGATGGAAGTAACCACTTCGGACTACGACAAGGAAAAACTTGCCGAAAGGCTGGCCAAACTGGCCGGCGGTGTTGCGGTCCTTTACGTAGGTGCCGCTACCGAAGTGGAGCTCAAAGAGAAGAAAGACCGTGTGGAAGACGCTCTGGCAGCTACCCGTGCGGCGGTTGAAGAGGGGATAATCCCCGGTGGCGGTGTAGCCTACATCCGTGCCGTTGAAAAACTGGAACAGATGAAAGGCGATACCGAAGACGAAACGACCGGTATCCATATCGTTAAACGTGCCATCGAAGAGCCACTGCGCCAAATAGTTGCAAACGCCGGCGGCGAGGGTTCCGTTGTGGTGAACAAGGTTAAAGAAGGTAAAGGCGCCTATGGGTACAATGCCCGCACGGATGTTTACGAAGACATGTTCTCTGCCGGTATCATCGACCCGACCAAGGTAGCCCGTGTGGCTCTGGAGAACGCCGCTTCCGTAGCGTCGATGTTCCTCACCACGGAATGTGTCCTCTCCGATAAGAAAGAGGATAACCCGGCCCCGATGGGCGGCGCACCCGGAATGGGTGGCATGGGCGGTATGATGTAAGACGCCGCAAGCTATATACCGAAAGAGGGGACCACACGGTTCCCTCTTTTTTTGCCACTTTCCGGCTTGGATTTTGCGTTTGGGATGGTATTAAAATAAAATTCTCAGATTATGATGGACAATATCATTTCGATGGTCAAGGATAAGGTGGCGAGCGTCATAGGCTCGGATACCGACATCCCGCAGGATAAGAAAGAGGAAACGGTCAAAACGGCTACCACCTCGATAATCGACGGGTTGAAAAGTAGTATCAAACCGGACAATATTTCTTCCTTTACCTCTTTGCTGGGTATGGGCGGTTCCGGAACGCAGGATACCGGCCAGGTAAAAGACAATGAGATAACCCGGGGTGTCGAATCCAACGTTGTATCTTCCCTGACCTCCAAGGTCGGACTGAACCAGGGATCGGCCACCAAGATCGCTGCCTTGCTTGTACCTGCCGTGATCGCCCTGTTTGCCCATAAGGCCAAGAACAGTAATGGGTCTGGTTTCGACGTGGGTTCGTTGGTAAAGGCTTTCACCGGAAACGGGAACTCTTCTTCCGGTGGGAACATTATGGAAAAAGTCGGCAGTTTCTTCGGGAAGTAAATTTGCCGGAATTACCATATAAAAACCACCTCCGGGGACGGAGGTGGTTTTTATATGGTGTACAAATATCGTTCGGTTACTCTTCCTCTATAAGGCTGCCGGAGAACGAGAGCGGGTAATCGCCGCACACCATGGATACAGTCAGGCTCGCGGAGGTAAGTGTTCCCTGGAGTTCGGTTACGGTGTACCGGTCCACGCCGCTATTGTTCCAGACGGGCACTATCCCGTCACCGCTCAGCACGTAACCGTTGCTGGTAAGCAGGCATTCGATGCCGTCTATGGACATTTCATCGAGCGGGTACGGCATATTTTCCGAGAAAGTAACGTCATACATGACAATGCTGCCCGTTTCCTTTTTATCGTCGTAGAAAAGGAATTCGAACACGGTATTGTTGGCCGTGAATACCGTACCGTCACTCTGCGTTGCTTCCATCGTTCCCTCGAAAAGCCCTCCGTGGATGGTATTGACCTCCTTACCCACGTTTTCATCTATATCTCCCTCCTGTAACTCATATGCAACGGATTGGTATTCTATCGGGTAGGCCTTGTTGTTTTCGTCGGCCCCGCTGCCGCAGGTGAGCGTGAATTCCAGTTCGGAAACGGAAGCATAGCCCTCGAAACCGAAGATCGTATAGACCGGGAATTCCCTCTCTCCGATCTTAGGTACTATTGCGTCACCGGTTATTTTATATACCCCGCCGGTAGACTCTACCTCCAGGCCGTAAACTTCCATGTCGATCAAGGGCATCTGGGCGGCAAAAGCTACATTGAATAGGAACAGGTCGCAATGGGTATGGTCTGCGTTGAAGACGATACGGGTTATGACGTTTTGTTGCGTATACGGGGTGCCGCCGTTGTCCTGGAGGGTTCTGGCCGGCCCCTTGAAATACCATTTAAGCGAAGCTGGATCGTTCCGGTAGTCCGTTCCGTCGGGCAGGTCTTTTTTGTTGTCGTCGCAGGAGGCCAGCAGGGCCATGACCGAAAAGGCCAGAAATGTGAGTGATTTTTTCATATAGGTACGTTATAAATTGAATCTGAGTGTTGCGCCGTATTGCCTCGGCTTGGCCTTTTGTACGAAACTGTTGCCGATGGATGTGAAATAGAACGTGTTGTACTTCTTACCTGTCAGGTTCCGGCCCCAAAGGTCGAGGTAGTAATTGCCGGCTTTGAACCCGAGCCCGGCCCCGATCAATCCGTAAAAACCCTGGCTCATCGTATTAGCTTCGTTCCAGTACATCTTACCGGCTCCCCGCCAGTCCAACCGCAGGAATATCCGGTCCGGGAATCCTGTGCCGGTAGCGATCCCGTATTCACCGGCGGCATACACCGTATTACGTGGAGCGTAGGGCACTTTATTGCCTTTATGGTCGGTATGGTTGTCGTGATACTCGACGAACCGGGCGTCGGTAAATCCGTAGCTTAAGTCTACTCGAAGCCCGTTATGGTTGTATCCGGCCGTTATCTCCGCCCCGTAACTTCGGGATTTACCGGCATTGGACATCATCCGGCCGGTACTTTGCCCGGGGGGAAAAACGGTTATCTGCTGGTTGCGGCTGTCGATGTAAAACCCGGCGACGACCATTTGCAGCCGGTTTTCCCAAAGGTTCAAATGCGCACCGGCCTCATAATTCCAGTTGGATTCCGGTTCGTACGTAATATCTATATGCTGCTCGTTGGGCCTTTGGCCAAGGTCCCGTATAAGGTCGTTACGCATCCGGCTTTGGAGAACCTCGGAGAATATCTGGGTATTGACACCTCCTGCTTTATATCCACGGGTAACGGTGGCGTATAGGTTCCCGTGGGTAAAATGGTACATGGCTGAAAATTTTGGCAATATTTCGAGATACGACAGGCTCTCGCGGGTGTTCATTTCGGAGGTCAGCAGGTTATACCCGTCTCCCACGGGAGGATAGTGGTAATGGAACCGGGAAGAGTTGTCCGAAGACAGTCCAACATGTTCGTAATCAAACCTTACGCCGGCCGTAAGCCGCCACCGCCCGAGGTCTACGGACGACTGGTGGAATGCGGCAAAGCCGTATGTGGGGAGTTTGAATTCGCTCGAAATGACGAACTCTTCTTCCTGCACGGACATCACCGCTCCCGGATAGAATGGGTCCATATACTTGTTGGTATTGGCGACGATCAACTCGTCGATACCGTCCTTTTTAAATGTTACGGGAGCATCCATCCGGTTATGCTTGTAAAAGCCGAAAGCCCCTGCCAGCCATTGCCACTTTCGGTTATCGTCTATGGAGCGGAACAGCAATTCCTGTGTAACGGCATGTTCTTTCTGGGCCTGAACCAGGGTGAACATCGAGATGGGCAGGAAATCCTGGTCCATGGTCATACGGTCGTTCATATACTGGTAACTCGTTACGCTTTGGAACCGGAATCTGGCCCCGTCATATCGGACGGTCGTACCATTTATTATCCCCGTACGGTCGTACTTACACGGGTCGTTATGGTTAACCTCCCCGACGGTGCCGGTCTCCGGGTCTATGTATGCGTATGCGAAGCCGTTCTGCTTAACGTAATTAAAAGAGAGGGTGTTGTCGATGAACAGCCGCTCGGACAATTTCCACTGTAACCGGTTGCGAATTCCCTCGCTCAGTATCTTGTCGGCATGGGAGCCGTCATATACGTTGGTGAAAAAGCCGTCGCTGCTGTGGTGACCTACCGCCAGCGACCAACCGAAATGTTCGGTTTCCCGGCGGTAAACCGAGGCGCGAACGTCTGCGGTATTGCCGTTCCCGTATCCGGCATATACCCGTACACCCTGGAAATCCAGAGGGGAAAGAGTGAAGATATTTATCACGCCACCTATACTGTTACGACCGTACAGCGTACACTGCGGTCCCCGCAAAATATCCGTGCGGCGAATGTCGTAAAAATCGAACTCGTAATTGTTCTTGTTCAGGATGGGAACGTTGTCCAGGTAAAGGCCCATTGAGGGTTGTTCCATCCGCGCCCCGATACCCCGTACGTAGATCGTACTGGTCATCCGTGAGCCGTAATCGGGCATATACAGGTTGGGAGTTGCAAGTGAGAAGTCCTTTTGGGTTGTGATTCCGCCGCTCTCCATCCGGGTCATATTGAAGCTGTTCCCGGCCAGCGGCTGGTCGAACAGTATGCCCTGCTGTTTTATCGTGGCCGTAACCTCGATAGGGGCCAGCGAATGGTGCGATGAGACACTGTCGGCGTCAGTCCCGGCCGTGACGGCGGGCAGGGCGGCAATAAGAAAATGCAGTATCGGATTCACCCCGCAAAATTACCCAAACACCCCCGGCGGCTTTAGGACAAAATGATCAAATTTTGGGATTTTTGCCGCCGCAGCGGTATGCCAGCGGGGCCATGCCTACGGTTTTTCGGAACAGGCGGGTGAAATAGGAGGGGTCGGAATGGCCGACACGAAGCGCTATCTCGCCTACCGGCAGGTCGGTATGTTCCAGAAGAACCTTGGCCTCGAGGATCACAGCCTCGTTTATCCAAGCCTGCGGCGATTTGCCGGTCAGTTGTTTGACTGTCCGGGTGAGGTGGGGTGGGGAGACGTTCAGCCTGCCGGCATGGAACGCCACCGAATGGTCGGAATCGGGATGCTCGAAAATATACTCTACGAAATCGTTACAGAGCTTGTTATCCAGGTCCGGTTCCGTTTCTCCCTGCTTGATTCGCGCCTGCTCTATCTCCACAAGCAGTGCGGTAAGGTAAGTCCGAAGCACCTCTTTGTTGTTCTCCCCGGCATTCTCGCCCCGGAGCCGTTCGAGGATGTTGACCATGAAATGGGCCTGTCCCTGCCCGAAACGGACCTTGTGCCCGCCCCATTTGCGCAAGAACGGGAACGACCGCAGGACGCTGCGGCCGCTGCAATCAGCGTTCAGGAAATCGGTATGGAAACCGCCCATATAGCCGGTACAATCCTGCCAGTAACGCACCGTAAATACCTGTCCGGCCGGGATCACGGCGCACTCTCCGGGTTTGAAAAGGTGTGTCTCGTTGCCGATGGTGACCAGGGTTTCGCCACGCTCCACATATACGAAGCAATGGATCTCGGTCCTGATAGGCGGGGACGGAGAGTCGTCGGGGCTGGACTGGGAGACAAGACGCTTTATGGTAAACAGGCCGGGATTATGGAGCGGCAACTTGCTGAACCGGTCCCTCATTACGGACGGGTGGCCGTTCGCATGTCCCGGATGCGGATGGCTATGGGGGATAGTTCCCCCTTTGGGGATATCTCCCGGGTGGCCAATTCCTGCCGGATGACCTTTGATCCCGGGAAGTGTGCCCGGATGTCCGTTCTTCTTATCCATCTCCTGGTTCGGTGCCCTTTGTCGGGTCTGCAAAGATAAAATAAAGGTACGATATTATATTCCCCGAAGCAAATAGTATGGGCGGCCACATGGCCGCCCATACTATTATTTCATCAAATAAAGTTAATTCTCAACCGGATCGGGACGGGAATATTTCTCGGTCCGATGGTCCCGGATTACTCCGCTCCAGTTGAGCCCGAACCCGAAATCGTACGTGTTGCCCTCGCAGTCGGTATGGCACACCATATCGAACGGTCGGTCCTCGTCCTGCAGCTCGACGGTTACCATATCGGCAGGCATTTGCAGGGGCAGTAGCCCTGACGGTTCCGCCTGGCCTGATATTATGTCCAGCACGGCCTGCGGACCTATACCGAACCGAGCCAAAATAGCATCAGCTTTATGCTCGAACTCATTGAACACCATCGGCCGGGTAATATTGACCACGACGATCACCGGTTTGCCATCCATCTTCCAGTTGGTCTCCATTATTGTCCCGAGGTCCTTTTCGTTACTGGTCCTGACGGTCTTCTCCCAGTAAGAGCGGTTGGTTATTATCGGGTCGATCACAGGATCGCCTGCGGCAATGCTGTGGACACGGGCCGAATCGGCCGTATAAGGTTTGTATTGGAGAGAAATGGGTACGTAGCCGTTGCCCCCGGCGGTGCGGTCGTCTATATCGTAGCCTTCTCCGAAATTTCCGGCGCTGTTGGGACTGTTGACGAAAACGATGGCAAAGTCAGCCTCGGCCGGGTCGGCTGTCCGGTCGAAATACCGTTCGACCAGTTCGTCGCTAACCGGATCCTCCCATCGCTCTTCGGTCATGCCACGGCCTGCCCAGCCTTTTGTCGCAGGGTAATAACTTTGCGGGATGTAAACTTTCTTCCTCCCGGTAACAGGCAGTATATTCTCCCGATTCTTCAACATCACAACGGATCTTACCTGCACACGGTATCCCTCTTCCATGAACTGCGGGTTGCCGACCGTTGCCGCACTGGCTTCCGGATCGACGTACGGGTTCTCGAACAGGCCTACGCGGAAGATATTTCGGAGCAACCGCACAGCCGATTCTTCGAACCGCCGGCGCATAAACTCCTCTCCATGTTCCGCTACGCCCATCCGGTATGCCTCCAAAAGCGGGGCCGGGTCGTTATTGCCCCCGAACTGGTCCACCCCGGCCATTAGAAGCATATAGTGCCGCTCTGCTACGGACAACTCTTCGACACCCCACGGTTTGCCGGCAAATATGTTGAGTGTTACCCCCTCGTCCTGGGTGACGCCCCAATCGGTACATACTACCCCGTCGAAGCCGTACCGTTCCCTGAGCAGGTCGGTTATCATATATTTGCTGTATGCGTTCCCGACGTTGGTACTGTCGGGCGACTGATCGTAAGAGATGGTATAGTAGGGCATTACGGCAGAAGCTGATCCGGTCTTGCCATCCAGCGCAAAGGCGCCCCCGGTAAACGGCAGCAGGTGCATGTCGAAGTTATCTCCGGGATAGACCCCGAATTTGCCGTAAGCATAATGTGCATCCCTGCCTGCCTCTCCCGTACCGCCACCGGGCCAGTGTTTTACCATCGCGTTAACGCTTTCCAGTCCCCAACCGTTCTCGATCTGTTTGTCGGGGGGCGACGTTTGAAATCCATCTATATAGGCCCGGGCCATGTCGGCCGATAATCCCGGGTGTTCGCCGAACGTACCCGATATCCGGGACCAGCGCGGCTCGGTGCCCAGATCGACCTGTGGTGAGAGGGCCGTGGTAAGACCCAGGGCGCGGTACTCTTTCGAAGCGACAAGGCCGAACTGGCGGGCCATTTCCGGATCGAAAGTCGCAGCCATGGCAAGGCCGTCGGGCCAAATGGAAATGTCCCCGCCCGCTCCCTCGTTAAATTCAGCTGTGGCAAGTCCACCCGTCGGAACGGAATTGCGGGGGTCGGAACTGTTGTTACACGGGATGCCGTATCCCAAACCCTCGACGTAAGCCTGTAATCCGTTATTCCAACGAGCCGCATCTTCCGTAGACGATACGCTCGTAACCAGTATATGGCGCAAATTATCCTGTTCCAGGAACTTCTTCTGGCGGTCTGACAGCTCCCAGGCCTCAGCATCGGCTTCGCTCCACGGTAAACCGCCATATTCCCCTTTTTTATCCGGCACCGCCTGGTGGGAACTGTAGAGCATCAGCCCGGCGATCTCTTCGATGGTCATGCGGGAAGCGAGGTCTGCGGCACGGTCGTCGGCGCTCAGCCGCCAGTCTTCGTACGGCTCGAGCGTTCCGTTACGGTTCAGGTCTTTGAAAGAGTAACCGTCTTGCCGTAGAATGCCCACCCCGGAAGCGGGTGAATAACCCAACACGGGACCGTCCCCGTTATCCACGATCCGGAAAACCTCTTCCTTTTCCTCCGTACAGGCTACAACCGACAAGGTCGCAACCGTAAGGAGCAGTCTGCCAATGTTTTTCATCGGTGTTCTTTTTGTCTGTTAATATATTCCAAGGTTTGCGGTTTGGTTGACAGGGTCGTGCATTCCCCGTACAAAGATACAAAAACAGCGGGCATTAACGCCTAACTTTACCCGAATCCGGCCTGTCGGATCCTTATTGCGCTGTAAGATAAAGATATGGAAAATTTCCTAAAACGGAAAACCGATAAGACAAAAAGACGGCCGCGCATCTACGTACCGCCATAAATTGAACAGGCCGGGGAATCCCGACCTGTTCGCATTCAACTTAACCCTTTACGAAAAAACCCATGCAGAATTACTGCCTATGGTTACCTTAAGAAATATCTTGTTTATGAACTTCTTTCATTTTATTGCTGCGAATCGGGTTTCAGGAAATCTTCCCTCAGCCTTTCGTACCGCATCTCTTTTTCCATTGCCTGCCACTGTCCGAACTGTTCGGCGGTAAGGATCTTTTTCATCTTCTTTTCCCGCTTCCGGATGCTCTTCTCCGATTCTTCTATCGGTTGCGGTCCCATCCGCTCCGGCCGTCCCTCCGACGGTTGACCATCCCTGATCTCCGGTCCTCCCGGACCACCTCCGCCGGGTCTGCCACCTGCGGGGCCTCCGCCCCTCATTCCTCCTCCGCCTGGGCCGCCACCTGCGGGACCTCCGCCGCGCATTCCGCCCCCACCGGGGCCGCCTCCGCGTTCCATCCCCATTTGAGCCCGGTTTGCCTGGGCCGAACCGAGGAGTTCTTTGGACTGGGCAAGGTAAAGTTTATATACCTTTTTACTCTGTTTGTCGTCGAGCCCCAATTTTTCGGCCACCAGCGCGGTTTTCTCTTCCGCCATTTCCTCGGCACTCTTCTGCCGGGGCGGTTCGCCGGGTTGCGCATGCAGCATGTTCGCGAATAAAAATAAAACGGCTGCCTGGGCAAGGACTCTCTTCATAACCGGTACATTTCGTTTCCTGTTGCATAGGTATGCAATATCGCGTTCCCGGCAAAATTATTTCAATAAACAGGCTTTATTTCCCCCTGAACCGGCAAAATACCGGCAGACCGGCCGGAGTTTTCGGTGGACAGCCGACCCGGTTTCCGGCCATGGAACGGGTAGCACCGGTATGGGAGCCGCACGTTACAGAAACCGGAATAAAATCGAACATTCCCGGGGCCTTTGGCGTGATTAGTGTAAAATATACTTTGTACAAATTTAGTATTAACCATTTAATATTACGGATAGCAATGAGCGATTTTAAATGCAACTCAGGCATCTCTGACGAGAACAAGAACAAAAATTCGGAAACCGACATCTACGGGGGCGGTGCCGACAGGAACTATGCGAGCGACAATATCTCGGACAAAAACTATTCGAGCGACAATTACTCGGACAGTAACATTACCGACGACGCCGACGGCTGCGGATGCGACGTGAACGACGGTTTCGACAGCGCCGACGGCGACAATCCGGCGATCATCTATACCGAAACGGTAGTTTTCACCGAGCCCTACGACTATACAGACGCCGACGACAGCCAGCGCACCTCCGACCTCGTGGAAGACGAGCAGGAAGGTAGCGAATATATCACCCCTCCCGATACCTCCAGGCCGCAATGCTAAGTTAAATACCAGGTTTTCATCAGCGTCAGCCATCCCCGACCGGGATGGCTGACGCCTTTTTTTACCCTTCGACAGGCGGAAAATCCGCCCGGCTGGGATATCTTTGCGATGTGGGATGATGCCGGGAATTAGGAAAACCTCCCGCTGGATTGTTATATTATAAATCGAAACTAACCTTGAGTTATCCATGTCGACAAAATTTTTGAGGAACATCATGCCGGTGGCTGCGGCCCTGGCGGCAATATCCTGCGGGGGTACGGGGAGCCGTACGGCTGCCGGGACCGACTATTCCGTTTACGTTGACCAGTACATAGGTACCGGTGACCACGGCCATGTGTTCATGGGAGCCAACGTGCCTTTCGGGCTTGTGCAGTTGGGTCCGACCCAAATCACACACGGCTGGGATTGGTGTTCGGGATACCACTACAGCGATTCTACCATTATGGGATTCGGCCACATGCACCTTAGCGGTACCGGTATCGGTGACCTCGGGGATATTTCTTTCATGCCGGTGGTCGGGCAGGTCCGCACTACCAAAGGAACGTTGCCGGACCCGGAATCGGGGCTGTATTCCTTTTTCAGCCATGATAACGAGCGGTTCCGCCCCGGTTACTACTCCGTTTTACTGGACCGTTTCGGAATCCGGGTCGAACTTACGGCTACCCAACGCGCCGGGATGCACCGCTATACGTTTCCCGCTTCTGCGGATTCACGGGTGGTTATAGACCTCTCGCACGGCATCGGATGGGATACCCCGGTTGAGACCTATATAGTACAGGAGAGCGACACCCGGATATCCGGATACCGTTATTCCACGGGGTGGGCGAGGGACCAGAAGATCTACTTTACGGCCGAATTCTCAAAGCCGATGAAAGACTTCACCGTCTCCGACGGGCTTGAACCCCGCCCGGGCACCTCCCTCACGAGTGTCAATACTTACGGGCAGGCTATTTTCGATACCGACGACGGCGAACAGCTGTATATTAAAGTGGGCCTCTCTCCGGTCAGTATCGACAACGCCAAAGCGAATTTGAATGCAGAGATCGGGGACTGGGACTTCGACCGGGTCAGCGACGAAGCCCTTGCGGCTTGGAACGAACAGTTCGCCAAGATAAAGGTGGAGGGTGGAACCGAGACCGATAAACGGGTCTTCTATACGGCAATGTACCATGCTATGGTCGCCCCGTCCGTTTTCAGCGACCTTAACGGGGATTACAGCGGCGCCGACTCCCGGATTTACAACGACCCGTCGTTCGTCAACCATACGACCCTGTCGCTGTGGGATACCTACCGAGCGGCTCATCCCCTGATGACGATAATTCACCCGGAACGGGTCCCCGATATCGGCCGTACGTTCCTCAATATCTTTGCCCAGCAGGGCAAACTTCCCGTCTGGCACCTGGTCGGCAACGAGACCGACTGTATGATCGGGAACCCGGGTATCCCGGTGCTGGCCGACATGGTTCTCAAAGGGTTCGATGTACCCATGGACGAGGCATTGCATGCGATGGTAACTTCCGCGATGCTGGACGAAAGGGGATTGGGACTGTTGAAAGAATACGGATATATTCCGTTCGATAAGGACCCGGAGCACGAAACTGTTGCCAAAGGACTTGAATATGCGCTGGCGGACTGGTCCCTGGCCCAGGTAGCGGCCAAAGCGGGGAATGAGCAGGTGTATGATTATTTCCTGGACCGCAGCAAGTCATACCGTCACTATTTCGATAAGAACAGCGGATTTATGCGCGGGGTTTCCTCTACCGGCCAATTCCGAGAGCCGTTCAATCCTTTCCGTTCCTCCCATCGCGTGGACGACTATACGGAGGGGAACGCATGGCAGTATACATGGCTCGTGCCGCATGACGTTCACGGTTTGGTCGATTTGTTCGAAAGCGAGGAGGCATTCGTGACAAAGCTCGACTCACTCTTCGTGGTCGAGGGTGATATGGGTGAAGAAGCCTCCCCGGATATATCGGGACTTATCGGCCAGTATGCCCACGGTAATGAACCGAGCCACCAGGTGATCTATATGTACCCCTATGTCGGCCAGCAATGGAAGACCGCGAGGCTATCACGCGAAATATTGACAACCCTGTACCATGACCAGCCTGCCGGGCTCAGCGGCAACGAGGATGTCGGGCAGATGTCGTCATGGTATATCTTGTCGGCACTCGGGTTTTACCAGGTGGAACCGGCAGGCGGCAAGTATATTTTCGGCAGTCCGTTGTTCGAGCGTGCAGAGGTAAATGTCGGCGACGGGCGCATTTTCGAAATAATCGCCCATGACAATTCCCCGGCGAATATCTATATCCAAAGCGCCAAACTCAACGGCAGGGAATATACCAGATCCTATATCGATTATGCCGATATAGTGGCCGGAGGAATGCTGGAATTCCAAATGGGTCCCGAACCCTCTTCGTTCGGTTCGGCCCCGGAAGACAGGCCATAATATTAAATAAGGGGTGCAATAAGCACCCCTTGTTATTTTTTATATCTTCGTTTTAAACTTAATAACTGAATAATGAAAACCTTTAATGAGCATCTTTTAGAAGATTTGGTGAGTACTAAATATGGTGATATGTCCGGACTCATCCAAATTGATGGACATGATAATATACTCAGTTTATATAAACTTTGTGATGATCATGGTATAGATACTGATCATTATTTTTTGATCGGTTTCGGTATCTCAGATTTTTCATTAAGAGGACTTGGCGAGAATGGCATCGCTTTTTGCCATGTATTCCTATTGGAAAAATCTAAATATGCTAATACTTACGATGAAATTCAGAAAATCTTTATCGATAATCCATCTGTATCAGTAATTAAAAAAAGTTTTACTGTTAAATATACAGACCTGGGGAAGTATATCAAGCGCCTAAATACATTTATGCTAACATCGTTGGCCGATAATATTGAAAAATTAGAAGTAATCGAGGAATAATCAGTTAAAATAAAAGGAGAAGCAATGCTTCTCCTTTTTAGTGACTCCGACAGGACTCAAACCTGTAACCTTCTGATCCGTAGTCAGATGCTCTATTCAATTAAGCTACGGAGCCGTTAGCGGATGCAAATATAGCTAAATTTGGACGACCGCCAAAACAAAAACGGTTTATTTATTTTTTAATTTCCCTGCCGGGGTTACGTGCCACAAACTGCTCCCACGAGGTTTTCTTGCCCTTGCCCATCTCGGCCTGAAGCCGCGATGCCGGTCCCGTGGCATCTTCCCCGGCCATCAGGGACTTTATCGGAGACGATATCTCGTAATAGTGGCAAAGGGCGACCGCAAGGCCGTCGGTCGCGTCGAGCTTGTCCGGCAGCGAATAATCGACTTTCAAAAGATTCTTGAGCATCCCGGCTACCTGCTCTTTCGATGCCGCTCCCTGGCCCGTAATTGCCTGCTTTATACGACGCGGGGCATATTCGAAGACCGGCACACCATTGTTCAGCGCCGCCGCCATAGCCACCCCCTGGGCCCTGCCGAGTTTGAGCATGCTCTGCACGTTCTCCCCGAAGAACGGGGACTCGAAAGCTGCCTCGTCAGGGTTGAATTCCCGGATCAGGGCATCGACCCTTTTATAGATATGTCGTAGTTTTTCGTATGGCCCGGGGAATTTGACCAGCTCTATATAACCCATTACCACGCACCGGGGAGACCTGCCGTGGGTATCGATAATACCGTACCCGGTATAGTTCGTTCCCGGGTCGATGCCGATTATCCGTTTCGCCGGTTTAGCCTGGGCCATGGTTTCAGTCCGCTTTTTCTTCGGTGAGCGCGGCAAGTTTGCGTTTGAGTTCATATACCGTAGCGCTCAGTTCGGGCAGGTTACGGTAGACGGCCGAGGCCCTGTGGTGCTTCGAGGCGGCCATGGCCGGGCTCCCCATAAATACGGAATCGTCCGGAACGTTGTTATGTATTCCGCTCTGCGAACCGACCTGAACCCGGTCACCTATATGGATATGGCCGGAGATACCTACCTGTCCGCCGAACATGCAGTTGCGACCGATCTTGGTAGAGCCGGCAACACCCAACTGCGCCGCCGCAACGGTATTCTCCCCGACTTCAGCATTATGGGCTATCTGAATAAGGTTGTCCAGTTTCACCCCGTCCGCTATTCGGGTCGAGCCCATCGTAGCCCGGTCGATACAGGTATTGGCCCCGATATCCACATTGTCTCCGATAACCACGTTACCCAACTGTGGTATCCTGTCGAATTTCCCCTCGGGATTGGGTGCGAACCCGAACCCGTCGGCACCGATCACGGCTCCGGCATGGATCGTAACGTTGTGACCTATAACGCAATCCTCATATATCTTTACCCCTGGATGCAGGGTGACGTTGTTGCCGATGGTTACATTATCGCCGACGTAAGCCTGCGGATATATCCGGCATTTGTCCCCGATTGTGGTGTTCTCACCGATAACGGCGAACTCCCCGACATAACAGTCTACTCCCAACCGTGCGGTTTCATGGACCGCGGACCGGTCCGATATACCAGTTTTCCGGGGCTTGGCCGCCTCGTACATCTCCAGCAACCTGGCGAAGCAACCGTAGGCATCGTCCACTTTCACAAGGGTGGCTTTGACCTCCCTTTGCGGCTGGAATGTTTTATTAACTATAATGACCGAAGCGCCCGAATCATAGACGTACGGTTCGTATTTCGGATTGGAAAAGAACGACAGTGCTCCCTCTGTTCCCTCCTCGAGTTTCGCCAGCGTCCAAACCCTGGCTTGCGGATCGCCCACGACCTCGCCGCCAAGGAAACCTGCAATCATTTCTGCTGTGAATTCCATATATCGATATCGTTTTTCGTTAAAGGTACTCCTTAAGGTCGATCCCCTCGGGCATTAGTTCCCGCGGGTCCCACCCGAAAGAAACCAGCTCGCGTATCATGCTCGAAGAGACGGCCGCAAATTCGGGCGGCGTGAAGAGCAGTACGGTAGTGATCTCCGGGAAGAGGGTCTGGTTGACCAGCATCATGCCCCGTTCGTATTCGTAGTCGACCGTATTACGCATTCCGCGCATGATGAATCCAAGGTGTCTCTCCCTGCAAAAATCGCCTGTCAATCCGTCGTATGCGGCAATTTCGACGCCCGGAACGTCACGGTAAATATCCCCGATGAGTTTTATCCGGTTCTCCAGGGTGAGCAATCCCCTCTTTTCGGTATTGCCGCCTATGCCGATAACGATACGGTCGAATAAGGCCAGCCCCTGGTCCACTATCGACTTATGGCCTTTGGTGAACGGGTCGAACGACCCGGGGAACAGCGCCGCCCTCTCTTTATGAGCCATGGTCCGGAAATTTAAAAGTTACCCGTACCGCCTCTTTGCGGCACATGCGAAGATAGGGATTAAAGCCAAGATATAAAAACACGGCCGCCCGGCCGTGTCAGGCGGGGCGGTCGCTACTACTTCTGAATGAGAAAAATCGTACTAATTGATCACTAATAAAAACTATTTCTTTTTCTTAAGGCTTTTAGATTTCGTCCGGGTCGAGGCGTTAACGGTCTTCGGATCGCCGTAATAGTTAACGGTTCCGCTTCCGTTCACCGACGGGTTCAGCGTTTCGGTACAAAATGTATCTACGCTTCCCGACCCGGCTATCTTCACGGTACAGTCCATTACCTGGAGTTCTTCCGCTTTGATCCGGCCTGACCCGGCTATCTTTGCCGACAGGTCGGATGCGATTCCGGCAAGGGTTATCTTGCCGCTTCCCGATATCTTACTTTCCACCGGCCCGGCCAGAATATCCGTTATCTTTATAGAACCGCTGCCTGCAACCGCCACATTTAAGGTCAGTGCCTCCAGCCCGTGAATATCTATATTACCGCTCCCGGCCAACTTAATATCCTTATTCCCGTTATCCAACCCTCCTGTAACTTTGAACGACGCAGCGCCTGCAACACTAATATTACTGAGGGTAGGGTTTTTAACGTATATTTCCACCCGTCCGCTGGCCCGGTAATGATTGGGGTATTTTATAACGAGGGTACCGTTTTTAACCGAAACCTGCAGGTTATCCAGGTCCACGGTTTTGCCGATAACCGTTACCGGGGCCGCCGGTCCTATCTCGAAGTGGAGGATTTGGTTCCCGGCAAGGTTTATTCCCGTATAACTTTCGGTGATCTCCACGGTGCGGCTTATCTGGGCCTTGGAAATGCCGGTGGATAAAATCAATACTGCGGTAAAAGCAATGGCAAGGATCGTATTTTTCATAATCTTCATTATTATGGCTTCTATATCTATAACGCATATGTAGACGAATCGAAACATTCAGGCGAAAAAAAAATGTTATAACTTAAAAACAAACCGCCCGGAAGCCGGGCGGTTTGTTTTAAACCATCTTAAACGGTAATTATTTCCGGACGAGTTTATTGGAATTGCCGTTGAATTTAACCGTGGCGGGGTTACCCGAAAGGTGTATGCGACCCGTACCCGAAACCTTGCCGTCGAAATCCCCGGAACAGTAGCAGTAAATACTTCCGGTGCCGCTCGATACAGCTTTAACGTTCACCGCGGTAAGGTTTTCCGCATCAATCTTACCAGTTCCGGATGTAGTCATGGTTACATCCTTTACCTTTCCCGACATAGCTACCCGGCCCGTGCCACTGGATTTGATCTTTATTTCATTGGAATCGACCTGGGCGATCTTCACCGAACCGGTCCCGCTGACAGAAGTGGTCAGGTTGTCGGCTTTGACAACCGGACAGTCGATACTGCCCGTACCGGATATTGAAAAGGTAGCCGTTTTACAATCTAATTTTTCGATACTTATCGAGCCCGTTCCCGAGACCGAGAATTTATTTTCCCCTCCGTCCAACTTTCCGGCTATATCTATATTACCGGTTCCAGAAATACTCGCACCTTTAAGTATAGGGTTACGGGCGTAAATTTCAATAGACTGCCTCGTTTTTGAACGGTATCCCTTTTTAATGGCGATGGTAAGGGTATTGTTCTTTACGGAAATTTCCATATTGTCAAGGTCGTCCGGGTGTCCGATGACCGTAAGCGGTTCTCCGGCCGGGCCTATCTCGAAATGTACGTTCTGGGTCCCCGAAACATGGATCGCGTCATAGGAATTGCTAAGGGCGACGGTACGTGTCTCGGTCTTCTGGGCCGACAGGGTCATGGCTGTCGTGATCAGTAAGGAGAAAAGTAAGGTCATTTTTTTCATAATATTTATTTTTTAGTGGTTCTTTCTATTTAATATACGGATTTCCGACCCGGAACGCAACATTAACCGTTAAAAAATTTAAATTTCAGGGTGCAACATGCTAAAAATTAACTTAGAGAGAAAGCTGACGGTATTGCTGAATTCGTTTCGGGAGACAAAAAATTATATCCTCTCTTTCGAAAATGGGGGATAAAACCGGGTACAAAATACCGGTATTGATAAAATCCCCGACCCTTTGGGCCGGGGATCGTTATAATTTAGCTCACTGTCTTTACCAGTCGATCCTGGTCATACCCTCCATCAGCGCGGTTCCGCTGGTCTGGGCGCCGCACGAGCCGGGTTTGGAATCCTTAATACCGTCGTACGGGTAAATGCCCGCTCCCCAGCCGTAATTGAAAAACATAGTCGGATATATAGTTCGGTCTACTTTATCGAACCACAAACTGGTTGCATTATAAAGCAGGAAGTCCTTTATTTCCTGTGCCAGGTCGGAGGGTGTCGCCTCGTCGTTAGCCAGGTTGATTATATAGGGAACGAGTACGGCCTTGAAGAAAGAGTTGTTCTCGTCCTGACCCTCGTCCCGCAGGAACCCCTGTGCGTTGCAGCAATCCCCGGCCGGGTCCATCGTGTATTTCGCAGCCAATACTGCATTATCCATTGCCTGATTGTCCCCGGTGATATGGTAATACAACCGGCACATTTCCATAAATGTTCCCTGGGTATAAGTAAGCCCGTAGGGAGTGCCGACCTTGCCGTTAGGCTGCAGGATAACGGAGGTGCAGAAATCGTATAACCGGGTGGCCTGCTCGAGGTGTTCCGCCTGTCCGTAAATATGGTATAGTCTCAAAGCAATTATTGCCGCAGGGGTATTTGTGCAAGCGTTGCGGGTAGTTTCGTTTGGGAAGAACTGCGGGTCTTTCCATGCGATACCCCAGCCACGGTCGTCTTCCCATCCCCGGGTTACAATGTAATTATCATATACCGTACGTGCTGTTTCACGGTATTCCGTATTGCCAGTGGCCTCGGTGAGGTTGAGCAGGGTGAGGCATATCCATGCCATATCGTCCGTAAAGCGGTTTTGGAACCCGGTAGGATCGTCCTGGTAGCCGTACTGATTGCTGTTGCGGTCATAGTTATTAGCTTTATTCTCATACCACAGGCCGAAGTATTTTTCATATTCCGATGCAAGATCCGGGTTACGGTCCCTAATCCTCAGGTAAGAGCAGATCAGAACGTCCATGGCATGAGCCTGCTGCCAATACAGGTTAGAGTTGTTAGCGTTTATGTTGTTCGGTGATTTCCAGAAAATGCCACGGTTTTTATTCAGGAACTGGTCGGTAAGCACAAATATACTGCTGTCTGCGGCTTCGGTCCATGTCCAGTTGTCCGCTGTTACCGTACGGGTATTGTCCGGGTAGTTTCCGGCAGTATTATCGGCATTACTACACGAGGATGCCACTGCTGCCAAAAAGGCGAGAAGTAATAGTTTTTTCATGGTCCTTGAAGTTTTAAGTCGGGGAATATTCCCGTACAAATTTATCCGGAGCGGGCTTCCGGGTGTTTAAATAAACGACCAAATGGTATTAAATTCCAATCTGTTTTCTATGGAAAAAGATGGCCTGCCGGAATTTACGGCAGGCCATTCTGACTGTTTGTATTTTTACGGACCGGCTTAGGCCTCCAGCTCCGCGAACAATTTTTTCATGCTTACGGTTTCCGCGACAACGGCCGGGATTTCCGAAACGGGGATACGTTGTTGTTCCATCGAATCCCGGTAGCGGACGGTCACGGTATTGTCGGTGACCGTCTCGTGGTCCACGGTGATACATAACGGGCTGCCTATGGCGTCCTGTCGGCGGTAACGTTTGCCGATACTGTCTTTTTCGTCGTATTGTACGATATGATCGTATTTTAGGGCCGAAACGATTTGCCGGGCTATCTCGGGCAGCCCGTCCTTTTTTACCAACGGCAGGATCGCCGCCTTGACCGGTGCTATCGCCGGGGGGATACGCAGGACCGTACGCTCCTCGCCGCTGTCGAGCTTCTCCTCCGTGTAGGCGGCCGACAAAACCTGCAGCACCATTCGGTCGACACCGATGGATGTTTCAACCACATACGGTACATAGCTTTCGCCAGTTTCCGGATCGAAATACTGGATCTTTTTGCCCGAGAACTTCTGGTGGTTGCCCAGATCGAAGTCCGTACGGGAATGGATACCTTCTACCTCCTTGAATCCGAACGGGAAGTTGAACTCGATATCGGCCGCCGCGTTGGCATAATGCGCCAGTTTGTCATGGTCATGGAAACGGTACTTCTCGTCCCCGAAGCCCAGGGCCCGGTGCCATTTCATGCGTAGTTCTTTCCAGTGGTCGTACCATTTAATTTCCTCCCCCGGACGTACGAAGAACTGCATCTCCATCTGCTCGAATTCCCTCATGCGGAATATGAACTGCCGGGCCACGATCTCGTTACGGAAAGCCTTGCCGATCTGCGCTATACCGAACGGTATTTTCATGCGGCCGGTCTTCTGAACGTTCAGGAAATTTACGAAAATACCCTGGGCAGTTTCCGGGCGGAGGTATATCGTATTGGCTCCCTCGGCGACCGAACCTATCTTCGTGTCGAACATAAGGTTGAACTGTCTGACTTCAGTCCAGTTGCGGGTGCCGGAGATCGGGCACACCACTTCGGCATCCACGATGATCTGGCGAAGTTCTTCGAGGTCGCTGTCGTTCAGGGCCTTTACCATTCGTGAATGTACCTCGTCCCGTTTGGCCGCTATTTCGGCAACCCGGGGGCTGGTAGCACGGTACTGCTTCTCGTCGAAACTGTCGCCGAACCTCTTGCGCGCCTTGGCAACCTCTTTCTCGATCTTTTCGTCGAGCTTGGCCAGGTGTTCTTCGATCAGCACATCGGCCCGGTACCGTTTTTTCGAGTCTTTATTGTCGATAAGCGGGTCGTTGAAAGCCCCGACATGGCCGGAAGCCTCCCACGTGCGCGGGTGCATGAAAATAGCCGCATCGATGCCCACGATGTTGGGGTGGAGTTTCACCATCGAATCCCACCAATATCTTTTAATATTGTTTTTCAGTTCGACCCCCATCTGGCCGTAATCGTAAACCGCGCTCAGGCCGTCGTATATTTCGCTCGAAGGGAAAATAAAGCCGTATTCCTTGGAATGGGCTATCAGTTTCTTGAACAGTTCTTCCTGTGTCATTATCCGAATTGGTTTTGTTCCGTTGCTATTCCCGCAAAGATAATCACAACGGACCGAAAATCTGGATTTCGGCCTTTTAAATTCACATAATCCCTGGCCGTTTACTATCTTTGCATTTTGATGGACCTTGCGGACAGCATTCACAAAGACGCATTTTGCGGATTCACGGTGATGAGTCCCGCGTTGGGTCGGCAGTAAAAAGAATAACGGGACGGATGGGCAGGATACTTGCGGTGGATTACGGAACCAAGCGTACGGGGCTGGCGGTGACGGACCCGTTGCGGATAATAGCTTCCCCGCTGGAAACCGTTGCTACGCATACTGCCCATGACCATATCGTAAAATATTGCGCCTCTAATCCCGTTGATATTATCGTGGTAGGCAAGCCCACCCAGCCGGACGGTTCCCCTTCCGCTACTTACCTGGCGGCGGAAGGATTCAAGAACAGGCTCACCAATCTGCTACCACAGGTTAAGATCGTATGGTTCGACGAGCGTTATACGTCGGTGATGGCCCAGAGGGCGATAATCGAAAGCGGGGTGGGGA
Source organism: Alistipes sp. (assembly GCA_021201825.1). Taxonomy (GTDB): domain Bacteria; phylum Bacteroidota; class Bacteroidia; order Bacteroidales; family Rikenellaceae; genus WRDF01. Next base: position 159,228 of record JAJQED010000003.1, read on the forward strand.
AGATGAAGCGGCGGGATAAGGCGGCCGTAGACATGGTCAGTGCGGCTATAATTCTCCAGGGTTATATGGAGAGTATGCAGTATGGCCAGGATGATGAACGGAAAGTAAAGTAATACGAAATGATATACCCGATATATGTATACGGGTCCTCGGTGCTGCGGGAAGATGCCCGCGATGTGCCGCAGGATTACCCGGAATTGAAACAACTCGTGGCCGATATGTTCGAGACGATGTATGCCTCGAGCGGGGTAGGTCTTGCGGCCCCGCAGATCGGTAAGCCGTTAAGGCTTTTTGTCGTGGACGCATCCATCTATGCGGACGAGGAGCCGTCACTTGCGGATTTCAAACGCGCGTTCATCAATCCCGAGATCGTCGAAGAGAGTGAAACCGGGGTAGTGATGAGCGAAGGGTGCCTCAGTCTGCCGGGGCTTAACGAGGACGTACTGAGGCCGGAATCTATCCGTATACGTTATATGGACGAGGATTTCAACGAGCGGGAAGAGGAACTTGACGGCTTTGCCGCCCGGGTCGTACAGCATGAATATGACCATCTGGAGGGGATCGTCTTTACCGACCGCCTGTCGCCGATCCGTAAAACCCTGATCCGAAGCAAACTAAACGCAATGGGTAAAGGCAGGTTCTCCGCAAAATATAAAACAAGACAGGAGAAATAGAGCCTGTCTGTAATGGAAAGTAAGGGGGCACATCGCCCCCTTATTATTTTTAGCGGCTATTTTCCGGCGACCGCCCGGTCGATTATAGGCTTTAGGATGGATGCCATCTTCTCGTATCCTGCCCGGGTAAGATGTACCTCGTCGGTATGAAGTCCCTCCGCAAGCCCGTTGCGGCCGTCTTTCATCTGCGAGTGCAGGTCGGCATATATATAGCCGTTGTTTTCGGCATAATCACGCAGCATAGCGTTCAGCTGTACGATCTTTGCGGCCGGTTGCCGCCCGGGGCGCCAGCCGTATTCGTAAGCGGGGAGCACGGAGCAGATTATCACCTCGATACCGTTATATTTTGCCAGTTCGGCCATGGATATTATATTCCGGCAGATGTTCTCCAGGCTGATATCGCCCATGTTCCCGGCAATGTCGTTAGTGCCGGCCAGAATAACTACTGCTTTGGGAGCCAGTTCTATAACGTCTGGACGGAACCGGGCGAGCATTTGGGCAGTTACCTGTCCCCCGATACCACGGTTGATATAGCCGTTATCCGTAACGAATTCGGGCATCTGGCCAGTCCAGCCCTCGGTTATCGAATTTCCCATCAGCACTGCGTCCGCGCCACGGGGAGCTGACCGGTTGGCCTCGGCAAAGCGACCGAAATTCGCCCAGTCGTCCTGGGCGGTCGACGAGAGGACGGAGAATAGGATTGTGGCTGTCAAAACGATAGTTCTTTTCATGGTTATTTGAGTTTTGGTTCGGTTACGGTTACAGGTCGATCTCGATATCCAGTGCATTCTCCAGCTCTGCCGCCAACTCCCCTGCGGTGATCGAACCGTCCCCGAGCGATAGGAACGTCACATAACCCTGTTTGTCGACCACATATATCCGGGGTATCGTCTCCTTGGCGAATTGATAATAAACTTCTCCCTTATAGTCAAGGTAATACGGCATGGCATAGCCGTTACTTTCCCAGTAATCCCCTACGGAATCTTCCGTTTCATCGTAAACCCCCTGTCTCGACAATGCGGCTAGGGCGAAAAGTTCCCCGTCCCACGAAGCCTCCCACAGAAGTTCTATCTGCGGCAAGACACTCTGGCAGGTGGAGCAGTAAGAAGCGAACAAAACGAGCAGGCCGCCTTTGCCTGTAAATTCCGTGGAGGAAAAATTGCCGTAAGGGCCTGTTACGGTGAACGAGGGGATCCGGTCCCCGGGTTTGATACGGGAGCTGTCGGATTCGTTGACACAACCCCACAAAGCTACAATAGGGACAAAGTACAAACAGATAAACCGGTAAGTCAAATTTTTCATATCGCAGCGGATTTTATTTTCCCGCAGATTTGCCAATATCAGGCCGAATTTACCGAAAATTACCGCCAATCGTCAATTTCGGGGGAGAAAATAGTGTGGGGCTTCGTTATTCGGATAAAATGTCGTAATTTAGCAGAGAGTATGCATAACTGCTAAAACGAACTTCAATGACTATATCTATGTTCATTCTTCCGTTGGGGATAATAGGACCCACCCAATTGATAATCATCGTCGCCGTTATCGTTATTTTCTTCGGCGGCAAAAAGATACCGGAGCTTATGCGCGGCATGGGCCGCGGCGTCAAGGAATTCAAGGATGCCGTGAGCAAGGATTACACGGACGACGGCATTGCCGATGCGGAGATAATCGAGGACCGCAAAGCTATTCCCGCTTCCCGTAAACGGATCTCCAAAACTTCCACCGCACGTAAAACTACCGCAACCCGCCGGTCGGCATCGTCCAAATAATCAGCACTCCATAGTTTTAACCTGACGCTTGCGGATGGGAACTGTCAACGAGAGCTCTTCTTCGGGCGAGATGACCTTTTTCGAGCATCTCGAGGAGTTGCGCCCCCACCTTGTCCGTGCTGCGGCCGCCATCTTCGTATTTATGGTGGTCGCCTTTGTCAGTAAGAGTTTCATTATCGACAAGGTCCTTATGGGGCCTCAAGCCCCGGGATTCCCCCTGAACAGGCTTTTCGGTTTTTTGGCCGATAGATGGGGTATGGAGGCCCTGCGCCTTAACCGCTATACGGTCAATATGATCAATACGTCGATGGCCGGGCAGTTCAACCTGCACCTTAAAATATCCATCGTTACGGCAATCGTCGTTGCCGTGCCTTACGCCCTTTGGGAGTTGTGGTTGTTCATAAAACCGGCCCTCACCCCGACCGAGATAGCCGGCAGCCGTATGTTCGTGTTCTATATCTCGTTGTGTTTCCTGGTAGGGGTATTGTTCGGGTATTTCATTATAGCGCCTCTTACGGTCAATTTCTTCTATACCTATACCATAAGTTCCGATATAGCCAATATGATCGATATCGGGTCTTATCTCTCCACGATCGTCAACCTTTCGCTGGCGTGCGGTGTTCTGTTCCTTTTGCCGATCCTTATTTACTTCCTTGCCAGGATGGGCATTATGACCCCGGCGTTCATGCGCAAGTACCGTAAGCATGCTTTCGTGGTGCTGCTTATCTTCTCGGCGGTCATTACCCCTCCGGATGTGTTCAGCCTTATGTTGGTGATCCTACCGATGTACCTGCTGTATGAAGTCGGTATTGTCATAGCCGAAAGGGTGGAGCGGAAAAAAGCCCTTGCCGACGCCGAATTTTACGGGGAGGCCGACGAATCTGCCGACGATCAGGAGGAAGAATAAACGGCGACTTATGCGATACGGGTTATCCTGCCGTGTATTAAAGCGTCTCAAGGAGGGTTTTTGGTATGGATTTTCCATTCATAAAAGGTAACTTTGAAAGATAAAAGCGGTATATGCCTCCTCTCTCTATCCTGATCATTGAAGACGATATAACGTTCGGAACCATTATACGGAAATGGTTCGAGAAGAACGGTTATGCTCCACGGCTGGCTACAAGGGCCGCCGAGGCGCGGTCGCTGCTCGAGACGGAGAGTTTCTCGCTCGTGCTGTCGGATATGCGCCTGCCTGACGGTGACGGCATAATGCTGCTTACATGGATCAGGGAACACCGGCCCCAAACGCCGGTGATAATGATGACGGGATATGCCGAAGTGCAGGGGGCGGTAAACGCCATGAAACTGGGAGCGTACGACTATCTGGAAAAGCCTATCAACCCGTCCGTTCTTGAGGAAAAGATAAGGGGGGCATTGAAATCGGCCCGCGAACCGGTGTCGGTGCCGGTGATCAAAGAGTACGGGCTAAAGGAACAGCCCGTAGTATCGGGGGTAGTGTACGGAGGAAGCCCGGCGTCACAAACCATGCACAAGCATATCGACCTTGTGGCCCCTACCAATATGACTGTTCTTATCTGCGGTGAGAGCGGGACTGGCAAGGAGTATGCCGCCCGGTTGATCCATAAAGGGAGTAAACGGAGCGGCGAGCGGTTCATCGCCGTCGATTGCGGCAGCCTGTCTTCCGAGTTGGCCCCGAGCGAACTTTTCGGACACCTTAAAGGTAGTTTCACTTCGGCCGTCAACGATAAGCGGGGAGTGTTCGAAGAGGCGGACGGGGGAACCGTTTTCCTCGACGAGATCGGCAATCTGCCTTATGAGGTTCAGGTGCAGTTGCTTAGGGCTTTACAGGAAAAAACTGTCCGCCGGATCGGGTCGACTACCGATATAAAAGTGGACGTCAGGATAATAGCCGCTACGAACGAGAACCTGCAGGCGGCGGTCCGGCAGGGGCGATTCCGGGAGGACCTTTTCTACCGGCTCAACGAGTTTGCGATAACCGTCCCACCCCTGCGCGAACGCCGGGAGGATATCATGGTTTTCGCCGAGCATTTCCTGGCCGAGGCCAATGCGGAACTCGGGAAAAATATCAGTGGATTCTCACGTCCGGCCGTGGCGGTACTTAACGGACACGGGTGGAGCGGCAACCTGCGGGAACTGAGGAATTCCGTGCGCAGGGCTGTACTGTTTGCCGAGGGGGGAATGGTCGAACCGGATAACCTGCCGGTGTTCGACAGTCCGGCTTTGGGTGCGACTGGCAGTGTAGAACCGTTGAAACCTATGGATGAAAAGGATCGAATTATCTCCGCTATCCGCCGGGCGGGAGGGAACAAATCCAAAGCGGCCAAAATGCTGGGGGTGGACCGTAAGACATTATATAACAAAATCCATCAGTACGGGATCGATCTTTAGGGTTCCGCAACATCCTCTATGGCCAGCTCATCTATAAAATCAGAGCCTGTTTCGATCAACCTTTCTACATCTTTCCAGTACTGGGTTTTGCCTCGGGTCTCGGGTGACTGACCGTTCAGCCGTCCAAGAACTTCCACACATTCTTCGGCCCCGAACTGGGTGAAAAGAGGTAATAACCTGTGGCATATTTCCCGGACCTTGCGATGGTCCCGGCGAAATACTGCCGAGCGGAGGGTCTTGAAATCCTGCGTACAAGCGGTGACGAACATTTCCGTGATCTCTCGCAGTGTCTCCCGGTCGAACATCTCATGGAGCGAAACGGGTTCGGGAGCATTCGGGGCAGCATCGCCCGTCACACTTCGTAGCGAGCCGATAGTAACCGGTTTGCCCAGGTAGCCGTCGAAACCCATTTCCCGGGCTACGGCGGCGGTTATCTCCGTCCTGCCGGTCATTATATATACCGGCATGCCCGGATACCGTGACCGTACCGCTTTCAATATCCCGGTTCCCGAAAAGGTGCCCATCTCCATGTCGGTAATAACCATGTCATATCCCGCCAGGTCCATCACCCCCGAAATAATATTCTGCGGGCGGGAAGTGGTTTCGGCCCGGTGGCCCGACTTAACGGCGAACGAAGAAAGTACCTGCAACAGTACCGTATCGTCGTCTACGAACAATATCCTTTTAGGAGCTGTATTCAAATCGGTCCGGCTCTCCGCCGGCGGTCCTGTCAGGGTAGCGGGGATTTCTATTTTTACGGTGGTCCCGGTACCCGGAGTCGAGTCTATATCGAGAACCCCGCCCAGAAGTTCCACCAGGCCCTTTACTACATACATCCCGTATCCGTGTCCCTCGGCAAGCGCCCGGTTGCCGTCCAGCCGGGAGAAAGGCTTGAAAATACGTTCCATATCTTGAGGGCCGATACCCGACCCGGTATCGCAGATCGAGATACGGATGTTGCCGTCCCGGTAACCGGCCTCAAATGTTACGGTTCCCGCCGTGGTGTATTTTACGGCATTAGACAGTATGTTGAGGATAATCTGCCTGATCCTCATTGGGTCCGCCGAAACTTTAAGTCCGGGATCGACCTCGAACGACGTGATGAATGTCAATCCTTTACGGGTTGCAAGCGGCCGCACGATCCCGGCAGTTTCCTCACAGAACGAAAGCAGTCCGACGGGCTGCGGGGAGGGTTTGGAAATCCCCTGCTGGAGGCTTGAGAACTCCAGAAGATTGTTGACCAGCGATCCGATATGCTTACCCGACATCTGGGCCGCTTCCAGCTGGCTGTCTTCCGGATGCTGTCCCTCTTTCCAAAGTTCGAGGTAGCCCAGGATGGCATTAAGGGGTGTTTTAATATCGTGCGACACCGAGAGCAGGAGTTTATGGCGGCTGGCCATGATCTCCCGGATGCGCCTGTTCGCCCGCTCGAGCGCCGCACGGGAAGACTGTCCCTTGTTGGCATCGCTTATTATCAATATAACGAGCAGGGTTATCAGCAGCAGGCTCATTATAATACCGCCCATCGAATAACGGTAATTCCGTTGAATGGTATCTTCGCTGTCTTCGATATGGCGAATGGTGGATTGCATGGTGCTTCGGTGAAACCAGTTGAGCACCTCTATGATCTGGGCCGAAATCTCCTGGTCGGTCCGCATCAGGCTGTTGATCTGCCGTTCCAGTTCCCGCAGGTTGGAGGAGTATCCCGTCCGGACTTCCTCGACATAATCCCGTACCCCGGCGGCTATTTTGATCGAATCCTCCCGGGCAATCTCCACCGTATCCGGGGGAATACTGTAGGCCGTGAGGAGCGAATCCCGGTAACGTGCGGGCAGGAACGTATTTGACATAACTTCCAGCAGGTTCTTGCGGCTGCCGAGCAGGAAAACCGAATCGCTTACCGACGGCGGCGCCTGCGTATCTTCATAGATGAATAACCGGCTGGCAATCGAATCCACCGGGTTATAGCTGCCCAGCTGGGTATTCAGGTGGTAAATAATATCCCCTTTGCGCCACAGCAGTTCCCCGATCTGGCCTAACTGGCCCATATTGGATGTGTCCCCGGTCAGGCGGCCCAGATATGTAAGGGAATCTATCAATTGCTCGGTTTCTGTAACCTTATTGCGGAATGAGACCAGGTGTGCCCTGTTCTTGGAGGTAAGGTAAAGGTTGGCGGCTGATTGGGCCTCGGACACGGCGAACGATACCTGGTTGGTCATCCGCAGCAGCCCATAATAGTTTTCGATATGCTGCTTCTGGCTGCTGACGTTACGGCTAAGGTTATAAATGAAAAGGCTCACCGCCATGCAGATCACGGCGATGAACATATAAATCCCGATGGCTTTCCATCGTATGGTCCTTTCGTAACTTCGCGCCATATTAGATGAACGTTCCCACGCGTTCCAAAAGTATAAAATTAATCCTTACCGCCATTCCCCACAAATTCCACACCCGGGTGTGGAATTTTTCCACACATTCCACAACAATTCCCGCCCGGAATAAATTTTGGCATGGATTGTAAGGTGTTGATATGTAATGCAATGCGTGATATAGTTCTGCAGTGTCGGTGAATGGCATTACGGTTGAATAAGTAAAAGTGACACCGATGTAGAATTTTAACCATTAAAACGATAATCATGAAAAAGGTACTTTTATTAGCAGCTCTCTTTATCGCAGGAACTACCGTTTACGCATATGCCGACAGCCCGGAGGGTGAAGAACCCCAGACAGAACAGCAGGCCGAAGAGGCCGAGGAAGCCGAAGCTACCGAAGAAGCTTTCATGCTCTATGACAGCCCCGAATGCGAGGGTGAGGGCGATTGCGACAAGGAATCCGATAAGGAAGAGGCCGAAGCCGAAGAATCTTTCATGCTGAACGACAGCCCGGAAGCCGAAGAAGACACTGCCGAAGAGGCTGAAGAAGTTGAAGAAGCCGAAGAATCTTTCATGCTGAATGACAGCCCGGAAGCCGAAGAAGACACTGCCGAAGAGGCTGAAGAAGTTGAAGAAGCCGAAGAATAACAAGCACTCATTTCACTTAATAGTTATAATAGGTTTGCGAAAAGGCGGCCCTCGTGCAGGGGCCGCCTTTGTTTTGCGGGTTTATGTACCGGGTATCAGAGCATCCCGCAGGCGAACATCAGGTTTACCGTAGCCAGGCGGGCTTCCTTACCCGATTCGATAAACTCTTCCCGGATTTCGTTATAAGTCCGTTGGGCGATCAGAACTTCGAGCAGGTCCGTTTCCCCGGCCATATAGCTGTAAACGGCCCCGTCCAGGACCTTGCGAGCCTGTTCCATTACCCCTGACAGATAATGGTTATAGGTCTTCCGGGCCGCGTTGTACAGGTGGAAAGCCTGTACGATCTCGGTCTCGATCTGCGCATGCACGTTCATCTCCTGCCGCCGCTCCTGTTCCACCGCGTAGCCGGCGGCACGTACCGAACCCTTGTTCACGGCCGAGAACTTGAGCGGGATCGTCACACCGCCCTTTAATAATTTGCGTGAATTGTAGAAGCCTTTCCAGTCACGCTCATAGCCGATGAATATATCCACGTCCGGTTTCTGCTCGGATTTGGCCACGGCCAGTTCCCGGCGTGCCAGCTCCACGCTTTGCATGGCCAGTTCGTTTTCCACGCGGTTGGCAAGCCCGTTAGCTACCAGTGCGGATAGAGAAACTTCCCCCATTTCGTCCCTGATCACCCCGGCAGGCATTACCAGTGTGTCGGATGAAATGCCGGTAAAATAGCCCAGGACCGCCAGTGCGGCAAGGTAATCCCCCTCTTGCTGGTAAACCTCCCCCAGAAGCGTATTGGCCTCGAGCGCCGACTGCCGGGCCTCATTCTCGGTGATCTCCCCGGCCCGGAAGCGCAGGCTGTCCGATCCGCTCAGTTCGAGCATATATTCATATGAACTCCTCTTGACCTCGAGCATTTGGGCTTCCGCCATAGCCTCTATAAATGCTTCGGCGGCCGCGAGGCGTAGTTCTGCTGTAAAGAGCCGTAACTCCGACTTTTCCATTTCGGCGAATGTCTTGGCATAGTTTATCCTGCCGCGCCGCTTGCGGCCGAACTCTATCGTATAACCCAACTCTATGGAGTACATCTCGCCTGCCCCCTCGAATGCAAATTCGGGATCGGGTGCCACCCTTGCGGCTTTGATCTCCGCTTCGGCAATCGGCACGCGTAACCGCTCGACCGCAAGCCCGTGGTTACGCGACATTACCATTTCGAGATACTCCTCGAAAGTTAAGGAAACGGCCGGAGACTGGTCCGTGGGACCATTTTCTAAAAATAATGCCGGTTCGGTAACGGCCGGTACCTCTCCCTGCCCGTTCGCAATACCGCTTACCGGCAGGAAGCCCAGAAAGATGCCGGCTATAAATATATTAAAGGTCGTTTTCATCTTCGGTCGGTTTATCGAATTTACGTTCAAGCAGGTAATACAGCGCGGGAAGCGCAAACAGGGTGATAAGGGTCGAGAACATCAGTCCGTAAACTATTACGGTCGCCAGGGGGCGCTGCACGTCCGAGCCGATCCCGAATGCGAGCGACGCCGGCAAGAGGCCCAGTATGGTGGTTATGGCGGTCATCATCACGGGCCGGAATCGGTGCCGTGCACCCTGTGCCACGGCCGGCAACAGGGCCATCCCGTTCCGGCGAAGGGCGTTGAAATGCGATATCATTATCACCCCGTTCTGTATCGAGAGGCCGAACATGGCGATGAAACCCACGGCTGACGATACATTCAGTGTCATTCCCCGTATGTTGAGCGCCGCCATCCCGCCGAGCAGCGCAAGCGGAACAATTGTCAGGGCGAGCCCCGCCTGGCGGAATTTGCCGAATGCCCCGTAAAGCAGCACGAACATGACCAACAGCGCAAGCGGTATGACCATCGACAGCCGTTTATATGCCCTGTTCTGGTTTTCGAACTGTCCTCCCCAGCTTATTTCATAAAGGTTGTGGTCATATTCTACCTCCTTTTCAATAACGTTGCGGGCCTCGTTGAGGAAAGACGAGAGGTCGCGGCCACGCAGGTTGAGTTTGACGGTCAGGTGCCGCCGGTTCATCTCCCGGGTGATGGTGCTTTCGCCCGTTGCAAGCCTTATGTCGGCAACCTGCGAAAGGGGGATCCTTGCCCCGGTTTGTGAAGTAAGCATCAATCCCGCTATCTTTTCCGGGGTGTCCCGGGCATCCTCACGGTATTTGCAGGTGATGTCGTATACCCGGTCACCTACGAATATCTGCGAAACGGCCTTGCCGCCGATGGCTATCTCTATCAGGTCCCCGACGTCCGAAAAATTCAACCCGTAACGGGCTACGGCGTCCCGGTCGATATGTATCTGCAGTTGGGGCAGCGGCGGTTCCTGGTCAATATCCACGTCCACGGCTCCTTTTACGGTTTTGAGCACCCGTTCGATCTCTTCGGCGATCCGCCTTGTCTCGGCGAAATCGTTCCCGTAGACCTTAACCACCAACTCGCTGTGTGCACCGGCTATCTTATCCATCACCCCGTCGATCATAGGCTGGCTGAACCCTACCTTAAATCCGGGCAGGCTCGCATATTCCCGTTCCAGTTCCGCTATCAGATCGTCCTTGCGTTTGCCGCGCGGCCACTCTTTATATGGTTTCAGCCCTACGGAGACCTCGAAGTGGGACGGTGTGAACGGGTCGGTGCCGTCGTCGTTGCGGCCGGCCTGTACGGCTACGTAAGTCACTTCCGGATATTTCAGGGTCCGGGCACGGAGCGTATCCGAAAGCTCCCTGGATTTATCAACCGATATTCCCGGCGGCAAGGTTACCTGCAGCCAGATAGAACCCTCGTCGAGAGTCGGCAGGAAATCTTTCCCGACGGTTATCGACAGCGTTATCCCGATCACCAGTATCCCGGCGGCATATGGAAGCACGATCTTCGGACGGCTGAGCAGCCGGTCCGTAATCCGCCCGTAACCCTCCTTTAACTTTTCGAGCCACTTTTTCGGCTTGACCTCCAACGGCTTACGGTAGATGGCATAGCCGATACCGGGGATAAGGAACACGGCAACCAGAAGTGCCCCTATCATCGCATAACTGAACGTAAACGCCATCGGGGCGAACAGTTTACGCTCCACCCGTTCGAATGCAAAGAGCGGCAGATAGGCCGTAATTATAATGACCGTGGAGAATATTATCGGTTTGGCCAGTTCCTTTACCCGCGCCGCAATGCTCTTTTCCGACAGCGGTTCGTCCGGATGGTCCTCACGTTTCTTCAGTATGCTCTCCATCATAACGATGGCTCCGTCCACAATGATCCCGAAGTCTATTGCCCCGAGGGACAGCAGGTTGGCCGGGATGTCGGTAAGTTTCATCAGGATGAAAGCGAACAGCAGGGAAATCGGAATGGTGAAAGCTACCAGTAAGGCTCCCCGCCAGTTGCCCAAAAAGACTATCAGTACCACGATAACCAGGATCATTCCCGACATCAGGGTATGCGATACCGTACGCAGGGTGGTATCCACCAATTCGGTACGGTCGAGGAAAGCATGGATATTCACCCCTTCGGGCAAGGTTTTGGTATTCAGTTCATCGATGGCTTTGTGAATGCCGTCCAGGACTATCGACGGGTTCTCGTGTTTGAGCAGCAGTACGATCCCCTGGATGCTCTCGGAATATTCCCGCCGGCGATCGGAGTAACCCATGATTCCTTTACGTTCGAGGTTCCCGTATTTGAGGTCCCCGAGTTCGTTCAGGAAAACCGGCACACCGTCGTTGCTCGAGACCACTATCTTCCCCAGGTCGTCCAGTCCGGTAATAAGCCCTATCCCACGTACCACATATCCCAGGTCGCCCCGGTTCAGGATACTTCCCCCGACATTATAGTTGTTCATCTCGATGGCCTCGATCACTTCGTCGAGGGCTATATCGTACTGTTCGAGTTTTTTCGGGTCGAGTTCTACCTGGTATTGTGTAGTGATCCCCCCGAAATTGCTCACCTCGGCCACTCCCGGCACCTGGTTCAACCGGGGGATTATCACCCAGTTCTGCAGGTCGGTGAGCTCCCGCAGCGAGTGGCGGTCGCTTTCGATGATGTAACGGTAGATCTCACCGGTAGGGGAGGTCAGCGGGTCCAGCTCGGCAACCGCATCATACGGAAGTTCCACTTCGTTTATACGCTCCTGAACCCTTTGGCGGGACCAATAGTCTTCCACACCGTCCCGGAAAACAATGGTTATCATCGAGAGCCCGAACGTACTTTTACTTCGCATTACGTGCATTCCCGGCACACCGTTCAGGGCCCTTTCCAGCGGGATGGTGATCTGCTGTTCGACTTCTTCGGCGGCCAGTCCCGGTACCTGGGTTACTACCTGCGAGGTTACGTCGGCAATATCGGGGTATGCCTCGATCGTAAGCTGCGTCCAGGAGTAGTACCCGAAAAGCGAAAGCAATACGAACAGGGAGGCGATAACCCACCTCTTTTGTATAATGGTCAGCATGATTCTCGTTTTTTAAAGGTGATCAGATAAGCAGGTAGCCCCCCTCCTCGATTACATCGGCCTGCCCGTACGGCCAGTCACGGATATAAGCCATGCCGCCGTTGGAAAAATCGACCTCCACCGGCTGACGGACATAGCTGTATTCGTCGGCTTTGATATAGACAAACCCGGTCTCCGCGCCTTGAAGCACCGAACGTTCCGGTATGATGGTATAGCTATCGGGCGAGGGACGGAACGTAATGGTAGCGTACATTCCCAGTTTCAGTTTCTCATCCCGGTTGTCGCATACTGCCAGTACCTTGATCGATCGGGTCTCTTCGTCTACCGCTTCGTCCACATGGAATACGGTTCCTTTGATCACCTCGTCCGGGAACGCGGTCACCCGTATCAGGATACTGTCACCCTCGTTAATAAAACGGATATCCTTTTCTTTTACCTGCGCCGAGACCCACACCGCATCCAGGTTGGCAACGACGGCTACCGGGTCGGTATCCTCGTTCAGGTAGAGGCCCGTTATAATATTGTCCTCGATAACCGTACCACTTAGCGGTGAGCGTATTACCAGCGGCTGACCAAGGACCACGTTATCCGGGTCGGCATTATATATTAACAGGGCCGCTTTGGCGTTCTCCAGCTCCTTTTCAGCTATCATCATGGCATTCAGGGCTTCCTCGTAATCTTTTTGCGATCCTACGCCGTTATTCAGCAGGTCTTCTTTCCGTTTCAGGTCGAGCCGCGCGAACTCGGCTTCGGACTGGGCCTGCAGGTATTCTTTTTGGACGGCCGTGAAATCCGGCGAGATCACCTCGAACAGCGGAGCATTGCGGGCAACAGTCTGGCCCAGTTTGATATGCGATTTGACAACCCGCCCTGCGAAAGGGGGAGCGATATAGGCATACTGGGTCGGGATAGGTTTGACCGTCCCTGCCGCTTCAACCTCCCGTGATACGGTTCCGGTTGCGATCGGAGCGGTTTTTATGGCCGGGGCCATAATCCCGCCGGGTTCTATATAAACGGTATCGCCGGCCATATAATAGCCCGCAGATACGGTATTCGCATGGTTTCGGGTGCATCCTGCGCAGCCGGCGAGGATGATCGCTCCGGCAAGTGCCGCCGTTGCCGAGAGCCGTTGGGTCGTTCTGTTCATAATTGTCTGGTTTAGCGGTTCGTAATTGGACCGGTAAAGGTCGACTCAAAAAATAATTCAACCTCTATCCGCTTCCTTTGACTTCGATTTTGCTGCCGCAAAAGTAGGGCAACGGCCAGTCGGGTAGTGTTAGAAACCTTTTAGAATACCGTTAGAATTCCATTAGAAACCCTTAAAAAACAACCGTCCGGCGGATAACATATCCGCCGGACGGTGAAAGCTCGGTTTACACTGTGTTTGTCAGCTTTGGCAGGAGCACGAGTATAGCTTTTCCTCGATCTGGTCCCGCTCGGTATTGAACCTTTTGATCTCCTTTTTAAGGTTGCTTACTTCGTGGTTGGAGCCGCCTACGAGGGCCTTTTCCAGTTTTATCTCCAATTGCTCTATCAATGAATCCAGTTCTTCCAGTCTCTCTTCCATAATATACGATTTACAGGTTATAACTTACCGTAACAGGGCAAATTAGATACCACGAACAGTTTGGTAAGAAAGATAGGGGGTTTCCGGTGTATCGATAAAGCGGAGATGCTTGAGAAAAACCATAAAAAAGGGGCAGGTCATGGACCTACCCCTTTAACCCCTAAGCAGCTGGTTCGGCTTCTGGGCTTATAACAATGTAAATTTAATCATTATTTTGACTTTTTCTTCCGTGTGACCAGATAAATATCAATCGGGAGCCGTTTTTTAGCTAATAAAAAAAGAGGCCCTGGGCCTCTTTGTAGTTCCACCTGGACTCGAACCAGAATCTGAAGTTTAGGAAACTTCCGTTCTATCCCTTGAACTATGGAACCGTTATAAAATTGTATTCGCTCCCTTACGGGTGTGCAAATATAAGAACTATCTTATTTTTTCCAATCGCCGCTGTGTGGTTTTACCTCGAAAAATCCCCGCCGTCGTAAGCCCACTTAAGGTAACCTGCTCCCCATGTATAACCCCCGCCGAATGTGGCCAGTATAAGGTTGTCGCCTTTTTTCAACCTGCTCTCATAATCCCAAAGGCAGAGCGGAAGGGTGGCTGCCGTAGTGTTGCCGAATTTTTCGATATTGACCATGCACTTGTCTTTGGGCAGGCCGATACGCTTGGCCGTAGCATCGATTATGCGCATATTGGCCTGATGGGGAACAAGGAAATCGATGTCATCGATTGTCAGGTTGTTCCTCTCCATTACGGCTGCTGAAACGTCACCCATGTTGGAGACGGCAGCCTTGAAAACAGCCTGGCCCTCCTGATAGATATGGTGCCATTTGTTCTTAACCGTCTCGATAGTGGCGGGATATGCCGAGCCGCCGGCTTTCATATGCAGGTGCTGCGCGCCGCCGCCGTCCGAATGCAGTTCCGAATCCAGCAGCCCGAGCCCCTCCGTATTTGGCTCCAGAAGCACCGCACCCGCGCCGTCACCGAAAATGGGGCATGTACTGCGGTCCTCGTAATCCACGATGGAGGACATCTTGTCGGCCCCCACGACTATTATCTTTTTATAGGCGCCGGTTTCAATGAACTTCGATGCCGTTACCAATGCAAAAAGGAAGCCGCTGCAGGCGGCGGAAATATCGTAACCGAACGCGTTCTTTAATCCGGCTTTGTAGCTGATCAGGTTGGCCGTGGACGGGAAGAACATGTCGGGAGTGACCGTGGCGCAGATAAGCAGGTCGATATCCAACGGGTCGGTATTGGTCTTCTCCAGCAGGTCCTTGACCGCGTGTTCACCCAGATATGATGTGCCGAGGCCCTCGCCTTTCAGGATATGGCGGGTTTTAATGCCTATCCTCGACATTATCCACTCGTCGGAGGTATCCACCATCTTGCTGAGTTCGAAATTGTCGAGTATATAGTCCGGCAGGTAAGCCCCCACGCCGGTTATTGCTGCAGTAATTTTAGACATCAATTAAAAATTTCACAAAGTTTCTTAACCAGGCGCCCTTTGATTGTCTTTTCCGTCTGGAGGATCATGTTCTTGACGGCGAACGGGCTCGAACACCCGTGCCCTACCATTACGTTGCCGTTGATGCCCAGCACCGGGGTGCCGCCGACGATCTCGTAGTTGAGTTTGTCTATATATTCGTCCTTGACCCCGTTGGCCTTGGCGATCTCGTAAAATCCCTCGGCCTGTTTGAGGATAACGTTTCCTACGAAGCCGTCGCAAACAACCACGTCGGCGAACTCGCCCGTGAAAATGTACTTGGATTCGACGTTGCCCACGAAATCGAACTGTTCGGTCTGCTCCATAAGCTCATAGGCGGCTTTTGTGGCTATATTACCCTTTTCTTTCTCTTCGCCGATATTTAGCAGGGCTACCCGTGGCTTGTCCAGGTTCATTATGTTTTGGGCGTAGGCGTTCCCTATAACCGCATATTGGTAAAGGACTTCGGGTTTGCAGTCCACGTTAAGCCCCACGTCCAGCAACAGGAAAGACTTACCGTTCGAGGCCTCGATCTGCGCCGAGATTGCCGGGCGTATAATGCCCTCAATCTGTCCTACGGTCTGCATACTGCCGACCAGCATCGCCCCCGTATTTCCAACGCTGGCGAACCCGTCGATCTTACCCTCCTGCAAATGGCGGAAACCGACCACCACGCTCGAATCGCTCTTCTTGACGAACGACTGGGCCGGATGCTCGTTCATGCCGATCACCTCGGTGGTATGGACTATCTCGAACGCGTCTTCCGGGCAACCCTCCTTACGCAGTTCCCGTATTATTTGTTCCCTGTCGCCGAAAAGCACGAGTACGCTCCCATCGGGGAGTTCCCCGGAGGCGTCAAGCGCCCCTTTGACTACGGCTTCGGGAGCAAAGTCGCCTCCCATGGCGTCTATACCGATTCTCAGCATACATTGTTGGTCAGGGTTTGACAAATCGTGCCGTAACTTTTTCTAAAGCCACCGGCGGTTCTGGCCCTATGGCCGGACTATTCCGCTTTTTTGTCGATGGCGAGCTTACCCCGGTAGAAACCGCATTCGGGGCAAACCCTGTGGTAAAGCACTGCCGATCCGCAATTCCCGCAGGCAGCGATGGTAGGTATGGCTGCTTTGTAGTGGGTTCTTCTCTTGTCCCTCCTTGTCGAAGAGACCTTGTGTTTAGGATGTGCCATTGTTATTTATATGTTATAGTTCTACTTCGGATCTTTCCCGGCCGTTTGATAACGGCGCCCGAAAGGGGGCACGGCAGGGCCGGTTATTCCATTTCTTCTTTAAGTTTGCGCAGTTTCTCCCATTCGGGATTGTCGGCCATTTCCTGTTCCTGCGGCCCTGTGAGCCGGTCGAACTCCTCCTGGCTGATTATGCTGAATTTTTCCAGCATCTCCGGGTTGCACCCCGCCGCACCGTCCTCACCCTCCGGGTGTACCCGTTGGTAAGGCAAGGAGAGGATGACGCTCTCGTAAAGGTACTGGGCAAGGTTAAGGACCCCGTCGTTGTACCCGAGCCACATCACCTCGCCGTCATACCGTTCGCTTTCGGTAAGCTGTTCGTCGGTGAATTTCACGGTAAGGTTTCCCTCGAATTCCACCGGAAGCGAACACTCTCCAAGGCAGCGGTCGCACTCTACGGCCACCTGGCCCCGTATACCCACCGTGAGCATCAGCGATGCGGGAAGTTTTTCGAGCGTCACTTCGGCGGTTGCCTCCCCGCCGAGGACCTCCGGATTGGCGAACGATTCGAAGAACCCGTTATCCATCCCGAAGACGAATTCGTGCTTCCCCTCACCCAAGCCTTTATAGGCTATATCGTATTTCCTCTCGACACTCATAATACGCCCCGAAAAACAGGACACAAAGGTATATAATAATAGTGTAAATGCAAAGTTTTACCGTTTTTTATGGTAAGCAAATAATAGTTTATACCTTTGTACAAGGATACCCCTAAGATACCATTTTTTATGATTAAGGAGGGAACGAGGTACGTGGTGGAGTTGGTGTGCGGCTATCCCCAGTGGTGGCGCTTCAATCTCTACATGATGGTCGTAAGTTGCGACAGCCAGGGCAACACCCTTTCTTTCAAAAATTTCACGGACAGGGTCTATGACGTGGAATACGGCGCCCGCAGGGAGTCTCCAAAAGGTTACGATCCCTCCGCGCGCAAAGCCATGATCGAAAGCGATCCGTGCCACCATATCGAAGTCTACGTTTACGCCGTCACCAATACTTTTCCCGACTCGGAATCCATTAAGGACTCTCCTCCGTTCGATGCGACCCTGAGCGTGAGTGCTGACGGCGTACTTATCGCCCGGGAAGATTACGAGGTGAACCAGTGGGGCGGGCTTACCATTGCCGGCCGGCGGTTCCCTGCGGGGATATGATTTATCCGTGCGTGATGTAGATCAGCACTCTCATTGCAATGGCCAGCACGAGCATAATGACCAAAAATAACAAATAGGGCTTTATCTTTTTCCATAAGCCTATCCGGGTACTGCCGCTTGAACCCTCCATACTTTCCGCGCCAGCTAATTCCCCTTCCGCTTTGGTATTCTCGATTATCCGTAACTCTTTTCTTGTCAGCCGGTAATTCATCCCTCGGTACTTTTGATCCCAAATTTAACCAAATATTCCTGCCACCCGAAAAAATCGGCTTATCTTTGCAGGAATGACGGCCGGGGAGTTGTATAAGGTGCTTTACGATTGCGCTTCAGGGATTTATGACGACCCGGAGGCCGCGTCTGCGGCGCGATACCTCCTCCTTGAAAAATTCGGGATAGACCGGCTTGCCCTTGCTTTGGAGGGGGACCGGGCGGTGGAAGCTCACGGATTGAAAAATATTTTATCGGACCTGCGGTCCGGCCGGCCGGTGCAGTATATCACCGGTGGGGCATGGTTCTGTGGCCGGCGGTTTTCGGTGGGGGAGGGAGTCCTCGTACCAAGGCCGGAGACCGAGGAACTTGTAGAATGGATAGTCTCCGATGCCGGCCCGACCCTTTCCGTTCTGGATATCGGTACCGGAAGCGGTGCCATCGCCGTAACGCTCGCCGCACGGTTGGATAATGCCGTCGTCGCCGCCACCGATATTTCTGAGGCAGCCCTCGTCTTTGCCCGCCATAACGCCCGGGCCGCCGGGGTTGAAGTACATTTCGCCCTTAACGATATCCTGGAGCCGGAGGGATATTGCGATATTCCCGGTGTGCGGGATATGTACGATATTATCGTTTCCAACCCCCCGTATATACCCTCCTCGGAGGCCGCTTCGATGCACAGGAATGTAACAGACCATGAACCGCACGGTGCGCTTTTTGTTCCCGACAGCGAGCCGCTGCACTATTACGATGCGGTTGCCCGGTTCGCCACGGAGTACCTCAAGCCCCGTGGCAGGCTCTATTTTGAGGTCCATGAGCGTTTTGCGCAGGATGTCGAAAGAATGCTTATGAGGTGTTTCAGGCAAACGGAAGTGCGCAGGGACATCAACGATAAGGAGCGGATGGTCCGGGCCGTGAAAATTTAGCCGTTTAATGATGGATAAAGGCCGGAAAATAAAACAAAAAGGTGCGGGGGCTAAGGCGAAAACAGCCGCCCAGGCCCTCTCGGCCCTTATGCGGCTTTGTTCCCGTAGCGAAAAGTCCACGGGTGATGCCATACGCCTTATGGCACGATGGGGAGTTCCGGACCACGAGCGGGCTTCGGTACTCAAGCAACTTACCGACAGCCGCTTTATAGACGACAGGCGGTTCGCGGAGAGTTACGTCCGCGATAAGGTCAACTTCAGCGGGTGGGGCCCTTATAAGATCTCGCGGGGACTCTCGGCGAAAGGAATACCGCGGGAAATAATCACGGAAGTGACGGTGAGCCTCAGTTCGCTGGACGGTAAGGTTAACCGGTTGTACTCTCTCCTGGAAAAAAAAATGCGGAGGACAAGTTATAAGGATGTTTATGACCTCAAGGGTAAGCTTGTAAGGTATGCCGCTTCGCAGGGATACGGGTATGAAGAAGTCCTGGAAGAAGTCGAAAAAATAATTAAGGAAAAATATAGAGATGAGAACGAAGATTAGCCATTGGCGGATTATTATGTTCCTTGCGGTCGCCGCCGCATTGTTTGCCTTTTACCCTAATTCGGCTCAATCACAGGGAGTTGCCGATGTTCCGAAAGATTATTACGTACCACCTATGAATCTCCGGTTGCTCTTGTCGGCCAATTTTGCCGAGGCCCGTACGGACCATTTTCATTCCGGGATCGATATCAAAACCGGCGGCAAGGAGGGGGAACCGCTGTTTGCCGTAGCCGACGGGTATATAGCCCGTATCGGGGTCTCCCCGACGGGTTTCGGCAGGGTGCTTTACATTGCCCATCCCAACGGCACCACTTCGGTCTATGCCCATATGCAGCGGTTCGAACCCGAGGTCGAGCAGTATGTGGAGCAGGAGCGTATACGTCTAAAAAAGCACCGTGTAGACCTCTATCCCGAGCCCGGAATGTTTCAGGTTAGGCGGGGGGAACGGATCGGGTTATCGGGCAATTCGGGCAGCTCTCTGGGGCCGCATCTGCATTTCGAACTGCGCGACACCCCGTCCCAACGCGTTCATAACGTCGCTAAACTGGGCTTTTACGATATCAAGGACGATATTCCCCCGATGCTGGTCCGGCTGCATTACATCGCCGTGGATACGGTGAACGTTGTTCCCGTGAATGCCCGGCCACGGTCATTCGAACTTGCCGCCGCTTCCCGGGGGGTCTACTACCTGGCCGACACCACGGCACTCAAACTCAGCCCATGCGGCTATTTCGTGCTGGAGGCTACGGACCGGAAGAACGATACGAACAATACGATGGGTATTTACGGGGTTGATATGGAGCTGGACGGAGAGAGGGTATTTTCCTACCGGCTCGACAGCTTCCTGTTCGACAATACCCGGTACGTAAATTCATTCACCCATTACGGGATGCAAAAAGGCTCCCGGAACGAACTTATACGGCTTGCCGTCCAGGACGGGAACCGGATGCCGATTTATCGCGGGGTAAAGGATCGGGGAGCCATAATTTGCAACGACGATACGGTGCGGCAGGTTAAGATAACCGCACATGACGACAACGGGAACACTTCGGTCCTCACGTTCCGGGTTTGCCTCGGGTCCGGTAAACAGCCGGTTGCAATACCCGAGGGTATCCCGGTCGATAACCGGCGCTCGTTCAGCCGGGGCGGCGAAGGTTTGCAGGTAAGTATTCCCGCTAATTCCCTGTATGAACCCATATATTACCGCCAGTATACCGACTCCGTAACGGTCAATCCCAGGACAGCCCCACTCAGACCGCTTACTCCTGTCTACCGTGTGCATGACGAAAACACACCGCTGCATTCCGCCATGACCGTCAGTATAGACGTTCCGGGCGAATCGGACGACTTTTCCCGGCTCTGCATAGCCCGGGTCTCGGCGGACGGCAAAAAGTTCAGTTACGTCGGTGGCAAGTATTCCAACGGCAGGGTCAGCGCATCGACCCGTAACTTCGGGCTATTTACCGTGGTAAGGGACACAAAGGCCCCTACCGTCAATCCGTCTTTCGCCAACGGTGCCGACCTTAAAGGACAACAGAGCATATCTTTTAATGTGAGCGACGATTTTTCGGGGGTGGCATCCTACGAGGGGGAGATCGACGGACAATGGATCATCTTCGAGAAACAGGGGGCGGTCATCACCCATTATTTCGATTCCTCGTCGGTGAACTACAACGGTGGTGAACATAAGATAGTTGTGCGGGTAACCGACAACTGCGGCAATACAACCGCCATCGAACGGACATTTATCCGGTAGGTGTATTCCGGTTTTGCGGGTATTGGCCGGGAAAATCCGGGCATTTGTTGATTAAGTTTCAGCCGGCCGGCCGGTTTGGCTATTTTTATTAGAAAAACCGGCCACTATGAAATATGTACCCATTCTCAAAAGAAGATTTTTCGCCGTTATAATTACAGCCGGCCTATTGTGTTGGGCATGCTCGTCGGACGATGCGGTATATCCCGATCAGAACGGGGGCGGCCAAGTCGTTACCGATTGGGCAGACGGTTGGGAGGAGCCCGTCATTCCGGCTGATCCCGGGGACCCGGGCGACGATGAACTGGTGCCCAACTCACAGTCTGTCAATTACGACAACCAGATAACGGTTGCCTTTTCCGACAGCGGAGTGACCGTTACCAACCCTTTCGAGGGCGCAGGGGTTACGGTAAATATCGACGGTCAGCATGTGGTCTTGGAATCGACCATCACGGGTACGGAATTGACATACGTACTCCAGGGGATCGCTACGGACGGTTCCGTGAAGATTTACGGGGAATATAAATTCAACCTGGTATTGAACGGGGTGGGGATCACCAATCCCGACGGGGCCGCAATTAATATCCAGTGCGGCAAAAAAGGGTCCGTGATCCTGCAGGACGGCACCAACAACTGCCTGATAGACGGGGAGGAATATATTTTCTTCGGGGATGAGAAAATGAAAGGCACTTTCTACAGCAGAGGACAGTTGGTTTTCAGCGGGGACGGTACCCTCGAGGTACGTGGAAAAAACAAACACGGTATTTGTTCCGACGATTATCTAAGGGTCGATAACGGTACAATATGGGTGAAAGAGGCCGCGAGCGATGCCATGCATTCAAATGATTATATAGAGATCAACAGCGGCACCGTCACTACCCGCTCGGCCGGTGAGGGCCTGGAATGCGAAAAAGGCTATATCGAGATCAACGGGGGTAATATTACCATCGTGACCACCGACCAGAAAGGACATGCCGTTAAGAGCAGCGACTATGCCACCGTTACCGGCGGCCACCTGACGGCCACCGTTTACGGCAATGCCTCCAAAGCGTTAAACGTCTCGGGAGACCTGGAGATTTCCGGTGGAACACTTGAGTTGTACACCGCCGGGGACGCCATCTGGGATACGGACGACACTTCCTCTTGCGCCGGGATAAAATGTTCCGGCAACGCATCCATTACCGGCGGCGATATAACCATCGTCAGTACTGGCAAGGGCGGTAAGGGGATCAACGTGGACGGCACACTGCTAATATCCGGCGATGTAATTTCAGTGACTACTACCGGTGACCAGTATGTTTACGACCGCAACAACGATACGGCTGCCAAAGCAATAAAGAGTACAGGGGACCTGACCATCACCGGCGGGACAATAACCGTCCGCACTTCACGGACCGAGGCCGAGGGTATCGAAAGCAAGGCCACCCTGCATATTACGGGAGGCGATCTCGATATCAGAGCTTACGACGACTGCCTGAATGCATCGGACCATATCCAGATCGACGGGGGCACCATATACTGTTACAGCTCGACCAACGACGGCATAGACTCCAACGGCACCCTGACGGTTACCGGCGGTACGGTCATCTCGGTTGGGGCCAGCGCACCGGAAGCGGGTTTCGACTGCGATAACAGCCGCTTCTCCGTTACCGGGGGAATACTTATCGGCCTGGGCGGCGATACCAGCACCCCGACTGCAAGTGCCTGTACGCAGCCGTCGGTTATATACAGCAATTCGTCTGCATTCGCTACTTTCCGGCTGGAATCCACCTCGGGCGAGATACTAACGTTCGCCGCTCCGCGAACCTTTTCCCGTACCGTTTTACTGGTCAGCAGCCCTGATATGGAGCAGGGCGGAAACTATACGTTGACCACGGGCGGCGAGATCACCGGGGGAACCGGTAAATACGGGCTTTATTCCGGCGCCGGATATTCGGGCGGCACTTCGGAATCTTTCACCGCAAGCTCGATGGTCACCACGCTCGGTTCCTCTTCCATGGGTCCGGGCCGGTGGTAAACGACTGCAAAGGGTATTAATAGCAGATTATTATATTATTTTTGCCCGAGCGGCATACTTTCAATGGAAAAACGGGGACAGAAAATAGCGGAGAATATCATATATTACCTTATATGGCTGGTAGTGTTCGCCGTTACGGTTATCGGGTACAGAGAGGAGGGAGTCATCCAGTGGCATCTCGTGGGGCGCTTTTGGCTGAGGACCATCCCGTTGTTCCTGCTGTTCCTTTTTAATAATTACCTGCTCATACCGCGCCTGCTGCTGAAAAAACGGTACGGGTTATATACCGCCGTGGCCGTATCTTCCATTGCGGTACTGTTCGTTTTTTATATTTTCTGTTTCAGGGCGTTAAAACCCGAGGGCGGTCCTCCCTACGGAACGTTCAGGCCGGAGGGTAACCCCCCGTACCGGGAGTTCCGGATGCCTCCGGGCGATACTCCCGGGCTTCGTCCGACGGAGGCGGACTCCCTCTACCGTGAGTTCCGGCCCGGTTTGCCGCCGCGGCCGTTCCCCGTTAAATGGGGCCCGGCATTCGCGATGCTCATTTTTTCATTGGTCATCGTCGGCTTTAACGTCGCCATACGCCTTATGTTCAAGACGATGAACGATTCCCGGGTAATGGAACAACTCGAGCGGCAGAACTTGCGGGCCGAGTTGGATTACCTGAAAGCGCAGGTGAACCCCCATTTCTTTATGAATACACTGAACAATATCCACGCGCTTGTGGACATAGATACCGAAAAGGCAAAGGAGACCATCATAGAGCTCTCGAAGATCATGCGGTATATCCTGTATGAGACCGACAAAACGTTCGTATCCCTTAAGGATGAAGTCAAATTCATCCGTAATTACGTGTCGCTAATGAGCATCCGTTATTCCGGGAACGTCTCCATCGATGCCGTATATCCGCAGAAGCTTCCCGAGGCCAGGATACCGCCTTTGCTGCTTATTACCCTGGTCGAGAACGCTTTCAAGCACGGTATTAGCTACCGGCAGGAGTCATACATACGGACCATGCTGAAGATACGGGACGGCAGGCTCGTATATTCCGTCCGCAATAGCCTGCCCGGGCACCAGGACGGGCCCAAAGGTATGGGGCTGGAAAATATGCAGAAAAGGCTGACCCTGCTGTACGGCAACTCCTACCGGCTGGAATTGAAACAGGATGAAAGTGAATTTACGGCCGTCCTCCAAATCCCCCTTGAGATATGAAAATGCGCTGTATCGCCATCGACGACGAACCGCTGGCCCTGGCCCAGATCGAACGGTATGTAAAACAAACGCCGTTCCTCGTGCTGGAGGGCCTGTATTCCAGTGCCCTGGATGCACTGGATGCCCTTGCGGACGCGGAAATCGACCTGATATTCGCCGATATAAACATGCCCGACCTGAACGGAATCGAGCTGGTCAAGTCCCTCGGCCCGGGAGTAATGGTAATCTTTACAACGGCCTATTCGGAATATGCTGTCGAGGGATTCCGGGTGGATGCACAGGACTACCTGCTAAAGCCGATCGGTTATCCGGATTTCCTGCGGGCGGCCGAAAAGGCCCTGCGGCAGTTTACCCTCCTGAGAAATACCACCAGCCCTGTAGTGCCTCCGCAGGAGCGGATTTTCGTCCGGTCGGAGTATAAGATAATCCCGGTCGAGTTGGATGATATCACCTTTATCGAGAGTCGGGGGGAATATGTGCGGATCTATACTGGGAACAGCAAACCGGTCATGACACTCGGGAGCCTGCGAAATTACGAGGAGAAACTTCCGCGCGGCAGGTTTATGCGCATCCACCGCTCCTATATTGTCAACCTGTCCAAGATCGCTGCAGTGGAGCGAAAGCAGGTGATCATCGGGGATAAGCGTATCCCGGTGGGGGAGTCTTACGAGAAGGATTTCTCGGACTACATTTCCCACAATTCATAAAAAAGGCCCCGGTGACGGGGCCTTTCGGGTTGATATCAGTATTTCCTGGTGAGTTCGTCGAGTTTTTCCCGGAAAGTCTCTTCTGCTTCCTCCACTCCCTCACGGATCCGGTCTTTGGTGTTTTCGGTATGTTCTTCCATCCGGTCGAAATAGTTATGGGGAGTGCCATGTAGGTCGGCCGCCTCGTAGTTACCGGCCCCGTCGGCGGACGAGGTACCCGTAACTTCCCGGCCGCCGGCCGCTGCGTTTTGCTTCAGGTCGTCAATTATGCGGTCCACACCGTCAGAGAATTTGTCCGATCGCCTTTCGACCTCGTTCTCGAAGTTGTAGGCCTCGGCTTTCATATCTTTTTTAAGGTTCTCGGCTTTCTGCTTGAACCTTTCGAGCTGTTCCGTGGTTATATCGCCGGACTGTTTGGCCCGTTGCTGTATCTGGTCCACCCAGCGGTCAAGCCGGTCGGAGAATTCCTCGTACTGCTGCCGTATTCCCTTTTTGGCTTCCCGCATCTCCCGGCTCACGTCGTGCTTATCGGCCCGGGCGGCATCGTCCAGTTTTGAGATCACGTCGGTCAGCTGCTTGCCGTAACCGGTGCTTTTGTCTTTCAGGCCGTCCAGGAATTCCTCGGCCTTGTTCATCCAGTTGTCCAGTGTGTTCCCGAACGATTTATTTTCTGACATAACTTATATGCGTTTATTTTGTTCTCGATAGAGTGGATTCGCAGTTAACCACGGCTCTCCATGCTGTTTATATCCGGGTTAATTTCCAGTACGGCTTCTTCAACCTCTTCGGGCGATACGCCGCAGCCACAGGTTTCCGTGATCGGGGCATTGTCTTCCACGAAAGTATCGGGCGTGAGCAGGGTTTCGGTCTCGATGCCCTTGGGGGTCTGCCCGTCCTGCTCGGGATAAAGCTCGTTAAAATAGCTCTCGTTCATATAATGTAACGTAAAAAGGATTACCAAAAAAACAGGGGGAGGAAACCGTAGCGCGACAAGCCGGATTACAACTGTTAACTACATTTCAAACCTCACTAATCAACCTCTGCGCCGGATGGCGGAACCGGGCTGTAACGGCTATATTTTACCGCACTCCCTTATCGTCCGTACCCTGAAGCGCAACATCAAATTTATAATCGGATGTCGTCAAAAGGCGTGTCGCTTACAGCCCCCTGCAACCCCTGCAAGGTTATCTAATACAATTACCATGCATTTTTAATGGCCGGACACCAACGGGCCGATAATCCCGGCTGAGTTTCTTTTTCCGGAGGATATGGTTAAATTTGGGTGCCGACGGGCGTAAACCTTATTATTATGAAAAAACCTATCTTCTTTATCCTCCTTTCGTTATTTACCGCCCAGGCGGCTTTACCGGCCGGTCCGGCCGGACGGTATGAAAACCCGGTTTCACCGATGAACCTCCCCGACCCGTCCCTCATCAGGGGTGGGGACGGTTTTTTCTATCTTTTCGCTACGGAGAACTGCCAGGGCCTCCCCGTAATGCGGTCGGCGGACCTTATCGAATGGGAGCGGGTCGCTTCGGCATTCACGTCAGAGGGTCGTCCCGGCTTCGTGGAGGGTGCCGGCATTTGGGCCCCGTCTATAAACCGTATCGGCGGGAAATATGTGCTGTATTATTCCATGTCCACATGGGGTGGGGAAGAACAGGCCGGTATCGGTGCGGCATGGGCCGAGGAACCTACGGGCCCGTATACGGACGTGGGCAAACTCGTGGATATGGCTAATACCGGGGTGAAGAACTCCATAGACCCGTTCTATGTCGAGGAGGGCGGCAGGCATTACCTGTTCTGGGGGAGTTTCAGCGGCCTGTTCGGTATCGAGCTGGAGAGTGACGGCCTGTCGGTAAAACCGGGAGCGTCGGTCGAACAGATAGCCGGGCGGGCTTACGAAGCCACCTATATCCATAAAAAAGACGGTTACTATTACCTGTTCGCTTCCATAGGTACCTGCTGCGAGGGAGTTAACAGCACCTATACCACGGTTGTCGGCCGCTCTGCCGACCTATTCGGCCCCTATACTGACAGGAACGGCAACCTGATGCTCGACAACCGCCATGAAATAGTTATCAAAGGCAACGATCGCTTCAAGGGCCCCGGTCATAACTCCGAGATAATCACCGACGACGAGGGCACCGACTGGATACTGTATCATGCCGTGGACGTGGAGATAGCCCGTGGACGGCAACTGATGCTCGACCGGGTGGACTGGGTGGACGGTTGGCCGGTCGTCGGGGACGGCACCCCGTCGCTTTCATCCCCGGCTCCGGTATTCCATTGAATGATGCTCTCATAACAACAATGCCGCCCCTCGGGGCGGCATTGTTTGCATAACCGGATTAACCGTTATCTTAATGTTTCGAGAGGTAATCCGATACTCCCTCGTTGGTTGCGTTCATAGCTTCCTTTCCTTTGGTCCAGTTGGCCGGGCACACTTCGCCGTTCTCTTCGAAATGCTGTAGGGCGTCAACCACCCGCAGGGCTTCGTCGACGTTACGTCCGATGGGCAGGTCGTTGATCACGCAATGGCGTACGATACCCTCCTTGTCGATAAGGAATAGCCCGCGGTAAGCCACCGGGTTGCCGTCGTAGAGCAGCGAATCCTCTTCGTCGGCCATGTAGTTACCGGCAAGCACCCCGAAATTCTCGGATACCGTCTTGGTGAAGTCGGCAATAAGCGGGTACGTTACCCCCTGGATGCCGCCCTTGTTCTTGGGCTGCTGCAGCCAGGCGAAATGGGAATACTCCGAATCCACCGAACATCCGACGACCTGAACACCCCGTTTTTCGAACTCGCCGAGTTTTTCCTGGAACGCATGCAGTTCCGTAGGACATACGAACGTGAAGTCCATCGGGTAAAAGAACAGTACCACGTACTTATTTCCTTTATACTGGTCCAAAGTGAAATTGTTCACTATTTCGCATCCGTTAACCACGGCGGTAGCGTCGACTTTCGGTGCAGGTCTTCCTATCAATGATCTCATAATCTTTATTTTTGATTTGGTTTTTTGTACTGCAAATATAAACGTTGTCCCCGGTCTAAAATTGCAAAAACGAGAGTATTAATTTATAACCTTATAAGTTTTGTTTATATAGCGGGTAAGCATAAAATTTACTACATTGTTTGCCTTAAAACTTCATAAGGATGGATAAAGATATAAAGAGGACCGTTATCGGTATCGGGGAGATCCTATGGGATGTTTTTCCCGTGCGAAAGGTGCTCGGGGGAGCTCCGGCCAATTTCGCTTACCATATTTCGCAGTTCGGGCTTGAGGGGATCGCCGTGAGTGCCGTTGGCGACGATCCTTTTGGAAAGGAAATCATAGAAACTCTGGAAGAAAGGGGGATGAAATTCCTGCTCGAACAGGTCGGCGCCCCTACGGGAACGGTTCAGGTGGAACTTTTAGGGGACGGTATACCCTCCTACACTATTACGGAGGAAGTGGCCTGGGACTATATATTCTTTTCGGACCGGATGGAGCGGCTCGCCAGTGAAGCATCCGCCGCCTGTTTCGGGACGCTGGCACAGCGTTGTCCCGACAGCCGGGAAACCATACGCCGGTTCCTTTCGGCCATGCCGGAGGGGAGCCTGCGGATTTTCGATATAAATCTGAGGGGCGATTATTACGATAAAGCCGTGATCGAAGAGTCCCTGCGGCTGGCGAACATGCTGAAAATTAACGACGAGGAGGTTAAGGTCGTTGCCGGAATGTTCGGGCTCAAGGGTTCCCTCGAGCAGGTCGCGGCAACGCTTCGGGAAAAGTTCGGGCTGGATATCGTAGTGCTTACCAAGGGTACTTCAGGCAGTTATGTGACGGACGGGGAGTCGGAGTCCGTGCTTCCCACCCCGCAGGTGGACGTAGCCGACACGGTCGGGGCCGGTGACTCTTTCACGGCGGCATTCACGGCCGCCTATCTCCACGGATGGAACATAAGGGATGTCCATCGGCTGGCCGTGGATGTCTCGGCTTATATTTGCGGCTGCCACGGGGCTATGCCGGTTCTTCCGGGGTCCCTGCGTGACGTGTTCATGTAACCGGGAGGACGTTTGGTGCCTAATTTGCGTTTGCCCGGTAAACCGTTAAGGCAACCGCAATGGCTAAAAAGACACCGGTCCAACGCAGGGACAGGGGATTGAAATACCTGCTCTATGGGACAATATTCCTGCTCGGCACGGCCGCCGGGATCGCGATAAGGCATTACTACAATATCCCGATGATAGAGAGTATCAATATCATCGACGTCGCCACACTTATCGTTACCATTTTCCTGGCGGTCTATATCCCCGGGGTCTTCGACCGGCAGATGGAGGTCCGCCAGGATAAAAAGGAGCTTATCGAACACCGTATCGGCGACCTGCAGGAACAGTTGCGTCAGGTGGACCGGCAGGTCCAGCGCGGGCAGTTGTCCGAAAAAGAAAGGGAGTTACTGATGAACTCCCTAGAGGTTGCGGCGAACCGCTTCGGCACTATAATAACCCTTTTCGATTACCTTGGACTCGACGATACCTTTACCGATGATACATCCCGAATCCGTGATCTGCTCTCCTCCCTATGTGACCTGCTGAATAAGGCCCGTCTCCGGGATGGGGATTATTCAGGGGAAGTGCGCCGGGAGGAAGAGCGCCTCTATAACGAGATCGACAAGCAGACCAGCCTGTTGGTATTCCGTATCAGCGATATCTGACTTTCGGGTTGTTATCCTATATCGAAATCGTCCTCGTGGTCGCCGAACATTCCGTTCGGTACCCCGGGCCTTTCGTCGACCAGTACGTCGCTGTCGGGATCGTCATGGTAATTGGGTTCGTTGCGGCGTATCTCTTCCTGGATCCGGTCGGCCTCGAGTTCGAGGCTGTCTTCTTTCGGCTCTATTTTGTCGATGTCCATACGAGTGTCAGTATGCCGCGTCCGGGGTTGTTACCCGGATGAGCTTCGGGTTCATAAATTCCAGTATACCGTATTCGGCATGTTCGCGGCCGTAACCCGAGTGCTTAACGCCCCCGAACGGGAATTGCGGCGCCAGACTGGTCACATGGTTAATATAAATCATACCGGTTTCGATCTGCCGGGCTATCTTCACGGCCTCTTTTACGTCCGTTCCGAAAACTGTCCCGCCGAGGCCGAAGTCGGTGTCGTTGGCAAGCCTTACCGCTTCTTCCATATCCTTGACGCTGTAGATAACCAACACCGGACCGAATATCTCCTCTTTGTAAGCATCGGTGCCTTGCTCGACCCCTGTGATGATAGTGGGTTGCATGAACGCGCCGGGACCGTCGATCCGTTTGCCTCCCAGGACGAGTTTTGCACCCTGATCTACCGCTTTAGCTACCTGTTCCAAAACTCCCTGGAGAGCTTTTTCGCTCGATAGGGGGCCGAGTTGGGTAGCCGGGTCCAGCGGGTCGCCGACCTTTATTTTTTCGAACAAGGCCTTGGCCTTGGCGGTGAACTCCTCCGCCTTGTCTTCCGTAACGATTATGCGCTTGGGCGATATGCAAACCTGGCCCGCATTCCACAGCCTGCCCATGCAGGCCGTTTTAACGGCGGCATCCAGGTCGGCATCCGGCATTACGATGAACGGGTCGCTGCCGCCCAGCTCGAGTGTCGACCGTTTAATATATTTCCCGGCCATCGAGGCGATGCTGGAACCGGCCGGTTCGCTGCCGGTAAGCGACACGCCTTTAATCCGCGGGTCGGCGACAAGTTCCGAAGCCTTTTCCCCGGGAATGAACAGGTTGGTATAGACACCCTCCGGCGTCCCGGCTGTCTTGAAGATCTGCTCCATCGTCTCGGCCGCCTGCGGTACGTTTGAGGCATGCTTCAACAAGATCGTATTGCCGCCCATGATTATCGGGGCGGCGGAGCGGGTTATCTGGTAGAACGGGAAGTTCCACGGTTGTACGCTCAGTATCACCCCGATGGGTTCGTAGGTGATAAAAGCGCTTCCCGTATCGGTATGGATCTGCCTGTCGGCGAGGATATCCTCCCCGTTCATCGCATAATAGTCGAAAATAGCCGCACATACGTCTATCTCCAGCTCCCCTTCGGCCGGCAGCTTGCCCATCTCGGTGGTAAAGAGCCGGGCCAGTTCGCTTTTGCGTTCCCGCAGGATATTGGCAACCATGTGGAGCAACTGCGCCCGCTGCCCGAACGGCGTCTTTTTCCATGTGCGGAACGCCTGGTCCGCCTTTGTTACTAGTTCTTCGACCTGCCCGTCGGACATGACGTCGAACTCTTTATCTACTTTTCCCGTGGCCGGGTTTACGGTTTTGATACTTGACATATAATTATGTTTTTGATTTTCGGTGGTGTTCCCGAACTGTTAAACTTTCAAAAACTTAGCCATAAAGCCCGGCGGACGGCGGTTTTATTTTTTCTTATTTTAAACAAAAAAGGTTAAGTTATTTTGTATTGCCTAAAAATATTTATTTATTTTGTCTATATTTATAAGCTTTCTTAGAAATAATCTGAATAATACCCAAAACAGAGATGAAGAGAAGACAGTTCATCAAAACTTTTGCGGGACTAACCGCTCTTACCGTAGTTCCCCGCCATGTATTGGGCAATGGTTTCGTTGCCCCGAGCGACCAGTTGACCAAAGGTGTGATCGGGGTCGGCAATATGGGCCGGGGGCACTTCGGATATGCCGGAACCCGCCTTACCGCCATTTGCGATGTGGATACCAACCGCCTCGACGCCGCCCTTATCCAGGCCGGCGGTAACGTAAAGACCTATCATAATTACCGGGACCTGATCGAGGACCCGAACGTGGATATCGTCCATATAGCCACACCCCCTCACTGGCACGGCATAATGGCCGCCGAGGCGGCGAAAGCCGGCAAGGACATCTGGTGCGAAAAACCGATGACCCGCACCATCGGTGAGGGTAAGAAAGTTATGGAATACGTTCGCCAGAACGGTAATATTTTCCGGCTGAATACCTGGTTCCGCTTCGCCGATACTTTCTACGGGATGGACACTACGGTGGCGAAGATAAAAAAACTGGTGGACAGCGGTATGCTCGGCTGGCCGCTGAAAGTTACGATCAGCAAACATACCGGGTTCAACTGGAAATTCTTCTGGGTTGGCAAGGAACAGCTCGAGGAGCAGCCCGTGCCCAAAGAGCTGGACTACGATATGTGGCTGGGTCCGGCGCCATACAAACCGTATAACCAACACCGTACCCACAATACGTTTCGTGGTTATTGGGATTACGACGGCGGCGGTCTCGGCGATATGGGACAGCATTATATCGACCCCGTGCAGTACCTGCTCGGCAAGGACGATACCAGTCCCGTGCTGGTTGAGATTGACGCTCCGCAACAACATTCGGATGCTGTCGGCACCTGGCGCAAGATAGAATATACATATGACGACGGCTGTAAGATAATCCTTTACGGTGAGGATCACGGCAGTCCCGACGACGCATATATCGAGGGTCCCGGAGGCAAGGTCTATCCCGGTTTCCGTTGCGATATCCCCGACTGGGAACGCAAACTTGCACAGTTCCCCGAGCCTGTTCCCCAACAGACGGATTTCGTGGAGTGTGTCCGTACCCGTAAGAAATTCGTCCTCAACGAGCAGAACGGCTTCCGTTCGAGCACCATCGTCAATATGGGCGTTATAGCCCTGCGGTTGGGCCGCAGTCTGCGATTCGACCCGCAGAAGCTGGAATTTATCGGTGACGACGCCGCGAACAGACTGTTAGACGAACTGATGCGCTCGCCGTGGAAAATTTAGCATACCAGAAAAATCTCATCCGACCATGAAAAGAACGATTCTACTTATATTATTGCTGGCAACGGGCATCTGTACCGCCCCGGCCCAGCTGAGTTCCAACCGGACGGCCAATACGATGGTCTCCGATGCGCTGGCGATGCTCCCGGCAAAGGATGCCGCGACGCTGGACATTGCCATGGGCGACCTTGTCGCCACGGGTGCGACCGGGATGGAGCTTCTTACCGGGATGTTCGACAATGTGAACAATGTCCCCGTAAATTATGCCCTTAACGGCCTTTGCTATTATGTAACCGGCGACAACGGGAACGAGGCGGCCAGGGCCGTATATGAGCAGGGTATCATAGCCGGGCTCGGCAAGGCTGCGGACACCGAGGTCAAACGATTCTATATCCAGGCCCTTGCCCGGGCCGGGTCCGATACGAGTGTGCCGGTCCTGGTAAATTATATTACCGACGGGCAGTTGGGCGAACCTGCCTTATACGCCCTTGCGGTTATCGGTACGCCGGATGCCCGGCAGGCGGTGAAAAACGCCGTGATGGATGGTCAGGGCGAGGCGACCGCCCTTGCGGATGCCGCCGGCTATATGCGGCTGGAGGGCATTTACCCGCAGCTGGAGAAATGGTTGAGCGACGGCAGTGCTGACACCGGAGCGGTCTATTACGCTATGGCCGGTACCGGGGAAAAGAAAGCGGTCGACAGGCTGAGTGCGATCACCCGGTCGGAGAATTTCTCTGACGCTACGGGCTCCGCAATCTTCGCCTATGAGGCGGCACTCGTTAATTATATGGATACCGACAGGGGCGACGCCGCAAAGCGGGCAAAAAAATTAATGGGCGACGCCAAATCTAAAGGGAAAAATTCCCGCGCCATTGCCGCTTTCGAAATATATGCGGCGGCCGGCGGAAAGAACCTCGACAAGGAAGTCCTAAAGGCACTTGACGACCCCGACCGCAGCTACAGGGCCGGAATGCTCGGGGTGATCTCGGCTTACGCCGATAAATCGCTCCTGGACCGGGTTGCCGCTAAATCGGCCAATCTTAAGGACAGTGAAGCCCGGGCGGACGCTTTCCATTTTATAGCCTCGAACAGCGACGGTTACGGGGATTATTTCGCAAGTTATGTAACCGGCACCGACGAAGAGACATCTATTGCGGCTATCGAAGCGCTCTCTTTGAACAAGTCTTACCCGATCGCGGCGGTTATGCTCGAAGTAATGGCCGGGGATGCGTCTGCGCGGGTTATCGATGCTGCCACCTCGGCACTGCTGTCGGCAAATTTCCATGGGGAGGAGCTGGGTGTCGCGGAGGCATATTCTTCGGCCGGTAGTTATGGGAAAGCGGCGATACTTACGGTATTAGGTGCTAGGCAGTTGGCCGAATTCGCTCCGTTGGTTATCGAGGCAACGGCAGACCAAACTCCCGAAATATCTTCCGCCGCTTATATCGCGTTGCCGGGTGTATCTGGAAACATAGAGCTGCCGACCCTTTTCGGGATGCTTGACAAGGCACCCCGTGAGGCGATACCTTGTGTGCAGGATGCTATCCTGAATGCCACTTACGGAATGGACGGGGATGCTAAACTGAATCTCTTCCGTAGTAATATGGATAAATCATCTAACAAACAGTCCTACTACAGGCTACTGGCTTCTACCGGAATGCCGGCGGCACTCGAAATGGTGCAGGATGCCTATTCGAGCGAGAACGCCGGGGGGAAAGCGGAAATAGTCAGTGCTTTCTCTGCCACCGCCGGAACGGAAGCCGCCGAATACCTATTTAAGATCGCACAACAGGACGGAAACCAGCAGGCCCTGCATGCGTTCGTGAATTCCATCGCTTCCGCAGACCTTACTCCGGAACGCAAACTGCTGAAATACCGTGCGGCCACTGAATTGGCTACGGACGGCACCGTGCGCTCTTATATAGCAATGGAAGCGGGTAACCTGCCGATATTCCAGGCACTCATTTTCTGCGGGGAGTTCCTCGAAGACAGCGATGCCGGCGTACGGGATATGGCTGCGCAAGGGGTTATGAACATCGCCCTGGCCAACACGGATTGGTACGGGCCGGTAGTGCGCGGATTGCTCGATAAAGCCAGCGGTGCACTGTCGAATCCGGATGCCAGCTACCTCCGTCAGGCTATCGCTAACCATATGGCGGAGATACCCTCCGAGGGCGGTTTTGTTTCCTTATTTAACGGCGTGGACCTTACCGGATGGAAAGGTATCGTGGAGAACCCGATCGCCCGTGCCGCAATGGACGAAAAGGAGCTGGCCCGCAAACAGGCCGAAGCGGACGAATTGATGCGGCGGAACTGGACTGTCGAGAACGGCTCGATAGTCTATATCGGGGACGGTTACGACAATATCTGTACCGAGGGCATGTACGGTGATATAGAGATGTATATGGACTGGATGCTCTATCCCGAGGATGCCGAAGCCGACGGCGGGGTATACTTACGCGGGACTCCTCAGGTGCAGATATGGCGTACCGACCGCCTCGATGTAGGCGCCCAGGTCGGCTCCGGGGGGTTGTACAATAATGCCGTCAACCCGAGCGAACCGCTTGTATATGCCGATAATCCGACCGGTGAGTGGAATACGTTCCGCATCGTGATGAAAGGCGAAAGGGTGAGCGTATGGTTGAACGGCGATCTGGTTACTGACAATGTTCCCCTCGAGAACTTCTGGGACCGCAGCCGTCCCGTATTCCCTGTGGAGCAGATCGAGCTCCAGGGCCATACCACCCGGATCGCACATAAAAATATTTACATAAAGGAATTACCCATGGTCGAACCTTACGAGGTGGGCGAGCAGGAACGTGCCGAGGGCTTCGAGCCCTTGTTCGACGGCCTGACGCTGGATAAATGGTACGGAAATACGGCCGATTACATTGCCGAGGACGGGAATATCGTCCTGTATCCCTCTCACGGAAGCGGAGGCAACCTGTATACGAAAGAAAAATTCGGCGACTTTATATTGAGGTTCGAGTTCATGCTCACTCCCGGTGCGAATAACGGAATCGGGATCCGCACCCCGGACGAGGGGGACCCGGCTTACGTCGGCATGGAGATACAGATACTGGATGACGACGACCCGATATATGCCAACCTCGAAGAATACCAATACCACGGGTCAGTTTACGGGGTTATCCCGGCCAAGCGGGGGCACCTCAAACCGCTCGGGGAATGGAACTATGAAGAGATATATGCCAACGGCAACCATATCCGGGTCACTCTTAACGGGGTGGTTATAGTGGACGGCGATATCGCCGAGGCCTCGAAGAACGGTACGCTCGACGGGAAAGGTCATGCGGGCCTCAAGAACAAACAGGGCCACGTCGCGTTCCTCGGCCACGGCTCGCTCGTAAAGTTCCGTAACCTGAGGATCAAGAGACTCGATTGAAACCCGTAAAAAGTGGGATGAAGTACCGCCGGGAATATCCCGGCGGTATTTGTTTTATCGGCATCGGTAAAATTACGGACGATAAGGCTTTATACTTATCTTCGCGTAAGTCTAAATCCTCTCTTTTAGGCTTTTTACCGTATTGATGTTTACCGTACTTCGGCCCAACTTTGCCTTGTTATAGAAATACGTGGAATATGAATAGACCGGTTCAGTTCATAAAAACGGCCATAGTGCTGGCAGGGTGTGCTCTGGCGCTTTCCTGCGGGAATAACCGCAAGGCTCCCGAGGGGGAATTGCAGGGCGAAATATCCCTTTCGGGCGCGTTCGCGCTCTATCCGCTGGCCGTCAAGTGGGCCGACGAATTCCGCAAGCTCCATCCGTACGTAAAGATAGACATTTCCGCCGGAGGAGCGGGCAAGGGAATGACGGACGCCCTGGCGCAGGTCGTCGACCTGGGCATGGTCTCCCGTGACGTTTACGATTCGGAGGTTGCCAAGGGGGCCCTGGCTTTCGCTGTGGCAAAGGATGCAGTGGTCGCTACGATCAACGCCGACAACCCGGTACTGGAAAAGTTGCTCGAAACCGGGCTTACACAGCAGAATGCCGTCAGATTGTGGATAACTGAAGATATAACGATATGGGGCCAGTTGACCGGGACGCCGGACGATACCCCGGTACACGTATATACCCGGTCGGATGCGTGCGGCGCGGCCGAAACGTGGGCCCAGTGGCTCGGGGCGACCCAGGAGGACCTGGGCGGCACGGCCGTTTTCGGGGACCCCGGCGTTGCCATGGCCGTCCAGAAAGACAAGCTGGCGATCGGGCTCAATAACCTTTCCTACGCTTACGACGAAAATACGCGGCTGCCGAATCCGGGTATAGTGGTTATGCCCATAGATGTGGACGGGAACGGCCGCGTGGACGACTACGAAAGGTTTTATGCCACCAAAGACGATATTATCGAAGCCATAGCAAACGACAGGTATCCGTCGCCTCCGGCACGGGATCTTTATCTCGTCTCGAACGGCGTACCGCAGAATCCGGTAGTTATCGAATTCCTGCGCTTTATCCTGACCGAGGGCCAGCAATACAACGTGCCGTCGGGATTCATCGGCCTGTCACAGGATAAGCTTGATGCCGGGCTGGCATTGCTTCCTGCCGAGGCGCTGTCCGTGGAACCTGTCGAAGAAGAAGAGACTGCAGAATGAATTCCCGTATCCTGAAAGACAGAACGGCGGGCGGGGTGATGTTCTTTCTCACCATTGCCACCCTGCTGCTAGTTTTCGTCATGGGAATAGGGCTTTTCATAAAATCGGCTCCGATATTCGAAGAGCACTCCCTGCGGGAGTTGATCTTCTCTGCTAACTGGAAACCGCTCAAGAACGAGTTCGGTTTCCTGCCGTTTATAATGGGTACTTTGTGGGTCACGGGGCTGGCCATATTGCTGGCTTTCCCGGTAGCCCTGTTAACGGCGGTGTTCCTGACCGAGTATGCCAAACCACGGGTTAAAAGATACGTATTCCCGGCTCTCGATATCCTGGCCGGCCTGCCGTCGGTGATTTACGGCGTGTGGGGCACCCTGCTTATCGTGCCGTGGATATCTACCAAACTGGCGCCGCGATTCGTGGAGTTTTCCGCGGGATATACCGTCCTTGCCGGGGGCATCGTCCTCGGGGTCATGATCCTGCCATTACTGGTGAGCCTTTTCATAGAGTTGTTCACTTCGGTGCCTAACGAATTGCGGGAGGCCTCGATGTCGTTGGGTGCAACCAAGTGGCAAACTTCCAAATTCGTAATGCTCCGGCGCACTTTCCCCGGAATAGTGGCGGCCGTAGTCCTGGCGATTTCGAGGGCGTTCGGCGAGACTATCGCCGTGCTGATGGTCTGCGGTAACCTGCCGCAGATGCCCGGTTCGATCTTCGACGCGTGCTACCCGCTCCCGGCCCTGATAGCAAATAATTACGGCGAAATGCTCTCCCTGCCCAACTACGAGGCGGCCTTGATGTTCGCCGCGCTGATACTGTTCGTAGTAGTCCTGTTGTTCAACCTGATATCGCGGATCGTTCTGTACCGCATCGAAAAAACGTTCCGGTAATGAAAGTGAAATTCATAGAGGAAAAGGCGGTAAAGGTCCTTATGATAGGGGCAACCCTGTTGGTGTTCGGCTTCGTGCTTAGTATCATCTGGACCATCGTGGAAAAAGGGTGGGGCGCCATGAGCTGGGACATGATCACCAAACTGCCCGGCGGCGGCTTCTATATCGGCAAGGAGGGAGGGTTCCTTAACGCCATCGTGGGGTCGCTCTACATCGTTGGATGGTCTACGCTGCTTGGCCTGCTGATAAGTATTCCCGTTGTTTTCTATATGAACGTTTACTTGAAGCGGGATTCGAAATTAGGTTATGTTGCCCGGTTGGCTTACGATATCCTGTTCGGCATACCGTCCATTGTCTACGGGGCGTTCGGCTTCTCGATCATGATATATTTAGGACTGCGGACTTCTCTTCTGGGTGGGATTATCGTGGTGACGCTGCTGATAATTCCTATCTTTATACGTTCGATGGACGAGGTAGCCCGGCAGTTCCCGCGCGATATACTCGAAGCGGCATACGCCCTCGGTGCCACGCGGCTCGAGACCGTAAATGTCGTCTTGCGACAGATAGCTCCCGGTATCGCTACCGCAACACTGCTCTCTATCGGTCGCGCGATCGGGGATGCGGCCGGGGTGATGTTCACGGCCGGGTATACCGACAGTATCCCGACCTCGTTCACCCAGCCTGCGGCCACATTGCCGCTGGCCGTATTTTTCCAGATGAGCAGTCCCGTAAAGGAAGTGCAGGACCGGGCTTATGCCGCCGCTCTGGTGTTGACCCTTATAGTGTTGATACTGAGTCTTGCCGGCCGGTTCATAACAAACAGGTATTCAAAAAACAAAATACGATGAGGAACCTCTTTTCGACATTCACGCTGGAGAGCGAACTGCGGCCGGCTTATCTCGGGACAACCAAGAAATCGGCCCTATTCCGCCCGAACTATAAGTTCATGCGTGAGGAAGACCGTACGGAGATCAAAGTCGAGGGGCTGGACGTCTATATAGGCGCCAACCATATACTTAAAAATATCGACGTAGCAATCCCCGATAAGAAGATAACCTGCATCGTCGGGCCGTCGGGGTGCGGCAAGTCGACCCTGCTCAAGACCTTTAACCGACTTATCGATACCGTGGACGGCAGCCGGTTGAGCGGGAAAGTTATCGTCAACGGGGAGGATATCGTCGCCGGTACCACGGATATAACGCGCCTGCGCCGCAAGATGGGCCTGGTGTCCCAGAAACCCTGCCCCCTGCCGATGTCCATCTTCGATAACGTGGCTTACGGGTGCCGTATCCACGGGATACGCAACAAGATGAAACTGCGGATGATCGTTAAATACTACTTGGAGGCCGCAGGGTTATGGGACGAGGTAAAGGACAGGCTCAATACACCGGCCGTAAGGCTTTCCATCGGACAGCAGCAGCGGTTGTGCCTGGCTCGAAGCCTTGCCGTGGAGCCGCAGTTCATCCTTGCCGACGAGGCAACGAGTGCGCTGGATCCTATATCGAGCAAGACCATAGAGGAACTGTTCGTCAAGCTGAAGCAGGATTATTCCATCGTGATGGTCACCCATACCCTCCGCCAGGCTCTCCGTATCGCGGATTATGTGATATTTATGTACCTCGGTGAAGTGGTCGAGGCCGGCGATGCACAGCAGGTATTCAACCACCCCAAAAACGAACTTACCAAAAATTACCTGTCGGGAGCGTTCAGCTGATCGCCCGCGGTGAAATAACTCAAAAATAAATGGAAAACCGCAAATTGACACACCTACGGGAACTGGAGTCCGAATCCATATACGTCCTTCGGGAGGTGGCAGCACAGTTCGAACGGCCCGTGATACTTTTTTCGGGCGGCAAGGATTCGATCGTGGTGACGCACCTTGCCTATAAAGCGTTCTATCCCTCGCGGATACCGTTCCCGCTCCTGCATATCGATACCGGCCATAATTTTAAGGAGACGATAGATTACCGGGACGCCCTGGTAGAGAAACTAGGCGCAAAGCTGATCGTGGGGTCGGTACAGGAATCCATCGACAGCGGTCGGGTGAAAGAGGAGACCGGATATAATGCCAGCCGTAACCGCCTGCAAACAACGACCCTGCTCGACACTATCGAGAAATATAAGTTCGACGCCGCCATCGGCGGCGCGCGGCGCGACGAGGAAAAGGCCCGGGCCAAGGAGCGGTTCTTTTCACACCGCGACGAATTCGGCCAGTGGGACCCTAAAAACCAGCGGCCCGAGCTATGGAACATATTCAACGGGCTGAAGAACATGGGCGAACACTTCCGCGTGTTCCCGATCAGCAACTGGACCGAAATGGACGTGTGGCAATATATATATCAGGAGAATATCGAAATGCCGTCCATCTACTTCACCCATGAGCGGGACGTCTTTTACAGGGACGGGCAATGGCTTGCGGCCGAGGAGTGCATGAAACTCAAACCGACCGAAACGGTGGAGCGTAGGCGGGTACGCTGCCGCACGATCGGCGACATCAGCTGTACGGGCCTCACGCTTTCCGAGGCCAACGACATGGTTGACATAATTGAAGAAATTGCGGCTACGAGGGTTACCGAGCGCGGCGGCAGGGCCGACGACAAACGCTCCGAAACCGCCATGGAGGACCGCAAGATAGCGGGATATTTTTAATGCGCAACGACATGGATACAACCCAAAGGAACGGATATCTCGATATGGAACTGCTGCGGTTCACGACCGCAGGTAGCGTAGATGACGGCAAGAGCACGCTTATCGGGCGGTTGCTGTATGACAGTAAATCGATATTCGAGGACCAGATGGAAGCGATCGAGACGGCATCCCAAAGGGCCGGCAACGAAGAGGTGAACCTGGCCCTGCTGACGGACGGGCTGCGGGCCGAACGGGAACAGGGGATCACTATAGACGTGGCTTACAGGTATTTCGCCACTCCCCGGCGGAAATTCATAATCGCCGACACCCCGGGCCATATACAGTACACCCGCAATATGGTGACGGGAGCCTCGACGGCCGACCTGGCCATTATCCTGGTCGATGCCCGTAACGGCGTAATGGAACAGACGGTACGGCACTCTTATATAGCCTCGCTCCTGGATATAAAGTATATCGTGGTTTGCATCAATAAGATGGACCTTGTGGATTTTTCCGGAAAGGTTTACGACGATATCCGGCGCAGCTATAAGGAGATGGCGGCACAGTTGGAGCTTCCGGACGTTAAATTCATCCCCATTTCGGCAAAACTCGGGGACAATGTCGTGACCCCGTCCGCCAACATGCCGTGGTATATCGGGCGGACCCTTATGGAGATACTCGAAACCACCGACGTGGGGCATAAGTCGGGTACGGAATTTCGCTTTCCCGTGCAGTATGTCATACGTCCGCAGTCCGATAAGTTCCATGATTTCCGGGGTTATGCAGGCCGCCTTGCCGGCGGCGTAGCCCGAACGGGTCAACAGATCACCGTCTACCCCTCGGGGCGTACTTCCCGTATATCATCTATCCATCAGAGTGATAAGGAACTTGCAGAAGCGTTTTCGCCCGAGTCGGTCAGTATTTGCCTCGATGACGATATAGATATCAGCCGGGGGGATATACTCGTCGCTTCCGACGAGCGCCAGCCGTCCGTATCGAAAGATATCTCCATGACGGTTTGCTGGTTCAACGAGCGGCCGCTTGCGGTGGGGGAGAAATATATTATCCGCCATGCTACACGCGAGAC
The DNA here is from genome assembly GCA_021201825.1 of Alistipes sp. Lineage (GTDB taxonomy): Bacteria > Bacteroidota > Bacteroidia > Bacteroidales > Rikenellaceae > WRDF01. The sequence goes on from JAJQED010000003.1 coordinate 201,275, forward strand.
GGTAGGTGTCGTAAAAAGTATCGGCAAAAAAATTAACGTTAACACGCTCGGTCTCGAGACAGGGGTGGCCGAATTGCGGATGAACGATATTGCAACCGTCACCATCCGTACGGCCCAACCCCTGGTGTTCGACGATTACAATGAGAACCGGACCACCGGCAGCCTTATTTTCGTGGATAAGGATACTTTCGAGACGGCAGGGGCGGGAATGATAACCACAGTATGACGCAACGGCAAACGATAGATAAACAGTCGCAGGTAGATATACTTAACGAACGGTTCGCGGATGCGGCGCCCGAAACTGTCCTGGAATATTTCCTGGAGACATACGGGGACCGTATCGCCCTTTCGTCGAGCCTGTCCCTCGAGGATCAGGTGCTCACCGATATGGTTTGCCGGATCCGACCCGGGGCGAGGATTTTCACCCTCGATACGGGTCGCCTTTTCCCGGAGACTTACAGCCTTATCGAACGCACGAACCGCAAATACGGCACCCGGATAGAGGTCTTTTTCCCGGATTGCTCACGGGTAGAGGAGATGGTTAAACAGGAGGGTATAAACCTGTTCTACGACGGGATAGAAAAGCGGAAATTATGCTGTGAAGTGCGTAAGCTCGAGCCACTGCGGCGCGCGTTTAAAGGCCTAGACGTATGGATATGCGGCCTGAGACGGGAGCAGTCGGTGACACGTACCGATATGAAGTTGGTGGAGGTGGACGCCTCGAACGACCTGATAAAACTCAACCCGCTCATAAGTTGGACCGAACAGCAGGTCAGGGATTATATCCGTGAACAAAACGTTCCCTATAACAAGCTGCATGACGAGGGCTATCCCAGTATCGGGTGCCAGCCGTGTACATGGGCCGTAGAACCGGGAGAGGACGTACGGGCAGGCAGATGGTGGTGGGAGTCTCCGGAGCATAAGGAATGCGGTTTGCACCGCCGACGTTAGAAAGCATGACAGCCCGGCCATTCGGCCGGGCTGTCCCTTTATTAAAAAACTTTCCCTAAATAATATACTGGGCTTTGAGGTCCTTTATGATCTCCTCGGAGAAGCTTTCGGCGAGCGATTTCGTATTGGACGGGTCGTAACTGCGGGTCTGGGCCGAGTAGATCAGTTTGTCGCTCGGCAATGAATAGAGGTCGGCGTCCAACACATAGGTAGTGGAAGTCGTATAGTATCCCGGGCTGTAGATGGTGTCCCACATGTAGCGGTAGCGCCCGTAATAACCGTAATAGGTCGGTCCGTAGGGGCTCACGTATGCCGAACCGGGAACATAGTCTATGTCCTTATCCTTGGCGGTGAGGCAAACGATCATAATGGCGTCGTAACCTGCGTTCGAAAGCTGGGAATCTACCTGCTCCTGGGTAAGGTTCCCGAATCCCTTGGGGCCGAATACCGAAGTACCCGTAACGGCCGTAATACCCTGTGCCGAAAGGTCGGCGCTCATTATCCGTTCGATATTGTCCTTGGCTTCACGGTCGGCCATCATGGCCAGCACCAGAACCTTGTCCACTTTTGTGCCTGAGGCCGTGGGCGACTTCCACGACGATACGACCTTGGTCGAGGTCGAACAGGACGAAAAAACTATCGCCGCTATGGCTGCGGCAACCGTAAGTAATAATATTTTTTTCATGGTAACTGTTTTAGACAATTTTTAACACCAATTACGATGCCATTCGCGATTGTTCTCAATACCATGACGGCCGCAGCGGTCCACTCCCGGGACACGTAAAGTAAAAAGCCCGGCTGGTAGCACGGGCTTAAATAGTTATTATATAGATAATGTTAATAATTGGTTCCGATTTCCGAACACGAAGTTAGGAAAAATGCCGGTGCCTACGGAAAAATGTTATTAGAATTCTATTAGAATTTCATCCGGACAGGCAACCTGATGGTCAGGCAGGTCCCGGGAAAAGCAGAAACGGCCCGTAAAATTTTCCACGCCCGTTTAGACAGAAACGCCGGTTGAACATATTTATAGTAGTAACGGGTTTTCCGTTACGGTCTTCATGTACGGCCGGGTCTAGGGGTAGTTCCCGGCCGTTATAGACGGTTTTATTAAGGGTTTATAGAAATATCTATTGAAGTTTGGTGTAGTAGGGATCGCAGAAATATGGATATTTTGAATACCGCAGGATCTACATTCTTTATTTTACTGCGGATGAATCGATTCCCATGCAGGGGCCTATCTTATTTCCTGCATGGGATTTCTTTTTTTAACCCGGCCTCCCCGGCTATTTTTTCAGGAAACAGGTTTTCAGGACAATACCGCTGCCGTCAATGCGGCAATCCACTTCTTCGGGGTTATCCGTCAGGCGGATACTCTTTACCTTTGTGCCGCGCTTTATCACCATTGACGAGCCTTTGACTTTAAGGTCCTTGATTACCGTTACGGCATCGCCGTCCTGCAGCGGGGCGCCGTTGCAGTCCACCGCAGCGGTCGGGCTATCGGGAATTTCATCCGCATTCCATTCGTGGCCGCATACCGGGCATATCATCATTTGCCCGTCGCTGTAAACACTGTCGGCCGCGCAAACGGGGCAATCCGGAAATTCATTCATATCTGATCCCATTAAGTTGTTTTTACAGCGCAAAGATAACCAATGCCGGGTAACCGCCCGCCGAAAATGATTAGAGGGTACGGTAAATATTCGCCATACGAATACTGACAAACCCGTAATATCGTTAACTTTGGAGGGCATGAAACAGCGTCCCGCCCATATAAGAAAAGCATTCCCCGCTTCAATCCCTACAGATAAACCTGTAATAGGATTATCGGTGAATATAGACCAGGGAACATCCCGGGTTCACCAGGCCTATATAGAATCCATAATTATGGCCGGTGGGGTGCCCATGCTGCTACCGGCAACCGCTCAGGAGGAAGTGCTTCGGGAAATGCTGGATATTGTCGACGGTCTGGTTCTTACCGGAGGGGACGATATCGGCGGGGAGTATTTCGGTGAGCCCACCCATCCGACGGCGCAGGTGGACCCGTTCCGGGACACCTACGATTTTGCGCTTGTCCGCCTTGCGGCCGACAGGCAGCTCCCGGTACTCGGGATATGCCGGGGTATGCAGGTAATAAATATTGCATTTGGCGGGGATATTTGGCAGGACCTGCCGTCCCAATATCCCGGTAGGTTGGAGAACCATAGAGTGCTTACGGACCGTGAGAAGCCCTGCCATAGTATAGAGATAGTTCCGGAAACCTTTTTATCATCCATCGTCGGGGATATGCCGGACGGTGTGAACTCCCGGCATCATCAGGCCGTAAGGGCCGTAGCTCCCGGATTCAGGGTCAGTGCACGGTCGCATGACGGGGTTATAGAGGCCATTGAGGCCTATCCCCAGTACCGGATACTGGGCGTTCAATGGCATCCGGAGAATATGGCGGTCGACGGAGGGAGCAAGCAGATGCGGTCGCTCTTCCGGTTCTTTACGGGGGAGGCCGCTCTGTTCAAGCAAGCCAAATATATCCACACCAATAACCTGACTGTCGATTCCCATTGCGATACCCCGATGCTTTTCGCCGATAACCATATAGATATAGGGAGCCGGAGCATCGCCCGTGTAGACCTGGTGAAGATGGAGGAGGGGAGGATGGATGCCGTGTTCGTGGTCGCTTACATTCCTCAGGGCCCGCTGGATGAGAATGGCCGGGAGCAGGCGTTCGACATGGCTATGTCACTATTGGAGCAGATGCAGGGGCAAATAAAGTCGAATGAGTCCCATGTAGGCCAGGCGAGCTCGTTTGCGGAGGCCGACCGGCTAAAATCGACGGGACGGAAATCGATCTTTTTAGGCGTGGAGAACGGCTATGCCATCGGTGTGGATATTTCCAAACTCGAACGATTCCGGGATGCCGGGGTTGTGTACATAACGCTGTGCCATAACGGGGCAAACGATATTTGCGATTCGGCGGTCGGGGAGGCACTTCACGGCGGTTTGAGCCGGTTCGGGCGGGAAATAGTAGCTGAAATGAACCGGCTGGGAATGGTAATAGACCTGTCTCACTCAGCAGAATCTACGTTTTACGATGTATTGGAGATGAGTTCCGCGCCGGTCATTTGCTCGCATTCTTCAGCAAGGGCGCTTTGCGACCATCCGCGTAACCTCACGGATAGTCAGATACGGGAGCTTGCGGCCAAGGGCGGAGTCGTACAGGTTTGCCTCTACGGGGGCTTCCTTGCTTCCGGCCGGGAAGCTGGGATCGAAGACGCCCTGTACCATATCGACCATATCGTCAAGACGGGTGGGATAGAGTGTGTGGGAATAGGTTCCGACTTCGACGGCGGCGGCGGGATCGCCGGGTGCAACGGTGCCAACGAGATCATCAATATCATGGTCGGGCTGCTTCGGCGGGGATACAGCGGGGAGTCGATCGCTAAGATCTTGGGTGGGAACCTGCGCAGGGTCGTGGATTCCGTCCAAAGCAGCAAAACGAAATAGGTATGACGCTGAATTATATATGGATCGGGTTCTTCCTCGTGGCATTTATTGTAGCCGTTGGGAAGCTCCTTTTGACCGGGGATGTGCAGGTGTTCACCGATATGGTTAACGCCACTTTCACTTCGGCCCGTACGGGTTTCGAGATTTCCCTCGGTCTCACCGGGGTGCTGGCCCTTTGGCTGGGTATTATGCGGATAGGCGAGCGGGGCGGGGTGATCGAGACCTTCGCGAGGTTCGGTTCTCCCGTTTTCGGTAAATTGTTTCCCGAGCTTCCGAAGAACCATCCGGTTGTGGGAAGTATGTTCATGAATTTCTCGGCAAACCTGCTCGGTTTGGACAATGCCGCGACGCCGATCGGGCTAAACGTGATGAAAGAATTGCAGGAGCTGAACCCGCGTAAGGACACGGCCAGCAATTCGATGATAATGTTCCTGGCTATCAACGCTTCCGGGCTGACACTTATTCCCATTACAATCCTCATGTACCGTGCCCAGTTAGGCGCGGCCAATCCGGCCGATGTTTTTATCCCGATCCTGCTGGCCACCCTGGTATCCACCGTTGTCGCCGTCACCCTGGTGGCTTTGCGTCAGCGTATACGGCTATGGGACCGCGCCTTAACGATCCCGGCAGCTTGTATAGCGCTTTTTATTGCAGGGGTTATCATGGCGTTCAACTTCTTCGACCGGGAGGTTATTGCCGCTTATGCAACGGCCGTGGCCAATATTCTTTTGATTACGGTTATAACGGGTTTTATCGTGGCCGGGCTTCGAAAGCGGATCAATGTATACGAAGCTTTTATAGACGGGGCTAAGGACGGTTTCAGTACCGCCGTCAAGATAATACCCTATCTGGTTGCCATATTGGTTGCCATAGCCGTATTCAGGGCTTCCGGAGCTATGGATTACCTGATGGACGGTATAACGTACCTTGTCGCTTTGTGCGGTATCGATACGGAATGGGTCGGTGCTCTGCCGACCATGCTTATGAAACCTCTAAGCGGCACCGGCGCCCGGGGCATGATGATAGATGCGATGACCAACGACGGTCCGGATTCGCTTGTGGGTCGCCTGAGCTGTATCGTCCAGGGAACGACGGACACGACGTTCTATGTTATGGCACTATATTTCGGTTCGGTGGCAATCAAAAGGATCCGCTATGCGCTAACCTATTCCCTTGTGGCGGACCTGGCCGGTATGATAGCTGCCGTATTTCTCGTTTACGCATTTTTCGGATAGATCTCCCCGATGGAAGAATTCTTTTGTGACAGGGACTTCACCCGGGAGGATATCCCGGACGGCCGGTTACCCGGGCGGGAGTTCGAGGCATGTACTTTTAAGGGGTGCAATTTCTACGGGGCCGATATCCGCGGGTCGAGGTTTACCGGTTGCCGTTTCGAAAATTGCGATATGAGCCTGTGCAAATTCGACGATGCGGTTTTACAGGATGTGCGGTTCGTCGAATGTAAACTACTCGGGGTACGGTTCGATCTATGTTCCCGCTTCGGTTTCGAGGTGGGTTTTACAGGCTGCCTGTTGGACAATTCTTCATTGCGGGGCGTAAACCTCAAAAAGACGGTCTTCGACGGGTGCTCCTTGCGGGAAGCCGATTTTTCGGAAGCGAACCTAACTTGTGCGATATTCGAAAAATGCGACCTGGATCGGGCCGTATTCCATCATACCAACCTGGAAAAAACGGACCTGCGGACCGCGTTCAATATCTCGATAGACCCGGAGGTAAACCGTATGAAAAAAGCAAGATTCTCCATTTACGCCCTCCCGGGCCTGCTCGGTAAATACGGTATTTCAGTAGATAACTCCTGAACCCACCGGTCGTAAATCCTGACCGGTTAGGAATTGTAGTTGTGTTTTATCCATTCAACGGCCTCGGCCATACCCTCCGGGAAGTTTTTGCGGATCACGGTTACCGGGTTGCGAATCAGTGATATATCGGGGTTGCCCGGGTCGATCACAAATACGGGCACTCCCGGTCGCACGTACCGGACCAGTGACGCGGCGGGATAAACCGCCAGGGACGTGCCCGCCACGATAAATAATCCGGCACCTGCCACAATCCTCGCATGCCGGTTCGAACATCGGCACCGCCTCCCCGAAAAATACTACGTGGGGCCGCAGCAAAGAACCGTCCGGGGCAGTTGCCGTCGGGTCTTGTTCCCACCCGTCGATCGGCACGATAAGGTTTTCATCCCGGCTGCTCCGCAATTTACGCAGATGGCCATGCAAATGCAGTACGTCCGTACTGCCGGCCCTTTCGTGCAGATCGTCGATGTTTTGAGTAACAATGCGTACGGGATAGTCCCGCTCAAGTTCGGCAAGAGTATGATGGCCTGCGTTCGGCTTGGCCGAAAGCAGTTCTTTACGGCGCATATTGTAGAATTCGATCACCGTCGGGCGGTTCACAGCCAGCGCTTCGGGAGTGCAGACATCCTCGATACGGTACCGGGCCCACAGCCCGTCGCTGTCCCTGAAAGTGGACAACCCGCTGTCGGCACTGACCCCGGCCCCGGTGAATACGACTATGGGAGGCTCGCACGCCATTTTTCACGGCTTTCGATGGCCTTTCTGAGGCAAATGGCCAGCTGGTCGGCACACGAGGTACCCTTATCCTTGCATTCTATTCCCGACAACCGCTCGATAACGTGCATTGGTTTCATGCCGCGTACGATAGAGGAAATGGCTTGGGCGTTGCCGTGGCAACCATGGGTAAAGGCAACCCCGATTATCTCGTCCCCCTTTATTTCCACTTCGATCAGCGTGCAGCAAACCATCGGCGAAGGAATATAGGTGTAATTAAATTTCTCCATCGGTCTCGATTATTTTATCGGTGAACAATATCCCGTCAAGGTGGTCTATCTCGTGCTGGAAAATTATCGCCGTAAAACCCGATAACTCTTCCTGGCACAGGCTGAAGTCCTCCGGGTCGTTATATTCGATCGTGATGGCGGCATGCCTGCTGACGTATCCCCGTGTATCGGGAATGGAGAGGCAGCCCTCGGGGCTTTCAACCGTTTCTGACGAAGCCGCGACGATCCGGGGGTTAAGGTAGAACCCGAACGGCTCGTCCTGCTGGTCGAACCTCTGGACGGCTATGATCCGGCAAGCCACCCCGACCTGCGGCGCAGCTATCCCGACCCCGGTATTCTCCGGGTCGTTCACCGTTGCCAGCATCCCCTCCATAAGCTGTTTGAATAGAGGGGAGGTAATTATTTCCGGTCCCACTTCCCGGCAGATTTCCCGCAGGACGGGCAGGTCTGCAGGGTTCTCCGTGTTAAATACTTTCATCATACCGTCCGCACCGGCACTATTTATCAGGGCCGCTTCCCGGTCGCTGAAAGTTCCCTCCGTGTCGGCCGGGACTCCCGTAAAAAGAATGAACATAGAAATTACCGCTAAAAACATAACCCGTTCCCGTTTTATGCAAAAATAGTCGCTTTCGCCTTACTGCATAGCCATCCCGGTGGAAAATTTATTTTTTATTCCACGGGCGGTATCTCCGTAATACTGCCGTAACGATGGTATTCGTTAGTGATACTCTGCTCTTTAATATAGTGGATGAGTTCCACCCGGCCCTCACATACCGGTGGCGCGGTCGCAATGTAAAGGTCGTGCTGCCCGGCCGCTTCATATAGTTCCCGGGGAATATCCGCGCTGCAAGTGCGGATACGTTCATATACCGGCAGGGTGCTGATAAATTCTTCGAGCGTTTGGCTCACTACGTGCACTCCCGTACCCTCCAGTTCTCCGGCACGTTCGTCCGACGGATCGATGCTTACCGTCAGCGGGGTCCTGCAAAGCCGTGCCGCTTCGACAACCCTCAGAGCATGCTCCGTGCTATCTTCGGGGAATAACCTTAAAGCCATATTCTTAAGCGGCAGGTAACGGAAAACGTTTTGTTCCCCGTAAAGGTTATTGATGTCACGGGCTACGGAGAATTCATTTTGCCAGGCCTCGCTGTAATTCCGGCGCCAATCCGTATCGGTATCTTTCCGGTCGGTGAAATGCACCAGGGTGGCGCAGTAATTCGGACCCCCGGCCTTTATCCCTCCCCCGAATGCCGACAGCTTCATTCCGCCGAACGGCTGGCGGTTCACTATCGCGCCGGTAATTCCGCGGTTGATGTAGAGGTTCCCTGCCTGGATGCTGTCCCTCCAGAGTTGTTGTTCGGCTTCGTCGAGGCTTTGCAAGCCGGAAGTAAGCCCGTAATCTAGGCTGTTCACCAGGCGTATGCCCTCCTTCAGGTCCTTGATCCGAACCACACTGAGCATCGGCCCGAACAGTTCGTTACGGAACGAGAAACTCCCGGGCCTTACGCCCCATTTTATAGTCGGGGCGAGGATGTACCGTTTTTCGTCGAGGAACCGTGGCGGTATAAGCCACTCTTCGCCCTCTTCCAGCGTCGAGATGGCTTCCAGCAGTTTGTGGTTCTCGTTGGTTATCATCGGCCCGACTATGTTACCGATCTCCCAGATAGAGCCGGTTTTAAGGCTCGTTGCGGCATCGGCAAGCTTCTCTTTGAATACCGGGTCGTCGTAGACCGATGCTTCCACCAGAAGCAGGGAACAGGCCGAGCATTTTTGCCCCGCGTTACCGAATGCCGACCAAACGGCATTGAGGATAGCATGGTCGCGGTCCCCGCTGGCGGTAAGTATAATGGCGTTCTTCCCGCCGGTTTCGGCCGAGAGGGGAGTGACCGGGTTGGCCTTTATGATGGCCCGTGCCGTGTCGGTGCCGCCGGTGAGGATAGTGTGCTTTATAACGGGAGAAGTGTTCAGAACGCGGAGGGCTTCCCGGTCGGTTATCACGACCTGTAAGGCCTCGGGCGGCACCCCGGCTTCCCAGAATGCCTGTGCGAACATCCATGCCACCGGGGCTGCTACCGTTGCCGGTTTCAATATCACCGTATTTCCTCCTGCCAGGGCCGCCGTGATCCCGCCCACCGGTATGGCGCACGGGAAGTTCCAGGGAGATATCACCAGTACGGTTCCCTTAGGCCGGTAGCGGACTCCCTGTAACTGAGCGAATTCCCGCATTGCCGTGGAATAGAACCGGGCATAATCCACCGCTTCTGACACTTCCACATCGCCCTCTGTAATGGTCTTGCCGGTCACCGCGCACATGCAACCGATCAGGTCGCCACGCATCCGGGCAAGGTTATTCGCCGTGTGGTATAATATCCGGTGACGGTCATCGAGAGTGGATTCCCGCCACCCGGCCGGGTCTGCGTCGGCTATCTCCAGTATCTCCCCGACCTGCTGCGCATCGGCCCTGCACATTTGGTAGACTACCACCCGGTCGTCCTGGCATCGGTCCCTGTAATCCACACGGGAGTCGGTTTCGACCGTTCCGGCTCCTATCTGGAGGGGAATAACTTCCGGGGTATGGCCGTCCGGTTTTTTCCATTGGTCCACTATACTTTCCGCCCACTTTTGATTGGCGGCAAGGTCGAAATAAGTGTCCGGTTCGTTAGCCATCATGTCCGCCGGAGCAACGGGGATATACGGTGCCGTACGGTCCTGCATACGGAAAGGGCCTGTCCGCAAGGAATCTTTCAATGCGCAGGCTTCTTCGAACTGTTTCTCTAGGAAGTTCCAGGCTTGGGTATCGGGCCGCAGGTCGAACGAATGCGACAGGAAATTGTCCGGTCCCGTATTCTCGTCCAGGCGCCGCACCAGATACGATACGGCATTGAGGAAATGCTCGTCCTTTACCACCGGGGTATAAAGGATCACGTGGTTGCCGAGCGCGGACTGGGCGCGCCAGATATGGTTGGCCATCCCCTCGAGCATTTCGAAAGTCATATACTGCGAGGTGCCGTTGCGCTGGCCTGTCAGGTAAGCATAACCGATGGTGAAAAAGTTATGTGAGGCCACCCCGACGTTCACCACTTTCGCGTTCTCCGGCAGAAGCGCCCGGTCGAGGATCTTCAGGTAATTGGCGTCGACTTCGGTCTTGACCGGGAAAATGGGGTTTGGCCAGCCACGCAGGGACGAGACCACGCTTTCCATTTCGAGGTTGGCCCCCTTGACCAGCCTCATATTCACGGGCGCACCTCCGCCAGCAACGCGTTCGCGGGCAAATTCGAGCAGTTCGGTTTGCAGGTCCCAGGCATCCGGCATGTAGGCCTGGATTACTATGCCGGCGGTATAATCCCGGAATTCCGGTTTACTGAGAGCGGTTTTGAACACCCGCATGGTAAGGTGCGTATCCTTATATTCCTCCATGTCGAGGTTGATGAATTTCGGCCGCCGGTTACCGTATTCGTCCGTGTAGGGATTCTCGATGGCTTTACGGTAAAGGGAGCTGATACGTTCTACCAATTCCGGATAGCTTTCGTTGTAATTCAGTGCATGTGTTTGGGCGTAAATGCCCGATATCTTCACCGATATGTAATTGATGTCCGGCGATTCCAGGGCTTCCAGGTAGTGATTGAAGCGGTTGTCCGCTTCGCGGTTACCCAATACCACTTCGCCCAGCAGGTTGACGTTCTGGCCGATCTTCTGGTCGAACCGCGAGGCCAGGTGCCGGGTAAGGTTGGGGCGGGCTTCGTCGATTATCACGGCAGCCGTCTCCTTGCGCAGCCGCCGCTTGATGATGGGTATGGCGATAAAATCGAAATGGTAACCGAACGCACGGTACATATCGAAAAGGAACCTGTCCCGCCGGTTCAGGAACCGGGGGACCCCGTAACGCTCCACCAAAAGTTTTATCCGCCGTGCCAGTTTGCGCCTGTCCCTTATCTGGGACGTCTCGTCCAGCATTTTTGAGAGGAACACCTTGTCCTGACGGTGGCGGATCAGGGTGTCGTATTTATGTTGTTCGCGCCGTTCGGCAGGTGTAATGGCTCGTTCGCTTTCACGGTAAAGTTCCAGGACCCAGTCCCTGACTTCACGGACAGAAATTTTGTGGTTCATTCCGTAAAAAATGATTAAAAGTTCGGGTAATAAAGAGAAAGATACCGTAAAGGTGGTTTACGGCGAGGGGGGTCCGTCCGGCGGATACCCTTAACGGGGGGATGTCGGGCTGAACATCACGGCCCTGTACCTGTGCAGGCTGTGAAGGGCCTGACGGGTGAAGTACTCCATTAGGGGATATGTCGAGCTGTTATCCATCGTACTTACTGCGGGGAACCGGGCGGCGGTCCCCGCTTGTCAAATATAAGAAAAATTCCGTTTGTAAGTTCACTTCGGGAATATCCCGGCAAAAGAGACTCCCGGCCCAAACTATAGTCCTGACGCAGAACGGCAAACCGGTTCAGCCGGGCCGTCCGCCGCCCGCCTGATACGTCAAGGCCGAAAAGGGATTGAAAAATTCAAAAAAAACCTTAAAATCATTGCAGGAATGTTTGTTAAAAGGTTTTTTTGTATAGTTTTGCAATAACGAAAACCAACCAACCAACTAATAAATACATTTATCATGGACAAATTAGTAAATCAAATTAACGAACAGATCGCGATTTTCACTGAAAATGCAAAACTCCAGGTAGAAAAAGGCAACAAGGCTGCCGGTACCCGCGCACGCAAGGCTGCCCTCGAACTTTCTAAACTGATGAAAGATTTCAGGAAAGCGTCTGTAGAGGCTTCTAAGAAATAATTTATATAAGCCCGACTTAAATGCAGATTAAACGCCTGTTCCGGTTCCCGGGGCAGGCGGTTTTTTATCCGTGCCTAGGCCGGGTTCAGAACTTCTCGCGACGGTAGGAGTCCTTGTCGAACGTGAGCCCTTTTTGTTCCATAACCGTTATGTCTTCCGGGGATAATCCGGTACCCATTATATTCACCGGTATGTCGTAATCGTTTACGTATAGCCGCTCGGCCGGGGAGAAAGAACCGCTTACCCAGGAGCGGGCACGGTCCACATATCCCGGGCTTTGCAGTCCCGCGATATCGGCCAGGGTATGGAATGCCTCGGCCGTTGAACCGGCTCTGGCGGCATTGGATGCGGCTATATCCGGGAGGGCCGGAAACCGGTCCTTATACTCGGGCGAGAACCATATCAAAGCCGGAACATGAAGCTGGTAATAGGTTTTGGTCGGGGAGGCATGCAGGAAACGGTTGCGCCCGTCATCGAAAAGGTCTTCCCCGTGGTCGGATATATACAGCATTGCCGAGCGGGCCTTTGCCCTGTCGAGTAACGATATTATTTCCGATAATACATAGTCGGTATAATAGATCGTATTGTCATAAGCGTTGAGCAGGGCCAGACGGTTCTCCGGCGATATTTTAGCCGCTTCGTCCGGCAGGAAACGGGCGAATTCCCGTGGATACCTTTTTATATGTCGGGCATGTGATCCGTAGGTATGAATTACGACAAACATGTCTTCGTCCGTTGAATTTATGATACTGTCCAAATGAACCAACACCTCGCCGTCATATTGTTGGACGGAGGTGTGGGTACGGGGAGTGGCATAAATCACTGTGTCAGCCTCGGCCGTCAGGTGGTCGGTGAGGGAGCGGTTAGGGGGCTGGTTGGTGATGAAAGCCGTACGGTAACCCGCTTCGGAAAATAAGGCAGTGATGCCTTTAACCCTGTATATTTCGTCATAGGTATATGCCGCAGCAGCCGAGAGTATCAACGGGACGCTCTTATGGGTGGTATTGCTTTGGGTAAACACGTCGCGCATAAAAACGAGGTTCGCCATGGTATCGAGCCTCGGGGTGGTTTCCCTTTCATAGCCGTACAAGCTCCATGAATGGGCCCGTGAAGCTTCGCCTATAACAAGAACGTAAATCTGCCTTTCGCCGCTTTCCCGTTCCCTTACGGTCCCGAAACTAAAATCGCGCACTGCCGACAGGTATTGCCGGGATTTAAACCACCGCTCCACGGACCAACCCATATTCCTAACTACATTGGCCGGGAAGATATGCTTGTTATATGCGAAATCCCGGTTGGCCTTATAGGAGAAAAGCGAAAATACTATTCCTGCTGCCAATAGAGTGCTACCGGCATAAACTCCCCGCCGTCGTTGGCTTGCACAAAGAGTATATCTGCCAACCTCGGCAGTGTGGACTTTCCTTGCCCGCCTGTTACGGTCGGCGGCATAAGCGGCCCATACTATCACCGGGATATAAAGTACGCAAACCAGTATCACGGCCGGCTAGATCCCCGACAGCAGTTCTCCGGCCTCCGATACGCTTGTCGTCAGAAGGTTGGTGAACATATCCACGGCTATTATAGAATTGCCGAAAGGTAGGAGATGACAAGCTGGAACGCGCATAGTGCCATCAACGGTATTCCCCACAGTACCATCCTCGCCGGATTGGCTGCCGCCATACACCAAAGGATATATACCCCGCCCGGGATAAGGAACGAAGCAAGGACCGTAGTTGCGCGGTAGGGTTCGGTATAGGCCAATACGGCACTCGGGACCAGGCATGCTGCCGTGAAAGTACAGACCAAGAGCCACGCCCTGCGATTTGTCTCTTTAGAACGCTTCATTGATATTGAACACGAACGCGGATTCGCCCTTGCCGAAACCGTAATCCAGCCGCACGTTGACCCGCTTCTTGAATTCCCAGCGGAACCCGAGTCCGTAAGTAGGGAGGGTGTGCGACCATTCGAACCGGGAGGGTTTCTCAAAAACGTTGCCGGCCCCGCCCCACACGGCGACACCTATCCGGCGCCATATCCATTGCCGAAGTTCAGCCTGGACTTCCATCAGTACCTTATCACGGTATCGCCCCTCGTAGTATCCCCTCATTCGTGTCGACCCGCCGAGCTGGGCCAGCATGGTCCACGGTACGTTGCCGCTGTTATAAAGCGTATGGAAATCATAGGCCAGCGTACCGCCTTTCCACACAGGATGGAAAAAATCCACAGTCAATTCCATTCGGTTGAAGTGCGGTTTGTTGCCTGTGAATCCGGGGAAAGTGACGTTCTCCAGCTTTACGTACCATCCTGTTTGCGGCGCGGTTATGTAATCGCGCGAATCGTACATCAGGAAAAGGCCGTAGCTATTGTTATTGTATTTGGTTTTTTGTCCCCGCAGGTACGACACATCGTCGAAATCCTTACCCTTGATATAGTCGAAACCGAAATTCACCCCGCCGTAAAACCCGTTGAAGAAACGGTACATGAAATCCAATTTGACCGACGCCTGTTTGCGGACAAAGCTCGTCTTGTTTGAATCGGCCTTACCCATGTCGTAACCGATGCCCCAAAAATCGGTGGGCATCGAAGAGAAAGTGGTTTTATAATCTATGCGGTATTTGCCGGCGTCGAAAAAAGTATATCCCCGGATGCCGATAAGGTAGAAGCCCGAAGTTGTGATATCGCCGAAAACGGAGATATTCGAGGGCGGGGTGACCATATCCGTACGGTCCAGCCGGTAGAGCCCGGCCGCCATAAGGCCCAGCCCGAGTTTGACGTTCGAGGAATAATGGGGGCCGCCGATAAAGCTGTAATCTATCTTCTTGTCATGGGTTTTGTCGATGTTCGATTCCCTGAAGTAGTTACCCAACCTGCGGAAGAAACCGGGCCGTTCCTCTAAGACATCAAGCTCGATCTGGTCATAGTAATACGAAGTGTAAAGTCCGGCCGAGGTGTCGGCGGCGATGACCTCTTCGAATTGTTTGTCGGTATCCTCCTGCGCGGAAAGCGGGAAGCCGGAAAGAGCCAGGATGAGAACGGGCAGTAAAATTTTCTTAAGGGTCATGCAGTGCGGATACTTTTTTACATCTGTTCACCCACGACCCGGAAAAATTCGTCCTGTTCCTCTTTGGTTAATTTACCTTTCTTGATCCAGACAATTTCCCGGTCGGGACTGACAAAGATAATCGTAAATAGGTTATTCA
Organism: Alistipes sp.; assembly: GCA_021201825.1. Lineage (GTDB taxonomy): Bacteria > Bacteroidota > Bacteroidia > Bacteroidales > Rikenellaceae > WRDF01. The sequence goes on from JAJQED010000003.1 coordinate 216,534, forward strand.
CGTCGCCCAGCTGCCATGCGTCACGCAAAATATGGTCGGGATCGGTATAGATGTCCTGTCCCGTTTTCTTCTCTTTTTTGCGTATCGCAGAGCGTACTATGCCGTTAGGGATCAACGGGGCGTCTTTGAGGTTTATTATCCCGCAGCAATAAATATTGTCGCTGATGATCGGGTTGTCCTCGAGGTAATCGGTGAACTCCTTGTTCTGGTTTCCGTGGTCCGGGTCTACGTAAAAGATCAGGACATATTTCTCCCCGAGGGCCGGCAGCTTGATCGGTTCGTCGCTGCTGGTGCGTATTACCACATCCGGCAGGGCCGCACGGACAGTAAGGGAGAAAGCGAATAGAAAGGCTAGCAGTGCAGTAGTTTTTTTCATGACCAGGTATATTTTACAAAATTAACAATCCTATTTATCTATCGTTGTCCTATCGGCAGGTAATTGTAGTATTAAAGTCCTTGCCGGGCGGTGCAAAATCCGTTCATTTTTTACGGGCACCACCGAAAGCCTGCCCGGAATGGCATTATAGGTGTATATGGGATTACTGCAACCTCAAATAATAGTATATGAAAAGGATAGTTTTGATAAGGCACGGGGAAAGTGTATGGAACCGCGAGAACCGGTTCACCGGCTGGACCGATGTAGACCTGACGGCCGAGGGGGTAGCCGAGGCTTATAAAGCGGGCGATCTGCTTTTGGAGAACGGGTTCGGCTTCCGGATGGCGTTCACCTCATACCTGAAACGGGCCATAAAAACCCTCGACTGCGTTCTGGACAGGATGAATCTCGACTGGATCCCTGTCGAAAAAAACTGGCGGCTAAACGAGAAACACTACGGCGCCCTGCAAGGACTCAATAAGGGACAGACCGCGGAGAAATACGGTCCCGAACAGGTTTTGCTTTGGCGACGGAGTTATGACGTGGCTCCCGAGCCGCTCAACGAGGAAGATCCCCGCAATCCACGGTTCGATATCCGTTACAGGGACGTGCCGCCATGCGAGCTGCCGCTCTCCGAATCGCTAAAGGATACCATCGAGCGCCTTATGCCCTATTGGAACGGCCGTATCTTCGCCTCGCTCCGGGAGTATGACAGTATTATCGTTGCCGCACACGGCAATAGTCTGCGCGGTATAGTCAAGACTCTCAAGGGGATCGGGGACGAAGAAATAGTAAGCCTGAATATCCCGACGGCCGTACCGTATGTATTCGAATTCGATGACGAGCTGCACCTTCTAAAGGACTATTACGTGGGGGACCCCGAAGAGATCCAGCGTAAGATCAACTCAACGGCTACCGTAAAATAATCCCCATAGACATAAGGGTCGAATAATGTAAAAACTGCCAAAAATAATCCTTTTAGAGTATGAGTAGAGTCTAAAAATATTATTTAACAGCCTTAAAATTTTATAATAATGATATATTTGCAACTATCAAATTATTGGACGCCCAATTATAAATAGTTAAATATATCGTTATGAAATTAAATCTACTCGTTTTTGCCGCAGCCGCTTTACTGGCGGTATCATGTAGTGATAAGCAGGCAAGTAAGACAGACGGCTTACCCATTGCCGTATATCCTACTGTGAGTACCCGAGCCAGCGACACTAACTTCGAGGCCGGGGACCGGATCGGCCTCATTATTACCCTCGACGACATGACCACTCATGCCGACAACGCCGCATTGACACATAACGGCCAGTATTTCGAGGACGACGACCTGAAATGGTATTCCACGAATAAGTCCGGGGATTTTACCGCCTATTATCCGTATCAGGAGAACTATACCGGGAGCTACAGCGTTTTGGCCGACCAGACTTCCGACGGTTATTACCAGTCCGACCTGCTTCTGGCCGTAGCGCGTAATGTCCAGCCACACCCGACGGGTGTCTCCCTCGGCTTCATCCACGCCATGTCACAGATCGTAGTTTATATAAACAATAATTCGGTGTACGAGGTGGTGGAGGTGCGTGTAGAGGATACGAAGAACGATGTGCTTATAGACTATACCGGTGACAGACCGGGTGTAATGTTAAAGTTGACCGCCGTTCAGATATCCATACTTGCCCAATCGCTAGGGGCCGATACATACCGTGCCGTTGTTGCACCTCAAACAGCCGAGGCCGTTATCACGGTCCGGAACGAAACGGGGCAGGAAGTCAGCACTACTTTGCCGTCCACCCTCTTTACGGCCGGTACGAGCTATTCGGTGAGTGTCACCCTTAGCGATAATTTCGATATCACGGAGGTCAAGATCCAGTCCAACGGCGAGATAGAAGCCTGGGTACCGGGGGATATAGAAGATCTTTAATCCGTCGATTCGCGGAATTCCATTTCGGGGAGCCTGTCCAGGAACCGGTCTAACGTTCTGATGAATGTAGTGGGGAATAGCCGCCCATTGACGGCTCCCACCGGCAGTATGCCTTGCGGAGTGAAAGAAAATATCTCCTCCGTTTCCATGAGTTGTTGCTCGGTGAGGCATTTCTCGGTAACGGTTAACCTGGCCCGGGTGCAAACTTCGATACCGAGCATTCTCTCTATGCTTTGCGGACAGGAGGCTTCGGCATCAGGTATATAGACTTCCCGTCCGCAAACGGCAAATAAGGGGTTTTCCCCAAGCGATACGGCCAGACCCCGGTAATCCACCGAAATGGCTGAATGTTTTCCGACGGCAACCGCCCTGCGGCGGGCAGATTCATGGCACAGGTAATTGGCTGCCGTTTTATATGCGGGGAACGGTATCTCGTAAGTTAAAGTAAGAGCCGCAGCGGGTTTATGCCAGACGCAGTATCCGGAATAAACCAGCGGACCGCCGTAAAACATATATAAGTCCGGTTCGCCGGTTACAGCGGATGGAAAGGCAACCAAACGGACAAGGTTCCCTCCCTGTGCGGCACTGTTACGGTAAAGCAGGTCCCTTATCTGTTTCCCGACCGTATCCGTGTCGAACCGGGCTTCCCGCCTGAAAAGCGCTTCGTAAGTCCGTGACAGCAAACAGAGTTGCGCCGTTAGATGCAACGGACGGTGTGCTACGGTATTTATAACCCGGTAGGTATAGTTGACCTCCATCAGGTGCGAGAATTTATCCCCGCACCGGGCCGTATCGTACAGCTGGCCGTTTATCCCTATATAACCCTTGACCTGCATTTCGATGTTACCGGAAACTGTTCAAGAAGATTTCCACCTGCGACACTCCTGCTGTCAGGACGGGGAACAGGAAACCGTATACGGCACCGAAAATATGTGCATGGTGGTTGATCCTGCCCTGGCCTTTGCGGGCGGAGTAAGTTTCGTAAGCAATATAGAGCAACCCGAACAGTATCCCGGGCATCGGGAGAACCCCCATCAGGTATATTTTACTGAGCGGACTGATGAAAACCGAGGTGAACACCACGGCAGAAACCGCCCCCGAGGCGCCTATTGAAGTATAGTACGGGTTATTCCTGTACTTTATCACATCGTACACCGATGCCGCAATGATCCCGCCGAAATACAGGAGTATAAACCGTGCGTTTGCGCCGAACGACACCCCCGTCTCAGCCTGGTACTCAAAGACCCGGAGAACGAACTCCCCGAACGACCAGAAGACGAACATATTCACCAGCAGGTGGGTCCAGTCGCCATGCACAAAGCCGTGGCTGACCATCCGGTCCCACTGGCGCCGATGGACGATGTAATACGGTTTGAGGGCAAGCCGGTCGAAAAGGCGCCGGTCCCGGAAGCAGAGTACGGAAATGCCGGCGGTCACGATTATTATCAATAGAACCATGAATACAAAGGTAGTGAAAAGTATTATGCCCGTCCATCAAACCCGCTGCCTGAATTTGATACCCGGATTGCTTCGTCGCTTCGCTCCTCGCAATGACGTGAGATGCGGGTTCCTCGCAATGACATTTCTATTTGATTCTAATGACGCTTTTCCCCCGTTATTGCGAACGTTAGTGAAGCAATCTCTTCCTCTTCTTTTTCGTCATTGCGAGGGCTCAAAGCCCGAAGCAATCTCGGTCCTTGAGTTTCCAGTTAAGATTGCCGCGTCGCTCTGCTCCTCGCAATGACGTTCTTTTTGATCGCAATGATAGTTGTCAATGCCTTGCGCATTTTCTGTTATTTTCTTTTCCACTTTTGCTTGTCCAAAAGTGGAGCAAAAGACACCGCCTCGCCGGGATCAGGAGTCGCTCCCGGGAGCTTCCCTCACTACACGGTAGTTCGGGTGATCTCCCTCTTGCGACTTTAATCCTGACCCGGCGAAATGGCGGATAATTCCCGGCTTCGCCGGGACAGGGGATTCCTTACTTCGTTTTAGTAAGACAGTTGCTCCTATTCGTCACTGCAACATTTCCCCGTCATTGCGAACGCCAGTGAAGCAATCTATTTTCTTCTCTTCGTCATTCATACCTCAGCGCCGTTATTGGGTCGAGGGAGGCGGCTTTGCGTGCCGGGTACCACCCGAAAAATATCCCCGTTGCGGCGCAAACCAGGAACGACACCACCACGGCTGTCGGGCTGACAACATAGGGCCAGTTCAACGCAGAAGATGCGGCGTATGATAATCCGAGCCCTATGAGTATCCCGATGATTCCCCCGATCAGGCTGAGGATGGTACTCTCGAAGAGGAACTGAAGCAGGATATCACGGTTCTTGGCCCCGATGGACATCCGCAGACCTATTTCGCGCGTACGTTCGGTCACCGTAACATACATGATGTTCATTATACCGATGCCGCCTACAACGAGTGATATGGATGCTATGGCGGCCAGCAGAACCGTAAGGAAACCGCTGACCGACTCCATCGTCTCGAGCATCTCCTCCTGGGTACGGACCCGGAAGTCGTCTTCCTGCCCGGGTTTTATCTTGTGCTGTTTGCGTAGAATTTCCTCCACGTCTGCCTGGGCAAGCGTTGCGACATCTTCCGAAGCCGCAGAAGCCATTATCATATGGACGTAATTTATGGCAAGAATTCTTTTCTGGACCGTGGTGTAGGGCGCGATTATCACGTCGTCCTGGTCCTGGCCCATCTGGTTCTGGCCTTTGGGTGCAAGCACACCGATCACCCTGAACGGTATCTTCCCGAACCGGATTATCTGCCCGACGGGGTCCTCGCCGTTCGGGAACAGGTTCTCTACGACGGTTTGCCCCAGAACCGCCACTTTGGCCGAGTTGGTCACGTCCTGCTGGGTGAAATTCGTCCCTGACAGTATCTCCATCTTGCGGATATCCAACAGCTTGGGGCTGCCTCCCTGCATGGATGCGGGCCAGTTATTTGCGCCGAAAACGGCCTGGTCGCTCGCAGTAACTACCGGCGAAACCATACTGACGTACGGGCTCTCGAGCATCGCGGCGGCGTCCGCCGCCGTCAGGCTTTGCACGTTGGTCGAACCGATATTGACGCCACCCTGCCGCTGGCTGGCACGCATTACGTTTATCAGGTTGGTACCCATGGTACTTATCTGGTCGTTGATGCTCCTTTGCGAGCTCTGGCCGAGGCTTACCATGGCTATCACCGATGCGATACCGATTATGATGCCGAGCATGGTAAGCAGGGCCCTGGTCTTATTGCGCAACAGGGCGCGGCCCGCTATTTTGAATAGGTTCGTGAAATTCATAAACTCGGTTTACACGGTTATATAGTCCTCGCTGACGGGCAGTGCATCGAGCGCCGCCTTTGCCGACTGTGTTTCCACGGGTTCGTCCTTTATGATATTCCCGTCACGCAGCATTATGGTTCGGCCGGTGAAGATGGCAATGTCCGGTTCGTGCGTTACGAACGCTATGGTCTTGCCCTGCCGGTTCAGGTCCTGAAAGAGGCTCATAATTTCATAGGAGGTACGCGTGTCGAGATTACCCGTTGCCTCGTCCGCCAAGAGGATGACCGGGTCGTTGACCAGCGCCCGGGCAATTGCCACCCTCTGCTGTTGGCCGCCGGATAGCTGGTTGGGCATGTGGTCCATCCGGTCGGCCAGGCCTACCAGTTCGAGGGCCACCTTGGCCCGCCGGCGTCTCTCGGTCCCGGTTACGGTGCTGTTATAGAGCAGTGGCAGTTCAACATTTTCGAGCGCCGAGGTCCTGGCAAGTAGGTTGTAGGACTGGAATATAAAACCGATCTTCCGGTTGCGGATGGTCGACAGCTCGTCTTTGGTTTTGGTGCTGACCGGTGTGCCGTCTATATAGTATTCCCCGCTGGTAGGTTGGTCCAGGCAACCGAGGATATTCAGCAGTGTGGACTTGCCGCTTCCGCTCGTCCCCATTATGCTTACGAACTCCCCCGGCATAATCTCGAACGATACCCCGCGCAGGGCGTGCACTACTTCGATCCCGACATGGAAGTCACGCCTCAGCTTGTTAACTCTTAATATGGGTTCCATAGTTTTCCATTTCTATGGTTACCGCCGCCTTTGCGGCATAAGCGGGTTCGAAGCGGCTTCGGCTCCGGATTTGGATACGAAGTTAACGTTCAGGATAACCTCGTCCCCCTCCGTAAGGCCCGATTCGACAACAGCCTCCACGCCGTCGTTTATCCCGGCGATTACCGGCCGGTAGCTGAACCCCGAACTGCTGCTTACCCAAACTCCCTGGCCCGCTCCCGAAGACTCAGCCACCGCCTGGTCGCCCACTTCGAGCCGGGAAGCTATCTCGGGTGTCATCCGGAAAGCCAGTGCGCTCGACGGGACGATAATCCCGCTCTCGCTCCGGGTAACGATCGTGATATTGGCGGTCATTCCCGGGAACAACTTCTCGTCCGGGTTCGGCGCCTCTACTATCACGGTATAGGTGACCACGTTATTGGTGACCGTCGGCTGCAGGCGCACCTGGCTGACAGTCCCCTCGAAAATATCGTCCGGGTAGGCATCCACGGTAAACGTTACCCGCTGACCCACCTCCACCTGGCCGATATCGGCTTCGTCCACATCGGCTTCGACCTGCATCTTGGTAAGGTCCTCCGCTATGGTGAATAGGGTAGGGGTGCTGAAAGATGCGGCGACGGTCTGTCCCTCGGCCACGTTCCTGTCCAGAACGACCCCGTCGATAGGCGAATATATGTAGGCGTAAGATAGGTTTACCTCTGCGGTGCGTACGTTAGCCTGCGCATCCTCATAGGATGTTTGGGCAACTTCGAGCCTGTTGACCGCCTCCTCCAGGGCTACGGTAGTGGATGCTTTGGCGTTGTAGAGTTGATTCACCCGGTCGTAGTTCTGCTGCGCATACGTAAGGTTACTCCGGGCGCTTGCAAGGGAGGCATTGGCCTGCGTGAGCCGTTCTTCGAGCGATACCTTGTCGAGAACCGCAAGCAGGTCGCCTTTCTTTACCACGGAATTGAAATCCGCATATATTTCCTCGATCACCCCGGATACCTGCGTTCCGACTTCCACCATCTCAACCGGCTGTATGTATCCCGTCGCCATAACGCTTTGTTCAACCACGCCGTATTCTGCAAATGCCGTGGATACGTTCATCACTTTTTTGTTGCCGCACGAAGAGAGTGTCAATATGGCTGCGGCTATGGCGGCCGCGATTTTCAACGATTTTATTTTCATGGCTTTATGATTTCTGCTTTACCGGTTTCACATTGTTACGGGATAGCCCATATATACGTCCAGCACTTTGCGGCGGAAAATGTAGCTGTATTTGTTTTGGATATACTCGTTCATGGCGCTTATATAGTTGTTCTGTTGCTGGAGAAGTTCCACTGCTGTAATAGCATCATAGTTGAACTGCACGCGGTATGCCTCGAAAGAACTCAGGTAGGCATTGCGGCGGATATCCGATGCCTGGTACCGCGCCGCCGCCGCAAGTACGGTCTGGTATTCCGACATCACGGTTTGCCTCACGTCAAGGGTATTCTGTTTGTCGTCCAGTTCCGTCTGCTTCAGGTTGATCTGCGCCTGCCTTACCTGTGTTCGCGTGCGTCCACGGTTGAAAATAGGAATACTCACGCTTACTCCGACCTGTTCGTTCAGCCGGTGGTTGAGCTGTGATCCGTAACGGCTGAAATCCGAGTGGCCGGTTCCCATGCTGGCCCCCAGAGATACGGTAGGAGAAAGGTTTGCTTTGGCCAGTTTGACGTCCATCCTGGCGATCTCCACGTTATAGCCGCTTATTATAAGGTCGGGCAGGGTCGCCATTGCCCGTTCGAGAACAAATTCCTCGTCGGGTATTACTATATCTATCAGCTCCGAAGTGTCCGGGAAAATGACGTCTATGGGCATCAGCGGGTCGAGCGACAACAGGTTTTTCAGGGCGAGCAGGTTGGTCTCCCTGCTTATCTCCGTCTCCACGATGTTCGTCAGGTCCGATGCATACTGCGCTTCCAGCAGAAGGTAATCGCTTTCAAGGATACTTCCGGCGGCAAAGAGAGCCTGTCCCTGGTTCCGTTGCTCCTCGCTTGCGACCAGAACCGCTTTCTGGTATTTGAGCAGTTCGTCGTTCCCGAGGATCGAAAGGAATGCGGAGAGGATCTGGATCGTCAATTCGTTGTCATACCGCCGTGTGGTATAGACCGATTGTTCGGTCAGGAGCCTGTTCTGTTCGATGGTGTTGTTGATCGAGCCCCCCTGAAACAGGGTCAGGCTCGTGCTTAGCCCGTAACTGCCTGTCCAAACGGCCTCGTTGCCGTTTGTATGGCTCAGGCTCTCGCTTACCGATCCGCTTACGGACGGCAGCCTGTCCCGCCGCGCCTGTTCGTATTCCAGTTCCCGGCTCTCGACGTTCAGCAATATGGACTGGCGGTCGTAATTATTGCCGAACGCAAAATCGAGGCATTCTTCGAGGGTCATCCGGAATACGGTCCCGCCCGTTTCGCTTTGGCTCTGCCCAGCGGCAACCGAAACGGACAAGGTTAAAAATAAGATAGCCGGATAAAATTTTCTGCCCATTTGTTTGAAATTTGTAACCACTTAGCAAATTTACCGCCAAGCGCCACAAATAGCCACGAAAATTCTACCAACCGGTTAAAACAGGCCGCCAATCGGCCGTAACCGGCGGTGAACCGGAAAAATCGTAAAACATCCCTATCCGGGGATGAGTTTCAATTTTTATTGTTATATTGGTTAGGATCAGGCCTGAAGTCGGTAACCGACTCCCCGGATATTGGTAATGGTGACGGACGGGTCGCCCGAAAGTTTTTTACGAAGTTTGGCTATGAAAACATGCAGGCTGCGGGAATTGAAGTATGAATCGTCGCCCCAGAGGTCCAGCAGGATATTGCGCATTGAAACCGTTTTACCCATGTCCCGTACAAGATAGTGCAGAACTTCGGCCTCCTTGCCCGAAAGCACCTGTACCTGTCCGTCTTTTTCGAGGGTCCCTTTCCCGACGTCGAATGTGTAACCACCTATAGTAAAGAGCGTAGTTGCCGTCCTTTGCGCATCACCGTACCGTTCCAGCAACCCCCGGATGCGGATTATAAGTTCGCTCATCGCAAACGGCTTGCGCAGGTAATCCCGTGCCCCGAGTTCGAACCCCCGAACCACGTCTTCGGCTGCAGACCGGGCCGAAAGGAATATTACGGGTATTCCGGCCCCGTTGCGCCGCAGGTGTTCGACGAAAGTAAAGCCGTCCATGACCGGCATCATGATATCGGTAACGATAATGTCGGGTCTTAGTTGCTTCAGGGCTTCTACGGCCTGCCTGCCGTCGTAAGCCAATGTAACGTCGAATCCCTGCCCGTCGAGGGTATCCTTGATAATGCCGGCCAGGGTCATTTCATCCTCGACAAGCAAAAGTTTTATCTTATTTTCCATCTTCCGGTAGGATTATGGTGAACGTCGTTCCTTTGCCCTCGCGGCTATCTACGGTTATCGTACCGCCGTGTTTGCCGACCATGTCCTTTACGTAGTAGAGGCCCAGACCGAACCCTTTGACATCGTGCCGGTCTCCGGTTGGGACACGGTAGAACTTTTCGAAAATACGCCCGATCGACGATTTGGGGATTCCTATGCCCCGGTCCGATACGCGTATCACCGTACGGCCATTTTCTTTATATGCAGAGACTTCCACTTCTGCCGTCTCCCGCGAATATTTAACGGCATTGTCGAGCAGGTTCTTGATAACGACTGCAAAATGCCTCCTGTCGCAAAAAACCTTAAGATCGGCAGGGATGTCGATATTCAGGGATACCCTCCCGGTATCGGTAAGGGATAATGCGCGAACCTGTTCTTCAATGAGATCGAGAAGCGGATGATCGTCCAGATCGAGCCTGTAATCGTCCTGTTCGAACAGGGACATCGCCAGGATATTCTCCACCATGTCCGAAAGGTTGCCGAGCTGGTCCCTGATCACACTCAGGTATCGGTCGCGCTTACCGGGGTCATCCTGTAGGCCGAACGTCACCAGAGCTTCCCCGGCCGCCGATGCAACGGCTATCGGGGTTTTGAGTTCATGCGTTATGTTATGCGTAAGGTCGAGCCGCATCTTCTCGAGGGTTTTTTGTTTGAACAGGGTCCTTAAAAGGTAACGGAACACAACCGCTATGAGCAGGATGATCAATACCGACGAAATCAATATCCCGGCCATTTCACCCAGGAAAGCCCGGTTGGGATTGGAGATGGTAACGACGTAGGAACTCCTGCCCCGGGAATCCGCTCCGAGCGTAAATTCGATCCCGTTGGTAACCTGCTCGTGCAGTTCGACCATTTCCTCACCCGTCTCGTTATCCCGCAGTGTGAACCGGTATGGCCGGGTAATGCCTGCAACGAGTAGGTTCTCCCCGAACAGCGAATCGCAAACGAGGACATTCTTTTCCGAGGGCATCTGGCTGCGGGCAGGCAGGTTAAAGACCATTATGTTACGGGATTTTGCACCCGGGATCAGATCGTCGATATTTATTACGACCTGGGATGAATCCGCCGCCGCACTCACCACTCCTCCTCTATTGTGGATGGTTTCCGGAGAATAAGCCGTCACTGCGGCGATACTACCCGAAATATTCCGGAAATTAATGGTGTCTATCGTTAATTGCGTAAGCGAGTCGTTGTCCAGTTGCCTGTTTCGTACCATGTCGGCTTCAACGAACGACGGTTCTGCATGCCGGGATATAAGCTCGTCATAGGCCGCTTTCTCGAGGGCGGCGTTTACCTGCCGGGAGAAATTGGTGTTCATGTCACGGTACATCTTCACGAGCCAGACCGCCTGAAGTCCGGCCAGTGCGATAAGGGATACCGCTATCAGTATTCCTACCTTCCTGAATATCTTTTTGTCCATAGCTTTCCGCTTTTATACAAAGGTAATCCATTTTCCCCCTGCCCGTATCCCCCTTTAACACTTGTTAACACTTCTTAACCAGCCGATAACACTTCCCGGCAGGTTTTTACATTTCATTTGCATTGTGAATTTATGTCAAACCGTAAAATTTCGGAATTATGAAAAAAGCAATTTTAACGGCAGCGTTTATGGCGGCGGTCGCTTCTGCCTATTCGCAGCAGGTTTTTTCTTTCAGTATGGACGCCACAGGCGGGAATGTCTCTTCCATGGAAGCGGGACTCGCAGTGGAGAATAAGGTGATAGGCCATGCCAACCTGGAGTGTTTTTATGACTATAGGTGGACCCGTGACACGACGGATACGGCCGACGGAATGCGGGACGACGTAATGGTCCTGCAGATCGGTGACGGACTTTCGAAATTTTTCAGCTACCGCACCATGAAAGCCGATTCGCTGATCGCCACGGTCAGCTCCCCGGATGAACTTTTGAGCGACCTGGGCAAGTTCAAACGGGGCGAAACGTTCTCCGTTTACAAGAATTACCCCGCCGGCAAGCAGACCTTTACCGATATGGTTGCCAATAACTGGTACCGTTACGAGGACGAGGTGCAGATCGACTGGCAAATTGGCGATGCCACAAAGACCATCGAGGGTTACCAGTGCCGCCAGGCCACCTGCACTTTCCGGGGTCGTGATTACACGGCATGGTTCACCCCGGAGATACCCGTGAGCGACGGTCCGTGGAAATTCTCCGGGCTGCCGGGTCTTATTATGGAAGTTTCGGACAACGAGGGGCATTACAGCTATGTACTTACCGGTCTGAGGCAGGTAGATGCCGCCCCGGTCAATATGGCCGATGTCAACTACCATAAGACAAACCGCAAGGAATACCTTTCCACAAAGGAGAAGTTCGAGACCAATCCCATAGGATTCATGGGCCTGTCCGGAGTAACGATCCAGGTCATGAATCCCGACGGTACCCCGAACAACGAAGCTATGGAGGGTAAAGCCCTTAAATACAGCTATCAGGAACGGGATTATAAGTAAACCGGATTTTCAAATCTTTAATATTCCAGCCATGCGCCTTTGCCGATATATTTTTCCGATTGTCTTGCTGTTCATAATCGGCGCCGTCACCACGGTGGCCCAACAGGCACCTGTCATCGGCACGGTAACCGATGCAACGGACGGCGACCCGGTAGCCGGGGTAATCATCGAGGTCCTGGACAGCAACGGTAATATGGTATCCTATGCCATGTCGGCCTCCGACGGCCGTTTCACCATCACCCCGCCGGCCGGGAGCTATACCCTGCGGTTCTCGGCGATGGGCTACCGCAAGTTGACCATCGACCCCGCCAAAAGCTCCCGTCCGCTGGTCGTGGCGCTGGTACAGGAGGCCACCGAGATAAGGGAAATAACGGTAAAGGCGCATGATATCTTGATGAAAGGCGATACCTTGGTCTATAATGTCGAGAAATACGCTGATATCTCCGACCGCAATATCGAGGACGTGCTGAAAAAGATGCCCGGCATCGAAGTGTCCGAAAGCGGCCAGATAAGCTACCAGGGCGAGCCTATCAATAAGTTTTATATCGAGGGCATCGATATGCTGGACGGGCGCTACGGGCTGGCGACCAAGAACATTTCCCACAAGGACGTTCTCAACGTAGAACTTATGGAGAACCACCAGCCCATCCGGGCCCTGCAGGAAATATCCCATTCCGACCAGGCCGCGCTTAATATCCGACTCAAGGAAGAGGCAAAGTCCCGCTGGGTCGGCACGGTCAATGCCGGTGCAGGATATTCGCCGGCACTCTACGACGCCTCGCTGTTTGCCATGCGTATTTCGGGCGGATGGCAGAGCATGGAAAATATCAAGGTCAATAATACCGGGAAGAACCTTGCCAATGAGAACCTGCGCTTTTCGACCTATAATATGTTCAGCGAGCTGGTCAACCGCAACCTTTCCCCGGAACTTATTTCGGCAGATATTTCAAGTGCCCCGATAGGGGATGAGCGAACCCGGTTCAACCGCTCCGTGCTGGCCAACAGCACCAATGCCGTCAATGCCGGCAAGGATTACCGCATAGACGCTGAGGTAAATTATTTTGGGGAACGCCTCTCTTCCTCGAGTGAAACGGCAACCCGGTATTTCGACCCGGGAGTGGAGGATTTCCATGAAATCCGGGACGTTCTCACTCATATCCACGACCTTACGGCAAGAATTACGGCCGAGGCCAACAAACCGGAATTTTACCTGCGTAACGACCTGGAAACAGGCCTGATGTGGAAAGACTCCCGTTCGCGGATAGGCGGCACGACGTCGACCCTGCAGGACGCCGACCTGCCGTTGAGGCAGGTATCCAACCGGCTGCAGGTCATTAAACGGACGGGCAGGCGTACCTTTACCGTCAACTCCGACAACCGTTATCAGGCCACTCCGCGAAGCCTTGCCATAGACCGTGACGGGGAAGAATTACGTCAGGATGCTTCCTATTCGGTTTTCAATTCTCAGACCGATATATCCTATGGCTTCGGTGCGGGCCGTTGGCAGTTGTCGGGCCGGGCAGGGATCATGTTCCGTTATAATACCTTGGAGAGTACCATGTCGGGGCTCCAAAATACGGGATTGCCAACCGTCAACGACATTACTTTCTTCCAGACCCGCACGTTTCTCACACCAACGGCTGTTTATCAACGCAAGAAAATAAGGTTTACCCTGACGGCCCCACTAAACCTGCGGACATATAATTATACGGACAGGCAAAGTGATAAGGGCCGCTCCAAAGCGAAGCTATCGGTGGACCCGACAGCGGCACTGCGGTATAATATCTCCGCGTTCCTGACCCTGAATACTTCAGCGTCCTATTCGACCACGGCTGTGAATGAGCAAATATTCTATAACGGGGCCATAATGCGCGATTACCGTAATATTACCATTGGCCATACCCTGTTCGACAGCGGTAGCCGCCGCAGTATCAGCGCAGGCCTTAATTACCGCAACCCGGTAAAGTCGCTGTTCATGAGCGGTCTTGTTTCCTACACCAATTCTTCGGTGATGCCATTGTCAGCGCGGTATTTCACCGACGGGTATATCGTCTCCACTTACTCCGACCGTCGCGGCAGCTCCGGCACATGGTACGGGAAGTTCAGCTTTGCAAAGGGCCTTAATTCGGGGAGGACTACTGTAGGGGTCGATGTCTCGGCAACCGCCGGTGCTTCATCTATGGTTCTGGAGCAGGTCAAGACGCCCTACCGTTCTCAGTATTACCTCCTTACCCCGCACTTCAAAGGCCGGATCTTGCCGTGGATGACCGCAGAATACAGGCTCGACCTTTCGCGGGACATATTGGAGATCAAGAACGGCGGCGAAAAAAGCGATTACTATTCGGCCTCGCAGTCCCTCTCGACCGTATTCCGGATAACGCCAGACCTGCAGTTCAATGCCGTTGCGGAACACTATTTCACGGACCTGACCGGCAACGGCGACCGTAACCTGATCCTGCTGGATGCAGGTATCAGATGGAACCTATCGCAAAACCTCGACCTGAGCCTTTCGGCTGCTAATATCTTGAATAAAAAGAATTTCAATTACAGTACACTTGCCAGCCTTTCGTCCTCCGAGACCCGGTATGCCATCCGCCGGCGCAGCGTTGTGGTCTCGGCTTATTTCACTTTTTAATTCTTAACAACCCGTAAAAGATAAGGCCGCACTCGTGCGGCCTTATCGCTATTCATTGCGGTAGAGAATACCGGCTATCCACCGGAACAATTCGTCGAGGTCGTAGTCCCCGGAATGACCCCGGTCCCATGCCAGTTCGAAATCTACATCATACCCGGAATTTGCAAGCTTTGTGGAGAAGTTGATGGGTATCTGGAAAGCGGTGTCCCTGTCGGCCGCCCCGTGGCGGATATACCAATGTGGGGCCGTACGTGCCTCTTCTTTACCGATAAAATTCATCGGGTTCATCAGGTATACCCTTTGGCGCAAATCCTTGTCGAGTTCCGCTTCCGGGTCAGCGGTAGCCTTGCGCAGGCTGAACTCCGTGAAATTGGACGAACTGCCGTGAGCATCGCCGAACACCATATTTTCGGGAGACGGACGGGAGGCCAGAACATTCAGCGGATCGAACGCCGGCGGGGTTTTTAGCGGTTGCATTTTGACAAGATATTCGAGGTAAATGTCAAGATCTATATCCGTAATTTCCCGCTTTCCCTCCCGTGTGGACCCGTAGAGGACCCCGATACTATCCGGTATCTCCATGCCTATATCTTGGGCGGCCCGGGCCGAATTGACCAGCAGATCCTTAAGATAATGCCGATAGTCGGAGGCGGTCAACCTTTCTCCCAATGGGGTCTCTAACAGCAGCCCGGTCTGGTAGCCGGCGAACAGATCGGCCAGTTCTTCCGACACGGCGGCCTGTTCGGGAGTGAGGTTACGCACACCGGAATTGGTGCCCCGGTAGAGCCATTCGTATGCCATATCCGCATGTTCCAGGTCTATAATGGGACAGAAACATACTGCCGCAAAAATATCGTCGCGCTCGTCTGCCGCACCCATCGCTTTCAAGTACGGTTCGTATACAGGGTCGTTCCCGGATGCTCCGAGCAGGGCCGACATGGCCCCGCCGGCGCTCGTGCCGTCGGAAACGATCCGGTCCTTATTGCCTGGTATGGTAGCGTCGTTATGCCGCAGGAACCGGACTGCGGCTTTAAGGTCCAGAATCGCCGCAGGAGCCCGACCGGTATATATCTTATCGCCATGCTCCTCCACTACCGAATTGGAACCCCTTACCCCGGGGATCACAACAATGTAACCCTCGGCCAGCGCCCGCCCGGTCGCATCTTTCGTAGACGGCTGCCCGGCCCGGCCAGCCATATATCCTCCGACATAATTCCTCAGGAAGATCGGGGTGTCGCGGTTATCGCCGTACGCGCTTTCCGGAACGTAAATATTAAGTTTCTGGTACTGCGGGTCCTCGATATTGGCGACGTAAGGGATGTTCTCGTAAGCCCGGTAATGGACCGTTTCTCCCGTTTCAAGGGTAAGTGTCCGTTGCTCGGGTTCCTGCGGCGGGAGGTATTTCAGGCCGTCCTGCGCCGATAAGGACAAGGTGACAAGGCACATACACAATGGTGCCGTAAGGATCGTTCTTCTCATAACCGGTCATAATTTTACCGGAAAGATGCAAAAATATTGACAATCTTTCCGGTAAAACCAAAAAATCTTACTATACCGTCTTACAGCAGCATCGTCGCTACCGAGAAGTAGATAAATACCCCTAAAATATCGCAGATGGAAGTGATAAGGGGAGCGGAAGCGGTTGCGGGGTCGAGTTTCAGTTTCGTGAATACAAACGGGAGCAACATCCCGATGAGACTTCCGGACATTACCGTAAGCACCATGGTAACGGCTACTACCAGTACGACTTCCGGTGCCCGGAAACTTGCTATAATGGATACTCCCAGTGCCATAGTCACTCCGAGCAGCAGAGATACCGCGAGCTCTTTTCCTATCAGTTTCACCCAGTCTTTCATCTGTACATCGCCGAGCGCGATTGCCCGTATCATCAGCGTTGCGGATTGTGAACCGGCATTACCGCCGCTGTCTATCAACAGTGGCAGGAAAAAGACGAGGGAGACGACCGCCGCTATGACATTCTCGAAATTGGCAAGCAGGGCTCCCGAAAAAATATTCATGAACACCAGGGCCAGCAGCCAGATTATACGTTGTTTATACAGCATTCCAACCCGGGCCTTGATCGGGTTTACGATGGCGTCGGAGATAGAACCGAACCTCTGGAAGTCCTCCGTACTCTCTTCCTGTACCACGTCGAACACGTCGTCGACCGTCACGATACCCAGCAGGGTCCCCGATGAATCAATGACCGGCAGGGCCACCCGGTCCGACTCGCTGAAAGCCTTTACGGCCTCTTCCTGGTCGTCCGTGGCGTTGAGGGCGATGTACCGGTGGTCCATGATGTCCTCTATATGGCAATCCGGGTCGGCGAGCAGCAGCACTTCGATCGAGAGGGCATCTATCAGGTTCCAGCGGTCGTCGACTACGTAAATAATGTTGATCGTCTCGGATTTACTGGCGTAGCGGCGGATATGGTCGAACGCCTGTTTAATGGTAAAATGCGGTTTGACGGCGACGTAATCCGGGGTCATAAGACGCCCGATACTCTCCTCGGGATAACCCAACAGGGTGGTTGCCGTCTCCCGTTCGCTGGCAGAGAGCATCTGCATCAGCCGCTGGCTGACCTTGCCCGGCAGTTCCTCGAAGAAAGCCGTACGGTCGTCAGGGTCCAGGTCGTTCAGCAGTTCGGACAACTTGCGCCCGTCGGAGGCAAGCAGTTCGATAATGGTTTCCTGTTCATCCAGCTCGAGGTTGGCGAATGTGTCTTTGGCAAGTTCGCGGTTGAGCAGGCGGAATATAATGATCCCGTCCGTGTCGCTCGACGCGGTTATAAGCTCGGCAGCCTGATGGGGTTCCAACAGGTTTAGCTCTTGTTTGAGCAGTTTCCAGCTTTTGTTCTCGATGAGCTCACGAATGAGCAGTAGAAAATCTTTGTCAATCATCTCCCTGCGTTTTTTTGCCGATAGGGAGACGGCTTCAGGCCCCCCTACAGGATGTTATTTACTCCGTTCGTTTTACTCTGATAAGGGCCTTCGTCCATAACGAGATTTGATGTTTTGGTTTTGACACCGCAAAAGAAGTGCATATTTTTCAAATAACCTATAGCCATAAGTGGGGATTTCTGTTTTTTAATTAAAAAAATATACTTAACGGTGCCAAAAAATCCGACCCTCGGACCATCATACCCGCTGGCCGTGTTGGATTTGCCGCAAGTTGTAGTTAAATTTGCCTTTGATGTAATAATATATTAAATAGACGTTTATATAATAAACCCGGCTGAAAAGATATGAAAAGATCGAGGAAAAGGGCGTTGATAATTACCGTTTCGGTACTTTTTACGCTGTTGGTCGTGATCCCGGCCGCCGCCATAGCAATCATCAAATGGGCTGTCCTACCCCCGGAAAAACTCACCCCGATCGTATTGAAATATTCCCGCCCGCTGGTCAATGGGCAGATAAACTGCGAGCGGGTGGAGCTCACTTTCTGGGGAACCTTCCCCAAAGTGGGCCTGCGACTTAACGACGGCGAGATCATTTCTTACGCCGCCAAAGACAGCGCGGCCCTGGCCGGCGGAGAGGCGGAACTGTCGGATACGCTATTGAAGTTCTCCCGGGCTTTGGTGACGGTGGACATAATGGACTATTTCCGCCGCAACCGCATCACAGTCGAGCGGTTGTTCATCGACCGCCCGTTCTTTTACGGAATGGTCGCCGAAGACGGGACGGCAAATTGGGATGTTCTGAAAGAGAGCGAAGAACAGGTAGCCGAGGAGGATACCACGGAGTTCCGGATGCCGGTCATCGACCTGAAAAAAATAAGGATCAGGGACGGCCATTTCATATACGAGGACCGGCAGGCAGACCTCTACGGTGAGACGGCCGGTTTCAGCCTTGCAATGGATAACCAGCTGCGCCGGCGTAACCTGAAAACCGAAATAAAGACCGGGTTCAGTTCCCTTATCTTCGACAGTCCTGCTTATACCCTGGAGAACGATCTGGCCTTGCAGTTCGAAAGCAGTATAGACCTGCACCGGGGCAGGGTGGCTTTCAGCGATGCCAAAATGACGGTCAACGATCTGGAATTCACGACAGACGGTTCGGTCGGTTTCGAAGAAAACCACCTGTTGCTCGATATTACTTTCGGCACCCGGATAGACGATATCTCGAAACTGCTCGGGTTCGTCCCGGACGAATATTTCCAAAACAAGCGCAAAATCACCACTAAAGGCAGTCTCTCACTCGAGGGCAGCGTTCAAGGGGCGATGGGCGACAGCATATCGCCGGATGTCAATCTTCATTGCATGCTGGAGAGGGCATCCCTGTTGTCCCGGAGTACCAAAAAAGGGATCGAAAGACTCGATGCCGACCTGCAGTTATACCTGTGTGGGGAGCGGCCCTCGGCCTCCTATGTCTCTTTTGCAAAACTGGATATGGTCGGGACCAATACGTCTTTTACCGCCAAGGGCAATGTTACCCGTCTGTTGACCGACCCGTATATCGATGCTGCCCTTAAAGGTAAAATAGATCTCGAGGCTATAGCCGAAGATATTCTGAATCCCGATTCCGTTACGGTCAAGGGAGTGGTCGAGGGAGATATCGAGGCGGCGTTCCGGCTCGACGAGCTTATGGACGGGGACCTCTCCCGGCTGAATGCCGCCGGCAGGTTCGAAATTGCGCGGCTGCTTCTGGCCAACCGGGCCGAGGGGAACAGCATCTATATGGGCGGGGTCCGGTTCGAAGCCGATACTACACGCTACCAGAGCGCATTCCTGACGGAGGATGACCTGATCAGTGCCCGGCTGAACGTCGACACGATTAATTTACGGTTGGGCCGGGACGTGAATACGCGCATCGGCAGGCTGGACCTGCAGGCCCGCACCTCCCGATCTTTCGATACCACGGCCGTTATGCCGGTAACAACCAACCTCACTATAGGAAGTGTACGTATGCGGCTCCCCGATTCGGTTTGGGTGGCCGGGAAAAACGTGCGTGTGCTCGGCGGTATCAAGGCTTCCAATAGCGACCGAAAGAAAGGAATGTTTGCGGGGCAGATCATGCTCGACACCCTGCGGTATTACGATGTGCCGGGACGGTCGAGGCTTACTATGGACAATAGCTCGTTCACCGTCGAGATGATGCCCCTGCGGGACGCCATGCGGCGCAAGGCCCAGGTGGCGGGTATTTCTACAGGTAGGGGGCAGGCGGCCGATTCCACGGTTCGTCAACGCCGCGAACCGGGCGCCCTGCGCAACCGGGACGGGGCGGAACCGTCCGGCCGTGGCCGTGCTACCGAGCCGCAAGTACGGCGCCAGGAGCACGGCGGCCAGCAGGGAGGGTTGCTCCGGAACTGGGAGGTTTCCGGGAGCGTGAAATTCGACGCCCTAAGGATGTTTACCGGAATGTTCCCCTTGCCCGTGCTGATGGAAAATACGACCCTGCGGTTCGATACGGACAAGATAAATATGACCGATGCACGGCTGAAACTCGGCCGCAGTGATTTCCTGCTTACGGGACAGGTCGAGGGTATGAGGCAGGTCGCCCTGAGGGGTGGGGTATTGAAAGGCAACCTGGCCCTGTCGAGCGGGTATATTGACTGCAACCAGTTGCTGCGGGCCATAAGCCACAGCACTTTGGCCGGGGAGGCGGAAAGTGCGATAGCGGCTACAGAGGAGGAATATGTCGAGTCATGGGAGAACGAAGAGTTGACGGCAGACGTGGAACTGGAAGAGGACTACGGGTTGTTCATGGTTCCTCGGAATCTGGACTTAGTGCTTCGGGCCAATGCCCGTAAGGTCGATTATAAAGACCTGAACCTGCAAAATATACGGGGTGAAATAGTGCTGCGTAACCAGACGGTCAATCTCCGCAAACTTCACATGGAGTCCGACATAGGCAACGGGGACCTTACGATGGTCTACTCCACTCCCCGCCGGGACCGGGCCAGCATCGGAATGGAACTCGACCTGGACGGTATCGTAGTAGAGAGCCTTATCGGGCTGTTTCCCGAGATGGATGAGATGCTTCCCATGCTCCGATCGTTCGAGGGGGTTTTGGACTGCCAGATCTCGGCTACGTGCGACCTGGATTCGACTTCCAATATAATCATCCCATCGCTCCATACGGCATGTTACCTGAGCGGGGAGAACATGGTGCTTATGGACGGCGAAACTTTCGCTGAAATCTCTAAAAAGCTGATGTTCAAGAATAAGGAACGAAACCTGATCGATTACATATCGGTGGACCTATTGATAAAGGATAATATGGTTGAGATATATCCGTTCATGGTCGAGCTGGACCGGTATAAATTGGCGGTAGGCGGTGTCCACAACCTCGATATGACGTTCGATTACCATATATCCGTGCTCAAATCGCCGGTGCCGTTCAAACTGGGAATTGACATTACGGGCGACCTGGACAATTTCAAATTCAAGATTGTCAAATGTAAATACAAGCAGTTGTTCAAGGTCGCAAGGGAGGAAGAGTTGCAGGAAACAAGGCTCAACCTGCGTTCGGGCATCCGGGAAACCATACGTACACAGCTTATGGCCAATGCCCCTGAAATCGGAGCCGGGTATTCTGCGGAGCGTATACGGTCCCGCCGCCCGGAACAGGCCGTAACGGATATGGACGAGGATGTGGACGAATCGGCTTATGTTGAGGGGGAATACGAAATTGATGAGTTGCCGGAAGTAACGCAGCAGACCGGACCGGAACCTAATGCAGGTTTGGCCCAACAACCTGATATCCCCGCGGAAGCCGAAGCCGAAGCGGAGCAGTGACGGCAGTATAAAAAAATAAAGGGCCGAGAAATACCCGGCCTTTTATTTTAGATATTCTGTAATTCGATAACTATCTGCCCGTGGGTATATTTCTTTTCCGGTTCGGCTTTCCCCGTATAAACTTCCCAGGCCTTGCGGACTTCCGCGACCGGGTATATATCCGCTACGTCCGTTCTGACCTTACCTGCTTCGATAAGGTCGGTTAACTCTTTAAGGTCTTCATGGTCGCGATGCACACCCATCGAGGTCGCTGTTATTCCAAATTTGCCTGCTTCCTGCTCTTCGGGTTGGGCCGCGGTACTTACCAGCCTGCCGCCCCGTTTCATCACAGGGTAGGACCGTGCGGCCGTGTCACCGCCAACGAAGTCCAGCACAAGGTCCACTTCCTTTGCAACCGTTGTAAAATCGACGGTCTTATAATCGATAACCACATCGGCACCGAGAGACATTAAATACTCGGTGTCTTGCCCGTTTGCCACGGCATATATAAACCCGCCCGCAAGTTTTACCAGCTGTGTAGCGTAGGAGCCTACCGCCCCGGCCGCACCCTGTATAAGCACCGTTTGCCCGGGTTCGATCCTGCCGTGGTCGAAGACCGCCTCCCATGCGGTCAGCCCGACATGGGGGACCGAAGCGGCTTCGGCAAACGAAATGTGGGCCGGCAACCGGGCTATGGATGCTTTGTCGACGGCGATGTAATCCGCATAACTGCCCTCCATTACTTTGCCGTATACCTCGTCACCTACCCGGAAATCCTCCTCTCCCTCGGGAACGTAATCTATCCGTCCGGCGAAATCCACCCCCGGTGTCCACGGGAATTGGATAGGGTAGCGGTCTTTATTTGTGCCGGAAGCCCGATTGACGTCTATATGGTTAACGCTTACCGCAATAACCTCTACAAGGACCTGATCCTTGCCGACTTCAGGTCGCGGAGCCTCCTCGTATACGAGCGCTTCCGGTCCCCCGTAATTATGTATCCTTACAGCTTTCATAACTATTTTTTAGCCGGTGAAACTGCAAGAAATAAGCCAACGGTGACCTAAATACAGGCGGTCCGGAAGAACCCGATATCTTCCGGACCGCCCATGGGAGTGTTCTTGCTAATTTAAAATTCCGCCCGTGGGAAAGCCGATATACGCAGGCGTGCGGCACCCATCGGCACCAAAGTTATATCCTCGACCGTATCTGCCCGTGGGTCGGTTTCCAGGGGCAGGACGCCGCATAGCCCGTGCTCGTCGATCTGCCAAGAGGGAACCTGACGGCCCTTGGCCCTGAACTTCAGGGGAGATGAAAGGAACGTGAACGGGTTGTCGTCTTGTGGCCATGGTTGGATTTCTACCTCGGGCACTATTTGGTCTATAACGGCATAATTCCATGCCGACGCGGGGTATATCTCGTAAGACGGCCAGTTGGATGCGTCCACACCCTCCTGCCAACGGGAATCCCCGATGGCGCTCTCTTTGGAGTCGACTTCGACGTATTCCTCTCCGATAAGCAGGGAGAGGGTTAAAGGTCCGTAATCGAACGATACGCTGTTGTTGTTGGCTTGCCATTCCCGCTTTGTAACCGTCATGGGTAGTTGCAGTACCACCTCGTCGTTATCCTGCCACGTGCGATCGATACGAACGTATTTTCCGGGTTCGAGGCTCGTAACCTCCTTTTCACCTGTAATATGCAGGCTCGGCTCTGTACACCATGTCGGTATTCGCAGGTAAAGCGGGAATCGTACCGGGCCGGTCGTATTGATCGTTAAGCTGACGTGGTCTTCAAACGGGTAGCGGCTGCCCGATGTGACTGTCACCTCTGTGCCGTCACCCACAAGTGCGGTTGCCGTACACGGTGCGTAAACCGCTGCGGCAAGGCCGTTGTCCGGTGTCGCCATTATAAGATGCTGTATCATGTATGGCCAGCCGATGCCGTGGTTATGCTGGCAGCAGCGGCTGCTGAACGGGTTCATGGCCAGGAAAGGACCCCGGTTGTCGATCCCCGGGTGGTGGTTCTCCGAATCGCTTACCACATGGTTGGGGCAGGTAAGGTACCTGAGGGATTTGTAGTCCGGCATAAAAGCCGCCGGATAGCTGTTAAAAGCGATATCCTCGCAGTTTTCGGCCCACAGCGGGTCCCCTGTAACCTGGAGCATTATCTGGTCGGACATGATCTGCTCCACGAAACCGCACGTCTCGGTTCCCTGCCGTGGGTCGGTGAACCCGATGCGGGCGTTCTCGTCCGCGCCGAACATCCCTCCGGGAACCTGTCCGAACGTTTTACGGATAAGGTTATGCACGTTATAGCTCGCCCGGTACATAAGCGGGTCGTGCGTTAACATCCCGTAAGTGGCCGGTTCGCGGAATCCCTGTGCTATATTTACGTTATGCCAGTTGGGGAGTTGTGTCGATACTGTCCAGTCGGCGGTATTGCGGTGTATCTTCTCACCGAGTTCCAGAAGCATTTCGTCCCCGGTACGGTTGTAAAGCCACAGCACGCTCCATAACATATCCCCTCCCCGGCTGTTCTCCCAGTAATGTTTCAGGAACTTCTCGTCCGGGTAATTGTAGAGCCAGTTGCAGTAATCGGAAAGGAAGCCGATAACCCGCTGGTCGCCGGAATACTCGTAGTAATCCTGCATTATCCACATCACGATCATATTGGGCCAGAGGTCCTGATGGTCCTGGTTGTCGTTCCACGGGCCGAAATACCCGTCTTCGCGTTGGCTTGCCAGGATATTTTCGATCCAGAAAAGGGACTCTTCGAGCATCTGCCGGTCTCCGGTTATATAGGCCGTGGAGCTGTATCCCCGCAGCCAGTAGGGAACCTCTTCCCATCCGAATTCCCCGCCCGTGCCGAGCCATGCGTTGCCGTCCCTCTGCAGCCAGGCGCTGATTTCCCCGAGGTGGCCGTTGAGACCGTTGCGCTGCAAGTCCAGTTGAACGGCGAGCCACCCGAGCGGTTTGACGCTCCCGGACGGCAGTTTAACGAAATAATTGGGGGCCAACGGTGCGAGGTTACTAACGTAGTGTGAATTGCGCGGCCCGGTAAAGGGCCTCTCGACGGTCCTGATATCCGTCTGGGCCGGACACACCGTACCAAAGGATACTGACAGCAGGATGGCTGTGATAATTTTTCTCATTTCATTCCGGTTTGGGGTTAACGGAGCCTAATTTATACAAAATTCGGTTAAATTTCCACATCCCGTTACCGTGGTCCCTGCACAGGGTTTTATGATACGGCAAAGAATATTTATATTTAAGGCTCGATATGAAAAAATTCACCAATAACCCAAACTAATGAACACGAAATTATTTCTCACACCTACGGCATTGCTGGCCCTCGGCGGTTTATCCGATTCTTCTTATTCTCAGTCACGTCCGAACATTATAGTGATTTTGGCGGATGATCTTG
>JAJQED010000022.1 GCA_021201825.1 Alistipes sp.
AGGGCATGGAACTGCGGCCCGTGGTTCATATGCACGGTGTGGCAGAGTTCGTGGACCGGGATTTATCTATCCGAAGTCATTTAGCACCGAAGCAACGGGCGAACTTTCAGCTCACCACCGGGTGTGGTATCCTTTTAGTTCCCTGCGCAGTTGCATGTGCCGCCCGCCGGTTAGCCGGTCCAGTAGGTCATGGAACTGTGGCCCGTGGTTCTTATGCACGGTGTGGCAGAGTTCGTGGATAAGTACGTAATCGATCAAATGGTCCGGCAGCCGCATCAGGTGCAGGCTCAGCGAGATGTCGTTCCGGGCCGAACAGCTTCCCCATTTGCTGACGGTATTACGGACCGTCACTTTGCCGTACTGCAGGCCCGTAGCCCGGGACAGCTCTTCCAGCCGCACCGGAAGCATTGCCTTGGCCTCCTGCCTCATCGCCTCGCATATTCCTTTTTTTACCGCCTGCTGGACCTGCGGACCGTCGGGCGGCATCCCCTCGGGGCAGGTTACGGTTATCAGGCCGCCGCCGACCTTAAACCCGGGCGGCTTCCCGGCCGCCGCCGGGACTACCACAAGGCGGTGTTCCCTGGTGGAGTAGGGCGGCATTATGGTCCGGGTCAGGGAGCGGTATTTCATAAGGGCCACCGAGGCCCATTGTTTTTTCGTCTCGAGGAATTGCAACCCGGTGGCAACCGGAATGCCGTACGGGACCGAGAGCCTGATCGTACAATCCGGCCTTACGGTCAGGGTTATCCTGCGGGCCTTGCGGGATAGGGCCAGCTGCACCCGGCCCAGTTCGGGATGTTCGATGGTACTTACCGTGGACTTGCGGTTTTTTGGCGGCGCGGTCCTTTTTTTCGGGGTGCCGGGGGTCGGCCGCCCGGATGACCCGAACGCCGCCGACAGGGCCCCTTTCAGTCTGCGTGGTCCCCCTCCCATATCTTACCGGATGCCGTCCGCATATTCCAGCAGCGCCTCTTCCGCCCGGTGCACCCTATCGAACCCGAACCCGGATACGGTCTGCTGCATCAGGGCGGCCACCCGGTCGTTGCACAGGTTGCCGATACTTCCCTCGTGGGTATGGACTACGGTGCGCTCCGGGTTGAAATCGCCGTTCTCGATATCGAGCCCCACCTTGCGGTAGGCCTCCCGGAACGGCATCCCGTCCAGCACCATGCGGTTTACG
This sequence comes from Alistipes sp., assembly GCA_021201825.1. Classification (GTDB taxonomy): domain Bacteria; phylum Bacteroidota; class Bacteroidia; order Bacteroidales; family Rikenellaceae; genus WRDF01. Next base: position 1,181 of record JAJQED010000022.1, read on the forward strand.
GTCTCCACACTGAAAATATAGTCGTACATATTCTCATGCAGGATATCCTCGCGGACGGTGATATTTTCCAGCATATAGACCGCCATCGAGAGGCACTCCCTCACGGTGCCGATCGCCGGGAACAGCACCTCTTTGAGCAACTGCAGGTCGCGGTTGTATCCGAGCGGTAGGTTGGAGGTGAGCAGGGTCACCTGGTTGGGCAGCCCCTGTATTATGTTGCATTTGCCCCGCATGACCTCCCAAACGTCCGGGTTCTTTTTGTGGGGCATGATGCTCGACCCGGTCGTCAGCTCGGCCGGGTAGGAAATAAAGCCGAAGTTCTGGTTCAGGTACAGCACGTTGTCCCCGGCCAGCCGCGATAGCGTGGAAGCTATATTGGCAAGGGCCTGCGAGACGATCCGTTCGGTTTTGCCGCGTCCCATTTGGGCATATACTACATTGTAGCACATCGAATCGAATCCCAGTAGTCGGGTAGTCATCTCCCGGTCCAGCGGGAACGAAGAGCCGTAGCCTGCTGCCGACCCCAGCGGGTTGCGGTTGCAAACCCGGTATGCCGCCAGGAGCATCTGCATGTCGTCCGTCAGCGCCTCGGCATAGGCACCAAACCACAGCCCGAAAGACGACGGCATCGCCACCTGCATATGTGTGTAACCCGGCATGAGCACACTGCGGTATTTCTCCGAAAGCTCCTGCAACAGCCCGAACAGCTTCTCCATATCATGGCAAAGGGCCTCGATCTCCCCGCGCAGGAATAGCCGCAGGTCCACCAGGACCTGGTCGTTGCGGGACCGACCGCTGTGTATCTTTTTCCCCGCCTCGCCGATACGTTCGGTCAGCAGGTGTTCGACCTGAGAATGGACGTCTTCCACCCCGTCGCCGATGCGGAATTTCCCGTCCGCTATTTCGTCGTATATGGTTCGTAGTTCTTTCTGGATGGGCCGCAGGTCCTCCTCGCCGAGCAGGCCCGCTTTGGCCAGCATCCGGGTATGGGCCATGGACCCCAGTACGTCGGCCCGGGCCAGAAAGAGGTCCATCTCCCGGTCCATTCCGACCGTAAAACTGTCTACGGCGGCGTCCGCATCGCCGTTCTTTTGCCAGAGTTTCATTTATTCGTCTGTTATTCGGTTCAGTTATCTGGGGCGTCGAGGCCACTGCCTTTCATTTTGAACAGGTCGGAAAGCAGGGCTGTATAGGTCTTTATACCCTCGTGGATCTCGCTGAGGCAGATGAACTCGTCCGCAGAGTGCGAACGGGCGCTGTCCCCCGGGCCCATTTTCATGGAGGGGATGTCCAGCAGGGCCTGGTCCGAGGTGGTAGGTGACCCGTAGGTGGTAAGCCCGAGCGCAAGCCCGGCCTGTACCGCCGGATGGCTGTGGTCGATACCCGACGGTTTGAGCCGCACTGAGCGGGGAGTAACCTCGCCGGAGATATTCTGCCTTATTATTTCGACTACCTCTTCATTCGTATACCGGTCCGTTACCCGTATGTCCACCGTAAAGCGGCACTCGTCCGGAACTACGTTGTGCTGGCTCCCGGCTTCTATGACCGTTACGCTCATTTTGACCTCGCCCAACTGCGGGCTCACTTTCGGGAACCGATAGCCGCGTATCCACGCAATATCGTCCAGTGCCTTATATATGGCGTTCTCTCCCTCGTTCCGGGCGGCATGGCCGGCTTTGCCCCGCGCGATGCAGTCCAGCACGACAAGGCCCCGCTCGGCGGTAGCCATCTGCATTCCGGTGGGTTCCCCGACTATGGCGAATTCCAAAGGGCCGATCTGTGGCAGGATACTCTCGATGCCCCCCTTGTCGGACACCTCCTCTTCGGCCGTTATGGCAAGGCAGATATTGTAGGCAAGGTCCGTCGCTTCGTAAAAATAGAGGAACGCGGCACAAAGCGAAACGACGCTCGCCCCGGCGTCGTTACTGCCCAGTCCGTAGAGCCTGCCCTGTTCGACGGCGGGCAGGAACGGGTCGCGGGTATAGCCGCCGTTGGGGCGGACCGTGTCGTGGTGGGAATTCAGGAGTACGGTCGACTTTGCAGGGTCGTAGTGTTTGTTATAAGCCCACACGTTGTTGCCGCTTTGCCGGATGCCGCCGACCCCGTGGGCCGAAAGGAACTGAAAGAGGATACCGGCAGTAACCTCCTCCTCACGGCTGAAAGAGGGGGTTTCGATCAGCCTTGCAAGCAGGGCCACCGCATTCTCGTATAATATCCCGGTATCCTTACACATAGCGTTGCTATTGCTTTGCCGTCCGCTGGCGAACCGCTTCAAAAAGTATTACGGCCGCCGCAGCCGATACGTTCAGCGAGGCTATTTCACCATGCATCGGTATCGAGAGCGAAGCGTCACACAATTTAAGCACTTCTTTCGAGATTCCCGCCTCTTCGCTGCCCATAACTATACATACGGGCCGTGCAAGGTCCGCCTCATAGAGCGTCGTATCCCCTTTTTCGGTTGCCGCGGCAATGCCGTAGCCGTTGTTTATCAAGGTTTTGAGGGCGTTGCGGATGCTCCCCACCCGGCAAACCGGAATACGGGTCAGAGCGCCGGCCGATGCCCGCACGGCATCCGCCGTTACCGGTGCCGAATTCTTGGCAGGGACGATCAGCCCGTGCGCTCCGGCGCAATGGGCACTGCGGGCAATGGCCCCGAAATTTCGCACGTCCGTCACCCCGTCGAAAAGCACCAGCAGGGGAGTTTCCCCCGCCGGGACCGAGTCGATGATATCGTGTAATTCCGCATACCCGATGGCCGAGATACGGGCTACGACCCCCTGGTGGTTACCCCGGGTGAGCCTGTTGAGCTTCTCCACGGGGACCTCCTGCGTGCCGATCCCCTTTTTCTTGCACAGCTCGCGCAGTTCGCCCAGCAGCTGTCCGTCCGCCCCTTTGCGGAACCAGACCCTTTCGATCTGCTTGCCGGCGTTCACCGCCTCGATCACCGGCCTTATGCCGAAAATTATATTGTCCATGCCTGACTGTTTTGTTTTTGCCTGTCCGGCGGCTGTTTCGACCGGAGGACGCTTCCCGTCGCCGGGGCCCGTCCGCTGGAAATCCGGCCGCGCCTCCTATGAAGTTAGTATATCCAGTTCGTAATTCAGTTTCTCCCACTCGTGCATTTGCACTTCGAGCTGGCGTTTCAGGGTATTGTACTCTTCGAAAACGGCCGCATCCCCCAGGTCGATGCCGTGGGCAGCGGGGTTGGCCATCCTGCTGTCCATCCCGGCGATCTCCTGCTCTAGGCGGGCTATCCCGGCTTCGCATTTCTCGATAGCCGTACGTACCCGGCGCACCTGTTTCTCCGTCTCCTTTTTCTGCTCGTACCCGGCCTTCCCGGATGGGGCCGGCCGGGCCTGCTCGCCGGATCCGGCCCGGGCTTCGGGCGGTGCGCCCTTTCGCTCGATTTCGGCCATGGAATCCACCTTACGCTTTTCGAGGAAGTACCAGATGCCGCCCAGGTATTCGTAAACCCGCCCGTCACGGAACTCATATACCTTGTCCACCAGCCCGTCCAGGAACTCGCGGTCGTGCGAGACCAGCACCAGTGTGCCGTCATATTTGGTAAGGGCGCTCTTCAGGATATCCTTGGAGCGCATGTCCATGTGGTTGGTCGGTTCGTCCATCACCAGCAGGTTATGCGGTTCGAGCATCATCCGTGCCATGGCAAGCCGCGCTTTCTCCCCGCCTGACAGTACCTTGACTTTCTTGTCGATATCCTCCCCACGGAAAAGGAACGCCGCAAGGATGTCCCTCAGGCGCGTACGGATATCGCCCACAGCCACCTTGTCCAGCGTGTCGTAGACCGTAGCCTCACCGTCCATCAGGTCGTCCTGGTTCTGGGCGTAGTAACCCGTATTGATATTGTGGCCGATGCGGATCGAACCCTCGGTAGGTTCCAAATCCCCGATAAGCATCCGGGCGAACGTGGTCTTTCCCTCGCCGTTACGCCCTACAAGGGCTATCTTCTCCCCCCGTTCGATCACGAATTCCGCCCCGCCGAAGACATGTTTCTCACCGAAGCTCTTTCCGGCCTGCTTCACCTCGGCCACGATCTGCCCCGAGCGGGGAGCGGGCGGGAACTTGATATTTATACGGCTCAGGTCTTCCTCGTCAACCTCGATGCGTTCCAGTTTTTCGAGCTGTTTGACGCGCGACTGCACCTGATTCGATTTGGTGGGCTTATAGCGGAATTTCTCGATGAACTCCTCGGTTTTCTCTATCAGCTTTTGCTGGTTGGCGTATGCGGCCATCTGTTGTTCCCGCCGTTCGCGGCGAAGCTCTATGTAATGGCTGTAAGTGGCCTTATAGTCGTATATTTTACCGAGCGAAATTTCGATGGTCCGGTTGGTGACGTTGTCCAGGAAAGCACGGTCGTGCGAGATAAGCACCACGGCCCCCGGATAATCCTTGAGGTAAGTTTCGAGCCATTGGATACTCTCTATGTCGAGGTGGTTGGTCGGTTCGTCCAACAGGAATACGTCGGGCCGGCGCAACAGAAGTTTGGCAAGTTCGATACGCATCCGCCATCCGCCGCTGAACTCGCGGGTGGGCCTGCCGAAATCCTCGCGGCGGAACCCCAGGCCCAACAGGGTCTTCTCGATGTCGGCTTCCCTCTGGTCGCCGCCCAGGATATGGTAACGGTCGTTCACGTCGTTGAGCCGGTGAAGCAGTTTTTCGTATTGTTCGCTTTCGTAGTCGGTACGCTCGGATATTTGGCGCGTAAGGTCCGCCATCTCGGCCTCGAGGGCGAGAACCTCTTCGAACGCCCGTGCGGTTTCTTCGACCAGCGACGTGGTATCGGCCACTTTCATCTGCTGGGGCAGGTAGCCGATGGTGGTGCCGATGTTTTTGGTTACGGCCCCGCTACTGGGCGGCTGCTCGCCGGTCAGCACTTTCAGCAGGGTGGTCTTACCCGCCCCGTTCTTGCCGACCAGACCGACCCGGTCCTTCGGGTTTATGATAAAGGATATCTCGCGGAAGAGGTCCCAACCGCCGAAACTGACCGTTAAATTGTCTACGGAGATCATCGGACGGTCAGGCGTTGAGGATTTCGACTATTTCGGCCTCGGGGTCCGGGGCACGGAACACGGCATTCCCGGCTACCAGAATATCCGCACCGGCACCGAATACCTCACCGGCATTGGTACGGTTTATCCCGCCGTCCACTTCGATAAGCGTCCCAGTCCCCGCCCGGTCTATCATGGCGCGAAGCTCCCGTATCCGGGCGGTACTGGCCTCGATATAACCCTGCCCGCCGAAACCCGGCTCGACGCTCATTATCAGCACTACGTCTGTGTATTCCAATAATCCGTCCACTACCGAGACGGGTGTGGCCGGTTTTATCGAGATGCCGGACTTTATGCCGTAACCGCGAATTTGCTGCAAAGATTCACGGGGGGTGTCGACCGCTTCGTAATGTATGGTGACCAGGTCTGCACCGGCCTGCGCGAAGCGTTCGGTGTACTTCATCGGGTCCACTATCATCAGGTGAACGTCCAGGAATTTGTCGGTATTCTGCCTTATTGCTTTCAGCACCGGGAACCCGAAAGAAATATTGGGGACGAAAACCCCGTCCATCACATCGATATGCACCCACTGGGCCGCACTGCGGTCAACCATCCGGGTGTCCCGTGCCAGGTTGCCGAAATCGGCAGACAGCATCGACGGCGATAATATCCTATGCCTCTCCATAACGGTGCAAAGATACGGTTAATTTTTCTGTTCCTACAGGCCGGCCGCCGGGGTAGGTCGCCAAAGACGGGTTAGCAATGCCTGTCCCCGCCCCGGGTCACCAAAGCCGTGCCACCTTGCGCCGGATAAGCACCGTAGTTACGGCGGTAGAGATGAGTGTAAACGCCACGGCCAATAATGCCGTAGGCCAGAACCCGGCCGGTGCATACCCCGGCGTGAACCGGATGAAAACGGGCAGATAAGCTCCCCGAAGTATCCCGACCGCCAGCAGGGCTATAACCAGGGCGCCGCCGCTCAACATGGCCGACAGCCTTATATACGGCGCGGCTACCTGTCCTGGCGAAAAACCCAGCAGCATCAGGTCGCGCAGTTTGGCGGAATTTTTTTGCAGCAGCAGGAATATGCTCAATATTAACAGGAAGAAAGCCAAGAGGGTGATGATAAGCCCTACGGTGATCACGATAGCCGTAATTATCCTCAGGAAATAGGCCCCGCTGCCGCGGCCGGCATTCTCCCCCTCGGTCTCGTAACCCTTGGAGGCCAGGAACCGGGCCAGATCGTCCGAACCGGCATCGGTAACCTCCATTATCACCCGCGACACTGCCGGAGTGTCCCCGCCCCCGAAATAGGAGTTGGACCACTCCATAAATTCCTGCGGGACAAGTATGGTGTTCAGCCGGTCGGAAAACCCGGCGATCTTGCCGGTGAAATTCCCGCGGCGGCCGTTGCCCGACAGCCGCAGATCCACTGTCAGCGCCCCGAACAACTCTTCCGAAACCTGCGGAAGCCCCTGCGAGCGGGAAAATCCGTAATTATACAGGTTCAGGTAATTGCGCGGAATTATGATAGGTATTACGTTGTTTACCGTATCCAGTTTCCAAATATCGCTCTTCACGTCCAGGAACCGGTCCGGCACCGACTCGAAAAACATATATGTGCTCATGCACATATCCCCGGCCGAGACCGAGCCGGTAATACTGTATGCGGCGGGAGTGAAAGGCCCTGCGCCGATCATGAACGGCTGTGACTCTATTTCCCGAAGCTCCCCCGGGCGGAACTCCGTACTTCCGACCCCCAGCACGCTCAGCGCCCCTACCTTTTTAGAGACGATAACGTAGTCGTTACGCATGAACGAGTCGGGACCCGAAAGGATCGGCGAGGCGTCGCGGTAGAGCTGGAACGCCCCCAGGATGACCGCAAGCCCCGCGATATTGGCGATGGTGAAGCCGGCGAACCGCCAAAGCCCCTTATTGCTGTTCAATACCTTTCCGAGCGTGCTCATAACCGTAGGATTTTGTCGTAATCCATATCGAAATGCTTGCCGATGGACGTTACGACGATACCCGCGCCACGGGCCGAGGCCTCCTCGAGAAGCAGGTCCCGCATCAGGGCGGAGTTATTTTCGTCCAGGTGGCTGACCGGTTCGTCCAGTACGATGAAATCGAACGGCTGGCACAGGCTGCGCACGAACGCCGCCCGCTGTTGCTGACCCGCCGACATGATCGAAGCCGGGCTGTGGGCCTTGTCCCCGATACCAAGCCGTTCCAGCATTTTTGTTATCTGCCCCTCGGACTTGAAACCCGTGAGCGAATTTTTCAGCATCGCGTTCTCCAGTGCCGTAAGCTCCCCGAAGAGCTTCATATCCTGGAAAAGTATGGCGATCTCCCTGCGGCGTACCCCGGTCCATCCGGTGGTACCCAACCCGCAGACGTCCCGGCCGTCGAACCGGATTGTCCCGCTGTAATCCGTGCGCCATCCGTATAGGAAACTGCACAAAGTGGTTTTCCCCAGCCCCGACGACGCCTCGATAAGGTAGGAGCGGCCTTTCTCAAAGACGGTATCGGCCAGCCACACCTCGGAACCGGTGGGAGGATTATCCGCAAAAACAGCAGGGAGAACCTGCTGTAAACTGATCTTTTCCATATTACTGGAGCCGCTGTTTAAAAAAGGACAGGTCCCCGGGGCGCTTCAAAAGCCGTACCGTACGGGAACCTGTCCGTTACGCGTTATTTTTAGAAGATCGACGACATGGCCAGCGACCTTATCATATCCACTAAGCCGGAAAGGGCGTTGCGGTCTTTGTCGTCCATCGTAACGACTATTTTGCATTCGTTCGGGTCTTCACCGTATATGCGAACGTCGTCGAACAATTGAATGAACTCCATTACTATGGCCATGCTCGGGTCCACATTGCCCCTTAACCAGAAATGGTGAGCGAATTGCGCCATGAGGTTGTCCATATTCAGGTATATCGCGCCGAAACCTTTCTCGAACATCTTCACGATGTCGCCGGCAGGCTGGTTTACGCTGTATCCGTCCAGGGCGGCCATGATCTCCGCATCGTTGCCTATGAAGAATACGTCGTCCTTGATGCCGAACGTGAAAGTCTGTCCCGCGATATCGATGACGTAATAATCGCCGTTGACCCTTATCATGTCTTCCACGTACATCCCGTACTCATCCAGGATAAAGTCCAGGATATCCGGGTTCTGAACGGCTGCCAGTAAGGTAGCCGTCACCGCTCCTCCGGATGATATACCGGACAGGGAGATGAATACCTCTCCCTCGAGTGCTTCCATAATGGTCCCAATATGCGGGATGAAACCTATCATCGAAGTTTGCGACATTTGGAGCAGGCTTTCATAAATACGCGTGCCGCTCAAATAACCGCCCATGGCGAAAATAGCCTGGTCGGAGAGGTATTTAGCGAATTTGCCGTTCAGCCTCGAATCGCCGTAAAATTCCCGGAACTCTTTTTCGTTCTCCTTGTCGGCGAACATTATAGACATATCCGTTTCGATCTTACCCTTTTCGAAATTGGTATGGGTGGAGATATAGGCCGATTTGTACATATCCATGAAAGGGATCGCCATCTGGGATTCCATCTCCGTCAGGGAAAGCAGGGGACCGTAATTGATAAGCATCCCGAGGTCGTTCCTGCCGTCCATGAATTTCGAGAGGTTCTTGTCATTGGCGAGCGGTTTGCTCCCCTTGAACGTCTCGGCTACTTTTTGGATCGTGGAGGAATAGTCCCCCGCATTGTAAAAGAGCACGGCCGCCGAATTGTTGTAAGCCAAAAGGGTAGTCTCGTCTTCCGATTCGTCGAAGATCACTATATCGAGGCCCCGGTCGGAGCGCACCTCGAAATCGGGAGAGAGTTTTTGAGCAAGGGCGAACAACTTACCCAGTTTTTTAGCGTCGTTCACCCGGGCTATAACGGCCACTTGAACGTCGTTAGGGTCCTCATACACGTTTCCCATACGTACGGAAACGTATATATCGTCATTAAAACTGATACCGGTATTGTCCGGCGAATCCATGATGGAGAGCACCAGCTTCTTGTCGCTCTCGTCGAACATGCCGCCGAGCATCATCATGCCCAGTTCGGCCTGCCCTTTGAAAGCCGCCCTCTCCGCATCGGAGAACCCGGCCTTGTCCAGGATCGACTGGCCGTTTATGGATACGGTGACGAAGCCGTCCGCCGGAACGAGGCTGCGGTAGTCGCCGCCCGTCTTGCTGCAATTCACCGTCAGTAGGACAAGCGCCCCCAGCAGGGCCGATTTGATCAGGGTAAAGAATTTTTTCATGGTGTTGGAATATGAGAGGTTAAACCGGCAAACGCCTTTTATATTAAAGCAAAGCGGGTTGATTCCGTGAATATTATTTACAAAAGTAATAAAAACTACTCCCGTTTGTATCCCCGCCCTCTGTGAATATTGCTAAATTTGTGGAAAATATCCCTTTATGTTGCAAATAGTAGTAATTACGATACTTACCGCCACGGTGGCCCTGCTGTCTTATGCGGCCGTAGCATCCGCCCGCAAATCAGGGGCGGCCCGTTCGCGGCTGCAAAGCCTCGAGGCGGAAAATGCCAAACTGACCGCCGAGAAACAGGCCCTTGCCGAGAGGGCCGCCGCCATGGAGAACCAGTTGGAAGAGGAGCGGCGAGGGGCCGCCGACCGCTCCATTGCCCTGGCTTCAGAAAATTCCGCCCTTAAAGCCCGCCTTGAACTTTCTGAGCAGCAGTCCGAGAAACAAAAGGAGGAGTTGGCCAAATTGCAGGATTCTTTCCGGATTGAGTTCCGCAACATGGCCAACGACATTCTCGAGGAGAAAGCCCGGCAGATGGGAACGGCCAGCCGGGAGAGTATCGACGCCCTGCTAAAGCCGTTCCGCAGTTCCATCGGCGAGTTCCGCGAGCGCGTGGAGGCCATATATGCGGACGAAAACCGGCAGAGGGGTGCCCTGCAGAACGAGATACGGAACCTGCATGAACTGAACCGCAAAATAACCGAAGAGACCACCAACCTTACCAACGCCCTCAAGGGAAATTCCAAGGTGCAGGGCGACTGGGGAGAGATGATCCTGCAATCCCTGCTCGAGCATTCGAACCTTATAGCCGGGATACATTTCACCACCCAGCAGAACATCAAGGACGCCGATGGGAACAACCTGCGGCCGGACGTGGTGCTGAACCTGCCCGGCGGGAAACAGATCGTGATCGACTCCAAAGTGTCGCTAACGGCTTACGCCGGGTACTGTTCGGATTGCGACGCCCCGCAGCGCGAGAAGTTCCTCAAAGAACATATCCTATCGGTGCGCCGCCATGTGGACGAACTGGGCCGTAAGTCTTACCAGGAGCTTCTGGACTCGCCCGATTTCGTGATAATGTTCATAGCCAACGAACCGGCCTACCTGTGTGCCATGCAGCACGACCCGGACATCTGGGGAGATGCCTATAATAAAAAGGTTATTGTCAGCAGTCCCACCAACCTGCTGGCCCTGCTCAAGATCGTGGACGAACTTTGGCGCCGGGACGACCAGAGCCGCAACGCCATCCAGATCGCAGACGAGGGGGCCAAGCTCTACGACAAGTTCGCCGGGTTCGTGGAAACCCTCGAGGCCATAGGCAAAAGCATAGCCGCCGCCGGGGGGAATTACGAGAAGGCGATGAAACAGCTAAGCACCGGGACGGGAAGCCTGGTGTCGCGCACGGAAAAACTTCGCATCCTCGGGGTCAAGGCGCGCAAATCCCTCAATGCGACCCTGACCGAGAACGCTTCGGCCGACGGGGATGACGCTGCGGCGCATATGGAAAGTATCGAGAAATAGGCCCGGCCCTGCGGATCTGCCGGGCGGCGGGGGTAAAACAAAAGGCGGAGTCTTATCCAAGATTCCGCCTTTCAGGTTAGGTTAGTCAGGTTAATGAGGAGCGGGTCAATCCCGCTTAACATCAATGCAAAGATATATTAATATTTTATTTAAACAAATAAAAGCCATACATTTTGTATGGCTTTTAAATCGACGTCCCGGATGGCTGCCGGGTTACGGATCGTAATCCCGTATTAAAAATCGCTTAAATTTTCGTATCCGGCTGTTTCTCTTCCGCCGGGGCTTCCACCGGGGGCGCTTCGGCCTTGGCCGCACGCCGGCTTTCGTTGTGGTGGTTGCGGTAGGCATTGGGAGTCATCCCGAACTCTTTCTTGAAAAGTTTGATAAAATGGGAGGTGTTCGGGAAATTGCATTCGTTGCCGATCTCCGATATGGATTTACTGGTCGAGATCAGCAACAGGCGTGAGTGCATCAGCCGCTGGCGGATGAACCATTTGTGGGGAGGTTCAAAGAAATGCTTCTTGAACTCCTTTTTGAACGAGGTCAGGCTCCGGTTGCAAAGCTGGGCCAGCGTCTCGATGGATATGTCGTTGAAAATGTTACGGTGTATTATCTGCTCGAAGTTCTCCTTGTGCGAGTCCGTGTTTTCGAGTACTTTTGTTTTCAGGCAACAGTCCGCACGGGAGATTATCAGGTAGATCAGTTCGGTCATCTTGATGCTGACGGCCGTCTCGTCGTGGGTCAGCAGCCCCTCGCGGATATACTGGTTGACCGTGTTGAAGAAATTACGGGCCGTGTTCCATGCCGGATAGATGACGTGGTTCTGTTCGTGGCAGTTGGGACAGGAGTGGTCGTTCGCGATCTTCAGGCTGTAATTCATACTGAGGTTCGCCAGGATACTGCTCATCTTCTCCGGGGAGTAGTAGAACATTATCTGTTCGAACGGTTTGTTGTCCTCGGGGATCTCTTCGGTGTAGTGGTTACCGGAGCTGAGGTAGAACATGTCGCCACGGTTGACTTCACGCCGCTGGTCGCCGTTGTAGATGTACTTCCTGCCCCGCAGTACGAAGCCGATGGCATGGCGGGCAAGGGAGTGGGACTGGATGCCGTTTAGTTGCGGTTGAACGAACTTAACGATCTGGGGCTGCTCTGTGGCAGGAGAGTAAATTTTGTCCATGTAGGGGAGTTTTAGGATATATTAATTGTTTTACGGGGTAATTCGGGTACAACATATAATCGCCAAAAATACAATATAATTTTATCTCAAGCAATAAACAATACTAAAAAAGGGATGAAATATATGTAAATTGTTGCGTCCAATAATTTAACGCTTTAATATACAACATATTTAAAATAATACAATATCCGTTTGTATTATTATATTTGTCCGAATAAAATGTTAATGACACATAAATTTGCCTTTTTCTCATTCAATATCCGTTCGCGGGTATAAAAAACATATCATCCGGCATATGGAACAGGATCTGATAAAATTACTCGAATTCGACAAAAACCATCTTTGGCATCCCTACACCTCTATGTCCCAGCTTACGGTCTATCCCGTGAGGGCGGCCCACGGCGTGCATATCGAGCTCTGTGACGGCACCCGTCTGATCGACGGGATGTCCTCGTGGTGGTGTATGGTCCACGGGTATAACCATCCCGAGCTAAACGCCGCCGTCAGCGGCCAGCTGAAAAGTATGGCCCACGTTATGTTCGGCGGCCTTACCCACGCCCCGGCGGTCGAGCTGGCCCGCCGGCTCGTGGCTATGACCCCGGCCGGCCTGGAAAAAGTGTTTTACTGCGATTCCGGGTCCGTAGCCGTGGAGGTCGCGGCCAAAATGGCCATCCAGTTCATGCAGTCGACCGGATACAAAAACCGAACCAAACTTGCTACCGTGCGGGGCGGATATCACGGTGATACGTGGCATGCAATGTCAGTTTGCGACCCCGAAACGGGTATGCATTCGCTCTATTCGGGGGCTTTGCCGGTACAGTTTTTTGCCTCCCGGCCGTCCGTTCCATTTGCCGGGGAGTGGGACCCGGGTGAGCTGAATGAAATGGAGAGGCTGTTGGAGCGTCATTCGGACGAGATAGCGGCCGTTATCCTGGAGCCGGTAGTCCAGGGGGCCGGCGGCATGTGGTTCTACCATCCGATGTATGTCAAAGGGGTGAGGGAACTGTGTGACCGGTATGGGGTACTTTTCATTGCGGACGAGATAGCGACCGGGTTCGGGCGCACGGGAAAGATGTTCGCCTGCGAATGGGCGGACGTGACACCGGATATTATGTGCCTCGGCAAGGCGATCACGGGCGGCTATATGAGCTTTGCGGCCGTTATGGCCACGGACAGGGTGGCCGCCGGGATATCAGAAAATCCCCCTTACGCTTTTATGCACGGGCCTACCTTTATGGGCAACCCGCTTGCCTGTGCCGTAGCAGGTGCCTCGCTCGACCTGCTTGCGCGTCCCGAAACGCTCGACAATATAGCCCGGATCGAATCACAGCTCAAAGAGCTGCTTGAGCCGGCGCGACGGCTGCCGGCCGTAAAAGAGGTACGTATATTGGGGGCGATAGGGGTGCTGGAACTGCACCGTCCCGTGGATATGGCGTCGGTGCAGCGGAAATGCGTAGAGAACGGTGTTTGGATACGGCCGTTCGGCAAACTGTTCTACATAATGCCGCCCTATATAATTACGGACGAGCAGCTGGAGACGCTCTGCAGGGCTATGATTAGGATAACTTCAGAAATGTAACCGCTAAAAGGGAGCTAACCGCCGGTCTTGTAAAACTATTTACGGGGCCGGCGTTTGTCATTATGAGGTGAAACCCGAAAAATAGATATATTTGCAGCGAATATTACTACCCGGCTTTATTATACTATTATGAGAGACTTTTGCAGGCGCCTGGCCCAGGCGCACTGGTTCGAGATTTTTATCGTCATCGTTATCGTTGCCAACTCCGTTTTCATAGGCATCGAGACTTATGGGCAACACCCCACCATCGAATTTATACAAACTATAATACTCGGCATCTTCACGTTCGAGATCATCGTGCGGATGATAGCGGCCGGGAATTTCCGGGACTTCTTTAAATCGGCCTGGAATAATTTCGACTTCTTCCTGGTCGTGATAAGCTATATCCCCGAGTCGCTGTTCGAGAACTCCTCGTCGGTGATGGTTCTGCGGGTTCTGCGGGTGTTCCGTGTGCTGAGGCTGCTGCGCACTTCGGGGGAGATCAAGTTGATCATATCCGTGCTGGTAAAATCGTTCAGCGCGCTCTTCTATAACGGCATCTTCTTCTTTATCTTCATGTACCTGTTCGCCATTATGGGGGTATCGCTGTTCCGCCTGCCCGATCCGCAGACCATCTCGGGCGACGAACTTGCCCGTTACGAGCAGTTGATGAGGGAGGCTCCCCACGCCCCCGAAATTTCGCCCGACCCGTACGGTACGCTCGGGGAGGCGATGTTCACACTTTTCCGCGCGCTGACAGGCGAGGACTGGACCGACCTGCGGTATAACCTCGTTAGGGCGTCACAGCTCGGCCTGGTGCATGTGTCGACCTTGGCCATTACGGCGTTCCATGTCGTCTGGTTTATCCTCTCGGCATTCCTGTTGTTGAACCTCGTGGTCGGGGCCATAGTCAACAACTACCAGATCATTATGGAGCAGACCCGCAAAAAGGAAGAAGAAGCCCTGCGAAACTACGACCCCGTGCTCCCGGACAAGGACTGGAATAAGGTTAATTAACGTTTTTTTCCTAAATAAATAAGGTCCCCCTCCCGGCGGGACCTTATTATTTACATCAGTTCGATACCGGCGGCGGCACATTCCCGACGCATCTCCTCAGGCCAGATACTACTCTGTATCTCGCCGATATGGGCCTTGCGGAGCAGGAACATACACAGGCGCGACTGCCCGATGCCCCCGCCGATGGTATAGGGAAGTTCCCCGGCCATAAGGCGTCGGTGGAAGCCCAGTGACAGTTTGTGTTCCTGGTCTTTAATTGCAAGCTGACTGCGCAGGGATTCCGGGCAGACCCGGATCCCCATGCTCGATATTTCGAATGCGGCCCCGAGCACGGGATTCCATAGCAGTATATCGCCGTTCAGACCGTGATAACCCTCTTCATTGAGTGTCGACCAGTCGTCGTAGTCGGCGGCACGGCCGTCATGGGGCTGCCCGTCACCGAGGGCGTTCCCGATCCCGATAACGAATACGGCCCCGTGCAGGCGGACTATTTCGTTCTCCCGCTCTTTTGGTGAAAGGTCGGGATATAACTGCCGAAGCTGCTCGGAATGGATAAAGAAAATCTCCTCGGGAAGCTGGGGGGCGATCTGCGGGAATTCCACGTATACCTTGTTCTCGGTCACCTTGATCGCTTCGTAGATCCGCCGGACGGTCTGCTTCAGGAAGCCTATGTTGCGCTGGTCCTCCCCGATAACCTTTTCCCAGTCCCACTGGTCTACATAAATGGAATGTATATTGTCCAGCTCCTCGTCCGGGCGCAGGGCGTTCATATCGGTGTATATCCCGCGTCCGGGAATGGTCTTCATCTCGGCGAGTTTGAGCCGCTTCCATTTGGCCAGTGAATGCACAACCTCGGCTGGCGAGTCGGCAAGGTCCCTGATCGGGAACGTCACGGGCCGCTCTACACTGTTAAGGTCGTCGTTGACACCCGTCCCTTGCATAACCACCATCGGCGCCGTAACCCTCAGCAGGGCCAGCTGGGCCGACAGGTTCTCCTGGAACATGTCCTTGACATATTTGATCGCTTTTTCGGTTCGTTCCACCGAACCGAGCAGGTTGCGGTAGCCTTGCGGTTTGTATAACCCCATGGTTAAGAGGAATATGTTCGTACGGGTTAGAATTTATACGAGAGGGTACAGTAAGTCGCCCGCTCGGTAAGTTTGCCGGGTGCGTTGCGCAGCAGGTCCGTAAGGCCGTAACGGCTGTTGACCCCGATGCCGAAGTTGTTAAGCCGGATGCCCAGGCCCCATTGGATGCCCGCCGAGTTGCGGTACCATGCCGAGTCGAAATCCATATCGTCACCGGCATATTTGCCTTTGAACGTATAGCTGTAATAACCGCCGGCATATATATGTACGAGCACGGGTAGGGACGGAGGCGACTGGAAAACCAGGCTCACCGGCACGGCTACCGACCTGCGGTGGATATTCCCGTCGGGATAACGGCTCCCGGAGCTAATGAACTGCACCTCGGGACGAAGCCCGAAATGCGACACGTTCAACTGGCCGTACAGACCGGCACCGTAGGAGAACATGGTCTTGCCACGGTAACCCTCGCCCGACTCGCGTACAAAACTGCTCCCGGCCAGCACCGATACCCCGCCCTCGAACAGCGGACCCCGTTGCAGGCCCCGCACCCTTTTTTCGCGGGCGATGTTCGGGGTGTTGGCAAGTGCGCATACGGCATCGGAAACCAGGCTCGCTACGTCCTGCATAACCTCGTAATCCAATTCGCCGTCGCCCTTATGATAGGAATCGGGATAGGTACTGACATGTACCGTAGGTATTCCGGCCGTGGTGAACGGTTCCGTATCGGAACGCCCCTTGAAATCGCTCCACTTGATCGACATCGCGTATGGCTGTCCGCCGCCCAGGAACGGGTCGACGCTCGCCTGGGTGATATTTTGGACCGAAAAGTAAAGCAACCGGTTTGCATCCACCACGTTGCCTATACCCTGCAGGTTAACCATTACGGCAATATGGTCGGGCGGCACCGTACTCTCGGCCACGAAGTTGCGCGACCCGAGTAGCCCCAGTTCGAAGCCGTCGAACGCCACCAGTATTATATTGCGTCCCGGGGAACACTCCTTGAGCGAATAGGCCATCTCGAGCAGGGCGGCCACGCCCGAGATGTTGTCTTTATTGCCGATGAAATCATAATGTGCGCCGATAACTATATACTCTCCGTCGAGCGCCAGATCGTTACCGTAAATGATACCCGCCACGTTTCGGTAGGTCTTGCGGGGACTGCCGACCAGCGGATCGGCAGTGAATTCGTCGATATATTCCCCGGCGAAGAACGGGTAGAGCCCCGCCTGCTCGAATACCGAAGCGATGTATTCGGCGACCGCTTCCCCCTCGGGCGACCCGGGGGTACGCATTTCGGGAGCGAGCCGGGTGATGGCCTCCACTCTCTGCCGAAGAACCTGGCCCGTTATAGCCTGCGCAGTGGCACTGTGGCAAACCACCAGAACCAGCACGGCGGCTAAATATACTTTGGCACGCATAAATGTCCGTTTATGTTCGCCTCCTGCGGGCGGATCACTCCGCGATCAGGAGGTAATAGTTTTTCTTGCCTTTTTGCACGAGCAGGTATTTCCCGGCTATTAGGTCCTGGGTCGTCACCTGCCGGTCGGGCGCTTCCACCCTGGCTTTGTTGAGCGAAACGCCTCCGCCCTGGATCAGTTTGCGGGTCTCCGCCTTTGAGGGGAAGACCGGAGCCGACACCGTGCAAAGCTCTACAAAGGCTATGCCCGATTCGAGCTGGCTTAACGGCACCCTGTACTGCGGGACCCCCTCGAATACCTGCAGGAGGCTTTGCTCGTCAAGCCCGCGCAATGCTTCGGCGGTCGCCCCCCCGAACAGGATGGAAGAAGCCTCGACGGCCTTGTCGTAATCCTCCCGGGAGTGGATCATGCAGGTAAGCTCCCGGGCGAGGGTCTTTTGCAGTTTGCGTTCGTGCGGAGCCTCTTCGTGGGCGGCTATCAAACCCTCGATCTCCTCCCGCCCGAGCAGGGTGAATATCTTGATGTAACTCTTTGCGTCCTCGTCGCTGACGTTGAGCCAGAACTGGTAGAATTTATATGGCGAGGTATAGCGCGGGTCCAGCCAGATATTGCCGCTCTCGGTCTTGCCGAACTTGGTGCCGTCCGCTTTTTTGATAAGCGGGCAGGTCAGCCCGTAAGCCTCTCCGCCGAGCTTACGCCGGATAAGTTCCGTACCCGTGGTGATATTGCCCCACTGGTCGCTCCCGCCCAGCTGCAGTTTGCAGCCGCAGGCTTCGTAAAGGTGCATGAAGTCATACCCCTGAACCAACTGGTAAGTGAATTCCGTGAAGCTCATACCCTCGCCCTCGCCGCTGAACCGCTTCCTGACCGAATCCTTGGACATCATATAGTTGACCGTGATCAGCTTGCCCACGTCCCGGATAAACTCCAGGAAGCCCATATCTTTCATCCAGTCGTAATTATTGACCATCAGCGCGGCGTTCGGGGCGTCGGAATTGAAGTCGATCAGTTTGGCCAGCTGTGCCTTGATCGCTTCCTGGTTATGCCGCAGGGTCTGCTCGTCCAGCAGGTTCCGCTCCAGCGATTTGCCCGACGGGTCGCCTATCATCCCCGTGGCGCCGCCGACAAGGGCGATAGGCCGGTGGCCGCATACCTGCAGGTGCTTGAGCATCATTACGCTGACCAGATGTCCTATATGCAGCGAGTCCGCCGTAGGGTCGATACCCACGTAGGCGGTCGTCATTTCTTTCGAGAGTTGTTCTTCCGTACCCGGCATGATATCGTGTATCATGTCCCTCCATTTTAATTCTTCAACGAAATTCATCGAATGAGTCGTTCTTTCCTTTTTTATGTTCGACAACAATATGGTCTACAATACTATGTTCCAGCCGTACGGGTCTTCCCGTTCGCCGTACTGGATGCCCCGCAGGGCTTCGTAGAGTTTGACGCTCCACGGACCTGCATGGGTACTGTCGCCGAACGTGTAGGTCACTCCGCTATCCGGGTCGTAGACGCTCCCCACGGGCGATATCACGGCCGCCGTGCCGCACGAACCCGCCTCCTCGAAAGTGGCCAGCTCGGCCACATCCACCGGCCTCTCCTCGACCCTCAGACCCATGTCGGCCGCCAGCCGGCGCAGGCTCATATTGGTGATGGACGGTAGCACGGAACTCGACTTGGGGGTGATGTACGCCCCGTCACGGATACCGTAAAAATTGGCCGCGCCGCATTCGTCGATATACTTTTTCTCCTTGGCATCGAGGTACATAACGCTCGAATAACCCTGGCCGTACCCCCAGTCTCCCGACAGCAGGCTGGCGGCATAGTTGCCCCCGACCTTGACGTGGCCCGTCCCGTGGGGCGCGGCCCGGTCGTGCTCGCGGTCGATAATGACCCTGATGGGGTTGAACCCCGATTTATAGTAAGGCCCGACGGGCGTAACGAATACCAGGAACATATACTCGTCGGCCGGCTTGACGCCCACCTGCGCTCCCGTACCGATCAGCAGGGGGCGGATATATAACGACGCCCCGGTGCCGTAAGGCGGGATGAACTCCTCGTTGCGGGAGACCACGGTCTTCACCGCATCGATGAACAACTCCTCGTCCGGGGCCTGCATACGCAGGTATTCGGCCGACCGGATCATCCTTTTGGCGTTCTCGTCCGCCCGGAAGATCCGCACCTTGCCGTCCTTGCCCCTGAACGCTTTCAAACCCTCGAACGCCTCCTGCCCGTAATGCAGGCAAGTTGCGGCCATGTGGATAGTTATGTTCTCGTCGCCGGTAACTTCCAGCGGCTCCCACCGGCCGTTACGCCAGTAGCTGCGTACGTTTACCCCCGTTTTGAGGTACCCGAAGCCTAAATTACCCCAGTCTATCCCATCCATAGCGCTCTGTTTTATTCGTTTTGTAAAAGGTCGTTGCCGTATCGTCCTGAAATTACGGTCCTATTTCACAACCGCCCCGGGTCCCACCCTCGAAGCGGGGGACATCAGGGTCAACCTGCCCGTGGCAGGGTCCTGCGCCATCAGTATCATCCCCTGCGAGAGTACCCCTTTCAGTTCGCGGGGTTCGAGGTTGACCAGCACCAGCACCTGGCGGCCCACCAGCTCTTCGGGAGTATAATACTCCGCAATGCCGGATACGATCTCCCGTTTGTCGAAGCCGGTATCGATCTTCAGGCGCAGCAGTTTCTTGGTCTTGGCGATCTTCTCGGCCTCCATGACCGTAGCCACGCGGATATCCATGCGCCCGAAATCCTCGAACGCGATGCTTCCCTTTTGCGGCTCGACGGCCGCCTCGCGGTTCCCCTCCTCGTTACTTTTGCGGGCGTCCGCCAGTTTTTGAAGCTGCCGTTCGATCTCGGCATCCTCGATCTTTTCGAACAGCAGTTCGGGAGTGCCCAGGCGGTGGCCCGCCGGGATAATCTCCGCACTGCCGAGCGTCTCCCACGACGGTTTGTCCAGTGCGAGCATCCCCAGCAGTTTGGCGGCCGTGAACGGCATGAACGGTTCGATGGCCACGGCAAGGTTCGCCGTGATCTGCAGGGAGACGTTAAGTATGGTGGCCACCCGCCCGGGATCGTCCTTGTAAACTTTCCACGGCTCGGTATCCGCCAGGTATTTGTTCCCCAGCCGGGCAAACGCCATGGCGTCCCGCAAGGCCTCCCGGAAACGGTATTGTTCTATATTCTCCTCGAGCGAGGTGCGCAGGCGCGGCAGTTCGGCCAGTACGTCGCGGTCCTGGTCGGTGAGACTGCCGGCGGCAGGAATCGCCCCGTCGAAGTATTTGCCGGTCAGCACCAGCGCCCGGTTCACGAAGTTGCCCAGTACGGCGACCAGTTCGTTATTGTTGCGGGCCTGGAAGTCTTTCCATGTAAAGTCGTTGTCCTTGGTTTCCGGGGCGTTGGCGCACAGCACATAGCGAAGTACGTCCTGCTTGCCCGGGAAGTCCTCGAGGTATTCGTGCAGCCAAACCGCCCAGTTGCGCGACGTGGATATCTTGTCGCTTTCGAGGTTGAGGAATTCGTTGGCCGGCACGTTCTCGGGCAGGATGAAACCGCCGTGTGCCCGGAGCATCGCCGGAAAAACTATACAATGGAAAACGATATTGTCCTTACCGATAAAATGCACCAGCTTGGTTTGCGGGTCTTTCCAGTATTTCTCCCAGTCGGGGGTAAGTTCCTTGGTGGCCGAAATATAGCCTATGGGGGCGTCGAACCAAACGTACAGCACCTTGCCCTCGGCTCCCTCCACGGGGACGGGAATGCCCCAATCCAGGTCCCGGCTCACGGCGCGGGGCTGCAGGCCCAGGTCCAGCCAGCTCTTGCACTGGCCGTAAACGTTGGCTTTCCATTCTTTGTGGCACTCCAGGATCCAGTCGCGCAGGAACCCCTCGTGCCTGTCCAGCGGCAGGTACCAGTGCGTGGTCTCTTTCATCACCGGCGCCCCACCCGTAATGGTGCTGCGGGGTTGGATCAGGTCGGTAGGGTTGAGCGTACTGCCGCATTTCTCGCACTGGTCCCCGTAGGCCCTTTCGTTCTGGCAATGGGGACATGTGCCGGTCACGTACCTGTCGGCAAGGAACACCCCGGCCTCCGGGTCGAAATACTGCATGGTTGTCTGCTCGGTGAATTCCCCCTTGTCGTAAAGCGTACGGAAAAACGCCGAAGCGGTCTGGGCATGGACCGGCGACGTGGTGCGTGAATAGATATCGAACGATATTCCCAGCTCGTGGAACGACTCTTTTATGACGGCGTTATATTTGTCCACGATGTCCTGCGGGGTGACCCCCTCGGCGCGGGCCTTTATCGTGATGGGTACCCCGTGTTCGTCCGACCCGCACACCCACACGACGTCCCTGCCCCGCAGGCGCAGGTAGCGTACGTAAATATCGGAGGGTATGTAGACCCCGGCCAGGTGCCCGATATGGACCGGACCGTTGGCATAAGGCAGGGCGGAAGTTACCAGGTAGCGTTTGAATTCTTTCATCTTTGTAACGGTAGTGATTGCTTCCCCGCATACGCAGGGACTTACAAAGTTAATCCATTTTCCCGAATATTCGCCGCCCTTTGCGACCCGGTCCGAACCTTCCCGTGTTACCCCGCGCTGCCCGGTTGTGGCTGGGAGCTGCTTTAGATTTCAGGGAAAGTGTATTCCGCCTCCATGACCTGATCGGGGGAGAACCAGATGCTCCATTCCCGCCGGGCGCTTTCGTCGCTGTCCGAAGCGTGGATGGCGTTGCGGGTGAGGCTGTCGGCGAAGAGTTTTCGGATGGTCCCCTCCTCGGCATTGGCCGGGTTTGTGGCCCCGACCAGTTTACGCAGTGTGCACACCGCATCCTCCCGCTCTACGATCGCCACTACGGAGGGCCCCGAGGTCATGAAATCCACCAGTTCATCGAAAAAGGGCTTGCCGATATGTTCGCCGTAGAACCGGTAGGCGTCGTTGCGGCTGAAGCAGACCATGCGTAACGCCCGCAGGGTGAACCCGGCCTCGGCCAGCATATCCAGGATCCTGCCCGTGGCCCCTTTGGCCACGGCATTGGGTTTGATGATGGTAAAAGTCCTTGTTTTCATCCCGAATGGTTTTAAGACCCTAATATAAACTATTTTCCGTTGCGCACCGCCCCGTGCGCCCGGAATTTTCCGCGCCGGGCCCCGGATAACTTAATTTTAGGGAAAGGTAGGTGCAGAGTGGTCGGAAAGTATTATATTTATACTTTTAATTCCACTTACAAAATCCATTCGTTATGGCAGTATTCGAGGTTTGCGGGGGCTACCCGCTGAGCGGAGAGATAGAACCCCAGGGGGCGAAGAACGAGGCCCTGCAGATACTTTGTGCGGTTTTGCTAACCCCCCGGCAGGTTACCATTGAGAACGTCCCCGAGATAGTGGATGTGATGGAGCTGATCGAGCTGCTGCGCAGGATGGGGGTGAAGGTCGACCGGGAAGAGGCCGGAAAATATACGTTCATCGCCGACCAGGTGGACCTGGATTACCTGCTCACCGAGGATTACCGTAAACGGGCGTCGCGGCTGCGAGGGTCGGTAATGATAATCGGGCCGCTGCTGGCCCGTTTCGGGGTGGGGTACCTGCCCGTGCCGGGCGGGGACAAGATCGGCCGCCGCAGGCTGGACACCCACTTCATCGGCTTCCATAAACTGGGCGCCACGTTCAACTTCGACATTGCGGAGGGCTTTTTCGCCGTGGAGGGCAAGGATATGAGGGGGACATATATGCTGCTCGACGAAGCGTCGGTTACCGGTACGGCCAATATAATTATGGCGGCGGTGCTCACTCCCGGAACGACGACGATCTACAACGCCGCCTGCGAACCTTATATCCAACAGCTGTGCAAGATGCTGAACCGGATGGGCGCCCGCATATCGGGCATCGCCTCCAACCTGCTCACCATAGAGGGGGTGGATTCGCTCGGCGGTACGCGGCACCGGATGCTCCCCGATATGATCGAGGTGGGCAGTTTCATCGGGCTTGCGGCCATGACCGGCTCGGCCATCACGATCAAGAACGTATCGTTCGATAACCTGGGGATAATCCCCGCCCAGTTCGCCCGGATGGGAATAGCGTTCCGCCAGCAAGGGGACGACATCGTCATCCCCGCCCAGGAGCATTACGAGATAGACACGTTCCTTGACGGTTCGATAATGACCATCGCCGATGCCCCGTGGCCCGGCCTTACGCCCGACCTGCTGTCGGTGTTCCTCGTAGTGGCGACACAGGCCAAAGGATCGGTGCTGATACACCAGAAGATGTTCGAGAGCAGGCTTTTCTTCGTCGACAAGCTCATCGATATGGGTGCGCAGATAATCCTGTGCGACCCGCACCGCGCCACCGTCATCGGCCATGACCACAAAGTGAAACTACGCGGCACCACCATGTCCTCGCCCGATATCCGTGCCGGGGTGGCCCTGCTCATAGCCGCCATGTCGGCCGAGGGAAAGAGCCGTATCCAGAACGTGGAGCAGATAGACCGCGGTTACCAGAATATCGACGGCCGCCTGAACGCCCTCGGCGCCCGGATAACCCGCATAGAGGATTAGGCGCGCCCCGGCCGGTAATTAGTCAACTTCCGGGTAAGCGGCCAGGGAAAGGGTGAAATGATACCCGATCAGAACCGATCCGATCCCGGGATATCGTGCCGCATATTCCCCCGTAAGGTCCTCTATCGCTAATATACGGTATCCTTGTGGAGACGGCATATTGGCGCGGGTGCGTTGGCCGTGACCGAAGAAGTCGATATAGAATTCCAGCCCGTATAAATATTCCGATTCGACTGCCAAATTGAATTCCCTCGGTTCATTACCGTCGATAACGGTGAATTTAATATCATAAGGTTCTACGCTGGTTTCCTCGAACGGATAGCTGTCGTAACTGTCCGTGCCGGTCATCCGAAGCAGGTCCCCCTCGCGCGGCATCAGGTATATTTCGCCGGAACGGAAAAAGAAACGGTCCGCCAGTTCTTTTTCGATGGCTTCCACTGCCTGCGGGTCATCGAGGCCGTAGACGGCCGTTTCTACCCTGAGACAATCCAGCAAAAGGCCCGCTTCACTAACGGTCACAAGCAGGGTGCATGTTTGCCGGGCCACGTTGTCGGTGATCGTCACCGTCCCGCTTCCGGGCTTTATTCCCAAAATTGACAAACCCCCGTGATCGCCTATACCTTTATCGAGGTTAGTTTCGAAATATTCGGCGCCGCTCACCGCCATCGTATAGTCTTTATTCCCTTTTTCGAAAAGGATTAACGCCTGGTACCCGTCATATATGTTTACGGATTCCCGGCCGATGGAAAATTCACGAATTTCGTCCTTGTCGTCCGAACATGCGAGCAGGCAGAATAGCGGCAGTACCGCAAGTAGAATAAGTTTTTTCATGGGTTCGTTGTAATGGGTTAAGTGCAAATGTAAAAATTCCGCCCGGTTATACCATATAACCGGGCGGAATATTACGTTGTAACGCTTTGCCGTTTTATCCGCAATGGCCGTTTGCCAGCAGGTATTCGGCTATCTGTATGGCGTTCAGGGCCGCACCTTTGCGTATCTGGTCGCTCACGCACCAGAACGTCAGCCCGTTGGGATTGGTCAAATCCTGGCGGATGCGCCCCACGTAGACCGGGTCCTGTCCCGCCTGGAACAGCGGCATCGGATACGACCCCTTTGCCGGGTCGTCAATAAGAACGACGCCCGGGGCATTACGGAACGCTTCGCGTGCCTGCCCGACCGTTACGGGAGCCTCGGTTTCTATCCAGATATTTTCCGAGTGGGCTCGCTGGATCGGTACCCGTACACAGGTGGCGCTTACGGCTATGTCCGAGTGCATTATCTTGCGTGTCTCGTTGAACATCTTCATCTCCTCCTTAGTATATCCGTTATCGGTGAAAACGTCCACCTGGGGGATAAGGTTGTTTGCGAGCTGGTAAGCGAATTTTTCCACTTTAGGGGTTTCCCCCTCTACGATGGCTTTGTACTGGGCATCCAGCTCCTCGATTCCCGACGCACCGGCACCGCTTGCGGCCTGGTATGTCGCAACGTGTGCCCTTACTATATGGGATATTTTCTCGATGGCGTTCAGCGCAACGACCATCTGGATGGTGGTGCAGTTGGGATTGGCGATAACCCTGCGGGGAGGGTTAACCGCATCCAGCGGGTTTACCTCCGGGACCACCAACGGCACGTCGCTGTCCATGCGGAAAGCGCTCGAATTGTCAATCATCAGGGTGCCGAACCGGGTAATGGTTTTCTCGAACCGTTTGGACGTGGACGCCCCGGCCGAAACGAACGCTATATCTATACCTTTGAAGTCGTCGTTATCCTGCAGTTCCTTTACCGTTATCTTCCGGCCTTTGAAATCGTAGACCGTCCCGGCGCTCCGGGCCGAACCGAACAACACCAGTTCCTCGACCGGGAACGACCGTTCGCCAAGCAGTTTCAACAATTCCTGTCCCACGGCACCGCTCGTGCCGACTATCGCGATCCTCATCTCTTTATTTGTAAGTTTAATTTTGCGGAACCGGCCGCAAATGTAATAAAAACAACCGTTAATGGTACGGCGCCCGGTGCTATTTGTCCTTTCCCAAGCTTCGGCGCGTCGGCAACCCGGCAATGTGTCCGGGGCCGCTAACGGTCGGCGTCCTCCGGGAATTCCACCGAGTAGATTATATTCTCGAGCTGGCGCAGGAAGTTGCGCTTGGGCTTGTCGGGCGAGAAGACATAGAGGTCGAACGTCACCACGGTGCCGT
Source organism: Alistipes sp. (assembly GCA_021201825.1). Lineage (GTDB taxonomy): Bacteria > Bacteroidota > Bacteroidia > Bacteroidales > Rikenellaceae > WRDF01. Next base: position 27,000 of record JAJQED010000022.1, read on the forward strand.
TGGCGGCATCTACGGTCGAGTAACTCACGAACGGACCGCCCATATAATCCCCCTCGACCTCCCAGAAGCCGCGCATCACGGCCCAGTCACGCCCCTCCCGGCGGATATACCGCACGTCGGGAGTGAACCCGTCGTAGGTGGTCATGTGCGAGCCGGGATTTTCGCCCGGGATCTTGGAGACGAACTGGTTGCGGTTATAGATCAGCCACTCCTCCGACAGGAATTCCCTCCCGCTGTAGGGGTAACTGTATATTATCATTCCCTGGCTGGCGGTAGGGTATTCGAACGAGAGCCACATGAAATCCTCCAGCGTGTTGCGGATCATATACCCCTTGGGGATGTTCATCCTCACGCCGAACATTTCGTAGATCTTCTGCTCAATCCCCGACTCGTTATACCGTTTGTTCACTTCGAGGGACCAGTCCCGTTCCGCGTTCTCGTAAATGGCGACCAGGTATTCCCGGTTCTCCGAAACGAACTCTGTGAGTGACTCCTGGTCCGGGCCGCTTAGCGTCACGATGAGCTGCGGGGCGGCATAAACGTTATAGTCCGCCTGCCATCCCGCCTCGGGATAGTCGCTGCCCGTAACTACGTTAAGGATGTTGCGCGATTTGCGGAGCAGGTCGGTAAAATTGTTGGGCATGATGCGCATCAGGTCGAACCGGGGCTCATAGGAGTTGAGGAATTCCACCGGCTGGCCCATAATGGAGCGCAGGGTGTCCCCCAACTGGCCCTCCCATTTATCCTGGGCGGCGATCACCAAAACCTCGTAGGACGGGCCTACGGACGAGGGTTTGAAATCCCGGGCCCCGTTCCCGCAGGAGCATACGACGGCCAGCAACGCGGCCAGGGCGGTTATAACAAGAATTCGTTTCATATCTTTCGAATTATATGGGACGATTACAAATATACCTTATTTCCCAAATACTTTGGTAATATAGGCGCGGGATTTTAACTTTGTACCGTTCAAGAACCTATACGGACCCTTTATGCTGTTTCGCCCGCCGGCTCTGCTGCGCAAACTGATGCCATCTCTCAAATGGGAACTCGACGCCGACCGGGAGGTTTTCCTCACGTTCGACGACGGCCCCACGCCCGGCAACACCGAGTGGATCCTCGAAACCCTGGACAAATATGATGCCCGTGCCACGTTCTTCTGCCTGGGCAAAAACGCCGAACAGCATCCCGAGACTTTCCGTAAGATACTGGACGCCGGCCACGCCGTCGGCAACCATACATACAGCCACCAGAAAGGGTGGGGAATGTCCCTGCGCAGGTATGTGGAGGACGTGGATTTCGCCGCCCAGTTCATTCCCGGCCACCTGTTCCGGCCGCCCTACGGCCGAATCAAACCCCGGCAGGCCAAAGTCCTCAGCGAAAGGTACGACCTTATAATGTGGAACGTCCTCAGCCGCGATTACAGCCAGTACGTCTCCCGCCGCCAATGCGTGAAGAACGTTACCAAACACCTGTCGTCAGGTTCCATCGTCGTATTCCATGACTCCCACAAATCCAGCCGCAACATGCGTTACGCACTGCCGAGGGTCATCGAATTTATTTATGAAAAAGGCTGGAAATGTTCCCCGATAGAGTTATAGCCGGGAAAAGCCGTAAAGTCACAACTCCAGCAGACCCGGGGGAACCCGGAAGCTGATGGTCTGCCCGGACTCCTCTATGGAGGTAATGAGTTCGTCCGAGGCCGGGATCAGATATTCCCTGTCGCCGGATGTGACTACGAACAACGGGTTGGCGTCGTTCCCGTCCAGATCGGTCACCGTGCCGGTCATCCCGACCGAGTCGTCGTCCCCGACGGTTACAACCGCTTTATAACCGACAAATGCCGCCAGTCCGTCCTCAGGGGCGTCGGCATCGGCAAACTCGGGACGGATATGGAATTCGAGGCCTGTTATGATCCCGGTCCGCCGCTCGTTGTCTATATCCTCGAACAGTATCAGGGCGCCGCTGCGCCCGCGGCGTTCCATGCGGGAAATAAAAAGGGGAACCGCCAGTCCGTCTATAAAGACGTACAGCGGTTCCCTCGTATCGTAATCCGCCGGAAACATATCGTAAAGCACTGCGGCTACCTGCCCGTTGTTACCGAAAGGCTTGGTTATCTTGCCGGCAGCTATCCGTTCCACGGCTGAAACTGCAGGTGACGTTATTCCGCGGCTTCCTCTGCGGGTGCCTCTTCGGCCGGAGCGGCCTCTTCAGCGGCAGCAGCTTCCTCTGCGGGAGCGGCTTCTGCAGCGGCTTCCTCTGCAGCAGGTGCTTCGGCGGTTTCTACAGGAGCTTCCGCTTCTTCTGAAGCAGCGGCCTCGGCGGCTTCTTCGGCAGTTTCCTCGGTTTCTTCTACCGGGTTGGCGGCGGCTTCTGCGGCGGCTTTCTTAGCGGCGATAGCCTTGGCCCTGTCTTCCTTGACTTTGGTTTCGGCGGCAAGGCGCGCTTTCTCGGCGGCATCTTTCTCACTGCCTATCTTGCCGGTCTTGGCGTCGATCTTGGCGGCTTTCTCGGCCATCCATTTCTCGAAACGGGCCTGTGCCTCGTCCTCGCTGAACGCCCCTTTGGATACCCCGCCCAGCAGGTGCTTCTTGTAGAGCACGCCCTTGTAGGAGAGGATGGTACGGCAGGTGTCCGTCGGCTGGGCACCTTTCTGGAGCCATCCGAGGGCGCTGTCGAAGTTCAGGTCGATTGTAGCAGGATTGGTGTTCGGGTTGTACGTCCCGAGCTTTTCGATAAACCGGCCATCACGTGGCGCCCTGCTGTCGGCTACGACGATATGGTAGAAAGCGTAACCTTTCTTACCGTGTCGTGACAATCTGATTTTTACTGGCATTTTTAATTATTTGTCGTTGAACAATATTCCCGTTATCCCGTAACGGGTCGGCGAAGTTAGGACTTTTTGATTTAATTACCAAATATTTGCCCGACCGCCCTGTTATGCGGGTCGTGGTGGCACCCCTTTTGCATTTTTAAACCCGGAAAGATTATATCCAACCGTATATTAAACTATAAAACTGGAGGAAAATATTATGATGCCGGTTAAAAAGAACAATTGGCTGCCGGGAATCTTCAACGATTTCTTCGGCAATGAGTGGCTCGAAAGGCAAACCAGCGCGGCTCCGGCTGTGAACATTATGGAAAACGACCGCGAATATAAGGTCGAGATCGCCGCTCCGGGTATGACGCGCGACGATTTTAAAATTGAGCTCGAGGACGACAACCACCTTGTCATCTCGATGGAAAAACAGACCCGCAGGACCTACGGCGGCGACCCGGAAGCCAACATGGACGAGAATACCGGTTCGTCGGCCCTCGAGCAGGACGGGCAGAAGAACGACGACCAGCAGCAGGAGCCTCAGCAAGAGCAGCAGGGCGAGGAACAGCCGGGCCGGCAACAGGGCGAAGAGAAAGGCCAACAGCAGAACCGGGAAGTGGCCCGCAATGCCGGCGGCCAGGACCGCCTGCAGGAAACCGGCGACAAATACCTGCGCCGCGAATTCTCCTACAGCAGTTTCCGCCAGAGCATGATCCTGCCCGACAACGTTAACCGTGAAAACATCCAGGCCCGGGTAAGCGACGGCGTGCTGACCATTATAATCCCCAAGACCACCGAAGAGGAAAAAAGGCAGAGGGCCAAAATGATAGAGATAAAATAGAGCTGTCAGGCCGAGATAGTTACCGCCCACCGAAAAGTGGGCGGTTTTTCGTTATAATACCGGGATGAGGGCCATATGAAAATATATAATTCTTATATTTACGTTCAACCAAACTCCTTGTTATGAAAAAGATTCTGCGTTTATCGGTATGCGTCCTCTTCCTTGGCTGTAATTCACCCGGGAGCACTGTCGTTTCCGGCATCCTTGAAGATGTCGATGACGGAACGATTGTCATTTTATCGCGCGTGAACGATCGGGGCGAAACGGTCGTAATAGGTTCGGATACCGTCCGGGGAAACGGTTTTCTTATCGACCTCGGCCGAACGGAACAGCCGGGGAAAGTGGAACTAGGTATCGACGGCTCCCCGTTACCCGGGGGAATGACCTTGTGGACAGCTCCCGGCAAGACCGTAAAAGTTTCCGGTTCAGGAGCATGGCCGGGATCATGGACGGCCACAGCCTTTACTCCCGAGCATGAACAGTGGAACGATTACCACCTGCAGACCGTCGGGCTGTTGAAAGAAAAGGGTGAAACCCTCAACCGGCTCGAAGAGATCTTTGCACCGGGAGTTCCGCCGCTCGATGAAAGGGACGAGAGGGACGAAGAAGCGGTCCGTCTGTATAATATCCTGGATTCCCTGAATATCCAAATTTCCATTATTGAATTTGGGGATCATGGAAAAACGGCCGGAACCGTCACCTCTCGAAGTCGGTAAGCTGAAGACCGCCGCCCTTAACGGTTATTACGGGGAATACTCCCATCCCGAAATGGCCGGCAACCTGCGGGATATGGCCCGTGGGCAGTTGTCCCGGTGGGAGGAGGAAATTAAGGATTACGAAGAATACAGGCTGATAAAGAACCGCCTTTATCCCAGGGAGGTTATAGCGGAACGGGATTTATTTGAAGATTCCCGTTTTTACGACGCAGAGGGTCGGGCGGACTATTTGGCCAATTATGTGGGTAAAGGAAAATACGTGTTGATCGATTGCTGGTTTGCCGACTGTGGGCCGTGCAGGAAGATACTTCCGGAAGTAAAGGAACTGACCGAAAAATTGTCGGATGAGCTGATCGTTGTAGGGTTCAACTATCTGGATAAAAAAGAAAGATGGTTGACGGGGACAGAAGAACTGGGGATCAAGGGGATCAATCTTTGGAGCCCGGATAGTTTCCACGGCCTTGGCCGAAAATACGGATTTATGGCAAATCCCGTTTTTGCCATAATAAGTCCGGAAGGTGAAGTGTTGGATATATTTTATGGCAGTCAGGGTTACCTGACTCAAACGGTCCGGAGTTTTATGGACCCTGACATACCCCGACCGATATTTCACGAACGCCTCAGATGTATAAAGTTGGTGCCGGGTATAGATCCGAACGAAGTGTTCAAAGATGTCGGAGTCAATAATTGATCCGGATTTCAGCAGTAGCTGGTTCTTAATGTCCGAGGGAACCGCTTTGGCAATTTCATTATTATATTATGTTTTACGGACTTGATTGTTATTAACGGAACGCTCTGAAATAGGGTTTGATATTCCTGCCGGGTCGGCAATTAGTAGTTGGGGACCGGCAAGGTGTTATCCACGGTTTGGGATAATATGTAAAAACCGCTACTTTTGCACTCGCCGGTTGACGGCCGGCCCGGGATTGCCCGGGTTGGCGGAACGATGCAATGGTCCCGTAGCTCAGTTGGATAGAGCAACAGCCTTCTAAGCTGTGGGTCACAGGTTCGAATCCTGTCGGGATCACTTGAATATCAAATGGTTAATGCCTCGCGATCTTCGCCGAAACCCCGCAAGTCGCCGCTTGGGCGGCGGTGCGGAAAAAGGTTGAGGTGAAAATCCCGCCGGGATCACAATGAAAATGAGCGACTTGCACGAGTGTGGGTCGCTCATTTTTTCAGGCCGTACAAACAATTTGCAAACAACCCGGCCGATTCTCCCCGAAACGGGTAATTTCCGGTCAAAAGTAAAACCCCGCAGACGGTAACTCCTGCGGGGTTTTTCATAGAGACCGGTTCAATCTAAATACCGTTTTCCTTTGCTATATGGAAAAAAGTAGCGATGGTTACCGGATTGTTTGGTGCGGAAGAATTAAGGAAACCAGTAAAAACGTTTTCCGTTTCAGTATCAGAGTAATTCGGATAAAACCGGCTTATACGATGGAAGAAATCTCTCCCGTCTTCCTCAAATTCGTTTGCCAGGGCAAAACCTAACCTTATCCATTGGTCGTAATCTCCGGTAATATTATTTTTAATAATTGAATCCGAACGCCCATAGCGGTATGGTATTTTGATATGCAAATTCTATATCGTCCTTAACAATATAAGAGTTGGGGATATCTTTGATCTGCTTCTGTTTTTTATTTTGACCGCCGACTTCGAACGTATATCCATCTATGAGAAAATCCCCTTTCGGCGCTGACGTTATCTTATGATTCACTCTCATTTGCGACATAAAGAATGTTTCCCGAAGATTACCTATATCCGGCCTGTCTTCCGAAAGAGCATAAATGAGATTCGTATTTCCCAAATAGACCTTCTCTACTTTTGCTAATTCCATCAGTCCCGACGGCCTGTTGCGCAGTTGCATCACCACTCCTGCTTTCTCAAGATAAACCATAAAGTCAGCCAGTTGATTACGGTTACTGTCCATCATGCCGGCGATCTTGGAATAATTCGGTTTGAACGGAACGCTCTGGGAAATAATGTATAACAGTTGCTTGATTTTCCGGGCCGTCGATACATTCATTTTTGCATAAATGGGAATGTCCGTTTCAAGGGTTACATTCAGAATGCTTTCCAGCCGTTGCAGGTACTGCGGATCTTTGAAGAAAGGATAATATCCGCTTATCAAATATTCCTTGAACAGGGGCAGGGGATGATCGATGCCCGGGAGATCGACCTTTCCTGCAAGTATATTTTCGAGATCGTACACCGGAAAATCGTAACCTTTGGCGAAGTTGAGGTATTCCCTGAAAGAGAGGCCATGCATCAAATAAACCAATGCCCTGCGGCTGAGGTCGGCGCTCCCTTTGAAAATGTCGAGAACCGATGATCCGGTAAAAACGACTTTGAGTTTCGGGAACGAATCGTACATCATCTTCAACTCCCTTGACCAGTCTGGGTATTTATGGATCTCGTCTATATACATATGTTTCCCGCCGATCTTGTAGAACGACGATGCCGTATCGTAAAGTTTATTATCGGCAAAGTAGATATCGTCGGCCGAAACGAAAAGAGCTTCGTCGGGATTGTTGTGTAATTTGATATGTTGATAGAGCAAGGTCGTTTTTCCCACCCCGCGCTCCCCGACAACGGCCAGCATCCTTGCGTTCCAGTTTATTTTATCATGGATATACCGCACGAAAGCCGTGTCCGTCTCATTAAGTATAGCCCTGTACCGTTCATTCAACTGTTCCATAATAGGGATTTTGCTGTTTTTATACAGCAAATATAATGCTATTTTGCTATTTTAAAATAGCAATTATCCATTTATTTGCATCTTTTATTTTTCAATTTTCCGCTGCAACTGCACTATCGGAGTGCAATCGTTAATCGAATCGGGTAAGTAATGCGGCATTCTTTTGGCGTTCTTCGGATTCAAACGATGCCAGATAAACTTCGGTCGTCTTCAGGCTGTTATGTCCCATCGTTTCTGAAAAATAGGCAATGTTCGCGCCGCTGTGCTTCAGTACCGTAGCATATGAATGCCGGGCGGTATAGGTGGACCCAAAAGTTCTTCCAAATCAAGAAGCATTTATATTTCGGGAACTCGGCTTATTTACATCTTAATGACTTGATTAAAATATAATGTATATTTTGTTTGAAATAAAATCTATGAAAAATATCCCCGCATACCATGTAAATCCATGGAGAAGGTCGTGCTGGATGACCGCCGTAAGGTTTTTCAATACATCTTTATTATACGTCAACGCCTTGTCCGACGACACGGGGTCGATGGCGGCGATCTTCCTTTCCTCGTAGCCGTGTATTTTGGTTCTTTTACACATATAAGCGTACTACCGCCGGATTACCGGTAAAAATCCTACCTTGCTCATTCCCGGTTTATGACCCAGATAACAGGTCTCTATAAAAGATCCTTGTAGAATTTTCTGCTGAACAATACTTTACCTGATCCCGTAGCTACCAAGTCCCTTTTTATATTCTTTGGGTGATATGCCGGTGTGTTTCTTAAAATATTTGCCGAAAGTAGACTGGTCCGGGAAATTCATTTCCAAAGCGATTTCATTAATCGTCTTTCCCGGTTGGTGCATCAGGTATTTGGCTTCTGTAATAACAGCGTTGGTAATCCACTTTATCGCCGATTCTCCATCATACTCTCTGATAATCCGGGAAAGATAATCCCGGCTTATACACAGTTCGCGGGCATAAAAGCTGACATCGCGGTGATGGCGACATTTTTCGACAAGCATTTCCCTGAATCTTTCACGCAGTAGTTCGGCATGCGTGAAGGCTACCTCTCCGGCATCGTGTTTTTTGCCCGGCTGTTATCAAGGTCGAGATACAGATTCATTACTTCATGGCGGATGATAAGGGAACGATATAGATGTGTCTGGTCGGATATATACGCCTGCATACTCCGGATACGGTCCACTATCCGTCCCACTTCCGTATCATCCAATTTTTGGATAGGATATGCCCGTTTTAGCCTATTTGCTTTTTGCAACTTCACTCCCGCAGTCATACCCTTTATCTCCGAGCGGAGCTCGGAGGAAATCCGTATAAGATATCCGGTAAAGTCAGGCGAATGGGAGATATTCAAAAGGATATCATCCTCGGTGAGCTGCACGACCCCATTCTTTTCAAGCGTATGGCTTTGATAGTTCATTTCGATGTATATTTCACCCGAAAGCACCAGCATTACCAGGGAGTCTTTCAGGCGGAGAGGATACCTGTCTTCCACTTCTTCCGGCCCTGACAAAAGAGTAAATTCCCGTATCATCAATTGATTGATGGAATATTCCCGGAGGGTCACTTCTTTGCTTTTTTCCTGTAAACTTAAATCTAATATCTTCTCCATTGCGGGAATTAACCAATAATATGGCTGTAAATATAACCATATTTATATTTTTAGTCGTGATTTGACTATAATTTGTCGAAAATTACCCTGTCAGGGGTTGATGTTTATCCTGACCTTTGAAAGGTCAACTAAATATAAAGACCTATAATATGAAGTATTTAAAAGATGTAAGTACACAGACAAATGGCTTCAGCCTTTCCCGCATCGGGTTGGGCACCATGAGGATGACCGCCGACCTGCGGGCAGGAGTCGAAACCATACATACGGCACAGGATGCCGGGGTGAACTTCCTGAATACAGCCGACTTTTATGGTCACGGGGTAAGTGAAATGATAATCCGAGAGGCACTGAAAACCCGCAGGCGGGAGGATATCTTTATTTCTGTCAAATTCGGAGGAATGCTTTCTCCTGACGGACGGTTTTACGGTATAGACAGTCGTCCGGAGCACGTTCAGAATTATCTGGCTTATACCTTAAAGCGATTGGGTACCGACTATGTGGATTTATACCAACCAGCCCGCATCGATCCTCATATCCCGGTAGAAGATACGATCGGCGCCGTTGCCGGTATGGTGAAGGCCGGATATGTTAAAAGTATTGGTATTTCCGAAGTAGACGGCAATACATTGCGTAGAGCCAATACGGTTCATCCCATCAGTTTAGTGGAAGTGCGCTATTCGCTGATGGACAGGCATATCGAAGACGACCTGTTGCCCGCAGCCCGGGAATTGGGGGTCGGCATAGTGGCTTTCAATGTCCTTCTGGGCGGACTGGTCGGCGGAAGTACACCCGCGCAAAAGCTGTCAGCCATGAATCACCTGACTTCCACGGCACGTGCCAGTATCAACAATAACCTTTCCACATCTGCCGCATTGGAAGACATGGCCCGCGAAAAAGGAATATCATTGGCTCAATTGGCCATTGCCTGGGTGCTGGCACAGGGCGAAGATATCATTGCGCTGGTCGGGTCGAGAACTGTCGCCCAGATAAATGATTCCCTGAAAGCTATAGATGTAAACATTACAAAGAACGATTTGGAAAGGATGGAACAGCTCATTCCAAAAGCCCAGGCCAACAGTTCTTTTATGCTGGAAATGAACCTCGATAAAAACGGATTATTCCTGTAAGATATGAAACACCAACTTATTCTTACAACAAGAATACTCATTTGGTTATTAGTAGCGGCAGGAACTACGAATCTTCCGGCCGCTACTATTACATATGAAATACAGAAACTGAATGAGATGATCGAAATGAATGAAACCAACCAGCCGGATTCTATTATTCCTGCCCAAGAACTTTACGATACTTTTAAAAGGGATGAAGCCGGAGCGACAAAGAAATATGGCAAACAAATAATAACGATTAAAGGATATGCCGTTTTTGTAGGCCCGGATGTATACGCACTTCCCTCGGTTGAATTGTCGGAGAAGAAAGGTGGAAAAAGCAGGATTCTTTGTGTTCTTCCTTTCTCCGATTACCTCAAGCTACGGAAAGTATCTAAGGGCGACGAAGTCACTTTGACGGGAGAAGTCCGCGGCTATTACGAAAAAGGTGACAAGGTCTTATTAAAGCAATGTGAAATAGTGGAAACCATAAAATAAAAATTCCTTTATTTTCATCTGCGGTTTCTTCCCGATACCCGGCGGCATCCTGTCGCCCTACAAACAATTTGCAAACAACCCGGCCGATTCTCCCCGAAACGGGGAATATCCGGTCAAAAGTAAAACCCGCAGACGGTAAATTCCTGCGGGGTTTTCATAGAGACCGGTTCAATCTACTTTCTTATTGGGGCTTGGAACAATACGAGGACACAAGGAAATAATATTACCGAACCCACAGGTTTATTTTTATTCAATAGCCAACACCGCTTATGAAATTACGGTATGGCTATAAAACAAAAAAGCATCCTTGCGAATGCTTTTCTCGGGTGTTTCTTTGTGGGAGCACGCGGATTCGAACCGCGGACCTCCTGCTTGTCGAGCAGGCGCTCTAAACCGACTGAGCTATGCTCCCTTTCCTTTTTCTAACAGAAAAACCACCCGTAAGAGAGTGGCTGTGTGGTTTGGCTAATTCGTCTTGTGGGAGTTGACGGATTACTTTGTGATCCCTTTACCTCCTGTCAATTTTGCAAAACTTCGTCCAGCCAAAGCCTGACGGCTCTTTTTTCTGTCGGCATTTTCCTTAGGAACCAGTTCCCCGGAACTGCCAACAGAAAAACCACCCTGATGTGTGGTTTGGCTGATTCATTTTGTGGGAGTTGACGGATTCGAACCGCCGACCCTCTGCTTGTAAGGCAGATGCTCTGAACCAGCTGAGCTAAACTCCCATAGTATCTCTGAACCTGTGCGTAAGGCATTTTTGTCAAACGCGAGTGCAAATATATATTAAATTTTGCGGACTCCAAATTTTTCGGAAAAAATAGACGAAATTTCCCGGGCCTAATGCCACATGGATCGCGTCACCCGTCCCCGGAACCTCTCCCCGTCGTTGTACAACTTATCACCTTGGTTCGTCCAGCTAAATATCTCGGATATCGGTTCTATGGTCCGGTGGAAAAAGATGGGGTCGTATGCCGTGATTTCGCCCCGGTCCGTTAAGAGTACTATAAGCGGATACTCCGCAGCATTCCTTATCCGGATAATGCCGATTCTTTGCGGTGACTGAAACCGGTGAGCAACGGGCCTCCGGGCAAAAACGAAAGCAACCGGGATAAATCCCAAGATAGGGAATATCACGGCTGCTTTTTTTGCAGTTACCTCTGGTTATTCCTTTGCCGGCGGGTTGCTCGAAAGGTACAGTTCGTCGAGTTGGGCCGGGGCGAGAGGGGCCGGTGCATCTATCATAACGTCCCGCCCGGAATTGTTTTTGGGGAACGCTATGAAATCCCGTATCGACTCCGCGCCTCCGAACAGCGAACAAAGCCTGTCGAAGCCGAATGCCACCCCGCCGTGTGGCGGTGCGCCGTATTTGAAAGCGTTGATCAGGAAGCCGAACTGGGCATTCGCCTCTTCGGCCGTGAATCCCAGCAGGTCGAACATCCGGGCCTGCAAAGCCGGGTCGTGTATCCTTATCGAGCCGCCGCCTATCTCGACGCCGTTCACCACGAAGTCGTACGCGTCCGCACGCACGCTACCCGGGTCGCTGTCCATTAAAGGTATGTCACAGGCAAGGGGTGAGGTGAACGGGTGATGCATGGCGTAGAAACGGCCGGTTTCCTCGTCCCATTCCAGCAGCGGGAAGTCCACGACCCATAACGGGCGGAACACACTGCGGTCCCGCAGGCCGAGCCGTTCCCCCAGCTCGAGCCTCAGCTCGCATAGGGCCGTAAGGCTGGGCATCCGGTCCCCGGAAATTATAAGCAGCAGGTCACCGGCTTCGGCCCCGCATTTCTCTCCCCAGGCTATAAGGTCGTCCGGGGCGTAGAACTTGTCGACGCTCGATTTTACGTTGCCGTTCTCCTCGAACCGTACCCACACAAGGCCCTTGGCCCCTATCTGCGGGCGTTTGACATATTCGGTCAGTTCGTCCAGCTGTTTACGGGTGAAACCGGCACAGCCCCGTGCGTTAATGGCCCCTATATATTGTGCCGAATCGAACACCCCGAATCCCTTGCCTTGGGCGAGGGCGGTTATGTCGTTCAGTTCCATGCCGAACCGGATGTCCGGCTTGTCGGAGCCGTAGCGTTCTATGGCTTCGTGCCATGTCATCCGGGGGAACGGCCCGTCGAATTCAACGCCCAGCACGTCGCGGAACAGCGACTTCATCATCCCCTCGAATACCCCGATCACATCTTCCCGTTCCACGAAAGCCATTTCGCAGTCTATCTGGGTGAATTCCGGTTGGCGGTCGGCCCGCAAGTCCTCGTCCCGGAAACATTTCACTATCTGGAAATAGCGGTCGTAGCCGGCTACCATCAGAAGCTGTTTGAACGTTTGCGGCGATTGTGGCAGGGCATAGAACTCCCCGGGGTTCATCCGCGAGGGGACCACGAAATCCCGCGCACCCTCGGGCGTAGAGCCGATCAGGAACGGGGTCTCGATCTCCAGGAAGCCCTCCCCGTCGAGGTAACGCCTTACGCCCTGTGCGAGGCGGTGGCGCAGTACCATGGCGTTCTTCAGCGGGTTGCGCCGCAGGTCCAGGTAGCGATATTTCATGCGAAGCTCGTCCCCGCCGTCGCTCTTGTCCTCGATGGTGAACGGCGGCACTTCGGAGGCGCTCAGTACGGTCAGCGACGTAACGGCGATCTCTATATCGCCCGTGTCCATCTTCGGGTTCTTCGAGGCCCGCTCGAGGACCCTGCCAGATATCCGGATCACGTATTCGCGCCCCAGCGCCTCGGCCGCTTCACGGACGGCTGCGGGAGAATTTTCGTCTATGACCAGCTGGGTGATGCCGTAGCGGTCGCGCACATCGACGAAAGTCATCGCGCCGAGGTTCCGTATCTTCTGGACCCATCCGGCCAGGGTCACTTCCCGGCCCAGGTCGGATATTCGTAATTCACCGCAGGTATGGCTTCTGTACATGGTAACTCCTTATTTTTATTATTTTTGTCGTCGGTCAAGCTATAACGGCTTCAAAGGTAAATATTTTATGCCCGGCTGTCAAAACGACGACGAAAAATATATGCGCCTCGCGCTTGTGGAGGCACGGCAGGCGCTGGAACGGGACGAGGTACCCATCGGGGCGGTAATTGTCAGCGGTGGATCGGTCGTGGGGCGGGGTCATAACCTGGTCGAGACCCTTACGGACGCTACGGCCCATGCCGAGATGCAGGCCATCACTTCCGCCAGCGATAACCTGGGCGGCAAATACCTGGACGATTGTACTTTGTATGTTACCGTGGAGCCATGCGTAATGTGCGCCGGGGCGGCGGCGTGGAGCCAGGTGGGCCGGATCGTCTACGGCGCGGCGGACCCTAAAAGGGGGTACAGCCGTGTCGGACCCGGGGTGCTCCATCCCAGGACCACCGTTACGGGAGGGGTGCTGGCTGGGGAGTGTTCGCATCTGGTGAGCGCGTTTTTTGACAAATTACGCCGGTGATTTGGCACTTTAAGACTAATAATATATATTTGTCAGTCAGCGAAAAATGGGGGCCGGATATACTCCCGGCCCGGTGGCGGACGTTATGTAGGTACAGACCCGGCAGGCACCGCAGCCGCAAAGGATGAAGAGGAATAATCACAAATAAAAACTATGAACAGGATAAAAATTGCTATCGCGGCCATGGCCGTGATCGTTCTGGGAAGCGCGTCTGTTGCCGCCCAGGACCTGAACGACGTTATCGAGAAGTACAACGCAGCGGCGGACCTTTACGCCGGCAAGAATTACATCGAGGCTATCCCGGCCCTCGAGGAAGTGGTGGCCCTCGGCCTCGAACTCGGCCCGGACGCTACCGAAATGGTGCAGAACGCCCAGAAGTATATCCCGGGTGCCTATTTCCGCCTCGGCGGCGCTTACATTCAGGCCGGGGACTTCGACAACGCGATCGAGAATTTCACCAAGGCCGCAGAACTTGGCGAACTGTACGGGGACCTGACCACCTCGCGCAACGCCACGGGATGGATCTCCCGGGCTTACAACGCCAAGGGTGCCGACGCTTTCAACTCTAAGGACTATAAGACCGCGATCGAGATTTTCAAAAGCGGTTACGAGGCCAACCCGACGGATACCGACCTGGCCCTGAACCTTGCCAAGAGCTACGGGGAAGACGGCCAGAACGAACAGGCTTATGAGGTTTACACGCAGATAATAGGCCTTACCCACAGCAAATATGCCGACGCGGTTGCCCAGGCCAAGGAAGAGTTCGCTGTCTATGTTATAACGGAAGCCAACGAGGCCAACGCCGCCAACGATACCGACCGGGCGTACGCCATCCTCGACGCTTTCCTGGAAGTTGTGCCGGACAATCCGGCCGCCAACCTGGTATATATCCAGATCGCCACCAATAAAAAAGATTGGAACAAAGTAATAGATAAAGGCGAAGCCGCTGCTGAGGCCCAGACCGACGAGGAGCTCAAGAGCAATGCTTACTTCCTGTTAGGCGCCGCTTACCAGAACAAGGAGAACAAGGCCAAGGCCATCGAGAATTACCGCAAGGTAACCACCGGCCCGAACCTTAACAGTGCCAAGGCCCAGATCAGCGCCCTGCAATAAACTTCCGGCTACTGAATACACAAGCGGCTTCCCGTACGGGAAGCCGCTTGTATTTATTAGTGCAGGTGCTTTCCCTGTCGGGCGCTATAACCCGCAACGGTTCATAGCGGGTGAGATTCGATTCTGCGTCAGTCCGTTGGACTGCAGTCCCCTCGAAATGCTAAATTTGACTAAAGAGCCATACCCAAATCTATGTTAACAGGGATGCTTCGTGCATTGGCTTCTACTCATCTTCCCGTTTTTTATATCGTACCGGGGGCACGGTTATCGGGAAGATAGTCCTGCTCGGCCAGCCGTATTCTAATGGCCGATCCCGGTGCCGGCACCTTAAGGGGACCGGGAATAATGCCGGGAATTTTCATCGACTGATCTTATTCGTAACTTTGCCCCGATGCGCCAGATCGAATTGCTGATACCGGCCCGCGACCTGGATGCGGGCAAGGCCGCCGTGGACCACGGTGCGGATGCCGTTTATATCGGTGGTCCGGCGTTCGGTGCGCGCGGGGCGGCCGGTAACCCGGTGGCTGATATCGCACGCCTGGCCGACTACACCCATCCCTATGGGGTGAGGGTATATGCGGCGCTCAATACGCTTGTCTACGAACCGGAACTGCGGCAGGCGGAAACGCTGGCCCGGGAGCTGGTCTCGGCCGGGGTCGACGCACTGATCGTGCAGGACACGGCTTTTTTGATGATGGGGATCGAGGGGGTCGCTTTCCACGCTTCCACCCAGATGTGCAATACCACGGCCGGGCGGGTGCGGTTCCTCGGACGAAGCGGTTTCAGCCGCGTGGTGCTGGAGCGGGGATTGACATTGGACCAGGTGCGCCGGATAACGGCCGAGGGTGGCGGGGTGGAGACGGAATGTTTTGTCCACGGGGCCATTTGTGTGGGCCATAGCGGCCGTTGTTACCTGAGCCGGAGCATGGGCCCCCGGAGCGGGAACCGTGGGGTATGCGGCCAGCCGTGCCGTATGAAATACGACCTTACGGACGGGCAGGGCAACAAACTCGTTGGGGACAAATATCTGCTCTCTGTCAGGGACCTCAACCTGTCGGACCGGCTGGGGGAGCTGATCGATGCCGGGGTAACCTCTTTCAAGGTGGAGGGAAGGCTCAAGGAGACGGAATATGTAAAGAATGTCACGGCTTTTTACCGCCAACGGCTGGACCGGGAAATAGCCGCCCGTGGCGGGATCCGCCACAGTTCGGACGGTTACAGCCGCTACGGCTTTATCCCCGACCCGTCCAAGAGCTTTTCACGGGGTTTCACCCGGTGGACAGCCGACGGGCTCGAACCCGGCAGCGCATCTTTCGATACGCCCAAGTCGATGGGAGAAAAGATCGGAAAGGTGTCCCGGACCTATAAAGACAGTTTTACCCTCGATTCCCCGGCAGAGCTCTCGCCAGGAGACGGGATATGTTTCCTGAACGGCGGTGAACTCACCGGGACCAATATAAACCGGGTCGAGGGCGGCCGTATATTCCCTAACCGGACGGACGGCGTGAAGCCCGGGACGGAAATTTACCGCAATTACGACCATAGGTTCGGCACCCGTCTCGCCTCTTCCCAAACACGCCGGGCTATCCCGGTTCAAATAACCTATACCGTCGTTGACGGTGTATTGGAGGTCACTGCAACCGATGCGGCCGGTATAACTGCCACTGCGGCACTGCAATGTAAGTGGGGTGCGGCTAAGGACCGGGAGAGGATGGCCGCCGTGGTCCAAAGCCAGTTATCCAAATCCGGCGGGACCGTATTCGAGGTCACGCAGGTATCCGGTGCGGCCGGTACGGAAATGCCGTTCCTACCCGTCGCCGCGTTGAATTCCCTGCGCCGCGAACTGCTGGATAACCTCGTGGCAGAAAGGTTGGGAGCGTACGAAACCAGTAAACAGTCCCGGCTTGCCAGTGTGGCCCGGGACGACAAATACCCGTATCCGGACAATGTGCTCGGCGGGGATGCCAACGTTACTAATACCCTTGCCCGCCGGTTCTGGACCATGCACGGGGTCGTCTCCATAGACGAGGCCTATGACCTGAGGTCCTCACTGGACGGCGAGGTGGTGATGGTCACGCCATATTGCATCCTGCGGGAAACCGGGCGGTGCGCTAAAGAGACCCGCACAGCACCACCCGGGACGTTATACTTGCGGTCCGGACGGTTCCGCTACCGCCTGGGGTTCGACTGCCGGGAATGCCGGATGACACTCACAAAATGGAAACGAAATGACGAGGTTAAATAGGAGATTGCTTCGGGCTTTCAGCCCTCTCAATGACGAGGGAAGAAAAGAAGAGATTGCTTCACTATCGTTCGCAATGACGGGGATTAGACAGAACGCATTGTCGGGGTTCGCAATGACGGAAAAAGTGTCATTGCGAGGAGCAAAGCGACGAAGCAATCTAAATGGAAACGGGATCTCCTGTCCCGGCAAAGCCGGGAGCTTTCCGCCATTTTCGCCGGGGCAGGAATAAAGTCGCAAGAGGGAGATCACCCGAACTACCGTGTAGTGAGGGAAGCTCCCGGGAGCGACGCCTGATCCCGGCGAGGCGGTGTCTTTTGCTCCACTTTTGGACAAGCAAAAGTGGAAAAGAAATGAAAGGATGATATGCAAGGCATTGACAACTGTTGCAATGACGAAAGAGAAGAGATTGCTTCACTGACGTTCGCAATGACGGGAAAACGTTCGCAATGAGGAAAAAGGTTCACAAATACGGAAAAAAGTGTCATTGCGAGGAGCAAAGCGACGAAGCAATCTCACTGGAACCACTGGCATCATTGCGAGAAGTATAATGACGAAGCAATATCAACTAACATGAAGATGAAAGATAATCCCCCTGCCTCCCCCGTGCTGATAACTCCCCCGTTCGGGGAGTACGAACTTATAGACAGCGGCGGTTTCGAGAAACTGGAACGCTTTGGCGAAGTTATAACCCTGCGCCCGGAACCGCAGGCGCTGTGGCCCAAAAGCCTGCCCGAAGCCGAATGGCTTCGTCAGGCCGGGGCGGTGTTCAGGCGTTCGGCCCGGCCCGCAGGGACAGCCAAAGGCGGTCGGGAACAACCCCGGAGCTACTCCGATGAGCGCGGCAACTGGGAGATACGGCCCGGTACCCCGGAGCAATGGCAAGTCGGGTACGGGTACAAGGATATGCGGTTGAGGATGCGCCTGGGTTTCACGGCTTTCAAGCATCTGGGGATATTCCCCGAACAGGCCGCCAACTGGAATTTCATATACGACTCAGTACGTACCATGCCCTCAGTCGGGGAGAAGCCTGCCGTGCTGAACCTGTTCGCTTATACCGGAGGGGCGACCCTTGCCGGGGCGGCGGCCGGGGCGGCGGTAACGCATGTGGATTCGGTCAAACAAGTAGTGGGGTGGGCGCGTGAGAACGCCGCTCTGTCCGGTGTAGACGGTATAAGGTGGATAGTGGACGACGCCCTGAAATTCGCCGCCCGCGAATTACGGCGGGGCGGACGCTATCGTGGCATAATACTCGACCCTCCGGCCTACGGCCGTGGCCCCGACGGTGAAAAATGGGTATTGGAAGACCATCTGTCCGAACTGCTCGAAATATGCGCCCGTTTGCTCGAACCCACCGGTTCGTTCTTCGTCCTTAACCTATATTCGATGGGCCTTTCGTCCCTGCTGGCACGAAGTACGGTGGACGATGTGTTCCTGCGCATACACGGCGTCCGCCCCGGCGGACAGTCCGGCGAACTCTATTTCCCCGACCGCGCCGGCCGTAACCTGCCTCTCGGGGTATATTACCGGTTCCGCTTGTAGGGTGAATAATTTCTGTCGATCCATTTACATGCCGTCCCTCCGGGTTCGCTTGGTTGCGGTATTACCACTTACGATTCCGGGGTCACACACGAAGCGCAGTTGGAAGAAGTGCAGGAAGCGGGCAGGTTGCAAGGGTCGGAGCCGGCCGGGGAGCCCTCCTGTTCGAGGGATTCCTGGATGGCGCATTTGAGGCCCAGTTCCCGCATACGGGGATTGTCGCTGATTTCGGAGCGGATATGGTGGCCTTTGAAGATCAGTGTGAGCGACATCCCGGCCATGAACAGCGCCACGACGGCCAGGGCGGCAAGGATCAGTATGAGGTAGGTTGGCATAGGGTATGCTCGGGTAAACGGGTTACGGTTGGGTATATAACGGATAAACCTTATCTTTAGGTATTCGATTTCGGGTCAAAGTTATAAATTTGCAGGATAGGTAAAAAGGGCAACGGATGAAGATCGTGATAGCGGGTGCCGGCGAGGTGGGGACACACCTGGCCAAGATGCTGAGCGGCAACCTGCACGACATAACGGTTATAGATGTGGACGCGCGGTTGTTGGAGGACGTGGCGGGGATGGCCGATATTATCACCATCGAGGGTGACGCCACCACGTTCGCCGTGCTCAAAAAAGCGTCCGTGCGCAAGGCTGACCTTTTTATCGCCGTGGCCCACGAGGAGAATATCAATATCATCGCGGCGATCCTGGCCAAGCAGCTGGGGGCCAAAAAGTGCATCGCCCGTATCGATAACAACGAATACCTGGAGCCGAACAACAAGGAGATGTTCATCAGTATGGGCATCGACTACCTGTTCTACCCCGAGAAGATCGCTGCTCACGAAGTGATAAACCTCTTGGGCCATACATCCTCGTCGGAATATGTGGATTTCTCGGGAGGTAAGTTGGCGCTGGTGGTCTACCGGTTGGACAGTTCGTCGCCTCTTATCGGGAAGACCCTGATCGAGACGGCCGATACCAGCGACCTGCAATACCGGACCGTGGCCATAGCCCGGGACGGGCGCACGATAATTCCCCGGGGCGAGGATAAATTCCTGGAGGGGGATAATATTTATGTGATCACCACCCGGGAGTCCGTCAGGGACGTGATGGATTTCTCGGGGCGCAAGAATATCGACATACGCAACCTTATGATATTGGGCGGTAGCCGTATAGGCATCCGCATCGCAACGGAACTGCAGGACGAGATAGATGTCAAGCTGATCGAGTATAACGAGGAAAAGGCTTACCGGCTGGCCGAACAGCTTGAAAATACGCTCATTATCCATGAGGACGGCCGAAACCTCGATGCGATGCTCGAGGAGGGAATAACCTCCACCGATGCTTTCGTAGCCGTAACGGGGCGGTCCGAGACCAATATCCTCGCGGCGATGATGGCAAAGAAGATGGGGGTCAAAAAGGTGATCGCCGAGGTCGAGAACCTTACTTATATCAACCTTGCGGACAGTATGGGGATCGATACGATCATAAACAAGAAGCAGATCACCGCCAGTAACATTTTCCGCTTTACCATGACCACGGACGTGCAGGCGATCAAGGTGCTTACCGGCAGCGATGCCGAGGTGCTGGAGTTTATCGCCAAGCCCAATTCGACGGTCACCAAAAACCTTATCAAGAACCTCGATTTCCCGCAGGATGCGATAATCGGGGGGATCGTACGGGGCGACAGGGTATATATCGCCGTGGGCGACACACAGATAAACGCTTACGACCGGGTGGTGGTATTCGCCCTGCCGGGTGCTATAAGCAAGGTCGGGAAATATTTCAATTAACACTTACGGATGCCGTTACTGAACAAAATAGTGAGTATTTACTTCACGTCGAGACGTAGGCAGATCGACCGGTTCATGCGCGAGCCCGGACGGGTGCAGGACGAGCAGTTGGCCGGCCTCGTTTCCAAAGGCGCTTCGACCGACTACGGTAAACGGTATGGCATCAGCCAGGGAATGTCCCCGGCGGAATTTGCGGCGCGGTTGCCGGTCACGGATTACGAGGACCTGACCGCCTATATTGACCGGGCTAAGCAGGGTGAGGCGGACGTGCTGTGGCCGGGTACCGTGAAGTGGTTCGCCAAGTCTTCGGGGACCACCGGTTCACGGAGCAAATTTATCCCCGTTACGGCCGAGGGGCTGGACGGATGCCATTTCCAGGGGCCGCGGGACGTGGTGGCGTTCTTCACGGCGGCCTATCCCAAAAGCCGGGTTTTCAAGGGCAAGACCCTGACACTTGGCGGGTCCAAGCGGATCGAGAAAGAGGGGGAGACCGCTCTATCGGGGGATCTTTCGGCCATCCTTATCGAAAATACCCCGGGGCTGGCCAACATCCGCCGGGTGCCTTCGGCAAAGACCGCCCTAATCCCCGATTTCGACCGCAAGGTGGAGATGATATGCAAGGAGACGGTGGACCAGAACGTCACCTCGTTTGCCGGGGTGCCGTCATGGAACCTTGTGATGCTCAACCGGATATTGGAAATAACGGGAAAGAAGAACGTGCTGGAGATATGGCCTGACATGGAACTCTTTATCCACGGGGGTATGAACTTCAAGCCTTACCGCAGCCAGTACCATCGCATCATCCCCTCGGCCGACATGAAATACATGGAGACCTACAACGCCTCTGAGGGGTTCTTCGCCATCGCGGACGACCCGATGCGGGACGATATGCTGTTGATGCTCGACTACGGTATCTATTACGAGTTCATCCCGATGAACTCTATCGGCAACAGTGCTGCGGCGGTGCCTCTGGAGGGGGTTAAGACCGGGGTTAATTATGCCATGCTGATATCCACCGCAAACGGCCTGTGGCGCTATATGCTGGGTGATACGGTGGAGTTCACATCGTTGTCCCCCTACAGGATCAGGATAACGGGTCGCACCCGCCATTATATAAACGCATTCGGCGAGGAGGTGGTCATCGAGAACGCCGAGTCGGCGATACAGGAGGCCTCTATCCTCACCGACGCCCAGATATCGGAATACACCGTAGCGCCTGTTTATATGGAGTCCGGCTCCAAGGGGGCTCACCAGTGGGTGGTGGAGTTCAGCAAACCGCCGGTCGATACCGCTAAATTCCGCCGGGTGCTGGACGACACCCTGCGCCGGATAAATTCGGACTACGACGCCAAGCGTACCAACGACTCCACACTGGAAGCCCCGCAATTGGATATCGTTCCCCCCGGTACGTTCTACCGCTGGATGGAGGAACAGGGCAAGGTGGGCGGACAGAACAAAGTGCCGCGCCTGTATAACGACCGCACGTATGTTGACCGGCTGATGGCGGTCGCCGCCCGGATGGCCGAAGAAGTGGCCGTATAAAATCGACACCCAGAAAACGCAACGATATGTTACCCCCCAAGAACGCAAACCTCTATATCGCCGTCGCCGGAAATATCGGCAGCGGGAAGACCTCGCTGACCGAGATACTCGCCAGCCGGTGTAACGCCAAAGTTTACGAGGAGGATATCAACAACCCCTACCTGAACGATTTCTACGAGGATATGAACCGGTGGTCGTTCAACCTGCAGGTCTATTTCCTCGGCAGCCGTATCAAACAGGCGGTCGAGATGCTCGGCGCGAACGAAGACCTGATACAGGACCGCACGGTATACGAGGATGCGCATATCTTCGCGGCCAACCTCCATGAAATGGGGCTGATGTCCTCACGGGATTTCGACTCCTATATGCGTATTTTCGAAATATCGTCGTGCCTTATCCCGGTGCCCGACCTTCTGGTTTACCTCAAGGCGAGCGTGCCCACCCTGATCAACCAGATACGCAAGCGCGGGCGGGCTTTCGAATCCTCGATAGAGGAGGGTTACCTGCAGAGGCTCAACGACAAATACGACAACTGGATAAGCAATATCTATAAGGGGGAGGTGGTCACGATCAATATGGACGAAGAGGATTTTATCGAGAATTCGGGTATCATCGACGGGCTTGTGGCGCGTATCGAGGAGATCAAATCCGGTAAACCGGGCCGCAAATGAGCGGCAACACCCCCCTGCCCCCGCAGTTTATAGACTCGCTGGCCGCCATACTGGACCCCGAACAGGCGCGGGAACTGGTCCGATCGCTCGGGGAGGAAACCCCGGCCGCCGTAAGGTTCAACCCGTTCAAGCTGGCTTCGCCGCCGGACGGCGAACAGGTGCCGTGGTGCCGGTATGGCTTCTATACCGGGGAGCGTCGTCCGGTCTTCACGCTCGACCCGCTTCACCATGCCGGGGTCTATTACGTACAGGAACCCTCTTCGATGTTTATCGAGCATATCGTACGGCAGCTGTTCCCGGAGGCTGACGGACTGCGGATGCTCGACGCCTGCGCCGCACCGGGAGGCAAGGCCACATTGCTTTCCACCCTTGCCGGGCTGGAGGGCCTGGTTGTTGCTAACGAACCGGTCGCCTCACGGGCCAATATCCTTGTGGAGAACGTTAAACGGTGGGGTCTTGGGAACGTGGCCGTGACGGCCAACGATACCTCGCATTATGCCACGGTCCGGGAATTTTTCGACTTGATACTGGTAGATGCGCCCTGTTCCGGAGAGGGGATGATGCGCAAGAACGCCGAAGCGCGCCTGCAGTGGTCCCCGCGCAATGTAGCCAACTGCGCCGCACGCCAGCAAGGTATCCTTGAAGACCTGTGGCCCTCGCTCAAACCCGGCGGTATGCTGGTTTACAGCACCTGCACTTTCAACAAATCCGAGAATGAGCAGATGGCCAACTGGCTGGCCGGAAACTATGACTGTGAAAATATTCCTGTCGATTTCCCGTCCGAATGGGGTATCGCTCGATCCGTGCAAGAGGGCACGGAAACCTACCGGTTCTACCCCCACCGCTTGAAAGGCGAGGGATTCTGTGTAACGGTATTCCGCAAGGCACCCGGCAAAGTACGAACTAAGTTGAAACCCGTTCGCCGGACCCTGCTCCATGACCTTGTGGGCCGGGACGCCAGGGAGTGTGCCCGCTGGCTCGCCCAACCCGAATATATGCGCTTTGCCGCCATCGGGGACGAAGCCTA
Organism: Alistipes sp.; assembly: GCA_021201825.1. Lineage (GTDB taxonomy): Bacteria > Bacteroidota > Bacteroidia > Bacteroidales > Rikenellaceae > WRDF01. The sequence continues at coordinate 50,659 of JAJQED010000022.1, forward strand.
TGCCTACTATAAGGCCGCATATCCGGACGTGATCCGGCTCTCAGAGGCGCTGAATGTAATATACTCCGGCGTCGATATGGGCCGCCTGATCAAAGGTTCGCTCAAACCGTCCCATGCGCTCGCCCTCTTCCATGACCTGTCTCCGGACGCGGTTCCTGTGGTGGACCTTGACCATGACACCGCCCTGGAATACCTGCGTAAGAACGAGATATCTCCCTCCCTATTCCAGGAGGGCCAAAATCTGGTAACCTATACCGGTTACCCTGTCGGCTGGGTCAAAAAGATCAGCAACCGCCTGAACAACCTTTACCCGAAAGAACTCCGCATCGCAAACCTTTAAAGGGCTTTTCGAGGCCCGTTATTTATTTTTGGTCCTTTAATTAACTTACTGCCTCCGGATACTGGAGTTCAGGGTCACAGGCGGCTACCAATGCTATCTATTCGATCTACCTACTCATCTGCTCGAGCGGCGTCAACCCCGCTTACCAGTACCCACGTGCGTACGGCTTATCGGTTTGTTGCGTAGCAGCATTTTAAAGATAGGTGCGGGGCCTTTGTTTTGTGATTTAATAATTTTAGTTACCTCGCTTCGTTATTTCCCTCCCGCCGCTTATCAGCGGCGACGACGGGACTCCGCTCGGTGAGCTCGGCCGCATTATGCGGCCTCGGTTGCGAGGAGCGGAGCGACGAAGCAATCTCCTATCCCGGCAGAGCCGGGAGCTGTCCGCCATTTTCGCCGGGTCAGGATTAAAGTCGCAAGAGGGAGATCACCCGAACTACCGTGTAGTGAGGGAAGCTCCCGGGAGCGACGCCTGATCCCGGCGAGGCGGTGTCTTTTGCTCCACTTTTGGACAAGCAAAAGTGGAAAAGAAATACCAGAAAATGCGTAAGGCAGTACTAACTATAATTGAGAGAAGCAAGGCAGAGAAACGATCTTATTGGAAACGCAAGGACCGAGATTGCTTCGGGCTTTCAGCCCTCGCAATGACGGGGATGAACACTCCCTCCGTATATCAACGGCTACCCGGAGAGCGCAAAAAGCTTACAGAACTCGCATAACTCTCAGAGCCCAGTACCAATAGAGCCGGAATATAGGAATTTAGAACCCCTAAATATTCTCCGTCAGTTTCTGTACGATGCGGAAATTGTTGAGGAATTCCTTGGCGAAGACACGCAGTACGGTGTAGGAGGGGATCGCAAGCAGCATCCCGAGGATCCCGGCCACACTTCCGGCGATAAGGATAACCAGGAAGATCTCCAGCGGGTGGGCTTTGACGCGGTTGGAATACAGGTAGGGTTGCAGTACGAAGTTATCGATCATCTGCACGAAAATCACGTTGCCGAGGATAACCAGCACCATATTCCCGATCCCCATCCCGGCAAGGGGCGAGACCATCCCGACGGCGATGGAGATCGCGGCTCCCATTATAGGGCCAATGTACGGGATCACGTTCAGTACCCCGACCACGAATCCCATGAAGAAAGCCGTATCCGCAGGGAAACCCCATATAAGCAGTAAGCTGGACAGGATCAGCATAACGGCGGCCGATTCGGCGATTATCCCCGTGAAGTAGCGGATCAGCAGGCTTGTAACCGAGGCCAGCGCCCGGTCTATGTTGTCCTTGTATTTTTTCGGGAAGAGGGCCACGAGCATATTGCGGAACAGGTTATCCTGTTTCAGGAAAAAGAAAGTGATGAACGTTATGGAAAACAGCGCGATCAGCGTGCGGGCTATAAGCCCGAACGTGGACGACAGGGCGTCGCTTATCGTGTCCAGGTTGAGCAGCGGGGTAAGGTGTCCGGTGAGTTCGTGGGACAGGGAGAATTCGGAGGCGTCGAAAGCGAAATATTTCTCCAGGAAGTCCTGCAGGGCGAGCAGGGGTTCTTCAAAAGCTTCGACCACGAACGAAACGTCCATGCGGGACAGTTCGCTGAACTTCCCGAAAACCAGTGGGATAAAGAACGTAACGAACAGCACCGCAACGGTCCATATCGCAAGCAGGGCCACGAGCGCCGCGAGCCATCGCGGGAAGCTTCGTCCCTTTATACGGACCCGGACGAGTTTGTCCACGATCGGTTTGCCGATGATGGCAAGGACCGCCGAGATAAGGATATAGCCGACGATATTGCTGAAATACCATACCAGGAACAGTATTACGGCCGCTACAACGGCTCCTACTATATATCTGGCGAGTTTGGGCATCTGTTTGATCCGTATGGGTTGTACCGGTGTGAACACGGCGGCCGGCTACGGCCAAAGTTAAGAAAAAATGAGTTATTTCAACCGGGCTACCGGAGTCTGCGACCCCGTCACTTTCTGCCCCTCTTCGACCAACACTTCGCTGTCTACGGGCAGGAGCAGGTCTATACGCGAACCGAATTTTATGAAACCGCACTTGTCGTTCTGGGCCACGGCCTTTCCGACCTCGGCGTAGGAGACTATGCGGCGGGCCACAAGCCCGGCTATCTGGCGGAACAGCACCCGGTGCGACCCGGTATCCACCACCGTGGTAGTCCGCTCGTTGTCTTCCGAAGATTTGGGATGCCACGCCACCAGGAAACGCCCGGGATGGTACTTGAAGTAGCTGACCGTACCTCCCACGGGATACCAGTTCACATGGACATTGGTGATGGACATAAAGATCGAAACCTGTATACGCTCGTCGCCGAAGCATTCCTTTTCCAACGTGCGTTCCACAACTACCACCTTACCGTCCGCCGGGGCATACACCAGCCCGTCGTCGGTCAGCCGGGGACGCTGCGGTTCACGGAAGAACCAGAGGACCAACCCGAAATTAACCGTCAGCAGCACCGTGAGCGCCGTCGCGAGCCATAACGGGAACAGCAGCCAGCATCCGGCCCCGGCCACTGCCGACGCCATTGCGGTCACTATTATTATCCTGATTCCCTCCCTGTTTATCGTCATTGGTTACTGTCCGGGCGGTTAATTATAAAAGCCAAAGATAAGAAAATAAAGGTAAACGAACGGGACGGAGAAGATCAGCGCGTCGAACCGGTCGAGGAAACCTCCGTGGCCGGAAATGACGTCGCCCGAATCCTTAAGCAGGACCGACCGTTTGAGCATCGACTCCACAAGGTCGCCGAAAACCCCGCTGATGACAACCACTATGGCCAGGCCTACCCAGTAAAGGGAAAAGGAAATATCGTTGAAGAAATATTTGCCCATCGCCCATTGGATCAGCACCCCCGTGCCGCAGGCTATCAGCAGGCCGCCGAAAAATCCCTCCCACGATTTCTTGGGGGAAATCCGCTCGAACAATTTCCTGCGCCCGAAAGCCACCCCGACCAGGTAAGCACCCACATCGTTGGCCCAGATAAGTACGATAAATCCAAGCAGGTAAAATCGTGAGTACGGCCCCCATGTCAGGAAATTTATATAATTGAACAGGCCCAGCGGGACGGCGATATAGACAAGGCCCATCAGCGTCACGGCGATGTTCAGCAGCGGGTTTTCCTTGTTGCGGTAGAGTTCGATAATGAAAACGACGAAAGCCAGTATTAATACGGCGATCTTCCAATAGTAGCCGTACTGCGTACTGAACGGTTGGATCAACCCGTAGCTAAGGACGGCCAGTACCCCGATAATGATGCCGGGATACTTCTGGGGCTTCGTACCCGCCCGCTCACCGATAGAGTAGAACTCCCATAACGCCCCGCCGGCAATGACCGCGAGCAGGGCGGAGAACGAATACCGGGACCAGAACAAAGACCCCACGACAACGGCAGCCACTACTGCACCGCTAACGGTACGTTTAGCCAGGGAATTGAAATCGGGATTCTTCACATGTCGCATATTGCGGCAGCCCGGCAGGCAGCCTGGGTTATACTGTTTGGTCGGTTATTCCTCGCCCGCCGTTATATCCCCGAGGGGGTCGGGCTGGCCGAGTTCCGATTCGAGCGTTACTACTTTTTCGCCTTTTTCACTCTCTTCCGGTCCCTGTTCTACAGCGCCGGCCTCCCCGCAGGAGCTTCCGTTCTCCGTTTTCACGCGGGCGGCGGCCTCCGAACGCTCTTTCTCTATATCCTTTTTCCTTTTGCCGAAGATGCGTTCCACATCTTCGGTAAAGATCACCTCGCGCTCGAGCAACAGGTCGGCAAGCCGGCGCAGACCGTCACGGTGGGTCTCGAGTACCTGCCGCGCCATGGCCTCGGCCTCGGCTATGATATGTTTCACCTCCTCGTCGATCTTCTGGGCCGTCTGTTCGCTGAACGGCTTGGTGAACGCCATGTCGCTCTGGCCCGTAGAATCGTAGTAGCTCACGTTACCCACGTTGTCGCTCATCCCGTAATACACAACCATGGCATAGGCCATCTTGGTCGCCTTTTCCAGGTCGCTCAACGCCCCTGTGGATACCCGCCCGAACGTCAGTATCTCCGATACCCGGCCGCCCATCGTCGCGGCGATCTCGTGCATGAGCTGCTCGCGGGTGGTTATCTGCCGTTCGTCCGGCAGGTACCATGCTGCCCCGAGGGCCTTGCCGCGCGGGATTATGGTAACTTTTATAAGCGGATGCGCCTCCTCGAGAAGCCAGCTGACCGTGGCATGGCCTGCCTCATGGAAAGCGATGGTGCGCTTTTCGTCGGGGGTGATTATCGTATTGCGTTTTTCGAGCCCGCCGATGATCCTGTCGATGGCGGCAAGGAAATCCTCCTTGTCGATGGCGGTCTTATTGTTGCGGGCCGCGATCAGGGCGGCCTCGTTGCAGACGTTGGCGATGTCGGCCCCCGAGAAGCCCGGGGTCTGCTTGGCCAGGAACTCACGGTCCAGGTCCTTGACCAGTTTGAGGTTCTTCAGGTGTACCTCGAAGATCTCCTTGCGCTCGTTCAGGTCGGGCAGGCCCACTTCGATCTGGCGGTCGAACCGCCCGGCGCGCATCAGCGCCTTGTCCAGTATGTCGGCCCGGTTGGTGGCGGCCAGGATTATTACGCCCGAGTTGGTCCCGAAGCCGTCCATCTCGGTCAGCAGCTGGTTCAGAGTATTCTCCCGTTCGTCATTGGACGAGTAGCCCACGTTCTTGCCGCGGGCGCGCCCGATGGCGTCGATCTCGTCGATGAACACGATGCACGGCGCTTTCTCCTTGGCCTGCCTGAACAGGTCGCGCACGCGCGAAGCACCCACGCCCACGAACATTTCCACGAAGTCCGACCCGCTGATGGAGAAGAACGGCACGTTGGCCTCCCCGGCCACAGCCTTGGCCAACAGGGTCTTACCCGTCCCCGGAGGGCCAACCAGGAGCGCTCCTTTGGGGATCTTGCCCCCCAGGTCCTTATATTTCTGCGGCTTCTTCAAAAAGTCCACGATCTCCATGACCTCCACCTTGGCCTCCTCCAGCCCGGCGACGTCCTTGAACGTGGTCTTCACCTGGCTGTCCTTGTCGAACATCTGGGCCTTGGCCTTGCCCACGTTGAAAATGCCGCTCCCGGCGCCGCCGCCAGCCCCGCGGGACATCATCCGCATAATGACGATCCACACAACGATGATGATCACGAACGGCAGGATGTCGCTCAAAAAGTCCATCCATGCGTTGCGCCGCTCTTCGTACAGCACCTCCACATCGGACCCGGTGCGCTCCTTGAGATCCTTGACCTCGTTATAAAAAATGTCGACCGACGGTATCTTGTAGGTGAACTGCACCCCCTCGGCCGGTATGTTCTTATAATCCTCCTGCTGCTGGTAGCGCCCCACGGCGTCCGGCTTGAGCCGTATTTCCGCCACCTTGGTATTGGTAATAACGTCGATGCGCTCTACGTCGCCGTCGGCGATCATCGAGAACACCTCCCGCTCGCCCACCCGCGAGGGATGGTCCCGGCCGGAAGTGACGCTGTACACCACCAACCCGATACCGATCAGCAGGTATACCCACAGTATATTGAACCTCGGACGCCGCATCTGCGGCAGGCCGGGTTTGTTATTGATCTTGTTAGCCATAAATTCGTTAAAAGTTAAATACGCCCGCGGCCCTCTATCCGCCGACCTCGGTCACCGGCACGTCGGCCCATAACGCCTCCAGGTTATAAAACTCCCGAAGTTCGGTCTGGAATACGTGGACCACCACGTCTATATAGTCCAGAGCCACCCATACGCTGTTGGTGAGGCCCTCCACGCGCCACGGCTTCTCGCCGAGCCGCTCTTTTACTTTCTCCTCCACGCCGGCGGCGATAGCCGCCACCTGGGTGGTCGAGTCCGCGTTGCAGATCACGAACGCGGATGTTATGGCCCCGTCGATACCCGACAGGTCCAGTATCTTTATATCCTTACCTTTCTTATCTTCAATGGCGTCAGTAATCGCGCCTATCAGTTCCGTCATATAAAACTATTAAATTCCGCAAAATTACTCTTTTTTCCCGACAATCACGGCAACCCTCCCCGTGCATTTACCTCAATTTGATTTTCCGCACGGGAAGCCACTCCCCGAGCCTGTCACACACATACCTCGGAGTGCCTTGCAGACCGTCCACCGGTATCGTCCGTCCGTCGCCCAGACCCAACTCCGCGCGGGAGGAACGTTCGAACCTCGCAGGAAAACCTTTCCTGCTGTGACATATTTCCAGGTAGCGGATCTCATCCCACTTGAGCAGCACGAAACCGTTCCCGTGGGCCGGGTCCACGGTCCACAATCCGGCGCTGTTGTAAGCCATCGCCGGTTCCAGCACCAGCGGTTCCGAATACAACCCCGAGACGAGCCTCCGTGTAAAATACCACAACCATACCATAGGTATCAACTGGGCCAGGAACCCCATCTCGCCGTTCCACAGGAAATAAACCCCGAGACCGGCCAGAACCACGGCCGTGCCGGATATTGCGGCCCTCGTGATATAACGGTTCCGCTCGGCTTTAAGGTATATGAATCCCGTTTTTTTCAACCCGTCCCCGGTCATCCGGGCAAGGCCGCCGTAAACGGGCACCTCCAGGCGGATCCTGCGGCCCGTACGGACCCCGGTCCATAAACCGTAAAATATGCCCGCGGATAGCAGCCATAAACTCATTGCCGTCCTAATTGAGGTTGATTGGAGCTACCTCCATGACCGATTGTTTCAACGCCTCCACCAGTGACCGCTTGACGTACGTCCGCCTCACGGCCAGCGATATCTTGCGCGACGCCGCCCCCTTGGCGAGGCTCTTCACCTGGTTCTTCCGATCGTGCGGGATATACTCGAGGGCCATCTCCGGGATAATGGTCATCCCGCTGGTGCAGTCCACGATACGCATAAGCGTGTCGAGCGACCCGCTCTCGAAATTACACGACGGATTCGCCGCCTGCCGGGACTGGCACAGCTCCAAAATCTGGTCCCGCAGGCAGTGCCCGTCGCTCAGAAGCAGCAACTGCTTCATATCTATATCCTCGATCCTGATATTGCTCCGTTCAAACAACGGGTTGGACGGCGACACGTAAGCATGGAACCGGTCGTTGAACAACTCCTGCTCCACGATACTGTCCGGGCACATACCGCCCGCCAAAATAGCCGCATCCAGCGAATCCCGCCCCAGGTTGACGATAATATCGGCCGTCTTCATCTCCCGGATCTCCAACTCCACCTTGGGATACTTGCGCAAAAACCCCGAAATGAACTTATGCAGCAGGTACGGCGCGATAGACGGTATCACCCCCAACCGCAAGGTACCCGACACCTCGCCCTTAAGCTCGTTCACCGACTCGCGGATATAATTATAAGCCTTGAGAGCCTCCCGGGCATTGCGGATCACCACATGCCCCGCCTCGGTCGGTATGACCGGCTTCTTGGACCTGTCCAACAACACCACCCCCAACTCCTCCTCCAGGTTCTTGATCTGCATACTCAACGACGGCTGCGTAACGAAACACCGCTCGGAAGCCAACGAAAAACTCCCGCAATTGGCCACCGCCAACAAATACTCTATCTGAACAATCGTCATAACATTACCATTGTTAATCAACCCATTCCAAAACCTCCACTAAGGACACGCCTATATTAACCCACAAATATTATAAAATAAATTTATGATTCCAAATCCCCCGCCATCCTCCACCCATAAACCACAGATAAGCTTATCCATTAATATTTTCTTCTCTTTTGTAAAAGAGAAGCAGAGTTTTTGGAGCAGCGAGGGTACGCCTGCTTGCAGGCGGTACCGAGTCGCGAGAAAAAAAGTAAAACAAAACTTTTCTGGAAACAGTGTTACCCCTGCGGGGTTTCCTCCTCCTTGTAAGGCAGAGACAAGC
>JAJQED010000011.1 GCA_021201825.1 Alistipes sp.
TCGGGTGATCTCCCTCTTGCGACTTTAATCCTGACCCGGCGAAAATGGCGGATAACTCCCGGCTCTGCCGGGATAGGAGATTACTTACTTCGTTTCGGAATGACAGTTTCTCTTTTCGTCATTGCGAACGTTTCCCCGTAATTGCGAACGACAGTGAAACAATCTCTTCTCCCTCTCCGTCATTGCGAGGGCTGACAGCCCGAAGCAATCTCGGTCATTGCGTTGCCAATTAAGATTGCCGCGTCGCTGCGCTCCTCGCAATGACGATTCTTTTTTACTCTCGGTGACACTTTTCCCCGTCATTCCGAACCTGCCGTTCCGCTCCTTTTCCGCCTCCCTTTCTCACTTCCCGGAAACGCCTGCCCACGGCGAGACCTCCACTCACTCTCACCCACTCACTCTCACCCACTCACCTTGTCCTCACTCACCCTCTCACCTCCCTCTCTCACCCTCCCTCTCTCACCCTCACCCTTGCCGGGAGCCGGTAATTTCATAACTTTGCAGCCCCTTACACACGGTGCATAATAATGGAATACGGTTACAGGAAAATATGGACCATTACCTACCCGGTGCTTATCAGCCTGCTGATGCAGCAGCTGCTGGGCATCACCGATACCGCGTTCCTGGGCAGGGTAGGGGAGGTGGAGCTGGGGGCGTCGGCCCTCGGCGGCATATTCTACCTGGTCATCTACATGGTGGGCTTCGGGTTCAGCGTGGGTGCCGAGATCATTATGGGCAGGCGCAACGGGGAGGGGGACTACCCGGCCATCGGGAATATTTTCGCCCATGGCGTGGTCTTCCTGCTCGGGCTTGGGTTGTTCATGTTCGCGTTCTCACAACTGTTCGCCCCGGCGATCCTCGATGCGGCCATCTCGTCGGATGCGGTGTACCGGGCTACGATGGATTACACGCGGTGGAGGGTCTACGGCTTCTTCTTCTCGTTCGTGGCCATTATGTTCCGGGCTTTCTATATGGCCGTTACGAAGACCTCGATCCTAACTGTCAACAGTATCGTAATGGTCGGTTGCAATGTGGTGCTCAACTGGGTGCTCATCTTCGGCAAGCTCGGATTCCCGGCAATGGGTATCGCCGGGGCGGCTATCGCCTCGTGCATCTCGGAGCTGGTGTCGATGGTGTTCTTTATCGTATACACCCGCCTGCGGTTCGATCATGGCAGGTACGGCATTATGAAGCGGCGTCCCGTGCGGTGGAGTGTCCAGAAAGAGATACTGAAAGTATCGAGTTGGACCATGATACAGTTCTTCGCATCGTGCGGAACGTGGATGTTCTTTTTTATCGCTATCGAACACCTGGGCGAACGGTCGCTCGCCATATCCAACCTCGTGCGCAACGTGTCTGCACTGCTCTACCTGTTCGTTTCGGCGTATGCCACAACGGGCGGGGCCATGGTCAGCAACCTTATGGGTCAGGGAAAGCCGCAGGAGGTAATGCCGCTTTGCTGGCGGATAATCAAAATGTGTGCGGTGTTCACCCTGCCCCTGATCCTGTTCACGGCGGCGTTCCCGCAGCTGGTCCTGCGGATATATACCGACAATGCCGGGCTTATTACGAGCTCCGTCCCGTCGCTGGAGATAATGCTCGGGGCCTATGTCCTGGCCATACCGGCCTATGTCTATTTCCTTGCCATATCCGGTACGGGCAATACGCGGGTCACATTTTGGATCGAGCTGGCCATTCTGGTGGTTTATGTGGCTTACACGTGGTATACGGCCATATTGCGGCATGCCGACATATCCATCGTTTGGATAGCCGAAAGTATTTATGTGGGCCTGTTGCTGGTGATTTGCCTGGGGTACATGCGGTACGGTCCCTGGCGGGAGAAGAAAATTTAGCCCGGGTCAAAGCCCACCGGGCTCTAAGTGGCAGTGGAAACTCCCACGGCTTTATATCTGCTGATCGATAATTTTATATGCCCCGTTTGCATACCCCGACGGTTGCCCACAGTCTATATACGGATTACTGTTGTCGGTAGGGTTAAAATGTTCCGACCGCCGTTTATAGCCCACCGTTGAAATATTTTTCAAGCACGGGATCGCCGACGACCACCGTGGTGAACTTGTCCGGGTCGAGGTACTTGCCTGCGGTTTCGAGAACCTTTGCCGGAGTGATAGCCTTTACTTCTGCAAGGAACCGGTCAAGATAGGCGTTGTCCGTGCCGTTCTGGATATTCTCGATGGTGACGTCCGCGATGCCGAACGGGCCGTCCAGGATGCGCATCACCTCGCCGGTCATTATGTTCTTGACTATCTGAAGCTCTTCCGGCGACACCTCTTCCGTTGCCAGACGCTCCATCTCGAGGTAGATCTGCGCCACCGAGTCCACGGTAGCCCCCGTCGCCACTTCCGTCGCGACGGCGATATAGCCCTCGTATTCCATATTGACCATTCCGGCGAAAGCCCCGTACGTATAACCACGTTCTTCACGGAGGTTCTGGACCAGGCGTGACCCGAAATAACCGCCCAGGATGGCGGTAACGACCTGCATCGGTATGTAATCCGGGTGGGTGCGCGTATGGAACAGCCGCCCTATCCGCAGGGCCGACTGTACCGCCCCGTCATGCCCCTCGAAACATGCGGCTTCTGATCTTGGAGCGGGGAACGGCGCCGGAAGGACGGCGTCGCCCGCCGGCAGGCCCGCCGCAAATTCGTGCAGCATTGCCGTTTCCTTGTCGCCGATACGGCCGCTGGCAACAATAAAGCAGTTGCCCGAAGTATAGTGGCGTTTATAAAAACCGTCGAGTATATCGCGGTTGAGTTCGTCGTACCGGTATTCCTGGTGCGACACCCCGTAGGGGTGGCGGTTGCCGAACAGTGCCCCGGCGAAAAGTTCACGGGCGCGGAAAGACACCTTGCGCCTCTCGAGCCCGAGCCTTTGGCGATGTTTGGAGGCGTAGACCGCGACTTCCTTTTCAGGGAAAGCTGGCATGGTCAGTATCTCCCGGGCGACCTGGAGCGTATCCCCGAAAAACTTCGATAGTGAGGCGAACGTCAGCACCGAGTAATCCCGGTCGATGGTCACGTCGTAATATGAGCCGAAATAGTCCAGCCGCTCGGCTATGTGGCGTGCGTCGTGCAGGGTGCTTCCCTCGGCGAGCAGGTTGGCCGTAGCCGAAGCGGGAAAAGGGGCCTCCTGCAAAGAGGTGCCTGCCCGGAACACGAAGCTGACCCGGATCACCGGCTGCTGGGGGATGTTCAGGGCGAAAACGCGGACACCGTTCGGCGCCGTGGAAACCTCGGGCATGGTTACTTTCACCGTGTCCGGTACCTTTATGGCGGGTGGTCGTATGGAGGTCTGTTCGGTCGTCATTGGCTGATCTTATTTTCCGGGATGTAAACCAGGGTGGAACTGCGTTCCGGTACGAATACCCCGGCGGCGGCCCGGGCAACCTCGTCGGCGGTGATCGAGCGGTAGATGGCAACTTCGCCGTTCAACAGAGACATATCCCCAAGCATATTATAGTAACCCAGGTTCATCGCCTTGTTCATCACGTTTATCTCGCCGAAGATGGTCCCCGCCTCGAATTTGTTCTTGACTTTCTCCAGTTCGTAGCCGGTGACGGCTTCCTGTTTGAGCTTGTCCAGTTCGTCCCAAATGGCCTGTTCCCCGTCCGCGACATTGACGCCCGGGAGCAGGTGGCCCGTCACGATAAAAAGGCCCGGGTCCAGGTCGTTCGATATATAGGCGTTGACGGCCGAGAAGAGCTTGCGCTCCTTGGTCAGGAAGTGGCTCAGGCGCGAAGAACTTCCCCCGGCCAGCAGGTCCGAGATCAGATCACACAGGTAGTGCTGCCGGCTTAGACGCCCGCCCATCTTGAACGCTATGGTGATGGAGACCGCCGGTACGTCCCTTACGCATTCCAGCCTGCGGGCCTCGGTCTGTTCGGGTTCCTGCGGGATCTCGCTTTCCTGCATCGCCCGTCCCGGGATGGGGCCGAACCATTTTTCCGCCATCCCGATTGCCTGCTCTTCGGGGATATTCCCCGCGATAGAGAGGATGGCGTTGGAGGGGTGGTAATAGTGCCGGTAGAATTCCCGCACCTCGTCCAGCGTAGCTTCCGCCACATGGTCCGGGGTGAGGCCGATGGTCGGCCACCGGTACGGGTGTATCTTGTAGGCCAGGTCCCGCAGCAGTAGCCACTGGTCCCCGTAAGGCTGGTTGAGGTACCGCTGGTTGAACTCCTCGATCACCACTTTTTTCTCCGACTCGAGCGACGACTCCGTGATCTCCAGGCCCGTCATCCGGTCCGACTCGAGCCACAGGGCCGTCTCTACATTGTCCTTGGGCAGGGTGATATAGTAGTCCGTATAGTCATTGTTGGTGAAAGCGTTGTTCTCGCCGCAGGCCATTTGCAGGGGCAGGTCGAAGTCGGGAACGTTGCGCGTCCCGCGGAACATTAGGTGCTCGAACAGGTGCGCGAAACCCGTCCGGGCCGGGTTTTCGTTGCGGGCCCCCACGCGGTAAATGATGTTCACCGCGGCCATCTCGGTGGCGATGTCCCTGTTTACCAACACCGTAAGGCCGTTGGCGAGCCTGCTCTGCTTGTATTCGATCATCGACAAACCTGATTTAGAAACCCTCCCCGGCGGCGGACGGAATAAACCGTAAAGGTAACAATAATGCGCCGACTACCCGGAGGTAGGCCCCTTTAAAATTCCGGCGCCGGAACTTTATTCATCAAAGATGATACCTGCGATGCCCGACGCCGCATATAAGACGACGGGTCGGCAAGGTTCATCCGCAGGGGGTTGGGTAAGACGGTGGCTATCAGGCTTGCATCGGCCTGAGACAGCTCGGATGCGTCCTTGCCGAAATACCACCGCGCCGTGGCCTGCGCCCCGTAAACGCCGGGACCCGTTTCGATCACGTTCAGGTATACCTCCATAATGCGGCGTTTGTTCCACAGGGTCTCGATCAGCACGGTGAAATAACTCTCCACTCCCTTACGGAACCAACTCCCGGCCGGGGTGCAGAAGACGTTCTTGGCGGTTTGCTGGCTGATGGTGCTGGCCCCACGCACCCGGCCGCTTTCGCGCCGTTCGTCCATCGCCTGGCGGATAGCCTCGAAGTCGAAACCGTGGTGGGTCATAAAATTGTTGTCCTCGGTGGCGATCACCGTCCGGGGCAGGTAGACCGCAATTTTATCCAGCCCCCTCCATTTGGCCCGGGGCCCGGCAAAGTACCGCCCCTGTTGCCAGGACTGCACGGCCTTGTACGGGGTCACCACCGGCGGTATGAACCGGAACACCACCACGCACCCCACCGAAGCGACGGTGAAGAAGATCAGCAGGTACAATACGAGGCGACCGATGTATTTCATAACTTTTGCAAAGATGCGGCTTTGCCGCAAAGATAATATTTCCCGGCCGGAGTTGAAACTTTTCGCAGGGCCCGCAGTGGCCTGTTACGTTTTTCTTTTATTCTTTTTTTCGTCATTGCGAGCGGCAGTGAAGCAATCTCATTCTTTCCCTCGTCATTGCGAGGGCTGCAAGCCCAAAGCAATCTCCTCCCCACATCGCTCCGCTTCTTGCAAGGACAGTTGTCGATGCCTTGCGCATTTTCTGTTATTTCCTTTTCCACTTTTGCTTGTCCAAAAGTGGAGCAAAAGATACCGCCTCGCCGGGGTCAGGCGTCGCTCCCGGGAGCTTCCCTCACTACAAAGTAGTTCGGGAGATCTCCCTCTTGCGACTTTGATCCTGCCCCGGCGAAAATGGCGGATAGCTCCCGGCTGTGCCGGGAAAGGGGATTTCTCCCTACGTTTTTCCAGTCATTGCGAACGCAGTGAAGCAATCTCTTCTCCCTCCCCGTCATTGCGAGGGCTGAAAGCCCGAAGCAATCTCGGTCCTTGCGTTTCCAATTAAGATTGCCGCGTCGCTGCGCTCCTCGCAATGATGAAAGGGAGAAAGAGATTCCTTCGTCGCTCCGCTCCTCGCAATTACGGCAGTGCCGGAAACCGGCTCTATCCGCGTTCCCTTGCGGCCTTGTGGTTTCATTGGCCTGCTCCTATATCCCGCAGGACCCTTTGCGTCAGATAACCGTCCGCGCCCGGCAGCGGGCAGCCCCGTATGCGGCACCAAGCCGCCGCCGGAGCCGCCCGGGAGGGGTTTTACGTGTGAAAAAACTAACAAATGAAAATTTAGGCAGGTATGCCAAATTACAGTATATTTGTAAGTTTTTGCGGGCAAACCCATAACTGAATCAATCGATTACAAAATACATAACAACTAAGATGGCAGAGAAAAAATTCATCACCTGTGACGGGAACTACGCGGCGGCGCACATAGCCTATATGTTCAGCGAGGTTGCGGCGATCTATCCCATCACCCCGTCTTCTACCATGGCCGAACTCGTGGACGAGTGGGCTGCGGGCGGACGCAAAAATATTTTCGGCGAAACGGTGCAGGTCGTGGAGATGCAATCCGAGGCGGGTGCCGCCGGGGCGCTCCACGGGTCGCTTCAGGCCGGGGCGTTAAGTACGACGTTCACCGCTTCGCAGGGGCTTCTGCTCATGATCCCCAACATGTATAAGATCGCGGGCGAATTGCTTCCGGGCGTGTTCCACGTCTCGGCCCGGGCGCTGGCCGCCCAGGCCCTCTCGATCTTCGGGGACCATCAGGACGTGATGGCCACGCGCCAGACCGGGTTCGCCATGCTGGCCACCAGTTCGGTGCAGGAGGTGATGGACCTTGCCGGGATAGCTCACCTGCTGGCCATCAAGTCGCGGGTGCCGTTCCTGCATTTCTTCGACGGGTTCCGCACCTCGCACGAGATACAGAAGATCGAGCTGATGGACCAGGACGCCCTGGCCGCGCTTCTGGACCAGGATGCCCTGGCCGCTTTCCGCGCCCGCGCCCTCAATCCCAACCACCCGGTAACCAGGGGCACGGCCCAGAACCCGGACATCTATTTCCAGTCGCGGGAGGCCTCAAACAGCTTCTACGACGCGCTTCCGGACATGGTGTCGGACATGATGGACAAGATCAGCGCCATCACAGGACGAAAATACCGCCCGTATACGTACTACGGCGCCCCGGATGCGGAAAACATCATCGTGGCGATGGGATCGGTGACCGAAACCATCAAGGAGACGATCGATTTCCTCAATGCCAAGGGCGACAAGGTGGGCCTTATTACCGTCCATCTCTACCGTCCGTTCTCCGAAAAATATTTCTTCGAGGCCGTTCCGGCCAGTGTGAAACGCATATGCGTACTGGACCGTACCAAGGAGCCGGGCGCTCCGGGCCAGCCGCTCTATCTGGACGTACGCGACATGTTCTACGGCAAACCGGGCGCGCCGTCCATCATCGGCGGTATCTACGGGCTGTCGTCTAAGGACACCACCCCGGCACAGATACTGGCCGTTTACGAGAACTTAGCTTCGGCCAGCCCGAAGAACGATTTCACGGTAGGTATCGTGGACGACGTTACCCACAAGTCGCTCCCCGTGGGCGAGGAGATATCGCTCGCCAAACCGGGTACTTTCGAGGGGCTGTTCTTCGGCCTGGGGGCCGACGGTACGGTGGGTGCCAACAAGAACTCCATCAAAATTATCGGCGAGACAACGGATAAATATTGCCAGGCTTATTTCTCGTACGACTCAAAGAAGTCGGGCGGTTACACCTCGTCACACCTGCGCTTCGGCGACTTCCCCATCACTTCGCCCTACCTGGTGACCACGCCGGACTTCGTTGCCTGCCACGTTCCCTCCTACGTCGACAAATACGACGTGCTCAAGGGTCTCAAGCCGGGCGGCTCGTTCCTGCTCAACAGCGTGCATGACGCCGAGACGACCAAGGCGTCGCTTCCGGCGGCCATGAAAAAATACCTGGCCGAAAAGAACATAAACTTCTACATAATAAACGCGACGGCCATCGCCGCCGAGATAGGGCTGGGCAGCCGTACGAATACCATCATGCAGTCGGCTTTCTTTAAGATAGCCAACGTGATACCGTACGAGACGGCTGTCGAGCACATGAAAAAGGCCATCCTGAAATCATACGGGATGAAAGGGGAGGACATCGTCAATATGAACTACGCGGCGGTGGACCACGGCGGCCAGAAAGTCGAAAAGGTTGAAGTTCCCGCCGAGTGGGCCTCCCTTGACGTAGAGGCCGATGTTAAGCCGGCCGGATGCGGGTGCAAACCGGAATTTATCACCAAAGTCGTGGAGCCGGTTAACGGCCTGCAGGGCGACTCGCTCCCGGTGAGCGTATTTTCCGGCCGCGAGGACGGTACGTGGGATAACGGTACTTCGGCTTACGAGAAACGCGGCATCGCGGTCAACGTTCCGCAGTGGATACCCGAAAACTGTATACAGTGTAACCAGTGTTCGTACGTTTGTCCCCATGCGGCTATCCGTCCGTTCCTGCTGACCGAAGAGGAAGCTGCCCGGCGCGATATCGCCACGTTGCAGGGCCTGGGCCCCACAAAGGAGTACCGGTTCCGCATACAGGTTACCCCGCTGGACTGTACGGGTTGTTCCAACTGCGCGGACGTATGCCCGGCCAAGGAAAAGGCGCTCGTTATGGAGCCGCTCGACACACAGATGTGCCAGCAGCCCATATATGACGACCTGCATGCCAACGTGGGCTACCGCGACCAGGTGATCGACAAGACCAAGACCGTCAAGGGCAGCCAGTTCGCACAGCCGCTGTTCGAATTCTCGGGGGCGTGTGCCGGATGCGGCGAAACCCCGTATATCAAGACCCTCACCCAGTTGTTCGGCGACCGTATGATGGTGGCCAACGCTACGGGCTGTACATCCATCTACAGCGGTTCAGCCCCCTCCACGCCGTACTGCCTGGACAAGAACGGCCACGGGCCGGCCTGGGCCAATTCGCTGTTCGAGGACAACGCGGAGTTCGGTCTGGGGATGCACCTCGGCGCGGAGAAACTTCGCGACAAGGTGGAGGACAAAATGAGGGATGCCATCGCCAACTGTAACTGTTGTTCGCCGGACCTGAAAGCCGTGATGCAGGAGTGGATAGACGGGAGGAACAGTGCCGCGGTAAGCCAGGAGGTTACCGGGAGACTTATCCCGATGCTGGAGGCCTGCGACTGCGATACCTGCAGGGAATTGCTGGCCATGAAAGACAACTTCGTGAAGAAGTCGCAGTGGATAATCGGCGGCGACGGATGGGCCTACGATATCGGCTACGGCGGGGTAGACCACGTACTGGCTTCGGGTGCCGACGTGAATATCCTCGTTGTGGATACCGAGGTATACTCCAATACCGGGGGGCAGTCGTCGAAATCGACGCCGGTGGGCGCGGTCGCCAAGTTCGCCTCGTCGGGCAAGCGTATCCGTAAAAAGGACCTCGGCGTTATCGCGATGACTTACGGTTATGTATATGTAGCCCAGGTGGCAATCGGGGCCAACCAGTCCCAGTTGTTCAATGCCCTCAAGGAGGCCGAGGCTTATCCCGGCCCGTCGCTGGTGATCGCCTACTCCCCGTGTATCAACCACGGTATCAAGGGCGGCATGACCCGTACGCAGACCGTCGGCAAACAGGCCGTAGAGTCGGGTTACTGGCACCTGTGGAGGTACAATCCGGCACTCGAGGAGCAGGGTAAGAACCCGTTCTCGCTCGATTCCAAAGAACCTGACTGGAGCAAGTTCCGGGACTTCCTGATGAAAGAGGTGCGCTACACCTCGCTGGTCAAGTCGTTCCCGGGCGAGGCCGAGGAGCTGTTCCAGGCCGCTGAGCAGAATGCCAAATGGAGGTTCGCTTCCTACAAACGCTACGCTTCGATGGACTATTCCAAAACGGAGGAATAGTGCCAGTATAGCCTCTTTTTGAGGCACACTTTTGCACGACCCCCGGAAGTTTTCTTAAAAACTTCCGGGGGTCGTTTTTGGAACTAATAGGTTATCCCTTAGGATAAAAGGTGCCTCTGTGCGGTAACGGTGGGCTGGGGCCACAATTATTTCTGACCCCGCCCATGCATCGTTTGGCAGATCCGGGGCGTCTTTCATATAACCACCCTTTCGAAACCCTTAAAAACCCATGCTATGAAAAAGATCGACGCGATTATCGCGGTTTCCGCGCTGGCTATGGCCATCACCCTGCTATGTTCCTGTTCCGATGACGGGGACAAACCCCTCGAGTTCCTTTCCGATACTTATGTCGCGACGACGGGAAATACCCTCTATGTCGACATCTCGTCCGGAAACGGGAAATATACTGTCATGCCCGAGGACGAAGGCATCGTGACCTGCGGATACGAAAAGCTGAACAACCGGGAATTCATTACCCTCTATGGGAACCGGGAGGGTAAGACCTCGGTAGCGGTAACGGACCGTGCGACAGGAGAAACGGCAGAACTTACGGTTTATGTCACAAAGCCGTACTGTACGATGGTTGCCACTTACCGGAAAACCGTAATTGAAACCGATGGGAACGATTCCGTAGACACCCGTGAATTGGAGGAGAAGCTCCGGTTAGAATCCCCGTTCAAAAGTGAAACAGGCTATATGTTCCACCTGGTCAAAAATAGCCGTACCGTTTATATCGCGGATTACGGAACTTACTATTATACCGGGGAGTATGACCTTGTAAAGGAGGGGGACACCTACTCCCTAACGGTCTTGTTCGATCAAGGGGGAACCACGATCGAAAAGCAGTACTCGATCGGTTCCGATCCGTACATGGGCAACGGTTTCGAACTGTTCGATGCCTTTTTCACCGATGAATCCGATAGCGGCATGGCTATAAAGACACGGACTTCCTACGAGGCATTCTTTGTAGCAATGATCGAAGACCTTACCGGTAAATTTTCACCGCAATACCCCGGTTTGCAGTATGCGGGAATAGAGAGCCATATGGAGCTTATCTTCAATTCCCGGCTCGATCCGAAATTTCTGGAGTAAATACGTAAAGTACAATATTTTACGGGCGGCCCGGTCAGAGCCGTCCGTTTTTATGTAAAAAAAAGTTTATTAAATAGTAAATTCCATGCAACGCCCCGCCCGGTAACGTCATCTATCAATTATCATTCGACTTAACAATAACAACCGGTTCTATGAGAAAAGCTATATATGCAGCGGCGGTTTTGTTGGCTTTCCTTGAGGCAGGCTGCTCTTCCACCGAAATACAGCTGCTGGCTATCGAGAGCGATATGTGTGTACTGACCGAGAACGAAAACACCTCGGTGGCCATCCGGCAGGGCAACGGGGATTATACGGTCCATAGTGACGACGAGCATGTGGCCCTTGCCGGCTTTTGCCGTGCGGGCAAATGCCCCGGGAATGTCGTACTTACGGGAGTGGCCGGGGGCCAGACATGGGTCGACGTAACGGATAACCTGACCGGCGAACGGTCACGGATAAAGGTAGTAGTTGTCAGCCCGGCAGACGACCTGGCAGGCCTTTAAAAAGAATTTTTCATAATATTTAGGATTCAGTTGGGAGGGGGGCGCCTTATACAGGCGTGCCCTTTTTTGCACCCTTTTATTTTATATTAAATTTGCACCGTAACCCGACCTTACATCTATGGAAGAAAAAGATAACGGGCTGCCCCTTGCCCCTGACTCCTGTCCGCGTAAAATCAGGGACCTCGCCTCGGGGAGTTCCGTACAGGCCAAGGCGGCCAACCAGTACTGGCTCGCCCTTATAATCGTCTCCGTTGGGGCGTTGTTCCCCGTGACCGACCTGAGCCAACCCCGGTGCGGTACCACGATGTTCAAACTGCCGTTCGGTCTGGGGACAGTAGAGGACCGGATGTTCTATATAGTCTGTATAGTGATATTGGCGGGCCTGTGTGTGGCTTACGTCAATGCCCATCTGGAGGTGACCCGTATCAAATATAAGATAGACGAGCAGAAACGAAAACTCTGCCAGAAGCCGTGTAAACCGGGCCAAGAACCGGATATGGAGTGCATAGGCGCCTATCTGGACAGTGCCATAGTACCTAATTTCAACCGGGTATCGGCCATCCCGGCATTCCTGTTCCCGGGTGAAAAAGCTGGGGAAATTATAGGCACGTCGAAAATCAGGGCCAGGCGGTTTTTGATCTCCAAGTCCGTCGTCTATTTTTTACTGAAATTCGTGTCGTGGGTCTTTACCTACGGCATTCCGGGCTTTGCGATCGGGGCCTGCGTGCGGGCAGGATGGACCTTGTTCGATAAGGGATGGCTGATAATGGCTACCTCGGCCGCCGCTATCGGGATACTGTCTTTAGGGGTGATGCTCGGAGTGGATCTTATGTGGACCGTCAAGGGAATTAGCCGTTGGTGGAAGCCCTACCGCGAGAGGTTCGGCAGGCAAAGAGAGGAACCGCCGGCGGAGCCCGGAAACTAAATATCCTTGGAAAGCGGCGCCGGAACGGTTTGCGAAGCGTCGTAATCTCCCCACTTCTCGCCGACCCGGTCCAGGGTCGCAAGCAGTTCGGGTATGTCGGTCAGCGTAACCAGCTGCAGGCGTGTCTGCCTGAAATCGGGCAGCCCCTTGAAATAGTTGGAAAGGTGGCGCCGCATCTCCAGCACCCCGACCTTTTCTCCCTTGACCTCTACCGATTTCAGCAGGTGCTGTTTGGCGATAGCCACCCGCTCTGTAACAGTGGGCTGGGGGAGCAGTTCCCCGGTGGCCAGGTAGTGCTTTATCTCTTTGAATATCCACGGCCGCCCGTAAGTGGCCCGGCCGATCATCACCCCGTCCACTCCCCACCGGCGGAAAGCCTCGTCCGCTTTGGCGGGGGAATCGATGTCGCCGTTGCCGATTATGGGAATGGTGATGGCTGGGTCGTTCCTGACCTCCCCGATCAGGGTCCAGTCCGCTTCACCTTTATACATCTGCGACCGGGTGCGCCCGTGGATGGTAAGGGCGGCTATACCGACGTCCTGCAGGCGGAGGGCTATCTCATGGATGTTTTTGTGGTCCTCGTCCCAGCCAAGGCGGGTCTTCACCGTCACGGGGGTTTTTACGGCCTGCACTATCCTGCGGGTCATCTCCACCATCAGCGGCACGTCTTTCATCATGCCGCTCCCCGCCCCGCGGTTGGCGATCTTCTTTACCGGGCAGCCGAAATTAATGTCGATTACGTCCGGGCAGGCCGACTCGGCTACCCTCGCCGCCTCGACCATCGGTTCCACAAGGTGGCCGTACAGCTGGATACCCACGGGACGTTCCCCGTCCGAAATAGCCAGCTTGGCCAGCGACTTGGCCGCATCGCGGATCAGTCCGTCCGAGGATATGAACTCCGTATAGACCATATCCGCGCCGAACAGTTTGCACATATAACGGAAAGAGGGGTCGGTCACGTCTTCCATCGGCGCCAGCAGCAGCGGCCTGTCCCCGAGGTCTGTCCCAGCGATCTTCATAGCGGCTACAAAGGTAGTTTTCGCCTTTAAATTATCAAAATAGCACGTTTAATGCTATCTTTGGCGTGGTTTTCAGAGCTACTATGAATATAGAGGATATTTTGCAGCAGAAAGCGGCGGCCGCGGCCGGATCGCTTTACGGGGAGGTGGACCCCTCCCTGGTACAGATACAGAAAACAAGGCGCGAGTTCGAGGGAGATTATACGCTGGTGGTGTTCCCGCTCCTCAAGGCCAGCCGCAAATCCCCCGAGGCCACGGCTGCGGAGATAGGGGAGAGGATGGTCGCCGATTACCCGGAGGTCACCGGCTTTAACGTGATCAAGGGTTTTTTGAACCTTACCCTGTCGGACGGCTTCTGGCTGGAGAGGTTCCGCCGGATGGAACAGGACCCGTGGTACGGGTTCTCGCAACGAAGCGGCAAGACCTTTATGGTCGAATATTCCTCGCCGAATACCAACAAGCCGCTACACCTGGGCCATATCCGAAACAACCTGCTGGGTTACTCCGTATCCCGTATCCTCGAGGCCAACGGCCATAAGGTGATCAAAGTGAACCTTGTGAACGACCGCGGCATACATATCTGCAAGAGCATGCTCGCATGGCAGAAATACGGCAACGGCGAGACCCCGGCATCGAGCGGTATGAAAGGCGACCACCTTGTCGGTAAGTATTACGTCGAGTTCGACAAACATTATAAGGCCGAGATCGCGGACCTCCTAGCGGGCGGCATGGACGAGGAGCAGGCCAAACAGCAGGCCAAACAGCAGGCCCCCTCCATACTCGAGGCGCAGGAGATGCTCCGTAAATGGGAGGCCCGGGACCCGGAAGTGACCGCCCTGTGGGAGACCATGAACGGCTGGGTTTACGAGGGTTTCGACAAGACCTACGACGCCCTGGGCGTCAGCTTCGATAAGATTTATTACGAATCCAATACCTACCTGCTTGGAAAGGACCTTGTGAACGACGGGCTGCAACGGGGAGTGTTCTACCGCAGGGACGACGGCTCGGTGTGGATCGACCTGACCCCCGACGGGCTGGACGAGAAACTGCTCCTGCGCAGCGACGGCACCTCGGTCTATATGACGCAGGACCTGGGTACGGCGCTCGAAAGGTACAAGGATTTCGAGTTCGACAGCCTTGTTTATGTGGTCGGGAACGAACAGAATTACCATTTCCAGGTGCTTAAACTTATCCTCAAAAAGCTCGGCTACGACTGGTCGGACACCATCTACCACCTCTCCTACGGCATGGTGGAACTGCCTGAGGGTAAGATGAAATCGCGCGAGGGCACCGTGGTCGACGCGGATGACCTTATCGCCGATATGGTAGGTACGGCCCGTGAAATGTCGGGAGAGCTGGGCAAACTCGACGGATGTAGCGAGGAGGAGGCCGCCGCCGTGAGCACCATGGTGGGAATGGGAGCGCTGAAATATTTCCTGCTCAAGGTGGATCCCCGCAAGACCATGCTGTTCGACCCCCGGGAATCCATCGACTTCAACGGCAACACCGGCCCGTTCATCCAGTATACCCACGCCCGCATAAAATCCATCCTGCGCAAGGCCGCCGAGCAGGGTATAGAATATAAGGATGGCCCGCTACCCGAAGTAGGACTGGCGGGGCAGGAGACTCAGCTGGTAAAACACCTTGCCGATTTCCCGGCCGTGGTGAGTGCCGCAGGTGAAAACTTCTCCCCGGCCCTGATCGCGCAATACGCTTACGACCTGGCCAAACTGTTCAACGGCTTCTACCACGACCTTTCGATACTCAAAGAGACGGACCCGGCCGTAAGGCAGTTCCGGCTCCGGCTTGCGGCCGAAGTCGCCGATGTGATCGCCCG
>JAJQED010000016.1:0-149209 GCA_021201825.1 Alistipes sp.
AGCAGTGGGCCGAGCGCTGCATGGTCGAACCATACCCCGGACAGAGGAAAGATTAACGGCAAAAAACCTTAAAGATGAAGAATCTCCCTTTAAATATTGTTTTATGCACCGTACTGGCCTTAATGGCCTCGTGCGGTAACGGCGGGTACGAAGAGATAAATACCGACCTCGTAAACGAACTGCGGGCGCCCGCCGCCCCGCTCATAACGGTGGACCCATATTTCAGTGTCTGGTCTTTCACCTCCGACCTAAATACTTCCCAAACCGTACACTGGACCGGAAAGCAGCATCCGCTACTTGGGGCCGTCCGTGTGGACGGGGTGACCTACCGGGTGATGGGCTGGGAAGAGATCAAGACCGAGATCATAATGCCTACCATCGCGGTGGAGCAGTGGGAGGCGCCTTACGTTACTTCGCCCCCGGCGGGCAACTGGACGGCCGTAGATTATGACGACAGCGGTTGGAAAGTGGTCCCGGGAGCCATCGGAACCCCGGAGATGCCCAGCGTGGGTACTTACTGGCGTGACGGGGACGTGTGGGTCCGCCGTACGTTCGAACTGGACGGTGATGTGACCGGGGAGACCCTGATCCTGGAGTATTCCCATGACGACGTGTTCGAACTTTATATAAACGGTATCGAAGTCGCCAACACCGGGAATACATGGCGCAATAACGTAAGGGTGGAGCTGAACGACGTGGTAAAGAAGTCCCTGCGCAAAGGCACCAATGTTATCGCTGCCCATTGCCATAATACGACGGGAGGTGCATACGTAGATTTCGGCCTGTTCCGGGCCGTGCAGAACGGTTCGACATTCGACAACCTGGCACGCCAGAAATCGGTGAACGTCTTGCCTACCCGGACGATGTATAAATTCGAATGCGGGCCGGTCGAAGTGGACCTGATATTTACCGCTCCGCTGCTGATGGACGACCTCGACCTTATGTCCTCGCCCGTGAATTACCTGACATACCAGGTACGTTCGGCGGACGGCAGGGAACATGACGTGCAATTCTATTTCGAAACCACTCCCCAGATAGCGGTGCATGCCGAATCGCAGCCGGTCGTTACCACTTACGGGAATGCCTCGGGTATCGAATACCTGAAGACCGGAACCGTTGAGCAGAATATCCTCGGCCGAAGTGGCGACGATATCCGCATCGACTGGGGGTATTATTACGTTGCGGTACCCGAGGGACGGGGTCGGCTGGCCATCCGTGACTATTACCGACCCAAGAAAGAATTCATCGAGACCGGGTCTGTGGACCCGGGAGAACCGATTGCGGAGACCCCCAATATGTTCCGGGAGAAGAACGTAATGGTGTTCTGTGACGACCTGGGAACGGTTACGGAAAAATTTTCCGGGGGGTTCATCATGCTCGGTTACGACGACATCCGTTCAATCCAATACTTCGGCGAAGACCTTCGGCCCTACTGGAACCGCACGGGTCGGGTTGCCATAACGGATGTGCTCTCTACGTTCGCGGCGGACTATAATAAAATAATGAAACGGTGCACCGGTTTCGACAAGGCGCTGATGGACCGTACGCTGCGCGACGGCGGTAAGGAGTATTCCGAGATATGCGCCACGGTTTACCGCCAGGCCGTCTCGGCCCATAAACTTGTGGAAGACAGCGATGGCAACCTGCTGTTTTTTTCCAAAGAGAACTTCAGCAACGGCTCTATCGGAACGGTGGACATTACCTATCCCTCCTCGCCGTTGTTCCTGGTCTACAATCCCGAGCTGCTCAAAGGGATGATGAACCCTATATTCCATTACAGTGAAAGCGGCAAATGGACCAAACCGTTCGCCGCCCATGACGTAGGGACCTACCCGCTTGCAAACGGCCAGACATACGGCGGGGACATGCCGGTGGAGGAGAGCGGGAACATGCTGATACTCGCTGCGGCCATAGCCCATGCCGAGGGGAACGCTTCATATGCGGCCCGGCATTGGGACGTTCTGTCGACATGGGCGGATTATCTGGTCGCAGAGGGCCTCGACCCGGAAAACCAGCTTTGCACGGACGACTTCGCAGGCCATTTCGCGCATAACACCAACCTCTCGGTCAAAGCCATTATGGGTATAGCCGGCTACGGCAAACTCGCCCGGATGCTCGGCATGGAGGAAGTGGCGGAGAGGTATACGGCCCAGGCGCGGGAAATGGCCGCAAAATGGAAAGCGATGGCCGACGACGGAGACCATTACCGCCTGACGTTCGACCAGCCTGGGACCTGGAGCCAGAAATACAATATCGTATGGGACAAGATACTGGGGCTGGAAATATTCGACCCGTCCATCGCACAGGTCGAGACCCAGTATTACCTCACAAAGCAGAACCGTTACGGGCTGCCGCTGGACAGCCGCAAGACCTACACCAAGACCGACTGGATAATGTGGACCGCATGCCTGACGGACGATCCCAACAACTGGCGGCAACTGGTGGTGCCGGTCTATAACTACATCGACGAAACCTCGAGCAGGATCCCGGTCAGCGACTGGCATGACACGGTGACCGGTGAATCGGTTGGGTTTCGGGCAAGGTCGGTCGTGGGCGGCTACTATATGAAAAGCCTCGAGAGGGAGTTTGCCGGCAAATGACCGGCACACTCCCCCTGAGGGAAAAAGGACGGCTATACAGAAGACCCGGATATACCGGAAACCTAAATACCCAAATCAAACCAAAATGCTAATCTATGAGAATTTTTAACAAGTGTCATTTACTGCTGTTACTTGCGGCGATGGTACTGGTGCCACAGTGGGCCAGTGCGCAACAGGCCGAAGTGAGCGCGCGGATTCTTGACGGCAAGACCAACGACCCTATTCCCGGGGTTACGGTGACCATTCCCGGGACCTCGAGGGGAACAACCTCGGGATTGGACGGTTCTTTCCGTATCACGGCAGCGCCGGATGAGGAACTCTATTTTAACTTTATCGGTTACGAGTCCCTGGTAATGAGCGCGGCTGATGTAGCCAACCGGACCGTTATCGTGATGAACGAAGAGGCCACCCAGATCGACGATATCGTAGTGGTCGGGTACGGGACCCAGCGTAAGGCCTCCGTGGTCGCGGCCATCAGCCAGACCAAGGGAGAAGAACTGCTCAAAACCGGTAACGTTACGAACGTAGCCGAAGCGCTGCAGGGAAAACTTAACGGTGTTGTGGCCATCAACAGCAGCGGTAAGCCCGGGGATAACAACGTGGATATCTATATCCGGGGTAAGGGTACATGGCACGGTACCTCCCCGCTGGTGCTTGTCGACGGCGTTGAACGTAATATGAACGATGTGGACATGCACGAGATCGAGACCATCTCGGTACTTAAGGATGCTTCCGCTACGGCCGTTTACGGTATCCGTGGTGCAAACGGTGTGATCCTGCTGACTACAAAACGCGGTACGTCAGAGAGACCGACAATCAGTTTCAACGCCAGCTTCGGGTTCAAACAGCCGACCCGGTCGCTCAATTTCTCGGATTACGTTACCTCCATGAGGATGTACAACGAGGCGATGAAGAACGACAACAACTGGTCCAACCTCTTCTCGGACCAAACCATCGCCGCCTGGGAGAACGCCTATGCGACCGGTATGACAGGTCCGTACAGCGACGTCTTCCCCGATATCGACTGGCAGGACCAGATGGTGCAGGTCGGAACCTCGCAAAGCTATAACGTGAATGTAAGCGGCCGCTCGGACTTTATGAGCTACTTCGCTTCCGTGGGTTACCAGAACGACGGGGATATATATAAAGTCAGCAAACAGGAAGATTACGACCCGAGGCATTACTACCGCCGCTATAACTGGAGGTCGAATTTCGACTTCAACCTCACCAATACGACGGTATTCTCGGTGAAGATCGCTGGTATGATGGGCTACCGTAACTCCACGTTCGCAGACGACTTCTACCGTTCGATAATAAACGCCCCGTCCAACTCTTTCCCGATCAAATATAGCAACGGGATATGGGGCGATGACGAGAACCAGGGCTCCAACCCGCTGGCCAATATCTCGGCCAACGGCCAGATACACGACAAGATATTCCGTGGCTGGTATGATGCCAGTCTTGTCCAAAAGCTCGATTTCATAACTCCCGGACTTCGGGTCAGGGCGATGATATCCTACAACTCATCTTCCCGTAACCGTAATACGATAAAAAACGGTGGTGTTTGGGGCGGAACCGATGCTGATATGAGGAAAAGTACGCAAAGGGAATGGCGTATATATGATTACGATAATCCCGTATATAACAGCGACGGGACTATAACGTATGAGATACTTCGTAGCGGAATGCACGGTCAGGAAGACTATCAGCTACCCGTCGCTACGTCGTATGACGTTCTGGAGTCCTATACAAGGCGTCTTTACTATGATGCCGGCCTGGAATACGACCGTTCGTTCGGGGACCATAACGTGACGGGTCTGGCCCTGGTTAAAAGGGAAAATTACCAGGAGAAAGATGGCAATAACCTTATATTTCCCCGTAAGACTGAGGACTGGATATTCAGGGTGACTTACAACTGGAAAGAACGTTACCTGGCGGAATTCAATGCGGGTTATACCGGCTCGGACAGGTTTGCCCCGGGTAACCGGTTCGGTTTCTTCCCGTCCTATTCCGTCGGGTGGAGGGTTTCCGAAGAGCCGTTCATGCAGAAAACCAAAAAATGGCTCAGTAACCTGAAGGTGCGTTACTCCTGGGGACAGGCCGGTAACGAGTCCAATGCCACCCGGTGGGGATATGTGACCTTGTTCATGCAGGACGGTAATGTGAATTTTGGGGGAACCCAGTCGGTAGGTTACGGACCCACTTACCGTGAATCCACGATCGGCCAGGCCGACCTTACATGGGAAACCTCTACCAAACAAAACCTCGGGATCGAAATGGGCTTATGGAACAGGCTCAATATTACCCTCGACCTTTATGACGAGCACCGCAAAGGGATATTCCTTGCTCCCCGTACGGTATCCCGTTGGGTCGGGGCCGAATTCTCGACGGCAAACCTCGGCCGGGTGAAAAACCACGGTATAGACCTGGAGATATCATGGAACCACTCCCTGAACAAGGATTTCCGCTATTATGCGAACTTCGCGTTCTCGGCAAGCGAGAACCGGGTAACCGACCGTGACGACCCGTCCATTTTCCCGCAGTACCAGATGGATGCCGGCAAGCCGGTAGGGTGGCAGCAAAGGTATATAATCGCCGGGAACTACTATTCTATCGACGATATCTTCAACGCCGCCCAAACCAATCTTTCCGGTGCTACGGCTGGCGGGCTTGTTCCGGGAGACTTCGTCTATATCGACTATAACGGTGACGGTGTGATCGACGATAACGACCAGGTCGTATGGAAATACCTGAATTACCCCCTCACTACCTATAGCCTTACCCTGGGATTCGATTTCAAAGGGTTAGGTTTCAGCTGTATGTGGTACGCGCCTACGGGTGTTTACAAACAGGTGCCGGCGGTGCTGCTCTATGAATTCCCGAACGGTAACGTTAAGACCCAGCCCAATGTACTGGACCGTTGGACCAGGGAGACGGCCAACACCTCCGGTATTATCCGGCCTGCGTTGCATATCAATAACAACCACAATAACCAGGACCACAACTACCGTTACCGCAACTTCTCATACCTGAGGCTGAAGAACGTCGAAGTGAACTATTCGCTGCCCAAGGCGATGCTTGCCAAGGCATCTATCTCGGCCTGCCAGTTCTTCGTGAACGGTAATAACCTGGTCACTTTCCAGAGGATAGACAGCAGGATCGACCCGGAGACCGACGGTGCTACCGCTTACCCGATCGTAAGGAGTTATACCCTCGGGGTAAGGTTAACATTCTAAAATTTACGGATCATGAAAAGAATATATCTATACATACTGGCTGTCGTGACCGTACTCGGTATAGCAGGTTGCGAGAAATACCTCGATAAGGCCCCGTACCTGGGGATCGACGAGGAGGAAGTTTTTTCCAGCTACGAATCCATCCGGGGACACCTGGACCGTTGCTATACTTACCTTGAACGGTGGATGGTTACCAACCAGCAGGCCCGCAAACGTAACGGACACCCGCTGGCCATAGCCGACGAACTGGCTACCTCCTTAAGTATTGCGGACAATCCGCTGCCCGCCTTCCAGACCGGTAACTGGTTCTCCCTTTGGCGGAACAACGATTTCGAGGTCGGTTTCAACGATGCCGCGCCGATATACCTCTGTTTCGCGGCCTTGCGTATCGCCAACCGCGTTATCGAAAACTATGAGGAAGTCCCCAATATGACCGAGCAGCAATTGAACGAGATCGGGGGGCAGGCCTATTTCTACCGGGCTTGGTTCTATTTCCAGCTGATAAAGAGGCTCGGGGGTATGCCGGACCTTACTTACGTAATGGATATCACCAACTGGGACATACCGAGACTTACCTATAGGGAATCACATGAGATACTGATAGATGCCATCGACAAGGCTATCGAAATGCTTCCCTCCTCGTGGGACGATGCTAACGTGGGCCGTCCGGATAAGGTTGCCGCGATGGGTGTGAAATCCATGGCCCAGTTATATGCGGCCAGTCCCCTGATGCAGAACGACCTGAATACGCTGGTGGATATGGGGTACGATACCGAGCTGGCGCTCGAAGCCGCCCGCAACGCACAGGACGTTCTGGAATTTATTGCCAGCAACAATACCGGCCGCCGCCTTACCGACACCCAGAACGGCGCAAATATGGATGCTTATAAGAATATCTTCTGGTTCAAACCGTCACAATGGACACATGAGGAATATATCTGGTGGAACCGCTGGTATGAAACGGCTATCGACAACGACAATGAGAATACCATAAGGGTATATTGGTTATGGGCACATCTGGACGAGTTCACCGGGCAGGATGCCGCCTCGGTAAGTATGCCTACCTATAACGTGGTCAAAATGTTCGACCGCCAGGGCCCGGACGGTAATTATTATCCGACTTCGGACAGCCGGTCTGGTTATGTCGAGGGGTCGTGGAGTGCGTTCTCCGACCGTGACCCGCGCCTTTACAACAATATCCTCCTGCCGGGAGAACGGTGGGGCGAATGGCGCGGAGATCCATATTATATAAGTTCATGGGTTGGCGGCGGAGGTTATGAGAACTTCTATAATAATGCCAATTCCCGCAACCGCCAGTTCACCGGCTTCCTTGCGAAGAAATTTATATGGCCGGAAGCCAATACTTATTACGGTAGCACCCGGGACGAGGGATTTTTCCTCTACCGTTTCAAGACGATCTATATCCGGGTGAGCCAGATCTATCTGGATTATGCCGAAGCTTTGTTCGAAGCAACCGGTAGCGCGACGACGGTTCCGGCCGGTTTCAATATGAGTGCGGCAGATGCTGTCAATGTTATCCGGAACAGGGTGGGCGTTACCGACCTGCCGTCCGA
Organism: Alistipes sp.; assembly: GCA_021201825.1. Classification (GTDB taxonomy): domain Bacteria; phylum Bacteroidota; class Bacteroidia; order Bacteroidales; family Rikenellaceae; genus WRDF01. The sequence goes on from JAJQED010000016.1 coordinate 7,411, forward strand.
TATCGTGAACGATCCCGCTAAATTCAGGGAAGCCTACAGGCGTGAAAGGGCTGTAGAACTGTTGTTCGAGAACCAGCGCTGGTGGGACCTCCGCCGGTGGATGGCTTTCGACGAGGTATTTGGGGCAACATATCCGATCCAGAACGTAATATTCACCTGTGACCAGGGAGCAGGTGTGGACCCTATTGATTTTAATGACGGTAAAGACCTGACGTTTACCTGGGAAGTTCAGGATAATACGGTGGAAATCAGGAACTATGTCACACGAAATTACTGGTATCCGTTCCCGGGCGCCGAGGTCGGGTCTTCCGATAATATTACCCAAAACCCCGGCTGGTAACCAGAAAAACAGTACAATATGAAAAAACACATATATATTATCGCAGCGGTTATTTTGCTGCTTGGCACTTTGCCGCAGGTCCTTTCGGGTCAGCGCCGGGCCGATATACCACAGGTGACGATCACCGCCAGGGTGGTCGATCCGGCCGGGGAGCCCGTAAAGGATGCAACCGTCCAGCTAAACGACGGAGCCGTGGTCCGGTATACCGACCAGAACGGTGACTTCGTTATTTCCGGCAGGTCTAATTCCCGCATCTTAATCGAAGCGGCCGGGTTCCGGGATACGGTGATCGACCTGACCTCGAACGCCGATGTTTCGGAAATTGTCCTCGAACCCGCGCTTATTTATGCCGACGACAAGGACCAATGGGAACGGCTCGACGGAGGAACAACCTCCAAACGCCACCTTACTTCCGCAGTCGGGGAAGTGGATATGGCCAAAGTGAACCGCTATCCCGATTTGCAGCTGTCCAACAGGCTTCAGGGAACAGCGGCCGGGCTTATCGTCCGTCCGGGAACGAGCGGGCTTGGGAACAACGTCTCCGAAATATTTATCCGTGGCCAGCATGCCTATGCCGACAATACCGCCAAAGTTATAATCGACGGTATCGAGCGGCCGCTGGACGATATCCAGTCGGAGGAGATAGAATCCATCCATCTGCTAAAGGATGCCGCCGCCAAGATACTCTACGGGCCGCATGCGGCTAACGGTATCCTGATGATAACCACCAAGCGGGGGCAGGCGAACAAACGGACCATACGGGCGACTGCCGAGTTCGGTATCCAGCCGACCATGCGTAACCCTGAATTCCTCGGTTCGTATGACTATGCTAACCTCTACAATGAAGCCCGCGCCAACGACGGGATGTCGGCACGCTACCTGCCTTACCAGCTCGAGGGCTATAAAAATAGTACGGGGGAGAACGACCCGTTATACCCGGATGTAGACTGGTATGATAAGTTTACCCGCAATATGATGAATTACCGCAAGGCCATAATCGAAGTCAACGGGGGTACCAACGCCGTGCAGTATGCACTGGTAACCGGTTATACGGGCAGCAGCGGCCTTGAGGCCGTCGGTAAGCGTACCGACCTTAACCGTATCAACGTCCGCGGGAACCTCGATATCCGTATCACCGATTATATGGCCGTTGTGGCTGACGTTGCCGCACGTATAGAGATTCGCGACTGGGGTGGCCGGGCCAACGATTCTTTCTACGGAGACCTGTCTACACTCCGTCCGAACGAATATCCCATTATCCTTTCTGCTACCGATCTGGGACTGGAGGAAAACAAGGACGGAAGCCCGTATTACGGGGGCAGTACCCGTAAGCCGGACAATCTCTATGTCGATATGACAAGCCTCGGAGGGCGAACTTCCGAAAGGTACTCCAACAGCCAGACCAACCTCGGCCTTAAATTCGACTTCGATAAATACGTAAAAGGCCTGTTCATCGATGCTTACCTCACGTTCGATAATTATAACTACCTGCGGGAAAAAGTAACCAACAGTACTGCTACTTATGCCATAGATACTTATCTGGATGAAGACGGTAACATAGCCAAACGTATATCTCAGGTGAAAAATATAAATCAGCTTAGTGATATCGTTATTCAAGACGAAACGACAACCCGTACGTTCGGTTGGAGAGCCAATTTGGGATATGCGCGTGATTTCGGCCCGCACGGATTTTCTGCGATCCTTTCGGCCCGTTATTACCGTGATGAAGTAACAGGGCAGAACCCGGACTGGATCACAACCAACTTCACCGGCCGCCTGAATTACAGTTTCAACGATCGTTACCTGTTCGAGTTGACGCTCGCCGGTATGGGTTCCAACAAATTCCAGGACGGGGACAAATACCATTTCTCCAAAGTCGGCAGTGTAGGCTGGATCATATCTTCGGAAGAATTTATGAGTTCGGCCAAAGGGGTAGACTTCCTGAAACTGAAAGCAAGTTACGGACAGATCGGTTACAGTGGCAATACAGGACATTTCCTTTACCGCAACGGTTGGAGTACATCTGAGGGACATAAATATTATACCGAAAAAGAGAGCGCCTTTTATTATATGGACCTAACCCGGATAGGTAACTCTAACCTTAAATGGGAAACCTCCACCGAACTCAACGTTGGGGTCGAAGGGGTATTCCTAAACAGGCGGCTTGCAGGAGAGGTCAATTACTTCCGCGAGATCCGGAACGATATTATCGGGGTCAACAGTGCCAATTACAGTACCATCATCGGTGACTTCCTTTATTATGAAAATATGGGTAAGGTGCTCAACCGTGGCGTGGATACCTACGCGAATTGGTCCGACAGGGTGAACAGGGACTTCCGCTATTCGGTGGGTGTTAATTTCACGTTCTCGAAGAACCGCCTCGAAAAATGGAACGAGGCCTCAAACATCGAAGACTACCGTAAAGCGGTCGGCCGACCGACAAGTACCATATTCGGATTGCAGGCCCTCGGCTTGTTCGGCCGTGACGTGGATATAAATTCTCACGCCAAACAGCTTTTCGCATATTACACCGACGGGGATATCGCATATGCCGACCTTAATAACGACGGAGTGGTTGACGACCGTGACCAAACCGTTCTCGGAAAGAATTTCCCGTCGACGGTATGGGGTATCGATTTCGATTTCAACTATAAGGGTTTCGGACTGTATATCCTCGGGACCGCCGAGACGGGTGTTACCCGCATGCTGACCAATAACTATTACTGGAATACGGGTGAGAATTCTTACTCGGTACTTGCACTTGACCGTTACCATGCCGTGAACAATCCGACCGGGTCGTATCCCCGCCTAACTACGGCTACCGGAGAGACGAACAGTTACCGCAATTCGAGTTATTGGGCCGAAGACGCTTCTTTCTTCCGGCTTAAGAATGTCGAGCTGAGCTTTACGTTCGTTAACCGTACAGGTACCGGTATCTATAAGGACCTGAAGATATTCACCCGGGCTACTAACCTGTTCGTTATCTCCGCGATTAAGGATTCCGACCCGGAGCGTATAGATGCCGGTGTTGTGAACTATCCCAATTACAGGACCATTTCTGCCGGGGTAACGGTTACATTCTAAGATGCAAAAAAGATTGTTATGGACTTAAGAAAATTAGCGATATACTTTGCCGCCGTCACCCTGCTTTACGCCTGTGACGACGTATTGGAAGTCAAGAAGACCAACGAGATCGAGGAAGACACCCTGTGGACCATCCCCGATATGGCCGAGGGAGTACTCGTACATACCTATACCGTAATGCCAAACCGTGCGGACAGCTACGACGGAAATTTCCTCGATGCCGCGACGGACAATGCCGTAACGGGAATACTGGGTTCGTCGGTTTCCCGGTTGGGTGCCGGGGACATATCCCCGACGAACAACCCGCTGGATGTCTGGAGCGAATGTTACACCCAGCTCCAGTACATTAACCTTTTCCTGGAAAACGGGTTGTCAGACCATTTAAAGTATTCCGAGAAAGAGGATGAAAACGAAGCGTACATTGAGAATCTCAAGGCCGAAGCGCAGTATTTGCGGGCCTGGTGGTCATTCCGGTTGCTGCAACATTACGGCGGGCGTACGGACGACGGTGAAGTTCTGGGTTACCCGATCGTAAGTGCATTCGTAACTCCGGAAATGGCCGGCCAGTTAAAGAATATCTACCGGGATACATACGAGGACTGTATCGCTCATATTATTGCTGATTGCGATTCTGCAAGTTTGGTTTTACCTGAAGTAGAAACCGGTCCGAGGATCGGTCGCGCAACCAAGACCCAGGCGGAATTCCTGAAAGCCCGTGCTTTGCTTTATGCCGCCAGCCCGGCTTTCCAGCCCTCTTCGGTCATACGGATCAACGATATGGGTGACTATACGGTGCTGGATCAGTCCGTCATACAGGCCAAATGGGAGGAAGCGGCGCAGCAAGCCTATGAAGTGATGAACCTGAGCCAGTTCGGGAGTTTCTATGCTCTTAAGAATTCGGACCTGGCGGACGCGTCGGCGACTACCCCGTCGGAGTTCGTCATGCGGTTTTACTTTGAGGCCAACGGTATGGAGGAACGCCACTTCCCGCCTTACTATTACGGCCAGGCGCGTACACAACCCAGCCAGAACCTGGTGGATGCATATCCGTTGAAATCGACCGGTTATCCTATCGGCCATCCCTCGGTCGTATACGATCCGCAGGATCCGTATGCGGACCGTGACGACCGGTTCGAATTGACCTATTATTACCAGGGTAAGACTTTCGCCACGGACGACGGCACGATCGACGTTATTTACGGTCATAAGGATTCCGAAAGTTTCGAGTCGGCAGGTTACAGCGGTTCGCGTACCGGATATTACATAGCCAAATTTATGTCCAAACTGGACAATATGCTCTATCCGATGGAAAAACAGACCTCCATCCATTATTACGCACCCATGCGCAAGGCGGAAATCTTCCTTTCTTTTGCCGAGGCTTCGAACGAGGCGTGGGGTCCGACAGGGTATGGGCCGGGGATGACAGTATCGGCTTATGATATCATCAAGGAGATACGCCAAAAATCCGGAGGTATAGTTACCGACCTCTATATCGACGAGATAGCCGGGGATAAGGATGCGTTCCGGGAGTTGATCCAGAACGAACGCCGCCTGGAACTGGCTTTCGAGAATCACCGGTTCTGGGATATGCGCCGCTGGCTGATGAAGTTGGACGTGGAAGTTACCGGGATCGAGGTCGATAAGGATGCATCCGGCAACCTTACCTATACCCCGAAAAACGTCGAGAAACGGGAACTGGGCGATATAAAGTATTACTATATGCCGCTGCCGAACTCGGAAATACTCAAAAGCCCGGGTACGATGGTAAACAATATGGGATATTAAAATTTGTAACTTTATGAAAACGATAATAAAACTTCTACTGGTTGCCGTGGTGCCCGTGCTTTTTAATGCGTGCTATGACGACTATATCGGCGATTACGACGACCCGTCGGTATGCTTTGCGGTGGCCCAGCCATTACGGACGGTCATCGCGAGCCGGGATATGACCATAAGCGTCGGGGTCTCCATCGGCGGTAAGCGCGAAGTGGACATGAACGATTGGGCGACTTTCGTTATCGACCCCTCGATAATGTCCGACCCGTCCAGGCTCATGCCCGAGAGCCATTATGTACTGGCCAGTCCGGATACGTTTACCGTTAAACGGTCCAATATGCCGGTGGCCGATGTGGAGATCAGTTTCACGGACGCTTTTTATGCCGACCCGCTGTGTGTGGAGAATTATTATATCCTCCCTTTTACCATAGTGGACAATTCGGTCGGAGATGTAACGGAGGGTATGGAGAGTACCCAGGTGATGATTAAGTATGTCAGCACTTATAGCGGTACTTATTATTACCGGGGAACCAGCACTAAGCTGGATGCAGCCGGGAACCTTACGGACGACGTTGAGGCATACGGCAGCAGTATCCTGATTAACTGCCCGACCCGTATCTTCGAGACCATTTCACCTGACGTGGTAGTCCGTCGCGGTATCGCCAATAAGGGTAACGACGCCCAAAACAGGGTGCAGTTGACGGTTGTCGAAGATAACGATTCTCCTACCGGATACAGTGTTGTTACAGATACGGCTCCGGGAAGTACCCTTGTCATTAGCGGAGGCGGTACCTGGGATCCGGACGGCGAGTATGCCAAGTTCGAGCTGGAATATACCTACAACGACGGAGCTGATTCCTATTACGTTGTCGAGGAACTTATTCGCCGCCAGGACCCGTTGGAAGACCTGCGGGTAGAGACCTGGTAGGGATCAGGTTTAGTTTGTCAGCGGCCGAACAGGGAGCGGGAAGCCGGCAGGGATGCCGGCCAGACCCTCCCGGTCCCCGGCCGGCCGCAATTCAAAGGGCGTCCCCGCTTCCGGGAACGCCCTTTCTATTTGCATTTAGCCTTATGCTATTCGGATACGGAGTATTGTGCTGCGTATTGGGTCGGGGTCATCCCGAAATGTTCCCGGAAACATTTGGAGAAGTAGGAGTTGGAATTGAACCCGGCCTCGACGAATACCTGGCTGATGCGGATATCGGGTTTGGTGAGCAGTTCCGCCGCATAGCGCAGTCGGCATCCCTTGAGGTATTCATTCGGGGAAACCCCGAACAGGGCCTTGATCTTCCTGTAAAAATTGGACCGGCTCATGAACATTACGCTCGCCAGGTCGTCGATATAGAAATTCTCGTCCTGGATACGGGCGGCGATCTCCCGGTTCAGCTTCTCGATAAATTCGGCATCCTTATTCCCTGAAGACGGCTTGCGGACGATTGCCGGGAACGGCGATGTGCGGTAATGGTCGTGCAGGCGTTTGCGGTTGCCCAGCAGGTTATCGATCTGTTTGGTAAGGTGGCGCAGGGAGAACGGTTTGGTAATATAGGCGTCAGCCCCGTATTCCAGGCCTTTGATCTGGTCGTCGATGCCGGCCTTGGCCGTGAGGGAGATGACCGGGATATGGCAATACCGGATATCCTCTTTTATTCGGCGGCACAATTCGTATCCATCCATTTGGGGCATCATCAGATCGCTCACCACGATGTCTATCTCCTCCTTGTCCAGGATCGACAGGGCTTCGATCCCGTTGGAGGCGGTGTGGACACGGTATAAGGAGGCTACAGACCCGGCGATAAGGTTCATCAGTTCCACATTATCTTCTACGATAAGCAGGGTTATCCCGGAAAAGAGGATTTCTATATTTTCGGGCGAAGCGGGTTCCTGTTCTATGTGCGGTGTGGCGGTGGGGAGTTGTGCCGGACCTTCTGCGGTTTGGGGAACTATCGGGCCGGCATCCATCGATCCGGATAGACTTTCGGGTATTTCTGCCTTATCTTTTACGGACCGGGTATTTATATTCACTATAAACCTGGCCCCCGACAGTTCGGACCGCTCTACACGGATACTGCCGCCGTGCAGCTGTGTCAGCCTTTTGGCGAGCGAAAGGCCGAGGCCCGTACCGGCGGCGCTTCCCTCCGATTGATAGAAAGTATCGAAGATCTTCGAACTTTCATGGCTTTCGACTCCCGGGCCGTCGTCTTCCACTGTAAGTGTGAACCCGGCCTCTTCCCCAGCAGCGCTTATAACTACCCTGGTGCGGGCATATTTCCCCGCGTTAGAAAGAAGGTTGGTCAGCACTTTGGATAGGGCCGATTCGTCGAACGGATGTTCCCAATGGGTGCCGGTGAATACCGTCTCGAGGACGATGCCCCGCAACTTCATTGTCGGTTCGAAATTGGAAGCTACCCCACGCACGAGGTCCCGGATGTCGAGGGGCGACGGGCAGATGGTGAAACCGTTCTCCTCGCTCTTGCGGAAATCCAGTATCTCGTTCACAAGGTTCAGCAGGTCCGTGGTGTTACGGTCGATTATATCGAGGTAATCCCGTGTTTGGGGTTTGCCGTCCCCGGAATTTATGATATGCTCCACCGGCAGTTTGATCAAGGACAGCGGTGTCCTGATCTCATGTGCGAGGTTGGTGAAAAGTTCGATCTTCGATTTGTAGGCCATCTGTTCCTGCCGGGTTTTGAATTCCCTCATTTTGCGCTGCTGCCTTTGGCGGGCATACCGGTAGGATGCCCACGCCGCTCCAAAGAACATAAGGATATAGATCAGTACGGCGGTTGCGCTCCGGTAGAACGGCGGGAATACCCTCACAGGCATTACTGCATGGTGGCTGTTCCATATCCCGTCGTTATTGGAACCCCGGACAAAGAACCGGTATTTGCCGGCCGGTAAGTTCTCGTAGGTGGCCCGGTTGCGGTTGCCGGCATCGAGCCAGTCCGTGTCCCATCCGTCCAGCTTGTACTGGTAGCGGTTCTTGAGCGGCAGTTGGTAGCTCAATGCCGCGAAACCGAAAGTGATGGAATGTTCCCGGCTGCCGAGTTTTATGGGGGTAGTCCTGGAGGGTTTATTACCGAAAGAATAGGTGCCCGGTCCCGAAGTATCTACCAGCTGGGTGTCTATCTCGACAGAGGTTATGTACACTCCGGGAATATAATTATTGTTATAGAAACTCCCCGGCAGGAACGAGTTGAAACCGTTGATGCCGCCGAAGAACATCCGCCCGTCCATCCGGCGGAACGAGGCCCGGGCATTGAACTGGGTGCTCTGGAGTCCGTCCAGCCGGGTAAAAGTATTGATGATCCTCTCCCGGGTAACGTCCACGCAGATCAGTCCGGTATTGGTCGCCAGCCAGAGTATGCCGGGCTTCTCATGCTCGATACTGTAAACGGTCTTGCCCGCCAGTTCGCGGTTATGCGTATCGAATCCCACAATCCTGTCGTCGGAGTAGTCCAGGCGGCAGATCCCGGAAACGGTACCTATCCAGATAACCCCGTCCTCGTCCTCCGAAATACATATCACGTGATTGCTCGGCAAGCGTCCGTCTATCTGCGGGAAATAACGCCACGTATCCTCGGCCGGGTTGTATCGTTCGATCCCGAGCCCGTAGGTGGTGAACCAGAGGTTGCCCTGCCGGTCCTCGAGGATATCGGACACGGGACTGTGATTGCCGAACCGGGGATGCCGCTCGAAATATTGCTTCTGCGGATCGTATACCGACAGGCCCCATGGAGTACCGGCATAGACGAACCCTCGGGAATCCCGGTAAAGTTTATTTACGGTATTGTCGGAAATGGTGTTTATATCGTCCCGGCTGTGGACGAACCGGCGGATATTGCCGGTTTGGATGTCGAAGACATAGATGCCGTGGTTCTCCGTGCCGATCCAAAGGCTACCGTTTTCGAACATCAGGGTCCGCACGGCGCTCTCGATCTGCTGGGTGGCCGGATGCTTGGTCACATGGTGGGTATCCGGGTCGATGTAGACCAACCCGTCGTCTTCGGTGCCGATCCACAACAGACCGCCGCCGTAACAAAAAGCGTTGACCATCTTAGCGCCCCTGACGGTCTTGCGGTCGATGACGTATGAGTCGAAAACCTTGAGTTCGCGGGGAACGTAATCTACGCCGTTATAGCGCGTCGCTATCCATAAACCTCCTTCGCGGTCCCGGTAAATGGTGTTCACCGTCCGATCGTACTGCTCCCCGGTAGACTTGTCGATGACGGTTTCGACCCGACCGCTTCCCCGGTCCACCGTGATAAGCGTATTGGGGCCGCCGGCCAACAGCTGGCGGTCGGAATACTGGAATATATAACTCAGCCGGACCGACTCCGGAAGCACCGCCCGGGGGGAACTCCACTCCCCGTCGGGCAGCCGGGCGGTATAGAACATCCCCCCGAGGGCGGTCGTATACCAGATACTGTCGCGTACGGGATGGATGGCGGTAATGCCGTGTATGTAATCCGTGCCGGCGGGCCCGTGGTTATACAGTGTTACTCTCTTGCCGTGCCGGTCCAGTTGGGCCATGGCACCCAGCTCTCCGCCGACCCACATTGCGCCGTCGTCCGTGGGGCTGATCGAGCGTACCAACGAAACGGTACTGTTCTGGACCAGGGCGGCATTTGCCGGATCGTACAGGAAGACCCCCTGTCCGTCCGTGCCGATCCATATTTTACCGTCCCGTCCCGTGATAACGTTCACCGGAGTGCTGATCAGTACGTTGCCGCCGGTGCGAACCGTGAACCGGGAAAACTCCCCCGTGGACGGGTCGTACCGGTAGAGCCCGCGGGAGGTACCGGTCCACAAAATGCCCTCTTTATCCTCGTAGAGCGACAATATAGAATTGCTTCCTATGGATGCCGGATTTGCCGGATCGTGTTTGAAAACCAGGAATTCCCGGCCGTCGAAGCGGTTCAGCCCGTCGGGGGTGCCCAACCATATAAAGCCGTACCGGTCCTGGATTATACACCGTACATGGTTATGCGACAATCCGCTGTCCACGTTGTAATTGACAAAGGTCATCGGCATGGACCAAAGGCGCGGGACAGAGAGGATAAAAAGCAGTATGGAGAAAAGGGTATGCCGCATTAGATAAGTTTGGATTGTGTAAAATTAACAATTTCCAAAGATTAACCCCGGTTTTGCCCCTTAAAAACTACCGTCCGGGCAGCAAGCATCCACTTCGGGACCTTTTCCCGGACCACCGGGCGGGAAGATTTTACTGGTGATTATGACGTAATTGACCTCCGGTGATTAATTTTACATCCGGGCCGGATTTTTGCTCCGGACCGTACTGAATAAAAAATACGGAATATGGAACTTAAACGGACGATTTTAACCGCCGCCCTTGCATTTTTAACCGTCTGGGGCGTATCCGGGCAGGGCAGGGTGACCAAACAGACCGAAAGCTTCTCCATCAAGGACGAGCAGGAGCTCGAACTGGACCTTTATTATGAGGATTTAGGGGAACAACAGCCCTGCGTGCTGTTCATGTTCGGGGGCGCGTTTGCCCGCGGCACCCGGGACCGGGAGGATTATATCCCCTATTTCGAGTACCTGGTCGAGCAGGGTTATAAGGTCGTGTCGATAGATTACAGGCTCGGATTGAAAAATATTACGGACGTCGAAGAACTCAGCGATGACCTTGCCGCACGGATGCTGGTGCAGGCCATACAAATGGCTGTGGACGACCTGTTGAATGCTACCGGTTATATACTAGACAGGGCAGCACAGTGGGGGATCGATACCGGGAAGATCGTGCTCAACGGGTCCAGCGCCGGGGCCGTGACGGTTCTCCAGACGCAGTACGAACTGGCCAACGGTGGCCACCCGGGACGTTTGCCGCAGGGCTTCAGCTATGCCGGGGTCATCTCTTTTGCCGGGGCCATCCTGACCGTGGACGGCCGTTTCGACTATGGGGCCCGACCGGCCCCCATGCTGTTGATGCACGGCGACGCCGACCGCCAGGTGCCCTACAATGTCCTGAGGCTCGATAATATAGGGTTCTACGGCTCCAAATATATCTCGGAATACCTTACCCGTACCGGCGTGCACCATAGTTTCTATTCGTTCCTGAACTACGGCCACGAAGTGGCCAGCCTCCCGATACGGGAGTGCTGGGACGAGGTGAATTCTTTCCTGAACCACCATATCCTTAAAAACCAGCCGGTATCGACATATACGGTGGTGGCCAGCGACGACAAACCGGAGGTGCCCAATAAGGATTTCACTATCGCGGACTTCCTTAACGGCAATTACGGATTATAGAAGCTGGCGGCGGCTCTGCTATTTTTTGTACCTTTGCGGGGAAAAACAGCGTCGGTTATGTCCGCAACGGGTAAAATTATGAAAATCGCCATACTGGTATTGTATGCCGGCCTTTCGGCCGGTTGTTTCGGCACGTCCGGGAAGAACAATACCGCCGGTACGGGGTCGGACCGTCCGGACGGGGACCGGCAGTTTCCAGTACGATATTCCTACGAGGTGGTGGCTGTCTTTCCACACGAGGTAACTTCCTATACCCAAGGGCTTTACTGGCATGACGGTTACTTGTGGGAAGGAACCGGGCAATACCGACAGTCGGCACTCCTGCAGGTGGACCTTGAAACCGGAGAGGCGGTCCGCAGGGTAGACCTCGACCCGGGTTATTTCGGGGAGGGTATCGCGCTTCTGGACGGTAAGATCTATCAGCTTACATGGCTCGAGGGAACCGGCCTGGTTTACGACGCCGAAACCCTCCGGCAGGTGGATACGTTCGAATATTCCGGCCAGGGATGGGGGCTTACCACCGACGGACGGATGCTATATATGAGCAACGGCTCCCATGAGATCGCGGTCATCGACCCGGCCAATTTCAACCGGAAGCGGACAATGCGCGTATCGCTCGACAAACGAAGGCTCTCACAGATCAACGAACTGGAATGGATCGACGGCCGGATATGGGCGAATATCTACGGGGCCGACCAGATAGCGATCATAAACCCCGCCAACGGGATCGTGGAGGGTATAGTTGACCTGACCGGCATACTTCCCGACGAGGACCGCACGATACGGACCGACGTACTTAACGGCATTGCATACGACGCGGACGCCGGCCGAATATTCGTTACGGGGAAAAACTGGCCCAAGCTCTTCGAGATCAGGCTCGTTGAGCGGTAACCGGGCAATATCATTACTCGATTTTGGAAACGAAAATAAAAAATAACGGAGCCGGGCAGTTGCGCAGGCTCGTACGGGAACGCATCCTCATTCTCGACGGGGGCCTCGGGACTCAGGTACAGCAGTTCAGCCTTACGGAGGAGGATTTCCGGGGGGACGAATTCCGGGAATGGCCCGTGCCGCTTAAAGGATGCAACGACCTGTTGGTACTCACACGCCCGGATGTGCTGCGTTCGATACATTCCGCCTATTTCGAAGCGGGGGCGGATATAGTCTCTACGGATTCCTTTAACGCCACGGCAGTTTCTTTGTCGGACTATGGCCTGCAGGATCATTCTTACCGCATAAATTACGAAGCGGCACGGTTGGCCCGGGAGGTGGCGGACCGGTTTACGGCCGCCGACCCGGAAAAGCCACGGTTTGTAGCGGGGTCCGTAGGCCCGACGAGTAAGACCGCATCGATGTCCGCCGATGTCTCCGACCCGGCGTCCCGGGACGTCACTTTCGATTCCCTGACCGAGGATTACGACACCCAAATTCGTGGCCTGGTGGACGGAGGCGTGGACGTGGTGTTGATAGAAACGGTATTCGATACGCTGAACGCCAAGGCGGCAATATATGCACATAAGCAAATATGCCGACAGACCGGACGGGACATACCGGTAATGATCTCCGGTACGCTTGCCGATGCGAGCGGAAGGACGCTTTCCGGCCAGACGGTCGAGGCGTTCTATACGTCTATAGCCCATGCCGAGCCGTTGTCGGTCGGGTTCAACTGCGCGTTCGGCGCGAGGCAGTTGCTGCCTTACCTGGAGCTTCTGGCCTCTATCAGTGCATATCCGGTGTCGGCCCATCCCAATGCCGGGCTCCCCAACGTGATGGGAGGATACGACGAGACCCCGGAAATGATGGCCCGCGACGTGGAGCAGTATATGAAACGGGGGCTGATCAATATAATCGGAGGGTGCTGCGGCACAACCCCGGAACATATCAGGCTTTTCAACGAAACCGCCGCACGGTACCGCCCGCGCCCCGTGCCGCAGCAGCGGCATATTACCGTTCTTAGCGGGCTGGAGCCGCTCAGGATCGTTCCCGAGACCAATTTTGTGAACGTCGGCGAGCGGACGAACGTGGCGGGGTCCGCAAAATTCGCCCGGCTGATCCGGGAGGGGGATTACGAGCAGGCCGTGGGAATCGCCCGCCAGCAGGTCGGCGCCGGGGCCCAGATAGTAGATGTATGCATGGACGACGGGCTGATAGACGGCCCGCATGCAATGACCCGGTTCATGAACCTGGCCATGTCCGAGCCGGAAATAGCCCGGGTGCCTTTCATGATCGACTCTTCGTCATGGGATACCCTGGTAGCGGGGCTCAAATGCGTACAGGGCAAGTCGCTGGTCAATTCCATCTCCCTGAAAGACGGTGAGGAGGAGTTCCTGCGTAAGGCCCGTGAAATAAGGGCTTACGGGGCCGCTGCAGTGGTGATGCTTTTCGACGAGACAGGCCAGGCGGACACCTATGCCCGTAAGATAGAGGTCGCCGCGAGGGCTTACCATATACTTTTAGCTGACGGCTTTCCCCCGGAGGATATAGTTTTCGACCCCAACGTGCTGTCGGTCGCGACCGGCATCGAAGAACATAACTGTTACGGTGTCGATTTTATCGAAGCCGTACGGTGGATAAAGCAGAACCTGCCCCACGCAAAGGTAAGCGGCGGAATAAGCAACCTATCGTTCTCATTCCGGGGTAATAACCGGATCCGCGAGGCGATGCATTCGGTTTTCCTTTACCATGCCATAAGGGCCGGGCTGGATATGGGGATCGTCAACCCGTCTATGTTACAGGTCTATTCCGAGATTGAACCCCTCTTGCTGGAACTTGCCGAGGACGTGGTCCTGAACCGCAGGCCGGACGCGACGGAGCGGCTGGCGGAATATGCCGAAAAGATAAAAAGCGACGGCTCCTCCACGGCCGTGAAGCAACAGGAGGATACGTGGCGCACGGCAGACCTGCGTTCGCGGATCGAATGGTCCATGAAAAAGGGGATAACGGACTTCACGGCGGAGGATATTACCGAGGCGTACAAAGAGACGGGCACGGCTCTCGGTGTGATCGACAACTACCTTATGCCGGTTATGGACGATATTGGCATCCTGTTCGGGGAGGGGAAGATGTTCCTACCCCAGGTGGTCAAAAGCGCGCGGGTAATGAAAAAGGCGGTAGAGGTGCTGAGTCCGTATATCCTGGCCGAAAAAGCCGGGGGAGGAGAGCAGGCCGCAAAGCCGCGGAAAATATTGATCGCGACCGTTAAGGGAGACGTTCACGATATCGGAAAAAATATCGTATCGGTGGTAATGTCCTGCAACGGGTATGAGGTTAACGACCTGGGGGTAATGGTAGACAGCCCCGTGATCGTCCGCAACGCGGTGGAGTGGGGGGCGGAGGCTATAGGCCTCAGCGGCCTCATCTCCCCGTCGCTCGGGGAGATGATCAAGGTCGTGAACGAGCTCGAACAGGCGGGTCTCGACATACCGGTCATAATCGGCGGCGCCACGACATCGCCGCTGCATACGGCTGTGAAGATCGCCCCGGGTTACAGCGGGGTGGTGATACACAGCCGGGACGCCTCCGAAAATATTACGATCCTCTCCAAACTTTTCGGGGAAAACCGGCAGGAATATATCGCATCGGTACGGGTGACGCAAGAGGCCTTGCGTAAGTCTTACGGTGAGGACCGTAAGCCTGCCGGGCTGTTGCCGATCAAAGAGGCCCGGGCAAATCCGCTCCGGCCCGGTAATTATAACGTGGTAAAACCACGGCAAACGGGTATCGTTCGTTTCGACCGCTTTCCCGTGGCCGAGGCGGCCAGCTATATAGACTGGAATTTCTTTTTCCCGGCCTGGGGCCTGAAAGGTACTTATCCGGCAATATTCAACGACAGCGAAAAGGGCCCACAGGCCCGGAAGTTGTTCGACGATGCCCGGGCAATGCTGGACCGTATCGGGCAGGAGGACCTCCTGCGGTTACAGGGTGCCGTGGGGATTTTCGAGGCCTACTCGAACGGGGACGATATTAATATCGTTATGCCCGATGGAGGTATCAAAACCCTTCCGCAGTTGAGGAGCCAGGAGCCGAACGATGCCGGGGTCAACCCGTCGCTGGCCGATTATATACCCTCCCGTGAAGACGGCGGGGGTTACCTTTCCGCCTTTGTTTTGACGGCCGGCACCGGCCTGGACGCCGTCACGGCCCGCTGCAAGGCAGAGGGGGATGAGTACGGCGCCATTATGACAAAACTCCTTGCCGACCGGTTGGCCGAGGCGTTCGCCGAGGCCGTCCATGTCAGGGTTGGCAGGCACCTGTGGGGATTCGAGCAGGGAGAAGAACCTGCCGCCGGGGACCACGGTGGTGTCAGGGTGGCGTTCGGTTACCCGTCGTGTCCCGACCATTCGCTAAAGGCCGATATCCTCGAAATACTTGGCGACGACCTGCCGATCGGCATCACCGGTAATTATATGCTCGATCCCGGGGAATCGGTTTGCGGGTTGATATTCGCCGGAAACTTCGCCCCCCATTTCAGCGTAGGCCGCATCGGGCGGGATCAGCTCGAGGACTATGCCCGCCGGCGAGGGGTGTCCGAAGAGGAGATAACCCGGCTTATTCCCCAGCATACCGACAGGTGAAACAGGACCTGCATATCCATAGCCAGTACAGCTCGGACGGCGACGTCCCGGTTGTGGACATCCTGGATATGTGTATCCTGGCCGGGATCGATATATTCACCGTCAGCGACCACAACGTGGTATCGGGGGCCCGGGAGATGCAGCGGTTATTGGAGGAAAGGCCGGGGCCTGTACGGTTCCTGCCCGGTATCGAGATCGACTGCGTTTTCGAGGGGACCGATATGCATCTGCTGGGGCTGGGGATCGACGTGGACAGCCATGACTTGATCGACCATGAACGCCGGATGACCGAACTCTATTACGGGGTCTTCGACCGGATGTTGGAAAACATACGCCGATGCGGATTCCCGGCGGACCGGGAGCTGATAGCCGGGATGGCCGGTAATAAACCGCCGGTCGGGGAGATGATAATCGAGGCGATGCTGACCGATGAAAACCGCAGCTGTGAACTACTACGGCCTTACTATCCCGGTGGGGATCGTGCGGATATGCCTTACCTTAATTTCTATTTCGACTGGTTCGCACAGGGTCGCCCGGCTTACGTACCGGTAGAGTTCATGGACTTCAGCCAGGCGGTCGATATGGTCGTCTCGAACGGGGGAATCCCCATAGTGGCCCACACGGGGCAGAATTTCCGTGGCCGGGAACAGGTCGCCGAGCGGTTGCTCGCAACCGGGGCGGCGGGGATAGAATGCTTCAATAATTATCATACTCCCGCACAGGCCCGCTATTTCGCCGAACTGGCCGTGCGCCACGACGCCATAATGACCCTCGGCAGCGACTTCCACGGCAAGGTCAAACCGCTGATCCGTATAGGGACGGTATCCACGGCCGATGTCGCTGTTGAATATTCCGCTTATCTGGACCATTCCGTTGAAAAACTGGCGGCCGGACGCCTCCGTTAGCTTATAAGTGTAAAAAAGGTTAATTTTACGCTCCTATTTGGATTGTAAGATGAAGATCACCGATATAGTTAAACAGGCCGAAGCCTCTGGCAAACCCCGGTTCGCCATTGAGTTGCTGCCGCCGTTAAAGGGCGACGGGGTGCAGTCCATATTCGAGGCCATCGACCCGCTCATGGAATTCTCCCCGGTCTATATTAACATTACGTGCCACCGCGAGGATGTGAAGTATGTGGAGCGGGAAGACGGGTTGCTGGAAAAACGGGTAGTAAGGCGCCGGCCGGGTACGGTCGGAATATCGGCTGCCCTGATGAGACGGTACAATGTGGAAGTGGTACCCCATATAATATGCGGGGGCCTTTCGAAATACGATATCGAGGATGCGCTGATAGACCTGGATTTCCTCGGGATCAACAACGTGCTGGCCCTGCGCGGGGATTGCCTCAAAGGCGAGAAGACGTTCCGCAGTCATCCGGAGGGCCACTCAAATGCGGCCGGGCTGGTGCGGCAGATAGCCCAGATGAATACCGGCGGTTTTATCGACTGCGAGGTCGAGGATTGCCGCCATTCCCAGTTTTGCATAGGTGTTGCGGGTTATCCGGAAAAACACAGCGAGGCTCCCAACCTCGAGCACGATATCCGTTACCTGAAAGAGAAAGTGGATGCCGGGGCCGATTATATCGTCACCCAGATGAGTTTCGACAACGCACGGATACTCTCTTTTATCGACCGGTGCCGAAAGGCGGGGATCGACGTTCCGATCATCCCGGGGCTCAAGCCGTTCTCCACAAAGAGCCAGCTTACGGTGCTCCCGCAGGTGTTCCATGTGGACCTGCCGCAGGCGCTTGTGGCCCGGGTGGAGAAATGCCGGGACAATGCGGAGGTACGACAGGTCGGGATCGAATGGGCGGTGGAGCAGGGCCGGGGCCTTATCGAGGCCGGGATACCGGTGCTGCACTTCTACCCGATGGGTAAGACCGATAATATGTATATGATAGCCAAAGAGTTGTTCGGATAATTAGTAGCCACATGCGATACAGCCAGACCATAGAGCGTGCCCGGGAGTTGTTCCCCGAAGTTCGGGACCTGAGGCGGGCAATTCACTGCGACCCCGAGCTGTCGTTCGAGGAGGAACGTACCGCCGCGCGTATATGTGGAATGCTGGATAAGGCCGGAATTGCGTACCGGAGAGTAGCCGGGACCGGCGTACTTGCCCGTATAACGGGCGGGCTCGGCGATCCGGCAGACGCGGTAGTATTACGTGCGGATATGGACGCTTTGCCGGTCACGGAAGCGACCGGTGTGCCGTACGCTTCGGCTAATGCAGGTGTAATGCACGCGTGCGGGCATGACATCCATACGGCGGCCCTGATGGGGGCGCTGCTCGTATTGAACGGCTGTAAAAAGCAAATTAAAGGCACGGTGCTGGGCTTGTTCCAGCCGGGCGAGGAGCTTTGGCCCGGTGGTGCTACCAAGGTGCTGGAAGAGAAACCGTTCGACGGGTATAATATCCGTGCGTTCGTCGGGCAGCATGTGGACCCCGAGCTGGCTACAGGTACTTTCGGTTTCCGGCCCGGCAAATATATGGCCTCCACGGACGAACTTCATATTACCGTAACGGGCGAGGGCGGCCATGCCGCGATGCCCCATCGGTTGAAAGACCCGATCGTGGCATCGGCAGCAGTTATCACGGCGTTACAGCAGGTTGCTTCCCGTAACTCCAACCCGACTGTCCCGACGGTCCTTTCGATAGGCCGCGTTATCGCGGACGGGGCTACGAACGTCATTCCGGATAATGTCGAGATGGAGGGCACACTGCGAACGTTCGACGAAACGTGGCGCGTACAGGCCAAACAGCGTATAAGGGCTATTATCGGCTCGACGGCAGAGGCTTACGGCACTACGGCAAAGGTCGATATACTGGACGGTTACCCGTGTGTCTACAACGATGAGAGGGTTACGGCGGCGGCGGTACGGACGATGGGTGCCGCTTTCGGTGAGGCTAACGTCCTGGAGCTGGAATTGCGGACGACTGCCGAGGACTTCGGCTACTATACGGCCGTATACCCGTCCGTTTTCTATCGCGTGGGGGTAGGAGGGAGTAAATGTGACGGTTCTGCCGGGAAGCTCCACACATCCGGGTTCGACCCGGACGAAGAGGCGCTGGTCTATGCGGTAGCCGGAATGGCTGTCTTGGCGCTGGAGCTATAGATAGTATCCTTTTTCACGGTTTTGCCGGACCCGACGGTCCGGCTTTTCTTTTTCATGTGGCGGCCTGTGTTATGGCTGCGCCCTTTCGGAATGCCGCAGGCAAAAAATATCACCATAGGCGACCCCATCGGCAGGATGTTTGCTTTTAATGAACCATAGTAAACATTTTATCCAATATTATGTCAGTCAATCTACGTAATTTAATTCCGGTCGCCCTGCTTTGCCTGCTTCCCGTCTTAGCCAACGGGCAGAAATTCGGGATAAAAAGCAACCTGTTATACGATGCGACGGCCACCATCAACCTCGGTATAGAGGCCGCCCTCGGGCCGAAAACGACCCTCGATATTTCGGGTAACTACAACGGCTGGAGCTTCGGCGACGCCCGGTGGAGGCACTGGCTGGTTCAGCCCGAGTTCCGTTACTGGTTCTGCAGCCGTTTCAACGGCCATTTCATGGGTTTGCACGGCCACTACGCCGATTACAACGTCGGCGGGATAAACTTCAACGACAATATGAAGAACAACCGGTACCAGGGTTTCCTATGGGGGGCCGGTATCTCATACGGCTACCAGTGGGTAATAGCCAAACGCTGGAACCTCGAGGCCACCATTGGTGCGGGTTATGCCCGGCTGCTTGACCGCAAGTACCCGCTGGCCGAATGTGGCGACCTGCTGCGGACAAAGCATTATAACTACTGGGGACCGACCAAGATAGGGGTCTCTTTTGTATATATGATAAAATAGGAAGTTATGTTCAGATATGTATTTAATATAATCGCGGCCGCCCTGATGGCTTGTTCCGCGGTCTTTGCGACCGGTTACGGAACGGACCACGTTGCGGTTAAAGACCTGGCCCTCGTGCGGCGGGGAGAAGCCGTGGATATAGATATGCGGCTGGTTTACGATAAACTCGTGCTGCGCAACAACGAACAGCTGGTGGTGACCCCGCTGCTGGTAACAGGTGGCGATACGGTGTCGCTTCCTCCCGTGGTTTTCCGTGGCGAGGTGTTCGATATTATCGCTCAACGCAACGAAATGTTCTATGACGAATATACCCCGGAAGAGATGCCGTATGAAACGGTGGTGTTCAGCCGCAGCGAACGCCGTTCGCGTGAGCAGGCCCTTTCCGGTAAACGAACTCCGGTACAGACACGGGAGGACGTGATCGAGTATGCCGGGACGTTCATGTTCCCGGTGGCGGACGGGGCGGTGATGCTCCTGCGCCAGGAACTCGAGGGCTGCGGCGAAACGGACCTTGCCATGACCCGGCCGGTGGGATCGCTTTCCGCACCCATCGCTCCCCGTATTTCTTTCCTGGTCCCTGTTATTACCGAAGCGGCGCCGCGCCGCGCGAGCCTTACGGCCCACATCAACTTCGAACAGGATAAATATGTGGTAAAACCCGAGATAGCCCAGAACCGTACCGAACTCCAGAAGATATACGATTTTACACAGCAGATGCTGAACGACGACGATCTGGAAGTACGCAGGGTCGTTGTCCGCTCGTATGCTTCACCGGAAGCCACATACAGCTATAATGCAAGGCTCTCGCGCCACAGGGCCGAAGCCGTGAGCGAGAACGTGATCAATACCCTCGAAGCGAACAGTTCCATGTTCGACACCGAGAGCGTTCCGGAAGACTGGGACAGCCTTCGCAACTGGATAGCCGCTTCGGACCTCCCATCAAGGGACCAGCTACTGAACATTATCGACAATACCCCCGATCCCGACGTGAGGGAACAACGGATAAAGGAGCTCGACCGCAGTACATACGATATGCTCTACGCCAACGTCTATCCCAACCTGCGCCGTACGGACGTCGATATAGAATATGTCATCAAACCGGCAACGCTGGAACGCGGGCTGGTGCTGATCGAGACCGAACCGGCCAAGATGAATATGGAAGATATGGTGATGGTGGCCGAACATTACGGCCGCGGGACGCCGGATTACGAGCGGGCTATGCACGTGACGATGAGATATTACCCGTACGAGATGGTGCCGAACAACAATATGGCCGCCAACGCCCTGATGAACGGCGATACCCGTACGGCCAAACATTACCTTGAAAAATACCAGGAACACCCGCAATGCCTCAATAACATGGGTGTGGCCTCTTACTGGGACGGCGAGAAAGACCAAGCCCGGGAATATTTCCACCGTGCCGCCCAAATGGGATGCGAAGACGCACAGTATAATCTGGCCAACTTCGACAACCTCGAACATTACTATAATTAGACCGCACTATGGCATATAAAGAAGATTTGAAGAATCCGGTGGATATGTACTACTCCGGGGAATATGAGAAACAGGAACAACCCTATCCGGGTATACAATCGGACATGAAGCCGGTGCCGGACAGCGGTGAAAAGAGTTACGTAGGCCACGGCCGGCTGCAAGGCCGAAAGGCACTAATCACCGGTGGCGATTCGGGGATAGGCCGTGCCGTAGCCATAGCTTTCGCACGTGAGGGAGCCGACATATTGGTAAATTACCTGCCGGACGAGCAAAAGGACGCCGACTCGCTCAAAGAATTGCTCGAGCAAGAGGGCCATACCGTTTACCTGTATCCCGGTAACCTGGGGGACGAGGAGTTTTGCGGTGAACTCGTCAGGGAAGCGGTAGATAAACTCGGCGGGCTGGACCTTATGGCACTTGTTGCCGGACGCCAGCATGCGGTAGAGAATCTGGAAGACCTGTCGACCCAACAGCTGCGGGAGACTTTCGAGGTAAACGTCTTCTCGCTTTACTGGATAATGAAAGAAGCACTGAAATACCTCCCCGAAGGCTCGAGTGTTATCACCACCACATCGATACAGGATTACCAGCCCAGTCCCAACCTGTTGGATTATGCCGCTACGAAAAGCGCTATAACAGCGTTCACCAGAGCATTGGCCAAACAGTTAGCGAAAAAGGGAATCCGGGTCAACTCCGTTGCTCCCGGGCCTATCTGGACACCGCTTCAGATAAGCGGAGGGCAACCCCAATCCCACATACCGGAATTCGGCCACAACACCCCGCTCGGCCGTGCAGGCGAACCTGCCGAACTTGCAGGGGTATACGTATTCCTCGCCTCTAACGAATCGAGTTACGTCACGGCGGAAGTCTACGGGGTGACAGGCGGTAACCATACGGAATGACGATATGAAAAGCGAAAAGAAGAAATTGCCGAAGACCACCACCGGTGACTACAACGGGCGTCAATATAACGGCAACCGCCCGGATAACGGAGGACGCTATTACCAGAGCGATAACATCAACTGGATAAAGGAGCGCCCGGAACTTCAGAACGAAAGGAGCCATCCCGGAACAGACCTTAAAAATTCCCACAAGAAATAATCTATAAATAATAAGCCCGGCGCAAGCCGGGCTTATTATTTATAGTAGGGAAACTATTTTTTCCAGATCTCGTACCATTTTTTCTTGGCGGAAAGACCGTAGCCATAGCCGTAACCATATCCGTACCCGTAACCGTATTTCTTTCCGATCACGATGCCCTTGATGACGTACGATAGGTTCTTAAGTTTCTTATCCCTGTAGAGCTCTTCCGATTTACGGAGGAATTGCTTGCGGGTTACCCCGGCACGGGTTACGTAGATCGTGGCATCGCTCACCCGGTCGATTATAATGGAGTCGGTTACCAGGAATACGGGCGGCGAGTCGATAATGATAAGGTCGTAATGCGCGCGGGCGTAGGTGAAGAACTCCTCCAACCTGTCCCCCATCAGCAACTCTACCGGGTTGGGAGGATAGATACCCGACAGGGCAACATCCAAATTGGCGTCCAGCTTGGATTTATGGATAACGTCCTGCGGTTTTAGGTTGCGGTCCGACAGGTATGCCGACATCCCCTTGGCCCCGTGTATATCCAAAGTGTCGTTCATATTCGAATTCCTCATATCGAGGTCCACCAGAAGTACTTTCTTATTGGTGGTGGAAAAAGTGAGCGCGAAATTTATGGAGAACGAACTTTTACCCTCGTTCGGGACCGACGAGGTAATGATAACGACCTTGTCGTCCTTACCGGTAAGCATAAACCGGAGGTTCGTTGCAAGCAACCGGTACATCTCAACTATTCCCGACCGGTCTCCCGCCTCGACGACGATATCGCTTTTGGTCGTTTTCTCGGGCACTTCCCCGAGCACCGGGGCCTTGGCAATTGCCTCGATATCTTCCTTGGACCGGAGTTTCGTATTGAGCAGTTCCAGCAAATAAATAAGACCCACCGGGACCAGTACCCCGAGCATCAGTACCAAAAACATAATGATCATCTTACGCGGCCTCACGGGAACATCCTCCGTATATGCCTTGTCGATGATCTTGGCGTTGGGCGTCACCATTTGTAGAGAAATCGCCGATTCCTCCCGTTTCTGCAGCAGGTACAGGAAGATGGATTCCGTGATCTCTTTCTGGCGCAGGTACCCCTGGAATTCCCGCTCGTTGGTCGACAGGTTCCGTATCTTGGACGAATAGGTATTCTCTTTACGTTTCAGGTTATCGAGCGTAACGTCATATCCCCGTTCGGCATTCTTAAGCCCCCTCAGCAGGTCGTTCCTAAGCAGAGCCAGCCGGCTTTCGATCTCGACCAACTGCGGATTGCCCTCGCGCATCACAGTGGAAAGCTGCCGCCGCTCCAGCTGGAGCTTATTGTAATCGTCCATCAGGGCCGTCAACGTTAAATCGTTGTTGATCCCGAGGCTGGACGGAACCGGGGAGGACCAGTTGTTCTCATCGCTAAGGAAAACTTCCAAAGAACCCAGTATCTCTTTCTGAAGTTCGATGTCGGCTATCCTTTTGTCATATTCGGACCCCGACAGCAGGTACATACTCGCTTCGGCCTGCAGGTCCGTCAGTTCGTATTTCTTTTTATAACTCTCGACGTCTTTCTCCACATCGTCCAACTGTTCCGAGATAACCACCAACCGGTTGTTTATAAAATCGATGGTTTGCTCGGTAACCCATTTTTTGTCGTCGATCGCCTGGTTGTTGTAAAAGTCGATAAGTACGTCTATAATATCCTCGCTCTTCTCGGGGGTCGGCGAAATCATGGAAATCTCCACCACTCCCGAATTTTTGTTGGCATTATTGACGGATATTTGTCTTTGACCGTTCCATTTACCAACTTTAGCAATCACAGGATAATCTCCTTCATAACCTGAAAATGCGACCGAAAGCAATCCCCATGGGGATTCCGCTTTCTGCCCGGCATTAATAACGGCGGTATAATCCCCTCCGCGTTCCTTGATATAGAATTTCCCGTCCGTCTGCAGGCTTATTACGAATTCCCCGGAACTTCCGGTATAATTTTCCACATAAAGGAATACGGGCGTCCCCCGGTAAATTTCGGAATTTTTAATACGACCCTCGGCAATGTATGAAACATTGAGGTTTAGGCTGTCACAGACCTTAAGCATAAGGGTCCGAGACTTTAATATCTCGAGCTCATTATCCACATTTCCCGACGCGCTGCCAATTCCCAGGTCCTGAAATATCTGTATTTCGGCGGAAGATTGACCCCGGCTCTCGTCCTTAAGCAATATCTTGGCGATGGATTTATATTCCGGGGAAGAATAACGCAAATAAAGGTATCCACCGATCAGAAATACCATGACCGATACCGCAATATAATACCAACGGGTTATATATGGATGAAGAAGTTCCTGAAGGCTCTTCTCGGATTCCGAATTCTGGGCATTCCCGTTCTGAAGGTTCTCCATGTATTTGAACTTTCGTCTTAATAATTATTTAACAAGGGCTACGATGGTTACCAGCAAAGAAAGTAACGAAACCCCGATGGAGAGATTCTGGTTATACGCCGAAGAACCCGACCTTGCACGGTTGGGCTGTATATATACCACATCGTTTTGCTGAAGGAAAAAATAATCGGAAGTGAATACCTCCGGCGAGGTCAGGTCTATCCGTTCATAGGTTAGCACCCCGTCCGTCTCCCTGGCTATAAATACATTGTCGCGCTTTCCGTAGATCGTAAGGTCACCGGCCATACCGATAGCCTCGAGCAGTGTAACTTTTTCGTCCTTTATCGTATATGTCCCCGGATTGTTAACCTCCCCGAGGATAGTAACCTTGTAGTTAATAAAACGGATATTTACGATAGGATTGTCGATGTATTCCGAAATTCTTTCCGTTATATAGTCGATGGCTTCCGTTTTGGTCTTACCTCCGATATGCAGTTTGCCCAGCACCGGGAAGTTTATATATCCCTCGTTGTCCACAAGGTATCCCATAACGTTGAGGGTCTCGTAATTGACGTTCGTAGTCCGGGACATATTCATGTTATTGAAAATCTCCACCGCTTCGGGATTGGCCGCGCTGACCGTTATATGCAAATTGTCATTCGGCATGATCCGCACCTCGTAGTTGGCGACCTTTTGTGCAAGTGCCACCTCGTCGATCCCCTGGAAGTAAACGGTTTTCTTGGAAGAAGCGCAGGAGGATATGATCAATACCGTAAAAAGTAGGAGTAAGGCTTTTTTCATTTCAAAATATTTAGGCAGTGCGGAAAACCGCGTCGTTGCCCGGCATAAAACCCGAGGCGTTTTTCAAAACTGTCTTATCCATCATTCTGGCGGCGTGTTCCGGTTTATGTGCATCGCTGCCGACAAAGTCATACAGCCCGTTCTTAACCAGCATTTCCGCAATACCTTTGGCCTCTTTTCCGTAATGCCCGCTGAGTGAAAATAGGTTCAGCTGTAACAGGCATCCGGCTTTTTTCATCTTCCGGAAAACATCCGGATTCTTCCCGTAATAAAGGTATCTTTCCGGGTGGGCCATGACCGGGCGGTAACCCTTATTCTGCAATTTGAATATTACATCGTACAGGAACATCGGTTCCCGCCGCATCGAGGATTCGACCAATAGGTAATTATCCTTAAGCGTCAGCAACGGCTCGCCGGCCTCCAGCTTTTCGATAAAGAACATATCGATAAAATACTCGGCTGCAAAGTTAATTTTTATTCCGATATTATTCCGTATAAGTAGGTTGGAAAAATCGAGGGCTTTTTCCCGAATGGTTTCGAGGGTATTCGGGTAGACGTCGGCTTTGATGTGCGGAGTGGCATAAACCTCTTTGATACCGGCTTGTGCCATAGCGGATGCCATTGCAAGGGAATCCTCCACGGTCTGGGAACCGTCGTCGAGGCCGGGCAGGATGTGGCAATGTATATCGCAGGAGAAGTTGAGTCCGGTCTGTTTCTTGCCGCCGAATCCGAACATATCAGTTTATGATGGGATTTTTATCCAACTCGAGCCCTTGCGCCAATGCCTTTTCCATCTCGGGGGAATCCAGTATCCTGTTCAGCAGCGAACCCTCCTTTTTCTCCTTGAGGATCTCGTCGACTTTCTCATAAACCGAATTGTTGGATTTGAACTCGGGTACGACGATCTTCATTATACGGATAACGTTGAAGTCGTTCTGGTAAGGCAGGGTAGTGCCGAGATAATCGTAGATCTTCTTGATCTCTGCAAAGTCGTATTCCCGTACCTTTGCACGGTTGATCCTCTTGTATAAGGTAGGCAGTATCTCTTCTTCCTTGTTGAGCACCTCCTCGTACAGTTTCTCACCGGGACGCAACCCTGTATATACTATCTTTATCTCTTTGCCGACTTCATAGCCCGACAAGCGTATCATGTTTTTTGCCAGGTCAACGATCTTCACGCTTTCGCCCATATCGAAGACGAATATCTCACCTCCCTCACCCAACGCTCCGGCCTGCAATACCAACTGGCACGCTTCCGGAATGGTCATAAAGAAACGGGTGATATCCGGGTGGGTTACGGTCAACGGGCCTCCCTCTTCGATCTGTTTGGCGAAACGCGGGATTACCGAGCCGTTCGAACCCAGTACGTTCCCGAATCGGGTCGTAACGAAAGCCGTCTTGACTTCCTTGTTAAGGGACTGTATATAAATCTCGGCCATCCGTTTGGTACATCCCATAACGTTGGTCGGATTCACCGCCTTGTCAGTGGATACCATAACGAATTTTTCACATCCGTAGGCTACCGCAAGGTCCGCAACGTTACGTGTCCCCAGGATATTGGTCTTGACCCCTTCGATAGGAAGATTTTCGATCATCGGGACGTGTTTATATGCCGCCGCATGGTAAACTATATCGGGCCGGTACCGCCGGAAGATATTTTCCAGCACCTCCTTGTCCCGGATACTGGCCAGCTCGATCGCGAATTTCTTGAACTTGAGGTTCTCCAGAAGTTCGAGCTCGATATCGTATAAGGGGGATTCGGCGATATCCAGCAGGACGATACGGGACGGGTTGAACCGGGTGAGCTGGCGCACGATCTCGCTGCCGATGGACCCAGCCGCCCCGGTAACCATTATGCATTTGTTATTAAGTTGTTTACGGACATTATCATCGTCGATTTCGATGACTCCCCTCTCCAGTAGGTCCTCTATTTTTATCGCTTTGATACTGTTGATGGAGAAGTCCCCGCTTACCAGTTTGTCCAGGTTCGGCACCTCTTTTATCTCGACCTTATATTCCGAACAAAGTTCCAGCAATTCCTGTTTGCGGGAGACGTTTATAAGTTTCTGTGCGATGATCAGCATATCAATATCGTCCTTGATAAAGATATCCGGAAGCTGTTTGTAACGGTATATCTTTACTCCCGAAAGTATCTTGCCGGCACTGCGGTTGGAAGAGTCGATAAAAGCCGTAATATGGAACTGTATATCGGGAGTATTGGACAGGACATGTTTGAGCATTACCAGGTACTGCTCGCTGCCGTAGATAACTACGTTCTTCCTTTCCCTGATATTGACGAAGTTTTTTGCGAACACTGTCTTGAAAACCAGCCGGCTCGCGATCATCAGGGTGAACAATACGGTATATTCTAGCAAGAGGAACGGGAACGGGGTGAACAGCCCGGGCGATACAAAATAAAGGACGGCGTCGATTCCCAAAAGCACGATCTCACCGGTAGTAAGGCAATAGAATATCCTTAATATGTCGTGGGTACTTGTATACCTGATTATTCCCGAATAGGTCCGGAACAGGATAAAACTGATCAGCCTGACCCCGATGATAATAAAGCTGAAGCCTGCCAGTATATGCCAGTTAATGGAATATGCCCCGATACTTTTGCAGATCAACACGGCCGAAGTCAGTGCGAACGTACTAAGGAGCACATCTATGACGAAAACGATCCACCTCGGTGCGAAGTGTCTTTTGCTGAGTAGGTAGGGGTATTTTAATAACCTCACGGCGCGTATATTAAGTTGGCTGGGTTCCGGACCGCGAATATTTGAAATTAATAAAAATATTTCAAACTTCCAGTTGCAGAACCGTTACTGGTAAGATGCAATTCATTAGCGGATAATTGCATGTTAATTAAAGTTTTTTACAAAAAAACTTTATTGTTTGCCCAACTTGTAAGCAAAGGTAATGCCAAGGCGGTACGGGAGCCACTCTCCGCTGTTATTGAGCGGATAATATTGGGTGCCGTCTGTCCTCCAGCCAACGTACCGGGAAACCTGCCATCCGGCACTAACATAAGTGTCGAGTAACCAACAGTCGTTTATTTGGACTTCATATCCCAGGTTAAGACCCGCACCGAACCCCCATCCTTTCTGGTATTTATCCAAATTTAAATAATTCCATTTGGTCATCTTGAAAATATGGGCCGCGGCGTAGGCACCTGCATAGAAACCCCGGAAAGCTTCTTTAGGATAGTACCGGATCTCTGGGATAAACTGTGAGAACAACATTTTATTACCGCTGATACTTTGCCACGGAGAGAAAATAAGGTCCTGGTTAAAAGTGATGTTGTTCCAGAGTTTGGTCTCCACCGAGACGTTCGGCAAGCCGAGAAGCCAATAAGGGGCATTTGCCTTGATATAAGTCTGGGAATTGGCACTGAATACCGAAAGAAAAAAAATAAGGGAAATAAAGAAGAATTTCTTCATAAATTTAAATTTACCGGGTTTTCGTAAAGCGTGGGTTTGCGATGCAAATTTAATAAATAAAATCCATGGTCCAATAATTCCTTTTACCCTTAACTCCCCGAGAGCTTATTTATGAAAATTGAATGTCCGGAAAAAGAATTTAATTTTGTGGATTAATCTTTACCCATGGAATTTTATTTCGAATGAATGTACTTATTACCGGTATAAGCGGTTTCGTTGGTAGTAATCTGGTTGCAAACCTTGGTGAGCAATACCGTATATACGGTGTCGATATAGTTAATGTCGAGGATAAGAAAGTAATTAAGACATTCGGTTGGGATGAAATCTCGGACAACGGCGATATCCAGTTCGACGCTGTGATCCATTTGGCCGGCAAGGCCCATGATCTAAAAAACAGCTGCGATCCGCAGGAATATTTCGATATAAATACGGGCCTGACCAAAAAGATATTTGACCTTTTCCTCGAATCCACGGCAAAGAAATTCATTCATTTCAGTTCGGTAAAAGCCGCTGCGGATTTTATGCAAGACGAAGCATTGACCGAAGATATCACTCCGTGTCCGGTGGGCCCCTATGGAGAAAGTAAAATAGTGGCCGAGAACTATATTACCGAGACATTGGCCGCAAGGCCGGATATGGCCGAAAACCGGCAGGTTTATATACTCAGGCCATGCATGATTCACGGTCCGGGAAATAAGGGCAATTTGAACCTGCTATATTCGGTCGTTAAACGCGGCATCCCTTGGCCTTTGGGTGCATACGAAAATCAAAGGTCATTTACTTCCATCGGGAACCTCGTTTTTATAATCGACCGGTTGTTATCCGGTAACGTTCCCACTGGAATTTACAATGTGGGGGACGACATGGCCCTTTCGACAAATGACCTGGTCGGAGCGATCTGCGAGGGACTGGGTAAGAAAGGCCGAATTTGGAATACCCCAAAACCATTGGTGAAATTTATTGCCGGCATAGGCGACTTCTTACCAATTCCATTGAATACGGACCGTTTGAATAAACTGACGGAGAATTACGTAATTTCCAACCGCAAAATAAAGGAGGCTTTGGGAGTAGATAATTTGCCGATAGAGGCCCGGGAGGGTATAATTCAAACTATCCACAGTTTTAAAAACTGATATGAACTACACAATATATATCTACCTTTTGGTATTCCTGATCTGCTTTTTCGGGGAAAGGCTTTATTTCAGGCTCGCGGACAAGTACGGGATAATCGATAAGCCCAACGAGCGTAGTTCCCATACCCGGGTCACATTACGCGGCGGCGGGATCATATTTTACTTCGCCGCATTACTGTACGGGGTAATATCCGGATTCCATTACCCGTGGTTTTTGGTCGGTCTGACGCTAATTGCCGGTATCAGTTTCGCAGACGATATCCGGTCGGTGCCAAACGGGGTAAGGTTATTATTCCATTTTGCGGGGATGTTGTTGATGTTCCGGCAATGGGGGCTGTTCGGGGACTTTCCGTGGTGGTATCTGGTTATAGCCCTTATAGTTTGTGCCGGGATAATCAACGCCTTTAACTTTATGGACGGGATCAACGGCCTTACAGGGGGATACAGCCTTGCCGTTGTGGTACCGCTGATAATCATTAACCGGCAGGTAGGTTTTGTTGACGAAACATTATTGGTCACAACGGCGATAGGTTTGCTGGTGTTCTGCCTGTTCAATTTCCGAAAGTATGCCCGGTGCTTCGCCGGGGATGTCGGGGCCGTGGCCATTGCATTTATTATTCTTTTTGCCATCGGCCTGCTTGTTCTGAAAACCGGTAATATATGGTACATCCTGTTGCTTGCGGTCTACGGGGTGGATTCCATTTTGACTATCGTGCGGAGGTTGTATTTACATGAAAATATTTTCCAGGCCCACCGAAAGCATGTTTACCAACTTCTTTCCAATGAGTTGAAATTTCCGCAGCTTGCCGTTTCTTCGGCCTATATGCTGATCCAGCTCGGTATATCGCTTGCCGCCGTTTTCCTCGGGTTGTTCGATTGGCGGTTTTTCGTTACGGTAATTGCGGTTCTTATTCTCCTCTATTTTGCCGTAGTCCTTATCGAAAACCGTAACAGGAGATAAAACAAAAAGGCCATGCGGGAAGCATGGCCTTGATTTTCTTTTCACGGAATTACCGTACTTTATGGCCTTTCAACGCATAATAAAGTATATATGCGAAGCAGGGTACACAGAGCCAGAATGCGTTCTGCATCCCGAATGAATCCTTCAGCCATCCGAGCAGGGGCAGGATAACGACCGGTCCGGCCATTGCCATGATAAGCAGTGAGGAGCCGGCTTTGGTGAATTTACCAAGGTCAGCCATGGCAAGGGGCCACAGTGCCGGCCACATCAGCGAACAACCCAGTGCTATCAATGCGATCGCCCATATCGAAACGGCCGTCGGCAGTAGTACCACCAGCAGCGAGCCCGCAATGGCAACCAGCGAACATATAAGCAAGGCTGTTGACTGGCTCATAAATTTCGGGATCAGGATAATCCCGCAGATATACCCGATAACCATCCCCACCGGGCCTATCCAGGCATACATTTGGGGATTATCGAGCCCGTAATATGCCGCATAGTCTACAAGTGTACTCAGGGATACGGTCTCCGCGCCGACATAGAAGAAGAGCGCCAGGCATCCCAAGAGCAGGTGCGGGAACTGCATTACGGAAGTTTTACTGTTGGCATACGGGCAGTCGTCCGCCGTCTCTTCGTCCTCGCCCTGTGCCTTTACTTCCGGGAGCGGGGCGAAAAGAGAAATTATACCGAGTAAAACAAATATGCCAATAATGATAAGGAACGGCGTATTGAGATCGCTTATGACCGCCTGGTCGGCACTCTTACCGATGACCAGCGCGAGGAACACAGGGGCTACCGGCCAAGCCAGTTTGTTGCAGATGCCCATTATACTGATCCTCTTTGCCGCACTCTCCAGCGGACCGAGGATCGTAGTGTAAGGATTCACGGAGGCCTGCAGGAATGCGTTGCCCGTACCGCTAATGAACGAAGCCAGCAGGAAAAGGGCGAAACTTGCATGGGTGGCCGCAGGTATAAACAGCCCGAACGCCACAGCGAAGATTGCGAACGAAAGGGCCATTGTTTTTTTGTAGCCGATAGCCTTGATGGTCATGGCTGCCGGGTATCCGAATAGCAGGAACGGCAGGAACGTGGCCGCAATGATAAGGTAGGTCGTGCCGCCGCTGATATTCAGGGACCCCTCGAGGACGGGGACCAGGAACGAGTTTATGCCGAGGGCAAAGCCGATGGCAAAGAACATCATCCCTACGAAAGCCAACGGAACTGCGAAGTTTTTCGAAGTTTGGTTCATAATTCTTTTTGGATTATTAGTCTTTGTTAGTTAAATTTTGAATGCACAATATAATAATTTTTTAAAATAAATTATAAACCTTGTGGGCCTGGTGCTACTCTTTTGTATATTTAATTAATCCCCGTGTGCTAAGGTATTTTGCGCAGACCACTTTCCCGTCCGTATCCCTGTCGAATATTATGTGGTCGAAAGATTCCGGCCGGATAAAAAAAACGTCGTCCCCGGCCGGAAACAGATCTACCGGTTCTCCGGCCCAGTCGGGGAAAATGAGTCCGGCGGGACCCTTTTCAATAACGATATCGGCCATGCCGTTCTCGTTAAGGTAGGTGCCGGTATATTCATTGAGTTTGTTTTCCGGGAGTTCCGCTTCTTCGAACTTGTGCTTGCGCTGGGACAGGAGCTACTGCCAAACTTCCGGGTTCTCGTAAGTTTCGGTCCAGCTGTCATGGCCTACACCAGGGTAGACAGTGTACCGGGCCTCGGGGTTATACTCCCGCACGGCTTCAATCATTTCGTTCGAATAGTCTATCGATACGATATCGTCCGCGTCCCCGTGGAAATTCCAAACGGCCGTTTTGGACAACACGTACGCTATTTGCGGAAAACCGCCGCCGCAAATCGGGACAATGGCCGCGAAAAAACCCGGGAAAGACTGGGCGGTCGACCATGTCCCGAAACCTCCCATGCTGAGCCCGGTCAGGTAATACCGGTCGGAGTCCAAACGGTATTTTCGCGCTACCTGGTCTACTATTTCCGTTATCAGGCGGGGGTCCCATCCGTAAGTTTTAGCTTGCGGGGATACCGCCACGAACGGGAACTGCATTCCCTGTTCGATAAGTTTGGGCAGCCCGTGGAGTTTTATCCGGTCTATATCGCTGCCGGTTTCGCCGGCGCCGTGCAGGAATACCACAAGCGGCCACCGTACAGTGGTATCCGCGTCATAGTTTTCCGGGAGATAAAGCAGGTATTCGGTCTCGACGATATATTTCTCGACGGCTTGCTGGGCGATAAGGATGGACGGCAGGCAAAGCAATACCGCCAGGGCGAGCGTTAGGATGGATTTTTTCACAGTCTTAAATTTAAGCGGGTTTGTTCCGTCTTAAATTTAACGATAAACTTTCAAAAATCACATTCCGGCTCCGGACGATTACAGTATGGAGGTCCTCTTGGTGAATTCCACTATCTCGTCGACATACCCGAAAGCCAGCCCCGTTACCGTGTCCGCGCATCCGTAATAGACCGCGATACGCCCCGTTCCGGCGTCGTGCAAAGCCGCACACGGGAAGACGACGTTCGGGACGTCCCCCACGCATTCGTATAGCTTCTGGGGAGATATCAGGTAAGGGCCGCTGCGGTGGGTTACTTTCCAGGGCCGTTCCAGATCGAGCAATGCCGACCCGAAACTATAGACGTACCCGTTGCAGGAGATAAGCACCCCGTGGTAGAATAGGAGCCAACCCTTCCGGGTCACGATCGGCACGGGTCCCGCCCCGATCTTGGCGCACTGCCAGGCGCTCTGCTCGAACTTGGCCGGGGACATTACATGGCGGTGCCGTCCCCAAAATTCCAGGTCGGGACTTTCGCTGTAGAATATATCGCCGAACGGTGTATGGCCGTTGTCGCTCGGACGCGAGAGCATGGCGAACCGTCCGTTTATCTTGCGAGGGAACATCACCCCGTTACGGTTGAACGGCAGGAACGCGTTCTCCAGCTGGTGGAACGTGCGGAAATCGTATGTAAAAGCCACCCCGATGGTCGGGCCGTGATAGCCGTTGCACCAGGTGACGTAATACCTGTCTTCGATAAAACATACCCGGGGATCGTATCCGTATACCCATTGGCCGGTTTCCGGATCGTCATTTTGGAAGCGGACCGGTTCGGGTTCGATCTCCCAGTCGATACCGTTGCGGCTGAACCCGGCATGGAGCCGCATCCGCCGGTTCTTGTCGTCACAGCGGAAAACCCCGGCGTAACCCTCCCCGAACGGGACTACCGCGCTGTTAAATATGCTGTTGGAATCGGGTAGCAGATCTCGCGGAATCACGGGGTTGCCGCTGTATCTCCACATCACCTCGCCGGACCCCTCGGGCCTCTCCTCCCACGGCATACCTGGCAGGTTCATGCCGTCCGTAATTATCGTTCCGTTCATTCCACAAAGATATATCCGATAAATTTATTTTCTGCCGGTGTCGTATCCGAACCGTTCCATTTCTTCGTTATATTGTTTTTCTTCCCGGCACAACGGGTCGTACCAGTTCTTCTTGAGGATAAAGGTCGCGGTGGCCAGCACGGCGATGGTCCCTATCAGCCCGAGGTTGTTGCGCACCACGATATACATCGGCAGAAGCGTCAGGCAGCACTGCCATACGATACCGACGGCAATGTTTAACCAGTCGCGCCCGGCATTGCTGTTTGGACGCAGGCCGGGATATTGCTCCGTAGCCTTTTCCCGAACGGGTTTCCATAATCCCCACGGGCGCACCCGGACATAAAAGTCTACCAGCGTTTTGTCGTCCGTCGGCGGAGCCGAGTAAGTTCCTATGATGCACCCGGCCAGAGACACAAGGAACAGCAGCGGGAAGAAATAGAGCACCATGTTGTCCGGCACGGTGAATTTCATAATGATAGCCGCCGTGATACCGGTTGCCATCCCCCAGAAATAACCCTCGCCGTTGAAACGCCACCAGTGCCATTTCAGCACGTTCGCGGCAATATACCCCCCGAAAAGCGCTCCGACGATCCATTGGAAGATCTCGTTGATATCCTTGAGGAAGAATCCCATTACGGTGCTGATCAGGACAACCAGGAACGAAACGAGGTAGCTGGCCCGTATCTGCCTCTTGTTGGAGGCTGCAGGGTTGATATATTTAAGGTAGATATCGTTTATTATATAGGCCGGTGCGGCGTTTACCGTGGAGGCGAACGTGGACATGAATGCCGCCAGCAGCCCGGCCAGCAACAGACCCAATAGCCCTGACGGGACGTATTCCGACATAAGGTGAGGAAGCAGCGTTTCGAAATCGCTGTTTTCCCCGCCCATAATTTCCGCGCCGCCTGCATGTGTGAAAAAATAAATGGCCATCAGCGCGAAGCCCATGATCATAAGGTAACGCGGGATCAACAGTATCACCGGCACAGAGCCGCTCATCATGGCCGCCTCGCGCGGAGAGCGGCAGGAGAGTATCTTCTGCATATCGTAATTGGGGGCGGGACCCGCCATGCTGTTAAGCACCCCCTTGAGCAGGGCCAGCATTACGAAGATCGAGATCAGGCTGTACGGTTCGTCCGCCATGCGCTGAGTGAGCATGGGCAGCCGTTCGCTCCAGTCTATATCGAGCATCTTCCCGAAGAACGGGGTTCCCCAGCCCTCCGGCATGAACGAAGCAATAAGGTCCGGCGCGACCATGTTCATGGCGATTATGGCCACCACCACCCCGGCCACCGTCATTATGAGGAACTGAACCACGTCGGTCCATACGATGCTGAGCATCCCTCCCAGTACAACATAGAACGTTGCTATCGAAGTAAAGAAAATGCCGTAAAGATGGGGAACATATTGCATCGGAACGTTAAACGGTACATACTGTGATACCACCTCCCACGGGATGAATATCTCCATGAATTTACCGACCCCGATAAATCCGTAAGTCAGGAAGCCGAGTACGCTGATAAGGGCGAAAACTATCACGATGGTGTGAGACAGGTTTGCCCCCCGGCCGTTGCCGAACCGGGTCCGGATCCATTCGGCCCCGGTCATCACGTTAGACCGCCGTAGCCATACCGAGAGGTAGACCATAAGGAATATCTGGTTGAAAACGGGCCATAGCCACGGTATCCAGAGGCTTTTGAAACCGTACGCGAACGCCCAGTAGACCATGAGCATGGTCCCCGTGATGTCGAACATCCCCGAGGCGTTGCTCAGCCCGAGCATGTAGAACGGCAGTTTTTTACCCCCGAGGAAATAGGAGTCGATGTTCTTTCCGGCCCTTTTTTTCAGTACAAGGCCCGTGACTACCATCAGGACGAGGTAGCATAGGATAATGACGATGTCGGCTGTCGATAGTTTCATGTCGAAGTTTAAGTCAGTAATTGCAGGTCGTAAGGCATACGCCCCGTATTATAACAACTCAAAACACTAAAGTAACAATCCCCGGCGGAAAAAAACGGTATTTTTTTGGTCTTGATGCAAACGGTGAAAATGCCGCAAAGCCGTATACCACTGGCGGGACCGGGTTTAAAAAATAAAAAAAGCGGATGCCATCCGGCATCCGCTTATAATTATAACTCTTGTCTTTAAATGTTATCCACCAGGAGAACCTCTTCGATAACCTTGACGAATTCCTTTTTGGGCCGCGCCCCCTGTATCATCTGGGGCTGTCCGTCCACCGGGATAAACAGTATGGAGGGCAGGCTCTGGATACCGAAAATGGCCGCCAATTCCTGTTCTTTGTCCACATCGATCTTATATACGTCGATCTGTCCCTCGTAGTCCCGGGCGATGGTTTCCAGGATCGGGGCGATATTGCGGCACGGGCCGCACCATGTGGCGTAAAAATCGATTATAGCGGGTTTGTCCCCCAGGAACAGCCACTCGTCCGGGTTCATCTCGTAATTTACGACCCTCTGCAGGAAACCCGCCTTGTTGAGGCTGACGGTCGCTGTCTCTTTCTCCACTATCCCTGCGCTACCGGGGTTCGCGCCTGTGCGTCCTCCGCAGGAGGTGAGCGCGAGAGCCGCCGTGACGGCCACCAGCAATATGTTTTTCATGCTTTATACGTTAAAATTGTTAATAATCTAACGTATTAAGGTGGTTGGTTAGTATCCGATCCTCGCGGACAAAGGCAAATATAGGTAATTCGCCGGAAAAAAATACCCGTCCGTTTAAAAATACCATTAATATGTCACGCCGCTTCTCCCGGAAAAAATACCCGGTGGTTACCGTATTACAGGTGACCGCCGGGTATCATGCCTGCATTGGCATTATTTCTTTTCTTCGTTCTTAAAGGGCTTCATCTTTCCTGTGATCCAGATCAGGACCAGCGTGCCGATTATCCAGCCTATAAGGACCGCGATTACTGAACCGAGTGTGAAGCGTAGCCCGTCGTTATAAAACAAAATCCCGGCACAGATAAGCAGCAGCAAAACGCTCAGCCGAACGATAAACTTTGTTTTCGGTGTCATGGTATTTATAATACACATTTAAAAAAATTGATTCCATATTTGCTTAACAGCATTTGTAGTAGACGCTGCAATCCCCCCCGCGAGAGCTCCGGGACCAGCACCGCCACCTCCTACTATTACTCCTGCAACCGCTCCACCAATAGCACCTGAAACATCATCTCCACCAAAATCACTCCAACTGAACCATCCTCTACTTTTTACAAAATCTTCTCCTAATGTTTCATACCATATAGACGAATTATTATACCAATATTCAGCCGTATATAATGCAACACTTGCACCATATAAAATAGGATCGGCTTCTTCTTTTGAGAGATCAGATTTAATATTTTCTGTAATTGCTTTTATTTCCGAAAGGACTTCATTTAAATCCCCGGGATTTACAAAAGCTTCCAGCAATAGTAAAGTATATTCTTTTTGTTTTTCACTTAAGAGATTAAAGTCAAGAATTTTATTTTCAATTCCTGCCCGCGTTATGGGTAAATTAGATATTTGATTTCTTCGTAGAAATTCTTCAGTAGCCGTATCTATCATTAATTCTATGTCACCAAAAGAAGTGCCGCCTCGAGTTATATTTTCAGTAGTTATGCCATTCTTTTTTAAATAATCCAAAATAAAATTGAGGCCGTCATTATGTAAAATTCCAACATCATCATAGGATAACTCACTAAATTCTTCAATTTGTTCTACTTTTTCATTTTTGCAAGAATAGCAAATAATTGAAATTACCAGCGAAGAAATAATTGTTGCAATAAAGAGAATCTTTTTCATAATCTTAAAAGTTTTAGGGTTAATAATAAACTTAGATTAAACGTAAAGAACCTTTAATTGATTTGAACCAATAATTTGCTATAAAAAATAAAGCCGGCATAAATTTTTGCAATAACAAATTAGTTGTTCAAATTAAACAATGTCCTAAAAAAATAAAATTTAAGTAAAAAAATATACAAATTTAGAAATGATGTTTAATTCTTTACCGAGAACGGGACCCTGCGGGAGTTGCCGTGGGTATCTGTAGCGGTCAGCACGTGGTCACCGGGTGCGGCACGGCAGGCGATTTCGTGCGGTGCCGAGGTGGTCCCCAAATATTCCCCGTCCAGATGCCAGTGGATACGGGCGTCGTCGTCGGAGTGGGCCGCTTCGAATATGAACATCTCGTAGTCGCCCGAAAATCCCCGGGGCAGGAACAAGGCCGCATTCGGTTCGGGATAGATAATGTCTATTATCCTTTGCGCCGGAGCGATACATCCCGGTTTATACGGGGGAAGCATGGCATAGTCGGCGTTGTGGCGCCGGTAATAATATTCCTGCGCCGGTGGCAGTACGAACCATTTCTCGGCACGCATATCCGCTACCTCTTCGCAGGAACTGTTTACGCGATACATCCCGTCGGGAGACAGGTGGACTATCCGGTGGTACGGGCACGGGGTGGTTCTATAACCCTGCCGTGGGACCGCTACTGTGTCCACATGTTCGCAGGCTTCGGTGGCCTTATGACCGCTGCGGGAACATATCGCCATGTATTCCATTTCCGCCTCGGGAAGCTCGTACCATCCTCCGGAGGATGGTAGCAGCGAGAAGAGGTCGAACATCAAAGGTGCCGCACTTCCGACACCCGTCAGCCCGGGGCGTCCCTCGCCTGAAGCGTTGCCGACCCATACCCCGATCACATAGTCCGGAGTCACCCCGATGGCCCAGGCGTCGCGGCCACCGTAACTCGTGCCGGTCTTCCATGCCACCCGTCTCATGGTGGCGAACTGCTGCCAGTCGGCCTCCTCTTCCGGCCGGTTGAGGCCCGACATAGCCTCGAATGCGAACCATAACCCGGCATAGCCCATCGGGTTGCTCTCCCGTAACCTCCTGTCGCCCGTATGTAGGACGGGGTTCTTTTCCGGTCCGCGGGGAAGGACCGTGAGTGGGTGGATATCCCCAGGGTTATATTTGCCGCCGTATTTGTCGTGCGATTCAAGTACGCGGGACATAGAGGCATATATCCCGGCAAGGTCCCAAAGCGAACCCTCCGCGCCCCCCAGGATAAGCGACGCCCCGTAATGGTCCTCGTTGAAATCGAGGGTGCTCATGCCCCATGCCTTGAGCAGGGACATGAACCGGCCGGTATTGTATTGCGAAAGCATCCTCACCAGGGGCACGTTCAGCGACCGGGTTATGGCCGCCGCTGCCGGGACAGACCCGTAGAATGTCCGGTTGTAGTTCCGGGGTTGGAAGCCGTTTATATTCAGCGGGGTGTCGGCGATAAGGGTGCCGGGCAGGATAAGCCCGTCGGTGAGCATCCCGGCATAGAGCAACGGTTTGAGTATACTGCCCGTGCTCCGCCGTGATGTAATTATATCCACGTCGGGAGCGTTCTCGGGCGCGAGGCCGTACGTGGCGTTACCGACATAGGCCAGAACCTCTCCGCTGCGGGTGTCGGCGACAACTGCAGCAATATTATAAATGTGGTTCGAGGCATGGTCGGCGGCATGGCGGTTGGCAAGATGCGACGCCTGTCGTTGCAGGTGGTAATCGACCGTGCTGGTTATCCGCTCTCCTTTCATCCGGCGGGCCAGCCTCTCGGTGAGATGCGGCGCCAGGTCGGGCAGGGGGACCGGTTCGTCCGGCAGGGGTTCCGACAGGGCCAGTTCGTATTCCATGTCGTCGAGGGTCCCGTTGTCCCGCAGGCGCAGCAGTAAAGCGTCCCGTTTGTCCTTTAGGGCCGAGCGGTTGCGGCCCGGGTGGATTAGTGCCGGGGAATTGGGCAGTACGGCAAGCGTTGCGCTCTCGGCCCATGACAGCTGAGAGGCACTCCGGCCGAAATACCGCCAGGCGGCCGTTTCGACACCCACCACGTTACCCCCGAACGGGGCGTGGGAAGAGTAAAGGGCCAGTATCTTTTTTTTGCTGTAGACGGTCTCGAGGTATACCGCCCACATGGCTTCGGTCATTTTCTGGTATATATTACGGTCCCGATTCCCCCGGGCAATACGGGCAAGCTGCATGGTAATCGTACTTCCCCCGCTCACTACTCCCCGCCGGCGGATATTGTCCCTAACCGCGCGTCCCATCGCCGCCGGGTCAATGCCGAAATGGCGGTAAAACCGTTTATCCTCGTACGTTAGCAAGCATTTGACGAATTTTTCTGGCACCTCATCTTCGTTCGGGAAGCGCCACTGCCCGTCTGCCGCGATCCTCGCCCCAAGCAAACGGCCGTCCGCAGAATAGACCAGCGTCGACGACGGGTCCCGGAACAACGGCCGGGGGACACAGGCCAGCATTACCGTCCACCATAACAGGATAAGCACGGCGGCGGCAACGGCGGCCCTGGCCCAACGGGAAAGACGGGACCACCGGCGGCGGACCGCCAGGACGGCTTCGGTAAAATTTAGGGGAGACATCTGTTAATTGCGGGTATTCGTACCGCTAATATAGGATTAATTTATATTTTTGTCAGGGGAATATACCTGCCCGGCTATATAATATTATTTCCGCCCGTATCGACCCGAACTTTTATCCATTCTAACAGATCAACTATGAAAAAAACTGCCTTGGCCCTCTCCGTAATCGCTGCGGGCCTGAGCCTTTGGTACTCCTGTTCCACGGGTATTCGTACATCCACGGCCGTCGAGCTGCAATTCAGCCCCCATGTGGAGGCGTTCACCTCGGGGCGTATCTCGCGCAACAGCCCCGTATTTCTGATCCTTACCCAGGATGTGGATACGGCCCTTGTGAGCGGGAAAAAGCTCGCCCGGGCGATGAAAGTCAAGCCGGACGTAAAAGGTGAGTTCTCGTTCGAGAATCCCCGCACCATCGTATTCCGGCCTGACGAACAGTTCGCCCGTAACCAGTCATATACCGTAACGGCGGACCTCGGTACCCTCGTCGGTGCCACGGGCGACGGGACCAAATTCACGTTCGGATTCTCGACCTATCCGCTGGCCCTGCGGGGAAGCCTGGCGGGGTTCACCGTGTCGGAAGACAAGGCAGACAGTTACGATATCGTGCTCGATCTGCGGACCCCGGATGTGGAAGAACCGGCAACGGTGGAGGAATTGGTAAACTTTTCCGAAACGGTGAACGCCGTTTGGGAGCACTCTCCCGACGGCAAACGGCATACGCTTACCATTACCGGGGTTGAGGCCGGAAAGACGCCGCGTTACCTGACCCTGGGCACCGCCAAAAAGTCCGGGGCCGAAAGAGGAGAGATAGCGTCGGTGAGGATACCGGCCAAAGGGGAGTTCGGCATTTATGACGTAAGGTTCGTCCGCGAGCCGGAAAAATATATAGAAGCGCTGTTTACCGTGGCGCTGGACCCCGGGCAGGATATGGACGGACTGGTATTCCTGAACTCCGACCTGCCGCAGAAGATCACCGTTGACGGGAACGTTATGAGGATATATCCGTTGTCTGACGAGGTGTATTCTGCAAATGTGGTTTTCACCGAGAACATACGCAGCAGCAGCGGCACCGCCCTAAGCGGTAACCTGTCGTTCGATATCGAAGCGGACCCCGATGTGCCGGCCCTGCAGCTTATCGGCGACGGGGTGATCATGCCCTCAAGCGGCTCCCTCTCCGTCCCGTTCCGCGCCGTTCACCTTCGCGGGGTAGTGGCCAAGGTGATACGGATACCGGAGCATAATATGGGGCCGTTCCTGCAGTACAATTCGATAAACGAGAACCGTCAGCTTATCCGGGTGGGCCGCATTGTGGCCCGCAAGACTATATTTTTCGATGAGGAAGTTTCCGACCTCTCACGGTGGGGGACCTATGCAGTCGACCTTAAAGATATAATAGAACCCGAACCGGGCGCGCTCTACCGTCTGGAACTTTTCTATAACCGGGACCTGAGTATATACCCGTGTGATGACTATGAACCCCGAAGCCGCGAGGAAATAGTGGCACGGGAAGAAATTAAGAGGCTCGAAGATCAGGAAAAATACGATAACGGTATATCTTCGTCATACTATTATTACGATTCCGACGAATACGAATACGAGTGGTGGTATTATAGTTATAAGGAGAGTACCGACCCATGCAAGGAAAGTTTCTACCGTAACGTAAAAGTTTCGCGCAATATCCTCTCTACCGACCTGGGCCTGATCGTAAAGGGCGAAGAGGGGGGCGGCATGGTGGCCATGGTCCATGACCTTACCGATACGGCGCCGGTTGCCGATGCCGAGGTAACAGCATACAATTACCAGAACATGGTGATCGGCAAGGGGCGCACCGACGCCTCGGGTAAAGCGCGCTTCGATATCAGGGGCGGCCAGCCATATTACGTTAAGGCGGCCAAAGGCGAACACCGGACCTACCTGCGGGTAGACCGGGGCGAAGCCCTGTCACTTAGTACGTTCGACGTATCGGGCGAGGTAATCCGCAAGGGGCTCAAGGGTATGATATACGGCGAGCGGGGCGTATGGCGGCCCGGGGATACGCTTTTCCTTGCGTTCATGCTCTCCGACAAGGACCGCATATTGCCGCAGGAGCACCCCGTTGTGTTGGAGTTGTTCAATCCGCTCGGTCAGCAATACGTACGCCGGGTGGGCAACGCGGGGGCCTACGGCCTTTATACGTTCGAGATACCTACCGATCCGGATGTACCTACCGGTTCGTGGGAAGCTAAGGTAACGGTCGGCGGGGTCGACTTCTCCAAGCGCCTGCGTATCGAAGCTATCAAACCGAACCGCCTTAAGATCGATTACGATTTCGAGGACGAGATATTGCTGTCCAATACACGGTTACAGGCCGAATTCCATACCGAATGGCTGCAGGGCGCAACGGCCCGTAACCTGAAATACGAGATAAACGCCACCGTCTCCCCGGTCAAGACATCGTTCGCGAAGTACGGCGGCTACACGTTCGACGACCCGCGCAAAAAGTTCGAGGCGGAAGAGATGCAGTTCGACAAAGGTACCACCGATGAAAACGGGGACGCCACACCGTCGGGGACCCTGCGGGTGGGAAAAACCAGCCCGGGGATGCTATCCGTGATGTTCGATACCAAGGTATATGAAGAATCCGGGGATTTCAGTATTGACGTGCTGACCAAAAAATTGTCGCCCTACAGGCGTTATGCCGGTATTTCCACGCCGCAGAAAAGCAGGTCCCACCTCAATACCGGCCAGGACCACACTTTCAACGTGGTAACGGTGGACTATAAAGGGGAGCCGGCCGGGGAAGTACGGCTCGAGGTCGAGTTGTTCAAGGTGGAATGGTACTGGTGGTGGAACGCCTCCGACGACCGGATCGCCAACTATTTCTCCGGTTCGCATTATTCGCCCCATAAGACCATTTCCCTGCGCACCGACCAGTCGGGCAGGGCGTCGTTCGAGGTGAACCTGCCGGACCGTGACTGGGGGACTTATTATATAAGGGTCACCGACAAGATCGGGGGCCATAGCTCCGGGATACTGGCCTATTTCGACTGGCCTTACCTGCAGGGTACCCGTGGGGGAGACGGCAGCAATGCCGCAAGTCTGCTGACCCTGAAGACCGATAAGACCGAATATGCCCCGGGGGATATGATATTACTTACGTTCCCGTCGGCCGAGGGAAGCCGCGCCCTTATCAGCATCGAGAACGGTTCCCGGGTGCTGGGTGTCGAACAGCATGTTTGCGGAAGCGGCGAAACTACCGTCTCGGTCAAAGCCGATCCGGAAATGATGCCCAACGCATACCTGCACGTAACCCTGATACAGCCGCACGGCTCAGGGGAGAACGACCTGCCTATAAGGATGTACGGTGTAACGCCCGTTACGGTTTCATCGCCCGAGAGCAGGCTGAAACCGGTCATCACTATGAAAGACGATATCCTGCCGGAAAGTACTTACGAGATAACCGTCAGCGAAGAAAAGGGGCGTGCAATGTCCTATACGCTTGCCGTGGTGGACGAGGGACTGCTGGACCTTACCCGCTTCCCGACCCCCGACCCGTGGAAAGCGTTCAATGCTAAAGAGGCGCTGGGTGTGCGTACGTGGGATATATATAACGACGTGATCGGGGCTTACGGGGGCCGTCTTGAGCAGGTATTCAGTATCGGCGGCGACGATGCACTTAACTCCGGACCGAAGGCCATCGTCAACCGGTTCAAGCCGGTGGTGACGTTCCTCGGGCCTTTTACGCTGAAAAAAGGCGAGAAACAGAAACA
Source organism: Alistipes sp. (assembly GCA_021201825.1). GTDB lineage: Bacteria > Bacteroidota > Bacteroidia > Bacteroidales > Rikenellaceae > WRDF01. Next base: position 52,169 of record JAJQED010000016.1, read on the forward strand.
TACCCTCGAAATGCCCAATTACAACGGGCGGGTGCGCGTTATGGTGGTGGCCGGCGATGGTTCGGCCTACGGCAATGCAGACAAGAGCGTAATGGTACGCCGGCCGGTTATGTTGCTCGGTACACTGCCGCGCATAATCGGGATAAACGAGACCATGGTGGTGCCGGCTACGGTGTTCGCCACGGAGAAAGGTATCGGCGATGTTAAGGTTACAATAGCCTGTTCTGGCAATATGTCGGTAGACGGGCCGTCCACCGTTACGCTCAATTTCGACAAGGAGGGCGACAAACAGGCATTCTTTACCGTTCGCACGGGTAGCGCACCCGGGGCGGGTAAGGTCGTGCTGACGGCCGAGTCAAAGAAAGGCAAGGTAAATTACGATACCGAGATAGAGGTCCGTTCAATCAGCAAACCGGTAATGGCGGTCACCGCCGGGGTGGTACAATCCGGCCAGCAATGGAGCGGTACGGTGACGCTTCCCGGTATGGACGGTACGAACGATGTTTCGATAGAGGTATCGACCGTGCCGCCGGTTGACCTTACATCCCGCCTGGAGTATCTGATCGGTTACCCGCACGGGTGTATCGAGCAGATCACTTCAAAGGGTTTCCCGCAGCTTTACCTGAATGATTTTGCCGAACTGTCCGCCGAACAGAAACGGATCACCGGCGAGGCGGTCAAAGAGGTCATAAGCCGTCTGCGATCATACCAGACCGCCGAGGGGGGATTCTCCTACTGGCCGGGCTATTCCCACTCCAATGCGTGGGGAACTATATACGCCGTGCATTTCCAGTTGGAGGCCGAGGGCAAGGGTTACCTTGTTCCCGAGGGGATGAAAACTTCGGCATTGAACCATTTGCGGCTCGTTGCCCGCAACTTTACGTCCGGGTCCGGCGTAGGGATGCAGTCGGAATTGGCGACCCAGGCATACCGCCTGTACGTGCTGGCGCTGTCGGGTAACGCCGAGACCGGGGCTATGAACCGCCTGCGCGAGACAAAGAAACTACCTCCCAGCGCCCGCTATTTCCTCGCCGCCGCCTATGCACAGGCCGGCCGGGTGGATACGGCCAAAGAGGTACTGTCATCTTACACATCCGTAGAGGACTATAAATACGGCGAACACGACTACACGTTCGGCAGCCCGTTGAGGGACCGCTCGGTAGAACTGATTGCCAACTTGCTCGTAGGGGATGAACTCGCGGTCGCCGAATTGGGCCGAAACATATCCGAGGCCCTGGCTACAGAAAACTGGTACAGCACACAAACCACTGCCTATGCCCTTATGGCGATGTCCCGGCTCTATGCCAAATACGATTCCGACGGCGGTATGTCAGTAGAATACAGCATCGGTTCCGACAAGGGTAAGATATCCACTGCCAAGCTGATCCGGTCGGAAGAAATTGCAAGGGGTCTTTCGGGGAACCAACAGGCCACCGTTAAGAACAACGGTAATTCGAGCATTTTCCTGCGCTGGATAGCGAACGGGATCCCCGTTGCGGGCGAGGAAGTGGCTTACGCTAACCGCATCAATGTCGAAGTAAAATACACGGACCTCAACGGCAACCCGATAGAGGTGACCGACCTCGTGCAGGGAACCAATTTCCGCGCGGTTGTCACGGTATCCAACCCGTACTCCACGGCCCACAATAATATTGTGGTGACGCAGATTTTCCCGTCGGGGTGGGAGATACTCTCCACGAGGTTCGCCAGCGAAAGCGGCGACGACAGGTATCCGCCAGGGGTCAATTACCAGGATATCCGGGACGACCGGGTTTACAGTTATATCGACCGTTTTGCCGGAGGACAGGGTATCACGTTCACCGTAAACCTCGCGGCCATCTACCAGGGTGAATTCCACCTCCCCCCGGTATATGCCGAAGCGATGTACGACAACGATATCCGGGCCAATACCACCGGTACCCGGGTTAAGGTCGTAAGGTAGACAGGATAAAAATTCTTGAATAAAGGGACGGCTACCGGCCGTCCCTTTTACTACCGGATTAGAGTCCGTTAAAAAATAGTCGAGGGTGAAGCAGAACGCTTCACCCTCATTGTGTTTCTAAACTACCAGCTGAATCTTAAATAAATAATTCAATTAACTACCCGTAAAACCTAAAACCTTTATTGGAAATTTTCATTTGCTTTAACAAAGATAACAGGATAAACGGATTTTGCAATTATCCGTTGAACATATTCACTACCGCCGTTTTTATAAAATTCCGCAGTGCCGCCGCCCTTTTTTACGCAAAAAGTTGAAAATTCGGCCCGGGTATGCCGAAAGTGACGTTATGGTTAAAACGCAACCGCCTTATTGCTAATTAGTCCATTTTTGAGTAACTTATATTAAGGGGTTCAGGATATGTTAATCGGGGAGCCCCGGAGTAACAGAAAATGTAACAAAGGCGTAAAAGATGAAAATGCTTATCCTTGATGGCGGCCCGGCGGGCAGTCTCGCCAAACCGCTCGTGGCGGACGGGTTCATTGTGGAACGGGCAGCGGACAGCCGCACGGTGGGGGAACAATGCGCCCTGTATTATTACGATGTGGTGGTACTCGGGATCGAAATTCCCATGGACGGGCTGGTAGCCCTGCTGGAAGAGATAAAAGGAAGACATGCCGGGACAGGCATTATCATAGTCTCCGGCCCCGTCCCCGTACAGTTCAAGGTGGAGATGCTGCTGGCCGGTGCGGACGATTACCTGGTCTGTCCGGTGGACCCCGGCGAGCTGTCGGCCCGGATTAAGACCCTGGTGCGGCGGTGCGCCATGCGGGGAGCCAGCGAACTTTCTTTTAACGAGGTGAAGCTAAATCCGCTCAGCCGTGACGTGCGGTGCTGCGGGCAGGCAGTGAACCTAACGCGCAAAGAGTACGAACTGCTGTTCTACTTCCTGCGCAATACCGACCGGGTGTTGACCCACGAGATGATCGCAGAATACCTGTGGGGAGACTGGAAGAGCCTGACGGCCGACTGTTTCGACTTTATTTACAGCCATATCAAGAACATCCGCAAGAAACTCTCCCGCGCAGGGGCATCGCCGTTCATCAATACCGTTTACGGCGTGGGATATATCGTACGGTAAGGCCTGTCAGAAAAGCCGATAGACGAACGTATCGCCGTCTGTGCCTATACCGAACGTATCCCCGAGGCTTTCGTTCAGGGTACCCTGCCACCAGGCACGCAGGTTGGCGCGGTGGAGGGAATATTTAAGGTTGTGGGTGGTAATACGGGTGGCAGGGTCGAGGCATAGGATCGTTACCTGCTGGCCGCAGAAACTGCCGAACAGGGAGTCCTCCCCGATATGGTCGATGATCCCGAGACCGGTGACCATCCGGACCCTACCGGAAAATCCGTAAAATGTATTATAATCCCTCAGCAGGCTGATATTGCCGATGGTGTGGTCTTCCCGTTTGCCCGTGGCCCCGAGGATCAGGATATCACCCGTTTCGTCCGGGTAATTTTCAGCGCAGTAACGGACGGCTTTGGTAAGGTCGTTGGTCTCCTGGTCGGTGTCCCGGTGGAGGATCGCGGCATAACTGGCCCGAGTCCCGTCCGATACCGAGTCCAGGTCGCCCACTATCGCAGCCGGGGTCCCGCCGTTATATATATAGGTATCCGCCGCGCCGTCGCAGCAGACTACCCGTTTCGCTCCATCCAGTATTTCCCGGGCATAACCCTGTGAGGGAAAATCCCCGTCGGCAAGGATCACGGTATGGGCTGTATCCGGGTCGGGAAAGCCGAGCGTTATTTTATTTTTAAACTCCATCCGTCGATTGCGCCATTCTGCGCCATTTAAAGTAACCGAAGACCGCTATCACCGTATAGAGCAGGTAGAGGAAACCGGTCGGCACAAGCTGGCCATCGGTGGTCAGTATAAGCCCTTTGTAGAAATAGAGACCGGCGCTGACGATATCTACCACGATCCACACCAGCCACTGTTCCACATACTTACGGGTGAGCAGCCAGAGGCCGACTATACTGAGGGCCGTTGTAAAGCTGTCGCCGTAGGGGACGGGGCTGTCCGTAAAACGGATCAGGATAAATGCGATAGCCGCAAAGGAGATAAGGAATACGGCCAGGGACGGCAGCCAGTATTTCTTGGGGGTATGGGTTACCGGCAATTCCTGCTCGGTGCTGCCAGTCGGTTTTCGCCGGGTCTTACCCAGCCAGTAGGCCCATCCGTAAAGCCCGGCCAACAGGAAATAGACATTGATACCCATATCGGCATAGAACCCGGCCGCATAGTAGACGTAAATATAGATGGCGGGCATAACTATCCCGGTCAGCCATAACCATACGCTCGCCCTGTATTCGAGGTATATATACAGCAGGCCGGTGCCGACCCCTAATATTTCCAACCAATTCATCCTTGTATAGAATATGCCGCCGGGCACACTGCCCGGCGGTAAAGTTAGCGATTATAAACAGGTTTACATCCCCAAGGCCGGTTACAGTGCCGGATAAAGCGGGAGGACCCTGTCAAAACCTGAACGAGACGGTACCCATAACGTTGGTCCCTGCCTGCGGGAAGTAATACATGGTTTTATTGCGGACCCTTTTCCCGTTCCCGTCCAGCTCGAAGCGCGTGTATTCATAGCCGTTACTCTCGTATTTTGCGTTGAACAGGTTATAGACGGTAAAGCCGAGCGTAAGGGATTTGACGGTCCGCAGACGGAACGTATAATCCAGCGTCAGGTTGGAGGTGCAGTAAGCGTCCAGCCGAAGTTTATCGGCTTCGGGTGCTATGTCGTCGAATTTCGAGGCGGCGCTCTCCGAATTGGTCACATACTGTTTGCCGACGTAATTGGTTTGCAGACTGGCCCCGAATCCACGGACCGCAACCGTAAATACACTTCCCGCGATCACGGACGGGGAAAATGCGATGGTTGTTCGTCCCAGCTCCGTTGCTATGTCCCCATCCCCGTAGGCATAGTCGTCTGTGAGGTGGTCCACGTAATTTTTGATCTTGTTGGTACTGAACGTCGCGTTGCCGTCCCACCGCAGCCACGAAGTTATACTGACCCCGGCCGTAAGCTCAATGCCCGCACGGTAACTGTCAGGGACGTTTGTCGATATGGCCTCCCCGATATGGTTTATCTCGCCGGTGAGCACCAGCTGGTCCTTATAGTCCATATAATAAAGGTTGGCCCCGGCCCGGAAAATACCTTTGCCGAAATTGGCTCCCAACTCATAGTCTACCAGCCGCTCGCGCCGGGGGAGGTTTCCGGCGTCGGCGTCCTGGAAATTGTTGCGCGTAGGCTCCCGATGGGCCATGGATACCGATGCCTGGACGTTCCAATACGGGTTAATCTCATAGAATATCCCTGCTTTGGGATTGAAGAAATTGTAATCCTTATCGTAATCGAGCCGTTGAAGAGCGTTCTCATCTTCGTCCCATTTGTCGTTCTCGCCTCGTAGTTTGTAATTTATAAAGCGGTACTGTACGTCCCCGTAGATATACAGGTTACGGGCGGCGTTCCAGTTGGCTTTCAGGTAAACGTTCGCGTCGAATTTCTCGCCTCTATTGCGGTAATACTCATGGTTGGGCAGCAGTCCGTAGTTGCCGTTGTAGTTCTGCACCCATATCACATTGCCGAAATGGTCGCCGTTGTATTTATTGGCCGCCCCGCCTATTGTGGCCCGTACCCGGGGGGCATTGTAATCCAGCGAGAACACCCCGCCGCCGAATCCGTTGTCCATCTTCTTTCGCCGCACAAGGTCGCTTTTGGTAACCGTGCCGCTCGACGAGCTGTAATATGGTTCGCGGGAGGGGTCGGCCGGCACGAACGGGGTCAGGCCGTATTCTATCAGTTTTCGGCCCGATTTATACTCTTCGTAATAGCCGTCGCCATCCGTATAGTGGAGCGTAACGTTCAGAGTGAGCCGGTCGGTCAGGTACCGGGTGAACAGCAGTTGGTTGTTTATCTGGGTATAATTGTCGGTCTGATCCTTATAGAAGCCGTTGAAACGGGTGGCAAGTACGTCATTGCCGTTCTCGTCCCTGGTCCAAACCAGGTCGCCGTTGGTATCGTACACGTATCCCCACATCTCTCCGGACGGGTTGTAGCGCCTGTCGGCTTCCATCTGGGATTTAGTGATCCCCTCCCATGCGTGGTAGGTCTTCTCCTTGCCCCCGAAAGTAATGAATTTCACCACCGTATTGCGTCCGTAATATCCCGCCTGGAAGAAATAGGACTTCAGGTCCGTGGAGGCGTTATGGCGGTAACCGTCCGAAGATATGTTGGACAGCCGTGCGTTGAACGCCCACTTGCCGCCTAATAGCCCGGTAGCGACGTTGACCGTCTCACGGTGGGTATTATAGGAACCGTAACCCCCGGAAAATTCGGCGTACGGGGTAGGGGAAAGCGTGAGCGTACGCAGGTTGATAGTGCCGCCGAACGCCCCGGCGCCATTGGTCGATGTCCCCACCCCGCGCTGTATCTGTATATCCTCGAGCGAGGAGGCCAGATCGGGCATATTGACCCAGAAAAGTCCGTGGCTCTCGGCATCGTTCATCGGAACCCCGTTTGCCGTGACATTGATCCGAGTTGCGTCCGATCCGCGGATGCGGATGCTCGTGTACCCGATGCCGGCCCCGGCGTCCGAGGTGGTAACGACCGAGGGGGTTCGCAGCAGCATGAACGGCAAGTCGACCCCTGTGTTGAGTTTCTTCAATTCGGTGCGGTCCACATCGGTGTATGCGACCGGGGTCCTGACTGCAGCCCGGGTCGATATGACTTCGACCTGCTGGAGTTCCACCATGCGTACGGTGTCGGTTTGCAGCCCGTCAGGAACGACGGCCGCCGTGCCGGCTATCACGCAGGAGGCGATAGCCGTCTGCCCCGCCAGTACGGCGAGGAAAACGTAGAATTTCTTCATCTTGTAAGTTTTTAAAAGAACGGAAAAAGGGGAACTTTTCCATCACTCCCTACGGCGGCATTACCCGCATCAGGTTCGAAGGGTATAATCTCAGCCCTAAATGTTGAAGGCACCCCTTTTAAAAACGATATGTAAACCTCAGGCCCCGCAAGCGGCGGCCGCGACAAAAGTATGCAGTTTTACCGGAAAAACAAAATACGGCCCGCCGGGGGCCGTATCTTGTCGTATTATGGTATATATATTATAGGTTCTCCAGAGTGTAAGCGATCATTTTTTCCATAACATGGTGGCGGCCTGTGGGAGCCATGCCGTGGTTATCGTCCGGGTAGACCATCAAATCGAAATGCTTGCCCGCACGCACCAGAGCGTCGGTCATGGCCATAGTATTCTGGAAGTGGACGTTGTCGTCCGCCGTGCCATGTATGATGAGCAGTTTGCCTTTGAGCCGGTCGGCGAAATTTATGGGCGAATTGTTGTCGTAACCCCACTCGTTGTCATGCGGCAGGCCGTTGTAAATTTCGGTGTAGATCGTGTCGTAAAACCGCCAGGAGGTTACCGGGGCAACGGCAATAGCCATTTTGAACACGTCGGCCCCTTTGAGGATGCAGTTCAGGGCCATGAACCCTCCGTAACTCCACCCGTAAATCCCGATCCGTGACATATCCACGAACGGTTGCGTTGCCATGTATTTGGCCGCGGCGATCTGGTCCTCAGTTTCCGGTCCGCCAAGGTTGCCGTAAGTGACTTTGCGGAATTCCGCTCCCCGGCCCCCGGTGCCGCGTCCGTCGACGCAAACCACTATATAACCCTCCTGTACAAGTACGTCCAGCCAGTCCAGCGTCCAGCGGTCAAGCACCTGCTGTGACCCGGGCCCGCTGTATTGGTACATCATCACGGGATACTTTTTCGAGGGGTTGAAGTCCGCAGGCCTTATCATCCAGCAGTTGAGCTGGGCCCCCTTGCCGTTGGGGATGCGGAAAAATTCTTTCTTTGGCACCTTACGGTTAAAGACGGTCTGCCGCAGTTCGGCATTGTCCTCGAGCACCCGAATAACCTTGCCCGAACCGTCATGGAGACTGACGGTAAGCGGGGTGGTACTGTTGGAGAAGCGGCTTATAAAGTATTTGAAACCGGGGGCCGGTGCTATGGAATAGTACCCCGTTCCGTCGGTAAGTTTGGTTTTGCCTTTACCGTTAAGCTTCACGCTGTAAAGGTTGTTCCTTAGGGGCGATCCCTCGTTGGAGAGGTAATAGGCCCGGTCGCCCGTTACATCCAACAGCCGCGTCACTTCCCAGTTGCCCCGGGTCAGGGTGTCTAAAACGCCCTTTTCGGCACTGTGCAGGTAGAGGTGGCGGTAACCGCTGCGCTCTGATTTGACTACGAACCTGTCCCCTTTCGGCAGGAAAGTAACGGTCTCCCGGTCGGGCCGTTGGATGTATTTGCGGTCCCGCTCCTCGTAGATCACCCGGGGCACCCAATTTGCGCCGCAGGTAAGCAATTCGAAGTGGTTCTGGAGCCGGTTGAGGCGGTAGAAGTAGAGTTCGCCGGCCGGGTTCCACCCGATAAACGGGATGTACTGGTCGGTGACGGGCCCGGTGTCGATATCTACGGTGGTGCCGTCCTGTATATCGTACAGGTGTAAAGTTACGGTCGCATTACGTTCCCCGGCTTTGGGATATTTGAAAACCAGCGGCTCGGGGTACAGGCTGCCTGTGTACCTGCCGATAAAAAACTCAGGAACCTCGCTCTCGTCGAACTTCAGGAAAGCTACGTATCTTCCGTCGGGCGACACCTCGAAAGCCCGGGTAAAGCCGAATTCCTCTTCGTAGACCCAGTCGGTGTGGCCGTTGATGATATGGTTTTGCAGCCCGTCGGCGGTGATGCGGGTTTCGGTCCCGTTGGTAAGATCGGCCAGCCAAAGGTCGTTATCGTGAACATACACCACTTTTTTACCGTCTCCGGAAGCGAACTGCGGGACCTGGATGAACCGCTCGGTTACCGGCGTCCATGAATCCTGCCCGGGTTCATAGAGCCAATACTCCCCGGCATGGGAATGGCGGAAAAGCTGTTCCCGTTTGGTCATAATGAGGATATTGCTGCCGTCGGGACTGAATCGGTAGTCCAGCACCGGTTTGTCTTCTGCAGGGGTGACCGGGAAAGAGGCCACTTGCTTCCCCATTTTGTAGGAATACTTCACGATCTTCCCGTCCTCGACAGCCGTGTAATGCTCGCCGTCCGCCGCAGGGCTTATACCTTTCACATCACGCTGGGCGAACCGCCCGTTACGCAGGTCGTTATAGTCGAACATGTGCTGCGAGACGCCCTGTCCGGCAAGGAGCATCATCGCCACTGCCAAAACCCAATACCTCATAACGTTATGTTTGTTTTGCTATTAAAAATGCAGGTCTTCCCGCCCTTATTCCTCGACCGCTTTGAGACTCATGTCGAGGCTCTTGATCTGGTGGGTCAGGGCCCCGACCGAGATAAAGTCCACCCCGCACTCGGCATAGTCCCGCAGGGTCTCGAACGTGATACCCCCGGAAGATTCGGTCTCGACCCTCCCCGCTATTTTTGCGACGGCCGCCCGGGTCATCTCAAGGTCGAAATTGTCGAGCATAATTCGGTCCACCCCGCCGACGGCCAGCGCTTCGTCGATATCTTCCAGCGTGCGGACCTCCACCTCGATGGGGAGGCTTTTGCCGTTGGCGGCCAGGTATTCTTTCACGCCGTTCACCGCGCGGGTGATACCACCCGCGAAATCTATATGGTTGTCCTTGAGCAGGATCATATCGAACAGGCCCATACGGTGGTTCCCGCCGCCGCCCAGCTTGACTGCCATCTTCTCCAGGACCCGCATCCCGGGAGTGGTCTTACGGGTGTCGATGACCTGCGTATGCAGACCCTCCAGTTTTTCGACATAGTAGGAGGTCTGCGTCGCCACCCCGCTCATGCGCTGCATGATATTGAGAACTATCCTTTCGGCCTGTAAAAGCGTAATAATACGGCCCGAGACATAAAAAGCGATATCGCCTCGTTTGACCCGGGTGCCGTCCTCGATCAGCTGTTCGAAGATTACGTTCGGGTCCAACCGGCGAAGCACCATCTGGGCCACTTCGATCCCGGCGATAATGCCGTCCTGTTTGACCAGGAGTTTCATCTTTCCGTAGGCATCAGCCGGGATGGAAGCCAGCGACGTGTGGTCGCCGTCGCCGATATCCTCTTTTATCGCCAGTTCTATAAGTTCTTCTACGTAAGGAATGTATTCCGGTTTCATCGGTTCTATGGTTTATTGTCTTTTTGTTCCGTTACGGGTAATCCGGCATCCGGTAATATCCCAGGGGGCTGAGTTTACGGTATATTTGTGAAATTTCCGTAACTTGCAATCAAAATTTAACAAATCGTTAATCTCCCGTTTTTGTCGTAGTGAGTTCCGGACCGTTAACTCGTTGTTAATGCGTGGTTTGGCTTGAAACGGAGGTTAAACGGCATCGTAAAATCCGGGTGATCTTTCACCCGCAACCGCTCCGGCGGGTGTAACTTGCACATTATTATTAAGGTCCTCTGTGGCACCCGCTCTACGGCCAACCCCGTGTAGCCCGCCCAGGCAGGACAAAGATACGAAAAAATGAAACCACTCAGAAGCAGTACCACCCTGCAGGGACGGAAGATGGCCGGGGCCAGGAGCCTGTGGCGTGCCAACGGCATGAAAGAGGAGCAGATGGGCCGTCCGGTAATAGCCGTGGTGAACTCCTTTACACAGTTCGTTCCGGGCCATGTGCATCTCCACGGTATCGGGCAGAAAGTCAAGCAGTGGATAGAAGAACAGGGATGCTTCGCAGCCGAATTCAATACCATTGCCATCGACGACGGAATAGCGATGGGCCACGACGGGATGCTATACTCCCTGCCCTCGCGCGAGGTAATAGCCGACAGTGTGGAGTATATGTGCAACGCCCACAAGGCGGACGCGATGGTCTGCATATCTAACTGCGATAAGGTTACGCCCGGAATGCTGATGGCAGCCATGCGGCTGAACATACCTGCCGTGTTCGTTTCAGGCGGCCCGATGGAGTCCGGCCGGGTGGACGGGCAGGATTACGACCTGATAGACGTCATGGTAAAAGGGGCTGACGATACCTACCCGGACGAAAAGTTAGCGGCCCTGGAGCGCGGGGCATGCCCGACCTGCGGAAGCTGCTCGGGGATGTTCACGGCTAATTCTATGAACTGTCTTGCCGAAGCGCTCGGGTTGGCACTTCCCGGCAACGGGACCCTCATTGCAACACATAAAGAGCGGGAGGAGTTGTTCCGTAAGGCGGCAAGGACCATAGTGGAGGCGTCCGATCGGTACTACTTCGGTGACGACGATTCGGTATTGCCGCGTTCGATCGCCACCCGCAACGCTTTCCTGAATGCCATGTCGCTCGACATCGCCATGGGCGGATCCTCCAATACGGTGCTTCACCTACTTGCCGTGGCTTATGAAGCCGGGGTGGATTTCACGATGGCCGATATCGACGCACTGTCGCGTAAGGTGCCGGTGCTTTGCAAAGTGGCTCCCAATTCCGATTACCATATCCAGGAGGTCAACAGGGCCGGGGGTATAATGTCAATTATGGGTGAACTGCGGCGTGGCGGCCTGATCGACGGATCGGTCGGCCGTATAGATTATCCGGACCTGGATGCGGCGATAGACGAGAACGACATACTGAGTGAGAAAATTACCGTCGATGCCGCACGGCGGTCGTTGGCCGCCCCGGGAGGGAAGTTCAACCTGCAACTCGCCTCGCAGGCTAATTACTACGACAGCCATGACGTAGACCGGGAACAGGGATGTATCCGCGATTTGGAAAACCCTTATTCACGGGACGGCGGTCTGGCCGTGCTGTTCGGCAATATCGCCCGCAATGGATGTATCGTGAAAACCGCCGGGGTGGACGAGTCTATCCTCCGCTTCGAGGGAACGGCCCGGGTATTCGAGTCGCAGGAACAGGCTTGCGCAGGCATCCTGTCCGGGAAAGTCAATGCCGGCGACGTGGTGGTTATCCGTTACGAGGGTCCCAAAGGCGGTCCCGGAATGCAGGAAATGCTCTATCCGACCTCTTATCTCAAGAGCGTCAAGCTCGACCGGGAATGCGCCCTGATAACCGACGGGCGGTTTTCCGGCGGCACTTCGGGTCTCTCCATCGGCCATGTTTCGCCGGAAGCGGCGGCAGGCGGGGAGATAGCCTTGCTGGAAGACGGCGACCAGATCTGCATAGACATACCCGGCCGGCGTATAGAGGCCCTTGTCAGCGAGGAGGAAATGGAGCGCCGGCGAAGCGCCAAAACGAAGTACGAACCCCATAACCGGGACAGGGATGTAAGCCGGGCCCTTAAGGCATACGCCTCGCTTGTGGCTTCGGCCGACATGGGTGGCGTCCGGGTGGTAGAATAACAAAATGAGCCCGGTAAGGCCGGGTAGGCTAAACTGGAATAGACAGCAACGAAATAACGGGACCGGTTAACGCCCGTCCCGGCCGGGGGATGACCCCGCAGGAAGCAGGATTTATGGCGAAGAAACAAAAAGTAAAAGGTGCCGATGCGCTTTTGTTGTCGCTGACGGCAGAGGGGACGGATATCATGTTCGGGTATCCCGGAGGGCAGGTCATAACCATATACGACCACCTGTATGATTACCGCGAAAAGATAACCCATATACTTACGCGGCACGAACAAGGCGCGGTGCATGCCGCACAGGGCTATGCCCGTGCTACGGGCAAGGTTGGTGTATGCCTGGCGACGTCCGGTCCCGGGGCTACAAACCTGGTGACCGGTATTGCCGATGCGATGCTGGACTCTACACCGATCGTCTGCATAACGGGTCAGGTCCCGTCCACCATGCTCGGTACCGACGCGTTCCAGGAAGCGGACATCATAAGTATGACAATGCCTGTCACCAAATGGAACTACCAGGTGACTTCCGCGTCCGAGATAGCCCCCGCGATAGCTAAAGGCTTCTACATCGCCCGTTCCGGCCGGCCTGGCCCGGTACTTATCGATATTACGAAAAACGCACAGGTAGAGGAGGTCGACTTCGCTTACAAACCGTGCCTGGGCCTAAGGAGTTACAATCCCAAACCGGCTCCGGATTCGGGCGTGATTGCCGACATCGTACGGATGGTGAACCAGTCGGAGCGGCCGTTGATCCTTGCCGGACAGGGCGTGACCCTTGCCGGGGCGGAAAACTCTCTGGCGGAATTCGCCGAGACGGGCCATATCCCTATAGCTACCACTATTATGGGAATATCGTCCGTATGCAGTGACCATCCGCTCTTTATCGGCAATATCGGCATGCACGGGAATATTCCGGCCAATAAGCTCACCCAGAAGAGCGACCTGCTTATCGCCATTGGCATGCGGTTCAGCGACCGGGTGACCGGGGCCGTAAAGCAATATGCTCCCGGGGCGAAGATCATACATATAGATATCGACCAGGCGGAGCTGGGCAAGAACCTGCGGTGCGACGTGCCGCTGAATGCCGACGCCCGGTCGGCCCTCGAAGCGATGAAAGTCGGGTTGAAATATATGGAGCGGGCCGAGTGGTTCGCATTGGCGGAGGAATACCGGGAGAAAGAACAGCAAAGGGTAGTGTCCCGTACGGTCGACCCCGAGGGGAAGACCATCTCGATGGCCCAGGCCGTAAGTACGCTGGCCGAAAAAGTGGGTCGGGAAGCCATCATAGTTACCGACGTGGGCCAGAACCAGATGTTCAGCGCCCGCTACTCACGGTTCAACCGCAACCGCAGTTTCATAACTTCCGGCGGACTGGGGACCATGGGTTTCGGCCTGCCGGCGGCCATAGGGGCTAAAATGGGGGTGCCAGGGCGGCAGGTGGTGGCCATTATGGGTGACGGGGGCTTCCAGATGACCATGCAGGAGCTGGGCACCATTATGCAGAACGGTATCGCGGTAAAGATCATCATACTAAATAATTCCTACCTGGGGATGGTGCGACAGTGGCAGCAGCTGTTCTATGACCGCCGCTATTCGTTCACCGAGTTGGAGAACCCGGATTTCACGAAGATAGCCGGGGCCTACGGCATTCCGGCGAACCGTGTTTCGCAGCCCGGGGAAATGGAAACGGCGATAGATGCTATGCTCGGTTCGGATGGGGCATACCTGCTCGAGATAGTAGTGCGGCCCGAGGAGAACGTCTTCCCGATGGTCCCCCCGGGGGCCGGCCTGGGCGAATCCATTTACAACGAATAAATGCTTGGAGGGATGAACAGGGAATATATAGTGATCGCTTTTACCGAGAACCAGATCGGGGTGTTGAACCGGATAACGGTCTGTTACCTGCGCCGCAAGATCAATATCGAAAGCCTCAAGGTGAGCGAATCTTCGATAAAGGGTATAAGTATGTTCGTGATATCCGCGTTCACAACGCAGGAGATAATCGATAAGGTGACCCGCCAGATTCGCAATATCATCGACGTTATCGACGTGGCTTATTACACCCCGGACGAACTGATCACACAGGAGATCGCCCTCTATAAGATTTCGTCCGGTTATATGGGCGGGAACGGCCGCATAGACGCGTTCTCGCGCAGTATGATGGCCCGGATGATAGAGTTCAATCCGTCATACGTCGTGATGGAGAAGACCGGGACACGGGAGGAAATAGACGAACTTAAGGAGAAACTGGAACGCGAAAAAGTGCTGATAGAGTTCACCCGCTCGGGGAGCGTCGTGCTGCACAGGGATTCGATAGAGGATATCCTGCATGAAAAGATAGAGGAGTTCGGCGAGGATTGACATCCCGCCTCCAGTTTATCGACAGGAAATTAACAGGAATATAAACATATCAATCGACACAATTATGGCAAAAATGAATTTCGGGGGCGTTGAGGAGAACGTCGTTACCCGCGAAGAATTCCCACTCGACAAGGCCCGCGAGGTGCTCAGGGACGAAACGATAGCCGTTATCGGTTACGGTGTACAGGGTCCCGGCCAGTCGCTCAACCTGAAAGACAACGGTTTCAACGTAATAGTCGGCCAGCGCAGAGACTCCAAGACCTGGGATAAGGCCGTTGCTGACGGATGGGTTCCCGGCGAGACTCTGTTCGAGATCGAGGAAGCGTGCCAGCGGGCGACGATCATCCAGTACCTGCTTTCGGACGCGGCACAGATAGCCTTGTGGCCTACCATACAGAAGCACCTTACCGCCGGCAAGGCCCTCTATTTTTCACACGGTTTCGGGGTGACCTATAAAGACAGAACCGGTATCGTACCGCCTGCGGACGTGGACGTTATACTCGTTGCACCCAAGGGGTCGGGAACTTCCCTGCGCAGGTTGTTCCTCGAGGGACGCGGCCTGAACTCCAGCTATGCCATCTTCCAGGACGCAACCGGCCGTGCATGGGAACGGGTTGTCGCCCTGGGTATCGGTGTGGGGTCGGGTTACCTGTTCGAGACCGACTTCCAGCGCGAAGTTTATTCGGACCTGACCGGCGAACGGGGAACCCTGATGGGATGTATCCAGGGAATATTCGCCGCCCAGTACCAGATGCTCCGCGAGAACGGCCATACTCCCTCCGAGGCGTTCAACGAAACAGTGGAGGAGCTGACCCAGAGCCTTATGCCGCTGGTAGCCGAGAACGGCATGGACTGGATGTACGCCAACTGCTCGACCACGGCACAGCGCGGCGCGCTGGATTGGTGGCAGCCTTTCAGGGACGCAACCCTCCCGGTTTTCCGCAAACTATATTCGGAAGTGGCTTGCGGTAACGAGGCCCAGCGGTCTATCGACTGCAACAGCAAGCCAGACTACCGGGAAAAACTGGAAGAGGAACTGCGCGAGTTGCGCGAGAGCGAAATGTGGCAGACCGGCGAGGTAGTGCGTACGCTTCGTCCGGAACGTAACCGCAAATAAATAACGGTCCCGGTGACCGCTGACGGGTAGAGGACCCCAGGTCCTCTACCCGTTTTATTTTCGGGCAAACTGCCCGATGGACTTCCATCCGGTAAATATCGTTAATTTTACGGCATGGCGCCGTTCGTTAAACTGCTTGTCCCGGCCGGTGCGGGGATACTGTTTGCCACTGCCACCGGCATCGGGTGGGGTTATGCGGCGGCGTGCCTTGCCGTGACATGGGCGGCCGGGTGGATGCTGTTACGGGATAACGGCCATTGGTCCGGGTCGCTTTACCCGTGGCTTTCCGTATTTTTCTTTTTCGCCGGGGCCGCTTCGTTGGCCGCACCCGATACCTCGGGATTACCGACAGGCGAATATATTTATGCCGAGGTGGTTGTCGGAGAGGAACCGGTACGGACAGGAAACTGGCAGCAGTCCAGGGCACGGGTAACTTCTTACAGGATCGCGGATTCGGCGGAATGGCTGCCGGTGGGCTTCGGTATAAATATTTACCTTGCTCCCCGGCATGAGATCACTTCCGGGGAGCGGTTGTTGGTAAAAGGGTATTTCAATGCCTATAGTCCGGCCGACGGGTCGTACGGTGCGTTGATGAAACGGAGGGGCTTGGCCGGCAGGATGTACGTCACCGAAAGTTCCTTGCTGGCCAGCGGCAGTGCCAGTATAGGATTGGTGAGTATCTTACATAACCGTGCGGTCCGGAAAGTCTCCTCTTTGCCGGAACCGGGCGGCCATATACCGGTCGTGACGGCAATGGTGAGCGGGGACAAACGGAGTATCGACCGCGCCACCCGGGAATCTTACCGCCAGGGCGGCGGAGCCCATCTGCTGGCCGTCTCGGGTTTGCATGTGGGCATTGTTTTTATACTGGTAAACCTGTTGCTATATCTCCTGCCGCTGGTACGGGGCGGACATATACTAAAGAATATAGTCGCCGCATTTGTCGTCTGGCTTTTCGCCGCTGCGGCAGGGTTATCCCCGTCCGTAGTGCGCGCCGCACTTATGTTCTCGTTCCTGCAGTTCGCGCTGGCCGGCGGAGTTGGCCGTAACGCCCTGAATATACTTGCGGGCTCGGCATTCGTGATGCTGGCCTTGAATCCAAATAACGCGGCCGATCCCAGCTTTATCCTTTCCTATGCCGCCGTGCTGGCCATCGTCCTGTTCTTCGGCCCGCTATACGGTTTGCTGCGTACCGGCAGCAAATTGGGGGATACCCTGATCTCCGTATATCTGGTAGCTATTGTGGCTTCGCTGGCCGTGGCGCCTTTCGTTTCATATTGGTTCGGGTCGGTGCCTCTGGCCGGGATACTGGTCAACCCGGTGGTGATATTTACGGCCCATGTTATCGTATTCACCGGGGTTATATGGCTCGTCTGGCCGTTCGCGTTTGCCGGCGAACTGTTTGGGTGGATAGCTTCAGCGGCGGTATCGGTGCAGAATGCCATGATGCGGTGGTGTGCCTCACTGGGATGGGGTAATATCGAGGCGGAGCTGCCGCTGTGGGCCGCAGTTGCGTTGTATTGCATTCTTATTTCAGCTTCCTACCCATTGCGACGGTACGTAGAAACCCGCAGATCACGTTTAAATTTACCCGTATGATAATCCCGAGCGAGTTTGAACTCTACCGCCTGCCGGATTTTATTGAGGCCGTCGAAGCTAATATAGACCGGGACCCGGAAGCCATCGCTTTGGACAAGCGGATACCGTTTGCCCGGGACCTTGCAACACGGGTAAAATACTTACAAAGATCACGGGCCAAACTCCCCTCATATTACGAAGCCCGCTGTGTGATCCCTGCACGGGCTTATCAACAGTCCACGGGCGAAACCGTAGCGCTGGAGAAAGGCCTTTCCGGAAAGTTATGCCTTGACCTTACATGTGGCCTGGGGGTGGACAGCTTTGCCATGTCGAGGACGTCCGGCAGGGTAATAACCCTGGAGCGGGACCCGCTCCTTGCAGAGGTAGCCCGGTATAATTTCAAATTGCTCGGGGCCTCCAATATAGAGGTGGTAACTTCCCCGGCAAAGGAATTCCTCGCGGCCTATCCGGACTTGCGGGCCGATATAGTATATGCCGACCCGGACCGTCGCACTGCCGACGGCAGGCGTGTGGCGGCTCTCGAAGAGTGTTCCCCGGATATCCAGGCATTGCTTCCCGTCCTCAAGCGGACGGCACCACGGGTAGTTATCAAATTATCGCCGCTTTTCGATATCCACGAAGCATTCCGCATTTTCGGACCGGGAACCAAAATAACCGTGGTTTCGGATAAAGGTGAGTGCAAGGAGGTGCTGGTCGAAACCGGGGAAGCGGTCACCGGCCAGTGGGTAGAAGCCCGAATAACGGGGAGCGGTTCACTCACGGAACGTTATTGCGGCACCCCGGGACTGATAACCGTCCCCGCCGGTCCGGGGATAGAAAAAGCTCGGTACATGGCGGTCCCCGACGTAGCGTTGGTTAAGAGCGCTATCGCCCCGGTTTATTACGCGTCACTCGGATGGGGTATGACCTCACAGCATGGGTTAGCTTACGGGAGTGAACCGCTTCCGCAGTTTGGCAGCCGTTTATACGGCATAGATAAAATAATGCCCTTTAACCCCCGTAAAATCAAGGCTTTCCTGCGGACCGCCGGGATCGAAAGGCTCAACCTTATAATGCGGGATATGCCCGGCGGGACAGCCCATGCCGCCCGACAACTCGGGATCATGGAGGGCGGCACCCGGTTCGCCGCCGTAGTGGCCGCCGGCGGCATCCGCTATTTTATACTGCTTGCAGACCAAGCCGGCGGGGATATGGAGTGAGCGCTCGGGCTTATGGGCGGAAATTCATATATTTGCTGGATATTGTTTGATTTTTGCGTAATTGCTTTCGGTCCGCATGGACCCGAGTCAGCCTACGTTACCGGATGATAAAAAAGATAATAGATTTTTTCCGCCACGGCCTCTGGCAGAAATCGACCCCCGATGCGAACGGTAATCCCGAGCAGCGGTGGTTCATTCGTCCGTTCCGTATCATCGCCTATACCCTCAGCGGGGCGGGCGAACACGATATCGGGGTGCGGGCCGCCGCCCTTACGATGTACACCCTGATGTCCATCGTGCCGATCGCGGCGCTTATCTTCGGTATAGTTAAGGGGTTCGGGTTGGATACCAGCCTTACGGACTACCTCTATACTGAGTTCCCGGAATATACCGTGATAATAGACCAGATAACCGAATGGGCCAATAACCGCCTGATGCGGGCACGCGGCGGTATCGTGGCCTCGGTCGGGTTCCTCGTTCTGTTCTGGTCCGTGGTCAAGGTGTTCGGCAACGTGGAAAAGGCGCTGAATAATATCTGGGAGATAAAGAAACAGCGGTCGCTGGCCCGCAAGTTCAGCGATTATGTGGCCGTAGTGGTGGTAGCGCCGATCTTGTGGCTTGTTTCGAGCGGCCTGGTGACCTATGTCCGGACCCGGCTCGAGAGCTTTTCGGGTGCTTGGCTCGTGGATATTGTCTTCAGCCTGTTGTCGCTTGTGGTGCTTTGGCTTATGTTCGCGTTCGTTTACTATGTGATGCCAAATACGAAAGTTAAGTTCAAGGGGGCGTTGATAGCCGGGGTTATCGCCGGTACGGCTTTCCAGATATTCCAGATCGGGTATGTATTCGCCCAGAAATATATAACGAGCTACAACGTCGTTTACGGTAGCTTCGCCGCCCTGCCGCTTTTCCTGATCTGGCTGCAGGCCAGCTGGACCATCGTGCTGTTCGGTGCGGAACTTTCTTTCGCGTACCAGAACATCTCGCAGTACGAACAGGAGCGGGAATCGCTCCACATGAGCTACGAGAATCGCCGTAAGGTAATGCTTGCCGCGATGCTCATTATCGTGCGCCATTACGTGAAAAACGACGGGCCGGTCAGCTCGGAACAGGTAGCCGAGGAGCTCGGGATGCCTACCCGTATTGTGCGGGACGTTATCTTCGATATGGAAAAAGCGCACCTTGTGGCCGGGGTGGTCAACGACGAGGACGAGAAGACCAATTATTATATCCCGTCCCGTGACGCCCACGATATTACGGTAATGGACGTTGTGGACGGAGTGGAGAGCAACAGCTCGGTGCAGTCGGGCCAGACCTACCACGGCAACGAAAATATGAAGCGGGTGAACGAGATAATGGACCGCATCAAGGAGCTTTCCATCGATTCGCGCTATAACATTAAACTAACCGAACTTACGGATATTGAAATATGACCCAGATAGTCGTTATCGGGAGCGGTAACCTTGCGTGGGCGCTTACCCGGGCGCTTACCGATGCCGGGAACCCACCCGTACAGATATATTCCCGCAACACCGCCGAGGGGATCTCGATCGCCAAGATCGCCGGATGCCGTTTCGCCAGCGAACCGGGAAAGCTTGCCAAGGCGGAGCTTTACATTATCGCCGTATCGGACCGGGCCATCCCGACCCTCTCCGCATCGCTGGACTTCGGAGATGCCGTAGTAGCGCATACGGCAGGGAGCTGGCCTATCGCCTCGCTCTCCGACAAGGTAAAACACAAGGCGGTCTTTTACCCCTTGCAGACGTTCACCAAAGGACGCGAGCTGGATTTTCCGTCGATCCCGGTTTTTATCGAGGCATCGGACGATATTGCCCTTACGGCCATGAAACTCCTGGGCGAGATACTCGGTGTGGAGGCCCGCCAACTTGATTCCCGTAACCGGTCCATGCTCCATGCGGCGGCCGTTTTCGCATCCAATTTCACCAACTATATGTATACCGTGGGTGAGCAGCTCGCAACCGAAGCCGGGGTAGGGTTCGAGGTACTGAAGCCGCTTATCACCGAAACCGCCGCCAAGGCAGTGGATGCCCCGTCGCCCCGCCAGACGCAGACCGGCCCTGCCATCCGCAACGATTTCCAGACCCGCAGTGCCCATTGCGACCTGCTCACCGAAAAACCGGACCTGAAAAATATTTACATCAACCTCAGCAAAAGTATATGGGAAACTTCAAAGAAGATATAGCCCGCGTCCGTGCGTTCGTGTTCGACGTGGACGGGGTGTTCACCGACGGGGGGATAATTCCCACGCCCGACGGCGATTTTATCCGTAAATACCATGCCAAGGACGGTTACGCCGTGGCCTATGCCCTCAAGGCAGGCTACGATATCTGCATAATCACGGGTGGACGCGGGAAAAGCCTCGAGATGAGGTTCAAGCTGTTGGGGGTCACAGAATTCCATTCCAATTGTGCCGACAAACTGTCGGTAATGAAAGAGTATATGGAGCGACGGGGACTACAGCCGGAAGAGGTGATGTTCATGGGAGACGATATTCCCGACCTGGATGCCATGCGGTACAGCGGCATTCCGGTGTGCCCGGCAGATGCGGCCGTGGAGATACTCGAGGTTGCCCGTTATGTTTCCCAGTTCAAAGGCGGGGAGGGTTGTATCCGCGATGTTATTGAGCAGGTACTGCGCGCCCAGGACAGATGGGCCAAAGATTCCCACGGGGTGACCACCGTGCCGTCCACCTGATACGTCTTTCCCGGTTTACAGATACCGGGACCGTTCGGAATTCCCGTTTCACGGTGCCGCCGGATCATTTGT
This sequence comes from Alistipes sp., assembly GCA_021201825.1. GTDB lineage: Bacteria > Bacteroidota > Bacteroidia > Bacteroidales > Rikenellaceae > WRDF01. The sequence continues at coordinate 73,542 of JAJQED010000016.1, forward strand.
CGACCTCGCGTTATATGCCCACAAAAAACAATGCCGGCTCCCGCTGGCATTTTCTTTGCGATTGATTAGGCCTAACTTATTAACAGCGAATAGTATGGCAAAGAAAGTGGCGGACCGCCTGGTCGATACCCTCGACGCGGCGGGAGTGAAACGTATATATGCAGTGACCGGCGACAGCCTCAATCCGGTGAACGACGCCGTGCGCCGGCATAAGAGTGTGGAATGGGTACATGTAAGGCATGAGGAAACCGGAGCGTTTGCCGCCGGTGCCGAGGCGCAGTTAAACGGGATAGCGTGCTGCGCGGGTAGCTGCGGCCCGGGCCATGTTCATCTTATCAACGGGCTCTACGATGCCCACCGCTCCGGGGCATCGGTGCTGGCAATAGCTTCGGCGATAACCTCGAATGAGATGGGAACGACCTATTTCCAGGAGACACAGCCGGTCAAACTGTTCGAGGATTGTTCCGGGTATAACCGCATGGCCCTCACGGCGGAGCAGTTTCCTCGGATGCTTCACGGGGCATTGCAGCATGCGGTAGGCAGGAAAGAAGTGGCCGTGATCGGCCTGCCCGGCGACCTTGCCAGCGCCCGTTCCGCCAGTAACGCTTCTTCGGACCAGGTATTCGTCACCTCTCCCCGTGTGATCCCGGAGACCAGGCTGTTGGAGAAGATGGCCGAAAAGATAAACAATGCTTCCAGAATTGTATTGTTCTGCGGTATGGGAGCCCGGGAGGGTAGGGAAGAGGTCCTGCAACTGGCCGAAAAGATCAATGCCCCGGTCGCCTGTACGTTCAAATCCAAGGTCTATATGGACCATGACAATCCCTATTTCATCGGCCTGACCGGCCTCCTGGGCTATCCTACCGCATACGAGGCCATGCAGGAAGCCGACCTGCTGATAATGCTCGGTACGGACTTCCCCTATGACGCTTTCCTGCCCACGGACTGCGAGATCATTCAGGTGGACCTGCGACCCGAGCGCCTGGGCCGCCGGGCAAGGGTCACGCTGGGCATCCACGGTGACGTACAGGACACGGTAATGGCCCTAACGCCTTTGGTCGACAGGCGGCCGGACCGCTCGTTCCTTGATAAATACCTCGAAAAATACAAGCACCATGACGGTATTATGCAGCGGGAAGCTCAGATCGAGGGCCGCGACAAAAAGATCGCACCGGAATATGCCGCCACGCTTATAGATAAGTATGCCGCAGAAGATGCCATATTTACGGTGGATACCGGTATGTGCTGCGTGTGGGGTGCCCGTTATATCAACGGTACCGGCAAGCGGGAAATGCTCGGGTCGTTCAACCACGGTTCGATGGCCAACGCCATGCCGCAGGCTATCGGGGCGGCCCTGGCCCGTCCCGGGCAGCAGGTCGTCGCACTGTGCGGGGACGGCGGTATCTCGATGCTGTTGGGCGACCTCGCCACCATAGTGCAGTATAATCTCCCCGTTAAGATATTCGTATTCAACAACCGCTCGCTCGGGATGGTGAAACTCGAAATGGAGGTGGCCGGATTCCCGGATTGGCAGACAGATATGTACGACCCGGATTTCTCCAAAGTCGCGGCGGCAATGGGTATCGAGAGCGTACAGATACACGATCCCGAGAAATGCGAGACCGCCATCCGAAATGCTTTCGACATACAGGGTCCGGTGCTGATTGAACTGATGACCGACCCAGATTCACTCGCCCTGCCGCCCCATATAGAGTTATCGCAGGTTAAGGGTTTCGTTGAGGCGATGGCAAAGGTTGTGGTCTCGGGCAACATCGGAGAGCTGTGGAATACCATCAGGGCCAACGTCAAACACATTCCGGAGATTGTCTGACATAAAGGTGACGGATAACACAAAAAGGGAGGAAGCCATAGCTTCCTCCCTTTTTGTGTTATTTGGAGCGGGTTGCAGTGAAAATCTGCGGTACGGTGGACGATATCTCGCGTTTTTGGGTATTTTTGTTTACGGAAACTCACTTAAATAAAAAAATATGAAAAAACTTTTCCTCCTGCCGCTCGCTGTCCTTGCGGTAGCCTGCGGCGAGAACGCCCCCAAAACTACCGGCGTGGAACTGCTTTCCGACGAAGCGTTCCATGTACATAAAGACGGTAAACATATCGGTTTGTACACTATCCAAAACGAGAATGGCATGACCGCCCAGTTCACTAACTACGGCGCCCGTATCGTAGCCCTTTGGGTTCCCGATGCCCAGGGTAATTTCCGTGACGTGGTGTTCGGATATGACGGCATAGCGGGTTATATGTCCGATACCGAGGACAATACTGGTCCCGTTGTGGGCCGCTTCGGCAACCGTATCGCCAAAGGGCAGTTTACCATAGACGGCAACGATTACCAGCTCGAGACAAATAACGGGGAGAACAACCTGCACGGCGGCAGTACCGGTTTCGCCTACCAGGTTTGGGACGCACATGAAACCCAAACCAACGACGGCAACCCGGCCGTAGAGATGATCTACCGCGCCGTAGACGGCGAGGGCGGCTACCCCGGCAACCTGGATATAACCGTGGTATACTCCCTTACCCCGGATAACAAACTGGTAATAGATTACCAGGCGGTTACAGACGCCCCTACGGTAGTCAACCCGACCAGCCACGCCTATTTCAACCTGCACGGTTCGGCTAAAAACTCCTCCCTGTCGCACGTAATGATGATCAATGCGGACGGCTTCACCGCTACCGACGAGGGGCTGATACCCACCGGGCAGATCGTCCCCGTAGAGGGTACCCCGCTCGATTTCCGGACGCCGACCCCGATCGGAGAACGTATCGACGAGGACTACGAGGCGTTGAACTTCGGCAGGGGATACGACCATAACTTCGTTCTCAACACGGGCGGTAACCTGAACGTGCCCGCCGTGGAAGTATACGAACCGGCTACCGGGATCGTGATGACCGTTTATACCGACCAGCCGGGTGTGCAGTTCTACAGCGGTAATTTCATGGACGGCTCGAACGTCGGCAAACGCGGTGAGGCGTTCGATTTCCGCAGCGGTATCGCTCTCGAAGCCCAGAACTTCCCCGATGCTCCCAATCACGAGAACTTCCCGAACTCTATCCTGCGTCCGGGAGAGGTTTATACCCAGCAGACGGTTTACGCGTTCGGCGTGAAATAGTATGGAACTGAAAAACGGGATGGCGGTGCTGTTCGTCAGGGATGCCTTAGCCTCCCGGGATTTTTATGCCGGGGTGCTCGGGCTTACCGAGGTAATAAACAGCGGCGATATGAATTTTGTCTTCGAGGAGGGAGTCGCCGTTTGGCAGATCCAGGAGGGAAATATTATCCCGGAAAAACTCGGCATGGATAAAATCACCGACCGATCGCTGGTGAGCCGCTTTGAGGTATGTTTCGAAACGGATGATATCCAACGGGATTACCAGACCCTGCTGGAGCATAATGTCCGTTTCCTGCACGGGATAAATGAAGAGGCATGGGGGCAGCGTACGGTGCGTTTCTACGATCCCGACGGTCACCTGATCGAGATCGGCGAAGCGCTCCCGGTATTCATCCGGAGAATCTATGGAGAACTGGACCGGGATATCGCGGCTACTGCTGCCAAAATGTTTTTGCCGGTTGAAACCGTGGAAAAATACCTGAAAGATTAACCGGCCCCCCGAAGAATAACAACGGCCCGTATTGACAGTACGGGCCGTTTTATTTTCTCTGCCGATGATTAATCCGGCAGTTTCAGCCTGGTGAAAACCGCCTTATGGTCCGAGAACTCGGCAGGCAGGGTCTGGTAATGCAGGGCCTTGATCTCCCGCGAGTGCAGCACATAATCGATCCGGAAAAGGTTGAAAAGTCCCTGGAAAGTATTGGAATCCACCCCCTGGCCTTTCTCAGCGAACGTATCGGCGAGCCTGCCCCGTATCTTGAAATAGACGTAAGACAGGGGAGTGTCATTGAAGTCCCCGCAGACGATGACCTTCTGCGGGCTCTCATGGATAACAGGTGCAAGGGTGTCGGCCTGGCGTTCCCGAATAAGGTAATTGTGCCGGAGCTTGGACGCGATGCCCCGTACCCGCTCGTCCCGATTCTGGGTCGGGGAGAGGTATTCGTGGTTCTGGATAAAATCCCGGTCGGAGGTATTGACCGACGTGGTCTGAAGATGGTTATTGAACACGCGGACCGTATCGCCGTGAATGGCAAGGTCCACCCACATGGCCGAGTTGTTGGAGCCCGGGAAGTCCATCAGCCCGGCCTCCAGTATGGGGAAATTGGAATAAACCGCCAGGCCCCAGCCCCCGTCCCTGGAGTTCGGTTTCTTGTACCTTACCGCGCTGTATTTCATCCCGAATACGGAGTCGATCTGCTCTTTCTGCTCTCCGCTCCGGGCCTGGAACTCCTGCATACAGAGGATGTCGGGCTGGAACTCTTTTACCAGCCGGCCTATACTGTCAATGCTCGAGCGACGGGTTCCTGCCTCATCTTCATACAGGAACCCCATAACGTTGTAGGTCATCACGCCCAGGGTCCCTTTTGTCTCCCCTTCGTAATGTTTACTGACTGACGGTTTGAAAAACAGCGGCAGGTAGCCCACCCCGGCCAGGAAGACGACCGCAGGCAGGATGGCCCAGTATCGCCACCGGATGATCCAGTAGAGGCACAGTATGATATTGATCACAAATAACAAAGGCGCACCCAGCCCTGCAAACGCGAAAATCCAGCCCGACGAGGGCGGGATATACCGTGCCATATAAGCCATTATAAGTGCGGCGGCAAGCACAAGGGTCAACAGGAGCATCACGACATCCAGCAGATTCGTCCTGCCTTTTTTCCTTTTGCGCGGTTGGCCGTAACCGGAGCCGTATGTATCGGAGTATTTCAATCGCGGTTAACGAGATAGAGCCCTGTAAAGGTAATAAAAACCTGCGGTACGGGGCGGTTTTAATAGTACAGCCGCCCTTTTTTCTTCCACCAGCGCAGAAGCAGGTAGCCCCAGAGCATCCCGCCTACGTGGGCGAAATGGGCTATATTATCCATCCGGCCCGAGAAGCTGAGGGACAGTTCGATCACCCCGTAAATGATAACGAAATATTTGGCTTTGAGCGGGATCGGGGGGAACAGCAGCATTATTATGCTGTTGGGATGGAGCATCCCGAACCCTAAAAGGATCCCGAAAATAGCCCCGGAGGCTCCAACCGTGGGTGTTTGTAACAGCCGGGTAAATTCCACGGGATTCATGGACCCGGCCTGGATCCATTGTACCCCAAGCTGAAGCAGGGCAGCACCTATACCGCACACCATATAGAACGTCAGGAACCTCTTGCTCCCCAAGTCGTACTCCAGAACGCGCCCGAACATCCACAATGCGAACATATTGAAGAAAAAATGGGCGAATCCTGCATGCAGGAACATGTAGGTTATGACCTGATGGGGCTTAAAGAACGGGCTGTTCCAGAAGAAAAGGGCGAAGTTCTCGTATATCCAGTTGACGGACTGGACCGGAAGAACCTCCACGGCAAGGAAGAAAAGGGCGTTTATGATAAGCAGGTTCTTGACTACCGGAGGGGTAGAGAACTGGTTACTTGCAAGCATCTTTCAGCGTGTTTAATATTTCAATCCGGCCATCCGGCCGGGGTGCAAAGTTAAAACTTCGGTCGGTAAATATCTGCAAATAACCTGCAAAATGCAGGTTATGACATTTTTTTGCGAATCTCGTCCTCCGTAATGAGGGCCATCGTCCTCTTGCCCGCCGGGGTGTAGCTGTAATTGGCACACGAGAGCAGTTGACCAAGAAGCTGGGATATCTCCTCGGAGGTCTTTATCCGGCACCGTGACATGGAGCCGATGGAAGCCAAAGCCGAGGCCGCCTTGCGCCTGCGTATCTCTTCGCCCGCCGTTCCGTCCCGCATTGCGTCCAGCAGGTCGTAGACAAGCTGTTCCACCGGCAGGTCGGTGAAATCGGCCGGCAGGGCCCTCACTTCTATCTCCTGCTCCCCGATGGCTATGTCGAAGCCAAACGACGAGAAATCTCCCGCGTATTCCCTCATTGCCGATATATCGTCCACCGACATCGCAAGGGTTTCGGGGAAGAGAAGCTGCTGGCTCACACTCGATCCGTTGGCCAGCATGTTCATGAACCGGTCGTACAGCACGGCTTCGAGGGCCCGGGGTATATCTACCACCGCGAGGCTGCCGTCCATCACCGTTGTAAAATACCTGCTTCCCAACGGCATTACGGGCATCTGCTGGTCGGTTTCCACCGACAGGCGCCCCTGTAGGGCCTCGTCTCCGCTGATAAACTCGATATACGATTCGTCCTCGAATATGCTGTCAGCGTCACGGTTGTCCGACAGGTCGGTGCCGACAAGGCTGTCTATGAACTCGAGGTCGCCGGTATTGTCCGTCCCGTCCGTTTCGATTCCGCTTCCGGCTCCCCACCGGACAGCTGCGGACCGGCCTCCCGATTTGCCGCCGCCGCCACTGCTTCTGGTCGGCCGTCCGTCGGGCATGTCCTCCGGTGAAGGGTCCAGGTCCGGCAGGAGTTTCTCGTTCTCTACAGGCTCTATATCGTCCCCGTATTTCTCGAACGGGTTGAACTCGGGGTTTGCGGTTATGCGCGGCTGTGAATAAACGGCCTTATTGCGCGAAACGGGTATCTCTACCGAGGCGTCGAGGTTGAAGTCCAGGCTGGGTACCGCCCCCGACTTGGCGAGGCTCTCCCGGGCTGCCGCATTTATTATCTGCCAGATATCGCTGCCGTCGGTGAACTTTACCTCCGTCTTTTGCGGATGGACATTCACGTCGATCTTAACGGGATCGACCGTTATATAAAGGAAGTATGAGGGCTGGGTATTGGGCTGGATCAGTTTTTCGTAGGCCGAAACTACCGCTTTATGGAAATACGGGCTTTTGAAATAACGGCCGTTCACGAACAGGAACTGTTCGCGGTTGTTCTGGCGGGCCGACTCGGGCCTGCCCACGAACCCCTCGATCCGGGCAAGGGAAGTTTCGGCGCTAACATCGAGTAAATTACGCCCTATGTTTTTTCCGATGACGCTGCAAATCCTTTGGCGCAGGGTAGCGGGCGGGAGTTTGGAGATAAGCGAATCGCCGTCATACAGCGAGAACCCGATCTCGGGGTTGCAGAGGGCTACCCGCTGGTATTCTGCAGTGATATGGCGCGATTCGGTGGAACTCTTCTCCAGGAAACGCCGGCGGGCCGGAACGTTATAAAACAGGTTGCGGATAAAGAATTGCGACCCTACGGGACAGCTAACCGGGTCCTGTGATACGAAATTACCGGCGGCCAGCTCTATCTGCGTGCCCACCTGTTCCCCCTCCGTCCGGGTCTTTAACTGCACCTCGGCTACCGAAGCGATAGAGGCCAGGGCTTCCCCCCGGAAACCGAACGTGGAGAGCCTGTAAATGTCCTCCACATTGGATATCTTGCTCGTAGCATGGCGTTCGAACGCCATGCGGGCGTCCGCCGGCGTCATGCCGCAGCCGTCGTCCACGATCTGTATAAGGGTTTTGCCGCCGTCGCGGAAACAAACCGTTATATTCCGGCTGCCGGCATCCACCGCGTTCTCCATCATCTCCTTGACCACGGAGGCGGGCCTGTTGACGACCTCTCCCGCCGCTATCTGGTTGGCTACGGCTTCGGGCAGCAGTTTTATCTTCTCTGTCATCTATAAAGCTAAATTCGGGCTTTAAGGGTGTGCCGGCAGGGTTACTTGCTCAATACCCGCCCGGCTATGAACGCGACCAGCAATGAGGCGATCAGTACCGGGAGGCTGTCGAGCCATATCCATAAACTCAATCCCGTCAGGGCAAATATGACCGTAATGCGCCAGCCCAGGACATTATTCTTTGCTTTCTTCTGTCCCTGTACCTTTGCCCGCATATTACTGCGGATATATTTGCCCGGTGTATACTCACCTCCCTCGTCCACGTCCGATATCCCGAGCACCTGTTTTCGGCGCTCTTCACGGGCCTCTTTCTCCGGATCGTAAAAACGCGGGATATAATTGAACTGGCGGGGTTTTTGGGTCCGGAATGCAGTGAATTTCAACATGGCGGTAAAAAATTTGTGTCGACTCTACAAAGATACATAAAAGAATGCCCGGTAAGCCGGGCTTCTTTATTAAAACGCTATCTTTTAATTATTAGTCTGCACCACCGGGAGGTTTTCCCCCTGGGGCGGCTCCGTTTAGCGGAAGAAACTGCGCATGCGGTCGAAGATGTTCTGTTTGCTCTTCTCGGGCTTTTTGAACGAGGGACTACCCGCAAGGGTTTCCATGAGCTTCTTCTCGGAACTGTTGATCTTCGACGGGACGGCGATATCCACGATGGCCAGGATGTCTCCCTTTCCGTAACCGTTAATGTCCGGCAGCCCCTTGCCTTTCAAACGCAGGACCTGTCCGGCATGGGTGCCGGGTTGTATCTTGATCTTGGCCTTGCCGTCGATGGTGGGCACTTCCACCTGTCCGCCGGTAACCGCCGTGGGTATCGTGATGCTGAGGTTGTATAGCAGGTCGTTGCCGTCACGCTCCAGGTCCGGATGCGGTTCCTCCTCGATCAGTACCAGCAGATCGCCGTTCACCCCGCCGTGCCGCGCCGCATTTCCCTTGCCGCTTACGGACAGCTGCATACCCTCGCCCACGCCGGCCGGTATCTTGATCTCGATAACCTCCTCGCCCTGGACGATCCCCTCGCCGTGGCACTTGTCGCATTTGTCGGTTATGATCCGGCCCTCGCCGTGACACACGTTACATACCGTGGTACTTTGGGTCCGCCCGAAGAACGTATTTACCACCTGGGTCACATAGCCCGTGCCGTTACAGTTGGTACAGGTGGCGTAAGAATTGCTGTCCTTAGCTCCGGAGCCGCCGCATTTGTCGCAGGCGACCATTTTTTTGATCTTTAGCTTCTTGGTAACTCCGTTGGCGATCTCCTTGAGGGTGAGCTTTACCGTTATACGAAGGTCGGAACCCCGGTTCACGCGCGAGGCCGCACCGCCTCCGCCGAATCCGCTGAACCCGCCGCCGAAATGACCCCCGAAAATGTCGCCGAAGTTGCGGAAAATATCTTCCATCGAGAACCCGCCGCCGCTGAACCCGCCGCCGAATCCGCCCGCACCGGCCATCCCTTCGTGTCCGAACTGGTCGTATCGGGCTTTCTTATCCGGGTTGCTCAGCACGTCGTAGGCCTCGGCCGCCTCCTTGAATTTCTCTTCGGCTTCCTTATCTCCCGGGTTCTTGTCCGGGTGGTATTGGATGGCCGCCTTGCGGTAGGCTTTCTTTATTTCGTCGGCGCTCGCATCCCGGGAGACACCCAGTATTTCGTAATAATCTTTTTTTGCCATTTTTGCTTATCTATTCGCCGACGACGACCTTGGCGTGGCGGATCACCTTTTCTTTCAGGCAGTAACCTTTCTGGGCGATGTCAACGATACATCCCTTTTGTTTCTTGTCCGGGGCCGGGGTCTTAGCCACCGCCTCATGGTAGTCCGTGTCCAACTTCTGGCCCACGGCTTCTATCTCGTTGAGTCCCTGGCTGCGCAGGGTGTCTACCAGTTTGGTCCTTATCAGCTCGATCCCGCTGCGCACCGACTCGATATCCTCGGTATTGTACATGGACTCGATGGCCCGGTCCATATCGTCCAGCACGGGAAGCAGGGACTTGATAACGTTCTCGCTCCCGTATTGGGTGAGGTCCATTTTCTCCTTGAGGGTGCGCTTGCGGTAGTTGTCGAATTCGGCCGACAGGCGCATATATTTATCTTTCCAAACGGCGGCTTCCTCCTGCGGGGTAGGAGGGACGAATTCCCCTGACGGGCTGTCAGCATCGTTCTTGGGCTCGCCTGTCAAATTGTCCTGTTGCGCCGGTTCGTTTTCACAGCCGCATTCCGGCCCAGCGGGATTCTGCTGGTTGTTAACCTCTCTATTTTCAGTTTGTTGTGTGTTGTTCTCTATGGTTGCCATCGTTGTCTGTTTTTCGTTCCTTACCTCTGTGTCCAAATTGTGTACCAACGCCCGCTCCGGCTGCGGAGCCTGACAAAACCCCGCAAAGTAACGCATTTTTAGGGATTTTGGGAATTTAATGCCGCACATACTCACCCAGGACCGGCTTGAACTGGATAATCTATTTGACAAAACCGGGTAAATGCTTTCCTTATCCGGCTTATGAATTTTGAATAAAAAAAATGTATTCGGAAACCACCTGTATAACTGCCTTTTATTCCGTATTTATATATTGAGGTTAACTTTTATTGGTACTATGTATAGCATAGTATAAATAAAAAGTTTTATATTTGCATAACCAAGAAGTTGTAATTGTGTGGTACCTTTTAATATTTACTATTATGAAAGCGAACAGACTTAATGTAGGATTAGTAGTTTTGGCGGTGCTGTTTTTTCCCGTTCTTTCGATGGCACAGGCAGGGGTAGGGATTAGCGGGGTGGTAACCGAAAAGGGAACCGGTAACCCCGTCGAATACGCTACCGTGGTAGCGATGCATGCCGATTCCACCGTCGCAGGGGCGACGGTAGCCGGCCAGGACGGGAAGTACTCCCTTATACTGGAGGAGGGTCATTACCTGTTTAATGTAAGTTGCATCGGGTATCTTCCCGAAGTCCGGGAACTGGCCTGTTCGACGGGTACCGTAGAGGCCGACTTTTCTCTGGCCCCCTCGGCAACCGATATCGGGCAGGTGAGCGTCCGGGCACAGCGCATAACCCGGGAAGCGGACCGCTTCATATTGAATGTAGCCGGGACCCTCGATGCGGTGGGCAAAAATGCGGAGGAGTTCCTCAAAACAGCACCCGCCGTCTGGATAAACGAGGACAGGATAATGGTGGACGGGCGGACCGGCGCGCAGGTGATAGTCAACGACCGGGTGCTAAACATAAGCGACGAACAGGCTATCTCCTACCTGCGCAGCATCAATGCCGAAGATATCGCCCGTATCGAGATAATCCCGCGTGCCGGAGCCGATTATGATGCTTCGGCCAGCGGCGGGGTGATCAAGATCACTTTACGCAAGCGGCGCGATGCGGGCCTCGAGGTCTCCCCGTCCATGCGTATGAGTTGGGGCGACAACTATTATACCTACCGTCCCAGCGTAACGGTCAACTACCGCACCGGTAAACTGGCGTTCTATACCCGGGTCTATAACGACCAGATGAAAGGCACGGTTTCCCTGGAGGAAAGAAATACGGCCGGCTCTACGGTGACCGATTCCCGGTCCGGAGTTGTCGATAAAGACCATAATGGCGGAGGCCGGTTCGGGGTTATCTACGACATTAACGACCGCCAGTCCGTCGGGGCCGAATATTCGTACTACTCGAACAATAACCCCAATATCATAACCCCGTGGACCAACATCTATTCGCCCGGGTTGATATCCACTGACAGCAGCCTTTACCGGCAAGTGAAAAAATCACAGAACCACTATGTGGCCGTGAACTATATCATGCGGCTCGATACCCTGGGATCGGTTTTCAAAGTAATCGGGGATGTCTCCCGGACCAATTCCACGGGGGACAACCTGTTCAATAACACCCATTACTACTTCGCGGGTAAGAACGCGGGAACCTCTCGCGACACCCTCTACCGGAACGACCTCCACGACAAATATACCGTTGCGACCGGGACCGCCTCGCTCGAACAGGTATTGTCGGCTAAAAGCCGCCTGCAGGCCGGGCTGAAATTCGTTTACACTTCGCTCGACGACGACTCACGGTATTACGGCAATATATCCGGTAACAATTGGGAACTGGACTGCAAATACAGCGTAAAGCAACGGTACACCGAAAAAATAGCGGCGGCTTATGCGGTGTTCAACTCGTCCGTAGGGCCCGTTAGATATTCGCTCGGGTTGAGGGGGGAATATACCCATGCCACACCGGTAATCTCCATGTTCGACGGCACTCCGACCGAAAAGAGCCGCAATACCTACTTGTCGTTCTTCCCGAACGTCAACCTATCCGTTCCGTTGCAGGAAGAAAAGGGCCATTCGATCTCCGCTTTCTATGCACGAAAGATCAACCGGCCGGGATACTGGGCTCTCAACCCGTTCAGGATGCAGGTATCGGAATACTCATATATTATCGGCGACCCGATGCTGCTGCCGACCTATATCGACGAAACCGGAATGTCGTTCGTGCTTTTCCATAAATACACCCTGACGGCAGGGTACCGTTCGGTGAGCAACCGCATCGAACAGTACGTTTATACCGACCCGCTCTCTCCCGACGTGGTGATATACCAGTATATGAACCTCGCCTCGAACGACGACGTTTACCTTTCGCTGAACCTGCCGGTGGAGATCACCGAGAAGATAAACCTGAATGCCAACGCCTACTATGTCAACCAACGTATGGATCCGGGAAACGGAGGCAAGAAAATGTCGAACAACGACCTGTTTGCCAATGCTACCATGACTTTCACCCTGCCCCGCACCTACCGGCTGGAAGTTATGGGTTGGTACAACAGCGGCGGCCGTTTCGGGAACATGCGGCGCAAGCCGTCGGCCGATATGAACGTATCCGTTCGCAAGCGTTTCGTACAGGACCAGCTTTCGGTGGCCGTGGAAGTAAGGAACGTTCTGGAGATAAAATCGAAACAAAAGATGTATGTAGTGGAAGAGGGCTTCCGGCGCGACCTGGTACAGGAGGGATCTTGGGATAAACGTTCGGTATCCCTGAGCCTGCAATATAACTTTAAAACCGGTAAAAAGGCAAACGGGCGCCATGTGGAACGCGGTGGAGACGACAGCCGGTAATCCCCGTAAGAACGTATACCCACAGTTAGAGTAAAGGACAAATAAGGCTACGGCCCGCATTTCTGCGGGCCGTAGCCTGTTTCACAAGGTAACGGCGGTTATTTATCACCGTCCCTGCGAAGTTCTTCCCAGATAGCCTCCACGTTCTCCTCCCCGTCGAAGTATCCGAGGAGGGAGTCCCGGGCGAAAATCTCCATCGACGGGACCAGCAATAATTTGCCCGAATCGGGATATTCGCAAACGTCGTATCCCGGGAACGTCCGTACGTCCAGGTACTGGCAGGGCTCTCCGGAATGGTTATAAAGCTGATGGGCCCCGGTGGGGCCGGCTTCGAAGAATAGGATGTCTCCCGGGTATACTTTTTCCAATCCGTCCGGGGTTCTAAGTGTCCCCTGGCCGGAGATTATCATAAAAAGTTCTTCGCCGTAGCGGTGGAAATGGTAGGTGGAGGAATATTCTCCGGGATCGAGCCTGCGCATATCGAAGTTCAGGCTGCCGGTTCGGCCCATTTTCGAAGTTATATTCTTGTCTGAAAACAGCCGGAAAGGCTCGATGCGTCCCGGGTTTTCACGGTATTGCCGCTCGGCGGCTCTGAAGATGGTGGCCATCGATAGGATGTTTTAAGGTTCTTTATTGGCTGAACTGGCTATGGTCGATGCGCTTTGGCCGCCGGTTTTACATCCGGCAGCAGCATGGCAACCAGCCCCAGCAACGGCATATATGAACAGAAATTATAAACGTATTCTATCCCTTCTTTGTCGGCAATTCCTCCCAGAACCGCCGCCGCGATTCCCGCTATACCGAACGCAAGGCCGAAAAACAAACCCGAGATCAGCCCTATCCGCGTCGGGAGCAGTTCCTGTGCATATACCAGGATAGCGGAGAATGCGGACGATATTACCAATCCGATAATTATACTCAGAACGCAGGTCCACAACAGGTTTGCGTAAGGCATCATCAGCGAGAAAGGGGCCGTGCCGAGTATGGAGAACCAGATCACGTATTTCCGTCCGAACCGGTCCCCGAGCGGCCCGCCGATAAGCGTCCCGGCGGCCGAAGCGAACAGGAATGCGAACAGGAACAGCTGGGACTGTTTGGTAGTAACCCCGAACTTCTCGATCAGGAAGAATGTATAGTAATTTGTCAGGCTGGCCGTATAGACATATTTCGAGAAAATCAGGACCAATAGGATCGCCAGCGAAAAGTAGATCTTCTTACGGGTGAACCTCAACCGGCGGACCGGACCATGGCCGCCTTTTGCCGCTCCGTAGCCCGGCTGGCTGTTCCCGTACCATTTGACGATCGGCCTTTTGGTCAGGATAGATACTACGGCTATGCCGGCAAATACGGCAATGTAATTCTGCCCGTTAGGGGTGACTATCAGCGCCGCCAGCAACGGCCCGATCGCACTGCCGAAGTTGCCGCCGACCTGGAACACCGACTGGGCCAGCCCGTGCCTCCCCCCGGAAGCGTAATGGGTGAGCCGTGACGCCTCCGGATGGATGATCGAAGAGCCGAGACCCACGAACGCAACCGCGATGAACACCATCGCCGCCGACCCGGCAAAGGCCAGTATCATGAGCCCGGTTAGGGTCGAACAGGTCCCCAGCGTCAGGTAATACGGACATGGGCGCCTGTCGAACACCACCCCGAATATGGGCTGGAAAACCGACGCACATACTTGGTAGACCAGTGCTATAAGCCCGATCTGCCGGAAAGACAGGTCGAGGTTGTCCCGCAACAGCGGATAAACGGCGGCTATGATCGACTGGAACATATCGTTGAAGAAATGCGCCAGGCTCAGGGCCAACAGGATCCCCATGGTGGTGCCGGTCGCCGCCCGTGATGTTTCGACTTTTGCCAATGTTAAAAGGTTTGAAGCGGCAAAGATAACACCTGTAAATCAAAAGGCGGCTCCCAGAGCCGCCTTTTGATATGTTATTCTTCGTCGTTTGGCTGGATCTCCACCGGGAGCTCTTCTGTCTCCATGGCGGTCGAATCAGCCGGTACGGGGTCGGCATCGAACAGCGGCTCGAACGGGAAGAACTCCGCTTCCCTCGGCGGCCTCTCCGCCAACCCCCTGGCCCACATCAGCGGCTCGAGAGCCGGGTCATCGCCGCGGAAATTGCGGTACATGGTCATCCCGTCTTCACTACCTCCTTTTTCGAGGACCGTCCGGCGGAACCGTGCCGCGATGTCCCTGTCAAAGAGGTCTCCGCTCTCTACGAACGCTTCATAGGCATCCTTGTCCAGCACTTCGGCCCACAGGTAACTGTAATATCCGGCAGCGTACCCGCCGCTGAAAATATGGCTGAAATATGGGTAGCGGTACCGGGGAGCGATCTCCTCGATAAGGCCCCGGTTTTCGTTGAGCATCCGGGTTTCGAACCCGTTGACGTCGATCTGCTCGAATCCGGGGATGGTATGGATATCCATGTCGATGAGCGAGGCGGCTATTATTTCGGTCAGCATAAAGCCCTGGTTGAACGTGGCCGACTGCTGGAGCTTATCTATGAGCTGGTCGGTGATAGGGCTGCCGTTGGAGTAATGCAGGGCGTAGCGCTTAAGCATCTGGGGTTCCAGTGCCCAGTTCTCCATGATCTGTGAGGGCAGTTCCACGAAGTCGCGCTCCGTACCGCCGAGCCCCCTGTACGGCACATCGGTGAACAGGGCATGTATGGCGTGGCCGAACTCATGGAACAGGGTCTCGGTCTGGTCGATGGTAAGCAGGGTGGGGCGGTTGCCTGTGGCGGCCGGGTAGTTGCAGACCACCGTAACGATCGGGTCCACCTTTTCACCGTTCACATAATGGCGGGAACGGTACGAGCCGCACCATGCGCCCGGGTTCTTGTAACCTTCACGGGCTATATAGTCCGTGATGAGTACTCCCAGATGGGAGTTGTCCTCATCCAGCACTTCGAATGCCGCACAATCCTTATGGTAGAGCGGCACGTTGGTCAGCGGCCGGAACGTAACCCCGTATAATTTGTTAAGCAGCAGGAAGACGCCCGACTGCACGGCCGGAAGCGAGAAATAGGGTTTGAGCAATTCCTCATCTATGGCATAGTCCGCCTTGCGTACTTTCTCGGCGTAATACCACCAGTCGGATTTCAGGAACTCCCCGCCCGGTTCTTCCTTGGCCTTGAGTTCTTTCATCCTTTCCAGTTCGCCTTTGGCCCGTTCGAGCGCCGGGTCCCACAGCCCGTCCAGCAGGCCGTAAACGTCTGCCGGTGATTCGGCCATACGGTCCACCAGCACGTAATCGGCATAGGTGTCGTACCCCAGGATACGGGCCTTTTCGCTCCGGAGCCGTGCTATTTCGTTAAGGGTTTCACGGTTGTCGTCGTCCGAACCGTAGTTGCAACGGTTGAGATAGGCATCGTAAAGTTCCTTGCGCAGGTCGGACCGGGGGGAATTGGTCAAAAACGGGAGCATGCTCGACTTGCCCGTTGTAAAGACGTACCGTCCTTTTTCACCGGCGGCTTCGGCGGCGGCGGCGGCCGCTTCACGGATACCGGCCGGAAGTCCCTCCACGTCGGCCGTATCCACGACAAGGCGGTAATTTCTGTCCGCCTCTATGACGTTCGTATTGAACTGCAGTTGAGCCATGGAGAGCTGTTCGTCTATCTCCTTGAGTTTCTGTTTTTCGGCTTCGTCCAGGTGGGCTCCCGAGCGGGTGAACGCACGGTGAACTTTCTCCGTTAGCCGGACCTGCAACGGGTCCAGCCCGTCTATGAAACGGTTCTCCCATACGGTGTTGACCCGTTCGTAAAGTTTGCGGTTCTGGTATATCTCGTTACTGTGGGCTGTCATCAGCGGGGTAACCTTTTGGCGGACGGCCCTGATCTCGTCCGTGTTATTGGCCGAGCTGGTAAGCGAAAGCACCGGGGTTATGCGCGACAGCAGAGACCCTGCCTGGTCCATCGCCTCGATGGTATTCTCGAACGTGGCTATGGATTTATTATTGGCGATCGCCTCGATCTCCTCCATGTGTATGCGCATAGCCTCGATAAGCGCAGGCTCGTAATGCGACGGTTGGATGGCATCGAACGGGGGAATGCCGTACGGGGTGTTCCACTCGGCAAGGAGCGGATTGTCGCCGTATTTGTTCTTCTGGCAGGAGGAATTCAGTACCATCGGCAGTGCGAGGATTAGCAAAATAGATAACTTTCTCATAAATTTGCCCTGTTTTAGACCGGTCCGGGACCGGGGACTGTTTGGGTAAAACACTTTCCTGCAAATATAATAATTAATGCCTCTTTTTTATACTCCCGACATACGTCTTCCCTTACATAAGCTCGACGAGCCGCAGAGCCGCCATGCCGTGAAAGTGCTCAGGCTTCGGGCCGGGGATGGGGTGCGGCTTACCGACGGCCGGGGCAATATGTATGAAGGTGCTGTGGAACAGGCATCCCCGACAGGGTGCGTAATACGGGTAACCGGGTGCGAGCAGGAATACGGCAAACGGCCGTACCGGTTGACGATGGCCGTCTCCCCGACCAAGAACCCCGACCGCTACCAATGGTTCCTCGAGAAAGCAACCGAGGCCGGGTGCGACCGTTTTATCCCGCTACTCGCCGAGCGAAGCGAGAGGCGCGTGTTCCGAGCCGAGCGGGGCCTGCGGGTCATTACCAGCGCGGTCCAACAGTGCCTGAATGCCTACCACCCTGAGTTGGCCGAGCCTGAAGACCTTGCCGGGCTTTTGTCCCGGGGATTTTCCGGCCAGAAATTTATCGCCCATTGCGATCAGGCATATCCTCGCAGGCATATTGCCGATGTGATTGTCCCGGGTGGGGATTACCTCATGCTTATAGGTCCGGAAGGAGATTTCTCCCCGGCCGAGATAGAGGCCGCCACGGCAGCCGGGTTCGAGGGGGTGTCGCTGGGGGGTAACCGCTTCCGTACGGAGACCGCCGCGCTTTATGCCGTGGTCGCCGCCTCGATAATTAACAGGTAAGGAATTTGTATAACCGCCACTGATATGCCCTATACCGTTGACGGATAAAGAGCGGGACGGAAAAAACTATGATAGTCGCCTTGTTCATATTAGCCTGCCTTGTCGGCCTGCCGGTGTTCTTCCTGCCGGTACGGGCGAAGAACGGCTATTTTTTCGGTGCCACGGCCATTTTTGCAGCTCTTTTTTTATATGTGGCGGCGAGTGTACTGGGAGGACACGGGGATCTGGCGGTGGACGGCGGACCGGCGAACCTTTTCGGCGGGTCGAAGCTTGTGGTCGATAAGCTGTCGGCGTTCTTTATCGCCGTGGTTTCGCTCGGGGCGGTATCGGCGGCTCTCTATTGCTGGGGTTACCTCAAACCATACCGCAAGACAAAACCGGGCCCACATATCTCCCTGCATCTGTTTTCGTTCCTTTTGTTGTTCGTCTCGATCGTTATGGTGGTCACTGCCCGTGACGCCTACGGGTTCCTGTTCTCATGGGAATTGATGTCGGTAACATCGTTTATCCTGATACTTTTCGATGCGGGCCGGCCGGAGGTACGCCGCGCGGCATTGTCCTATATCGTCATGATGCATATCGGGTTCGTCTTCCTCCTCGTGGGATTTGCCGTGGTCTCGGCCAAGACCGGTATTTCTGGGTTCGCCGGTATGGAGGCTTATTTCGGAGCGGTGAAAGGAATTCCGCTGTTCCTGGTCTTCCTGGCGGGGTTCGGGATGAAAGCGGGGATATTCCCGCTGCATACGTGGCTGCCGGAAGCCCATCCAGCCGCCCCGGCACATGTTTCGGCCTTTATGAGCGGGGTGATGATAAAAACCGGGGTATACGGAATGCTCAGGGTAGTATCGTTCATGGGCCCCGGGCTGTCAACGGGCGGCATGGTGCTGTTCGTCGTAGGGATCGTGACAGGGCTCTACGGGGCGTTCCTTGCCGCCGTACAGAACGATATGAAACGGTTGCTGGCATATTCCAGCATCGAGAACATAGGCATAATATTTACCGCGCTGGGCGCTGCCACTATCGGGTACACCCACGGTAACGGACTGATGGCAGCATGCGCCGTTTCGGGTGCCCTGCTGCACACCCTTAACCATTCTTTTTTCAAGTCGGTGCTGTTCTTCGGCGCCGGGAATGTTTACGGTAGGGTCCATACGACTTCCCTTGACGCGCTGGGCGGATTGTCCCGCCGTATGCCCGTAACCGCCGCTTTTTTCCTTTGCGGGGTTGTCGCCATCGCCGCATTGCCTCCCTTGAGCGGGTTCGTCTCAGAGTTCCTTATATATTACGGCTTTTTCGACACGGTTTCCGGGGGAGCGGGCGGGATGATAGCATCCATTTGCGGTATCGTGGCGCTGTCGCTGATCGGCGGTATCGTTTTGCTGGCTTTTACCAAATTGTTCGGGGTCAGCTTCCTGGGGTCACCGCGAAGCATGGCTGCAAGGAGCGCAAGCGAGGCGGACCGACTGTCGCTGGCCGGTTTCGTTATCCCGGTGGCCGGTATCCTATGCGTAGGCCTTATGCCGTCGTTCTTTATCGGCGGATTGCTTACGCTGTCCACCGAGGTGTACGGGTTGGAATATTCCCCGGAACTGTACGCTTCTTTCACGGGGAAACTTTGGGAAATTTCCGCAGCCGCAGGTATATTTATCGCTCTCACCCTGGGCCTGCTCGGGGTCCGTTATATGATCCTGCGCCGGCAGAAACAGCAGACCTCTCCCGTGTGGGGATGCGGGTTCAGCACGGGGTCCTATAAAATGCAGTACAGCGGCGAGTCGTTTTCCGAGGGGCTATACGGCATATCCACCTCACTGACCAAAAACAGCGGCGGGGGCGAGGTAGTGGACAAGAACGAAATATTCCCCAACGAACATACGTTCAACGTCCGGCATAAGGATAAGGTTTCGACACTGTTGGCCCAGTGGTGGCGGGAGTCTTCGCGCCGGGTCGGCAAACGGGCGGTAAGGCTCAATACCGGTAAGGTGAACCATTATATCATGTATGCGCTCGTGTTCCTGGTGCTTGTGTTCCTGCTAACGATAACGGATGTGATCTGAATGAACGGTATCCTTGCCATACTCTTCCTGCTTGGGGCCGGCATCCTGATGCCGGGAGTTATCAACCGTATCCGTGCATGGCTATCGGGCCGTAAAGGAATGCCGTTTTTCCAGCACCTGTACAACCTGCGGGCAATGGTCCGTAAGGGGGTGGTCACGGGACACACTTCGACCCTCATATTCCGGGCCGCCCCGTCGGTATGCCTGGCTTCGGTTTTCACCGCGATGCTGTTCATGCCCGTGGGCGGATTGGAGCCGATACTCTCTTTCCGGGGCGATGTTATACTGTTCGCCTACCTGCTCGCCGTTTCCCGAATAGCTTTAATTCTGGCCGCATTGGATACGGGGAGCAGTTTCGAGGGGATGGGAGCGAGCCGCGAAGCGCTCTACGGGGCCATGGCCGAACCGGCGCTGTTCATCGTGGCCGGTACGACGGCCCTTGTGTCAGGCTATACGAGCTTCGCCGATATATTCCCCGCGATGGCATTTCGTGGGTTTTCCATCGAATTGTCGCTGGTCCTTTTGCTGCTTGTATACGTGATCATTAAATTGATAACCGTGGAATGCGGTCGTATCCCGGTCGATGACCCGCGCACCCATTTGGAACTCACGATGATACATGAGGTGATGGTGCTGGATTACAGCGGGGTCGACCTGGCAACCGTAACGGTCTCCGGGTGGCTAAAAATGGCCGCCCTTGCAGCCGTTGCCGGCAATATCGCCGCCGCCGTGACGGGTGGCGGGGCGGCCGCCGTAGTTGGGTGGATGGCCCTTGTAGTTGCCATAATCGCGGTGGTAGAGTCGTTCGTCGCCCGGAATAAGCTCTCGCGCAATACCACATATATACTGACCATCGTGGCGATCGCCCTGGTGCTGTTCCTGGTGGCATTTATTCTGGAATCGGACATAAAGGTGGGATAGTATGCTGTTGGGACTGATCATACTCTATGTCGTTACGCTGGTTTACCTGCCCATAACCGAGCGGTTCCGCAATTATACCCTTATAATCGCCCTGCAGGGTTGGATCCTGTTGGGAATAGCCCTGTTGAAGCTCCATTCGGTCAACCCGTGGGAGATGGTTTTCGTGGTTACGGAGACGCTCGTTTTTAAAGCACTGATAGTCCCGTACATATTATTGCGGACCATCCGGCGGACCAAGATCAACCGGATCGCCGCTTCCGGCAAGAGCCAGTTCAACGCACTGGTTTTGAGTATCGCCGCTTTGGTGGCAAGTATTACCGTTACCTATTATATTGCCGACCCGGCTATGGATATAGTGTTTTTCGGGGTGGCACTTTACGCGTTGTTGAGCGGGTTGATACTGGTTACGGTGCGTAAAAGGATATTCTCCCACATGGTCGGTTTCCTCGTGCTGGAGAACGGGGTGTTTCTCTTCTCGATCGCCGTCGGGGTGGAAATGCCGGTGCTGATCAATATTGCCATACTGCTGGACATCCTGATAAGTGTGTTGATGCTCGGGGTGTTCCTCACAAAGATAGGCGGGTCTATGAAGAATATCGACTCCGATAACTTAACGAGTATAAAGGACTGATGCTGGCCGCATATTTCATACTGACCGTGATCTTCGCCGCCGGGGTGCTTATCGCCCGGAGGGGGCGGGCTATGGAATGGCTGTGCGGGGTTTTCTATGTTCTGCAGGCCGGGTTCGGGGTTTGGGTTATTGCATCCGGGCTCGGGCAGACGCAACTGGATTTCTTTACTTTCGATGTGACCGGTACGTTGTTTTTCGCCCTTATGGGCATTGTGGCTCCCGTGTCATTCGGTTACGGACTGTGGTACCTCGACAGGGAGACCCAGGGGCAAAGGCAACTCTATAACGCATTGCTCATCCTGCTCTGCGGCTCGCTTGCAGGGGTTTATTTCTCAAACAATATTGCCGTGTCATGGATATTCCTCGAAGCTACGACCCTTTGTACCGCAGGAATAATCTACCATAGGCGTACCCCGCGCAGCCTGGAAGCGACCTGGAAATATATCTTCGTCTGTTCGGTCGGTATCGCGGTAGCATACCTCGGGGTGTTACTTTTCGGCGGCCTTAGCCACGGAGCCGACCTGAGCTATTCCGGGCTTGCGGCGAGCGTGCCGTCGGCCAATCCGCTGTTCCTGCAACTGGCATTCGTGTTTATTGTGGCGGGCTACAGCTGCAAACTCGAGGTCTTCCCGTTGTATACTATCGGGGTGGATGCCAATATGGCGGCTCCCGCCCCTGCCTCGGCACTCATCTCCACGATACTGGTGAACGGGGGATTCGTATCCCTGTTCCGGGTCTACCGTGTAATGCTGAACAGCGAGGTCGCCCCGTGGGCCGCAAACGTGCTTATCGTCGCGGGGATATTATCGGTATTGGCCGGGGCGGTATTTATGAGGCGGACCAACCATTTTAAACGGTTCCTATCATATTCCACCGTAGAGAACATGGGGATAGCCCTTATAGCCCTCGGGTTGGGAGGGGCGGCTGTTTTTGCCGCTATCCTGCATGTGGCAGGGCATACCTTGATAAAATCAGTGCTGTTTCTGCAGGCCTCCCGGGCCGGCAAATCATACGGCCATTACCAGGTTGCGCGTATGGGCGGGTATATGCAGGTTAACCGGGCGGGGGCCGTGGTGTTTATTGTCGCGGGGCTTATGGTGCTGGCTTTTCCGCCGTCGCCGCTGTTCGTATCGGAGTTGCTGATATTCCGCCAGATGGCCATACAGGAAAAATGGCTGTTGCTTGCGGTGGTGGTGATCCTTTTATGCAGTGTGATGTACAATTTCGCCCGCAATATAGTCCGTTTGTGCTATAACACTCCCCGCACGGTGCCGCAACGGGAAAAGACCGGTTACGGCCTGCTTGTACCCGCTTTAGTGCTGTTGGGTCTGGCCGTACTGCTCGGGGTGTTCCAACCCCATTGGTTGACCGAATGGATACACACGGCGGCAAGCGCCGTACAAAATATAAGCTGATGCATTGGCTAACTACATATAACCACGAGGGAGGGATACCGCTGGCCGATATCCCGGAGGTGTCGTATCCCGAGTTCCATGGCTCGGTATGCGCCCGACTGGGAGATTCCTCGTGCCATATAGCCGATTATTTCGCCGTGGAGCAAGACGGAGGGTTGAGGTTTTTCTGCCTGCTGGCGGATGACCGGGCGGGCAGCGTGGATATCACCTCGTTCCGGTACGGCTATTACGACGACGATCCCCTCCCGTCCGTTACCGCCCTGAGGCCGCAGGCACACCCGTTCGAACGGCAAATAGCCGAACGCTACGGCATAAAGTTCGAGGACAACCCGTGGGACAAACCGCTGCGATACCCTTTCGACCGGTTCAATAAGGAGACTTCCATAGACGGGTACCCGTTCTATACGATCGAGGGTGATGCACTGCATGAGGTGAACGTAGGACCGATACATGCCGGTATAATCGAACCGGGAGCTTTCCGGTTCATTTGTAACGGGGAGAAAGTCCTGCACCTGGAAATTTCACTCGGGTACCAGCACAGGGGGATACTGAACCTGATCACTTCGACCCCCAACCGTCTCCGCCAAACCGTTCTTGCGGAATCCATCGCCGGTGATACGGCCGTCGGCCATTCCACGGCTTACGTGACGGCGATCGAGAAGCTTTACGGGCAGCCGTCCCCGGCAGACCTTTTGGCCTATGAACGGGCCGTCGCGCTGGAACTGGAACGCATTGCGATGCATATCGCCGATACGGGCGCTTTATGCATGGATATCGGATACCAGCTCGGACAGGTGGCCTGCGAAGCCCTGCGGACCGTGGTCATA
Organism: Alistipes sp.; assembly: GCA_021201825.1. Classification (GTDB taxonomy): domain Bacteria; phylum Bacteroidota; class Bacteroidia; order Bacteroidales; family Rikenellaceae; genus WRDF01. The sequence goes on from JAJQED010000016.1 coordinate 97,093, forward strand.
AATACTATGCTATGTTGGTGCGGCAACCGGTTCGGCAAAGGGTTGGTAAGGCCTTCGGGGACCCGTTACCCGCTCACACCGGAGACGGCGGCCATGATCCGCACTAACCTTGCCGAGGTAGTACGCCGATATACCGAGGTCCGGGAGGACCTGAAATCGGCGCCGTCCCTACTTGCCCGGTTCGAAGATTGCGGGGTGGTCGGCCGGGAACAGATGGTCACGATCGGCGCGGTCGGGATGGCCGCACGGGCATCCGCCCTGGTCCGGGATATCCGGGCTACACACCCGTGGGGACCCTGGCGGGAGGTGCCGTTCGCCGCAGAGAATAAACGGCAGGGAGACGTAATGGCACGCCTGATGCTCCGTGGCAGGGAAATTTTCGCCTCTGCCCGGTATATAACGGTCCTGCTGGACCAGCTGGAGCAGACCGGGTATACCGACCGCCGGCCATGCTACGACATTGCGCTCCGTCCCCGGACTCTCGCTTATTCCCTTATCGAGGGATGGCGCGGGGAGATATGCCATTGCGCGGTTACCGATTCCCGGGGGAACCTGGCGGCCTTTCAAGTCACAGACCCGTCGGTCCATAACTGGCTTGCCCTCGCCCTTGCGGTCCGGGGAGAGGGCATATCGGACTTCCCGATAAACAACAAGAGTTTCAACCTCTCATATTGCGGCCATGACCTGTAAAAAGATCCGGATATGATATTCTCCCAGCTGAAAGTCCTGCGAAGCCACGGGCGGCAGTCCATAAAGAAACTGTCCGCCGTGGAGTTGTCCCCGATGTTCAGGGGGCGGCCCGAGATCGGGGAGATGGACCCGGGGCTCGCCGCCGACATACAGGCAATTTGCCCGAGCGGGGCGTTTCGGGCCGAGCCGTTATCCATAGACCTGGGGCGGTGTGCTTTCTGCGGGGAATGTGCAGCCATGTCAGGCGGTGCGGTGAAGTTCACGAACGACTACCGGATGGCCTCTAACAGGCGGGAGAACCTTATTGTGAGACCGGGGATGAAGCAGGTAGTTTTCGATGAGTCGGCCGTACGGCAGGAGATTTGCTCCCGCTACCGCAGGGCGCTGAAACTGCGCGAAGTAAGCGCAGGCGGCGACAACTCGACCGAAATGGAACTGAACGCCTCGATGAACGTTAATTTTGACTTCGGCCGTTACGGGGTGGAGTTCACCGCCTCCCCGCGCCATGCGGACGGGCTGGTGGTGTCGGGTCCGATCACCCGCAATATGCACACCGCGCTCGATATTTGCTACTGTTCGGTCGCGGAACCGAAGATAGTGATTGCGGCCGGGTACGACGCCATATCCGGCGGGATATTCGCCGGAAGCCCCGCGCTGAACCGGGAATTTTTCGACCATGTAAGGCCGGACCTTTACCTGCCCGGCAACCCGGTCCACCCGATGACCTTTATCGACGGGGTAATGAAACTGCTTCGGCGGCAAATGAAATGAAAAACGAATCAAACGATACGGCCCGGCCGGGTACCCCGTGGAGGCTTTTTCTCTCGTTCTTGAAGATCGGGCTGTTCACATTCGGGGGCGGTTACGCCATGATCCCGCTAATGCAGGCCGAGGTAGTGGACAAACAGGGATGGGTTCGCCGGGACCGCTTCCTTGAACTTCTTACTCTCGCCCAATCCGCCCCGGGTCCCATCTCGCTCAATACCGCGGTATTCGTCGGTTACAATATGCGGGGACTTCGCGGCGCGGCGGCCGGGATACTTGGGGTTATATTACCGTCGTTCGTAATAATCCTGCTCGTGGCTATGTTTTTCCAGGGGATACGGCATAACCCGGTTTTCGAGGCCGTATTCAAGGGTATGCGCCCGGCCGTGGTGGCCCTGATCGCCGCCCCGATATTAGGGTTGGCTAAAGGCATGGGAGTATGGAGGCTTATTATTGCCGCCGTGGCGGCAGTACTGGTTTGGCGGCTTGGGCTGTCTCCGATATGGTTTATTATCGCCGGGGCGGCCGGAGGGATACTGTGGCTGAATTTCATAAAAGCAGGTAGGGCCAATGCCGTTGGGCCCGACGCGAAATCCACGAATACCGGAAAATGTGAACAGGTTCCGGACTCTCCGCTGGAGACCCCTACCGAAGAAACCTTCAAACTGCCCCTGGAATGATCTACCTGCAGCTTTTTATCTCCTACCTGAAGATCGGGTTCTTCGGATTCGGCGGCGGATATGCCATGCTGTCGCTGATACAGAACGAGATAGTGGTACGCAACCAATGGCTGACCAATAACGAACTGGCAGATATCATAGCCATTTCGCAGATGACGCCCGGGCCTATCGCTATCAACAGTGCGACCTATGTCGGGTATACCATTACCGGGTCCGTATGGGGCTCGATACTGGCCACTTTCGCCGTCTGCCTGCCTGCCATGACCGTGATGGTTCTTGTGACCCGGTTCTATCTCAAGTTGCATAATAACGGTTATGTGACGGCGGCGATGAAAGGGATGCAACCGATGATGATCGGGATGATAGCCGCCGCCGCACTGATGCTCCTTACCCCTGAAACGTTTATCGACGTGAAAAGCTGGCTCATATTCGCCGTCTGCTTCCTGGCTTCGATCAAAAAAGTCAACCCTATACTGTTGATCTTCCTTTCCGGTGTCGCGGGATTTTTTATTTATTACCCGTTCTAAATGCCAAAGCCGCCACTTTCCGGTGACGGCCTTGATACTGTTCGACAAGGGGAAACTAAAACCGGTACCCGAACCCGAAAGAGAACACACCCTGGCCGATATCGGCCATCGCGCGGTATTTTAGGTCTATATTGACGAACCAATTGCTGGTTATATCGTAGCCCGCGCCGGCCCCGAAGTTGCCGCCCATCTTGTTGGTTTTCCATTCCTGGGACACGAGCGTCGAATTGTATGAATATTTATAGTGGGCGAACGAGAGGCCCACTATAGGGTAGATATGGAAATTCTGCCCTACGTTGATAAAATATTTGAAATCGAGGTTGATATCGTACATATTGACGTCGTCCTTGATAAAATAATTGAAATTCGGTTCGACATAAAGATGTGTCAGCAGTCCGTAACCGTATTTAACGCCGATGCCGACGGTTTCGATGTCAGTCCCGAAATTTATTCCCGCGCCTACGTAACTTCTTCCGTTTTGGGCGGTTGCGGTCAGGGCCGTAAGGGCCAGGATAAGTATTGCTACTGTTTTTTTCATAGTTCGATCTGTTTGGTAACGGGTTCAAAATTATAAAAAATAGTATAAAACCGTCCAAAATTATCAGCCGGACGACGGGAGTGGAGTAGAGGGCGAATTACATTTTGTGTTATAATTTGAACCGCCGCCGGCGATTGTAAAAAATCTTTAACGTTAATTTTTTGTTACGGTGTTTTTATTTATATTTATGGCGTTGATAAAGCGCCGCAGGGTATGTATTCCGGCGTTTAAAGTTAGTTGGTTGTATTAAAATGGATCAATACCCGTAAGATATTATATAACCCCCGCTTAGTTTATTTTTTTTTACATCCACTACGATTTTTAAGTGCTTGATAATGCCCGCCGCGCCAGCGGCGGGTTTTTAATATGGAGAAAACAAACCCGAACAATAACCCGGCGGCAGGCAGCTTTACGGTCGCGGTTTTTTCCGTGGCCGGGATCATTGCGGCAGGGGTGGTTATTCAATTCCTTGCCGGGCCGTTAGATATCCGGCTGCTGGCTTTCCCGGCAAACCTGCTGGTTGTAGCGCTGATGGTATGCGTTGCCGTTCTGATAAATGTTTACAGCGGTTCGCCTCTCAGCCGGTGGATATCGGGAGTGCCGTTTTCGGCGGCTCTGATAGGCGGTTTCGTGGCCACCGGGCTGGTAATGGGTCTGATCCCCCAGTCGAGCCATCTCGAGATTGCGGCATCGCCCTTTCCGGAGGGTATGCATTCGGTAACCTCTTCCTGGCCTTTCGCCCTGCTTTACTTTACCGTGTTACTGGTACTTGCTTGTGTCGTTATCCGCCGGGCTTTAAACTTCAAATGGAAAGATTTCCCGTTCTATCTCAACCATGCGGGTCTGTTCCTGCTTCTGGCAGCCGCCGGATTCGGGGCCGCCGACCGGGAGAAATACCAGCTCACGGCTTACCGGGATAAGGTGTATTCTACGGCATACAGCTACTCGGCCGGGCATCCCCGCCCTTTGCCGTTCACCGTCCGTCTGGACCGGTTCGATATCGATTATTATCCGGCCCGGCTCTTTCTGGAAGTGCGGCAGCCCGGGGCAGGAGAAAAATATTTTTACGCAGATTGCACGGATACCGACCCCGTAGTTTTCAACGGGGCGGTTCGCCTCACGGTCCTTGAATACCTCCCTAATGCCGGGGTGGGCGTAGAATTTTATCCGGCCGATTCGACGACAGGAAATTCCGCCGCCCTGCTCCGTCTGGAGGACCTCCGGTCGGGGGAGGTTGCCCGGGAATGGGTGTCGGCCGGCATCGATAAATTGCATACGGTATTTAGTTTCGGCAATTACAGGCTTACGATGCTCGACCCGGAACCTAAACGGTATTACTCCGGGATAACTATCGATAACGGGCTCGGGGACGCACGGCAGGCCATTATCGAAGTGAATAAACCCTTGAGGTACGGGCATTGGAGGGTTTACCAGTACGGATACGACCAAAGTGCCGGGCCGCTGTCGGCATACAGCGTACTTCTGCTTGTAGCCGATCCGTGGATAAACCTGGCATACGCCGGTATGGCGTTGCTTGCGGCCGGGTCGGTGTGCATGGTGTGGACCGGCCGTGGTAAGCGGAAAAAAGTGACAAAGAGATGAATTGGAATTCGTTCCTATGGTTCGCCGTTCCGGCCGTCATTCTATGGCTTGCGGCTGGTGCCACGGTATATTCTGCAAAATGGAAAAAGTTGGCAGATATACTTATGACGGCCGGGATCGCCTTGTTCGCGGCATTTATCGTGCTGTTATGGATATCTTCGGGGCGGCCACCGCTGCGCACGATGGGGGAGACCCGGCTGTGGTATTCTTTTTTCCTGGCCACGGTTGGGTTCGTAACCTATAAAAGGTGGGGTTACGGGTGGTTGTTGTCTTACAGCGCCGTTGTGGCTACGATGTTCGTTATGGTTAACCTGCTAAAGCCCGAGATACATTCCCGGAACCTGATGCCAGCCCTGCAAAGTATCTGGTTCGTACCTCACGTCACCGTCTATATCCTGTCGTACGCCCTGTTAGGGGCGGCGACCATCGCTTCCCTCGTACAGGTTTGCCGCATGGGTAAGGGTCCGGGCGAACGAAATATTTTCGACCTTATGGACAACCTGGTCTATGCCGGGTTCGGGCTGTTGATGCTCGGGATGCTTATGGGGGCCGTATGGGCCAAACAGGCATGGGGCCATTACTGGACATGGGACCCAAAGGAAACATGGGCCTTTGTCACCTCCGCCGCATACCTTGTGTATATCCATATGAGGCTTAGGAAAGGTAACAAAGTGTTTGCCGCATGGATTCTTCCCGTCGCCTTCGTGCTGTTAATGATAACATGGATCGGGGTTAACTACCTGCCGGCCGCCCAGGGCAGTGTACATGTATATTAAAACTGAAGCGGGAACCCGGTCCCGCTTCAATTTCAAAGTTTGACTACCTATTCGGACACACAGCGTACACTCAAGCCCAGCGCACGGTTTGCCGTTTCGAACGAGTTGGAGGAACTGTTGAACGTAAAATGCATGGCACCGTAGGCCGAACTTTCGTTACTTATGGATGACCAGTAATAACCCCGGCTGCCGCCCTCCTCGTAATTCCCCGCACTGTCAATTCGACCTGCCGCCTGGAAGAAATAAGTTTGCCCGTTTGTGGTGAAAGTCAGCCCCCCGGAGGAGTCCCAAACACGTGTCCACCCGAAATCGGTGAACGGCCCGCTTGATTCAACATTTTTGTAAGGAATCCTCCAACCGGCGGGACAGGGGTCGTAATGGGACTTGGCGCTGCCGTCTTCATCCCAAAGCTCTACATACTGGTTGTTACCCGATGTAGCGGTACTTATCCAGTCCAGGCCGTAATAGAACGTGGTAGGGTTGGATATCGCGTTCAGTATATTATCGGAAGAGGAATTGGTAGTTGTGATAAAATCTACCTGCTTGCCTTCCTCATCCCAAACCGGGACTAATGCGTAAGGGAACGGGTCTTTGCGGCCCCATTGGTAATGCAGTCCGTAACCTCCCAATGCACCCCGGGTGTCAGTAGTCGCTCCCAGATTTATGTTCATCCAGGTATGGTTGGTGTTCACAATGGCTGAAGCATCGATATCATAATCCGTAACCCAGATATGCCAACTCCATTTTATTTCCCCGCCCACCATGGCGGCGATCAGGGCGTTACCTTCCTGTGAACCGGGATATACCTCGATCCGGCCCGAGGAGCCGTTTCCTTTCAGGGCATAACTGCTGATCACGGAACTTGGGCCGATACCGGCGTCGGTGGTAAGCCAGATGACTTTGACTTCCACATCGTCATTGGTCCCTATAAGCTCACCCTCCAGGCTCCCGTTTGCCCATGATAAAGGTATCGAGACTCCCTCGCCGTCCGGCTGGAGTATATAGCTGTTTGCATCGCCTGGATCTTTCAAACCACGGGCAGGTTCGCCGGTAAGGGTCACCGTCTTTGTTGCCGAGCGCCCGTCATCGCCGGTATAGGTGAAAGTCAGTTCCATGGTACGGTCAGAAATCTCTCCGTCGGTGTCCTCAGCCATTTTGAAGTAAAATTCCTCCCCGGATGGTACGGCATCGCCGCTTGTGGATTGTAGGTTCGCAAGATCGCTATTGCCACCGGTTACCGCGACCGTCCATTGGGCATTGGTCGCCATGGTGAAAGATTGCATACTGCCATCCAAAGGATATGTAGCGGCGGGTTCCGCTACCAGTTCGTAATGGACCTGCCTCATTGTAAGGGTACGCACTATGGCGTCCGAGCCGTCTCCTACGACAAGGTTGGCGCGCGAATACTTTTCGATGAACGGGTCGAGGGACAGTTCGGCCGGGGTTATATCGTCCGGGTATACCGTATATTGCTTCTCACCTCCATGGATCACCGTTTCGGTGAACGGATTCAGGCGCTGGTCGAATCCAAGGCCGGTCCCGGTAGGGAAGTAGCTTACCATACATGCCTCGGTGGCCGGGGTCCATATCGCTTTTACCGTCCGGGGGACTATCCCGAGCTGGTCCCCGTAGGAGGTTATCAGCAGGCTTTCGATAGAGGCTCCGTCTTCGTCCTGCAACTCGATACTGTATTTTTCGTTAATCCCCTGGATGACCGTTACCGTTATCCCGAGCCGGTCGGCCCGCACGGTGAAAGTGGTCGTTCTTTCTACACCCGTATCGTTCTCTTCCAGATCGAGCAATACCTCGTCCTTGGCTTCAGGTACGGTAAACCCGCCGGTGCGGAAGGTTAGCCATGATGCCGTTGCGGAATCGTCTATCCACCATCCTGCCGGTACGTCTGTCGTCACCAGAAGTAAGTTGTCGGTCGAGGCGTTCCGCGGCAGGTTGTATTCGGTCTGGCTTACGCCGAGCATATAGTCCTTGTCGAAAACCACATCCGTGATATCCCCCTCGTCCCATTCTTTGACATCGGCGTCGATGTTGACGGCCTGTGAGTCGAACGCCTCGTCCGGGGTCGGATGGCCGCTGCCATATACGTCCCGTATGTTCACGACATAGATGTGGTTCCTCAGCAGGTTCTTATAGCCCGTGACGTTCCGGTTATCGTCCCTGTTCACGAAATCCACACGGTAATAGGACGGGGTGCCGGATTCGTTGTATATACCCCCGATCACAATACAGGTGGCGTTGGCGGCCGTGCCGTCGGACGGGGTCTCCGTCTCGAATGCATAGAGGGTGGGTATTACGGCCGTGCCGTCGGAAGCGGTCACGGTCGATGCTGCGAGCGGCCCTTTGACCTTGCCGTTCCCGCCGGTAGGCATAGTGGGCAGCAGGGCTTTGTACTCGCTGTCGTCCCAATGGGTGGACTCCCGGTTGGGGGCGATACGCCCGGCGGTTAGATGGTTGTAAAGGTGGACGCTGGTTACGGTGAAAAGCTCGTCGGTCACCGCGTCGTCTTTCTGCACGTCCAACCTCGATACCATGCGTATCAGAACAATTGTATTTACCGTGGACGTATTATCGTCGATGGTGACCCGCTCGGATTCTCCCCACATGGGTATAGGAGTGAACTCGGTGGCCTCGGAATGCCAAACGTCGTCCTTGGAGAATTCGAGCATTTCCAGTACCTGGTCTTTGGTGTAATCTCCGGCGGTGAGGTTCAGTTCGTCTACGCTCCTTTTTGCATTGGTTATAAGGACCAGCCTCTGCGGGTAATCCTTTTTGAGCAGGGTGACGCTGATGGTTTTATATCGGGAGCTGGTCCCGTCCGTGATGGAATATGCCAGGGCACTGTAATCGTACGGTTCGTCCCCGTCTGCAATGCTGTCGTCGGCCCGGAACGAGAGGACGTATGCCGATTTTATAAGGTTCTCGTCAACCGTGGCCGTACCGTCCGAGTAGCTGGCCGGTACCCTGATGGAAAACGTTACGTTGGTTTCGCTCCGGCTATCGGGAACCGTGTCCACCGTCGTGTTGTCCCGGGTACATCCCGCCGCTGAAAATAAAAGTATGGATAAAAAAAATAACAGAAATCGGATCGGCATATTTTTATAATTTATTTTATACTGCATGCCGTTATTGTAAAAACGGCTTTTTTGATAAAATATTAAATTAAATTTTTAATAAATATAAGGTGTAACTTTAGCAGTTATCCCTCAATAAACCTGCCATAAAAGGGGTTTTTTATCAACCGGTCGGGAAGTGCCGTTCTTTTGCGGGTCGACCCGGAGATGCTTACGGGTAAGCAATTGCAACGGGCAAAAAAATTGCATTCGTATAGGCCTATGAAATACACAGCCTGTATATTTACTACTGTCGTTTTCCTGTCGTGTCTTGTCACCCCGCTTCCGGAAAAAACCGTGGCGGTGCCGCCCGAATACGGGACGATAACAGTGCGGGGGGACCTGCGCATCCGTATCGACCGTAGCGTAAAAGCCCTGATCGCCGATACAGGCCGGCCGGCCGCTGTATTCCGATCGGACAGTTTACCCGGTATAGCCTACCGGGCAGGCGATGCGCTTCTGGGTTTCACCTTGATGGCCGATTCGGTGGGCAGGGCCAAGGATCTGGCGGCGCAGCTGTTTGCCCTGATACCCGGTGCCTTTGCCGGGACCGGGTATGGAGATGCGACGGACAGCCTGCTGCTCGACGAACGCCACTTAGCCGCTTACGGCCGGCTTATCCGGGGACTGTGTGAATATTACCGCAGGTACGGCGACAGTGAGGCGCTGGATTTGGCGATGCAAATTTGCGACAGCCTTATCCTGCCGCACATTGACCGGATACGGGATTATCCCCCGGCCGACGTTCCCCGTATCAATGTATATTTCGAAGAAGTCGACAGCCTTGCCCCGGGTGCCGACACGACCGTCCTGAAAGAAATCCCCGGCGAGGCGGTACATACAGCCGACTGGATACTCTCTCCCCGTTACGGGGATATCTTCGGACTTATAGAACCGCTCGCCCAGCTTAACGGCTACCTGCCCGATGCCGGCGTCGCCGCGGTACTCGAGGTGCTCGTGCCGATATACCTCGATGCGATGGACGATTACCCGGGCCGGGGAACGTTTCCCTACCTGTCCGCCATCCGGGGATTGCTCCGTTACGGAAAACAGGAGGACGGGAATAACTATTTGCAGGAGGCCGAACGGGCCTGGGAACTTTTCACGGGCAGCTCGCTGAACGATATGTACGGCAGCGGACGCACTACTCCGGAGGGATACGGTATAGTTTGCCCCGACGATGCCTCACAAGCTTACATTGCCGCTTTTTGCCTATGGGACGCCAGCGGCAAAGGAGATTATTTACAGTTGGCCGAGAATATTTGGTACAACTCCATTGCACCGTCCCAAATGCCGGACGGACGGTTTTCATGCCTGCTGTCGGATACCATAGACGGACGGTTGTCCCGTTATACCGGGGATGTCTACGGGGGAACGGTGCCGTGGGTGGAGGCCCTGCCGTTCGCGGCGGAGCATTCCTATTACGTCAAAGATAATAAAGTGCTGATACTCCTTTACGGGGACGGGGAGATCTGGCTCGAGGAGAAAGGGATCCGGCTGGTACAGACTACCGCCTATCCGCTCGACAGCATTATACGGCTGGAAGTGGTACAGGCGCCCAAACGGGGCATCGGGATCCAGCTATACTTCCCCACTTATATGACCGCCAAATCCCTTAAACGGGACAGCACCGAGAGGGTTACCGGCACGGTCAATAACGTAGGCCTTTTGGAGATGCGGGAGGTATACCGCCAGGGGGACGTACTGGAATTCCAATATTACTTCACCCCCAAATGGGTGCCGGCGACCGGGGACGGTTCGGAGGACGGCGACCTGTATAAGGCGGCACACGGGCCGCTGCTGCTCGGTTACCACAATGAGAGTATGTTGTGGCTCCAGCGGGGTGTTCCCATCACGGGGAACGGGGACGGCAGTTATTTCCTGGACCCGGGATATACCTATACGCAGGATACGGTTTCGGGGAAAACGATGGTCAGCCAGATAGCCATTCCCGACCCATACCACCCGCCAGTATTGCATCCTGTATACGTCCCGATGGAAAGATACGGTAGCGGGGATATATTACCAGAGTACTACCTTTTCCGCATCGGCAGGGAGTGATCCCCCGGCCCGGTATTTTTCAATACCCCCTTTGAGGAATGATATGAAACCGTCGATGCTGAGGTCATAGCCGCGCGGTCCGGCAAGTATTTCCCCGCCCCGGCCCTGGATTATATATATTGGCTGGGCATTGGTGCCGTATAACTGCAATGCCTTATAGGCGTTGATCTTTCCCAATCCTTTGAGCACCCGGCCCTTGTCGGTCGTGACCCACCGCTCTTCGGGCAGGGTCTTTTTATCGTCGACATATAGGGCGACGATCACGAACTCGTCCCGCAGCAGTTCCAATACCCGTGGGTCGGACCATACCCGCGCTTCCATCTCCCGGCAGTTTACGCAACCGTGGCCCGTTAGGTCAACGAAGAGCGGTTTGCCGACTTTGTCCGCATAAGCCTGGGCCTCGTCCAAATCGAAGAACCCCTGCAGGCCATGGGGCAGGTGGAGGAAGTCGCTGTACAGCGGAGCGTCGTTATCGATATCCAGTTTGTCCTGTGCAGGTGCCGCGGTGCCCCCTGCAATAAAATCCTGAGTGTGCATGGGCGGCAGGTATCCCGAGAGGCCCTTGAGTGGTGCACCGAACAAACCGGGAATCATATAGACGACGAAAGTGAACGTGGCGATGACCAGCATCAGCCGCCCGACCCCGATGTATTTAAGGTCGCTGTCATGCCGGAACTTTATCTTCCCGAGCAGGTAGAATCCCATCAGGGAGAATACCACGATCCAGATAGCCAGGTAGATTTCGCGGTCCAACAGGCCCCAATGGTATGTCTGGTCCGCTATGCTGAGGAATTTCAATCCGAGGGCCACTTCCACGAACCCGAGGACCACCTTGACCGAATTGAGCCACCCTCCGCTGCGGGGAAGTTTCTCGAGCAGGGACGGGAAGAATGCGAAGAAAGTGAAAGGCAGGGCGAATATTATCGAGTAGGTAAGGATGGCGATTATGGGCCGCAACCAGTTGCCGCCGGAAGTAGCCTCCGTGAGGGCGCTCCCGACGATAGGAACCGTACATGAGAACGATACCAACACGAGGGTAAGTGCCATAAAGAAGATGCCGCCCACACCGCCGCACTCCGACTTGCTGTCGGTCTTTGTCACCATCCAACTCGGCAGGGTCAGTTCGAACGCCCCGAAGAACGAGGCGGCGAAGAACATGAATATCAGGAAGAACAATACGTTCGGCAACCAATGTGTGGAGAGCCAGTTGAAAATATCCGAGGTCACCGTATCCCCGCCGACTACTCGGGTGATAAGGATGATGGCCGCGATGGGGATCGTATATATCGCCACAATGAAAATACCGTACATGGTAGCGCGGAACCTGCCAACGGCCCTGGACTGTCCGTCTTTCATGAAGAACGATACGGTCATCGGGATCATCGGGAATACGCACGGGGTGAATATGGCAAGCAGGGCCCATTTCATGGCGGCAAGTATGACCGACCAGAGCGAACCGCCGAGGGGATCTTTAGCCGCACGCACGGACTCTGCCGGCCCGTTATCTTCGATGATGATCTCACCGTACGTGTGTGCTTCAAGTTCCGGTTCAGTATCTACCTCATCGGTTAAGGCGGCCTCTGCTGACTCCCCATTTTCATTTTTAGGGTCTGTCGCGACGTTAGTGGCCGGGATGTCCGTGGTTCCATTTTGCAGTGCCGGGCGGGTCAGTAATACCTCGAACTCGTGATCGTCCGGCGGCAGGCAGGTATCGTCGTTACAGACCATCCACGAAACTTCCCCGCGAAGAACGGCATTGTCGGCCGTTAACCTGACCCGTTGTTCGAATACGGCGCGGCCCTCGAAATAGCCTATCTCCATATCGAAGATCTCATCGTACTTGCGCACCGATTTGGTAACTTCCCGCACCTTGCCGTCAATCTCCAGTCCCTGCGTACCGGTATATTCGAATTCCGTATGGTTGGGCCCCATTTCATAGGGCCGGGTGTCGTACATATGCCATCCGGGAGCGATATCGGCCGTGAAGAGGACCTTAGCCGTACCGTCCGTACCGTATTCTACCGAGGTGGACCATTTCACGGTCTCCTGCGCCAGGGCGGCAAATCCCAGCAGAAATAGGTTTAAAGCGAGGAGGGTTAACCTGAAAAAACGCATCTTGGTTCGTTTTGGATTTTCCGCAAAGGTAAGGATTTAAATAAAATGCCGGCGACACTGGTCGGGGCCCCTGCCGTGTTATAAAATCGTAAAGCCCCGGTAATTTGGGACACAACCCGGGTTAATTGACTATCTTTGCACGGAATAAAACCGTCCGGCATGATTTTTACGCCGGACGCCGAAGTGAAAGTTTATGGCAAAGAAGAAGAAAATAAATAAGAACGCCCCCAAAACCGCCTCGCGCCGGGGCCGCACTACCGACCGTTCTGCCGTTATCGGCGAGCTGTTCCGCCTGTTCCCCACAAAGCGTTATACCGTTAAATCGCTTGCGGCCGCCAGCGGCGGAGCCGATACCGAGGGGCGCCAGGAAACCGGCCAGATAGTCCGCGGCATGGTGGACGAGGGAACAGTACAGTCGCTCGGCGGCGGCAAGTACCGGCTGAGCTCCTCGGCACAGAAGACCGTGGAGGGTATCGTAGATATGCTTGCCAGCGGGTCGGCCTATATAAAGGTAGAGGGCGAGGACAAAGATACGTTCGTGGATGCCCGCAACGCGGGACATGCCATGCACGGGGACCGTGTGAAATTCGTTACCACACGCGTTAAACGCAACGGGGTCCCCGAGGGTGAGATCGTAGAAATAGTATCGCGTAGTGAGAAAGGTTATGTGGGCGTAATACAGGTCGAGGAGGGTAAGAATTACGGGTTTGTCAAAGTCGACAGCCGTAAGGTGCCGGTAGATATTTTCGTCCACTTTAAAGAGGGGCAGAGGGTTGCGAACAACGAGAAAGTAATGGTCCGCATACTGGATTGGCCGGACGGCAGCAAAAGCCCCCAGGGGGAGATCGTGCAGGCGTTCGGGATGTCGGGTGACAATAACACCGAAATGCACGCCATCCTGGCGGAATACGACCTGCCTTACCATTTCGACAAGGAGGTACTGGATGCCGCCGAAGCCATCCCGGGGGAGATCAAGCCCCGCGACTATATCGAGAGGCGGGATATGAGGAATATCCCCACGTTCACCATCGACCCGGCGGATGCAAAGGATTTCGACGATGCGCTGTCGGTCCGCAAATTGGTGAACGGCTCTTGGGAGGTCGGGGTGCATATCGCCGACGTGACCCATTACGTGACACCCGGGACCATCGTGGATACGGAGGGGCAGAACCGGGCCACATCGGTTTACCTGGTGGACCGTACCGTCCCTATGCTTCCCGAACGGCTTTCCAACGAATTGTGTTCGCTCCGGCCCAACGAAGAGAAACTTACGTTCTCCGCCGTGTTCGAACTGGACGACCAAGCCAATATCTTACAGCAATGGCTCGGCCGGACGGTGATCCTGTCCGACCGCCGCTTCTCGTACGAGGAGGCCCAGCAGGTGATAGAAACGGGAGAGGGAGATTACAAGGAGGAAATACTCACCCTGCACCGTCTGGCGCAAACCCTGCGGGCGGAACGCTTCAGAAGCGGTTCTATCTCTTTCGAGCGTGAAGAAGCCAAATTCAGGCTGGACGAGAACGGTAAACCGATCGGCGTGTATTTCAAGGAGCAGAAAGAATCCAACCAGCTGATCGAGGAGTTCATGCTGCTGGCCAATAAGAAAGTAGCGGAATTCGTCGGAAAAAAGCGGGGCAAGGGGGCCAATGCGGAGCGGACATTCGTCTACCGTGTGCATGACGAGCCTAATCCGGATAAGCTTTCGACGTTCCGTACGTTTATTTCCCGCTTCGGTTATAATTTCAAGGCCGAGGGCGGTAAGGCAGTCGCTAAGGAGATGAACCGACTCATGGGCAAAATAAAGGGCAAGAGCGAGGAGAACGTGGTTTCGACCCTTGCCATCCGCACGATGGCAAAGGCATATTACTCAACGGACAATATCGGCCATTACGGTCTGGCGTTCGATTACTACACGCATTTCACTTCGCCTATCCGCCGGTACCCGGATATGATGGTACACCGTCTGCTGGCCCATTACCTTGCCGGCGGCAAGTCGGAGGATAAGACCTACTACGAGGGGTTATGCGAGCATTCGTCCGACATGGAGGTGCGCGCGGCTGAAGCCGAACGGGCGTCCATCAAATACAAAATGGTCGAGTTCATGACCGAACGGGTGGGACAGGAGTTCGACGGCAATATTTCGGGTATTACCGAATGGGGAATGTACGTCGAACTGGAACAGACCCATATCGAGGGCATGGTATCCCTGCGGGATATGACCGACGATTTCTATGTCTATTATGAGGAGGACTATGCGATCGTGGGCCGGTCTAACCACCGCCGTTTTACCCTTGGCGACAAGGTGCGTATCCGTGTCGAACGGGCCGACCTGGCCAAACGGCAGATCGACTTCTCGCTGGTCGCCTCCTATGATTTTAAAACCGGCAATGCTACTCCCGTTGTAGACGATCTGGATACCCGTCAGGCAAAACCGGTCCGGTATCGAGCCGGAAGCAGGAAAAAATAGGAAAAATATTTCTTCGGGAAAGCCTCTGCATCCAGTGCAGGGGCTTTTTTGTTCAATCTTTATCCGGGATATGTGTTTCATTTTAAAATTTTAGGGTGGGTCGCCGGTCGCCCGGCTTCAATTTTTTAGCGCCGGGCGGGCGATAGGAACGGATTTTGTAACTGATGATGGAGTTTGACTTGTAAAACCTTTTTAACAGATAAGAAAATGAAAAAACTGTTGTTTACGATCCTTGCCCTGGGCGTTACTGCCGGAGCATTTGCACAGAATACGGTAGACCGCATCCAGGACGGCACCAATAAGGCCGTGGATAAGATGCAGTACGGTGTGCAGAAGAACAATTCGCGTATGCGCAGCGCGGCCTACAGCCCCAACAGCCTTAAAGGCGGTATGGCGCTCGGAGCCACCATCAATTACGGGACAGAAATCGAGACCGTGGGTATCGGTATCCGCTACGACTATATGTTGTCGAACTCTTTCCGCCTGACCCCGAACGCTACGTTCTGGTTCAAGAACGACGACCTCAGCTCGTGGGATATCAATGTGGATGTCCAGTACCTGATCCCGCTGGCCGAACGGTTCAAGATCTATCCGCTGGCCGGTTTCACCGTTTCGCATTGGAAACGTGACAAAGGCGAGCACTACATCGAGAAATGGGACAAGACCTATTTCGGTGCCAACCTCGGTGCCGGTATCGAATACGACGTGGCTCCCAACTGGCTGATCAATTTCGATTTGAAGTACAGGATAATCAAGGATTACGACCAGCTGGTGCTTAGCCTCGGCTTCGCTTACAGGTTCTGATACGATGATATCTTATATTAAAGCGCCGCACGGTAAGTGCGGCGCTTCGTATTTATGTATATCTATTGTTTGGGCCGATATAATATGATAATAAGCATATTGTCCGACCTGTGCGATCATTACGGTATCCCCTTGAAGGAGTTCTTCCTTTCGCTCGATCCCAACCGGTTGCGGTCTTTTACATTTCCGGGTACTGGGGAAAATTAAATTTCAGCTGAACCGCTTCGGCAAGTTCCGTAAGGTCGTTGTTACTGATGGTAATTCCGGCCAGACGCACCGGTTTCTCGTCCAGCGGTACCTGGTCCAGGAGCGAATAGGCGATATCGAGCATCTGTGACTTACCGGTCACGGGCGTAAGGAGGGTCTTACTGCGCGTAATGATCCGGAAATCCGAGAATTTGAGTTTAAGTGTTACGGTACGGCCCTGGAAGTCCTTTGCCGAAGCCCGGCTCCATACCTTATCGCCCATAGCCGCCAGTTCCGAGCGGATATCCGCCGGGTCAAAAGTGTCACGCTCGAACGTATTTTCCGCCCCGAGGGACTTTCGTATCCTATCCGGATTCACGGGCCGGTCGTCTACACCACGGCTGTAATGGTAATAGGCATGGCCAGCTTTACCGAATACCCGCACGAGCTGCTCTTTGGTGAACTGTTTAAGGTCGTAACCCGTGCGGATTCCCATTCGGCGCATTTTCTCGGCGGTGACTTTCCCGACACCGTAGAACTTCTCGACCGGGAGGCCCTCCACGAACTTTTCGGTCTGGGAGGGTTTGATCACGAACAGGCCGTCGGGCTTGCGGTAGTCGGAGGCTATTTTGGCCAGGAACTTATTGACGGACACCCCGGCCGACGCCGTAAGGCGTGTCCGCTCGAATATCTTTTGTTTTATTTCACGGGCGATGAGGGTTGCGGACGGGTTGTCGAAATGATTGTGGGTGACATCAAGGAACGCCTCGTCGAGCGAAAGCGGTTCCACAAGGTCGGTATATTCGAAGAAAACGTCCATTACCGTCGCAGATACGTCTCGGTAGACATCGAATCGTGCGGGGACGAATACCAGTGCGGGGCATAGCCTTGCCGCCCGGAGCGACGGCATGGCCGAGCGGACCCCATAGCGGCGCGCCTCGTAGCTGGCCGCCGCAACGACCCCGCGCTCCCCGGCATGGCCGACCGCAACGGGACGGCCGCGCAGGGCCGGGTCGTCACGCTGTTCGATGGAGGCATAGAAAGCGTCCATATCTATGTGGATGATCTTGCGCACGGCTTTAAATAATAACCGCAAAGTTAACCCTAATATTTCCCGGCTGAAGCCAAAAAAAAGAAAACCCCGCCAGGGGCGGGGTTCCCGTAAATAGGGCAGGACCTTAATCGAGGTACTGCTGCAGGAACGCAGCGGTAAAGATAGCCAGGTCACGGGTTTGGGGAAGCTCGGCAAAACCGTTCAGCAGGCCCCAGTCGTGCGTGACGCCGTTATAGCGGATAGTGGTGCAGGGTACGCCCGCCTCGTCCAGTTTACGGCCCATCAGTTCGCCCTCGTCGCGCAGTATGTCGTTCTCGGCTACCTGGATAAGGGTAGGGGGAAGACCGCTAAGCTGTTGGGAGGTAGCGCGCACCGGCGAATAGTATATCTCATCCACGTCGGAGGGTTTGGAGGTGTAATTGTCGAACATCCAATTCATGAGCGAGCTGGTCAGGAACCTTTGCTGGCCGTAGAGCTTCCACGATTCGTAATCGGTCGACCGGTCGGTAACGGGCCACATCAGCACGAGGCATTTGATCTGGGGACCGCCCTTGAATTTGGCGTTCAAGGCCGTCGCCATGGTCATGTTGCCGCCGACACTGTTACCTACGACCGCCAGCCGGCTGCCGTCCACATTTATCTCGTGGCCGTTCTCGGCGACCCATTTTGTGGCTGCATAAATCTCGTTGGTCGGCTGGGGATATTTGGCTTCGGGCGACGGGGTGTAATTCACGAACACGGCCGCATAGCCGGATGCTACCACAACGTCACGTACCAGCCTTTTGTGGGTTTCGTAATCTCCCAGTACCCAGCCGCCGCCGTGGATAAAGATAAATGCGGGGAGTACACCGGTTTCGCCGGCCGGCCTTACGATGTTGAGTTTAAGTGTAAAACCGTCGGCGGTGATCGTCTTTTCGGATTCGTCGATCCCAGACAGGTCGACCTTTACCGCTTTCTGCGCGTTGATAAGCACGTCCCGCGCACCCTGTACACCGAGGGATTCGACGGGGGTCGAGCTTGCGTTGAGAACTTTGAGGTAGGCTTTGGTTCCGACGCTAAGGTGGGGGTCGGAAAGGTAGTCGGGTGCCTGCTGGGCCGACAGGTGGCCGAGGGCGCAAAGGGCCGCAACGGCTAAAATGATAGTTTTTTTCATCGTTACTGATCGTTAGTTTTTATTTTCCCGGCCCGTGGGGGCCTCTAACGGTCAGGCATTTTTCGTGCCATAAAGTATTATGTATTACGATGTAATAAAAAGCGCCGTGATAATCCCGGTTTCTTAAATGCTGCTACGCAACGAACCGATAAGCCGTTCGCACGGTTCGTGTTGTTAGCGGGGTTGACGTTGCTCGAGTTGATGTTCAGGATGCTCGAGCGCGTAGTGCTGGAAGCCGCCTGTGACCCTGACCACCAGTAACCGTACGTAGTAAGGTTGGTAAATACACCGGTAGTGTTGAGCCGTGTACCCACTCATAGAACATCCGCAGCCGCTGGTTTGCATGGGGTGCCGGACCTCGGCCCGGGGGCCTACCGAACGGCAGCCGATGCGTGAATACTACCGAGGACCGTAACGGACCCGGTGGGCTGCTGAATTTAATTACCTCGCTCCGCACAAGCGTACCTGCGCGGACTCAGGGTTTAACTGTCGGGATTACACGGCGCCTATTACAGTTGCGCCGTAATGTAAAAGAAAAAGCCATGGTATACCCCTGATTAAAAATGCTGCTACGCAACGAACCGAAAAGCCGTTCGCACGGTTCGTGTTGTTAACGGGATTGACGGTGCCCGAGTTGATGTTCAGGTTGCTCGAGTTCGTAGCGGTGGCAGCTGACTGTGACGCCGACCAGTAGTATCCGTTGGTAGAAGTATTGCTCACTACCCCGGTAGTATTGAGCCGCCTACCCGCCGACAGCTTGTCGTTGCGGCCGCTGGAATGCCCGTTTTCCCGGACCTCAGCCTGTAGGGACTTACCGAACAGGAATACGGGACGTCTAATACCGGTACCGGGTTCCCATGACGGAAGCCGGGCCGGTGGACCGCTGAATTTTTAAACCTCTCTCCGTACAGACGTGCCTGTACGGACTCCGGGCTGTTATACGGGAATATACCATGGCAGAGGAGGCCAGTACGGTAAGAACGTATGTGAGGGGAGAGGCAACCGCCGTGCTGTCGTGGTAAAATGCTGCTACGCAACGAACCGATAAGCCGTTCGCACGGACGTTGTTGTTAGCGGGGTTGACGTTGCCCGAGTTGATGTTCAGGTTGCTCGAGCGGACCTCGGCGGAAGCCGCCTGTGACGCCGACCAGTAGTAGCCGTTCGTAGAGGTATTGGCCATAGCACCGGTATTGTAGGCCCGCCAACCCGCAAAATTTCTAGCGGCCGCTGGAATGGATGCCCTGCCGGACTTCAGTCCCGTGGGAGCCCTACCGAACAGCGGGACATCCGCATAACTACCGGTACCGTCCGCTCGTAATGCGGACCGACCGGTGGGCCGCTGAATTTCAATACCTCGCTCCGTACGGGCATGCCCGTACGGACTCCGGGTAACGGCGGGGTGCCGCCTCTCCTTTTCAGTAAATATAAGAACGATCGAAAATATGAGCGCCGGGGTTATTCCGCAGACCTGTTTGTGGAATGCTGCTACGCAACGAACCGAAAAGCCGTTCGCACGTTGGTTCTGGTTAGCGGGGTTGACGTTGCTCGAGTTGATGTTCAGGTTGCTCGAGTAGATAGCATTGGTAGCGGACTGTGACGCCGACCAGTAGTAGCCGTTCGTAGATGTGTTGGTCATAACACCGGTAGAGTTGTGCCGCAAACCCGCCCGTCCCTGCAACCGAAGCAGCCGCTGGAATACATGTGGTACCCGGACTTCCGGACCTTGCGGTCCATACCGAACAGGTGCCCCGTGTTGGATTCTATTACCGGTTGCCGGCGATCACAAATAGTTTCGTGTGACTACGGCCGCCGGTGGGCTGCTGAATTTCAGGGCCTCCCTCCGTACAAGCGTGCCTGTACGGACTCAGGGCCTTTTCCGTGTCGGCGAAAGAACACACCGGCACTCATTAACATGACAAAGAACAAAATCCGGTACCTGCAAAGATACCGGATTTAGCTTTAAGTCCAAAAATCAAACTACAATATTTTAACAGATGCCTGCCCGGTATCGCTTGCCGGGCCAAGAGTGACGGATCAATGAGCGAAAAGTGTTTCCCTGATAATTTCAGAAACGGTGGGGTGGGGAAAGATCACCCGTTCCAGTTCGCCCACGGTTATGCCCCGTTCGATCGCCGTGCAGGCCCCGAAGATCATCTCACTGCAGGGGTTGCCGATCATATGCACCCCTATTACCCGGTTGCCGGCATTCTCCACAATGACCTTGCAAAGGCCGTTCACACTATCGTTTTCCACGACGAAGCGCCCGGCGTAGGCCATTGGCAGTTTGAGTTCCCGGGCGTCGATGCCCGCCGCCACGGCAGAATCGAGGGTATGGCCGGTCCCCGCAACTTCGGGATTGGTATATACCACCCCGGGCACGGCGTCGTATTTCATCCGGTCGGGATCGCCGGTGAGGTTGTTCACCACCACTTCCGCCTCACGGCTGGCCGTATGCGCCAGCATCGAGAAGCCGGTAACGTCCCCGGCCGCATAAACTCCGGGTATATTGGTCCGCATATATTCGTCCACTAATATCCCTTTCGGGCCTGTTTGCACCCCGAGGTTTTCCAACCCGAATCCCGTGGTAACCGCTTTGCGGCCCACGCTGACCAGTATGCGCTCCGCCGTGACCCGGTGTGATTCTCCACCGTTGTCCGTAAATTCCACGGTATTCCCGTCCACAGCGGTTACCCTGCACCCCAGGTTGAACTTTACTCCTTTACGGGTGTAATGTTCACGGAGCATGGCGCTTATTTCGGTGTCGAGGCCGCCCAGTATTTCCGGCATCATTTCTATTACCGTTACCTCCGTACCGAGGGTGCTGAAGAATCCGGCAAATTCCATCCCGATAACTCCGCCCCCGATAACAACCAGGGAAGCGGGACGATCCCTAGCCGCAAGGATCTCGCGGCTCGTCAGCACGGTTGCACCGGCATCCGCAATTCCCGGGATAGGCGGCACGAAAGCCTCGGAACCGGTGCAGATAAGCAGGTTACGGGCGGCATGGGTCTCACCGGCGGTCTCGATATTAATTTGATCCCCGCTGCGGCCGGTGATCGTGGCGGCCGATTTTATGACCGTCACGTTATGGGCTTTCATCTTGGCCCCGACGCCGGCTACCAGCCGCCGCACTACCCTGTTCTTGCGGTCCATTATCTTCTGGAAGTCGAAGCCGGTTTCGCCTGCCGTGACACCGTATTTGGCGGCCCCGAGACAACTTTCATAGATTTTCGCGCTGTACAGAAGCGTCTTGGTCGGTATGCATCCCTCGTTTAGGCATACTCCTCCCAATGCTTCTTTCTCGAACAGCACAACCGCCAGCCCTTTGGCACCGGCACGCTCGGCCGCCACATACCCGGCCGGCCCGCCGCCTATTATCGCAAGATCGTACATAGTATTCCCTGTTTTTTGTCAGAATGTAAAGTTAATAATTCCCGGCCAATATCTGCGAACACCGCCAGGGAGCTGTCGGTTATGCTAAAATTGGTTATCTTTGGTACCGTATTGTGATACGGACCGACCGAAATTAACGTCTCTAACAATGGGCGATATAAAACAGAGCGCTTTAAATACCATAAACACCGAGGCCGAGGCCGTAAGGGGCCTTGCCGCCCTGCTCACTGAAGATTTCGAGCAGGCAGTTCGTGCGATCCTCGCCTGCGGCGGTAAGGTTATCGTGACCGGTATGGGCAAATCGGGCATAGTGGGAAAAAAAATTGCCGCGACCCTCGCCAGTACCGGAACCCCGTCTTTCTTCCTCCATCCGGGGGAGGCATACCACGGGGACCTGGGAATGATCGAGCCGCACGATATTGTGCTCGCGTTGGCGAACTCCGGGGCCACGGACGAAGTGCTGAAACTTATCCCGTTCCTCAAAAGCCGGGGCAATACCATTATTGCCATGACCGGCAAGCCGGAATCCCTGCTGGCAAAACATGCCGATTACCATATCAACGTTTCGGTCCCTGCCGAGGCTTGCCCGATGAACCTGGCCCCGACAAGTTCGACCACGGCTATGCTCGTTATGGGCGATGCGCTGGCCGTAGCGCTCATGCAGGAGCGTAATTTCTCGCCGGAGGAGTATGCCGTTTTCCATCCCGGGGGGAGTCTCGGGCGCCGGCTGCTGACCCGGGTATCGGACGTGATGCGGCGCGATGTTCCGCGGATACCGGGAGACATGCCGCTCGGGCAGGTGATCATCGCGATCTCGGAGGCACGGATGGGGATTGCCGCCGTTATGGACGGGGAAAGGCTGGCCGGGGTAATTACGGACGGGGACATACGCCGTGCAATGGCTAAATATGAGAGCGGGTTCTTCGGCCGCAAGGCTGAGCAGATCATGACCCCGGACCCGAAAACAATTGGCCCCGGCGAACTGGTAAGCGTAGCCGAGGAAATTATGCACAAGAACCGCATCCATTCCCTTATCGTATCCAACGGTGACGGGTCGGTGGAGGGGGTCGTGGAATTTTTCCATGTCTCTTGAGGCCGGTATTATAATGTACGTGGCTTACGGTTTGCAATGGTAAGATAAAAGGACATATGAGAATTACCGACATATTCAAAGTTTTAATGCCGGCCGCTTTTCTGCTGGTATTATCCTCCTGCGGGAATAACGACGAAGGGGGTGACGGTCCGGATTGCATTCCCGTAGGAAAGATAAGCACTAAAAATACGGTGCTGGTTTACCTGGGGGTGGACAACAAGGATTTCTATACCGAGGGGAAAGAAAAGATAGACATACTGGTCAACAGCTGGTCGGACAGTTACGATGGGAATATGGTCGTGATGGCCGACGTGAGCAGCCGGTCCGGGATGAGTGACGACGCGGTACTGGTGCGCATTGGCAATACCGAGACGTGCGGACACGGGGCCGATACGGTAAAGACCTACCATAATCCCGACTCTTCGGACCCGGAATTTATGAAACAGGTCTGGGAGGATGTCATAGAGTTATACCCTGCGGAGCGGTACGGCATGGTGGTCCTTTCGCACGCGATGGGCTGGCTGCCTTATGACCTTTACAAAAGTCCGGAGTCCCGGGCACTGATAGAGGATAACGGCAGTTATATGGAACTGGAGGATTTCGCCGGGGCAGTTCCCCGACTGGAATACCTTATCTGTGACCTTTGTTTCATGGCTGGCGTGGAAGTGGCCTATGAGCTTAAGGACAAGGTTAACTATCTTGTGGCTTCGCCTGCGGAGGTGCTGGTACCGGGATTCGATTACAGCAGAATGATGCCCCGGTTGCTTAAAACCGAATTTACGGAGGCGGATATAATACAGGTCGCTTATGATTTTTACGAAACATTCCGGGACGGTAAATATTATTCCAACGACCTCTATAAGTCTGCTACGGTAAGCGTAGTCAAGAACTCCGAACTTCCCGCGCTGGCAGAGACTGTGCGGGATCTTATCGATTGGGACGTTCTTACCGCACAGGGAGATACCCTGGTAGACCAAGTGCAGGATTTTTTCCCTTACCGAAAATTCTACCACGACCTCGGGGACCTTATCGCCCATCTTTATCCGGATGACGAAGATATTGCCGGGCGGTTCCGGCAGGTGCTGGACCAGTGTGTGATCGCCGAATACCACACCGACCATTTCTATACGGCTTCACCTTATCCGGGGGCCGGACATGCCATAGATGCATTTTGTGGGCTGACAACCTATATTCCACGGACGGCCTACCCGTCGCTAAACGAATATTATACCACCCTCTCCTGGTTCGACGCCGTATACCGGTAAGACGGGAAACGACGGACGGTAAGGCTCCCGGACCTCCGGGAGCTTTATTTTGCCCGTCAGGAAGATGAGCCGACAGCGTTCCCGTAAATTCGTTCGTCGGGTTTATTGCACCGTTGGTCGGGAAAAGGGTATCACCGGGCGGTTCGGCTTATATGGAACGGCTGTATCTGATTACTTTTGAGCCGTGGGAGAACATTCCCGGTTATGGTAAACATTAATTCACGAAGCATATGGAAGCTACCCGAAAAAAAGAGCGCGCAGAGCACAAACGGCCTAAACCAACGAGAAAAACCGGACGGTTATCCGGCATATTTTTCGGCCTTATCCTGATAATTGCCGGTGTAGTCGCTTTAATGTATAGGACCGGGACAGTCTCCCAGTATGTATATTCCACCCTGTTTTCATGGCCCATACTGGCGATCCTTGCCGGTATTTATTTTCTCTTTTACCGGTATTATACCACGGCCATGGTATGCATAGCCGGAGGTTTTTTTTTCCTCTTGCCTAAACTGATAGACACTGACTGGCAATGGGCCTCGGTTTATTGGCCGGTCGTAGTGGTTTTAGCCGGGTTGTGGATCGTAATAAATGCTTTCCGGCCCTCCCCCCGGCGCCGCAAACGGGATTGGAAAGCCGACCCGAAGACCGGTACCGGATTTGTCAACATTGACACAACCCTCGGCGGTTCCGAACATATCATTTTCGAAGAGGTGTTCAGGGGCGGTTTTATCCATGCCAAATTAAGCGGCACGACTCTCGACCTGAGGCATACCCGTTTGGAAGAGGGAGAAACCTATATAGATGTGGACGCAACCCTTGCGGGGATCGAGTTGTATGTGCCTGCCGGATGGGAGGTCGTCGCGCAGGTCCACAGCGTTGTAGGGGGTGTGGAAGATAAACGGCGGGAATCAGTCGGGGAAACTTCAAACCGTAAACTGGTCCTCACCGGCAAACTGACCCTGTCCGGGATCGAGATCAAGTCCTGATATGTTCCCCAACCTGAAAAATTTCTTTACGGTCGCACTCTTCGCCGTATCGCTGTTCCTGCTGCTGTCGGTTTACGGGAGTACCGGAGTGGGGGTTACGGCGGTTTGCTCGGTGGTTTTTACCGCAGCCGTCCATACAGTACTGAGTTTGTCACGGTTCATTCCCGCCCGCCCGGTGATGAAATTCGCGAGGCTGGTGTTCTACTTGGTCGGATTATGTCTGGTCCTGGCAATGGTCCTTGCGGTTTATACCGTTGAGGGAAACAACCTGTGGAATTTTGCGCAGGACTTGTTGTTATATCTCACGGTTGGATGTGTAATGTGGTATGTTTCGATCAATTCGGCCCATGAACCAACGAATGCCGAAGATGCCGGAATTGAACCCGAAACCTTTCCGGAACAAGGCCGCGAAATTCCCGATAATATAACGGTCCGCAAGGGAAAGAACCTGCATGTAATAGCCCGTGCCGATATAATCTATATAGCGGCTATGGGGGATTATATTTCGATCGTTACACCTGAGGGACGTTTCGTCAAAGAGGGAACCATGGCCGGCATGGAGTCCGGCCTCGGGGTTGAGTTCGTTAGGATACACCGCAGTACCATAGTGAATATCACCCGGATCTCAGCGGTCGAACTCTACGGCAAACACTCCTATTCGGTGAAATTGAAGACCGGGGAGTTACTGCGGACCAGTGCGGCCGGCTACCGTCTTCTGCGGGCCCGGCTCGGATGAACTGTATGGCCGACAGGCACGGAATTTGGGGTTTGCGGAGTACAAAAATGATAAGATATGGCAAATGATAACTTCGCAGCACCGGCGGGAAAGATCGAGCGGATCGAACCGCCATGCTGGTGGACCGGCATGAAGACCCCGCTACAACTGATGGTATACGGTAAATCCCTGAAAGGCTATTCCGTCAGGATATGGGAAGAGGGCGGCCCGGTAATCCGGCAGGTACATACGGCCGACAGCGACAACTACCTGTTTATCGACCTTGAGATTCCGGAGCATACCGAACCAAAGCCGTACACGTTCGAACTGACAAAAGACGGCGACACTTTTACATTCGTTTACAATATTCTTCCACGGCGGGAGGGTTCGGCTGTGCGAGGGTCGTTCGACTCCTCGGACCTGGTTTACCTGATAATGCCCGACCGGTTCGCCAACGGCTACCTGGGTAACGACAGCACCCCGGATACGGCCGAAAAAGTGAACCGCGCGAAGCCGGACGGACGGCACGGGGGAGACCTGCAGGGTATCATGGACCATCTCGATTACCTGGCGGACCTGGGTGTGACCGCATTGTGGATCACCCCGCCCTTACTGGATAACGAGCCTGAAGCCTCATACCACGGCTATGCCGCCGCGGACTATTACAAAGTCGACCCCCGTTACGGGGACAACGAACTTTACCGGGAACTGGTGCGGCAGGCACATGCCCTCGGGCTTAAAGTTATTTTCGACGCCGTGCCCAACCATTGCGGTACGGCCCATTGGTGGATGGCCGACCTGCCTTTCACCGGCTGGATACACCCGAAAGAGAACTTTCCGGCGTCCAATTACCGACTTGCAGCCCTCACGGACCCGAACGCATCGCCGGAAGATTTTCGCCAGTGTTTCGAGGGTTGGTTCGCCCCGTCTATGCCCGATATGGCCATCGAAACCCCATTCGTTTTACAATACTTTGCGCAAGTTTACATCTGGTGGTTGGAATGGGCCGACCTGGACGGACTGCGGGTCGATACTTTCCCATACAACGAAAAGCAGGCCATCGCCCGATGGACGGCCATGATCCTGGAAGAATATCCCGGTTTGCGGATAGTGGCCGAATGCTGGGAGAACTCGCCTGCGATTACATCATATTGGGACGGGGCAGCGGTAAACGCCGACGGCTACTGCTCCAACCTGCCCTCGGTAATGGACTTCCCGCTTCAGGGCGCCATCAATACCGCTTTGAAAACCGACGCGCAGGGTTGGAACGACGGCATGAATGCCATTTATGAGATGCTGGCGCACGACTTCCTTTACCCGGACCCTCGCTCGCTGTTGATATTCCTCGATAATCACGATATCAGCCGGTTCGCCGACGACATGGATGGAAACGTGGACCGGATAATGATGGGTATTACCCTGCTGGCGACCCTGCGGGGCATCCCGCAGATGACTTACGGTACCGAACAGATGTTCCGCGCGGTGGACGTATCGCTCGGTGACGTCGGGGCACGGATAGACTTTCCCGGGGGATGGCCCGGCGATAAACGGGACCTGTTCACGGGCCGCAAACGGCGCAAAAAAGAACAGAAAGTCTATGACCATACTCGCAAACTTTTCAACTGGCGCAAAGGCAACCGTGTGGTGCATTACGGTAAAACGATGCATTTCCTGCCCCATAACAATACCTACACTTATTTCCGCTACCTCCCGGATGAACCGGGAAAAAAGGTACTGGTTTTCCTGAACGGCTCGGATAAACCCCGCAAGGTGGAATGGGAAAGATACGGCTCACTGCTTAAACCCGGGGAGACCGGCATAAACGTGCTAACGGGCAAGCCCGTGGTTAGCGGAGTGAAAGTAAAAGTACCTGCCCGCTCATCCATAGTCGTGGAATTTATATAATAAGGGTCGATGCCGAAAGAAAAGAAGCCGGGATCATCGATCCCGGCTTCCCAATTATTAACATAACCGTTTTATTCAATATAATATTATATAACCCCTATTTCTTTAGTTTCTTTATCTTGAAAGAACTATTATCTCTTTGTCAATTCCCACAGTGCAAATGTAAATATGAATTCCTAAACCATTATTTACAATTTTCCTGAATTACTTTACACATTTTTCTTAATGCAAGTTAAACCTAATTTTTCCTTTTTCCAAGCTAATTCGCCGGTATTTCGTCCGAGTGAAGTTTGGTCATAAGCTCGGTCGGGGTGCATCCGAACTGCTGTTTGCAGAAGCGTGTGAAGTGAGTCGGGGAGTTGAAATTGAACTTTATCATAACGTCGCTGATCGTAACACCCGGCTCCGAAAGATGGTATTTGACATGCTTTGCGATCTGTTTGAGCATCCATTGGCGGGCCGGCATCCCGAATTCCTCCTTGAACACTGCGTCGAAATGACTGCGGCCCATCCGGGACAACTCGGCAAGCTCCGAAACGCTGCTGACCTTAAGGTAATTTTCGAGAACAAGGGCTTTGAAATCCAATGAGTTGCCTATGATCGGGTAGAGTAGTTCCGCCAGTTCCTCTTTTTTGTAGAACCACCGCAGGATCAAAAATAATTCCCGTTGCTTGAGTTCGTGGAAATGCTCGCAGTTTATACCCTGCTGCATATAATACTTCAGCGAATCGAGGAACGAATACAGCTGCGGTATAATTTCCAGCGGACGGAAATCGTAGTCTATATTACGGCATATAGGCCAGTAGGAATGAATATTGAGCTTGTCGCAGACGTTGTTAATTACGTCGAACAGGCAGGTAATGACCGCGCTCTTCTGCGAAGAGCGGCTCACGCCGATGGAACCTTTGGGAATGAACAGGATCTCTCCTTTCTTGAACGTTCTGTTGGTGAACTCGTTGCATGTTACCGTAAGTTCGCCCTCGAGGACGAAGATCATAAGGTTGTAGGGCTCGTCGTCGAAATAGAAATAACTTCCCGCCTCATCCTCACGGTACCGGAAACTGCATCGGTAGTCGGAAACGTAGTGCCTGCATGAAAGATGCTCGCGCACATACAAAAGGTCTCCAGCCATAATGTTTGGGTTTTATTGTGCAACTGGGGTTTACTAAAAACGGGTACTGGGGTAACATAAACCGGGAATTTCTTCCCTGCGGACAAAACTACCTATATTTTCAATCAAATCAAAATATGGCTGACTCGAAAAGAGAAATCCTCCTCGGGGTATACGAAAGGCGTTACGCAATCCGTTATTCGCTGTCGGAGATATCGATCAAACCGTTGATAACGGCATAGATAGTAAGCCCTGATACGGTCTTGATGCCGGTCTTGCGGGTAATGTTCTTACGGTGGGAAATGACGGTATGCACCGAAATATTATGCTGCTGGGCGATCTCCTTGTTCGTAGCCCCTTTTGCCACCGACACAAGTATCTCTTTCTCCCGGTCCGATAGTTCGTAATTGGTAACCGCGTCCTGCGTCCCGGCACGTTCATCCATGGCATTGCGTATCTTGCGGGCTATATGGCGCGGCTCGTCGTGGATACTGACCACCGTATCGAACTGTTTAAGCAGAGTATCGGGGAACAGCTCGTAGGCGAACCCGACGATAAGGCATTCCTGCAGGAAAGGATACTGGGACCTGAGCGGCTGGGATTTCGAACGTTCCAACAGGCAGGGGTTGATAACGACGATGTCCGGGTCGAGCATCCGGAGCCGTTCCCCTATGTAGTTCGTATCGGGAATCACGCCTGCAATCTCGTAAATGCCGCTCTGGGACAACACGGCCCCCAGGCCGGCCGATACGATCGCCGATGGCTCCACAAGAACTACCCTGAACCGTCCCCCCTCTTTCATTATTCGACCGTTTTTTCGAGCTGGGAAACCAGCGGTATCAGCACGAGGTTCTCGATAGTGGTATGGCGTGCAAGGTCTTCTTCCAGCCTGAAAATATCGTACAGCAGGTCCGGCCTCTCACCCGGGCAGCAACTGGCCGGCAGGTACTTGAGCAGTATATTTTTCAGGTCGTTCAGTTTCTCCTCGATATTGGTATGGTTCTCTTCGAATCGGGCGATGGAGTACCCTTTGACCCTGTGGCCCTCGAGCAGACCTTTTATATAAGGGAAGACCTCGTTTTCCTCATATTCGAAATGGTTCTCCAACTCCGTACGGTAGCCCTCGAAAAATTTATGGAGCATCTTCCCGTAGAGCGGGTCGCAGCTTCGGCCGATTATATCGAGCCTGGCTGCCATGGAGGGTATCTGGCGTGTGCGGAAATATTCGTGGGACTGGTGCAGGTAATCTACAATGCCGCTGATGTCGGTACTCTTCAGGCAGGCCGCATCGGGAATATACCCCTCGCGGCTGTGGACCGAGCATATCAGCATGAACAGGCTCACGGGAATCCCCGATTCGGCACACGCTTCGCTGACCCGTTTTTCGCCGAATCCCAGCCCGATCCCCATTCGCTCCAGCACGGGGATCAGCCGGTAATCCTCCAGGACCAGGTCGGCAAGCTTCATCCTGCCGGTCTCGTCGAAAGGAGACTGGGTGGGGGCCGTTCCGTCCTGCCCGGTTCGTACCGGTTCGGTTGTATCTTTCATCCGGTTAAGTTTTTCCGCAAAGTTAATGCTATTTCCCCGTGCCGTATAACCCCTATAAAGGTCATAATCCGCCCGCAATTTAGCTATTTTTCGGGATTGACCGCCATGGCCGTATTGCCGACCTTTGCAGAAGTTTGTTATGTAAAAGAATTGTAAGCCAGCAGTTGTTGCTAAATTACCGCAGAGGATCCCATAGCTCTGCGGTTTTTTATTTCGACGGGGCCGACCCCGGATATCAAAGCAAGCCCAGCTCCAATAGCGCCTCCTCGCTAATCATACTTCGGTCCCACGGGGGATCGAACGTGAGGTTGACTTCCACCTCCGTGACACCGTTCACCTTGCCGACCTGCTGTTTAACATCCTCCACCAACTGCTCGGCCACAGGACAAGTGGGGGCGGTGAGGGTCATCGATATGCTCGGTTTGCCCCCCGGCTCCACGTCGATTTCGTAGATCAAACCCAGGTCGTAGATATTGACCGGTATCTCCGGGTCGTAGATATTCTTCAGGACATTAACGATGTCCCGTTCGATGCGTAGTATTTCCTGCGGTGTGGCTGCCATCACTTTTCCTCCTTACTTGCGAATGCCATTGCGAAGAGCCTCATCTGTTTTATCATGGCCACCAGTCCGTTGGACCGGGTGGGTGAGAGGTTCTCACGCAATCCTATACGGTCTATGAAATAAAGGTCGGTGTCCAGCACCTGGGTTGGTGTGCGGCCGTTGAGCACCCTGATCAACAGGGCGATAATACCCTTGGTTATGATCGCGTCGCTGTCTGCCGAGAACCACACCTTGCCGTCTTCGTAACGGGCGTCGACCCATACCCTGGACTGGCACCCCTGGATAAGGTACTGTTCTGTCCTGTGGGCAGGATCTATGGCAGGCAGCTCACCGGCCAGCTCGATCAGGTAATCGTATTTATCCAGCCATTCGTCGAATACCGAGAACTCCTCGATTATCTCTTCCTGTATCCTGTCGGTTTGCATCTTATTGTCAGTCATAAAGCCGTGTCACTTCTTCCAGCGGTTCACCCTCCGAGGCGATGGGCCGGCTTATACCCATAATCCGCGCGAGCGTAGGGGCAACATCGCGCATATTGACCGTGTTGGGCACCCGCTGTCCGTAGAACCGGGGCCCGAGCAGCATCAGCGGGACATGGGTGTCGTATTCGTACATCGACCCCGCGGCGGTACGGTGTCCCTCGATCTCCTCGATCCATCCCGGCATCAGGTTTATCGTAAGGTCTCCCGAACGGCGCGGATAAAAGCTGTTCTGCATCTTCTCGGCATAGCTTCCGCTGAAAAAACTGCTTTGCATGGCCGTGGAGGTCAAAACGTGCGAAACCCCGCGGAACTGAAGCACGAAAGCTGCAACGCGGTTCTGGACC
This sequence comes from Alistipes sp., assembly GCA_021201825.1. GTDB lineage: Bacteria > Bacteroidota > Bacteroidia > Bacteroidales > Rikenellaceae > WRDF01. The sequence goes on from JAJQED010000016.1 coordinate 129,040, forward strand.
TCTTCGAGGCTAAGGCTTTTGGTATAAACCAGGTTGCGGTTAAGGTACAACTGCCGGTCGTAATAATCTATCACCCAGTCGCCCGGGCCGTACTGTGTATTCATAAAACCGTTCACGATAACCTTGAACTGGGCGGCGTTGAAACGGTCACGCGGCTGGTCACCATAGTCGTACGAATCACTGGCCCCATGGTCGGAAGTTAGTACGATAACTACATGCTCGCTTCCCACCTGGGCCTGTATGAAATTGACCAGGTCGGCTATCTCGGCATCCAGCCGGTAGAACATATCCTCGATCTCCATAGATTCGCCGCCGTAAATCTCGCCGGCATACCGGGGCGTATCGTAGCATATATTTATAAGGTCGGTCCGTCCCTCCGTCTTCCCGAGGACCTCGTAAATTATAGCCTGCTTGGCAAACTCGGTCACAAGGGAATTACCTGCAGGGGTAGTGAAAACGCCTGCATAATCGCGGTTTATGCCTTTTCGTTTGAGGAAGTTGAACGACATGATCCGTTTGAAACGCCCCTCGCTCTTGAAATCGAACTCCGAAAAAACGCTGTTCACATACCGGTCACGCGGCTTTTCCGGCATCCAGTTATAATCGAGGTATTGAGAGACGATACGCAGGCTGTTATAACGTTCCACCCAGTCCGGCAGTTGGGGCATGTAATAGGTGGAGGATATCCAGTTGCCTCGAGTGTCATCGATCCAGTAGGTATCCGATGTGAAACCGCCCATGATAACGGCCGATACCGGGTCCACGGCAAGGGTGATAACCTTACTGTCGGGGTGCTGTTCCCGCAGCCGGTCCCCGAGGGTGGGGACGGTGAGCTGGCGCGGGGAATACCTGCCTATTCCCGCGTCACAATCCAGTCCGTTTACCGTGTTGTCGTCCAGTAGGTTAATAGTTGTGTTAAGTGTATAATCTATCCACCGGGTAGATACCACCCCGTGCATCGAGGGGTCCGCCCCTGTAGTGAGCGTGGCAAGTGTGGCCGGGGTAATGGTCTGCATGAAGTTATAGCGGGCATCGGCGTATACGAGTCCCTGGTTGAGGAATTTTTTGAAGCCGTGGTCCGACATGTTGTGGCCGAACCGCAGCAGGTAATCGTAGCGCATCTGGCTGACAACTACGTTCACCACCAGCCTCGGGCGGGGTGATGATGCCCATGCCGATACCGGGGCAGCCAGAATAAGGGCGGTTAAAATGATCCTTAGGAATCCCATCTCACGTTATCTGTTATTGACAGGCAAAGATATGAAATAAAGCTAAAACTTTTGGCTCCCCAGCCGTTTCCGGGTGCGGCGCATCATCCATGCGCGGCGCAGCAGGAAACTGTAGAATATCCAAAGCGGTAGTGCGGCATAGAATAGGAACATCATAGCCCGTGAACCGAACAACAGGCACACGAGGTTGACGGTTGCTACGGCCATAACAAATGCCAACCCGGACAGCATCGCGCCGGCTTTGAACCCCGTCCCGAACCTCGTATTGCAGGACCGGCACCGGAAGATACTCTCCACCCCGAGCAGCCAGATAAGAGGTATCCGTACCGCCGTACCGCACTTGGGGCAGCGGACAGAGGTTAATTTCACTTTTTTTGCAGGCCGGTTTTCCGTCATTCTCTGGCAGGTTTATCCGGGTCTTTCCGGAAAAATGAGGTTTGGGACGACAGCTCCGCTTTTGGGTATTTTCGGATGAGGTCGGCCGTTTTGGCGTCCATAGCGTCGAGGAACCTGCGGTGTTGGTCGCTTCCGGGAAATTGAACCCGGTGTTCCATCGCGGAGGATAATTTGCCGATCTCGACGGCGGCTTCCGAGGCCTCGGAAGACAACGCCCATTGGCGGAACCTCTCCCATATATACTCCACGGCGGTCGGCGACGGATGTACCATATCGGGTCCGTAAAACCGGTAATCCCGCAGTTCGTCCGTAAGAATTTCGTACGCCGGGAAGTAAAAGGCATCCGGATTGGCCGCGCAAATACCCTCTATGGCAAGTTGTAAAACGGCCTTTCCCAGATTGCTTCCGTGAAGCCCGTCCTTTAAGTACCGGACCGGACTGACGGTAAAAACCACTTTCTTTCCTTTTAATGCCTGTAGTAACCGGTTGTAAATTTGAACGATCTCGTCCGTTTCCATTCTCCGCCGGTCGTAAAATCCCGGGGGGAACTTATGGCAGTTGGCCACCACTTCACCTGCCGGGAGAGCGCTTTGCCGCGCGGCAAATTCCGGGGATACGGTATAGATCCAAGGGGTACCGAAAGATATAAAGATGAAATCCGCTTCGGCAAGGGTTTTCCGGCCTGCCGTCACGGCTCTGTTCATCATTTCGAGCGCCGTTTCGGCATCCGGATGGGAGAAATAGCCGTGGAATAACGGACTGCACCACAAACCGTTATTTTCGATCAGGTCCCCGTGTACGAATTCTGTGTCAGTGGTAAGGATATCCAGGGCCGTTGCGATGGAAGCGGGGTTGTACAAAACTCCGAACGGGTTGGACATAACGGCGAACCCCGACCCGGCCAGCTTGTCCGCCATGTTCTCGGCGAAGCAGGAGCCTATGGAAAATATCCTGTTCCCCAACTCGATACGGGTCGGGAAAAAAGGGGCTTCGGTTTTTGTGCTGAATTCCATTTGGTTGTTACAGAAATCGCCGCTTCCGTTTGCCGGGCGGCCGATGCAAAGTTAACTATTTTGCCAGGGAACGGAAAAAACTACCACGGCCCGTAATGTTTATAGGTTTAAAAATGTGCACAGGGTAATCTTTCGCTAACGGCAGGGCCGATTGCCGGTATCTTTGCTTATCTTTGTTTATATGGTATTCTTTCCTAATTGCAAGATAAATATCGGGTTGGACGTACTGCGTCGCCGGGAGGACGGGTATCACGATATCGAGACCGTCATGTTCCCGGTGCATGGGTTGTGCGACATACTGGAGGTGGTCCCCTCGGACCGCGACGGGGTAGAACTCTCATCGGGGGGGCTCGCCGTGGATTGCCGTACGACGGACAACCTGTGCTATAGGGCATACCAGGCCGTGGCAGCCCGTTACGACGTAGGCGGGGTCAAATTGCACCTGCATAAAATTATCCCGTTCGGGGCCGGGTTGGGCGGCGGTTCTGCGGATGCTACATTCACCGTCAAGGCACTTTCGTCCGTTTTTTCACTGGGCTTGCGGGACGATCAGATCGAAGATATAGCGGCGGAGTTGGGCAGCGACACCGTGTTTTTCGTACGTAACCGCCCGGCGGTCTCGTCCGGACGAGGTGAGTTGCTCCGACCGGTAGTTATCCCGGAGTTGGACGGTAAGGTGTTGCTGATCGTCAAACCGGATTTCGGTGTTTCCACCGCTACCGCTTATGCCGGGGTTAAGCCCCATATTCCGCCGGTGTCGTTGTCCGAGCGGGTCGGTTTGCCGCTGGAGGCGTGGAAAGAAGCCATCGGGAACGCTTTCGAGGAGTCCGTTTTCGCCCGCCATCCAACTCTGGCCGGTATAAAACATGAAATCTATGGTGCCGGGGCGGTGTATGCCTCCATGTCCGGGTCGGGTTCGGCCATGTACGGCATATTCGAGCCGGAGAGGTTCGAGCCGCAGATAAAGGAGCTTTTTGCCGATTGTTTTGTATATCACCAGATTATCCGTAATGCCTGCTAAGAGGCCGGCCGCATGGTCGGTGCGTTTGAAAAAAAATTATTAAACTTGTGGCCTGACGGTTCCGGGGTTTGGGCCGGCTACGTTGCCTGCGGAACTATTAACCAATAACTTAAACCACCATCTTATGTCAGAAGACAAAAAAATCCTCGACCTGAAACAGCGCATGGAGCGCATTTACGGGGGAGGGGGAGCAAAAGCCGTTGAAAAACAAAAGGCGATGGGTAAACTCACCGCCCGCGAAAGGATTATCGCGCTGCTGGATAAAGATACGTTCCAGGAGTACGATATCTTCGTCAAACACGACAATACCGATTTCGGGATGCAGGACAAGGAGCTTCCCGGAGACGGCGTAATCATAGGCACGGGTTTTATCCTCGGACAGCCCGTAGCCGTCTATGCACAGGACTTCACGGTTGCCGGGGGGTCACTGGGCTTTATGCACGCCCGTAAGATCACCAAGATAATGGATTATGCCCTGAACATGCGCATACCGATCATCGGCATTAACGATTCGGGGGGTGCACGTATCCAGGAGGGGGTGAACGCCCTTGCCGGTTACGGTGAGATATTCTACCGCAATACCATCTCCAGTGGCGTTATCCCGCAGATCTCCGTGATCCTGGGGCCGTGTGCAGGTGGGGCCGTTTATTCGCCGGCCCTGACGGACTTCGTTTTCGTAGTGGACAAGATATCCAAAATGTTCATCACGGGTCCGGAGGTTATAAAGACCGTGCTCGGCGAAGAGATATCGGCCGAGGAACTCGGAGGTGCAAGGGTACACAGCGAAGTGAGCGGCAACGCCCATTTCTTCGCCTCGAGCGAGGAGGAGTGCTTTGCCCAGATCCGCAGGCTGCTCTCCATGCTTCCTGCCAATAACGAGGCGAAACCGGTGCCGGTAGTTGCGTCCAAACCAAAAAAGACCTATGATATTTCGAAGATCGTTCCCTACGACGCTTCGGAGCCTTACGATGTTCGCGATGTAATCCGCGCGCTAACGGACGACAGCGACTTTATGGAGGTTATGGAACTGTTCGCCGGTAATATCGTTGTGGGCTTCGGACGCATCGACGGCCAGACGGTGGGGTTCGTTTGCAACCAGCCGCTTGTTCTTGCAGGGGTACTGGATTGCGACTCTTCGGACAAGGCAGCCCGGTTTATCCGCTTCTGCGACTCGTTCAACATTCCGATCATCACACTCGAGGACCTGCCGGGATACCTGCCGGGTATCGACCAGGAACATGCCGGGGTTATCCGCCACGGGGCCAAAGTGCTCTATGCATATAGCGAGAGCACGGTGCCGAAAGTAACCATCATCCTGCGCAAGGCTTACGGCGGCGGGTATATCGCGATGGGTTCGAGGCACCTGCGTTCGGACTTCGTATTCGCATGGCCACAGGCCGAGATAGCGGTTATGGGTGCCGAGGGCGCGGCTAACATTATCTTTAAAAAGGATATCGCCGAGGCCGAAAACCCGGCCGAGATGCGTAAGCTGAAAATAGAGGAGTATAAGGAGAAATTCGCCAACCCGTATGTGGCGGCCTCTAAGGGGTATATCGACGCGGTGATAGATCCGAAAGATACCCGCCGGTTCATAGAGCAGGCGCTCACCATCGCCAAGGACAAGACAGTGTCGCGTCCGGCCAAAAAACACGGGCTTCCCCCGTTCTAAACCGCTGGAACCATGACCGAAAAGAAATACGATACAGTCAGTACGGCAAGCGGTGATTACCGTACCACACTCAACCGTAAATATCTCGCTCGTAAGCCGTGGCAGCCCGTCGACCTCAACCAGGTGCGGTCGTTCATGCCCGGTACGGTGGAGCGGATCGAAGTAAAGGAGGGCCAGAAAGTAAAGGAGGGGGATAAACTTATGGTCTTTAGGGCTATGAAGATGAACAACAATATCCTCTCGCCGGTCTCGGGTAAGGTGAAACTTATCAATGTCAGTCCCGGGGACAATATTCCCAAGGACCACCTGATGATAGAGATCGGATAGACCATGCCAGGACATATTTTAAACGACAAACCCCCTGTCACGGGGGTTTGTCGTTTAAGAGCCGCTTAGAAGTACCGGGAATTTTTACTGCCGGTAACCAAAAATGGCTTATCCATATAACTTGCGGCTTTTATTTGTTCCGTAATGCGGCCCGCCGATATTAAAAGCTTCTTGTAAATCGGGCTTAATTATTTTGGAAATATTATTTTTACGGGAAATATCCCGTTATGGAAAATTCCGGCAGTAAGTCCACCCCGGCCGTAGTAGCCAAAGGTCCCTTTTCGGAAAATGAATTTAAGGCTTTCCGGGTGTTATGATAGTGGGAAGGAAGAAGATGTCATTCGGACTGCATATCCCCGCCCAGGGAGTCTGGATCGCGGCTATCATCCTGCCGTTTAAATGGATATTCACGGCCGTAGGCCGCAGCGAAAAGAAAATGTCACAATATAGCTCGGAAATAAATTATGATCAGGATAGACCAGTTGACCTTTAATCCTTTTCAGGAGAACACCTATATAGTTTCCGCTCCCAACGGGGATGCAGTAATAATAGATGCGGGTAATTACTCTGCAGGAGAAGATCGCAAAATAACGGAATTTATCGGTGCAAACGGGCTTAAACCCGTATTGACGCTTAATACACATGGTCATGTCGACCATATTCTTGGTGTGAACCACCTGAAAGAGACTTACGGTATCCCATTCGCCCTGCATAGGGCAGACAATTTCCTGGTGGAGAGTTCGCCGCAGCACGGTGCGCTGTACGGGTTCCAGGTGCCGGCGGTACCGGCTGTGGATATGGATTTGTCTGCTGTGGAATCAGTGCCGCTGGGGGATACCCACCTGCAGGTAATCCATACTCCCGGACATACTCCGGGACATGTTTGCCTGTTCGAACCCGGGAGCCGCTCGCTTTTCTGCGGAGACACGGTGTTCCGTGAAAGCATAGGCAGGACCGACCTGCCCGGCGGCGATTACAGCTGGATCATGAAAAGTATCCTCGAAAAGATAATCCCACTCGGGGACGACGTAACGCTCTACCCGGGCCACGGTCCCAAGACCACCATAGGCCATGAGGTTCTTTATAACCCGTTCATCGTGGAAGTGCTTAACGGTGACGTCGATTACCGGTCATGAGGATAGATATTCTTACGGTGGTCCCGGAGCTGTTGGCCTCCCCCCTTAATGAATCCATAATCAAGCGGGCATGCGATAAGGGACTGGCCGAAATAATGGTCCATAATATCCGGGACTGGGCCGAGGAAAAACACCGGCAGGTGGACGATTACCCGTTCGGCGGCGAGGCGGGTATGGTACTTAAACCCGAGCCGGTTTTCCGGTGCATAGAAGAGCTAAAGGGTCAGCGACCCTACGACGAAGTAATATATACATCGCCCGACGGTGAGGTCTATAACCAACAGCACGCAAACCGGCTTTCGACCCTCGAAAATATAATCATCCTTTGTGGCCATTACAAGGGGTTGGACCACCGTATCAGGGAGCATCTTATCACCAGGGAGATATCCATCGGGGATTATGTGCTCACCGGCGGCGAGCTGGCCGCAGCGGTGATCGCCGACAGCATTATCCGGATAATCCCGGGGGCCATCGGCGACGAGGCTTCGGCCCTGACCGACAGCTTCCAGGACGGGCTGCTCGCTCCGCCCGTATATACCCGTCCGGCCGAATTTAACGGTTGGCGGGTGCCCGACGTTTTATTGTCGGGCAACTTCGCCGAGATCGAAAAATGGCGCGAATCCCAGGCCCTGGCCCGGACCCGGGAGCTGCGGCCGGACCTGCTGGAGGAATAACTTAGGAAAGGAATACGATGAAATACTACCTGATAGCGGGAGAGGCCTCCGGGGACCTGCATGGCGCCAACCTTATGCGGGGGATACTCAAATCCGATCCGCAGGCCCGGTTCCGTTTCTGGGGCGGGGACAATATGGCCGAAGTCGGTGGAGTTACCAACCTGGCAAGGCATTATAAGACCGCTTCGTTCTTCGGGATTATGGAAGTGGTGCGGCATCTTCCCGAAATATTCAGGCAGATGGGTGAATGCCGCAGGGATATAGATAGGTACAGGCCCGATGTAGTTATTCTCATAGATTATCCGGGTTTTAATTTCCGGATCGCAAAGTTTGCCCACAGACAGGGCTATCCCGTTTTCTATTATATCTCCCCAAAGGTCTGGGCATGGAAAGAGTCGCGGGTGGAGAAGATACGCCGGTATGTGGACCGGCTGTTTATCATTTTCCCGTTCGAGGTGGACTATTTCGCTGCCCGGGGGATCGATGCGATCTTCGAGGGGAATCCGCTGGTGGATGTGGTGCGGCAGAGGCAGGCTACCCTGCCCGCTCGGGAGGAATTCCTGGCGGCTTGCGGTTTACCCGCCGACCGGCCCTTTGTTGCCCTGCTTGCCGGGAGCCGCAAGAGCGAGATAGAATATAACCTGCCGTTCATGGCGAAACTTGCCGGAAGGTTCCCGGGATATAAGTTCGTGGTAGGGGCCGTGCCGTGGCTGGAACACGGGATATACGAACGGCTGTTAGACGGAACGGACGTCGGAGTAGTATGTGACGCGACCTACCCGTTGTTGGCTTACAGTGATGCGGCGGTTGTCTGTTCCGGAACCGCGACGCTCGAAACAGCTCTGATGAATGTTCCCGAGGTGGTTTGTTACCGCAAAGACAAATTTTCGATGTATATCGGCAGGTTGCTGGTAAAGATAAAATTTATCTCGCTCGTCAACCTGATATTGGACCGCGAGGTCGTCCGGGAGCTGATACAGTGGGATATGACCCTCGACAATGCCGAAAAAGAGCTTAGGGCGGTGCTGCCGGGCGGCGAAAAACGGGAAAAAATGCTCACGGACTTTGCCGAACTTTCACGGCTGGTAGGCGGACCCGGGGCTTCGGACCGTTTCGGCGCGCGTATGGTCCGGGAACTTAAACAAATCATCGAGAAATGAAAATAGTCTGCATAGGCCGCAATTACAGGGACCATATCCGGGAACTCGACACCGGCGGCGACATACCGCAGGTCCCGCAATTCTTTATCAAACCCGATACGGCACTTCTGCGCAATAACGACCCTTTCTATATACCGTCGTTCAGCAATGAACTACACTATGAAACGGAACTGATAATCCGGATCAACCGGGTCGCTAAATGTATCGAGGAGAAATTCGCACACCGGTGTTACGACCAGGTGGGCCTCGGCATAGATTTTACCGCCCGGGATATCCAGCGGGAGTGTATCCGTAAGGGGTTGCCGTGGGAGATAAGCAAAGGCTTCGACCGTTCGGCGGCCGTCTCGCCACGGATGCTGGACCTTGCGGCTGTCGGGGGGAATATCCAGGATCTGCGGTTCGAAATGCGCCTTAACGGGGAGGTTCGCCAGAGCGGATATTCGGGCGATATGATCTTCGGGGTGGACCGGTTGATTTCCTATGTTTCTCAGTTTGTTACCCTGAAGATAGGGGACCTGCTGTTCACGGGAACCCCCGTCGGGGTAGGGCCGGTGTCGATCGGGGACAGGCTCGAGGCATGGCTGTGCGGGGAGAAACTGCTCGATTTCGATATAAAATAAATGTTACCGTAATTTTATCCGCAGCGGGTTTTCGCTGAAAATCTTTCGAAAATCGTCAATTTTTGGACAACCCTCCCGAATTTACTATTTTGCAGTAAATTTGGTGTCGATGAAAAATGCCGTGGTAATAGGGGCTTCGTCCGGTATAAGGCGTGAGCTCGCCCGGCTTTTAGCCCTTTCGGGTGAATATGAGAAAGTAGCGCTCGCCGCCCGGCGGCGGGAATTGTTGGAGCCGCTGGCTGGGAAGATGCCGGATATATTCGCAGTTTACGACTTCGATGCTTCCTTACTGGGGTTGAGGAAGTTGTTGGTTACGGGCCGGTGGACAGGGGATAGCCCATTGTTAAATTTAATGCCGCGCAGTTGGTACGAACGGATTTAAAGGACGAGATATGTTACTGAAAGATAAACTTGCCGGTAAACGGCTTATACTGGCGAGTAAATCGCCCCGGCGGCGGGAGCTGCTCGCCGGATGCGGACTGCGGTTCGACATTGCGGAAGATTACCAGGTCGAGGAGACCTACCCCGAGGAGCTTACGGCGGCCGAGGTTCCGGTGTACCTTACCAAAGTCAAATCGGCGGCATACCCCGCCAAACTTGCCGCCAACGAGATATTGGTCACGGCAGATACCGTAGTGGTCATAGAAAACGACTTGCTCGGCAAGCCGGCCGACAAACAGCAGGCCGTCGCCATGCTCAGCCGCCTGTCCGGGTGCCGCCATACGGTGATAACCGGGGTAGCGATACGTTGCAGTAAGGCAATGGAATGCTTCTCGGTCAAGTCCGACGTGTGGTTCCGCCGGCTCCGTGACGACGAGATAGAATATTATGTAGACAATTACCTTCCGCTGGACAAGGCAGGGGCTTACGGTATCCAGGAATGGATCGGGTACGTGGGGATCGGCCGCATCGAGGGATCGTTCTACAATGTGATGGGTCTGCCGATACAATCGTTGTATGTCAATCTCGAGAAATTCATAGACGATTATATGAGGGGGTAGTCCCTTAACAGAGCTTACTAACCGAAAAACCGACAATATGATAAGACGTATTTTGCTGACCCTCGCCCTGTTGCCTTTTTTAATTCCCGGGGCAAAGGCAGACGAGGGAATGTGGCTGCCCAAACTCGTAGGACAGCGTATCGACGATATGCAGGGTAAGGGCTTGATGCTCGGCGCCGCCGATATCTATAACGAGGACGGCCCGTCCATGAAAGATGCCATCGTAAAGTTCGGCAGCGGATGTACCGGGGAACTGATCTCTGCTGAGGGACTTCTGGTAACCAACCACCACTGCGGTTACGGCCAGATACAGCGCCATAGTTCCGTAGAACATAACTACCTCGATAACGGCTTTTGGGCGATGGACCGTTCGCAGGAACTTCCTAACCCCGGGTTGGAGGTGACATTCCTTGTACGGATGGAGGATGTCACGGACCGGGTGCTGAACGGGACCGCCGGTTTGGCCGAGGGTCCGGAATTGGATTCGGTGGTCCGGGTCAATATCGAGCGGATAGTGGAGCAGGCCGAAGAGGGGACCCACTACAAGGCATCGGTGTCTCGGTTCTATTACGGCAACCAGTATTACCTTTATGTCAACGAGATATTTACGGATGTGCGTTTGGTAGCCGCACCGCCGTCAGCGATCGGCAAGTTCGGAGGGGATACCGACAACTGGATGTGGCCGCGCCACACGGGCGACTTTTCCCTGTTCCGTATTTATGCCGGCCCGGACAATAAGCCCGCGCCATACAGTAAGGATAACGTGCCGTACCGCCCCCGGCATTATTTCCCCGTATCGACACAGGGAGTGGCCGAGGGTGATTTCACTTTGGTTTACGGTTTCCCCGGGTCGACCCAGCAATTCATCACTTCCGATGCCGTGGATTACGTTCTTAACTATTCCAACCCGGCAAAGATTGAACTACGGACCATGCGCCTGGCAATCATTGAGAACGCATGGCAGGACTCCGAAGCCATCAGGATAGCATACACGGCCAAACATTCGGGAATCGCTAACGCATGGAAAAAATGGCAGGGCGAGAGCCTCGGCCTCCGGCGGCTCGGGACCATACAGAAGAAAATAGCCCTCGAGGAGGCATTCGAACAGTGGGCCGCGGGTAACCCCGGGTACGAGGGAATAACCCGGAAATTAAGCCGGACTCATGCGGACCTACTGCCTTATGCCTATGCGACCGAATACTATTCGGAGTCCCTGCGGGCGATCGAGCTGATCTCGTTTGCATCGAGGCTCAGCGGATTAAAGGCCGGTACGGTGCTCCCGGATTGGGCCGAGAATTTTTATAAGGATTACTATCCGGAGATAGACCGGCAGATAGCCCGATATCTGACGGGTAAATATATAGGCGAGTTCGAAAACGACTGGCGTCCGGACATTTTGCAGGATATGGAAGAAGCGGGGGTCGAGGAATTTATTTCCGGCTTATTCGACCATACCCGGCTCACGGACCGTGACGCCGTGACGGCGGCCCTGGGCGATTCCGTCAGTTGGGCGGAATTTACGGCGGCAGACCCGGCAATGGCTGCATTCAGGAATTTCGATCAGTTTTACGGGGAACGATTGCTCAAACCCTATTCGCAGTATAGGGTCGAGCTCAACGGACTGTATAAAACATGGGTCAAGGGGCTCACGGAGTACCGCCGGTATACGGGCGGAGCTACCGACCTTTTCCCCGATGCCAACCTAACCTTGAGGTTCGCCTACGGCAAGGTCGAGGGATACGACCCGGAGGATGCCGTACGGCATAAGCATAATTCCACCGTGGCGGGTATTTTAGGAAAATACGCCACGGGCCATCCGGATTACGACCTGCCGGAAAACGTTCTGGAGTTGTTCTATTCCAGGGATTACGGCCGGTGGGAGATGGACAGCACGGTGCCGGTGTGCTTCCTTGCCAGCAACCATACGACCGGGGGTAATTCGGGCAGCCCGGTGATTAACGGCAACGGCGAGCTGGTCGGTATTAATTTCGACCGCACCTGGATGAGTACCATGAGCGACATAGAGTTTGACCCGCAGATATGCCGTAATATTTCGCTCGATATCCGATATATGCTTTATGTGATCGACAAACTCGGCGGCGCCTCCTATCTGTTCGATGAAATGACGTTGAAATAGCTTACGGGAGTTTACCGGTAAGCAATTAGGGCGGACCTGCGGGTCCGCCCTAATTGCTGGATATTGCAGAGGGATATTTCGGAGAGGGTTTTGCATGGTATTGTACCCGTAGCCATGACCCTATGGTGGCCGGGAGCGGATACCGTAGACCGAACGGTCCATTAATGGCAGCATTTTTTAAATAAAATGTTTAATTTTTAGTAATTTTGAAAAAATTCCCACTATGAAACTTACCGTTATAGGAGCAGGCAATATGGGCGGAGCGATAGCCGAGGGTGCCCTCACGGCAGGTACCGTACAACCCGGGGACCTCACGATTTGCGATCCACGCAAGGACCTTGTAGACAGGTTCGCGGCCAAAGGTTGGGAGGTGAATTACAACGAGGACAATGCCAAGGGCATTAAGGATGCGGACCTTATCGTGGTGGCTGTAAAGCCGTGGCTGGTTGAGCAGGTTCTGGAACAGTTGTCCCCGGTTATAGACCGTCAGGCCCAGGCCGTGGTGTCCATAGCGGCGGGAGTGCCGTTCGCCAAGCTGGGCGAATATATAGATGCTGATCGCTATGGCGGCCCGGCCCTGTACAGGGTGATACCGAATACGGCTATAGCCATCCGCAAGAGCGTTACGTTCATCGCCTCGTATAACAGCAATTCGACCCATGATTCCCTGGTCCACACCCTGTTCGGGCCGTTGGGCGAAATATATGAAGTGGGCGAGAGCCAGATGGAAGCCGTGACAGCACTGTCCTCTTCCGGTATCGCATACGCTTATAAATATATTCAGGCTTCGGCGCTCGGTGGGGTAACCCTTGGCCTGCCGGAGGAGATGGCTTTAAAGATCGTGCTGGGCACAGTAGAGGGTGCGGTCGAAATGCTCCGCCATAACGGGAGCGAGCCTCAGGAAGAAATTAACAAGGTTACCACTCCAGGGGGTATAACCCTCAAGGGACTGGAAGCGATGGAAAAGAACGGCTTCACCCGTGCGGTTACCGCCGGGCTTGAAGCCACCAAATAACCGAACCCGAAAAATGAAGAAACCGAGCTACGGCCGGATCGTAGTCAAAATAGGAAGCAATGTCCTTTCGCGTCCGGACGGCACACTGGACGTTACCCGTATGTCTTCGCTGGTGGACCAGATCGCCGCCCTCTACCATGCCGGTAAGGAGGTGATCGTAGTTTCTTCCGGAGCCGTGGCGTCCGGCCGTGGCGAACTTGGACAGAAAGATTCGAAACTCGATACGGTCTCCTCCAGGCAGCTTTTCGCCGCCGTAGGCCAGGCCAAATTGATAAACCGGTACTACGACCTGTTCCGTGATTGGGGTATCACCTGCGGCCAGGTGCTGACCACCAAAGAATCGCTCTCTACTCGGGAACATTACCTTAACCAGAAGAATTGCATGCAGGTGATGCTCCGAAGCGGCGTTATACCCGTGGTGAACGAGAATGACAGTATATCCCTCACCGGCCTGATGTTCACCGACAACGACGAACTTTCCGGTATTATCGCCGCCATGATGGACGCCTCGGCGCTGGTGATATTGACCAATGTTGACGGAGTCTATGACGGCGACCCGTCAAAGCCCGGATGCAAACTTATAAGGGAAGTGGCCCCGGCGGACGGCGACCTCTCCGGCCATATCGCACCCAACCGGTCACAGTTCGGCCGTGGCGGGATGATAACCAAGAGCCGCACTGCCCGCAGGGTTGCCTGCGAGGGCATCGAAGTGTTCATAGCCAACGGCAAACGCGAGGGGATCATCGCTGCTGTGCTAAACGGTAACACTGACGTGCCGTGCACCCGGTTCCTTGCGGCCGACCGCCGGTTGTCGGGCGTTAAAAAATGGATCGCCAGCAGCGACGGATTCTCCAAAGGAGCCGTGCATATCAATGACGGAGCCTACGAAGCGTTACGGGGTCCGGCGGCAACGAGCCTGCTTCCGGTCGGGGTGACCCGGGTCGAGGGAGGGTTCGACAAAGACGAGATAGTGGATATCGTGGCGCCCGACGGAAAGACTATCGGTGTGGGTCGTATATCCATGAACAGTACCGATGCTGCGAAAAACGCCGGATGCAAAGGCGCAGGGACGCTGATCCATTACGATTACATGTTCCTGGAGCCCAGTTTGAACTCCTAAAACCCGAAATATGGAAATAAGGCGAATGCTCGAAAAAGCCCGGGAAGCTTCCCGGCATCTGGCCCTTGCTGATAACGGTGTGATAGACCGCACCCTCTCGGACCTCGCCAGTATTACACTGCACCGGGCGGATGATATAATAGCTGCGAACCGGCTTGACATTGCACGGATGGACCCTGCCAACCCGATGTATGACCGCCTTATGCTCGATAAGGACCGGATCGCTTCCATTGCCGGCGACATTCGTAATGTTGCCGGGATGCGCTCTCCCGTTGGGGAGACGCTATCCGAAAAGAGCATGCAGAACGGACTGGAAATAAAAAAGGTGCGGGTGCCTTTCGGGGTTATAGGGGTGATATATGAAGCCCGTCCCAACGTGAGCTTCGATGTATTTTCCCTTTGTTTCAAGGCGGCCAGTGTCGCTGTGCTGAAAGGAGGAAGCGATGCAGAGAATTCGAACAGGGTCATTGCGGGTATTATCCGCGAAGTACTTACTGCTAACGGGTTGCCGCCCGAGTTGGTCACCCTGTTGCCGTCGGACCGTTCGTCGGCCGCCGAACTTATGTCGGCAGTCGGGCTGGTGGACGTTATCATTCCCCGGGGCAGTTCGTCCCTGATAAATTACGTACGGGAGAATTCCCGGGTGCCGGTCATCGAAACCGGAGCCGGGATTTGCCATACCTATTTCGACGTCGCGGCCGACCTTGAAAAAGGCAGAGCGATAATTTTTAATGCCAAGACCCGCCGGGTAAGCGTTTGCAACGCACTCGATTGCCTGGTGATCCATAAGGACCGGCTCGGGGATCTCCCGGAAATAGCCAAGCCGCTCGCCGGAAAGAATGTTGTGATTTATGCCGACCATGAGTCGTACTCCGCCTTGTCAGGTCACTATCCGGAGGACCTATTAGAAAAGGCGACGGAAGAGAGTTATGGCACAGAATTCCTCGACTACAAAATGTCGGTCCGGACCGTCGCCAGCCTCGAAGAGGCAGCTGACCATGTCACCCGGTACACTTCCATGCACAGCGAAGCTATAATAACCGAGGATATGGAACGGGCCGCACTTTATACCCGGTTGGTAGATGCGGCATGCGTATATATAAACGCTTCGACGGCGTTCACCGACGGGGCGCAGTTCGGAATGGGTGCCGAGATCGGGATCAGTACCCAGAAACTCCATGCCCGCGGACCGATGGCCCTCGAGGAACTGACCTCTTATAAATATATCGTAACCGGAAACGGCCAGACACGGCCGTAGGGTTTAGATCCCGTGGAGTATGCTCGGAGGATTGGCATTCTCTATGGGATGCTCCGGGTCCTCGTCACGGTACCCTATTGTGAATCGCTCACGGTGGTGGCGTTGGGTTTCGGCCTCGTCCATCATCTCTTTGGCATAGTCTTCCACCGAGATGACGCTTTGCCCTTTCACGTTCAATAAGATATTATCCCGCCCCGTGCGGTAATTGCCCGTGCGTGAGCCGTGTTTCATGGTGGCGGCCGGGGAGAAGAAAACCCAGTCCACATCCTTTATTTTAGGTAACATCTCCGTATATACATACGCCAGAGACCGCACTCCCGGAAGCAGTTCAGCCGGGATGGCTCCCGAATCCATCAGCATTTCACCCGGATTTACATACAGGCTGCCCGCCCCGCCTACTATCAACAGCCGCCGGACACGGGCCTGCTCGGCCGCCAGGATTATCGACCTGTAGCCCGCAAGTGTATCCTCGTAAATATTGGGGTTGTTCCAACCGGGATTATAAGCGCTGATAACCGTATGGTAGCCCCGTAGGACCTCTATAAGATGTTCGGTATCGGTAACGTCGCATTCGTAAGGTTCCAGGCCGGTCCGACCGGCAGGCAACGCCGAAATGTTCCGTACAATGGCCCTTACCGTATAGCCCCTGCGCAGGGCTTCTTCTGTAATGGCCGAACCGACGAATCCGCTGGCCCCGATTATCGCGATCTTTTCCATTCGGATCTGTTAAAAAAGGTATATGCCGACCCCTGCAAAAACCATACAAAGCACCGACTCTAATCGATGCGGGAAATATAGCCGGATACGTGTAAGTGAAATAAAGCATAGAAAATCAGCGGTAAAAGGTAAATATTTAAATGCACATACGGCGCGCGGTTAAGCCAATGTATTTCTGGCAGAATATTTGCATCGAATGCGTTCAAAATATTTATACAACAAGTAAAAGGTTATTAACAAAGGACGGCCCGATATCTGGGGAGAAGACGGCCGCCTGTTATTTTAAAAATTTTAAGGGGTATGAAAGCGGAAGTTTTAAAACGCCTGGACAGCTGCGCGGGTGACTCGCGCATGCTGCAAACTGCCATCAGGGAGTATATCGATACTCTCGGGATAGTCCCCACCGACGACTATGTCTCGGTGCTGGAATATCTTTACACTGACAGACGCCATCCCACTGCGGATGACATCTTCAACGCGCTGGGCCGTGAAAAACCGGAACTGTCGCGTACTAAGGTATATACCATACTTGAGATCCTATCGAAACTGGGAGCGGTAAAAGTGATACAGATTGATAAATACACGACGGTTTACGACGGGGATACCACCCCGCACGGGCATTTCATCTGCTCGAAATGCGGCGAGGTGTTCAATGTCGCAATACCGGGCAATGTTTCCTCGGTGATTGATTTGCCCGCCGGTTCGGCCCTTAACGAAGTGCAGTTGCTATGCATCGGCGAATGCAAACACTGCCGCAGTAAGAACATAAATTAGAGCCCGCCTATGGAAAAATACAAGTGCAGCGTTTGCGGTTATACCGCCGATGCAGTGCCGGATACCTGTCCGGTGTGCGGCGCTCCTGCCTCCGCATTCGAAGAGGTAAAAGACTGAGCGGCCCTTTGGATTTTAAAGCCGGACGGGGTACCTTTGCTGAAAAGGAAAGGACGATGAACATCTCTTCGGCGGTTTTCAAATGCAGCAGCCAGAAAGTCTCGCAGATTCCCGGCGACGGACTGCCCGAATTCGCTTTTATCGGGCGAAGTAACGTCGGGAAATCTTCCCTGATCAATATGCTAACCGGGCGCCCGGCACTTGCAAAGGTGTCGGGTACCCCCGGTAAGACCCGCCTGGTGAACCATTTCCTTGTGAACGGCCAGTGGTACCTCGTCGACCTGCCGGGCTACGGGTACGCCCGCGTATCGAAAGACCAGCGGGAGGGATTCTCGAAACTGATAACGGGGTATATCTGTAAAAGCCCCGACCTGTATTTCCTTTTCGTGCTGGTGGATTCGCGCCTCGAGCCGCAGAAGATAGACATGCAGTTTATTACCTTTCTCGGGGAGAACGGCATCCCGTTCGGAATAGTTTTCACAAAAACAGATAAACTTACACCGGGGAAACTCACTTCCAATGTTGAGGCCTATAAGAAGAAACTGCTGGAATCGTGGGAGGAACTTCCGCCCGTATTCCTGACTTCGTCCGAAAAAAAACAGGGCCGGGAGGAAATACTGGATTTTATAGGCATGTGCCTTGCAGAGTAAGCTCCCGGTGATTTAATATAATTCAAACAGGATATGAAAACAATTATGGTGGCGTCCGTTTCGATAAACGGGCAGCTGTTACTTTCGGAAAATATGGCGGAAGTTGCAGGTGCCACGGACGGTATCGGGGAGGCACTCGGGGTCTTTGCCGCTAAGGCCCATGAAGCCGGAAGTATGGTCATGGGCCGTGCGACTTACGAGATGATCATGGGAAACCCGGAAATGAAAGCGGGTTTTGCCGGTATCGGGATAATTGTTCTGTCCACCCGGAAAGAAGAAGCAGACGGCGTAGCGACAGCTTCTTCACCGCAGGAAGCGTTGGAATACCTAAGCGGAAAGGGCTATGGGGCTACTGTTATTGCAGGAGGGCTCAAGACCTATAATTCGTTCCTGGAAAGTGGTCTGGTGGACGAAATATTCCTTAGCGTAATCCCTGTAATTATAAACGACGGCGGTATCCTCCGAAACGGAAGCGGCATGGTATCGGCCTACAAACCGGCCGGGCAGAAGCTGTTGACACCGGATATCGTGCAGCTTCATTATGCCAAAAAATAATAGGATAGCATAACGGGGTGACGGCCCGAACCGGGATTGTGGATAACATATTAAATAAAAGTAGCCGATACGGCCGGAAAACTCGTAACTTAGAGCTACTTTTGTAGCTCCAAACTTCAGACTTAAATAAAATGGCCATCCACAAGCTTAAAATCTTTGCGGGACGCGGCTCCCGGTACCTCGCCGAAAAAATCGCTCAAAGCTCCCAAACCGAAGTGGGGGACTCGTCGGTGTTGGAATTCAGCGACGGCGAATTCCAGCCGGCATACAACGAGAGTATCCGGGGATGTACGGTCTTTATCGTACAGTCTACATATCCGCCGACGGATAACCTGATGGAGTTGCTCCTTATGATAGATGCTGCCCGTCGGGCTTCGGCATATAAGGTAATAGCCGTGATACCATATTTCGGTTGGGCAAGGCAGGACCGTAAGGACCGTCCAAGGGTTTCGATAGGAGCTAAATTATGCGCCAACCTGTTGAGGGCTTCCGGGGTGGACCGGATCATGACGATGGACCTGCATGCCGACCAGATACAAGGATTTTTCGATATACCCGTTGACCATTTATATGCCAGCGGGATTTTTATTCCCTACATAAAAAAGTTGAAGCTGGAGGACCTGTCTTTCGCCGCGCCCGATATGGGAGGAGCCAAAAGGGTGAACGCTTATGCGCAGTACCTGGATGCACCGATGATCGTTACTCATAAACAGCGGGAAAAGGCCAACGTGGTGGGTTCGATGACCACTATCGGTGATGTGGAGGGCCGCAATATCATTATCTTGGACGATATGATAGATACCGCCGGAACGATCACTAAGGCCGCCGATATGCTTATGGACAAGGGGGCTAAGAGTGTCCGTGCGGCGGCAACCCATCCCGTGCTGTCCGGCCCGGCTTATGACCGTATCAACAACAGCAGTCTGCAGGAAGTTATCGTTACCGACACCATTCCTTTGAACTGCAGGGAGGATCTGTCCAAGTTTACGGTACTTACCGTTGCCGATATTTTCTCGGACGTAATGGAGAGGGTACACAATTACAAGGAGATCAGCTCGAGGTTTATTTTTTAGCTGCCCGCGGGGAGCTTTTACCGTTTGGTAAATATTCAAAATTAATATACATTTGCAGTCCGGCCGGCAGAACGGCGGCCGGTGTAAAAAGGTTCTTGGAGACCCGGAGAGTTGGGTGAGTGGCTGAAACCAGCAGTTTGCTAAACTGCCGTACGGGTTACCGTACCGGGGGTTCGAATCCCCCACTCTCCGCAAAACACAGGAATAGATCCGTAGGATCATCCCATAAATAAAAGAAACCGCCCCAGCTTGCTGGTAGGCGGTTTCTTTTATTTATGGGATTACGGCTTTGCCGTGTCTTCCTGTGTTTTTAACGTGCCCTCCCGGCGAGGGCAGGGGATATGTAATCCCCCTGCCGAAAATAATAACCGCCTATGCTTGCATAGTAGCGGCACTTATTTATTTGGGGATAACCAGCCACAGACAGGTGCTGTTCCTTTTGAACGTGCCCCGCCCGGCGAGGGCAGGGGATATGTAATCCCCCTGCCGAAAATAATAACCGCCTATG
>JAJQED010000016.1:149309-234458 GCA_021201825.1 Alistipes sp.
CTTGCATAGTAGCGGCACTTATTTATTTGTAATCCCCCTGATAATAAAGACCGCTCGGAGGCGGCCTTTAGAATATTAACAAAAGGAAAATTAATTAACCAGGAGTTGTCCTGCCACCTCGCCCCGTTTGGCTTTGCCGGCAAGGACTTCCACGATGGCAAGGGCAAAATCGATGGTCAGCCCGGGTCCCCTGCCTGTCATGATGTTATCGTCTATAATCACTGCCTTGTCGGTTTGGAGTATGGCACCTTCCAGATATTTCTCAAAACCGGGATAACACGTGGCCGGGCGGCCTTTCAATATTCCCAATACACCGAAAACCATCGGGGAAGCACAAATGGCGGCGACTTTCCCGCCCTTTTCATAAAACGCCAGTACTTCACTTCTCAATCCGTCATGGTCCTTATAAGTAGGCGTTCCACCCGGGAGTACCAGCATTTGGGCCGCATCGAAATCCACTTCCTCAAACATAAGGTCTGCGATTACCGGGACACCGTGGCTGCCGGTAACGGTTCGTTCACCGGTTATAGATACGGTCTTTACCGTAAGTGTGGCGCGACGCAGTATATCAACCGTAGCAAGGGCCTCTATCTCTTCGAAGCCGGTAGTAAGGAACAGGAATATGGTTTTCATAATTTCGAATTTAAACAGGGTAAATATAAACAAAGATCGCCACTCTTCATAGGGGACGGTTACTGCCAGTATTTACGGAACATAAATTTAATACTTCCGGTCAAATTATTCGACCTATTTTGCTAAATTGCTTCGGGGTGTATGCCCGATTTTTTTAACCTATTCCCAAACCGATAATGAAATTGAAATTTTCTTTTTTACTGATGCTGCCAGTGGTCCTGGCGGCCGGTATTTTAACGGGTAAGGCCGCAGAACCTCTAAAAATTTACGGCCTTAAAACCAATATGCAGGATAGCCCCGAAGGGATACCCGCATCAAGGCCACGGTTTTCTTGGAAGTTGGATTCTTCCGCGAAAGATATCATGCAGACCGCATACCGGATAGAGGTATCGGAAAGTAAAGACTTTCCGTCAGGGCGGGTAATAAGAGTTAAGGCCCAAAACAATTCCCCCGAGCCGGGAAAAGGGACGAAAAGCGGTACCCGGAAAGCAAAGGGAAATAACCGTAAATCCGGATCTAATTTCTACTGGGATTCCGGTCGGGTCGATTCCGAAAATTCATTGCATGTGACATATTCCGGTCCATTGTTGGAGCCCGGGCGAAAATATTTTTGGAGGGTGACCGCATGGACAAATAACGGGTATGTGGCCACGAGCGATATCCAGCATTTTTCAACGGACCTCGGTGATACCGACTGGCAGGCGAAATGGATAGGTTTGAACGATACGGAAAACCTACGGGTCGAAGATAACCGAACGATACTTCCGGCCCGTTATCTGCGAAAGGAATTCCAGGCGGAAGCCAAACCTGTCCGGGCAACCCTGTATGTCTCGGGAGTAGGTTCTTCCGTGTGTTATTTCAACGGGCAGCGGGTAGGGGAAGATGTTTTCGGTCCACTGCCGACTTGGTATGACGCGTCGGTACCGTACCTTACCTATGACGTAACCCCGTTGATCCGCAGAGGTGATAATGTTATAGGAGTGGTCCTTGGTAACGGACGTTTCCTGACCATGCGGCAGGAGGGGATGTTCGGATTCGGACTTCCGCGCGTGATTGCAAGGTTGGAAATCGAATATGCCGACGGACGTAAAGAGACCGTAACGAGCGATAATAGCTGGAGAGGCACTGCCGAGGGACCCATCCGGGAAAATAACGAGTTCGACGGCGAGGTGTACGATGCCGGAATGGAATTAGGAAATTGGACCTCACCCGGTTACGACGATTCGGCATGGGTTGCCACCGAGGTAATGGAAGCACCAAAAGGCAAACTCGTGTCGCAGCTCTCACCTAGTATGCAGGTTATGGAAGAGATACGGCCCCTGTCCGTAAAAAGGGTCGGGGAGGACAGGTTTATCGTCGATATGGGCCAGAATATGGTGGGGCTGCAACAGGTCACCCTGAGGGGTAAAAAGGGAAAGCCGGTAATGATGAAATTTGCCGAGGTACTTAAAGATAACGGCACGGAGCTATATCTGGACAATATGCGGGGCGCCCTGGTACGTGACATATATATACCGGCCGTGGACGGGAAATTCACCTGGGAGCCTCTGTTCGTATACCACGGGTTCCGTTTTTTCGAAATATCGGGGGTGGAAGAGGAGCCGTCGGTCGGCGATATTGTCGGCAAGGTAGTATATGACCGGATGGCCACTACGGGCTCTTTCGACTGTTCGGAGGAGATACTGAACAATATTCACCGGAATGCTTACTGGGGGATCAGGGGAAATTACCGGGGTATGCCGACCGATTGTCCCCAGCGGGACGAACGCTTGGGGTGGCTGGGCGACCGTACGACCGGGGCATACGGTGAAAGTTTCCTGTTCGATAACGCGCTGCTGTATTACAAATGGCTGGTGGACATCGAGGAGTCTATGAATGAGAACGGCAGTATCTCGGTAGTCTCTCCCCGTTATTGGACTTTTTGGCATGACGATGTGACGTGGCCCGCCGCATATTTTTACGTCGCGGATATGCTTTACCGCCAGTTCGGCGACGACCGGTATATCATGGACCGTTACCCGGCCATGAAAAAGTGGGTGGACCATATGACACGGAATTATATGGTGGACCATATTATAGTCCGTGACGTTTACGGGGACTGGTGTATGCCGCCCGAATCGCCAGAGTTGATCCATTCCAACGACCCCTCGCGCAAGACCAACGGGGAGGTGTTGAGCACGACCGTATTTTACAGCATCCTCGGGCTAATGGAGGAGTTTGCGAAAATGAACGGGCTCGGCAGCGATGCGGAATATTACGCGGAACTCGCGGCCCGGATCAAGGATGCGTATAACCGCAAATATTTCGATGAAGAAACTGCCCGTTACGATAATAATACTGTGACGGCCAACTTGCTCTCCCTCCGCCTCGGTTTGGTGCCGGAGGGTTGCCAGGAGCGGGTTTTCGAGAATATCGTT
The DNA here is from genome assembly GCA_021201825.1 of Alistipes sp. Taxonomy (GTDB): domain Bacteria; phylum Bacteroidota; class Bacteroidia; order Bacteroidales; family Rikenellaceae; genus WRDF01. The sequence goes on from JAJQED010000016.1 coordinate 152,360, forward strand.
GAAAAGACCCTAACGGATTGCAACGGCCATGTCAGTACGGGGGTACTGGGCATACAGCACCTTATGCGCGGCCTCACGCAATACGGCGGATTGGAACTGGCTTACAGGATCGCCACCAACGAAACCTACCCCTCTTGGGGTTATATGATAAATAACGGGGCGACAACGATCTGGGAGCTTTGGAACGGGGATACGGCGGACCCGGCGATGAATTCCCGTAACCATGTGATGCTGTTGGGAGACCTGCTGATATGGTATTACGAAGACCTTGCGGGGATAAAAAACGACGCTGAGAACTCCTCCGTAGCGTTTAAAAAGATCGTTATGGAGCCGGTATTTCCCGAGAAACTGGATTATGTCGACGCTTCCTATGAATCCCCCTACGGCCAGATCGCAAGCCATTGGAGAAAAGACGGCGATAAACTGGAATGGGATATCCGCATTCCGGCCAACACAACGGCTACGGTCAAACTTCCGGCCCGGTTCGGGGTCAAAATCCCGGAGGGACAGCCCGGAGTGCATTCCGTAACCGAAACCGACGGGATATTAACAGTAGAAATAGGTTCGGGGGCCTACACTTTCCGTTCCGAATAAAAGGTGAAATAGGGACTTCCAGAATGACCGGTCAGAGTGCCGGTCATTTTTTCTTTTTCAGCCTTGGGATGATCTCGATAAAGAACCCGTAATTCCGTCCGGCCATGGGACGTGAAAGGACCGATTCGTATTCCTCCCCGAAAAGATTGTTCACGGCAACTTTCAGGTTCAGACCAACTATTTTCGTCGAGATCGCCCTTTCGAGCGATATATCGCTCATGTGATAAGGGCTGATGCGCCCGATCTTCGTATGGGTTTCGTTGCTCGATGTGGTGAACCGTTCGCTGTAAAACAGGTATTTGTAGGTGAAAATCCAGTTACGCCAGCCGATCTTGCCGGTTACGCCGTTGGAATATTTGGGTATATAGACCAGCTGTTTGCCGATGGAATTGTCGGCCCAGTTGACCGGGTCGCCGTGGTTGATCGCTTTCGACAGGGTGTAATTGCCATCCATATAGACCCACCAGTCGTTACTGAAACCATACCGGACCTTGGCCTTTAATTCCACACCGTAACTGTTAACCTCTTTGACATTGACCGGCGACCAGAAACCCTTGAACGTCGGCAGCCAGAGTATCCAGTCCTTTATATAGGAGTCGTAATAGGTAGCCTCGCCGGTAACTTCCAGCCTTTTACCTTTATAACCGGCCTCTACTCCGGCATCGTAAGTGATACCTTTTTCCGGTCGCAGGTCCGGATTACCGCCGGGCATAAAATAAAGGTCGTTGAGGGTGGGGTAGCGGTAATTGCGTGCAACGGAAGTTTTAAGGATCACATTACCCCGGTGGGAGACCGTATATTCGGCGAATAATGCCGGTATGACCGGGGTCCAGTCGCTGCCGTAAAGTTCTTCCCGTATATTGGCCGCCAGTCCGAGCCTCGGTGTAGGCCGGTACCTTACCGCGGCGAAAGCCGACAATTCCACCCGTGACTGATCGTAACCGATCGTGGTCTGCTCTCCTCCCTGTGTCACGATGGCGCGGTCTATACTTTTGACGAAATGCTGGTGGACCCCAACATTGCCCGAGAAGAGCCATTTTTCACCGATATAGTAATCAGCCCCGGCCTTGCCGTATGCCGTATTTACGTAGCTGCGGGAATGGATCATTTCAACCAGCGTGCCGGTGCCCACGTCCCCGAGGTAACGGTAGCGTAGGTCCGTATAGGTGTATCCGGCGCGCCCGTAAACCTTGTGGTTCAATTTAACGAGGTCCCATGAGCCGGCGATACGAAAGGTCCGCTCGTCCTGGCGGTTCCGGGATTGGCTTTCATCCTTGTAATCCACGTTCAGCATGGGAACCCCGCGCCGGGAATCCATGTACCAGCCCGAGAGTGATAAGTCGCCCCACTGTCGTGTACGGTAATAAAGTTCCTGTTGCAGATGCAGGTCCTTGAACGAGCCGTTGCGGTTCTTCTCTTTGGGGTACACGAAATCCACTATTTCCCCCGCGTCATTATATATGAAATCCTTTTTCCGGTAATTGGTATATGAGAAATCATTGTCCGACCGGGCATAGAACAAACGGGTGGTGGATTTCAGGCGCTCTCCGCCATAGTTGAATTTCAGGAACTGGTCGTAGGTGCTGTAACTGCTGATCCCCTGTACATACCGCAATGCCGGCCCCTCTTCCCGGGTAGGCCGGGTGTCCAGCGAGATGGCTCCCCCGAGGCCGCCCCCCGTCACACCGACGGAGCTTGCACCGTGATAGAGGGTAACGTCGTCGATAAAATAAGATGGGATAAGCGAAAAGTCTACCATGCCCAGCATCGGGGAGTTCAGCTTCATGTCGTTCCACGTGACCTGCGTATGGGACGGCGCCGTCCCACGGAAAGAGGCCGTGGAAAGTGTGGCCCTGCCGTATGATTTAATGAATATCGAACTGTTTTGCGATAGGACATCCGCTATGCTTTTTGTAATATTGTCCCGTAGGGCGAGGGTGTCCAGTTCGGTCATTTGCGTGCCAATCCCGGTAAGGGGCCTGCGGGCTTCCACCGTTACTCTTTCGAACGTAATATGCCTGCCGATAGGCTCCTGGGGAGGGTCGATTTCCCGGGCAGTCGCCTCGCGGCAGAAAACCATAAGGATAAAGAGTATTGTAAGCCGTACCGGTATCTTCATCGGTGTTGTAGCTATTTGAAACAAAAAGACCCGGGGGTGATCCCGGTGTAAAAACTGTCCAGCAGCTCCCCGTCGGAGCTGTACCGGTATACGATGCCAGGCTGTACGTAGTCTATGGCGTCGGCCACATATATTTCAGAGGTGTTCGGGTCCACGGCGAGGCCATAATAGATCGTCCCCTTATTTTCGATGAACGGCCGGAGCGGAACCCGTTCCTCGGTAACTTCCATCCTCCAGATATCCTCGTTGATAAAATAAAGGGTGTCCCTGGTGCCGTTCATACAGATACCGGACGGGCTATCTCCCGGTTTCAAAGTAAACTCCATTTCGACCTCCCTTGTCCGGGCATCGATCCGGTAGAGTGCCGGTGTAGTGTACCCGTATGGGCTGCCGACATATCCCCCGTCCGTCACGGTCCATATCTTATCAAATTTATCTATGGCGAGCGATGTGGGCTGGATGCCGACCCGTATCTGGTCCACCACACGGTCTGTTTCGGTATCGATGACCAGTATCCGGTCGTTATAGCTCCAGCAGTTGGTGAAAACATATTGGCCGTACTGGACCATCTGCTCGGTTGATTCCATCCCGGGCTCCATCTCGGTCTCGATATAGCCCGTTATCTCGAAAGTTGTCGGGTTGACGATCACGATGCGGTTGTCCCACAGTTGGGTAACATAAGCCTTGCTGTCGCTCAAAAAGTGGATATAACGCGGGGAGGTCATCGGCCCGATAGTGCCCAGGACCTTGAACGTATCTGTATCGATCACGAAGATTATCCCGGAATTGTTAACCACGACGTACCCGAGCCCCTTGTATATGGACATTGATTGAGCCACATCCCCGAGGTTCATCCCGTTGGAGCGGATAAATACCTCGTTCTCGATGAGTTTTTCCGACGGGAGGTAATAAGACAGAGAAGCATTGCCGTACATGAAATTACCTTCGTGGGTGATGAATACCCCGGTGCCGGGCATTTCGAAATCTTTCTCTTCCATCGGGCCGTAATCCATACAGGAAATCAACTGCCCCGCTATGGCCCATAGAAGCAACGCCTGCCGAAGTGGCTTAATAGCTACGGTTATCATGGAGATCGTATTACCCATTTCCTCTGTGTGCATCTTTCCGCCCGGTGACAGTCCGGCAAGCTTACCTTCCGGCCGTTCCCAGGTTTTCCGGCAGACGGATTGTCCAAATCGCAGTGTGTAAAACCTCCGGATGTAATAATATCCCTCCCGGGACAATGTTACATATCCTGACGGCAAAAACCCTTGACCACGAAAGTTTTTTCCGGTAAACGGTATCGGCAGGTTTTCTGACTTGTCCGCCCCGTACGCTTTCCCGGAAACATTTCCAGTGGCAAGTTGCGAAGTACGGAGTTTATGGTGAGGACTTACAGCAGCGGGTACTGTCCAGGATTCGCACCTGGTTCCCTTTTCAGCGTCGCGTCCGGCAGGACGGTCCGCCACCGAAACCGTTACAAAATTATAAAAGATATTTGTTATATTTACCTTAAACCCGGATTATCGGGAAATTAACCGGCTATATTAGAGGTGATAGTACCGCCGGAATTGCGGCTTATGTAAAATTTAACCCGACCCGATGAAAAAAGCTAAACTTCTTGTTGTTTGTATATTGGTTGCTTTTGGGAGCAAGAGTGCAAAAAGCCAGTCCGTTAAAAGTGACGTCCTGTCGGGTTTCCCCGTTGGTTACACTCCGCAGGAAGTCGGATCGCTCGTAGCCGAGCGGTTTATTCCCTCCGGGCATCTTTTGCATGGAGGAAAATGGATACATTATGCGGAGGTTTGCGCGTGGTACGGGGCGTTGAAATTCGCCGAAGCCTCAAACGACCGTGACCTTATCGAGCGACTGCGGCAACGCTTCGATTTGCTTTTTACCAGCGAAAAGGATTTGCAGCCCATTATGAACCATGTGGACCTCAATATGTTCGGATGCCTGCCGTTGGAGTTCTACCAGGTAACGGGACAGCAGAAATACCTCGAGTTGGGATTACCCTATGCCGATACTCAGTGGCAGCTGCCCGGTAACGCCAATGCCGAAGAAAAGGCTTGGGCGGAGAAAGGCCATTCGTGGCAGACACGCCTCTGGATAGACGATATGTTCATGATAACCATTGTACAGTCCCAGGCATATAAGGCTACCGGTAACCGGGAATACATAGACAGGGCCGCCCGCGAGATGGTCCTTTACCTCGATGAGCTGCAGAGGCCGAACGGGCTATTTTACCATGCCCCGGATGCTCCGTATTACTGGGCGCGCGGCAACGGATGGATGGCCGCCGGTATGACAGAACTGCTCCGGTATCTCCCGGAAGACAATCCCGACCGTCCGCGTATCCTGGATGGTTACCGCCTGATGATGAACAGTCTGTTACGATACCAGGCGGATTCCGGGATATGGAACCAACTGATCGACGAGCCGGATTTCTGGCCGGAGACTTCCGGGTCCGCCATGTTCACTTTCGCCATTATCAACGGTGTGAAGAACGGCTGGCTCGAGGAGCCGGAATATGTCGATGTGGCCCGCAGGGGATGGTTGGCACTGATCCCGTACATTACCCCGGAGGGCGACGTGACGCAGGTTTGTATCGGCACCAATAAGAGCCCCGACCGCCGGCATTATTACGACCGTCCCCGCCAAACCGGGGATTTCCACGGACAGGCTCCCGTGCTATGGTGCGCCTATTCCCTGTTGGAAGAATAGTACCGTACGGGTAAACCCGGAGCCGGACAGCGCGGTGTGGACGCTAAGCGTAATGAAAACGGATAGTCTGTTTGAGGTCCGGGTGGAGAGACTTGGAGACCGGGCAGGTATGGGCGGCGTTTTCGAGGATCTTGCGGGTCTTCTCGTCATAACTTCCGGGAATATAAAAGTCGATAACGATCTCGCAAATGCGGCGCGGGTCGGCCGCCATGACTTTCTGTATCTCGAGCCGGGTGCCGGTAAGGTCCACCTCGAGCCTGCGGGCCGTAAGGTCCATTATCGTAAGCATGCAGCTTCCCAATGCGGCGGCTACCATATCCGTGGGTGAAAAATATTCCCCCCGGCCGTTATTGTCTGTCGGGGCGTCGGTGGTAATTGTGTTGCCGGACTGTACATGAGTTGCTTCGGTGCGCAGCCCGCCTTTATAGATGGTTTCGATCGTTGCCATATCTGTTCGGGATTGGTTTTATTATCAAAATTACGACATTCGGGCGGGATAGCAAAAAGAAATATCCGGAAAAGATTTCCGGATATTATTAGTATTACGGGTAGTTGCGGCCGTTAATCAAAACCGCCGTCCACGTCTTCTACTATGAAAGCAGGGATCGATATCTCCACCGGTACCCCGTCGCCTTTGTACGTTACCTCGACATCCAGCACCAGGTCGTCCCCGTCGAATACCTCGGTTATCTCGTGAAGTTCGAGTATCTCTTCCATAGTTACCGTGGAGTTGTAGGTATATTCCCCCGTGCCGCGGATTACGACGTTCACATTGTTGTCATAATCGAAATGGGGGATGTAGAACCTGGCATAGCACCACCATTCCTGCTCGACCGTCAGTATATGGGAGGTCTGTACGAACGTGGCCCTCTCGGGGCCCCGCGCCAGGGTGAAATCGTAATATTCTGCGAGGTTCTCGATGCTGATCTCCGGGAATTGCGGACCGGCGGCATTGTTCATGCCGGGAAAATCCTTGAGGTAGACGTTCACCGTACGGTGGGCGCTCATAAAGGACATCGTATCCACGGTCGATCCCGAGGGTGCGACCGTTACTTTCCAAGTTCCCTCTTCCATGGCCCGGGTCCTGGCTATCTCGTCCATCGAGGCGAACCGTTTGTCGGGCGCGTAATGGAGCGGGTCGGCGGTTTCCGGGTTGGAATGGTAGACATACGATGCGTCGGGAGTGCTACCCTGGTTGCCGGAAGAGTTGTTGTTCGCCCAGCAGACCATATAGTAATCACCCGGGTCTACGGCCATCTGGTAACCGCGGAACTCTTCCAGCTGGTTTTGGCTGATCGGCACCCAGGCATAGAAGTTCTTGTACTCGTCGAAAACAATAAGGTCAACCGTCTCGATACGGTCGGCAAAAATATCCTCGCCCCCGTTGTCGAAATATTCGAATTTGAGGATCAGGTTGGCATCCTCGTCGTAGCAGTCGCTGCGGTCGTCCACGATGCAGCCGCACAGCGTCGCCGCCGCGAGGATCGTTAGGAATGCCCTGTTTGCTTTCATATCGTTCGGTTTCCCGTTAGCCGGACTACTGACCGTCCGGAAAGGTGGTATACGGGTGGTTTTTGCCCGTTTGTTAAATAAAGCCGGGGGTACCGTTACTACCCCGGTACTCCCCGGCCGGGTGGATGTATTAGTCGAATTTGCCGTCGACCTCGGTGATTACCCATTCCATAACTTCCACTTCGACGTAAACGTCTTTCTTGTCGTTGATGGGAGGTTCGGGGGTGTCGCTCAGGTCAGAGTCGGTAAATACGAGGTTGGTGATGCGGTAAACGTGGCCGCCCTCGAGGGTTACCTGTGCGCCGTTGTCCCTGCGTACAAAACGGGTCAGGGTTAGATAAGCGTCCTGCGGGTCGTATGCGAGCGGGTCCTGATTGTCATAATCCATACCGTTGCTGAGTACCACATTCGATAGGTGGAACACAAGGTGCGGTTCGCCGAGAGCGAAAACATTGTATGCCCATGCCTCTTTGTCCGGACCTATGGAGATATAGTTTACGGCCGGGTTCCCGATCGGGGTCGATACGGCCGAACCAAGTCCGAAGCTTGACGTTCCGTCGAAACCGTCGTCATACAGGTAGAACCTGTCAGCCGACTTATACTGTCCGGCGCTCCTCCTGTCGTAACTCTGGTAAGACGGGATATGTGTGCCGTAATTGACATAACCGGTGTTGGCAGAGCCGCCCAGGGTCAGGTCGGGGTGGTAGTTGTTTACGAAGATACCCTCCAGGTCGAATTCTTTCGGGCCACGGTCTTCCGGTTCTACGGCGTCGTACGGGGCAGCGCTAAGAGCCTGAACCTCGATACGGGAAATGAGCGGAGCGATCTGGAATTTGGCGTACCTTTCATAGGTCTCGGAGCCGATAGTGATCTGCTGGTCGATAATGCGTCCCGAACCTTTGAGGGTTACGTTGGATACCATCCAATCCGGATCCCTCTCGTCTTCGTGCTCGATGATGTATTCGTCCATATCCCCGATATCGGATATTTGCAGGGTCTGGTTTTCAAGTACGTTACCGTAAAGGTAGACCATGGTAATGTCGGCGCTGAGCGATTCGATTACCGTACCGGCTTGAAGTGCGGCCGGGGTAAGGGTACCCTGGATACCGCTGTTATTGATGCGGATGTACCTCTTCACTTCACCTCCGCTGGTGGTGAAGAACAGGTGACCGCTGTTGAATTCCGGACTTGTCCCGGACTTGATCCCCTCCACGTCGGCCCTGGTACTCCCGGCCTGGGTGAATTGCAGGTAGATGTTCTTTTCCCCATCGGCGATCTTGCCCGTGTCGTCTTTAGAGCAGGAAGCTAATCCGATGACCATGGCGCTGGCGGCCAATAATAAATGTTTGATCTTCATGATAATGATAATTAAGTTGTTTTAGATAGTTTGGTTTTCTTTTGATCTTTCAAGTTCTTTAGCTGTTCTTCTTTTTATTCTTTCGGGTAATTAAGGGTTTTGGGTAGTTAATACTTATTATTTATTTTACTGATGAAAAATGTTGTGATACGTATATTTTAGACCGGCCGGTAGATGCCCTTACCGCATGGATCTCCCCTCCCGTGCGGTAGGAGGCACCTGCCTGGCTGGCCATTAGATACAACATCCCCGGTTCGCCGTAGTTGAGGCCCACGGTAGAGGAACTGATACCGTCGCGGGATACCGACAGCCAGCTACCGCTTCCCCTGCTGTAAAGGGTACAGGAAACGTAATCGTTATACGGCATCACGTCCAGGCCGTTAGAGGCCATCGGTTGGCGCCGGTTTATAGCGATCTCTTTGGCAAGGCTCCCTACGCGTATGGTGACAGTTCCGGTAGATACGGTTGGCGGGATAGTGATGGAAAGGGTCATTCCGGAAGCTGAAACGGCCGAATGGGACAGTGTGATGTTAATGTCGTCAGTGATAATCGAAGAACCGACAGCCGCCAGGGAGGCATTGGTTAGGATGCTCACGGTCGAGGTGATGGAGGCGCCGTCTTCCAGCAGCAGTTCGATTGCGGAGTTGGAAACCCCGATATAGAACTCTTCGTTACTCACAATGTCGTACGATCCGGTATCGATCACCTTTATCTCGTACTGGAACCCGGGAAGCCCGTCGGAATCTATGGCTTCCTGCATGGTTTTGAAACCGATGCCGGCGGATTTTATATTGAATATATAATTGGTGTTCCTCTTGATATCGAGGTAGTCCCCGTCATAGAAAGGCAGCCGGTAATAGTAGGTCGTACCGTTTACTGCCGCTTTGACGATCAGGGCGGTCTGCTGTCCGGCGGATGCCTCGTAAAGGTAGATCGGATCGTTCTCGGTGGATACGTCCCCGCTCGACAGGGTTGCAGGTTGGGCCATGCCGTTTGTGCCGTCGCCGTACCTTAATGTTTGTGTTGCGGTGGTATAAGTCCCGGAAGCATTATAAAGGGAGCCTCTTGCCGATGCACCCGCAACGCCCACTCCCGACAACCTGAAATATTGGCTGATCTCCGTGTCTACCAGCACCGACGCTTTGGCTACTGCGCGTTGAAGTTTTATCTTGCTGGCGGCCGTCCCCAGCGTCTGGTCTGCCTGTATGGATGATACCTGGCAAACGGCGGACATCGGCAGGGTGGCCAGGGTACCGGAGAACGGCAGGGAGGTAAGGGTTCCGGTACCGAGGGAAACGGTTTGAAGAAGCCCCTGCTGTTCCACCTGTGAGAGAGTTTTCCCACGGAGGGCTTCTTTTAGGTTGGATTCGTTCAGGGCCACTTCCGCCGTTCCGTTGTAGAATCGCGCGGACGGGACGTTGGTTATTATAACCAATACGGCCGGGTTCTCCGTCGGTACGAGCATCACGGTCGATAGGGTGCCGTCGTATTCGGCTTTGGAAGCTTCGAAAAATACGAAGTCGCTGCCGTCCTGCCAGAACGAGAGCACCATGGGCTCGTAGTCGAAAGCACTCTCCGCCGCCCGTGATCCCGGCATACGGTAGTCATCTGTCGCGGTATATATCTCAAGACGTACCCGTTCGGCTTCCTCGGGTATATCGGGTTCGACGGTCGTCTTGTCTTTCACACACGATACGGCGGGGAGGCCTGCAACGGAAATTGCAAGGATCCATAATATATAATTGACCGCCGTTCTCATCTTTATGGTACTTCTGTAGTCTCTCTTTTATTATTCTTCTTTGACGCAGCGAATGTTAGCCCCTTTACTGCGGTTGGCATTGGATACGTTAAGTGTTACCCCGTTTCGGGATATATATTGCAGGTTTCCGGAAGTGCCCGATTCCTGCGGGGATTGGATATAGATGGAGTGAGCCGTGGCATTGGACGTTGCCCCGCTCGACCAGTAGTATCCATGGGCTCCGGTATACCTTACCGCACCGGTATTCGAGTGGTCCCGTTCGCCCGGGCAAGGAAAGAATATCGAAGCGTTGGAATCCGTATTGGGGTTGAAGAACAGGCACCCGGAGTAGCCGACATTTGTTTCAGTAGGACGCACCGCACTCAATGTGTTTTTCAAATTGGGAAAGTAGGACATCGGGTCCTCTACGGGCCGCCGGTCGAAAAAGCCGTCGGCATAGTAACCGAAAAGGGCATTGGCCGTCTGGCTTTGACTGACAACACCGGACGGATGGACCCATAAGGACTGGGCCAGTTCCGATAATTGATTGTTGTAACTGGCTGTCCGGTCTGTACGCACGGATGCCGGCCTGCGGTATCCCTCCGGACAGTTATCGTATCCAAGTTTGTCCCAAACCTCCGAAGAAATATTGTTGGTGAACCCGGTGAGTGCTCCCACTGCGTTAGACGGGTGGTAGGCTCGTGGTGAAGTCGTATGGCCCCATTGGAAGAAAGCTCCCGCCTGGCTCGGGTAATCCACTTCGACACCTTGCCGGTCTCCGACCGACGGATGTTGTGAGGCGGTGCTGCTCCCGGAATTGGTGCCGTTGTAGAAATCCCGGGCGGTAATATTGAATACGGAGAATTTTACCGCCGACGGCCTCGGGACGGCCGACCCGCTCGGCCCTATTTCGTAGAGCTCGCCCGAAGTGTCGACCCCGTAATCCTCGGGTCTCATCAGGTAATCCGGGTCTTCGCCCTGCCGCAGGTAAATGTATGCCGGTGACGGGGTGTTGCTGGTGGTTATCATGATGCGGCCGTAACGGGGCGTGTTTCCCGTATTAGCCGATTTGCAGCCCACACGGAAGAAAACGAACCCGGAGCCGCTCAATTCCGTTGCGTTACCCTCCACCGGGTAATCTTCAGCATCCCCGGGATTGTCCGTCCACACGTTCTCGTCCACGCTTTTGCCGGGGGCGATCACGAACCATTCGGCACCGTATTCGATCACCGCCCTCCAGGTCCCGTCGTTACGTCCGCTGATAAGCCGCTCGCCGGTTTGGTCATTCCTCCAGAAAGCTCCCACGTATTCGAAATAACCTATCTGGGTGTTCCCGACGTTGGACGTTATGGTGATTTCCCTTTTCAGGCCGGCGGCACTGAGGTAAATCTTATGGTTGTGTGAACGGTTCGGTGTCAGTTTTGTGTAGTCGGTCATGAGGTCCAGATAACCCGTGCCCTCGCCGGATTCTTGGTCGTAATCGTAATGCAAGTTGGATGCACCCGGGCCGGCCAGGTCGTAGAAAATATCGTCTACATATTCACCGCCTGCGGTCAGTTCGTCCACATAAATCTCGGGCATATTGGACGAGAACCATATCCGGGTCCTGGTACGGTCGCTTATGGTCGCCGTGAATGCCGATACATTGAGCGTGCGGGTGGCACCGATGGACTTCTCGAGAAGAACAGTATCCCAATTTTCGGCATCGAGGTAGATCTCGAGGGAGGGGGCTATGGCCATCGACGCCCGCAGATAGGTATTGCGCGGTATCTGGTAGAAACCGTCCATTCCCGTTTCGATTACCCCGGAAGCCGTTTCCCCGCCATCATAAATGCATGTAAGGGTCATGGCGTTCTCTTCGTTGTCCGGTGAAAAGACGTTGGACGGCAGGATCACCCGGTCGAGTTTCCACTGATAGAGGGTGTTGCCCGAGGCATCGGTCGTCTCTTTAAATGTCCCGTCCTCGCCGTCAGACACGTCGAAAGCGATCGGAGTGGAGAGGTAATTTCCCGATCCTCCGTTCAGGATCTTATTACCCGACACGGTCGTTTCCAGGATCGGGACGCTAACCGGGACGTTGGTGATCTCCAGGCCCGCAAAATCGCGTTGTTTTATATAGCTGTCCGTGGTTATGGTAAGGTCCATACGAACACCCAACCGGGACATGCTTACGGTCCATACGTCCGTCCGTTCCTGTCCGTCCACTATATAGCGGTTACTGCCCAATATCTCCACCTGGCGGTGGATACGGGACATGGGTATGTTTCTGTCCGAAGTGAACGACTGGTAAGAGAACGTTATGGATTCGAGACTCGAGAGGGTTGCCGACTGAGACAGCGCTTCGAGTTTTGCCGTGAGAGTCGGGTCCGAATCTTCGTTGCCGATAAAAACAAAGTCGTATGTATCCTGGTATAGTTCGAGTTTATGGGGAGTGGAGGCGTTGATATCGTCGATATGCTCATTGAGCACCAGTGTGCCGTTGCTTTTGAAAACAATTATCCGAAGCTCCTTTATCGCGCTGTCCTCGGCATCCCCCGGGTCGGTCCCCCGTGTTGTGCCGGCGGTAGACGTACCTACGGCTACCAGTATCGAAGCCTCGTCCGTTTGTGGACGGACCGGATTCTCGTCGCCGATGCATGAGTTAAAGATTACTATGCCGGGTAGAAGCGATAATAGGATAACTTTTTTCATAAATAATAAACCGGTTAATAAACCTTGGCGAACCTTTTCGGTTTACGTTGCGGCAGGTATACTATTGAAAAAATAATTTTAAATTTCTTCCCTTTTTAGCCTTATTTTTTCTGGTTTTCAATACTTTTAAAGGCGGGAATGATCTCTCGGTAATTAAACGGGTTAATATCGGTTTACGGTTTTACGATTGGGTAGTTTTTAAAAATATATGCTTTATACGGTTTTACAATGCAAATATATCTCGTATTTAGATACGTCATATTAACCATTTCCCCGGAATCGTCAACATTTTTCCTACTTCTAAATTTTGTTGCACGGAGTGTGTCTTAAAATAGTAATGTATCGGTAAAATGTAAGCCCAACGGGGTATTATGGCGTTCAGCCTTACATAATCTGAGGCCGGCAGGACAGGGAATTATACATAACGGGGGAAAACGAATCCCCCTTTCCGGCTCCCGTTTGCCTAAAATTTGCCACCGGGAAATTCAGGGGTTATCTTCCGGGTCTCCACTTATCCCGGAATGTAGAACACCCGTCCCTATATATTAAAGGTATGGGCGATTGTCGGTAACAGAGGGGGGAACGGTGCCACACGAAGTGTTCCGGTCTTCCGACGGAGGGGGCCGATGATCATATTGCCATTGAGAATATTCCCGGTATAGCTACCCACGATGTGCCTGACTTCTGACGGACTGGTTAGAGTATGTTCATGGCCTGTGATTTACGGTATCTTTTTTGCCGTCATATCCCCAAAAAATGCTTATGGACAGGATACTGGAACTCAAAAAACAGATACAGCAGATTGAAGATAAAATACGGCGCGCACCGCAGGATACCCCGAACAAGGTGGTCTTCGAATGGTACCTCGAGATAGACGACTTGCGCGACCGCATACGGAAAATCGAAGATGGAGAGCCGGACGTTGAGCCCAATGAATCCAATATGCTCGATATTTCGAGTGCGGATGCCGAGGACCTCTCGTCCGAACAGGAAAGGAATGCATTTATCGAGGAATGGAACCGTGACGGCGATACCCATCAGACTTGGAGCCAGATCGTGGGGACGGCAAAGGAATAATATAATATATGTTATTATTTTATAGGGCGGGAACATCACTCCCGCCCTGTATCATATAAGGTCCATAAACGGCCCTGCAAATAAATTTGCCGAACCAGTCTTGTCCTGTTGAATTATAGAAGCCGACTTTTCTAATTAATGGGAAATCACTTCCATTGCGGTTTCCAGTACCGGGCAATTACCCTGAAGAAAATCCTCGACCGTTGCCCGTACCTATATCCGGAATGATAATTACCCCGATAAACTGCCTCGGGCAGGTGGCATATTTCTCACGGTACAGACCGACATTATAACGGAGGGATTCGTTGAACCGGGAATCGGAGGAATTTAGCTATCTTTAGTGTCGGTTAAACCATAATTCCGAATATTATGAAAGCAACAGCTGTGAAAATATTTCTATCGATCGTATGTCTTTGCGGGATGGGAACCGTTATTGCGGCACAACCGGCCGGAAACGACAAACCGCTCAGGATAGGGGTCGCCGGTATTTCCCACGGGCATCTTTGGGATGTTGTAAGCCGTGCAGACCGGGGCGATTTTATCGTTGTCGGGGTAGCGGAGCCGGACGAAAAACTACGTGCCGAGAGCCGTTGGATACAGTCACTCGATCCGGAGATCGTCTTCGCCGACCTGTCGGAAATGATAGAGGTCACGGCTCCGGAAGTGGTCGTGGCTTACGGTTCGATATACGATCATCTGGCCGTAGTGCAGGCGGCGGCTCCGCTCGGTGTTCATGTTATGGTTGAGAAACCCCTTGCGGTAAATCTCGAACATGCGGTGGAGATGGAGCGGCTTGCCTGGGAAAACAACATCCAGCTGCTGACTAACTATGAAACAACATGGTATCCGTCCAACCGGGTCATTACGGATATGCTTGGAGAAAATGCGATCGGTAAGCTTACGCGGATAAACGTATACGACGGCCATCAGGGGCCGGTGGAAATAGGTTGCGGCCCGGAATTTCTGGCCTGGTTGACCGATCCGGTGCTGAACGGAGGCGGGGCGGTCGTGGACTTCGGATGTTACGGCGCCAACCTTGCCACATGGCTGCTGGACGGTAAAGAGCCGCGCAGGGTAATGGCCGTGTTGAAACAGCTCAAACCGGATATTTATCCCAATGTCGATGATGATGCAACCATAATCCTCGAATACGACGATGTAACCGTACAGGTGATGGGTTCGTGGGCATGGCCCATGAGCCGGAAAGATATGCATATATACGGTCTCGACGGTTATATCTACCAAGACAATTCAACCGACTTGAGGGTCCTGGAGAATGGTAAAGCACGCAATGTCAAAGCTTCTGCACTGGTATCGCCATTCAATGACCCATACCTATATCTGAAAGCGGTTGTTAGGGGTGAGATCACTATGTCGCCTTTCGACCAGTCGGCTTTGGAGAATAATATGACGGTCGTTAAAATACTCGATGCCGCCCGCGAAAGTGCACGAAGCGGCCGGGCGGTGGAATTGTGAGTTTTTGTATTTTCGGCGGATTTTACTGAAGACCCAAAGTTTGTGGTGGATTAGGCTTATTTGTCGATTCCTTACCCTAAGCATACATCGCTTGGGGGTAGGGAAAATCATAGTCTAATAATAAACCCCAAAAGTTGCACACTCTTAGGGGTTTACTGTGATTGGTTGAGGTCTGAAGCGGACATCAAATTTAACCTTTTTAAAGATTGTCGAATATTTTCAAGACTTATAAATAACTGTATAACAAATATATAAAATCATTAAAGATTGTCAAAGATTTTTTGGTATTGTGAAAAAGTGTGTGTAAATTTGTGTGTAGTTAAAATGTTACACACATGAAATACACCTGCAATTTCCTGCTGGAAAAAAGAAAGGACAAAGAGGGAAATCTGATTACAAAGAACGTTCCTATTTGTGCTGATATCTGCTTTAAACAGCGATTACGTTACCCCACTGGCTATCGTGTTGATGTGGAGCGCTGGGTTGATACCGAAGCTACTGACCCAGACACAGGTGAGATTGTAAGAGTTCAGCGTGTAAAGAAAAATTCTTATGGAACTAAGGATAAAAAACCAGTCGCATACAACTTTATTAATAACGACCTTAAACTTATTCAGGCTACGTTATTTGAATTGTTCCGAGATAACGATACCGTAACAAAGGAACTAATTATATCCACTCTTGACAACAAAATCAAAAAGACTAAAAACCGCACTTCTAAGGAAATAGAGGTCGATACATCCCTATGGGGGTTATTCTCTACCTTCACTAAAGAACCGTCTGTGTCCGAGGGTAGGCGTAAGACCTATTTGAATGCGTATAACAATCTCAAAAACTTCGAGAAAGCCAGGCGTCGTAAAATTGATTTCGTTGATTGTACGCCACGCCTGATGGCCGAATTTGACGAGTTTATGAAAACAGATGATAACTCGTCTGGGAAATACGACCATTTGCCACTTCGACAACGACCACGCCCCAAAGGCAGAAATACAAGGGTTAAGGTGTTTCGTACTCTATCGACTTTCTTTAAATGGGTAAATAAGAATTATAACATAACCGTGAATCCCTTTGCGGTTTTCAAAATCGAGAGCGAGCAGTATGATACCCCTATTTGCCTTACTAAAGAAGAAAGGGATTTATTATATGATTTTACCCCCTCTAAGCCATACCTCGAAAGAACAAGGGATTTGTTTTATTTTCAGTGTTGTGTGGGTTGTAGAGTTAGCGACTTCTTCAATCTTACAAAAGACAATCTTAAAAATGACGGCACCCTTTTAGAATACATCCCTCAAAAGACAATTAATGAATCGACCAAAGTGTGTCGCATCCCCTTGACCGAAAAAGCACAGGCAATCCTGCTAAAATACGATATGCCTGACGGTAAACTCCTGCCATTTATTTCACCGCAAAAATATAATGATTATATAGGCGAATTGTTGCAGGAAGCAGCAATAGACCGCACTGTTACCGTTGTCGATAAAGTCACCATGAAACCACAAATTAAGCCTTTATACGAGTTTATTACCTCTCATAGTTGCCGCAAAACATTTATAGATATTCTTATGAAATCAGGAATAAGCGAATCTGTAATATCTTCCATGAGTGGCCACGTCAAAGGAAGCAAAGCTTTTCATCGGTATTATGAGGTGGACGATATTCAAAGGATGAAAGCAATTAATGAAATATATTAGCCCATAATCACGAATATATGCTAAGAAATTTAAGTAGTTTTTTGCTCGGGTTTTAGATTTTTCACTAATGGTTCAACCACTTTTTCACAAACTTTGTCTACTGTTTCATTAATGGGAGACCCATGATTGTTTTTCGTATCATAAATACATAAAGGATTAACACCAATATTTTCAACAGTTATTCTCAGAAGGTCATTTAATAAATCCTTATTTATAGTAGCCGCTTGTTTTTTGTAACCCTCAAATGCCATTGATACGGCATATTTATACGCATAATCTTCTCTTATACGAGCAGTATATCCATATTGTTTAGAACAAAACCATCCCAGCCATACTAAAGCTATAAGAATTGGTAGCCTAGATAAATAAGAGGTAAGAGAGAAAGATGAGGGATTTTCTAAAATAGGTTTTACTATACAAAAAGAGCCAATTATAAGCGCAATAATGGCACATATAGTTGCCCATTGCCAAAAACGCAAAGATTTACGTAATTCCTCCTTTCGAGTTAAGAATGAACCAGCCATACCATGCTTATTGGCGCCTGCCAAGGTTTCTTTGATTTCTTCTTGCTGTTTTCGGATAACTAAATCTATCTGTTCTGTAGATTTCAATTTTTTTTCAATATCTAATTGTTGTGAACTTATAGTTTTAGAAAAAGTCTCAATAGTATTTTTAATCTCATGTAATTTTTCTGAGTAAGTATCGATATCGGTTTTGCATTTAGTAATTGCTTCTGTCCAATTAGAAACATTTTCATTAGTTTCTTCTATGCTTTCTGAATGCGCAATATACGTATCTAATAATTTTTCTAAATCGCTTTTGTTTTTCTCTATTTCTTTTTGAGAAAGACTTAAGGCCGAGATAATATTATCAATGTCTTCTTTGGATTTAACAATGGCCGATTTGTATTCTTGAATTTCACTAATGTCTGATAATAATGCATCTAAAGATTGTTGAGCTTTAAGAATATCAGAATCTAACCTTATGGGTTTTTCGGTTAAAATAATATAAGCTAGTTTTATTTCTGCTCTAATCTGATTTATTAACTTGAGAAATTCGTTAAAGTTATCTGCATGTATTGAATCAGGGGTTTTTAAAAAATCCTGACAGCTATCAATAATAGTTACTAAATGTCTTTTCAAAAATATGACCTCGCAAGTATCATTAAATTCTTTTAAGCAGGAGAGCAAGTCATAGCTTTCATTTAATGATGAAATTAACATCGACTTATTTATGCCTGCATAACCATAAACATCTTCACCGTTTGGAATAGACTCATTTATTTTAGTAATAAGATGTCTAATTCGAATTCTGGTACTTTTTATAATAACTGATAATTTATTATTCCAAAGATAATTATAAAATCAAAATATTGTATTTTATTATTCCATTCCTACCCCGACCGCATAATACGGCCGAGGCATTTATATCTTTTCTTCATACCCTTTATACCCCGACACATCGAAATCGTCCGTCACCATCATCATTTCAAAGGTCGTGGCTGGTTCGTGGTATGATAACCGTAGCTTTATCAGGCAGAACCCCGTGCGGTCATCGTATGTGTTTTCATAGGCCCACAGGAAACGAAAAACCGTAAAGGCGGGATAATCGTCTGTTTGCTCATTATGCTCATGGTCTATAAGATGAATTTCACCGAACGATGCGGAGTTATCCTGTTCATTGGCTAAATATGTGTTCCCCTCTTTATCCCCGTAAAAGACTAACCGAGCATTTCTTGCTCGGTAATGTTCTGAAAAATCTTCTTCGTTGTGTACGACTTTAAGGATGATTAATCGCTGGATAACGTAGTAATCCTGTGCGGTGGCATTCCCCACAATAAGTAGTAACGCACATAAAGTAATGTAAACTTTTTTCATATTGTTAGTTGTTAGATTTAGATATGGAACATAAAAAAACCTCACTCCGTTTCCGAAATGAGGTTGAACTTATAATATGATTAATAAAAAATATTGATTTCAATTTAATGGTTTAATCGTTCGGGAATCAAGATAAAATATGAGTTCATCTTCATCATCAAATTCATTTACAAATACCTTAATGATTTCATTGAGGTGAATGTGTAGATTGTGAGGGTATTCATAATTACCACCCGAAAGACCTGTGCCTAAATAAATGACATTCGTATTTATGTTCCTTATATCATCATAATTATATTCTTTAATCCATGTCTGTTTTTCATTTTCAACCTTTATGGTGAAATATTTACTGTTAGCAGTAATATACAAATGACCTGATGTGAAGTTTTCTATTTCATCAGCATCGAATGTGACTTCTGCTAAATATTCTCCAGCAATCGTTTCAATAACTGCTTTGCCGCTTTTACCCATATCATCATCAGATGAACAAGACACAAAGACTAATAAAGCCAGCAGGGGCAATAACAATAGTTTTTTCATTTTTTAATATGAGTTGTTTGCCACCCAGTCCCGAATGTGACCGTTATCAAATAAAGAAAGCGTGGGACTGCTAACTTATTCAATCGGTAGGGCTCTGGTAAGCCGTGGACTTAAAACAAGCAACAGCCCACGCCACTTAACATGACGTGAGAGATACGTGCCTATTCTCGTCCAAATGAATTTACCAGATTCTACCGAGAGAATAGAGTTAAACACTTTCCATGTTTTAACACGTATTACATCCTTTCGGATGCGCTACAAAGATAATCAAAACTTGGAAGCAAGTATCTCTTTTAGGCTGTTGCCGTATCAAAAGTAGTGCTAACTTTCAAAAAGTTGGCTATTGTCTTAGCCGAATGATATTACGATATTACTCGAACGAGCGCACAATCATCGAGATTACCTCGTCCATCCTTATGGCTTGTCCGCTCGTTGTACGGCCCCACCAATAGCAACCGCAGTCCTCAATAACAACCTCACATTCTTCTTTGAGCAGTCGGGCAAGGTAAGGCGTGACGAGCCACCATTCCATTACCTCGTACCACTGGCCGTACAGCGATTCATCGGGTATGGTTCCCGACTTAATCAGTTCCGCTACGACCGTACTCTGGTTGTGCAGTACGTTGTTCTGTACCAATTCTTGTTCTGTTATCATAGTTAAATATGGTTATGATTAAACAAAAAGAACCGCCCCCAGCGTGGAACGGTTCCCGATTATCGGTTGCAGGCATTATGTTATACCGCGAAAAACGGGCGAGGTCTTAGGGGGTCGGTTCGTCGATAGAAGTACATATAAAGGTTAGGTGAGGTTCCAAGCCGAAAATCTTTGAGATATTGAAAAATTCGGAAGCCGTATAGATTTTTTATGTATGTCAGAAAAGGTCTTAATCGGAAAAATCAGACAAATTCCACTTCTTATATAAAGTGTTTTGGGGAAAATAAAAATCCCCCGACCGAAATGGTACGGGGGTGTGTTTTACAATCAGGTTCCCTGTGCGGATTATAGAGGTGAAAATTCATCCGAAATATTTTTTGAATTTCGATTACTCTATATAAGGGGATTCAATTTCCCACTGAAAAAATATAGCGGTGGGTAAAATGAAAAAGGGGGAACAGTATACCGCTCCCCAATACTGTTATATATTATTATTCATTGACCGCAACATATTTACTCCTGACAAGGGTAATGCAGGCTACGCTTTTGCCGTTTATTCGCCTTGTTCCCTCCTGCGTGTCAAATCACTTTTTAAGGTCGGTCGCTTTGGCCTTTTGCTCCAGCCCCAAGAGGTTATAGATTCCCTGCAATTCGGCCTTTGCTCTGGAAACAGGAATAGCCTTTTGTAAAGGCACAGTGTCCTTAATCAATTCCACTATTTTATAGTCTTTCGCTTTTACACTTCGCTTAACCAACTCGCGCCTGATATTGGACACATGGTAATTTAGCCTAATCACCTCGTCTCATCCTAAACCGTAATAGGCATCCCTTACAAGCGGATTCATACATTCTATCTGCTCCAACCTGTAATCAGGTGTAAGGCATAAAAGGCCCTGCTTATCTTTGATGGAACCATATAAATCGAACAATGTTTTAAATGAATATCTCTGTGCACTCAATAACTCGATATTCTTCGGTGCGGTATATTCTGTGCGGTCGGTAATATTCAGGCCGTTTGTCTTTAACTCATGGATTACATTGGTTTGTGACCGATAAATACCGTTTACCACCTTGTAATTGATAATCTCGTAGCTGGCGATGTTTCTGTCCACTATTACCCTGTTATCTCGTAACCTCACATAAGGTGCATTTATATATGGCACTTGCTTAAATGTCTGCTCCCTGAATTGGTCTGGAACGGTATTCAATCAGTCGGCGTATTCCTGGGCCTGCATTAAAGCGTTGTGGGTGGATTCCTCAAATTCCTCAAGGCTAACATCGTTTTGGTATCGTGATACAGAATAAAGATGCACTATTTCGTTCTTATATGCGGAGTTCCTAATCCGACCGCATATTTGGATAAACGAAGTCGAAATATCCATAAGGGTATGCTCCCTGCCTGCGTTGCTGACTATAAAAGTCTGGCCGTTGGCATCCTCTATATCCTGCCCCTCGAAACAGGTCGAGGTATAAAAGTTAATAGGCTTTACAGGGTCTAACGCTTTTGATATATCGAACCCTATCGGCAACTTTGCAAGGTTCTTCTTTAAGGTTTCTTCACTCCGTGAGCATATAACCCTTGTATCTTCTGGGGTCAGTTTGGCCGTTCGGATAATGCTCGAAATATCCTCCACGCTGTTAAGGAATATATGATAATTTACTTCACCGCCTTTGCCTATTCTGTTTCGGCAAATACCAGCCATATATTCGAGGGGTTTATCGACTTTATGAGTGCGGATATTTACAGGTATGGCATCAGGTCATTCAATCCTGTACTCGGGCAGGTGTTTCAATTCTTCGAGGTAATATTTACGCTCAATCGGGGTGGACGAAATGTAGGTTACATTCTCGAAAAGCGGTGCGGTATCGAGAAGTCTGCGGATGCCGTCATAACGAAAGTCGTATGAATTGAAAAGGATATGCCATTCATCGACCACAAGGCGAACATCTTTGTAAACATCGACACCGAGCGATTGCAAGGTATCGCATACCTTCTTGGTGGAATCGAACGTAGTCGCAATCTTAATCGTATCGTGGGTATCTAAATAGTTTTTAATCTCCTCGGTTTTATCTCCTTTTCCATATATACCCAGCAGGGTATCGCTGTGCTGTGCAGTCTTGTTGTCTATCAGCCCCACGAACGGCATCGCGATAATAGTGTGGGCGGGCTGGTTGATTGCCACGGTGGTGGCTCCGCAACCTGTGACGCCTTTCGACAGGACGCAATTAACAGGTATCTCAGACATTCAATCTGATAGGTACTTTGCACCCTCTGGTGCTGTTATAATTTGATTAGCCATATAAAATGAATTATAAAGGTAAAGGCACATCGTGCCATCTTCGGTTTCAATCTCAAAATTTAATCTGGATTTTTTCGGAGTATATCACTCCATCTATTAAGGGGAGGATGTTTCCCACTCAAAAAATATAACAGGTCTATTGAGGTGGAATTGGGAATTTCGGAAACAGACTGGCAACTCAAAAAATATGGCGGTCAAGTCCACAAGAAAGGGGACGGCATTTCTGCTCCCCTTTAGATATTGCCTTTACTTATCATCTTTTATGGCTATAAAATCACAAAATATCTGTTTCAGAGGGCAATTCTAATCCATAAATTTCCCCTCTCAACCATATATAAAATTACGAAAAAAACATGAGATTTTAAAATGGATGAAGATAATTTTTTATTATTTCTTCATTATTTCTAATTTTATGATTTTCAATAATATAAACCAACTATACTATGGTAAAGAAAGTGATTTTACCTGAAAGCTTTGATTTTAATGGGGTTACTAAAGAACCACTAACGACCAGAGCAATTTTAAGGTTGGCAAGAGATTATTTCAAAGCGCAACCTAATAAGAGTATGGAGATGAGGGTGAAGATCCTTAGATTTTGCGTTTTAACCTATAATGAATTTATTACTGAGGGTGATGAAGCAGAACAATTTACTATGGCTCTTTTTTGGAGGTTCTTTTATCATTTAAAAATGGAATTACTGGATGATATAAAATTCCACTTGATTTGTCATAAAATGAACCAGGACCCTTATATTCTTTCGGACCATAAGGTATGGGTCGGTTCACAAATGGATTTAAAGTCGTATTATACTGATACCGAATTAAGATGTTTAGAGCCAATATTTACGGAGGAGATATGTGAACGAGATGGTTTAAGTAAATTTACTTACGGTGGTGTAAGTCTGTGGAGGGAGCATCAATATTTAAGAATTTCACCTAAAGGTAGGTATTATTATCCATATAAGGTTGTACCTAATGATGTGGATTGAAGCCTATAACCGCACTATATAGAATATTTGCGGAGTACTAACTTTAAAAAGTATTTGAATGAGAAAAGAAAATTTTAGAGTAAAAGTTGGCGTTCCAACTTTAGCACTATTACGCACTGGTGCAGAACGACAGGGAGGTATTAACCTATTAGCTGAATTTAGGAGATGGTAACTACTTCCTCCACTGAACTTCTGATTAGCTTGAAAGAGCAAATCGAGGTTCTGGCGGAGGAAGTAAAAAGGCTGTCGTCCGCTAACACTCCTGCTGTAATAAAGGGTTTTCAAGGGTTGGCTGATTTTCTGGGAGTAAGCAAGAGTGTCGCACAAAAGATGAAGAATGAGGGGGTAATTCCTTATCTCCAATATGACAGGGTTGTGCTATTCCAACCTGACAAGGTTCTGGAAGCTTCTCAAACGCCAAAGTACAACAAATGATGTGCGAAAATGTGTTAAAGGCTACTTGAGAAATCGAGTAGCTTTCTTATTAAGAACTAAATTCTTACCTTTAAAAAAGATGACTGAGGGAAATTTAGAATAATTGTGTGTAGAACTGTGTGTAAATCAAAAATCACAACCATAATCTATTGATTTTCAGTTGTGATTTTCTTTATTCTGAGGTCTGAAGCGGATTCGAACCGCTGTAGGAGGTTTTGCAGACCTCTGCCTAGCCACTCGGCCATCAGACCCGGTATCGGTTGCTTCCGGCGGAAGCGGAGCAAATATACGAAATATATCTTTCCGGCAAAAATCCTACGGCCCTGTATCGTCGAAAAACATCCGTCGGGCTTTGTTTATTAATGCCGGAACGATTAATATTGCATGATCACCCGAATTACCCGGCCGATGATAATCGACGAAATAGCCTTATCCATGCACCGGGGTTTAACCCCGAAAACAGCCGTCCACCTGCTGGAAATATTCGGTACTGCGGCGGCGGTGTATGGGGCGACCCGGAGGGATCTGACCGATGTGGCGGGACTCAGGTACGATCTGGCCCGGGAAATTGTCGAAAAAAAGTTTCATACACAGGCCGAAACGGAATTGCGGCTTTGTCGGAAAAAGAGTGTAGGGCCGATCGGGGTCTCTTGCCCGTATTACCCGCGTTTACTCCGGGAGACATGCGATCACCCTATCGTATTATATACGTGGGGCAATACCACTGCATTGCAGACTGATATGCTGGCGGTGGTCGGAACAAGGAAAATAAGTCAGTATGGTACTGCGGTTTGTGAAAAACTGATCGGAGGTTTGGCCGATTTGAAAAGCGGATTGACCATTGTAAGCGGTTTGGCCTACGGGGTGGATTCTGCGGCCCACAGGGCTGCGTTGGCATACGGTTTACCAACGGTAGCGGTCTTGGGGAATAAATTGCCCAGAGTGTATCCCGCAAGCCATACCATGCTGGCAGATAAGATAATTGAAAGCGGCGGGGCTATAATATCCGAGATGCATTCCGGTGCCTATGAGGGACGGACAAATTTTATTGCCCGTAACAGGATAATAGCCGGAATGTCGCGAGGAACACTTATTGTCGAGAGTCCCGAAAAAGGAGGGTCCATGATCACGGCCGAGATGGCGTTCGGTTACGACCGTGCGGTGATGGCGGTCCCGGGTAGGATCACGGACGAGAACTCGGGAGGGACGAACCGTATTATCCGTTTGATGAAAGCCGTTGCGGTTTGCAAGGCGACGGATATAGTGAATGAACTCGGTTTGAAAAGTGCCATCGCCCTGCAAAATAAGTCGTCAGAAGAGCCGATAGGAAATATAAATACCGGTGATCCGGTATTGGATTTGATAATCGATTCCATGGATGGGGTAACGGCCGACCATATTTCCGATCGTACCGGAATGAGTGCATCGGAGGTGCTGGCCAAACTTTTCACCCTCGAGATGGAAGCAAAAGTCCGTAAATTGCCGGGAGGCCGTTACGTAAAAATTTAAAATATGCTGATCGATACCCATTCCCATTTATACGACGAGGCGTTTAATGCGGACCGTAGGGAGGCCGTAAAACGCGCGATCGATAACGGGGTCGGCCGGATAGTTCTTCCCGCGATAGATTCGGTAAGCCATAATCGGCTATTGTCAATGTGCCGAGAATTTCCGGGGGTTTGTTTCCCGTTAATGGGTTTGCATCCGACTTCGGTCAACGACAATCCGGACTGGCAGTCGGAACTGGATATCGTCCGCTCTTTTTTAGTGAATTCGGCTACCGGCGCCGGGCCTAAAGTTTATGGTGTTGGGGAGGTCGGGATGGACATGTATTGGAGCCGGGATTATGCCCGTGAACAGGAAGAGGCGTTCAGGCAGCAGATAGAGTGGGCGGTGGAATTCGACCTACCCCTGGTAATACATACCCGTGAAGCGTGGCCCGAGATGAGGGAGATAATTTCGTCATACCGGGGAGATGTCATAAAAGGTATTTTGCACTCGTTCTCCGGGACTTTGGACGATTACCTTTTCTTGCTCGAATGCGGCGACTTTTATTTCGGAATCGGCGGCCCGGTTACTTACAAGAAGTCCCAGCTTGCCGAAATACTGCCTTTTATGGATTTAACCCGGATGGTCCTCGAGACCGATAGTCCGTACTTGCCACCGGTGCCATACAGGGGAAAAAGGAACGAGAGTTCATATATTCCCATAATTCGCAATAAAGTGGCGGAGTTGCTGGGTAAACCGGTGTCTGAAGTTGAGGATATAACCACGGCAAACGCCCTGCGGATATTCGGCATTTAACTTCCGTTTTATTTTCGGGCAAATATTACCTTTGCAGAAAAAAGCGTGAGAGCTTCCATATTGCTTATATATACCGGCGGCACAATTGGTATGAAGAACGACCCGTCGACTGGGGTGTTAGTGCCGTTCGATTTCAACGATATTTACGAGGAATTCCCTTATGTCCGCCGTTTAGGGGTCGATATCGAGGTTATGACTTTCAAACCCATCGATTCGTCTAACGTAACCCCGGACCTTTGGATCACCCTTGCGCGGATCGTCCGGGACAATTACGATGAATTCGACGGTTTTGTTATCCTGCACGGTACGGACACTATGTCATATACCTCGTCAGCTCTAAGTTTCATGCTCGCTAACCTGGCTAAACCTGTTATTTTCACCGGAAGCCAGATACCGATAGGGGTGCTGCGGACGGACGGACGGGAAAACCTGATAACGGCAATCGAGATAGCTGCCGCTAAGAACGAGCAGGGATCGCCTATGGTTCCCGAGGTGGCGCTTTATTTCCAGAACAGGCTGTTCCGCGCCAACCGTACCTCGAAATACAGTGCCGAGGAACTTAACGCTTTCCGCTCCGAAAACTATCCGGCCCTTGCCGAGGTGGGGGTAAATATATGGTATAACAGGCCCTACATTCAGGCGGCTCCCGAAGAGGGTGGTCTTAGGATACATACCGAGTTGGAGCCCAATATAATGGTCGTTAAGATATTCCCCGGTATGACCGAGAACCTGCTGCGCTCGATGTTATCCATCGAGCCTGTAAAAGGCATTGTACTGGAGACCTACGGGTCGGGTAACGCCCCGACAGAGCCGTGGTTCACCGATGCTATCACCTCTACCGTAAAAAGGGGCATTCCGGTAGTGAACGTTACCCAATGCCAAAGCGGGAGTGTGGCCATGGAGCTCTATGAAACCGGTATCAGGTTGCAACAGGCAGGGGTTATCAGCGGCCGGGATATAACCACGGAAGCTGCAGTTTCCAAAATGATGTTCGTTCTGGGCATGGGCCTGACCGGCGATGAAAGGAACAGAATGCTCGCGATCCCGTTATGGGGAGAGATGAGTGTGTGAAAGGGAACCGGTAAACCGGGTCTGGCGGTGATAAATGGTGGTTTTTTGGAGCGGGGTTATTTTGGAGAATAAAATTTTTCGTATCTTTCGCACAGGTTTTGCGGGATTAACCTTTATTTGGGAGTCCACGCTAAACAAGCGGTCCGGACAGCGATTTGAGTTGTACGGTTGCCCGATACGGAGAAATGACCGAGTGGCTTAAGGTGCGCGCCTGGAAAGTGCGTATACCCCAAAAGGGTATCGTGGGTTCGAATCCCTCTTTCTCCGCAAAACACATAAAAAATAGTCCGGAGGACTACAGTTAAAAAGTTAAAGCCGCTCCAGCTTGCTGGAAAGTGGCTTTAACTTTTTAACTGTTACCCGGCTTTGCCGGTTTTTTCTGTGTTTTGCAAGGGCCCCTCCGGCGAGGAGTAAGGGATCTTCAATCCCTCCCCGCATAGCCCAGCCGCCCCAGTTTACTGGTAGGCGGCATAAACTTTTTAGTAATATCCTGCCGAAAGCAGGTGCTGTTCATTTTGGTCGGACCCGCCGGGAGGCCAGGGATCTTCAATCCCTCCCCCCATTACCCATGCTGCTTCAGGTTGCTGGTAGAATAGGGTGCCAGGCGGTTCAAATGATGATCTAAAAGAACAGGAACCGGGCGTCCCCGTCCTGTTTTGTAGAGTTTTTGTAGAAGTCGGATAAACGGCTGGTAGGTTCATAAGCCGGTTGCATGGAGGGTCTTAACCGGTGTAACATAATAATTAACCGGCGGATAAAGGAGGTTTTGAGAAATTTGCATAACGGAAAATTTATTAATATTTTTACCCACATAAAGTGTAGTTTAATAGCTCTTTTCGTAACTTTGTTCCAATACGGGGCGGTGGAATAAAAATGTCGACGCCCCGAAACAGCAGGGCATCCGGAGGGTCGGTTAAGCGGCAGGATAGCCCGGAGGTGAAAATAACAACCAAGTTATCAATTACATAACTAAAGAAAACGGATTAATAAGTACTAATCAATTTCAATCACTAACTATGAAAAAATTTCTTTTGTTTTTGTCAGTAGCCGGTATGCTCAGTTTCGGTGCTGTTAATGTCAACGCTCAGGATGAGGCGGAAGTTGTCGAGACTACTACTGCCGTTGAGACTCCTGCTGCTCCGGCAGTGAATCCCGAGACCGATGTTGAAGGCCAGCCTTTGCATCAGGTTATCAAACAAAAATTCCTCGAAGGCGGTGTGGGCTGGATGACACCCGTGCTTTTGTGTCTTATCTTCGGTCTGGCAATCGTAATCGAGCGCGTTATTTACCTTAACCTCGCCACCACCAATACCCGCAAACTTATCGCTAACGTGGAAGACGCCCTTAATAACGGCGGTATCGAGGCGGCTAAGGAAGTTTGCCGTAATACCCGTGGTCCGGTAGCAAGTATCTTCTATCAGGGTCTGGAGCGTTACGACGAGGGTCTGGACGTAGTTGAAAAATCGGTTGTTTCCTACGGTTCCGTTCAAATGGGCCAGATGGAAAGCGGCCTTACTTGGATCAGCCTCTTTATCGCCATCTCCCCGATGTTAGGGTTCATGGGTACGGTAGTAGGTATGATCGGTGCGTTCGACGCAATCCAGGCAATGGGTGACATCAGCCCGACCGCCGTTGCCGGCGGTATCAAGGTGGCCCTTTTGACCACGCTTGCCGGTCTTATCGTTGCCGTTATCCTCCAGCTGTTCTACAACTACATCCTCTCTAAGATCGACAGCCTTGTGATCAACATGGAGGACAGCTCGATCACCCTGGTGGATATGCTTACAAAATACAGCAAAAAGTAATTTAGAAGATGAAAAAAATATTAGCAATCCTGAAATACGCGCTCCTGGCTATATCGGTCATCGTAGTTGCCATCGTAATGATCAACGGTGAAGCAAGTGTGGACACGATATTGAACTGGTCGTACGTATTGTTCGGTCTTGCTGTTGTTGTAACTCTCTTCTTCCCGATACTCAACCTGGCCCAGAACCCGAAAGGGGCTCTGCGTTCGTTGATCGGGCTGGCGTTACTGGTTGTGGTCGTAGGGGTGGCTTACGCCCTGGCCGGAACCACGCCGGTGCCCAATTCGGAGGGTGGGTTCTTCACCAATACGACCGAGCTCAAAGTTTCGGATACGGGACTTATAACTACCTACATTGCGCTGGCCCTTGCGATCATCGTGGTCGTTGCCGGCGAAATCAGGAACAGTTTTAAATAAGCGTTAAGACCTTAATATGGCTAACAAAAGAAAAGTACAGGAAGTTAACGCCGGTTCGATGGCCGACATCGCTTTCCTCCTGCTTATCTTTTTCCTCGTGGCCACTACGATGAACGTCGATACCGGTATCCAGAGGGTTTTGCCCCCGTGGATAGACGAAGACAAAAAGGATGAAGTTGACATCAAGGAGCGGAACGTACTGCTTGTGTTCGTCAACAGGTTCAACCAGATCAGTGTTCAGCGTATCGGCGAATCGGGCGAGGTGATAGATATATCGCAGTTGAAAGACAGGGCTAAATTCTTTATACAGAATCCGGCCAACGATGAGACGCTTCCTGAAAAAGAGATAGAAGCTATACCCGGCCTGGGGGAATTTGCCGTCAGCAAAGGTGTGATTTCGTTACAGAACGACCGTGGTACGAGTTACGAGACCTATATCCAGGTCCAGAATGAATTGACCCGTGCCGTGAATGAGATCCGTGACGAAGTCGCTAACTCCCGCTTCGGGAAAAATTTCTCGGAATTGTCGGAGGAGCAGCGCAAGGCTGTACAGACAGCAGTGCCTTCTAAGATTTCCGAAGCTGAACCGCGTAACGTAGAGGGAGGAAGATAGTTATGGCAGTAATGAAGAAAAAGGGAGGTAAGGATGCCGGTGCGATTTCGACCGCGTCTCTTCCCGACGTGATTTTCATGATCCTTTTCTTCTTTATGGTGTCTACAACCATGAGGGAGCAGGATCTGCTGGTAAGGTTTACCTTGCCCGAGGCTACGGAGGTTCAGAAACTCGAAAAGAAGCAGTTGGTAAGTTATATACAGATCGGCGAACCGTCGACTCCGGCCCTGCGGGCCCAGTTCGGTACCGCCGCACGTATCCAGCTTAACGACAGCTACAAGACGCCACAGGACATCCTGGAGTTTATCGCTTCCGAAAGGGATAAATTATCCGAGGCGGACCGTGCGGCTATGACCGTTGCGATCAAGGCCGACCAGAACACCCTTATGGGTGTGATAACGGATGTTAAGCAGGAGCTTCGCAAGGCCAATGCCTTGAAGATAAGCTACGCTGCCAACAGGGGGATGTAATCCTGTAAGTCGATAGTCTTTAATACCGGGGGCCGCATTATTGCGGCCCCCGGTATTTTATTCGGCAGGATGGTTTTACGGTAGATCGCCGGCCAGGTATTTTAGACTTATCCCGCTATAATTAAGCCTTTGAGAGATTTGGTCATAGACGGCCGAATGTCCGCCGGGTTAGAATTGGAAATAGATAAAGGGTTGAATACCGGCCGATTTTACCTGCATCACTATCCAGATGACAGCGATCATAAGGATGGCCATAATAAACAGCGGCAGGTTGCTCACCCAACGGGTGGCCCTGATCTCGGTTTTCTCGGAGGTGAAATGAAGCAGGTAGCCAAGGGCGATAAGGAAAAATACCCCCGCGTATCCTTTTATCACTTCCGGTATCATCCCGAGATTGAAATTCCCGGCAATGCGGCCGATCACCGTAAACGCTGTTGACATGTCCGGGGCACGGAAAAATATCCAGCCGAAGCAGACAAGGTGGAACGTTATCAGTATTCCGATGATCCGGCGGAACCTGCCCATTTCTTTTCCCTCCGACTTGAGCGAGGGGAAGAGCCCCATAAAGAACTTATGGGTCGCAAGCGCACCCCCGTGCAGGGCTCCCCATAGCAGGAAACGTACGGCAGCCCCGTGCCAAAGGCCCCCTAGCAGCATCGTTATCATCAGGTTGATGTAGGTCCGCAGTTTGCCTTTGCGGTTACCTCCGAGGGATATATAAAGGTAATCCTTGAGCCAGCTCGAAAGGGATATGTGCCAGCGGCGCCAGAATTCGGTGATGGTGGCCGATTTATAGGGCGAATCGAAATTCCGGTTGAACCGGAAACCGAGCAGCAGGGCGATACCGATTGCCATATCGGAATATCCCGAGA
Source organism: Alistipes sp. (assembly GCA_021201825.1). Taxonomy (GTDB): domain Bacteria; phylum Bacteroidota; class Bacteroidia; order Bacteroidales; family Rikenellaceae; genus WRDF01. The sequence goes on from JAJQED010000016.1 coordinate 183,686, forward strand.
AATCGCAGTAGATCTGCATCGCATATCCGTAAACACCCATCAGGTTCTCGAAGCCGCTGTACAGCAATGGAGCGTCGAAAATACGGTCTACGAAATTGAGGCTGATATAGTCCGAAATGACGGCCTTTTTGAATAGGCCCGTAAGTATAAGGAACACCCCTGTGCCGAGCATGGCCCGGGTTACGGTCAGCGGATTCTGCCGTATCTGGGGAATGAAATCCCTGGCCCGCACGATGGGCCCCGCGACGAGTTGGGGGAAAAACGAAAGGTAGAACGCATAATCGAGCCAGCAGGATAACGGTTCGATACGGCGGCGGTAGATATCGATGGTGTAACTGATCGACTGGAATACAAAGAAAGATATTCCGACGGGCAGGAATATATTCTTAAAGTCCAGGAAGCCGCTACCGAAAAGGTTGTTTGCTATTTCAATCAGGAAGTTGGTATATTTGAAATAACCCAGCAAACCCAGGTCGATAATTATACTGAGGGCTACCAGCCATTTGCGGGCCCTGTCGTTTTGTGAGCGGTGTATACCTTGTCCTATTAAAAAATCCGTAGCCGCTACCAGCAGTACCAGCAGGAAATACAATCCGCTCGATTTGTAGTAGAAGAAGAGCGAAAACAGCAATATATATATTATCCGGGCAAATGGTTTACGCCTGAAAGCGCCGTAAAATAGTGTAAAACCGGCAAACAGGAACAGGAAAAGGCCGGTGCTGAATATCATCGGCGAAGCCTCGTCATAAACGAACAACCCTTTGAAATTATCCCACACCTCAGGCAGGTTCAGCCCGGGAAATACTTCCCGCAGCCTGTCCATAAGGCTCGATGTCGTTTGGGTTATGCCGTTAAACATTTAATAGCTGCGGTTGCCCGCTAAAATTTCAAGTGCCGCGAACCTTATGAAAGGAACGTCTTCGTCCGGGTTAATATTCGGTTGCGGGAAGCCGTGTGCCGCCCTCCCGGTAGCGGGGCGGTGGACGGACCCGATAAATTCGTTGTAATATTTGGCAAGGGCGTCGTACATCATATCCCCGACAAGGTTGTAACCGTTCTCGGTAAGGTGGATGCGGTCGCGCCCCGATAATTTCTTTTCATACCATTTCTCCATTATCCCCCGCCCTCCGGCCGCGTTATAGAGGTCCCAGAACGCAAAGTTATATTTCTCCGCCGACCTGCTGATCACCTTTGCGGCGTCTTCTATGTTAGGGTTAGCAACGTAATTGCGTCCCGAACGCTGGCCGCTCTCCCTCGGGGTCGTTACCAGTACGGGGATTCCGGGGTAATTCTCGCTAACCGCTCCTAAAAACCGGTCCACGACCGTAGCCAGGTTATCACTGCGGTAATTACGGCCATAACAGTTGTTGGTGCCGAGCGAGATTATAATTAGGTCCGGGAACAACTGGTTCCCGCCACCGGCCGGAATGGTAGAATAGCGCTCGAAATGTTCGAATGCGGCGCTGTTAGCACCGATCGAGTTGTAAACGATCCCGTGGCCCTTATGCAAAATAAATCCGTAATATAAAGGATGGGGATTATCGGGAACCGTGCCGGGCAGATCGTACCGCACCGACAGGGTAAGAGTGTCGACCTTCCTGTTCAGGTAAAACGTGGTGCGTTCTTCGGTATCCCCCATCACACACTGCATATCGCCCATCAGGGAATCGGGCGGGGACAGCAGGGGAGCTTTCGGATGGTGGATTATGGTCACCGCATCGAAGCCCTCGCGGGTCCACAATTCGACCTCCGGGTAATTGTAATCGAACAGTATGCCGGTGCCGGTGAAAGATAGTTTTTCTTTCGAAGAGTTGGACGTCAGCCGGAAGCCCTCGTAAGCGTTACCGGTCCTTATGTAATAGTCACGGGGCTCGTTTGTCCCGGTCAGCCGATGGGGCAGGATAACTCCGCGGCCGCCGCTTCCGAAGTCACGCACCAGGTGCATCCTTACCCGTTCGTCCCAGAAGCCGGCCTGCACATGCGAGTCGCCTATATGGAGGATATTCAAATCGCCGGTATATTCCCCGGACCTGAGCGCTTCGAGCCTTGCCATGAACGGTGCGAGGTTGCCGGACAGGTCAACAAAAACGTTGAGCTCGTCGTTTACCAGCCCTCCCAGGTCATCTTTGAATACGACCCGGGGTAGTGGTTCTGGAACGGGAGCAATAATTTCCGGGTCAGCGGCCTGCCGGCCGGATGCGGCAAACAGGGCAGGGATTATCCCCCCGAGAAAAAGAACCCCGGTGAGAATGCCTGCGGCCAGGATAAGTATGTTATTCCTCTTCCCGGCCATAATCTGTGTTTTCCTGTTCCTGCTCACCCTCTGTATTTTCAACTTCCGGTTCTTCTTCGGCAATTTCCGCTTTTTCAGCTTCCATAAAGTCTAATTCACCGGTAGCTTCCGCTTTTTCTTCCGGGAAGTTATAGTCCGTTGCTTCCGGTTCCCCGGTACCTATCTCCCATACGGTCGGTTCATCGTCGGGGAATTCCAGGACTGTATCGACTCTGTCGGTAGACGGTTCGGTATCGTCCGGACCCCCGGTGGAAATATCATTGTCGGGTGATTCCGGAATATTCCCCGGTTCACCATTCACTACAGACGGCTCTTCCCCGTAGGTGTACGGGTTTGTTTTGGCATACTCCAGGGCCTTTACGAATTCGGTAGCGATCTTACGCCCGCCGGCAAAGCTGAGGTGTGTATAGTCTTTGGCGGCCCAGCCCCAGTCGGCAAACCGTTTCATGCTGTTATAACCGCCCATAGCCTGGTAGGTGTTCCAGAATGCTACCCCGCAGTCCCGGGCTACCGCGCGCTGTTCGGCCAGCAGTCCCGACACGGCCGGCATTGTCACGAAATCCCCGTCCTGCTGCATACTCCGGTCACCGACGCCCATTACGATTATGGCAGTCGAGGGGAAGCACCTTTTAATGTAGTTAACAAGGTTGCGCAATTGTTCCCCGTAACTCGAATAACCCGTTACTTCCGCACTCATAATGTTGAGGCCGTATTGCAGAACGATAAGGTCGTAACCCATCATCCTGTTATATGCCGAATTTACGGCCGAGGAGGTCCCGAACAGCGACAATCCCGTACTGCTTCTGATCGAGTAATTGTCCACGATCACCCCGTTCGAACCCTCCAGGCTTACGCCGTAGCCGGCGAAGCCGTCAGTAGCCGGCACGTCCACCCGCATGGAGCGGAACCCGCTTCCCGCTATGTTGATCTGCCGGAGCTGCCCAGTAGTATCTGCATCGAACGTGCGTTCGTGCTCCCCGTTGACGGTTATTTTTATCTCCGCCGGAGCGGTCGAGCTGTAAAAGAACCTCAGGTTCGAAACCTCCGAAATATATTTGCGGAATGTGGTGGTCTCGTAATCGGCCCATGCCGCAGAGGTCGGAACGGAGATGGTTCCCGAGACAAGGAAACGATCGCGGTACTCTTCGGGGACGGTCTTTTTATTGGCCACCTGGTAATCTTTCCAGCCCCGGAACGAATGCTTTACGGTCGGGCGGTACTCGGCCGTTACGGATGACAGTGGCACGAAGCCTACTCCGTGCCCGCCGTACAGTCCCTGCAACTGCTCCCGGACATCCGCTGTAATTATATCTCCTTCAATAAACGAATCCCCGAAGAAAGCGATCCGTATGTTACGGCTACAGCTATATGCTTCCAATTTGCGGCTGAATTCCAGTACGGCATTGTTGCCGGAATAGTCCTCGATCGGTGTAACGTTGTCGAGCGAAACCTCCGAGGGGTCCTGCCGTCCGCCGCTCGGTCCTCTTTGGCCTGCGCTTCCGAGGTCCCATGTTTCCGAGACCGGGGCGGCCGGGACTTCCTCTTCGAGTACCTTTTCATTTATACCCTTGCCCTCCTCGGCATAGTCTGCTGCGTCCTGCATTTCCCGGATAAAATCCAGGTCCTCCCGCCTCAATCCGGCATCGGTCCCGTCGGGTTCTTCACCGGGAAAGGAATATAGCTCCGAAAAAATATTTGCCCTTTTGAATTTTACACCGGCCACCGAGAACGGGGGGATAAAACTGATACAGACCAGCCCCGCTATAACAAGCAGGGAGAGCAGGAAAGAGTATCTGGTGTAATCACGCATCGGCCCGGTCCAAAATCAAACCGCAAAATTAAGAAATATAAGGAGAAATACTCTTTGCCGTGGCTTACAAATTGCAGTGATAAGCCCCGCAGCGGTGCCATGCAAATAGCGGACCCGGGCGGTATTGCGGTACTGTTAAAAAATTCACAGTATTGTTTGCCCGTCCGGAAATAAAGAGTAACTTTGGGTTCGAATTGAAATCTTAAATAATTCCATGCTATGAATATACCGTCAGGACTTAAGTATTCTTCGGACCACGAATGGGTCAGGGTAGAGGGAGACGTTGCCGTTGTAGGCATTACGGATTTTGCGCAGAGCCAGTTAGGCGATATCGTTTTCGTTGACGTGACAACCGTGGGTGAGACCCTCACACAGAACGAGGTATTCGGTTCGATCGAGGCGGTCAAGACCGTTTCGGATGCGTTCCTGCCGGTGGGCGGTGAGATCGTCGAATTCAACGAGGCTTTGAACGACGCCCCTGATACCGTCAATAAAGACCCGTACGGTGAGGGATGGATGGTGAAAGTTCGCATGAGCGATCCGTCCGAGCTGGATTCCCTGATGGATGCAGAGGCTTACCAGGCCTCGATCGGGTAGGGAATTACGAAGAGGTTAAATCTAAAAAATACTATCATGAGTAAAGTAACAGTAGTGGGTGCCGGTAACGTGGGCGCCACTTGTGCCAATGTTCTCGCTATCAAGGAGACGGCGAGCGAGGTGGTTCTTATCGATATCAAGGAGGGCCTTGCCGAGGGTAAAGTGCTGGATATGTTCCAGACCGAGACCCTGTTGGATATCGATACCAAATTAACTGGCGTAACCAACGACTATTTGAAAACAGCCGGTAGCGACGTTGTGGTTATAACCTCGGGTATTCCCCGTAAACCGGGAATGACCCGCGAAGAACTTATCGGCACCAATGCCGGTATCGTAAAAAGTGTAATGGAGAGCGTTATTGAACATTCGCCGAACGCTATAGTTATCATTGTGAGCAATCCGATGGACACCATGACCTACCTCGCGGCTAAAACCAGCGGGCTGCCCCGCAACAAGGTTTTTGGTATGGGCGGCGCGCTTGACAGCGCACGTTTCAAATGCTACCTGAGCAAGGCGCTCGATGCCAATATCAACGAGATCGAGGGTATGGTGATCGGCGGCCACGGCGATACTACCATGGTTCCCTTGGTCAGCAAAGCCACTTACAAAGGTAGCCCGGTAACCGATTTTATTTCCGAAGATGCGGTACAGCAGGTAGTTGCCGATACGATGGTAGGCGGTGCCACCCTTACCAAACTGCTCGGCACGTCGGCATGGTATGCTCCCGGAGCCGCCGCCGCTTATGTGGTGGAATCTATCCTTAAAGACCAGAAGAAAGTGGTCCCGTCATGCGTAAGCCTCGAGGGCGAATACGGACAGAGCGATATCTGCATCGGTGTTCCCGCCGTAATAGGCCGCAACGGTGTCGAGAAAGTTCTCGAGATCAAATTGTCGGATAAGGAAAAAGCACTGTTCGAAGAGAGCGCTGCAGCTGTCCGCAAAACCAACGACGTACTGAAAGAAATAGGCGTACTCTAATCCGGTAATACAGCAATAAATATAGAGCGGGGCGATATCTTTATCGCCCCGCTCTATATTTATTGCCGTAAGTTTAATCTTCCTGGTCCAGCCATTCCAGGATCTCCAAATGGATATCATTATCTTTATCCGGATAAATAATGAGATTCTCGTACCCGTCGTTCCCGGCTATCGCTCCCTGTGTGTCCCAGTCTCCCCGGGTGAATTTAATCTGGGCCGGGGAATGGATCTTCATCTTTACCTGCCTTTGATTAGCGGACACTTTATCCATTCTTATTGCGGCCGGGTCCCATTGAGCAAGTTCCGGTTGGTTCCCGCATATATAGACCTCATCATTTTCATCCGGTACGGTCAAAGTGATCATTATATCGTATAGTTCTTTCGAAAAACAGTTCTTTTGCTCTTCCGTAAAGTCGAAAAAAAGCGGAAGCGCATCCATCATACTGTGGGCGAATGTACTCCAATGTCCCTCCTGCGGGAATGTATTGGAATGGAATTTAATATTGTCCGGTATCCGGATATTGTCCGCAAAGCAGTAAAACTTACAGATGCGCTCAGGGAGGGACCTATACCGATCCTGCGGGGTCCGGTCCGGTAATTTGCATCAATGTACGGGATGATCTCGTTTTTCAGATAATTCATGAATTTATCCCTGTTGCCGTAATACCCGCCCCCACCGAAGTAGTCTTTCTCTTCGACATTAACGGGCAACGGTAAAAGGTCGTTATTGCGGCCGTAGTTCAAACTGTCGATAAAAGTCGGGATTATTCCAACCACGATATATTTTTTATTCCCGCCGGACATGAAGCTTACCGAAGAGGTAATGAAATTCAGGAACTCCCTGCTATTACAGTCGAACATGAATATCACATCGTAATTCACCAAGGGGTATTCATCGTAAAACGCCGGTGTATATACCAGCAGCTCCCTCGTTTGATCCAGTTCGTCAGAGGTGAATTCGATTTTCCCGACTTGTGCCATATACTGTGATCGAGCAGGGAACCCGAACGACAAGAACAGTATTAATAAAATTATCCTTTTCATCCTGCGGTAAAAATCACCGAATAGGCACCACTGTAAAACCCGCTTCACGGAGCTGGTTTATCAGACCCTCCTCACCTGCAAGGTGCAGGGCGCCGACGGCTATGAAAGCCGGCTTTTCTGAAATGATACCCGGTATCTGGGCCATCCATTTATCGTTGCGGAGTTTATTTATGGCCAGCTCGAATTCATCCGACATACGGCACGGCTCGTCATCATTGTCGAAGCTCATATCGTACATACCCTGTAGGTTTCCCTCTTTGTATAGATTGTCCATCTCGATAAACTTCTCCACGGAATCTTCATCGTTCTCCAGCGAGCATAGTAATAACTCAGCCTGTACGGGCAGGGGTTCGAAGTCCATCAAAAGGCTGATCTGCTCTTCGAAAGTCTCGAAGCCCGCAATCTCTTTTCCCGACTCCCTGCCGAGATTCTGGATGTACGAGTCGATAGGTACATGCATCATTATATTGAACGACGGGTTGGCCCTGGAATACGACAGTGCCGTATACATATTAAGTATCATGGCCGGCTTGAAATTGCCGAACTGGGCCAGACCTGCACCGAACATCCCGGTGAGCAGTTCGTCCAGCCGGGCGTACTGCTCTTCTGTCAACAGGTCGTGATAGGTCGTCCCCTCGGGAAGCATGGCACTTTCCATCATCAGGGCCTGGGCCGCATTCATCGTTTCCATATCCACCTCACCGATAACGATCTCGGCAGAAGCGAGCGCCTCCGTGTATGCCGGATATTCGTCCAGAACGCTTACCGGGGCGAAATGATGGGTGCCGAGCAGGTAGGAGGGTGTGCTGAGGCCGTTACCGGTGATTTTCCAAAGTATAGATTCCGTAGGTTCTGCGCTGGAACGGTTACCGCATCCGGCGATAAGGATTGCCGCCGTAGCGGCCAGCAATAAAATTTTTTTCATTTACAATAATGTTTCCCCGGCCGTCAACGTCCGACCGGGCTTGGTTATGGGTAATTAATCTTCTCGAAACATCACAACAACGGGCTTAACAGCCGGGCCAGCGATTCGTAAACCGAATGCAGGTTTGACCTTTGTTCCCACATCTCGGGCGTAACCTGGATACAATGGCCTATATCCTGCAGGAATGCCTCTTCCAGTTCCCTGGCTATCCTGCGGTCGTACATGATGGCCGATACCTCGAAATTATCCTCGAAGCTGCGGATATCCATATTGGCCGTACCGACCGACGAGAACATGCTGTCGATAATTATAACTTTCGAATGGTTGAATCCCTTGCAGTAAAGGTACACTTTTATTCCGGCTTCCATCAATTCGGAGATATAGGAGCGCGTGGCCCAGTAGACTATCTTGGAATCGGAACGGCTCGGGATCATTACCCGTACGTCGATTCCGCTCAGGGCTGCGATCTTCAGGGCGGTAAGTATCGCCTGGTTGGGCAGGAAATAGGGCGACGAGATATAGATATGTTTCTGCGCGCGGGTAATGGCGGCAAAGAAAGCCTGCATAATGGATGCCCAATCCGAATCCGGCCCCGAGGATGCGATCTGGACGGGACATTCTTCGGTGACCTTTGTCTTGGGGAAATATTTGTCGGTACTGCCGATACGTTTTTTTCCGCTTACGAAATACCAGTCCGTAGCGAATATGGCCTGCAGCATACCGACAGCTTCCCCTTCGATCTTCAAATGGGTATCCCGCCAAATGGCTTTGCGGCCCATGCGCAGGTAACGCTCCGCTATGTTGATCCCGCCCGTAAAGCCTATGTGCCCGTCCACAACCACTATCTTGCGGTGGTTGCGGTAATTTACCCGGCTTGTGAGCCACGGGAACACGACCGGCATGAAACATCCGGTCTCCACCCCTGCCTTGCGCAGGTTGCGTATAAACCGCCGGCCAAGCCCCCAGCTTCCTACGTCGTCATAGATGAACCTGACTTCCACCCCTGCACGGGCTTTATCCATAAGGATTTTGGATATCTTCTTGCCGATCCGGTCATTCTCGAAAATGTAGTATTCTATATGTATCGACGATTTAGCGTTACGCAATGCGTGCAAAATTTCGGCGAACGTCTCCTTGCCGTTATTGAGCACCCTCACCCGGTTTTTCACCGTCAGCAGGGACTTGTTGGTATTCAGCAGCAGGGTGATAACGTCCCTGTTGTCCGAAATACTGCTTCGGATCATCATGTCCGGGTTTTGGATCGCCTCGATCTGTTTACGGCTCAGGCGGTCAAACTGTTCGAGGTCTTCGATCTCTTTCAGGTTGAAAATTTTCTGCTTACGGTGGTTGCGGCCGAACATCACGTAGAGGCCCAGCCCGGCGACGGGGATCAGAGCTATGACCGTGATCCAGGCAAGGGCCTTGACCGGTTCGCGCTTTTCATGTATAATAACGCAGATCGTAGCGATGATTATTACTACGTAACATATCGTCGCCAGAAGCTTTATATCGGAGAATGCAACAAGCGGATAAACTGCCATTCGATCGGTCCCATTCCGGTTCAATACAAAGATAACAATTATGCCAGAACGGTTTGCGGGTTCGGAATTAATTCGTATCTTTGCTTTATACGATATGGGGAGTTCCGGCTTTAGGGTCGGGATTTTCTGTTTTTTTGTCTTAAGAAAACATTTATTATGGCATCAAATGTAATTTACCTGACCGAAAGCGGTTACCAGAAGCTAAAAGCTGAACTGGAGCAGCTCAGGTCGGTCGAGCGTCCCGCCATTTCGGCCCAGATCGCCGAGGCGCGGGATAAGGGCGATCTGTCCGAGAATGCGGAATACGATGCCGCCAAGGAGGCGCAGGGGCTTCTGGAAATGAAAATCGCCAAACTGGAAGCCGACCTCTCGAACGCACGCATACTGGACGAATCTCAGATAAGCACCGGCAAGGTGCAGATACTTAGCAAGGTGAAACTGCTTAACCTTAACACCGGCAAGGAGGTAACCTACATGCTCGTGTCCGAGAACGAGGCTAACCTCAAGGAAGGGAAACTGGCTATCGGCACCCCGATCGGCAAGGCTCTTCTCGGTAAGGAGAAAGGGGATAAGATCGAGGTTAACGCCCCGGTGGGTATTATCAACTTCGAGATCCTGGACATAACCGTCTGATCCGTCGGCAAAAATATTCGAGGGCGGACCGACAGGTCCGCCCTCTTTGTTTTGGCCTTCAGCGGATGCGGCAATTTACAGCCACTCTTTTTTATAGACGTCCGGTTCGCCGCCTCCGGTTCCGGTTATCGATTCCTGCTCGGGAACGATCTGGTATGGCGTTATTCTTCCGGTATCATTGTCTGCCAGATCAAGGGTTAGTTCCGAAGTGCGGTACCAGCGCCCCTGCTCGACCGGTTCGCTCCCACCGTCCATGAACCGTTCTTTCGAATAGGAGTAATCCGGCCTGAGACGTAATATTTCCGCTTCCCCGTCATGCAATTTACGGTACAGGCCCGGGACCGTATGGTCGCTGAGGCATCGCCCGTCCCTGGAAATGACCAATAGCGAATCGATCCTGATTTCCCGTTGATCGACCGGTATCGTAGGGTCCTGGGCGGCATTGAGCGGCACCGATACTTCCCCGTAAAATTCGATACGCACCGGGACACCCTCCGGTATGGCCTCCCGGGTGTAAACTTCCCGTAACTTCTCGTAAGCACCACCGGTATCGAAGCCTGTCGTTACCCTTGTGGCACAATCGGTAAAGGAGGCTCGGCCGTACTCCGCTATTACTAACGTCCCGCTGTAGAATTCCCGCCCGGATGAAATATCCCCTGGCCGGTTACAGGCGCAGGAAAGAGCCAGGAATAAACAGCCGGTTATTATGCAGGCTTTGGGTATGTGGTCCATTTCACTTTTATTTGATCATCGGTCAATCAAAAACCATACAAGGAATACCGCCCATGCGGATTAGCCGGGTAGCAAAATAGCATGGAACCGGAGTTCCATGCTATTTGCATATTGGGTTACCGGCACGCTATTGCCTGCCGTCCCCGATCTTTTCGATGAGAGCCGAAGTTTGCGGTTCGTGTCCACGGAACCGGATATAGAGGGTCATGGGATGCTCGGTACCGCCCTTTTCGAGAATATTTTCCCTGAAAGACTGTGCCGTAGCCGTGTCGAAGATGCCGTTCTCTTTGAAGAGCGAGAATGCGTCCGCTTCCAGGACCTCGGCCCATTTATACCCGTAGTAGCCGGTGGCGTAACCGCCCGAGAAGATATGCGAGAACGAGGTGGATGTGGTTGTCCCGAGAACATCGGGCATGAACTGGGTGCCGTCGATGGCCGCTTTTTCAAACTCTTCCACGTTCACCGGTACCACTCCGTCCAGCGTGTGCCATGCCATATCTATCTTACCCAGGGATACCTGCCTTACATTCTGGTAGGCTTCCATATGGTTCTTGGATTTCAGAAGCCGGTCGATAATCTCGTCGGGTATCTTCTCGCCGGTCAGGTAGTGTACGGCGAACAGGTCGAGGAATTCTTTCTCCGTCGCCCAGTTTTCCATCAGCTGCGAGGGAAGTTCCACGAAGTCACGGTAAACGGAGGTGCCGGTAAGCGACCCATATTTGCCTTTGGCGAACATGCCATGCAGTCCGTGTCCGAACTCATGTAATACGGTCACGAACTCGTTGAAATTAAGCAGGGACGGGGTGTCGGCGGTGGGCTTGGTAAAGTTGAAGTTCAGGGTGACCAGCGGCCTTACCTCATCACCGTCTTCCGTTACGTACATGTCCCGGAACGTCGTCATCCATGCCCCGCTGCGCTTGCTGGCCCGGGGGAAATAATCCATATAAAGTACCGACAGGAAACTACCGTCCTTATCGTAAACGTCGAATGCCTTTACGTCCGGATGGTAAACCTGTATATCTGGATTTTCTTTGAACGTTATGCCGTACAGTTTATTGGCCAGCATAAAAGTAGCTTCTTCGACCTTTTCCAGCTGGAGGTAAGGTTTGATTATCTCCTCGTTGAAATCGTATTTGTCCGTGACCAGTTTCTCGTTGTAATATGAGAAATCCCACGGCATCAGCCGGTCGGGCGCATCGTCCATAGTGGCGGCATACCGCTCCACTTCGCGGAAGTCTTCCCAGGCCCAATCCCTGGTGCTCTCGAGAAGTTCCGTAAGGAAGTTCTCTACCGTGGTGCGGCTTCCGGCCATCCGGTCGGCAAGCACGTAGTCAGCGTATGTCTGGTAACCCATCAGGCGGCCCATTTCGCTCCTTAGTGCGGCTATCCGTTTAACGATAGCGGTGTTGTCGTATTCGTCGCCCTCGTTGCCCTTGGAATTATATTTCCGGTAAAGCTGTTCCTTGAGGTCGCGCTCCCTGGAGTATTTCATAAACGCGGAGTAGCTCGGAGCCTGCAGCGTTACCGTCCAACCCTCCTGTCCGCGCGACTGGGCTTCTTCGGCCATCGCTTCCTTTACGAAAACGGGCATGTACTCGACCTTATGGGCGTCCGCGGGGGGAATATTCAGGGTATAGGAGTTGGTGGAGGCAAGGGAGTTCTGGGCGAATTTCAGCGACAGGCTGCCCAGTTCCGTGGAAATTTCCCGGTAACGGGCTTTGTCCGCGTCATTGAGGTCAGCCCCCCGACGGGTAAAACTTTTATAGGTATTTTCCAACAATTTCGCCTGTTCGGTGTCAAGGTCCAGGTTCTCCCGGTCGTTATAAACGGCTTTGATCCTTTCGAACAGCACCGGGTTGAGGGAAATGTCGTTGCTGTATTCGGTCAGCATTGGCTGTATCTGGAACGAGAGGGCCTCCATCTCATCCGATGTGTTGCTCGATGTGAGGGGGTAGAAAATATTCAGAATTTCCCCGAGGAGTCTGCCCGACCGTTCGAGTGCCTCCACCGTATTCTCGAAAGTAGCCGGTTCGGGATTCTCGACGATCACGCGTACGTCTTCACGGGCCTGGCTCAGGCCCTCCTCGATCGCAGGGAGGTAATGCTCGAGTTTTATCTCTTCGAACGGCGGGGTGCCGTGCGGCGTATCGAACGCTTTTAGAAGCGGATTCTGCCCGTCCTGGGCCGAGATAGCCGTAGCAAATGTAATAGCCATCAGTGTAGTAATTATTTTTTTCATATGTTTAAGATGAGTTGGTAAGCCAAAAAGTGTGCCTGCTTGCGGCGTTAGTAACCGTAGATGTTATCGTAGTAGGAATTACGCTTGTCGTACTTCAGGTCCTGCAGTACGGCAGATTTAACACGGATGGTGAAACTCCAGCTCTTGCGGTAACCCACGGGGACCCAGCTCAGGCCCATAGTCCAACAATGCAGGTCACGGTTTATTGAGACGACCCCGGGTGTCAGTTTGTTTTTGGCAAAGTCGTAACCGCCGCTGAAGTTAACACCCCACTTCGGGGTAGGGGTAACCGAGCCGTTGAAGCTCAAGGTCTGGTTGACGTTCTTGGTCCGGCCATTGTTGGAATAGCTGAACGAGTAACTGAACCCGATATTCCAGGGGATGTCAAAGTCGTAATACTGGTTTGTCATCAACATTCGCCGCACGGCAGGGTCTACGATGCCCTGGTCGTTGAACATCGCGTCCTGTTCAGCCGTTGTGACACCGGCACTGGCAATATCGTTTATCGCCCCGGGCGGCCCTTTGCTCGAGTTGAAAGAATAGGAGAACGAGGTCGAGGCCGCAGTCAGCCTTGCAAGCTTTCCGTCCCGGATCATGAACCTGTTGATGCGCGTCCCCGTTTCACGGTTCACCTGGTAAGGATCGAACGTAGCGCTGACGTTGATCCCGAAGTTCTTGATTATCGTGGAGCGCAGGCTCGCCGAGATGGTCGACAGGTTCAGGGAGTCCGCCAGGAAGTTGTATGAACCGCTAAGTCGGAATTCGTCTATGAGTTTTATTTTCCTCTCGCCCGTAGTGTCCCGGTCGCTCTTGACTTTCATCTCGAGGTTGTTCGACAGGCTGAACGATAGGGAGGCCGATTGTCCCCGTCCGGGAACGCTGTAGGCGTTGCCGTCGTAGGGGGAATAAATACCGATGGTACCCAGCGAGTCCGTTTGGATATTCTGGTAGAAACCATATTTCAGGTCCCCGAAGTCAGGCGCCCATGAGGCGCTGATGGTCGGGGTGATGACGTGGCGGATAGCCTTTATCTTCGAGTTCTGCCCGAACTGGTACATCCCGTAGATCTTCGTGGATGCCGACAAAGATACCGAGTAATTGTACAGGCGGTAAAACCCGTAGGTCGTGTCGGCCGGCTGGGAACTCTTGGTCTCCGGGTCCCATTCACGTTCGATCTTCCGGAAGAACCAACGCTCGTTGTAATTAAAACTCGGGCTGATATTCAGGTAGTTGAACAGGTTGAACGAGGTCGAGACCGGTATGGTATGGTTCACGCCGTTACGCATGTCCTTGAACATCTTCTCGGTGAACAGGTCGTCCTCGTCGACGGTGACCGTATTGGTCAGCGTACCGGTATACTGCATGGATATCTTCTCATACCACCGTTCCCGTGTGAGCGGGTTCTTACGTTTGAACGGATAGAGCCTCTGGACGCTGAACGCCACGTCGGGCAGGGTGAGCGAAACCGTCTGGTTGTTCGAGTTCTGCGAATGCTGGAAACGGGTGGTCAGCGAGAACGGCTTGCCCGGCCATGTCTTGGAGTAGGAGACCGAGGAGTTGGTCTGGGTGTTCAGGTAATCGTTCATCGTGTTGGACCCGTATTTGGCATAGTTGCTCGACGAGAAATTCACACTGGCGGCGAACGAGGAGTTGGGCCGGAACTTCGAGTCCTGGGTGTGGGTCCACTGGATGCTGAAGTTGTTCATGTTCACGTAATCCTCCGATCCCTTTTCCCCTATTATATCCTTTGTGAACCGGGCGTTGAAGCTTCCCGAATACTTATAACGCCGCATATAGCGCGACGAAGCCGACGCTTCCCACGACCCGAGGGTATAGAAACCGCCCAGAACCGTAAGATCGACGTAATCGTTTATGGCAAAATAATAACCCCCCTCGCGTATAAAAAAGCCTTTTACCGACTCCTCGCCGTAAGAGGGCATGATGAACCCCGAACTGGGCCCGCTTATCACCGGGAAGAACCCGAAAGGAATAAGTGGGAAATATATAGGAACGTCCTCCAGTACCATGTACGACGGCCCGATGATAACCTTTTTCCCGGGGATCAGCCTTGCCTTGGTCATGGCCAGGTAGAAGTGCGGGTGGTCTATATGGTCGCAGGTGGTGTATTTCCCGCCGGCGATGTTGACCGTATTGTCGGGCATCTTTTTGATATCCCGTCCGACGATATAGCCGTCGCCCTCCTGGGTGGCCGCGTTCTTGGTTTTACCCGTTTTGGAATCGAGGTTATACCTCATCGTATCGCTCGTATAGAGACTGCTTCCCTCCAGGAATTCGGGACGGGTCCAAAGTCCCGTCGAGTCGTCCAGCCGCCCGTGCGCGAGGATCTCCTTGGTTTCGAGGTCCGCCTCTATGTAGTCGGCCTTGAGGTTCATGTTCTGGTAGTCGATATCGCCCTCTTCGTAGATATAGACTTTCTTGACCCTTGCCTTATAAACCAGCGAATCCTTACTGGTGCCGTATATAATATCGTTGAGGCCTCCACCGCCTCCGGACCGGCGTACCGTGTCGGGGGAGATCGAATCTTCCGGGATGATCACCAGCCCGTCCAGGGTGTCCACTATCACCGAGTCGGGATAGAAGCTGTCGGGCAGGAACTGGGTCCGGGGATTGACCGAGGTGTCCCTGTGCGTGCGCGGACGCTCGATGGTTATCGAGTCGTAGGGGTTCTCGTCGTCGATATTCTGGCGGGGAAATTCCGGCGGATTGTTCGGGTCGAGGTTGGAGCTGGGGGCGTTGAGGTTGACCTCCGTGGAATCCGGCGGGGGAGGGACCACTATGTCCACGGGAGGCTCGGGTACCTGCCACAGGCCGGCATCGTTCACCCGTGCCAGGGAGGTCCCGAAAACCAGATGCCCCCACAAAGCAACAGCCGATATAGTGACGAGGTATTTGCGCCCCTGCTTTATCAAATTAGCGAAAATTTATTACCTTTGCCGACAAGTCGGCAAAACCGGGAAAAACCGTTGCGGTGGATACCCAGAGCGCCGTTTTTCGACTTCAAAAGTAGTCAAAAATTTAGAGTTACGTTAATTTGCCCCGATGAAAGTTCGACCATATTCGGTATTTGTCTGCCTAACGTGCGCCCTTGCCTTTTTGTTGTGCGGCACGGCGAAGTCATCTGGGCAAACCGGCTACGGTTCGGTAAAAACGATCATGATCGACCCTGGTCACGGGGGCAACAAACCGGGGTGCGTTTACGGCCAGTATAAGGAGAAAGATATTGTGCTGACCGTGTCGAAAAAACTGGGCGCACTGATCGAAAAGAACCTCCCGGACGTAAAGGTGCTGTACACCCGTACGACCGATGTGGATATCGACCTTGCCGTACGGGGCAAGATGGCCAACGACGCCGGGGCGGACCTGTTCATTTCCATCCATGTGGATGCCGTCGAGAAGAACGCCCCGTCGGGGTCAGTCGTCCTGGTAATGGGAGAGTCGCACGGGGAGCGCAACCTCGACGTTACCATGCGCGAAAATTCGGTTATCGTTTATGAGGACGATTACACCGCCAAATACGAGGGCTTCACTCCGGACGACCCCGAGAGTTATATCATCTTTTCGCTCATGCAGTATGCCCACCAGGAGCAGAGTATGCTGTTCGCCAATATGATCCAGGACCATTATAAGAAAAGTACGCCGATCCCGGTGCTCGGTGCGAGGAACCAGCCGGTGCTGGTACTTTGGCGCACGGCCATGCCAAGCGTACTGGTGGAACTCGGGTTCCTGCCCAACGACCATGACCGTAAGATATTGACCTCCGATTCCGGTCAGGACCAGATAGCCGCCGCACTCTTCAACGCTATAAGCGAATATAAGAGCAAGGTCGAGAACAGGAGCCAGATCGTACTTGTCGACGGCGGCACGGTTCCGGCTCCCTCCGGGGTGTCCTCCGGGGCGGCAGGGGTGGTTTACCGGATCCAGGTTTGCAGTTCCCAGCGCAAATTGGGCCATAACGGCAGCGTCCTGAAACCGCATAAGGACCTGGGCATTACCGAAAGGGAAGTGGACGGGTTGTATAAATACGACGTAGGTTCCTGCTCGACATATGCCGAGGCGGCAAAATTGCAGGAGCAGGTCCGCAAGCATACTCCCGACGCATTTATGGTCGCGTTCCGTAACGGGGTGCAGATACCGGTGTCGGAAGCAAGAAGTATTACCGGAAAATAAAAATCACGAGGCCCGTTATTTGCAATCCATTTCCGGCCCCGCAGAAGAAAAAAAGATGAAACTGAAATTAAGAAGTGAAGTAAAGGTCGGCATATTCGCATTGATCACCCTCGTGTTCCTTTATTGGGGGATAAACTTCCTCAAAGGACAGGACCTGTTCAAACGTAACAGCACCTATTACGCAACGTACGAAGAAGTGAGCGGCCTGCAGAAATCCGGTTCGGTGGTGGTTAAAGGATTCCGCATCGGGTTGGTGAGCGACATAATATACGACCCGCAGAAGTCGGACAAGATCATCGTTGAGATGAGTATCCGCTCCAAATACAAAATACCGGAGAATTCGACGGCAAAGATTTTCAGCGACGGGTTGCTCGGCGGCAAAGCTATCGAGATCGAGTTCGGTCCCTCGCAGATGTACCTGCACAGCGGGGATACTATCCGTTCGGAGACCGACCACGGGATGCTCGGCTTTTCGGGATCGGATATAGAGTATATCAAGCAAAAGGCCGGTCAGCTTATAAACGACCTGAGCGCTACCCTGTCCAATATCAATTCGCTGGTCGGGGACAATTCCGAGAGCATCAACCAGATATTTTCCAACATCGCCGGGATGACTGGCACGCTCAATAACGTGCTGGCTTCCGAGCAGGGCTCCCTGCGCGGGATCATTTCGGATATCAACGAACTTTCATCAACCCTGAAGAACAACACCGGTCGTATCGACAATATCCTGGGTAACGTCGAGGGCTTTACGGACTCTTTGCGCCGCGCCGATATCCCGGCCCTCGTCGATAACCTTTCGGGTACCCTTAAGGAGTTCAACACTCTGCTCGCCGATATCAACGCCGGCGAGGGGTCGGTAGGTAAGCTTTTAGGGGATGACGGCCTTTACGATTCGCTGGTTGAGGCGTCGGCCAACCTTGCCCGGTTGCTGGAGGACGTTAAGGAGAACCCCCAGCGGTATATCAACATCTCCGTATTCGGCGGAAATAAAAGTAAATAACTTCCCGGCCGTTGTTCACGTACCTTTACCGTTCACTTCCGTTGCCGGCTGTCATGTTCAATGCCGGACGGTATGATTTTTACTAAGGACATTCTATATGGATAAGCTCGGATTCGGCAGGATACAGGGGCAGGTAGAGGCGCTGTGTACGACGCAGGGAGCTGTGGAATTATTCCGTCAGGAGGGTTTTACACGCGACCGGCAGCAGGTCGAATACCGGTTGGCGATCTGCTCCGAACTTATCAGGGCCATTACCATGGAGAGCGGCTTCCCTACCGGGGAGTATTATGATACGGACGGTATACTCGCCAAGGCTGCCATTGAGGGGGGATTCCTCGAGCCGGAAGAACTCATGATGCTGAAAAATGCACTGGTTCTGGTAGGGGAGATCAGGTGTTTTATACTGAAGAGAAGCCGGGATGATTACCCGCTCCTGCACTCTTTGGCCGAACCCGTTGATCCTTATGAGAGTATAACTTCCGGTATCGACCGTATACTCGACCGGCACGGGAATGTGAAAGACGATGCCTCTGCGGAGTTGAGCGCTATTCGCCGTAGTTTGCGGGAGATGGAGGGGCAGGTTTCACGGCGGTTAAGAAGCATTCTGGCACAAGCCCGTTCGGCAGGTATCGTGGACAGCGACGCCACCGTTTCGATCCGTGAGGGGAGGGCAGTGATCCCGGTTGCCGCGGGAAATAAACGCAAACTTCCCGGCTTTGTGCATGACGAGTCGGCGACCGGTAAAACGGTCTATATCGAACCCGCCGAAGTTGTCGAACTCAATAATGAGATACGCGAACTCGAGTACAGCGAACGCAGGGAGATCATTCGTATATTAACCGATTTCACGGCCGATTTGCGCACCAATCTGAACGGGATCGGGGAGAGCGGGCGGTTCCTTGTAACGGTGGATATGATAAGGGCCAAAGCCCGCTTTTCAACCGCTAACCGGTGTGTGATGCCCCTGCTGTCTGATGGCGGTACACTCGAACTTCGTCAGGCCCGCCATCCGCTACTCGAGCAGAACCTCGCCCGGGAGGGCCGCGAGCTTGTGCCGCTGGACCTGGTACTAACCCGGGAAAAACACATTCTTGTAATATCAGGGCCGAACGCCGGTGGAAAGTCGGTTTGCCTGAAAACGGTTGGCCTGCTCCAGACTATGTTACAGCATGGTTTGCCGGTGCCGGTGCTTGAGAACTCCCAGTTCCCGCTGTTCGACGGCATTTTCGTGGATATCGGGGACGAGCAGTCTATCGACAACGACCTTAGTACCTACAGTTCACACCTGCTCAATATGAAGCGGATGGTGCAGAAAGCCGGCCGCCATTCCCTGTTGCTAATCGACGAATTCGGCACGGGGACGGAGCCGGTTATAGGGGGTGCCATTGCGGAGGCCCTGTTGGAAGAGTTCGAACGAAAAGGCTGCTACGGGGTTATTACTACACACTATTCGAACCTTAAATATTACGCATCGAACGCCCGAGGGGTAGTGAACGGTGCAATGACTTTTGACGTGCAGAATATCCGGCCATTGTTCCGTTTGGAGATGGGTATGCCCGGAAGTTCGTTCGCCATAGAAATTGCCCGGAAGATAGGCCTGCCCGAGAACATTATAAAGGAGGCTTCACAAAAGGCCGGAACGGACAGGATCAATCTCGAGCGCCTGTTGCGGGAGGTGGCGCGCGACCGCCGGTATTGGGAACAGAAGCGCGACCGTATACGCATCGCCGACCGCAAAGTGGAGCAGCTGGAGGAAAAATATGCCGCCCAACTCGAGGAAATACGCCGCCAAAGGGCCGACATCCTCAAACAGGCCCGTGAAGAGGCCGCCCGGATCACGGCCGATGCCAATAAGGTCATCGAGGGGGCGATCCGCGATATCCGTCAGTCGCAGGCCGACAAGGAGAAAACGATACTGGTGCGGCGCAATATCGACCGTTTCCGTGAGGACCTTTCAAGCGACAGTGCTTTCGGCACGGCGGAAGATATAGAGCGTGAAATGGAACGGATCGAGCGCCGGCGCCGCAAGCGTGAGGAGAGGCGGGGCGAAAAAGAGGAGGCAAAGTCCGCCGTACTCCCGGATGCTTTACCGGCAGTTCCCATTGTGGGTAGTAAAGTCAGGATGGACGGGCAGTCCATCGCCGGAGAGGTAATAGAAATAAAAGGCAAAAAAGCCACGGTCGCTTTCGGGCAGATCCTGACCAAGGTGGATATGGATAAACTTTCCGTAATCTCCGGGTCGGAATTCCGGCGGCAAAACAAGCCTGCCGCCCCGACCGTCAGGGTAAGTACGGACGTGGAAAAACGCAAACTCAACTTCTCCCGGAATATCGACCTGCGCGGTATGCGGGCTGCGGAAGCCCTTGAAATGGTGGAAGATTTTATCGACGATGCGATCATGGTCGGCGCACGGGAAGTGCGGATACTTCACGGTAAAGGCACAGGCGCCCTTAGGGAAGAGATACGGCGGTACCTGCGTACCGTAGATCTCGTTATTTCCGCCGAGGATGAACATGTGGAGCAGGGCGGTGCGGGTATAACCGTAGTCAGGCTCGATGTTTAAGAGGTTCGGTTTTAAACATCCCATAGCTCCCATTGCGGCTGGATTCTTACGGCCATACTAATTTCCATAATGTTTGTTTTTTCCTGCTGGCCGGCGGTCTTCCCGCTGGTTTTATTTTTGTAATATTGCACCCGGAAAAACGAAAGAACCGGGCCTATGCCAGACAATAATATAAAACCGACCGCCCTACCGTTGAACCCGCGTGATGCACGCCGCGGGTTGTTCGTATTGTGTTTAGCGGCTTTCCTTGTGCCGTTCATGGGTTCCTCGCTTAATCTGGCCCTCCCGGAAATAAGTAAGGAATTCTCGATGAATGCGGTTATGCTGACCTGGATGGCTACCGCTTATATAATATCCACCGCCATATTCCAGATACCGTTCGCAAGGGTGGCCGATATAGTGGGACGCCGTAAGGTATTTATGACCGGCATACTGTTCTTCGTCCTCTCGACCGTCGCATGTGCTTTCGCACCCAACGGACACATCCTGATCCTGCTAAGGTTTGTTTCCGGGATCGGTAGTGCGATGGTATTCGGCACAAATATAGCCATCCTTACCTCGCTATTTCCTCCGGAGAAACGCGGTTACGCACTGGGGATCAATGCTGCTGTGGTATATGCTGCACTTGCGGCAGGGCCGTTGTTCGGCGGGCTGCTTACCCATTACTTCGGATGGCATTCCATTTTCGTATTCCCGGCCCTGATGGGGCTTATTGTATTTATAATGGCTCACTTCATGTTGAAAGGCGAATGGACGGAGGCCCGGGGACAGAAGTTCGATATTCTGGGCAGCATACTGTACGGGGTCGGATTGGGGACATTGATCTACGGTTTCACTTCACTGCCCGGCCGGGAGGGAATAATCTTACTATTGGTGGGTATCGTTTCGCTGGGCCTGTTCGGGTGGTATGAACTTCACCATCGCTCACCCGTGTTTAACCTGCGCCTCTTTACCGGCAACCGGGTCTTCACCCTATCGTCGCTTGCCGCCCTTATCAATTATGCGGCAACCTCCGGTATAGCTTTTATGCTGAGCCTTTACCTGCAATATATCCGGGGTCTGGATGCCAGCCATGCGGGTTTCATACTTATCAGCCAGGCGGTGGTTCAATCCGGATTTTCGTTGTATGCCGGCAAGTTATCGAACAGGATCGAACCTGCTTCGCTCGCCACGGCGGGAATGGTTATTATCGTGGCCGGTCTGGCCGGTTTGGTATTTCTCGGCACCGCTACACCTTACTGGATGATAGTTGGTCTGCTGGTACTTTTGGGCGTTGGTTTCGGGATTTTCTCTTCGCCTAATACTAATGTCATTATGAGTTCGGTCGACAAAAAGGATTATTCCGCCGCTTCGGCCGCCACCGGCACCATGCGGTTGACCGGGCAGGCGGTCAGCATGGGTATAGCCGGCATGGCCATCTCGTTCCACCTCGGCACCAACTCCATTACTCCGGACCTGTATCCCCAATTTATGGACAGCCTGCGGACCACATTCTCCATATTCATAGGGATTTGCATAGTAGGGGTGTTCGCTTCGCGGGCCAGGGTTTCGAAAAAATAAAATCTATAACAGAAAATGTTAAATTATTCCACATTAGGGAGACTATGTTGTGGATTGATTTTCGGGTAATGAAGAATTATCAGTATTTATTTATGTAATTATGCACATCCGGATGTGAATTTTGTGTTTTCTCTAAGTTTTACATTTTGGGTAATTTAAAATTTATTAAATTTGAAACTATTCTGAAAATATATTCAAAAATTTATTATTTTGCATATAAGGTTTTCTTTAAAAACCAATTACATTTAAGATGAAGTATCAGTTATTATTCGATAATTTTATCGGTATGGTGAACGAAGCCGTGCCGCAAAACACCAAGATTTCCTCCGTTCTTGCCGATATATTACAGATAGAAAAGGAAGCAGTCTACCGTCGTCTGCGTATGGAGGTTCCGTTCACGTTTACCGAGATCGCGGCCGTTGCACAGGCCCTGGGCCTGTCGCTCGACAATATAGTGGGATCTATACCCAAAAAGAGCCGCCCGCTGAAGATGACGCTGGTGGATTTTTGCAACCCCTCGGAGATGGACTATATCATGATGGAGAATTTCATCCTGCTGCTCCGTCAGATGAACAGCCAGCCCAATTCCGAGTATGGTATAAATTGTAATTCTCTGCCACAGCCGTTGTATTACAAATACGACCACCTGTCCCGGTTCCAGGTCTTTAAATGGCTCTATTTCACCGGGACGGCGGGTAGTGCTAAGCCTTATTCCGAGGTTCAGGTAACCGAGCGCACACGCAAGCTCCAGTTGGGACATGCGGAAGAGGTACGCATGTTCACCATGTCGAACTACGTTTGGGATAAGCTCTGCTTCTATTATATGATCGAGGATATCAAGCATTTCTCGAGCGTTTACCTCCTAAAACCCGAGGAGGTAGAGTTTATCCGCAATGATCTGAAACTGCTTCTGGCCGAAATGGAACAGATAGCCTGTACGGGTGCTTTCGCCGACACCGGCAAGAAAGTAAACTTCTATATTTCGAGCGTCAATTTCGACTGTTGCTACGAATACTACGAAAGCAACAATAATAAGATGAGCCTGATACGTACTTTCGGGCTCAACGGAACCGCTACCCTGGACGACCGCTCGTTCCAGAAGATGAAGATGTGGGTCAATTCCATGAAAAGGGTCTCTACCCTTATTTCCGAGACCGGGGAGAAGCAGCGCGTGATGTTCTTCGAAAAACAGCGGGAACTTCTCGACAACCTGAGTGTTTAGCTTAACGGCATAAAAAACGGGCAGGCCATAATCGGCCTGCCCGCACACTACTACGATACCATATTATATAGGAATATTATATTTACTCTTCTTCAATGACTTATTAGATCCAAACTTAATATATTTCATAGTCGTCCACTTTATAGACGATCCAGCCGTCGATCGTAACCGCCATTAGTATATCGGCGGAGAAGATCAGTTTGATAGTATACTCGTATTTGGTACTGAAATCCACCACTTCGCCCTGTTCCCGCAGGGAGAGTAACTTTACTATCAGCAGGTCTTCATACAAAGGTTCGCCCGTAGCCGTATCCTCGATCCGTACCGTTGCGTCGAGGTGGTCTTCGAATAACCGCAGTACCCGAAGCGAGGCGCTGAGTTGGCCATTCTGGTCCTTGGCGCAGTCGGTAACGTAATCGAGGGTCCGGTCAGAAACATCCTCGCTGTAAAAGCCGAACCTGCCGTTACGGTCGGATATGCGGTACCGGTAGTCTTTGTCGTTCTGTTCGAGTCCCTCGGTCAGGATATCGATGGTGTAGGTATACCGGTCCAGCTCCATGTAATATTCATGGGTGTCGGCACCTACCGTAACCGGCTCACGAACAAGTCCGTAATGCAGGTGATCGTTCAATCCGGTAACCGTATCCCCGTTGGCGGAGTCCAGTTCCACGAACAGGTCGCCGACCGTGGTAATGCCTGCCGTAAGGTCGGCATGCGACAGATAATAGTCTCCATGCAGGTTGGTCCATCCGATAAATTCATAATCCCCGGGAGATAATGGAACTTCGTGAACATAATCGGCTCCGATCGTCGGGGAAGTGTCAACCAACGTAGTTATATAGTAACCGTCATGGCCGAAGATAAAAACAAACATGGTTTCCACTTCCTGATGCAGTGCCCCGGAGCGGGTATAGAGCGCCTCTGCAAAGTCCACATACAGCAGGACCCGGCCCTCTCCCGTCACCTCGTCCGGCGGGCATTCCTCGGAATCGCTTTCTTTGACGCAACCCGCCAGAAAGCCGGGTAACAAAGCGGTGAAAAAAAAGTAAACCAATGTTTTTATCTTCATACGGTATCTCATTTAAAACCCACGGGCCTGCGGAGTAAATCAAGCCGCAGGCCGGGTGGGAGTATATGTTATCAGTTAAAACAGATCGTAATCGTCCAGTTGTACGCTCCACGGCTGGATATCTACTTCCAACTCGAGGTTCGCAGGCCTTGTAACCGGTTTGTCGGTGTCGCCTTTGTCTTCCGGGTTCGGGTTGCCCACTCCGGTAATGGAGGTTATACGCAACTGGTAGAAAGTGTTACGCAGGGTCTGGAAATCGTTGTCCGGATTGATAAAGAGGTTATAATAGCAATAGCCGTTTTCATAAATATCGCTTATTTCGCCCCTGTCCTTGGCGAATGTCTCCGCTTTGGTATAGTCGTCGAAGAAATAGCTTTCGCCGGTTTCGTCAAGTTTGACTATCCAGAAATCTACCGCAGAGGTGTTTTGGTTGGCAACAAGCGAACCGTCGTCCTCGGCGAAATATTTCGGGATGAACTCGGCCCTGACCGAAGCGTAGGTGGTCTCACGGGTGAGTGTCTGGTCGCTGGTATTCTCGAGGGGGTATTTAACTTTTTCCGGAACTACGGAATAATCGTACTCGTCAACCACAATATAATCCGACGGGTTGTCGTGGTGTTCGAAATGGGAAGAGTTCCACTCGTTGACGAAGTGGTTGGGGTCATAAACGATGCCGCCCTCGGTCTTCTGGTAAGGCCAGTAAAGTTTATTCATATTCCGCAAAGCGAACTTCAGGTCCGAGAGTTCACCTTCGTCGAGGGAAAGCGAAAGTGCCGGATTTGTCAGTACGGTCACTTTTGCGACCAGCCTGCCGACCTTTGCGGTCACTTTATTGTCGTAATTTGCCTTGAGCTCCTCGATGGCCGGTTCGATGCTGAACATGGTAAATCCTACCGTAGCGTCGGAACTCCATACCGGGTAATTATCTATATTGCTTAACAGGTAAAGTCCGCTTTTATTCCGGGTCGCCGCAACGGCTTCACCGAGAGCCTGCGGCATATTGAGGCCTACGTAAATTTCTTTTGTCCCGGTAGTGGTGACTATCGGGTCGTCCGTGGTATATACATGGTCGCCCTGTAAAGTAAAATCGTTACTGTCCAGGCGGACATGTTTGGAAAGGGTATTATCCGAATAGATAAAAACGTCCGCCGTCACGAAGACGGACTCCTCGGCGGTGGCAAGGTCTTGTTGGTCGGCCCTTGTCGCCGGTTCGCTGATAGTAAGTGTGAAACCAGCGGGATCGCCCGTGTCGGTAGTGACATCGGGGACGTCCGCCGTTGTACTGTCACTGCTACATGCCGCCAGCAGTAAGCCTGCCGTGGCCGTGCATAAATAAAGGATTTTAAATTTCATGGAACGTTATTTTTAAAATTAATGGTGTTTGCGAGGCTTCCCGGCCTAAGGGGGCGGTTTTTCCGGTTTCGGAAGTGGAAGAACCGCTCCGACCAAGGGAGCCTTTATATTTTCTTATATAAATTTTTCGATAGATGATATAGCCGTCTTATCAAAGAACCACAGCCGGAAATGCTGCAAAAACACTTCCATTAATCTTTTTGCAGCTTTACTATCCTTTCCTTTATGTTGACTATCCTGTTTTATATCCGGGGGTCGGCCTCTTTATGGAAACCGTGACGGTTTCGCAGGGTGCGGGGTGACAGGCCGTAATGCCTTTTGCAGAAAGCAGTGAATTGCGAAAGCGACCCGAAGCCGTGTTCGCTCGAGATCTGTTTTATCGGTAAGTTGGTGGCTGTAAGCTCGTAATAGACGTCGTTGGCTTTCTGGCGGTCCATCCACGCGTATGGGGAACAACCGAAATTCTGCCGGAACAGCCTGTTGAACGAAGATAGGCTGTGACACGAGGCTTCGGCGAGTTCCCGGGCGGTCCGGTACTTACGGTAATTCTCCGTTACGAACGCGGCGAATTCGGTATTGCGCCCGATTATGGGACTGAAGAAACGGGCGAGTTCCCGAATAGGGTAATAGCTACGGAGCAGGATAAGCAGTTCACGGGCCTTATAAGTATAGAACATGTGGGCCGATATACCGTCACGTATATATTCCCCAAGGATATGGAAAAATGCGTCGACCTTATCATGGGCATTGATATGCGGGCTGTCCAGCGGGGTGTCTTGTTTGGCGAGGTTTTCCTCGAGGGTCTCCAGCGGGAGGGAGGATTCGTTGAAATGGAGGGATAAGCTCAGGCGGTAGAGATAGAATGAGGTAATTCCCTTCACATAAACAGAGAAACTGCATGAGGGTGGGATAAATACCATTTTGCCGCTGGCTATGTCGATGTCACCACGGCGTTCCACATTGAGGCTTATCTCACCGTTACGGTTATACAGTACCTTACCCTCGACGGTGCGGCTCAGGTAGAACCTGCCGGGGGAAGCGTGTACCACCACGAACGTAGATTCGTTATTTTGTCCCGGGATATCCCTCGAGCGGATCACTTCCATAGCAATTTCTTTACTTAGCCCGCCGGCTGGTGCCACGGTGTGTTGTAATTTGCAAAAGCGGAGCCAAAATTGCCATTTTAACGCCCTAATCCGCATCAGGAGGTGTCCGTTATTGCATGTCCCGGTTTTTTTCTTAAATTGGTTGGAACAATAATTGAAGTCAGAATATGGCTCCTTCCGGTTATTGACCGGGGTCGGGCGGAAACTTATCCTACAATGAAAAGATATAGAACCTTGAAAATAGTCCTGTTCATAGTGCTGGCACTGATCGTTATCCTTATTGCGGTTGTGCTTATCAGAACTTTTACCTACCCGTTCAACGGCAAAGGAGAGTCCGGTACGGCTGAAGTGGAGATGGCCCGGGTGCCGGTATCGGATCTTGCCCTGCAAAGGTTCGCCGGGGGCATCCGTATCCCGACCGTGGGGGCCGCCGATTACTCCGATGTGTATTTCGAGCCGTTCGACAGGTTCATGGAATACCTGCAGGAATCTTACCCGGCCGTATACCGGACAATGGATTACCATATGGTAAACGGTTACGGGATGGTTTTTCACTGGAAAGGGAAAACCGACGGCGCGAAACCCATCTTATTCCTTTCACATTATGACGTCGTACCGGTGGACGACGACCCGGACGATCTGGAGACCGTCGGAGAAAATATATTCGCACCCCAGGAGGCTTACCGTGGCTATGCGGAAGGTTATTACGACGCTTGGGAATACCCGCCGTTCTCGGGGGCGGTGGCCCGGGGCAGTATCTACGGTCGTGGTACGCTGGATATGAAATGTATGCTTTTCGGGGTTATGGAGGCGGCCGACGCCCTTATAGGCGAGGGGTTCGTCCCTCAGCAGGATATATGGTTCGCTTTCGGGCAGGACGAAGAGAACGGGGGTTTGCACGGAGCTGTGGAGATCGCGAAGTATCTCGACGGGATGGGCCTCCGTTTCGATGCGGTTTATGACGAGGGCGGGATAATAGGGGCCCCGGGGCTGGGCGGTGTAGATAAGCCCATCGCCCTTGTAGGGGTGGCCGAAAAAGGATTTTGTACGCTTACGATCCGGGTAAAGGGACTTGGAGGACATTCTTCGATGCCACCGGCACGGGTTCCCCTGGTAGATGCCGCAGCAATTATAACCAAATTGAACGACATCCAGATGCCCCTCGAACTTATCTCCCCGATCGAACAGTTCCTGGATAATGTAGGTGGTTCCATGTCGTTTACTTCGCGTCTGGCAATCGCAAACCGTTGGCTGATGAAAGGTTTACTTTTAAAGAAATTCAGTTCGGACGCTTCCACCAACGCACTGGTACGTACTACAACGGCCGTTACGATGGCCAAGGGGAGCGATGCGGCAAACGTGATCGCCCCGGAAGCGGACGTTACGGTCAACTTCCGGATACTGCCCGGCAATTCGGTGGATGAAGTGGTAGGCCATGTGAGCCGGATATGCGAGGGTTACGATGTGGAAATCCTGGTGGGTAATACCCGGGAGCCATCGGGAATTTCCCCGACAGACGTGCGCGGGTTCCGGATAATCGAGGAAGTTATTGGAGAACTTTACCCGGATGCCATCGTCACTTCGTATGTTACCGTCGGTGGCACGGACGCTTATAAATACCAACTGGTCAGCGACCACATTTACCGCTTCCTTCCTATCTACCTGAACCAGTTCGAACAGCAGACCATCCATAACCGCAACGAGCATATTTCGATAGATAATTTCGGGCGGATGATCGAGTACTACTGCCGTATCATGACCCGCTATTGGGACAATGCGGAATGACCCGCTACGGCCGTCCGTTAATAATACCTACGGGGATTACCATCTTTATGCTATTTGGTTTACGGGCGGATATTGTTAGCTTTGCCCGGTAAATCAATTAGGAAAATTATGGCAGCTGATTATAAAGGTTTCTCTACCAGGGCGATCCATGCCGGAGAGGAGGCCGACACCCGTCCCGGTTCCCCGGGCGATGTGGTAGTACCCATCCATTTATCCACGACTTTTATATGGGATAAGCCCGGGGTGGCCCATTCCAAATTCGAATATATCCGCACAGACAACCCCACGCGCCATGCGTACGAAACAAAACTGGCTGCCCTCGAGGATGCCCGTTACGCCATAGCATTCGCGTCGGGCCTTGCGGCGGAACATGCCCTGATGCAGGCCATATTTAGGCCTGGAGACCATGTGATCGGCTTCGACGACCTATACGGCGGTACGCGCCGGTTGTTCGACGAGATTATCGACGGGTTGGAAGTATCTTACGTCGACCTCGGGGTTGAGGGTGAATTCGAGCGTGCCTTTCGTCCCAATACCAAAGTGCTCTGGATCGAGTCCCCGACAAATCCCATGATAAAGATATGCGATATCGCCGCTTTGGCGGCCAAGGCCCATCAGCGGGGTATACTGGTCGTAGCGGACAACACTTTCCTGTCGCCTTATTTCCAGCAGCCCCTCAAATTGGGAGCGGACGTGATAATCCACAGTTCCACAAAATACATAGGAGGCCACAGCGACGTATTGGGCGGGGCGCTGCTTACGAACGATGAAACGTTGTACGAAAAGCTTAAAAGTATACAGAACAACTGCGGCGCTGTGCTATCGCCGTTCGACTCGTACCTTAATATACGGGGACTGAAGACCCTGGCGGTAAGGATGGAGCGGCACCAGAGTAACGCCCTCGAGATAGCCCGGTTCCTCAGTGGCCATCCCCGGGTGACGAAAGTGCTCTATCCCGGTCTGCCGGACCATCCCGGCCACGATATAATTAAACGCCAGGCCACAGGATTCGGTGGGATGCTCTCGTTCGAGATCGAGGGTTCGCTCACCGATGCCGAGGAGTTCCTTTCGCGGTTGAAACTGTTCAGCCTGGCCGAGAGTCTCGGCGGGGTCGAGTCGCTTATCGAGCTTCCGGCCCTTATGACCCATGTCGGCCTTGAAGAACAGACCCGCCGGGCGATCGGTATTTCGGATACTCTCTTCCGGGTTTCGGTCGGTATCGAGGATGTCGAAGACCTCATTGCGGACCTTAAGAACGCCCTCGGATAATTTTCCGTGCTTCATACGACAGAGGCGGCCTGCGGGCCGCCTCTGTCGTATGGAGTGGAATAACCTGCCGGGTTATTGCCCGTCTTCCCCGTCGTCGAAGAATTCTACGACTACGGTTTCCGAGTAAACTACCGGGCCGTCTTCGTCATCCGTAGGACACCAGCATCCGTTGGCCTCGATATTATTGCCGCCGGCAATTTGCTCTTCCACCTGGCTGTCAGGATCCCAACCCTCCTGAGGATTTATAGGATCGGTGTCCAGGTTCTCCAGTACCGTGTCGTTGACTGGCGTTGTGTTGCGCCTTTGGAAACGGCCCACCAGATTCTCATCGTAACCCTCCCGGTCCATGTGGGTGAGGGGTTTAAAGATATTGTCTTCCATAACTTTTCTGTTGTTTGCCGTATTCCATCGCAAAAAGCGTTCCTTTCCGGCCGGCGGATGCCATTATCAGTTGCCCCGGTAGGTCGAATAGCCATTGGCGCTTATAAGGACAGGTATATGGTAAGATGAACGGTCGGTTATTACGAACACCACCTCGATGAACGGATAAAGCGAATTTTCGCCGTGGGCAGTGAAGTATTCCGAGGTGTCGAACCGCAGTTTATACGTAGCGCGGTTGTCATTCCCGGAGGGAAGCAGGTCCTCTATTCGGCCGTTGTCGTCGCTGCGTGTCTGGTACACATAATCCCATTCGTGCGAAGTTTCATTATAACGGAACAGATGGACGACCACCCCGGAAGCCGGTTTGCCGAGTGAAATATCCAGCAGGTGGCTCGAAAGCTGGTAGGAGTCCTGAGACCGTGCCCCCGCCGAACTTAGTGCCGTTAAAACGCAAATCATAAGGAGTTTCAGTTTGCCCATATCTAATGTTTTCCTTTAGGAAAGGCAATAAATATGCCCGTAAAAAAGGGTGCGCTGAAAGCGCACCCTTGTCAAACCCTTTCCAAGCCTTAAAGTTCCTCGAACCTTGCCTGGAAGAATCGCAGGTACTTTGGTTCGTAAACCATCCTTAACCCGCGAGCCTTGTCGCGGTTCTTATACATCTCGATAATATAATAAGCCGCCACGTCGAAATGGGCCTGGGTGTAGACCCGGCGGGGGATGGTTAGGCGGACCAGCTCGAGGTCGGGGTGGTAGTTCTCCCCGGTTTGTTTGTTCCGCCCGGCCGACACGATGCCCCGTTCCATACCCCTGACTCCCGACTCTACGAACAGGTCGCCGGCGAGTTTCTGGGCAGGGAATTGGTCCTGCGGGATATGCGGGTAGAACCGTTTGGCATCGAGGAATACCCCGTGGCCCCCGATAGGTGTGACGATCGGTATCCCGGCTTCCAGCAACAGGTTCCCGAAATATTCCACCTGCCGTACCCGCGAGGCAACGTTCTCGTCCCTTACGGCCTCGATCAGACCCTGCGCCATCGCTTCCATGTCACGCCCGGCAAGGCCGCCATAGGTCGGCATCCCCTCGTAAACCACCACCAGACTCCGCAATTCGTCATACAGCCACTGCTCATTGCACATCACAAGCCCGCCGATATTAACATACAGGTCTTTCTTGGCGCTCACGGTAGCCGCGTCGCTGTAGGAGCAGAATTCCCGGTTGATCTCTTCGATGCTCTTATCCGCATATCCGGCCTCGCGCTGCTGGATAAAATAGGCATTCTCGATGTTACGGGTTGCATCCAGCACGACCCTTATCCCGTGCCGATGGGCCAGCTCGGAAACGGCCCGCATATTTTCCATGCTCACGGGCTGGCCCCCGGCCATATTTACCGGCGCGCCAATCGTAATATAAGCGATGTTTTCCGCACCCTTTTCCCGGATGAGCCGTTCGAACTTATCGAGGTCCACATTGCCCTTGAAAGGGTAGTCGGAGAAACTGTTCCGCGCCTCGTCTATTATTACGTCGACAAAGATCCCCCCGGCCAGTTCCTGGTGCTCGCGTGTGGTGGTGAAATACATATTACCGGCTACATACTGGCCCGGCTTGATCGTGCATTTGCTTAACAGGTTCTCCGCGCCCCGGCCCTGGTGTGTGGGAACCACGTATTTGTAGCCGTAATATTTCCGGCAAACCTCTTCCAGCCGGTAAAAACTGCTGCTGCCCGCGTATGCCTCGTCCCCGATCATCATCCTGGACCATTGCATATCGCTCATCGCGTTGGTGCCGCTGTCGGTCAGCAGGTCAATGTACACGTCGTCTGCATGGAGCAGGAACGTGTTCCAGCCCGCTTGTTTTATGGCTTCGAGCCTATGTTCCCTCGTTGTGGTTTTCAGGGGTTCGACCACTTTGATCCGATAGGGTTCCGCCCATGGTTTTTTTGTGAACGCCATTTCAGTAGGTTTTAAGTTATGATTTATATGCGAATTTTAATTTTAGGTTGACGATTCGCGTAAATATATAAAAAACGATTTGAAATTGCAAGGCAGGTAGTCTGTTTTGCTTCCGATCCGTTGTTTTGTTTTTCGGGTGGTTCCGGCACGATTAATCGAGTAATGGTAATCACCCGTAGCCGAAATTGGATTATCTTTGCAGGGTCGTTTCCGGTGCATGGGCCCAAGCCGGCTTGTCCGGCCGGATAAAACAACCTCTTGGAATGGTCGATCAATTAAAACACGAGTGCGGTATAGCCATGGTAAGGCTGCTCAAACCGCTCTCCCATTACCGTGAAAAATACGGGCGAAGTAATTACGGGCTGGACTTGCTTTACCTGCTGATGGAGAAACAGCATAACCGGGGGCAGGAGGGTGCCGGTGCGGCATGTATAAAGATGGACGTGAAGCCCGGCAACGAATATATATTCCGTGAACGGGCAATGGGGAGCGGCGCCATTGGTGAGGTGTTCGCCAATATCCATAGCCAGGTCCGGCAAGCCCGTGAAGCAGGGCTGCCATGGGAAGAATACCCGTTTTACGGCGAGGTTTATATCGGCCATTTGCGTTACAGTACGACCGGACGGTCCGGGATATCGTATACCCATCCGTTCCTGCGGCGCAATAACTGGCGGATACGTAACCTGTGCCTCGCGGGGAATTTCAACCTGACCAATGTAGACGAGGTCTTCGACATAATTGTCAGCCGTGGTCAGCATCCGCGCCATAACGCCGACACATTCATAATCCTCGAGCAACTCGGTTACCTGCTCGATGCGCAGGTACAGGCCCTGCGGGACCGTTTCAAGGCCGAGGGCCTTATGGGGGAGGAGCTCAACGCACGTATCGAGGCGCAGTTGGATATGGAGGACGTGGTCCGTAAAGCGACCTCTACGTGGGACGGGGGGTTCGTTATATGCGGTTCTACCGGAAGCGGCGACGCTTTTGTGTTCCGGGACCGGTGGGGCATCCGCCCGGCGTTTTATTACAGGGATGATGAGATAGTAGTTGCCGCTTCGGAGAGGGCCGTAATCCAGACCGTCCTCGACGTAGACACGGAATCGGTCTGTGAGCTGGCACCCGGCCAGGGGTTGTTCGTAGACGCCGCCGGGGAGGTTTCCGTATCACAGGTCACTGAACCGGATAACCCCCGCCCTTGCTCTTTCGAACGGATATATTTTTCGCGCGGTAGTGACCGCGACATATACCGCGAACGTAAAGAACTGGGACGGTTGCTGGCCCCGTCGATACTCGAAAGCATCGCCTACGACCTGGACCATACCGTATTTTCTTTCATTCCCAACACAGCGGAGGTAGCATATTACGGCATGATAGAGGGGCTTAACAACTACCTCAATGCCCGAAAGGCCGAGGCTATTGCCGTGACAGACTGTAAAGACCCGGCTACCGTGGCGGAAATACTGTCGCATAGGGTCCGGACGGAAAAACTGGCCGTCAAGGATATAAAGCTTCGGACCTTTATCGCAGAGAACGATGCCCGCAACGATCTGGCCGCCCACGTTTACGATATTACCTACGGGACGGTGGATCCCGGGGTGGATTCCATCGTCGTGATCGACGACAGTATAGTAAGGGGTACCACCCTCAAACAGAGCATTGTTAAGATACTGAGCCGGTTGAACCCAGTTTCCATTGTCATCGTCTCCTCTTCCCCCCAGGTACGCTACTCGGACTGGTACGGTATAGATATGTCCCGGATGGGTGAGTTCATTGCCTTTACGGCGGCGGTGGATTTGCTTAAAGAGACCGGCCGCAAGGAGGTGATAGACGAGGTGTACCGCAAATGCAAAGCACAGGAGAATCTGCCAAAAGAGCAGGTAGTAAATTATGTAAAAGAGATTTATGCTCCTTTCACCGACCGGGAAATCTCGGACAGGATTACCCGGCTGGTAACCCCGGACGGATGTCCGTGTGAGGTAAAAGTAGTTTACCAGTCGATCGAGGGTTTACATAAGGCCTGCCCGACACACAGCGGCGATTGGTATTTCTCCGGGAATTACCCGACTCCCGGCGGTAACCGCTTGGTTAACCGGGCATTCATCAACTATTACGAGGGCCGACACCAGCAGCGCTAACGACCCCTATATGTGCCGGGCTTAGCGGTGTAAAGTAAATTTTCTTTACAGGGGTGTAAAGAAAATTTACAAATAACCCCGGAGCTTGATCTGGCAAATATTTGATTTCCATTTAATTGTGTTTATTGGCAGGGGGTTGGCAGGCAAGTCGTAAACCAACCCGTTTCCCATGGCTAACAATTTCCGTAATATCATCCATGTTTTCCGACGATATAAGGTGGCATCGATCGCCAATATCCTCGGGCTTGCTTTTGCCTATACGGCATTTATCGCAGTTGTGTTTTATGCCGATCAGGAATATGGATACGACGCAGGTATTCCCGAGAGGGAATATATTTTTCAGGTGGAGAATCTGCGGGGCGACGGGGTGTGGGAATCAAATTGGGCGCGCCCCCAGATCGAGAGATTCGTCAGCCATTCCCCCTATATCGCATCGGCCGCGATCTATAACGGGATCGGCTATACTTCGCACCGATTCGGGTTTTCTACCGGCCCGGAACCGGGTTCTACTGTTTATATGCAGGGCATAGAACGTATCAGGCCCGGCTTTCTGGATGTTTTTGTTTTCGATTTTGTTTATGGGAATAAAGAAACCCTGCAAGGTCCCGGGACGGTGATCATCCCGGAAAGTATGGCAAAGATGCTCTACGGTGATGCAGACCCTGTGGGAAAGACCATTTATCCGAACGAGTTTAAGGGTCTGTCGTCCCGTTCGGCCGACGGCCGGGAAATCTTTACTGTAGAGGGACTGGAATTGGCTTTTGAGGACGGAATAGGTGGGGTTTACCGGGATTTCCCGGAAAACAGCCGCCTACGGAACGTTATCTACGGGTTTATCCCCGACCATGAACAGATGGACGACTGGTATACCGGATCGTATTACTGTTATGTAAAACTGACCGCCCCGGAGTTGGCCGATGACATTGCCACGGCTTATATGGCCGAGAATAAAGAGGATCTCAATTATCATTTCGATATCCATGACATAAGGCTCCGGAGGCTGGACGAACTTTATTTTTCCGCTCCGATCCGGGCCGACGCATCCCCGCACGGCAACAAATTGGCAACGGATATGATATTGCTGATCGGGATCCTTATCGTGGTGATCGCAGTTATCAATTACATTAACTTTTCGGTCGCCCTCGCTCCGGTGCGTATTAAAGCCATAAATTTGCGCAAAGTTCTGGGATGTTCCCAAACATCTCTCAGGTCTTCACTCATCGCCGAATCTTTCGGAATTTCTGTTGTCGCATTTATCATTGCGGTGGGTTTCATCCTGTTCATGCGCCATGGTGCGCTTCTTTCTGGAATGTTCGGGAAAACGGTGCCGGTTACGGATCTATGGCCCGTAGTGGCATTGACCGGTTTGCTGGCCGCTATGGCCGGAATTGCGGCCGGAATTTATCCGGCATTCTATATGACATCGTTTCCTCCTGCCATGGCTCTCAACGGTTCCTACGCTTTAACTGCCCGGGCAAAAGGAACCCGTAAAATTCTGATCGGTTTCCAATATGTAATTTCCATAATCCTTGTAACAGGGTCTCTGTTTATTACGCTTCAGAACAGGTATATCGGTAAAGCCCAACTCGGTTTCGACAGGGATCAGGTCGTCGAAATCAGGTCGAGTTTCGGAGCCGTCGCCAACCATAACCGGTTGCTGAGGGACCTTTTGCTCCGGCATCCGGATATCCGTGGTGCCGCCTCGTCCCAAACCAAATTCGTAACGGATGAGAATCAGGCCCTTATCGGTTATTTCTACAACGGACAACACGGATATATGGCCTGGCGCGGGGTTTCCCCGGATTTCCTCGATGTAATGGGTATAGAGATTGTGGCCGGTCGAAATTTCAACCGGGATGATGAGCAGCGCGGGGACACTAATCCGGCGGTTATCATAAACCAAACGGCGGCACGTGAACTCCTTTCTTTCCTGCCGGGCAGGCCCGATGATATGGACCTGTTGATCGGTACGCATATAATGGACGATAATATACCGGTGGAAATAATCGGTGTCAGCCGGGATTTCCACCACCAATCGCTCTACCGGAAGATCACCCCCTATGCGTTCTGGATCTCCGCCGAAAACCGTTACAGACGGAACACCCCCGAGGTTTTTACCTATATCGATATAATGTCCGGTGATCCGACCCCGGCGCTGGAACATATAAGATCGGTTGTCGAACAAATAGACCCGGGCTATCCGACCCAAATCCGTTTCATGGATGAGACGATAGAAGCCTTATATAATAAAAGCCGGAAAGAGGGGCTTATTGTAACGGTGTTCAGCTTTCTTGCCATTGTTATATCGTTGGTGGGAGTTTTCGGACTTGTGATCTTTGAAACCCAACGCCGGCAGAAAGAGATAGCTGTGCGCAAGGTATTCGGCGCACGGGTAGACTCTGTCCTGTGGATGCTCAACAGAGAGTTTTTCAGGATGATCGTTATTTGTTGCATTATCTCCACCCCGTTGGCGTGGTACTGTGTGCAAAGCTGGCTGAGGAACTTTGCCTATAAAACGCCCATCCATCCATGGGTGTTCCTCGTTGCTTTCCTTTCGATAATGCTCCTGACCGCTGCGACCGTAACTTTTCAGAGTTACCGCACCGCCAATGAGAATCCCGCTGCAAAACTAAGGGGATAAACTTTTTATAAAGTCGTTTTTTCCCGAGGTTGGATTATCTTTGCTGGTAAGTGATAAAACCATATCGGGATATGTATAACGAAGAATTTATGCGGGAAGCAATAGAGTTGGCCAAAAATAGTGTGACCAACGGGGGCGGCCCGTTCGGGGCCGTGATCGTCCGTGACGGCAAGGTGGTTGCCGCCGCATCCAACAGCGTCACCCTTACCAACGACCCCACTGCCCATGCCGAAGTGAACGCCATACGTGAGGCCTGCCGGCTGGCGGGAGATTTCAAACTCGACGGGGCCGAACTTTATACTTCGTGCGAGCCCTGCCCGATGTGCCTGAGTGCGGTCTACTGGGCGGGAATTTCCCGCATCTATTACGGGGCTGGAAAGCACGATGCGGCCGAGGCCGGCTTCGATGACAGTTTTATCTATGACGAACTGACCCTGCCTTATGAAGACCGTTCCATCCCGGCCGTTCAGCTTCTACGCGATGAAGCGAACGAGGCGTTCCGCCTCTGGTCGGAAAAGGAGGATAAAATAGAATACTGACGGCGGTTATCCCGGGAAACGTTTTCCCGTTTGTGCGTAAAACAAATAATTAGTCCCCGCCGGTAACCAGCGGGGACTATTATTATCGGATAACTTCAGTATCAGGTGTTCATCGCACCGCATACATTGATGACCTGCCCGCTGACGTATGACGACAGGTCGCTCGCCAGAAAGAGGCATGTGTTGGCAACGTCCTCGGGCGTACCGCCACGACGGAGCGGTATCTGTTTGGCCCATCCCTCTTTTACTTCTTCCGACAACTGGTCGGTCATTTCGGTAATGATGAAGCCGGGGGCGATCGCGTTCGCACGAATTCCGCGCGGGCCGAGTTCCTTGGCTATGGATTTGGCAAGGCCGATCATGCCGGCCTTGGAAGCCGAATAGTTGGCCTGGCCGGCATTACCCGAAACCCCGACAACGGACGACATGTTGATAATGCTTCCGCTCTTCTGGCGAACCATTATAGGGGTTACGGCATGGATAAAGTTGAAAGCCGATTTAAGGTTTACATTGATCACCATATCCCATTGCTGTTCGCTCATGCGCATCATCAAGCCGTCCCGGGTGATCCCGGCGTTGTTGACCAGAATATCGATACGGCCGAAATCTTCGGCTATCTGTTTCACCACCTGCTCGGTCCCCTCGAAATCGGCGGCATTGGAGGCGTAGGCTTTCCCGCGTACACCCATATCGTTTATCGCTTTTTCGGTAGCCGCCGCATTCTCGTCGATGGCCAGGTCGGTGAAAGCCACATCGGCCCCGGCCTCGGCGAATTTGAGGGCGATGGCCTTTCCGATACCTCTGGCCGCCCCGGTCACTACGGCTACTTTTCCTTGTAGTAATTTCATAAGAAATATTTTGTGGTTAGTTATTGCAAAGACAAAATTAACAAAAAAACAGTATGCCAGCTACTGCCCGTTCCGCAGGTCCATAACCCCGTCATGGTTCTCGGTCAGGCGCAGGTAAACTATAAAGTAGTGCGGCGAAAGGTCGAAAATATCCTCCTCGATGTCCAGGTCCAGTTCTTTTCGGCCGCAAAAACGGTAAATGTCATATTTCTCGTCATGCCAGAAAGCTCCGAGCAGGGCAACCGGTATCTTCTCTCCCGGAACCATCTGCCGTACCGCGAAAGGGCGGGTGGCATATTTCACGCATTCCTCCCGGATCGTTATGGGTAATCCGCCGGCCATCGACCCGGGTATCAGGAACATGACCCTGTTGTATTCCGATGTTGTGCCGTAATCGAAAATAACCGAAACCTGGTCGTAACTTTGGATTACTATTTCGTCCGACTCGCCGTAAAGTATCTGCCGGTATGTAGGGCTGAACCTGACGGCATTCTCATCCACCAGTTCCCGTTGTTCGTATTCTTCAAGGATCATTTCTACATTATAGGATTGGGTTGAATCCACCGGCAGCCGGAGCCGGAAACAGTCGTAACCCAGGTTGCGCAGGATATGGAAGATTTCGGAAGTATCCGGGTCGCCGTAGGTTACGGCATCGGGAACGGGTTCCCGGGCAAAGAGCATTGACATGCAGGATGCCATTAGAAATGCGGTCAATAGTTTTTTCATATGGAATCGGGTTGGTTGTTAACTAATAAGGTACGGGTGTTGACCGCAAATTTTTCCCCTCTTTGGCGTTTGTAAATTACGGTGTATGCAATGGCCAGGATTATGGTCACAACCCTGAATATATTGGCGGAAAAGTTACCCGCAGCGGTAGAAGCCACGGAGAATATCATCCATGAAAGGTTCATAAGGGCATGGAGCCAGACCACCGTCCAAAGATTGAATCTCCATTCGGCATATATCCAACTGTAAAGGACGGCCGCCCCGAAAGTTACCCCGAAAGATGCCAGGGCCGATAATAGGTCGTATCCCTGGTAAAGGTGCAAGGCGCCGAAAAACAGCCCGTTTAACAAAACGGCCGGGATGAAACCCCACCGGCAATAACGGAAAAGAAAGCCGAACAGGAACGCCCGGAAAAAAAGTTCTTCGAAAAAACCGGCCATAACGCTTCCCGTAATAATGCCGTCGGCGGTTAGGCTCCGGTTAAGATTCCCCGTCAAGGCATATCCGACGAACATAGGCAGAACGCAAATTGCGGCATATAGCAACCCCTTGCCACAACCCGCCAGGGCCAATCCGAGGGGATTGTTGCCTGTGCCCGGAGCGCCGAAACGTTTCAGCAACCGCAAACAGAGCAATATGGGAACAATAGCCGGGATGTATATATAAAGCAATCTCACGGACCTCACAAGCGGAATATCGCCGAAAAAAGTCAAGAGTACCGACTGTCCGAATGCCCAAACAAGAAGAAAGAGAAAGCAAAGGATTACAGCCAGGGAGTTTTTCATGTACGGGTCTGGTTTGAGAGTCTTCTTAAGGCGACTGTTAAAAATGGGGCCCGGCTATAAAATTACATTCATTTTTTATAATTTTACATCTCTTTATTCCGCTAATATATCTTTTAATCCAAATACGACGATGAAAAGGGATACCGCCATTTTCGACCTTATCGGTCAGGAGAAGCAGCGCCAGATGCGTGGCCTGGAGCTGATAGCCTCCGAAAATTTTGTAAGCGACCAGGTTATGGAGGCCATGGGGTCGGTGCTGACGAACAAATATGCCGAGGGTTATCCCAATGCGCGTTATTACGGCGGTTGTTCCGTAGTGGATAAGGTCGAACAGTTAGCCATCGACCGTTTGAAAGAACTGTACGGTGCCGAGTGGGCAAACGTTCAGCCGCATTCCGGAGCGCAGGCCAATATGGCCGTGTTCCTGGCCGTGATGAAACCGGGAGACACGTTCCTGGGCCTCGACCTTGCTCACGGAGGACACCTGTCGCACGGCTCCCCGGTCAATTCCTCGGGTATACTTTATAAGGCTGTCGGATACCAGGTCGACGAGCAAACCGGTACCATCGATTACGACAAGATGGAAGCCCTTGCGGTCGAACATAAACCGAAGATGATAATCGGGGGAGCATCGGCTTACAGCCGTGAATGGGACTATGCACGGATGCGCCGCATCGCCGACAAGGTGGGTGCTATCCTGATGATCGATATGGCCCATACGGCGGGGCTTATAGCGGCCGGGGTCCTCGAGAATCCGGTGCCGCACGCCCATATCGTTACTTCGACCACCCATAAGACCCTCCGTGGCCCGCGCGGCGGCATAATCCTCATGGGTAAGGATTTCGATAACCCGTGGGGCATAACTACCCCGAAAGGAGAGATAAAGAAAATGTCCGCGATGCTCAACTCTGCCGTGTTCCCAGGGGTGCAGGGCGGTCCGCTCGAACATGTGATCGCCGCAAAGGCGGTCGCTTTCGGCGAGGCATTGGCACCCTCTTATAAGGAATACCAGAGGCAGGTTGTGAAGAATGCCAACGCAATGGCGGACGCTTTCGTGAAAAGGGGGTATAAGATAATTTCGGGCGGTACGGATAACCATCTGATGCTGATTGACCTGCGTACGAAATTTCCCGATCTGACTGGCAAGAAAGCCGAAATCGCCCTCGGTGAGGCCGAGATAACGACCAATAAGAATATGGTGCCGTTCGATTCGCGCTCACCGTTCCAGACCTCCGGCATCAGGGTAGGGACCCCGGCGGTAACGACCCGTGGCCTGAAAGAGCAGCATATGGAGATCGTAGTCGACTTTATCGACCGTGTGCTGTCCGATCCGGACAATGCCGAAGTTAAAAAGGCAGTGGGCGAAGAAGTCAGCGCCATGATGTCCGAATATCCGCTTTTCGGCTGGTAGGCTTTATAAAACTAATAATATTACGGCCGCGACAAACGCGGCCGTTCTCTTTGGATATGAAACCGCAGGCTAAGACAAATGCTATGCGTCTGCTCGACAAGGCAGGAATCGCTTACCAGGCCGTCTCATACGGATATGAGGAGTCCGACCTGTCGGCTATCCATGTGGCCGAAGCCGTTGGTGTACCCGTTAGGATGTTGTTTAAAACCTTGGTTTTAAGAGGGGAACCGGGCGGAATATTCGTGTGTATGGTATCCGGGGATTCGGAGGTGGACCTGAAAAAAGCGGCGGCGGCTTCCGGGAACAAACGTGCGGCTATGGTCGCGGTCCGGGAACTATTGCCCCTCACCGGTTATGTACGGGGCGGATGCAGTCCGGTGGGTATGAAGAAACCCTATCCGATATATATCGATACGGCCTGCAAGGAACTCGAACATATTTTTATCAGCGCCGGCAGGCGCGGGATGCAATTAAAAATAAAAACTTCCGATCTTATCGGGTTTACCGGCGCTCTGCCGGCGGAATTGGTCTGATCTAACCACCCCAGCCGTTGCGGTCGAGGCTCCGGTAATTTACGGCTTCGGCTATATGCCTGGTTTCTATTTCCGGGTTGGAATCGAGGTCTGCTATCGTCCGGGCGAGTTTGAGGATGCGGTCATAAGCCCTCGCCGATAGCCCGAGGGTAGTTATGGCCCGTTCCAACAGACTGCCGCATTGCGGGCTGAGGGTGACGAACTCCCGGAGCATGGCGCTGTTCATCATGGCGTTGGCATGCACCGGCGTTCCGGCAAATCGCTCTTTCTGCATCTGGCGCGCCCCTGCGACACGGTCCCGTATCGACGCACTGTCTTCGGCCACCGCTCCCGAGGTTATCTCTTCGAGCGGGACCGGAGCTACCTCCACATGCATATCTATACGGTCCAGCATCGGACCCGAAATTCGCGCCATATACCGGGCTACGCTCCCCGGAGAGCAGGTGCATTCCTTGCCCGGATGGTTATAGAAACCACAGGGACACGGGTTCATGGCCGCTACAAGCATAAAATTGGCCGGATATGTCACGGTGTATTTGGCACGGGATACGGTTATTTGTTTGTCCTCCAGCGGTTGGCGAAGAACCTCGAGGGCACTTCTGCCGAATTCGGGCAGTTCGTCGAGGAACAACACCCCGTTATGGGCCAGGGAGATTTCGCCCGGGTGCGGGTTGCTCCCGCCGCCTACCAAGGCTATTTGTGAAGCCATGTGATGCGGCGAACGGAACGGCCGGTTGCGGATCAAGCCGCGCAGGACACCAGGCTTACCGGCAACGCTGTGAATTTTAGTGGTCTCCAAGGCTTCGGCCTGGCTCATCGGGGTAAGGATGGTCGGAAGGCGGCGGGCAATCATTGTTTTGCCCGACCCGGGTGAGCCGATCATCAGTATGTTATGGCCCCCGGCCGCCGCTATCTCCATAGCCCTTTTAACCTGCTGCTGGCCCCGTACGTCCCGGAAATCCTCCGTGAACCGGCCGGCGGGGTCCGCTAAGGATCCGGGCGGAAGATCCTCCCCGGAATAGGTATGGTCCTCGAGGCCGGACAGGAACCTGCAGGCTTCCATTATATGTTTTACGGCGATCACTTCCAGTCCGTCCACCATGGCCGCTTCGGGTGCGTTCTCATAAGGGACTATCACCCCCTTGTAGCCCTCTGCCCGGGCGGTTATGGCAATGGGGAGCACCCCGCGTACGGGTTTTACAGCACCGTCGAGCGACAGCTCCCCGGTAATGATATAGTTGCTCAGTTTATCGGGGTCCAACTGGCCGGTAGCCGCAAGAATTGCCATGGCTATGGGCAGGTCGAACCCCGCCCCCTCCTTGCGGATATCCGCCGGAGCCAGGTTAACAACCATGCGCCGGCCGCTCATCCGGTACCCGCTGTTGGCGAACGCCGACCGGATACGCTCCTGGCTCTCCCGCACGGCATTGTCAGGCAGGCCGACCAGGTACATACCGATACCGGTCGAAATGTTGACTTCGACGGTAATAACAACGGCGTCTATGCCGTTGATGGCACTCGAATAGCATTTTACGTACATCGGGGAATTCTTCAAAAGGAACTGCCCTGGGTTAGTATATTTCGGGGCCGCAACCCGCCCCGCAATTCAATCCTGTCAGAACGGCGCATCGCCGCTGTCCTGTCCGCCGCCGAAATAACCTCCAAAGCCCCCAGCTATGCCGCCGGGCCGTTCGAAATCGTTTGCGGCAGGTGCTATGGACGGCCCGCCGAACGGCTCCCCGCCGCCGATCGCACTCTCCATTTCCGTATAACCGCCTGTCACCAGGTCGTCCTCGTCGTAGTCCATGAAACGGGCCTGCTCTTTACGGAACCGAAGTTTCACGGTATCGACCGCTCCGTTTCGGTGCTTGGCAACGATTATCTCGGCCATTCCGGCCGTCGGCAAACCCTGTTCGTCCACGTTCATCCCGTAGTATTCCGGGCGGTGGATAAACGCCACGATATCCGCGTCCTGCTCGATGGCTCCCGATTCGCGCAGGTCCGACAGCTGCGGACGCTTGCTCCCCGTACGTGATTCGACGGACCGGTTCAGCTGTGAGAGGGCGATGATCGGGATGTTAAGTTCCTTGGCGATGGCCTTCAGGGAACGGGATATGGATGCAACTTCCTGCTCACGGTTGCCACGGGTTTCGGTCGTCCCGGTCATCAGCTGCAGGTAGTCTATCACTATAAGCTGTATGTCATACTGTTTCTTTAGCCGCCGGGCCTTGGACCGGAATTCGAAGATCGAAAGTGCCGGGGTGTCGTCGATGAACAGGGGGGCGAGCCCGAGCGGTTTAATGCTGGTTTCGAGGTGTTTCCACTGTTCCTGTGTCAACTGACCGTTGCGCACGTCCCGTGAGTCCAACCCGGACTCGGCCACAATAAGCCTCATCATTAGCTGTGTGGAACTCATCTCGAGCGAGAAGAAAGCAACGCCTTTTTCATGGTCGATCGAGACGTTACGGGCAAGTGAAAGCACGAAAGCCGTCTTACCCATAGACGGCCGCGCGGCTATAATTATAAGGTCCGATGGCTGCCAGCC
This sequence comes from Alistipes sp., assembly GCA_021201825.1. Lineage (GTDB taxonomy): Bacteria > Bacteroidota > Bacteroidia > Bacteroidales > Rikenellaceae > WRDF01. The sequence goes on from JAJQED010000016.1 coordinate 228,092, forward strand.
CAAGGTCAGGCGGTCCAAATGGGTGAACCCGGAGGGTACGCCGCTGAATCCTCCCTCCCGCTTGGAAGCTTCCTCTATGGTTTCGAGCGTGCGCGCAAGGATATCCTTGGACTTCTGGACGTCCCGTTTGATATGCCCCTCGGCAACCTTGAAAATCTCGCTTTCGGCCGCGTCTATAAGGTCCGTAACGTCGATAGACTCGTCGTAAGACCGCTTTTGTATTTCGGTAGAGGCCCGGATAAGTTCCCGCTGGACGTATTTCTGTGCAATGATCTTGGCATGGAATTCCACATGCGCGGCCGACCCCACTTTCTGGGTGAGCTGCGCCAGGAATGCCGCCCCGCCCACAGCGGTAAGCTCTTTTTTCTGTTTTAGCTTATCGGTGACCGTGTAGAGGTCAATGGGTTTCAGCTCCATTGACAGTTCCAAAATGGCCTTGTAAATAATGCGGTGGGCTTCCTTGTAGAACGCCTCCTCGGTGATCACTTCCTGCACGGCTATGGCAGCCTCTTTCTCCAGCATCAAGGCTCCCAATACGGCCTCCTCAAGCTCTACCGCCTGAGGCGGCAGCTGACCACCCTCTTCCGTGAGGGCTCTATAAGCCTGTGTGTTGTTTGCCGATGGGGAGTATTTCTTTGCCATGTGAAGTGCCGGGAATTTAGGGATTGTAAAGGTATGGAATCACCTCCGGTTTTGCAAGGTTTTAACCGCGCCGTTTTTTTCCGTTCGTCGGTTTGCCAGTCCGGTTACTTTTTGTAGGGCCCGTACCTGTATTTGCCGACCGTTTGCCGTTGCGGTATACCGTGGTGCCGGCGCCGGTGAAAAAATAACTTTTCTGTTTGCGCTTCTGGTCTTGGTCTTTTGCTACGTAGATTTTACGGCCTGTATATGGGTCGATACCCGTATGGAACATCACGGAGCTGAGTGTCATCGGGGTAGGGGTCAGGTCCTGCACCTGTTCCAGCCGGAAATCAAGCCGCCGGGTTTTCTCTGACAGCTGCCGCATATCGGTCTCCAAGCAGCCGGGATGGCTCGAAATGAAATAGGGTATCAGCCGGTATTTTAACCCGTGGTTCCCGCAAATATGCCTGAAATCCTCCGTCAGTTTTTCGAACCGGTCGAAACCCGGTTTCCGCATCAGTTGCAACACACCGTCTTCCGTATGTTCCGGAGCGACTTTAAGCCGTCCCGAGGTATGGTTTACGACCACTTCCCGCAGGTACTGCTCCCCGTATTTCTCGTCGAACAGGTCATAACGGATACCGCTTCCGACAAACGCCTTTTTAATGCCGGGGACTTCCCGCACTTTCCGGTACAGCGACAACAACGGTCCGTGGGAATTATCCAAATTGCGGCAAATATGGGGATACAGGCAGGATGGCCGGGCGCAATGGCGACACTTAGCCTCATCTTTTCCCCGCATACCGTACATATTGGCCGACGGGCCGCCTATGTCCGAAAGGTAACCCTTGAAGTCCGGCATCCGGGTCACTTTCACTACTTCTTCCAGGATCGACCTTTCGGAACGGCTGCTTACGAATTTGCCCTGGTGGGCCGAGATTGTGCAGAAACTGCACCCTCCGAAACAGCCCCGATGGATGTTCACCGAATGCTTTATCATCTCGAACGCCGGGATATCCCCCTTGCCCGTATATCGAGGATGCGGCAACCGGGTGTAAGGAAGATCGAAGCCACGGTCTATCTCGGCTTCGGTAAGCCGAGCGTGCGGAGGATTGATAACGACAAATTTGCCGTCCGGATACTCCTCCACGAGGGTTTTATCAGGCTTCAGCCGGTTGGATTCCGTTTCGATCAGGGTGAAATTGCGTGCAAATGCAGATTTGTCCCGGGCCGCTGTTTCATACGGTGCCAGTCGTATGGTGTTGGACGGATCGAGCTTGCCGACATATTCGGGTCCGTCGATAAATGCGACCTGCCGGAGCTTACGGATCAGTTTATGGTTATAACCGTTCTCCATCGTCCGGGCTACCTCCACCAGCACCTTGTCCGCCATACCATATATAATAAGGTCCGCTCCGCTTTCCAGAAGTACGGACGGCTTGACCCTATCGCTCCAGTAATCGTAATGCGAAAGCCGCCGAAGGCTCGCCTCGATACCGCCGGCTACCACCGGAATATGCGGGTAAAGGCTTTTGAGTATCCGGCTATATACCGTCACTGTATAGTCCGGACGGAATCCCGCTTTGCCGCCGGGGGTGTAAGCATCGTCGCTCCTGAGCCGTTTGTTGGCCGTATAGTGGTTGACCATCGAATCCATATTACCCGCCGTCACCCCGAAAAAAAGCCTTGGCGGTCCCAGTTTTCGGAAATCCCGCAGGTCGTCTTTCCAGTTGGGTTGCGGTACAATGGCGACACGGTAACCCTCCGCTTCCAGCATGCGCCCGACCACGGCCGGGCCGAACGACGGATGGTCCACATAGGAATCCCCGCTGAACAGTATAACATCCGGTTGCTCCCAGCCCCGTTGACGCACTTCCTTTACGGAAGTAGGCAGCCATAGGCCCGGGTCGGGATGCGGTTTGCGGTCCATTTTATTTAATAGTGAGGCGCTACCGGATGGCCGGGGCGGTGATGGGTATTTCCGAACCGTCCGGGGTGACAAGGTTGGCACCTGTTCCCCCCGGGGTGATGTGGCCGATAATATCGATGCCGCCCACTTTGGGTATAAGTTCCTGCTTTTCCAAAGGTACGGTGAATAACAGTTCATGGTCGTCACCCCCGTTGAGGGCCGCTACAACCGGGTCGATATTCATCTTCTCGCACAGGTCGTAGGTCTGCTTTGCAATAGGTAAACGGTCCAGATAGACCCTCGCCCCGCAATCGGAGCTTTTACATATCTGAAGCAGGTCGGATGCAAGGCCGTCCGATATATCTATCATGGAGGTGGGCACAAGTCCGTTCTCTGCCATATTGTCGATAACGTCCAGCCGGGCGGATGGTTTCAACTGGCGGCGAAGGAGGTATTCATAGCCGGCGAAATCAGGCCGGGGGTCCGGATGGCCCTCCAGCGCCCGTTTTTCCCGCTCCAGCAGGTGAAGGCCCATGTAAGCCGCCCCGAGGTCACCTGTGATACATACCAGATCGTTCGGTTTAGCGCCGCTGCGGAACGTAGCGGAGTCCTTACCGACCGTCCCGACAACGCTTATCCCGATGACCAGCCCGGTGACCGATGCCCGGGTGTCACCGCCTACAAGGTCGAACCCGTAATCTTCGCTTGCCGCATGCAGGCCCACGTACAACTCTTCCAGTTGCTCTACACTGATCTTGGCCGACACACCCAGTGAAACGGTCATTTGTTTCGGGCGCCCGTTCATGGCCAGTATGTCACTGATCCCCACCACGGCGGCTTTATACCCGAGGTGTTTCAGCGGGAAATAAACCAGGTCGAAATCGACCCCCTCCAGAAGCAGGTCCGATGAAAGAAGGCTGAAACTACCGGCGCAGTCCTCCGTTTCGATCACGGCGGCGTCGTCACCGGCGCCGTTCTTCGAGGAGTTGTTCTTCAGGAAAAAGCGGCCGGTGAGCTTCTCGATAAGGCCGAACTGGCCCAGTTCGGCTATTTCAGTGCGTTTTTTATCTTCCATCGGTGGAGTTGTTGAAAATTAACACAAAGTTATATTTTCTTTTGCGGCGGGAAAAATTATGCCTAATTTTGTTCTCCGTTTTAGGAAAATCATATTTTCGCGTGTTCGTTTGACATGCGGATATAATCTGGAAAAATGCTTAATATAGTATTATTCGGCGCCCCGGGAGCAGGAAAAGGCACACAGGCGGAAAAGTTGGTGGCGAAATACGGGTTGGACCATATTTCGACAGGCGCCGTTATACGGGAGGAGATAGCCTGCGGTACGCCGCTGGGGCGCAGTATGGAGGAGTATATCGCCAAGGGGGAGCTTGCTCCGGACTCACTGGTGATCGGGATGGTGGCCGACTATATGGACAAGCACCGTGATGGGGCGGGGAATATTTTCGACGGTTTCCCCCGGACGGTGGCCCAGGCTGAGCGTTTCGATGTGATGATGGGTAACCAGGGGACCCCGGTGGATTTTATGCTTTCGCTCGAGGTGCCCGAGGAAACGCTGGTACAGAGGCTGTTGTTGAGAGGAAAAGACAGCGGCAGAGCCGACGACTCGGACGAGGTGGTCATCCGCAAACGTATAGAGATATATAATGAAGTAACGGCCGTAGTATCGGGATATTACAAGGCCCAGCATAAGTTTATACCGATCGACGGCACGGGGACTGTAGAAGAAATATTCGAGCGGATTTGTTCCGTAGTTGATAAATATCTTTGATATTATATCGTGAGTGTAAGGTACGGCTCCGGCGATTTTATCCCGGAGCCTTTTTTCGGCCCCGGCCGAATAAACCCGCGAAAATAACGGGAGGGGTTTCATCCTTTGGGGATTTTTCATATATTTGCGGTCGCATTTTGCGGTAAATTTATCTAATTAACTGTTTTTATGAACAATTACGAAACCGTTTTCATTGCCACTCCCGTCCTGTCGGATGCGCAGGCACAGGAGATATTCGGCAAATTCCAGGGTGTTATCACCGAGAACGGCGGTCAGATCGTTAACATCGAGGACTGGGGGTTGAAGAAACTCGCTTACCCGATCCAGAAAAAGACCACCGGGTTCTACTTCTTTATCGAATTCCAGGGCGAGGGTCCTATCATCGACAAGCTCGAGACCCAGTTCCGCCGCGACGAGCGTATTATCCGATTCCTTACTTTCAAGCAGGACAAATATGCGGTCGAATATGCGGAAAAACGCCGTAACAAAAATGCTAACGCTAAAAAGGAGGAGTAAACCATGGCAGCACAATCCGAAATAAGGTACCTCAATCCGCCGACCGTAGAGGTTAAGAAGAAGAAATATTGCCGCTTCAAAAAAGCGGGGATCAAATATGTCGATTACAAAGACCCGGAATTCCTTAAGAAATTCCTTAACGAGCAGGGTAAGATACTTCCCCGCCGCATAACGGGTACTTCGCAGAAGTTCCAGAAAAAGGTGTCGCAGGCCGTTAAGCGTGCCCGCCACCTGGCTCTCCTGCCGTTCGTTACCGACCTTATGAAATAACCAGGAGGAAGAGAAATGGAAGTAATACTTTTAAAAGACGTCGAGAAACTGGGTTACGCCGATGAGATCGTGAACGTAAAACCCGGATACGCAAATAATTTCCTCATCCCCCAGGGATATGCCAAGGCCGCTACGGCTTCGGCCCGTAAGGTTCTGGCAGAGAATATCAAACAGCGCGCCCACAAGGAGGCCAAGCTGGTTGCCGATGCAGAGGCGCTGGTAGCTAAAGTAGAGGGTATCACCGTTACTATTCCCGTTAAAGCCGAGGAGGGTAAGATATTCGGCTCGGTTACCGCCACGAACCTTGCGGATGCCCTGTCCGCACAGGGGATCGAGGTGGACCGCCGTAATATCACGGTGCCGCAGGTAAAAGTCATAGGGGAGCATGAAGCATCCGTGCGCTTTTATAAAGGTATCGCCGGTACTTTGAAATTCAACGTGGTTGCCGAAGAATAAAGACAACTACCGCAATATCTAAGGATACCCTGCCGTCGGCAGGGTATTTTTTTGCTCTCGAACGAATACAAAGCCGCTCCGGACAATTTATTTATTACCCGCGGCGTTTGTATTGAGCGACGGGAAACGGGGGTGTTTCGGCAAGGAAAAATCCCTTTCCGGCACAATAAAGTGTCTTTTCTGCTCGTTTGTATTATATCCGCATCCGGGAAACCGGATAATCCGCAGGTTCTTCCGGCGGGTTTTCTTCCGGAAAATAACGGGAAACACAATAACAGGTTACGAACCGCCGTTATATTTCAATAAATTTTCTTAATTTATAATCGACTGCTATCGAGCCAGATGGATTTTCGGTCGAAATAAATCACAAAAAAAGTCGGGATTCTGTTTGGTTTATTGCGTTAGAAGTGCATATATTTGCACCCGCTAAACGGGAATAGCCCGCAGGCAAATAAGTTCTGAAAAAGTTTTTTAAAAGATTTTCGCCGTCAGATTTTGCGGTTTTAAATTTACGGTTTATCTTTGCAACCCGTTTCGATAAGAGACGGTGGGAAACAAAGGTTCTGAAAATTTAAAATTGCCCGAAATTCCGGGCCGGGAATGCCGAGAGGCAAACGCAGGCAACGAGCAGTAAGCGGGAATTTTTAAAAATAGGAATACGTTCTTTGAGATATTTTAGCAGCTAAAGTTTATTACTTTTTCAAAGTAAATAACAATACCTTTGAGAAAAAGCCAAGATATTTAAAACGAAACATTTTACAATGGAGAGTTTGATCCTGGCTCAGGATGAACGCTAGCGGCAGGCTTAA
>JAJQED010000013.1 GCA_021201825.1 Alistipes sp.
ATCCTGACCCGGCGAAAATGGCGGATAAATCCCGGCTTTGCCGGGACAGGAGATTCCGTTTCCATTTAGATTGCCACGTCGCTCCGCTCCTCGCAATAACGCTTTTTCCATCTTTGTAAACCTTTTTTCGTCATTGCGAACGTTAGTGAAGCAATCTCTTTTTTCCTTTCGTCATTGCCTTAAAGTTCATAGGTGGTTGGTGTTTACAGGGTCCCCTTGCTGGAGGGGAGAGTGTATTTGAATGGGTTGCGGGCCGCGGCGGCTTTGAGGGTACGGGCGAAAGCTTTGAATATAGCTTCGATTTTGTGGTGTTCGTTCTCTCCGGCGGCACAGATATGGAGGTTGCAGCGGGCTTCGTGGGCGAAGCTTTTGAAGAAGTGGGCGAACATTTCGGTGGGGACGTCCCCGATCTTTTCCCGGGAGAACGAGGCTTTCCATAGGAAGTCGGGACGGCCTCCGAAGTCGAGCAGGACCGTAGCATTGCATTCGTCCATGGGCAGGCAGAAGCCGTAGCGTTCGATCCCGATCTTGGTACCGAGTGCTTTTCGGACGGCTTGTCCGAGGACTATTGCGGTATCTTCAATGGTGTGGTGTTCGTCGACGTGGAGGTCTCCGTCCACTTTCAGGCGGAGGGTTATTCCGCCGTGGTGGACGAATTGCTGGAGCATATGGTCGAAGAAACCCAGGCCGGTGGATATTTCGGATTCTTCGTTTCCGTCGAGGTTCAGGTAGAGGGAAACGGAGGTTTCGGCCGTAGTGCGGGTCACCGAAGCTGTGCGGGCTCCAAGGCGGATATAGCGGGCGGCTTCGGCCCAGTCGCCGGTAATCAGGACGCAAGAGTCCGTGAGGCCTGCCGCGGCCAGCTCCCCGGCGGCCTCGATCTTGGCAGCGGCGTCCATCGGGTAACGGAGCAGAATGCCGCGCGCTCCAAGGTTGCGGGCCAGTTCGATATCCGTCACCCGGTCCCCGATGACATAGGACTCCGCAAGGTCGTAATCGCCGTTAGTATAACGTCCGAACATCCCGGTGCGGGGTTTGCGGGTTGGTAAGTTTTCATATTCGAACGAGCGGTCTATCAATTCGTCGTAGAACCGCACTCCTTCCCCTTCGAGGGTATCGAGCATCAGCCGGTGCGGCGGCAGGAAGTCCTGTTCGGGGAAGCTGTCGGTGCCCAGGCCGTCCTGGTTGGTAGCCAGAACGAATTCATATCCCAAGTCCGCCAGCGAAGCAAGAGCCGAAATGGCCCCGGGAACGAAGCGGAGTTTTTCGAGGCTGTCCACCTGGTAATCCACCAGGGGCTCCTGAATTATGGTGCCGTCACGGTCAACGAATATCGCCCTTTTTTTCATATCGCGGTCGTTTTGTTTCCGAAATTTTCAAGCAGTCCTATAAGCTTTTTGTTCTGGGCCGGAGTACCCACGGTGATTCTCAGGCAGCCGGCACATCCCGGCACACCGGAGCGGTCACGAACGATCACCCCGCTGGCGATCAGCTCGTTGTATAGCGCTTTGGGATGCGGGGTGCGGATCAGGACAAAGTTCGCATCCGAGGGGAAAACTTCCTCTACCGCTGGCATTTGCGCCAGCCTGGCCAAGAGCTTTTCCCGCTCGCCGGTGATGGTGGCGGTACGGGTCTCAACCCCGCTTTCAAGCAGGGAGGCCACCGTTTCCTGTGTAGGCCCGTTGATGTTGTATGGGTATTTCACCCGGGACATGAACGTGATGATTTCCGGGGAAGCGAACGCCAGACCGAGCCTCAGCCCTGCCATCCCCCACGCCTTGGAGAGGGTTTGCAGAACCACCAGCCGGGGAAACTCCCCGAGACGGGGCAGGAATCCCGGATGTGCGGCAAAATCTATGTACGCCTCGTCGAGGACCGTTATACCGGGAAATTCCCGGATGAACCGTTCCACCTGCGCAGGGTCCAGCAGGTTCCCCGTAGGGTTGTTGGGGGAACAGAGAAACGCCAGTTTGGTATTGCCGTCCGAAGCGGCGAGCATCGCCTCCCTATCGAACGAGTACCCCTCGCCGAGCATTACTTCCCTGAATCCCACGTTGTTTATCGCCGCCGCGACCTTGTACATCCCGTAGCTCGGGGCGACGGACACAACGTTGTCCCGGCCCGGCTCACAGAAAATGCGGTAAACAAGGTCGATAGCCTCGTCACTGCCGTTACCCACGAAAATATTCTCCACCGGGACCCCCTTGACCCGCGACAGGACCGCTTTGAGGCGGCGCTGGTGGGGGTCGGGATAGCGGTTATGGCCGTTGTCGAACGGGTTTTCGTTGGCGTCGAGGTAGGTACCCAGCGGGCCGTCGTATTCGTCACGCGCGGTGGAGTACGGCGCGAGGCTGCGTATGTTATCCCTGACAAGGGAGGTTATTTCGGTTAGTTCCATCTTCATTTATCCCTGTCTGTGGCTCCGGACATCCGGACGTCCACCGCCCGTGCGTGGGCCTCAAGCCCCTCGGCGCGGGCGATACCGGTTATCGTGCCTGCCAGCGAAGCCAGCCCGTCGGGCGTTAGCTCCTGGATGGTTATTTTTTTCATAAAACTGTCGAGGTTCACCCCGCTGTACGAGCGTGCCCAGCCGGCGGTGGGAAGTGTATGGTTCGTCCCCGAAGCGTAGTCTCCCGCACTCTCGGGCGAGAAATTGCCGATGAAGATACTTCCCGCACAGGTTATCGCACCGGCCACCTCCCACGGGTCTTCCATACATATTATCAGGTGTTCGGCGGCGTAACCGTTGGCGAAGTCGACCATCTCCCGCCGGTCGTCCATCACGATAATGTGGCTCCGCTGCAGGGACCCTTGCGCCTGTTCCCTGCGGGGCAGGTCTTCCAGCTGCCGGATCACCTGTTGGCGCACCTGTTCGGCCTGTGAACGGGACGAGCAGAGCAGTATCGCCTGGCTGTCGGTACCGTGTTCGGCCTGCGAGAGCATATCGGCAGCCGTATAGGCCGGCACGGCCGTATCGTCCGCCATGATCATCACCTCGGACGGTCCGGCGGGCATGTCTATGGCCACCTGCGAGACCGACAGCATTTGCTTGGCCCGGGTGACGTAGCGGTTGCCGGGACCGAAAATCTTGTCCACCGGCGGGACGGTCATCGTACCGTAGGCCATCGCGGCGACCGCCTGCGCTCCCCCGGCAAGGAAAATACGGTCGATCCCGCAGAGCGACGCGGCATAAACTATCTCGGGCACCACATAGCCGTTACGGGCGGGGGGCGTACACAGCACCACCTCCCCGCACCCGGCCACCCGTGCCGGGATACCCAGCATCAATACGGTCGAGACCAGCGGCGCCGTACCCCCCGGCACATATATACCCACCCGGCCTATCGGCACCGGCCTCTGGACGCACCGCACCCCGGGCATGGTCTCCATATCGACATCTGCATGCCTCTGCGCCTCATGGAAGCGGCGTATATTGTCGGCGGCCGTGCGCAGGGATGCCTTGAGTTGCTCCGGAACCCGGCTGAGCGCCTCCGCCCTCACCGCCGGAGGCACCTCGATAAAAGGGAGCTTCACCCCGTCCACCGATTCGGCCAGGGCATACAGGGCATCGTCGCCCTCCTCCCGCACCCGCTCCACGATGCGGGCCACGCCGGCCGATATGGTATCGTCGTCCGCGCTGCGGCGGGAGAAATAGCGCTCCCACTCCGCCCGCGGCGGATTGAATACTATCTCCATCAAGGTATTATCTTTTCCATGGTAAGTACCAGAATATCCTCCGCGCCGATGGCCTTGAGCCCCTCGATGCGTTCCCAGAGGTCCGACTCGCGGATCACGGCATGCAGGGAGCACCACCCCTTGTCGGCAAGCGGCAGCACGGTGGGGCTTTTCATACCCGGCAACAGGGCCACGGCTTCGTCCACCCGCTCCCGTGGCAGGTTCATCAGCACGTATTTCATCCCCCGGCTGCGCTCCACGGCCTCGAAGCGGAACAACAGCTGGCGTACCACCGCCCGCTTCTGTTCGTCCATGGCGGGATCGCCCACCAGAACAGCCTCGGAATCCATGACCGTCTCCACCTCCGTAAGGCCGTTGCGAACCAGCGTACCGCCGGAACTCACTATATCGAAAATAGCGTCGGCCATGCCCACCGACGGGGCTATCTCCACCGATCCGGCTATTTCGTGTATCTCGGCCCGGATACCGGCCCCCTCGAAATACCTGCGCAGGATGGAGGGATAGGAGGTAGCGATCCTCTTACCGGCGAACCACCCCGTGCCGTCGTACCCGGCACCTTTGGGCACCGCCAGCGAAAGGCGGCAGGCCCCGAACCCCAGTTTATGCAGGATATCGACCGTGTAACCCTTTTCCTCGACCTCGTTCAGGCCGACGATACCGATATCCGCGACGCCCATGGCCACGGCCTGCGGTATATCGTCATCACGCAGGTATAGCACCTCCACGGGGAAGCCGCCGCACCGGGCCACCAGTTTGCGTTTGCTCTCCTCCACGGTTATGCCGGCCTCCCCGAGCAGTTCGATGCTCTCCTCGTTCAGCCGCCCCTTGGCCTGCACGGCCATCCTCAATAAAGCTTTGTTATCCATATCGTTCTGTTTTTACCATACCGGTTCCCGGACCCGGCGCCCTACGGGGCTGCGGCAGGAATAAAAAAAGACCTGCCTCTGGGGCAAGTCCTCGGTATCTTTGTAGCAGCTCAACCGCACACACTATTCCACCGGCTTACCCGAGTAGGGGAAGATGATGGTGATGGCGGATGTCGGCATTAACTTTCACTTTCGCTCTGTTTAGTTTCGCGTTGTACGGTTGCAAATTTAGTACAAATTTTAAAAACCCGGACATTTTGTTAAATATTAGTTCTTTTTCATGCGCGCGGTTATAGGCCGAACAACCCTGTATTGAAAGCCAGGCACCGCTGCGGGGTAGTTTCGGGCGCTGTTAGCCCGTTTTTTGCTTATGGACGGAAAAATTGTTATATTTAAGTATATTCGCCCCATACGATGACAAAAGAACTTTGCCAGGACAGGAACCGCCCCATTCTTCCCTCGCGCCGCATAACCCATCGAGTAAAGATCGGTAGTGTGGTTATAGGCGGCAGCCGGCCTGTGGCCGTGCAGTCCATGACCAACGTCTCCACGATGGACACCGCCGCCTGCGTTCGGCAGATTGGGGCCATCCGCGAGGCGGGCGGCCGCATCGTGCGCCTTACGGCGCAGGGCCCGCGCGAGGCGGAGAACCTCGGGGCCATCGCCGCCGAGGCCCGCAGGCAGGGCTACGGGGACGTGGCCCTGGTTGCCGATATACACTTCCGCCCGGACGCCGCCCTGATAGCCGCGCAGTACGTGGACAAGGTTAGGATCAACCCCGGCAATTACCGGGACCCGGAGGGAGCGGCGTTCCGCGAGCTTCTGGCCCTGTGCCGTGAGCGGGGGGTCGCCCTGCGTATCGGGGTGAACCACGGCTCGTTGTCGTCCCGCATTGTGGAGAAGTGGGGCGACACGCCACGGGGCATGGTCGAATCGGCGATGGAGATGCTGGAAGTGTGCCGTGCGGAGGGGTTCGACCAGGTGGTTGTCTCGATGAAATCGAGCAACGTACGGGTAATGGTGGAGGCGTACCGGCAGCTGGTCCGCCGGATGGACGGCTGCGGCATGACCTATCCCCTGCATCTGGGCGTGACCGAGGCGGGGGACGGCCCCGAGGGGAGGATAAAATCGGCGGTCGGCATCGGGACCCTGCTTGCCGCGGGCATCGGGGACACCATACGGGTATCGCTGACCGAACCGCCCGAGAACGAGATACCGGTTGGGCTGATGCTGGCCCGCTATTTCGACCGGTCGGCCTACGGTCCGGGGGAAATGTTCCCGGACCGGTATATCCCCTCAGGCGACGACCGCTACGCACGCCGCAAAACCAATGCGGTGGGCAACGTGGGCGGCGGGCAGGTGCCGGTGATGTTCCGGGAAATGGACAGTGCGGCACGGGTAGGCCTCCACAACGGCGAGATAGACCTTATAACCTCCTGCGGGAACTCCCCGTCGGGGTATATGTGGGAGACCATCGTCCGCTCCACGCCGGGCTTCAAACCTGTTATACTTTCCAAGACATACAACACGGCGGACCCCGAGGAGTTCTATGTCAAGGCGGCGGCGGACTTCGGGATGCCCCTGCTGGACGGGCTGGCCGATGCGGTTCGGGTATCGCTGCCCGAGTCCACCCTGCCTGCCGAAGAGGTGGGACGGGCCGTGCTCTCCATTATGCAGGCGGCCCGGGTGCGCATCAGCCACACGGAATATATCGCCTGTCCGGGATGCGGGCGCACGCTTTACGACCTGCAGAAGACCCTTTCGGACATACGCAGCCGCACCGGCCACCTGAAGGGATTGAAGATCGGGATCATGGGCTGTATCGTTAACGGCCCCGGGGAGATGGCCGACGCCGATTACGGCTATGTCGGCGAGGGAGCGGGCCGCATCAGCCTTTACCGGGGCCGCGAGGTCGTCCGGCGGGGCATCCCGCAGGAAGAGGCCGTCGAAGCTCTTATAGATCTGATAAAACAGCACGGCGACTGGAAAGAACCGTAATACCCCCCGGCCCGGAATTATCTTGGGTTGTGATTTATCTGGTACAAACCCACATTTCCCAAAAAACGCGAGGTCGTCCAGCGGAGCATCCCGCAGGAAGAGGCCGTCGAGGCCCTTATAGACCTGATAAAACAGCACGGCGACTGGATGGAACCGTAATACGCCCGGCTCGGTCGGGGTGAGCATAATTCAGAAAAGGAGCCGAGGGGCGGACTGTCCCGGGGCCGGCCTGAGAGTAGTTGGAAAGGACCGGAAATCAAGTATCAACGATCACAGTCCCCGGAAAAATTCATCGAGGCCGATACCGTAATAAGTGCAAAGTTTGGAGAGGGTCGAAATGGTTATATTCGAGCGGCCGCGCTCGATACGGCTGCAATAACGTCTATGTCCATATCCACGATATCCTGCGACAGTTGCCGGGATTCCCTGATCTGCCGAAGCCGTTGTCCCGCCTTGCGGACCAACTCCTGGTCGATGTAATGTTTAGCCATTGCCGTAAAATAAAAAGGCAAGATATAAAATCCGTTGGTATGCGGTTCAGGGATATCTTTGTAAATTTACCGCCGCCGGGCCGGGCCCGTGGAACTTATTATGGATATTCTGCCGCTCCATTACCTGGGGAACATACAATATTTTTCGAAGCTGTGCTGTACCGCCTGCGTGATCGATCCCCACGAAACCTACCGCAAGCAGAGCTACCGCAGCCGCTGCGAGATACAGGCCGCCAACGGCCGTATGGCTCTTGTGGTCAACGTGGTAAATCCGGGCAACTTTACACGCACGGCCGTACGGGAAGTGCGGCTGGACCATTCCAAACGCTGGCGTCATATCCACTGGCAGTCGCTGGTGTCGGCATATAAAAATTCCCCTTATTTCGATTTTTACGCCCCGCGTATCGAACCGTTCTACCGCCGGGAATACCGGTTCCTTTACGACCTGAGTGCGGAACTGCTCGAAACGATGCTGGAGATGCTTGGCATAACCCTGCGGCCGGAATTTTCGCAAAGGTATATCGAGGTGGACGGCACCGACCCCTCCGTAAGGGATTACCGGGATTGCATTTCGCCCAAGCCACGGCTGGCGCTTACGGACCCACATTTCCGGGCCGAACCCTACTGGCAGGTATTCTCCGACCGGTTCCCGTTCGAAGCCAACCTGTCGGTCATAGACTTATTGTTCTGTGAGGGACCGGCAGCGGCAGAGGTCCTGCGCCGGTCTTACGTGCCCTGACGGGTTATTCCGCCTGTGCGGATTCCTGTGACGCGGGTTCTTCGGGGAGGATCTCCTCGTAGGTAAATGCCGAAAGGGGTATCTCCTCCGGGATCAGGAACGCCTTGGGGAACTGGTTCTTGATACGGCCCCACAGGATTATGGCCTCCTCGTTGGTCAGGCAGTAGCCGGCCGTGACCTTAAAGTCCGGAACGTCGTATTTCATATCGGCGGGAATGCCGGGATATAGCTCCCGAAAGCGGTTGAGCGCGGCGTTGGCCTGCCCACGGGCATTCTGCTTGTTGTCGAAAAAGATTCGCACCCGGTAACCGTTCACACGGGTATTGCGCCGGGCGGACGAGGCCATGCGCACTATGGATGCCGCCTCGCCTTTTTCGGTCACCGTGATCGAAGCGCCGCCCGGGCCGTCGGGCACCGACAGCCGGCCGACAACTGCGGCGGCATCCTGACCGCTGGCCGTTGTGGCACCGGCGATCAGTAAAAGGGACAGAAAGGCCTTAACGGCGAATTTGATCGGGCAGTTATTCATAACCAATAGGGTCTATCGTTTCGTCTGCGCCAAAGATACTGAGAAATCGCGAAACGGGAGCCCCCTCCAATGCGAAATTTCGGCGGGCGTTCCCGGCCTTGACCTCGGCCTGCCCCGTTACGGTCAGGCGCGAAGCGGCCCCGGACGAAGAAAAGACCGATGCGGCGGCGAACGGGTCCGACAGGCGCACCCGCAACGGCAGGTCCACCGACGTCTCGCTTCGTTTGGGAATAAACACCTCTCCGGTAAGAAGCACGTCGCACACCTTGCCAGAGGGGCCGTAAAGCGAGAAACGGCCGCTGAGGATTTCGATATTGCGGCGGGAATCGTTGCGAACGCGCAGGGTGATCACCGGTTTGGTAAGGGACTCCATGCCCCATTTCTCCACCTCCACCACGCGGATGTCGTCCGCCTTTATACAGGATTGCAGGACGCATAGCAAAACGGCCGCCACGGCCATTAACCTCGGTATCTTCATAGTATCGTTCATTTTCATTACACCTGCGGCTTGCTTGCCGTATAAAGGCAGGCCACACCGTTTGTGAGCCGTTTGAAACCGCACTCCCGAAGCCCGGCGGCCTCGAGCATCCGGCAAAATTCCTCCGGGGCCGGGAAGCCGTCCACGGACGAGGGAAGATAGCCGTAAGCCTTGAAATCCCGGGACACCATCCCTCCGATCACCGGCAGGACCCGGTGGAAATACCATTTGTAGAGCGCCCCAAACACCCTGCTTCGCGGGGTCGAGAATTCCAGCACGAAGAACCGGCCGCCGGGCCTCAGCACCCGGGCCGCCTGGGTAAGGCCGGCGGGTATGTCGTGGAAATTGCGTACCCCGAACGCCGCCGTAACGGCATCGAAAGTATTCTCCCCGAAAGGCAGGGCTTCCGCCTCCCCCTGCATAAAATCTATACGCGCGGCCAGTGGGCTACCTTCAGCCCTCTTACGGGCCACGGCGAGCATCCCGTCCGACAGGTCGAGGCCGGTCACGGCCGCGCCGGGACAGGACTTCGCGGCGGCGAATGCCAGGTCGCCCGTGCCGGTCGCCACATCCAGCACCCGCTGCGGCTCCGAGGCCGCCAAAGCCCGGATAAGCCTGCGGCGCCACCGGCGGTCGATCCCGAACGAGAGGACCCGGTTGAGCAGGTCGTAACGCGGGGCGATACCGTCGAACATCCGGCGTATCTGTTCTTTTTTGGGCTGGCTTTCCTCGTAGGGGTTCATATGTTTAACGTTCTTGCGTAAGCCTCAGGGTGGCGTCGGGACTGAGCCGGGAGATGATCGTAGTAGGTATCAGCATGAGCGCCACCAGCAGGGCGAACGTCCCGGCATTGAGCGCCACCCACCACCACGGCTCGAGACTGACCGGCACCTGCGAGAGGAAATATCCGCTCCGGTCCAGTTTCAGCACCCCCGTCCGCATCTGCAAAAGGCAGATCCCCAAACCCGCCAGGTTACCCCAAAACAGGCCCCAGAGCAGAATGTACCCCGATCTTATTACAAATATCCTGCGCAACGCCCCGTTGTCCATCCCCAGGGCCTTGAGCGTACCGATCATGCCGGTGCGCTCGAGCAGGATTATCAGCATGGCCGCCACCATATTGAGCAGCGAGACCATAAGCATTATGACTATTATCACCAGCGCGTTGACGTTATGCGCTTTGAGCCAATCGAACAGGTTGGGATACCGGTCGGTAATGTCCAGCACCATAAGCACGTCCCCCTCGGGGCTCGGCATTTCATACACGGCCTGGTATATATCCCCGTAGAACCGCTCATGGTTACCGCCCGTGGAGGTGGCCTCATAGCCGGTGATCAGGTCCGCATCCCAGCCGTTGAGCCGCTGTACGTCCCGTATATCCCCGACCACGGTGACCATATCCAGCTCCTCGAACCCGGTATCGTAGATACCCGACACCCGGTAAAGGTCCCTGCGGGGCGGCCGGTCGGACTGGATGAACAGCATCTCCAGCCTGTCGCCCGCTTCCACGGCGAGTAACGCGGCCAGGGACCCAGAAATTATCACCTCCTTTTTCCTGTTCTCGCTGCCCACGTCCGGTAGTTCACCCGCCGTAAGGGCCTCGGCAAAGAACGTCCAGTCGTAATCGGTACCGCCGCCTTTGAACACCACCCCCTGCATCGCCTCGTCCGACCGGGCGATACCGCCCTTAATGGCGTAAGGCTGGACGTATGCCACGTTCGGCACACTCCTCAACCGCTCCTCGAGCTGCGGATCCCGGTGTATGGGGACCGTTTCGAACGAGGTGTTACCGTCGAGGTTCACCACCTGCACCTGCGCCCCGAACCCTGTGACCCGGGCCGTAAGCTCCCGTTTGAACCCGGAGATCACAGCCAGGGCCACTATCATCACGGCGATGCCGATAGCCACCGTGGCCGTAGCGATCCGGACCATTATATTGCTCCTCACACGGCCGCCCCGGCCCGAGATGCGCCGTGCGATGAAAAATCCGGTATCGAGTTTGTCTGCCATATTCCTCTCCGGCCACGGGCCGGGTTAACCGTGCAAAGTAAACAAAATTTGGGAATACCCCCCAATTGTCTTAATTTTAAGCTGGGGTTCCGGGGCGGCGTTCCGAGGGTGCCGCCGGCCGGATCCCGCGTGTGAAACCATAGCAAAAACGGTACGATTATGGTACAAACTGTGATGATAACGGGAGCCACCTCCGGAATTGGCGAAGCGGCCGCGCGGCTGTTCGCCGCCGAGGGATGCAACCTGATCCTGACGGGCCGCCGCTGGGACAGGCTCAAGGCCCTGAAGAAAGAACTGGAAGCCGAACACGGCATAGAGATATTGCCGCTGGCGTTCGACATCCGCGACCGCAAGCAATGCGAAGCGGCCATAGACTCGCTCCCGGCCGACATGGCGGCCATAGACGTGCTGGTAAATAACGCGGGGCTGGCCTCCGGGCTGGACCATATCGACCAGGGGGATGTGAACGACTGGGAGGCCATGATCGACACCAACGTAAAGGGGCTGTTGTACATCACCCGCAGGGTGCTTCCCCGCATGGTCGAAACCGGGTCGGGGCATGTGGTCAATATAGGCTCCATAGCCGGCACGCAACCTTACGAAAAAGGCTCGGTTTACTGCGCCACTAAACACGCGGTCCATGCCCTGAGCCAGGGAATGCGGATCGACCTGCTGGGTAAGGGCATAAAGGTGACCGAGATAAGGCCCGGGATGGTCGAGACGGAGTTCTCGGTGGTGCGTTTCCACGGGGACAGCGACCGCGCCTCTTCCGTCTACGACGGAGTGACGCCCCTCACGGGGGAAGACGTGGCGGACGCCGTACTCTGGGCCGTGATGCAGCCCCCGCACGTCAATGTGGATGAAATAGTGCTGACGCCCTTAGCGCAGGCCAACGCCTATTATACGCACAGGGAAAAGAAATAACGGTCACACCGTGTAAGTTTTGTGACAAGGGTGCCGAACGAGTGGTCTGTTTTGCCGTTTTTGAACCTGCGGTAAAATATTTCACCCCAAAGGGGAGTTAACAGTACAGAATTAATATAATAGAGAGATGTATCCGATTTTAGGCGTAAACGCGGCGTGGTTCCTGATCATCGTGATCGGGGTTGTGGGTTTGATAGTGCAGACAAAACTGCAGTCGGTGTTCAACAAGTATTCGAAAGTGCCGTTCCCGGGCGGGATGACGGGAAAGGACATTGCCGAAAAGATGCTCCGGGACAACGGCATTACCGACGTGAGGGTTACCGCCACCCCGGGTAAACTGACGGACAATTTCAACCCCCGGGACAAGACGATAAACCTCAGTGAGGGGGTCTACAACAGCAATTCGGTTGCGGCGGCGGCCGTGGCGGCCCACGAATGCGGCCACGCGGTACAACATGCCCGGGGTTACAAGCCCCTCGAAATGCGGGCCGCACTGGTCCCGGTGATCACCATATCTTCGAGGTTTTCGACATGGGTGATCATCGCCGGCATACTGCTTATTAATACGTTCCCGGCCCTGTTCTGGATCGGGATACTGATGGTCGCCCTGTCGGCCCTCTTTTCGATAATCACCCTGCCGG
The DNA here is from genome assembly GCA_021201825.1 of Alistipes sp. Taxonomy (GTDB): domain Bacteria; phylum Bacteroidota; class Bacteroidia; order Bacteroidales; family Rikenellaceae; genus WRDF01. The sequence continues at coordinate 12,373 of JAJQED010000013.1, forward strand.
TGGAATACAACGCTTCCAACCGGGCAATGGAGTGGCTGCGCTCCAGCCGCACGCTAAACGACCAGCAACTGGGCGAGGCACGGATAGCCCTGAACTGGGCGGCACGGACCTATCTCGTAGCGGCCCTCAGCGCCATAGCCGTCCTGCTCTATTACCTCTCTTTCGCCCGTCGGAATTAACCGTAACCGGATGAGGATCGTTATCCAGCGGGTACGTGAAGCCTGTATCGCAATCGGCGGCGAGGTCCATTCCTCGATCGGGCCGGGCATGCTGGTTCTGCTTGGAATTGAAACCGGCGATACGGACCAGGACGCGGCATGGCTCGTAAAGAAGATCGCCGCCCTGCGGATTTTCGACGACCCGGACGGAGTGATGAACCTCGGCATTACGGACGTGGGCGGGGAGATAATGCTGGTAAGCCAGTTTACCCTGCACGCCTCCACCCGCAAAGGCAACCGTCCCTCATATATCCGGGCCGCCCCGGAAGCGGAATCCCGGCCTATGTATGAACGTTTTGCCCGGATGCTTTCCGATGCCACCGGCCGGAAAGTCGCCACCGGGGTTTTCGGGGCCGACATGCAGGTATCGCTGACCAACGACGGACCGGTGACCGTCATTATCGACTCACGGCTCCGGGAATAAACTATATGATAAGGCTCCGCGCTGACGGATATTACCCCGAGTTGCTGCCGTACATTGCAGGGTTCTCGGATTAGATATCATCGATTTGAACCCGGTACTTTTAACCTTTTACAGAGGTATCTATAACGTCACGGGGCTACCCGGTCCCGTGCTTGTGTTGAATAACAAAGGCTCCGCGCTGACAGATAATACCCCGAGTTCCTGCCGGTAAGCTGGCATGAAGATGGGTCTTAAAATTCAGCGGCCCACCGGGAAGGGCGTTTTGCGCTTCCGGTTATAACAGGTTTCCCGTGCCGTTCGGCTGTTTTGACCGATAGGGTTTATAGGCATCGTCCGGCACGGCGAAACATTCCAGCGGCCGCTTCACTTTGCTATACCCGGGAGCTGGGTTACTACCCGGCGGCGGGTTGGCGGGTTCGTAATACCGGATTTATGGCCGACGCCTCTGCGGGCGGCTATTACTGGTCGGCGTCACAGTCCGCCATCAATGCTCTCTACTCGAGCATCTTGCACATCCACTCGGGCAATGTCATTCCCGTTAATAACACGTTCCGTGCAAGCGGCTTATCGGTTCGTTGCGTAGCAGAACTTTAAAGATCAGTAAGGGGCCTTTGTTTTGTTATTTAATTGTATTCGTCTTCTCATTAGTTACCTCGCTTCGTTATTTCCCTCCCGCCGCCTATCAGCGGCGACGACGGGACTCCGCTCGGTGAACTCGGCCGCATTGTGCGGCCTCGGTTGCATAGCAGAACTTTAAAGATAGGTGCGGGGCCTTTGTTTTGTTATTTAATTGTGTTCATCACTTCATTAAGTTACCTCGCTTCGTTATTTCCCTCCCGCCGCCTGACAGCGGCGACGACGGGAC
>JAJQED010000035.1 GCA_021201825.1 Alistipes sp.
GTTACCTCGCTTCGTTATTTCCCTCCCGCCGCCTATCAGCGGCGACGACGGGACTTCGCTCGGTGAGCTCGGCCGCATTATGCGGCCTCGGTTGCGAGGAGAGGAGCGACGAAACAATCTAAATAGAAAGGGGATCTCCTATCCCGGCAAAGCCGGGAATTATCTGTCATTTTCGCCGGGCAGGATTAAAGTCGCAAGAGGGAGATCACCCGAACTACCATGTAGTGAGGGAAGCTCCCGGGAGCGACACCTGATCCCGGCGAGGCGGTGTCTTTTGCTCCACTTTTGGACAAGCAAAAGTGGAAAAGAAAATAGGAGAAAATGCGCAAGGCATTTAAAACTAGAATTGCGAGTAGCAAGGCGGCGAAGCACTCTATTGCACCCCTGTCGTCATTGCTTCGTTTCTCCGCTCCTCGCAATGACGTTTTCCCCGTTATTACGGTCCAAAAAAATAATGCGCATATATTATATGCGCATTATTATGATCAAAGGCCTTGGGCGCCGATGGTCAGAACGGCAGGTCGTCGATATCCTCTTCCGGAGACGGGAACGACGGATCCTGAACGGGAGCCGCACCGGCTACCGCCGGGGCGGCGGGTGTACTCTGGTAACCTCCGTAGGGAGCTTGCGGCGCCTGGGGTGCCTGTCCTGCGGCGGACTGGCCCTGCGGCCCGTCACTGCGGCGGTCCAGCAATTTTATATCGTCCGCCAGTATCTCGATACCGTAACGTTTGTTGCCGGTCTGGTCGGTCCATTCGTTGGAGCGGATGCGCCCCTCGATATAGATGCGGCTGCCTTTGCGCACGAAGCGGTCGGCAGTGTCGGCCATATTGCGCCACAGCGTCACGGTGTGCCATTCGGTATGGTCCCGGGCTTCCTGGGTCTGGCGGTTGTAGATGCGTTCCGTCGTTGCGAGCCGAAGCCGGGCCACTTTGATACCGCTCTCGAGCGTACGTATTTCGGGGTCGGCGCCAACATTGCCGATAAGTGTTACTTTATTGATCATAGCTTATAATTATTTAATACGGGTTAGTATTCTCGTTCGGCCTTACAGGGCACTGATCATCCCTACGAACAGCCGGGTCATGTTCACGGCCGCTTTGGCACCCTCGCGCTGGACTTCTTCGTGGGTCGATTTTTCGCCCGAAAGCCCTACGTTTGTTATGACCGACACCCCGAAGACGGGTATCAGCATGTGCCGGGCGGCTATCACTTCCGGCGTAGTAGACATCCCGACGGTATCCCCGCCGATGGCCCTGAAGTAGCCGTATTCTTTTTGCGTTTCGAATGTAGGCCCCGTGCCGCCTACATAACAGCCGTACTGCAGTTCGATCCCCAGTCCGGCGGCTACTTCGCCCGCGAGGCGGATAAGGGCGGGGTCGTAGGCGTCGTTCATGTCGGGGAACCGGGTGCCCAGTTCACTTATGTTGGGCCCGACCAGCGGGTTGGGTATTAGGTTTATATGGTCCGTGATCACCATCAGGTCGCCCGTGCGGAACTGCGGGTTGACCCCGCCGCTGGCATTCGAAACGAACAGGCATTCTATCCCCAGAAGTTTCATCACCCGCACCGGGAAAACCACCTGCTGCGGGGTGTAACCCTCGTAATAGTGGAAGCGGCCCTGCATGGCGACCACCCTCTTGCCCCCGAGCATACCGAATATCAGCCGCCCGTGGTGCCCCTCCACCGTTGAGACGGGAAAGTTCGGGATGTCGGCATAGTCTATCGCCGTGGATATCTGTATCTCGTCCACCAGGCCGCCGAGTCCCGTGCCGAGGATTATCCCGATCTGCGGTTCGAAGCCGGCCCGCTCACGAACGTAGGATGCGGTCTGTCGGATTAGTTCTAATGTCATAGTCGAGCTTGTTAAGGAAATCTTTCAGGGTGTCCTCCCTGAACGTTATTTTTATGGGCATGTAAAACAGTTTAACCCGCAGGTGGGGCGGGATCTTGCGGCTCCCCGCGAATTTCACCGCATCCTTTTCGGTCATAACTATCGCCGTAGCCTCCGGCGCCCCGTCGAGGGTTTTTTCCATCATATCCAGGTCCCTGCGGCGGTAGGTGTAATGGTCGCCGTAAACCAATTCGTCCACGATCTCGTACCTCCGCGCGAGGGCGGTGCGGAACGGCCCCGGGTTGCCGATACCCGACATGGCGATTATCCTGGCCCCTTTGGCCGGGATCTCCGGCGCATCGTCCGGGAAGACCGCCCGCAGGTTACAGTGATGCGTGGTCGTATAGTAAAGGTTCTGGTAAGGGAACAGGTTGAGCGATTTGTGGATCAGCCGGCGGTCGATGGCCGTCATGTCGTCCGGGCATTTGGTCACCAGCACGTAATGCGCCCGTCTGATCTGCGACCGTGTATCTCGCAGTGAACCCCACGGCAAAAGGTGGTCCCGGTAGACCGGGCGGTTGTAATCCATCAGCAGGATATTAACCCACGGTTCGACATAGCGGTGCTGGAAACCGTCGTCGAGGATAATAAGGTCCACCTCCGGATGGTCCTCCAGGATCCGTTCTATACCTTCCGTACGTTTCTCGCACACCGACACCACTACGTCCGGGAATTTGCGCTTGATCTGCTTGGGTTCGTCCCCCACTTCGAGGAACGGCGAATCGGCCCGCGCCTCCACATAACCCTTGGTCCGGCGCCGGTACCCCCGCGAGAGTACGGCAACGTTTCGCCGGGCGGAGAAATGGGAAATAAGCAACTCCGTCACGGGTGTTTTGCCCGTGCCGCCCACCGTAATGTTGCCTACGCAAACTATCGGTATGTCGTACCTGCGCGTCGGGAGCAACCCCCAGTCGAAGAATTTGTTCCGGAGCGACACTCCCATGCCGTAAAGCAACGCGAACGGCGAGAGCCAAACATTGCCCATTATTCCTTTTTAAGATGCGATTCCCTCAAAGTTAATGTAATTTAGCCGGAAACCCAAAACCGTCCGCGGTGATTTCCGCGCTCCTGTCCGTAACCGCTTTATTCCCGCCCTAAACGGGTATGAACTGCAACCCCTGCCGTCATTGCGATCAAAAAGAAACGTCATTGTGAAGAATCCGCCCCCTCACGTCATTGCAAGGAGCGGAGCGATGCGGCAATCTCACTAAAAGTGCAATGACGAAATGAAGATGGAGAGATTGCTTCACTGGCGTTCGCAATGACGGGAAAAACGTAGGGAGGAATCTCCTTTCCCGGCGAAGCCGGGAATTATCTGCCATTTTCGCCGGGGCAGGATTAAAGTCGCAAGAGGGAGATCACCCGAACTACCATGTAGTGAGGGAAGCTCCCGGAAGCGACGCCTGACCCCGGCGAGGCGGTGTCTTTTGCTCCACTTTTGGACAAGCAAAAGTGGAAAAAAAACAGTAAAAAATACGCAAGGCAGTAACAACTGCCGCAATGACGAAAGGGAGAATAGATTGCTTCACTACGTTCGCAATGACGGGAATGAGACGGGACGGCATTGTGAGGGGTTCGCAATAACAGGAAGAAACGTCTTTGCGAAGAGCGGAGCGACGCGGCAATCTTACTGGAACGGAACCCCTCCCGCGGGTTGAAATTTTAAACCGCGTATGATTTCCCGATTGTGTTAAAATATTGCTATCTTCGCAATCGACCCTGCCAGGTATATATTATTATAATGCCTCGTTTACCGTAACGGGACTAACTACCTTTATTAAATCGATTAATAAACCTAACTATGATGAGTGAAGAAAACAAGGTTACTGCAGACGAACTGCAGGAAACGCAAGAAACCCCTAATCCTGTAACTAATCCTGCCCCTGAGCCAGCCGCTGTCGTTGAAGACGAAGACAATGTGAAGTACATGACCCCGCAGGAATTCGAAGTGGCCAAGCTGCGCCAGAATATGCCTGTGGCGGTGATCTCCGGGATAATCGCCGGTATCGTACTTGCCGGGGTCTGGGCGGCTATCGTAATGGCTACCAATACGATCTATACCTACATGGCCATACTGGTCGGGCTGGGAGTCGGCTTCGTGGTCCGGTTTGCCGGGAAAGGAGTTACGGCCAAGTTCGGTCTTGTGGGAGCCATCCTTGCCCTGTTCAGTTGCGTGTTGGGTAATTTCCTAACCACCGTCGGGTTCATAGCCTCTAACAACGGTCTGAACTTTTTCGAAGTGCTGTTCAATTACGACTGGTCCAGGATATTCCTGGTAATAAAACGGGATTTCGAATATATAGACCTGGTATTCTACGGCCTGGCAGTGATAGTCGGATACGGCACCGCATTCCATACCGTAAAAATAAAACAATAACCCTCCCGGTACTTTTCCCTGAAATTTATATCCGGGAGTAAATGGATCTTTCTTCCCTTTGTAACTGACCACAAACCGAGGCTATCGGGTTTAGCCGGATAGCCGATGCTGGGAGTAAGAAAAAATAAAAGTGACCCAAACTTTTGGAGATACGCCGTATCCTGTTCAGGTCCCAATACTAAAAGGGTTATCAGCTAAAGGCTGATAACCCTTTTAGTATTGGAGAAAAATGGATAGAAACCAAGTAAAGCAGGGTTTCATGCCGTTCGCTTAGCATGGTGAATAAATTTACGGGCTTTCGCTCTCGACAAGTTCCAAGGTTAGTTTCTGATTTTGGCCCGTCAGTTCTTGCAAGAAAGAACAACGATATTTCATTTCCCCATATATAAATTTTAGGGAAAATAAGGTTTTGGGTGATAATCGTTTAAAATAATTGTTATATTTGGTGACGATTTAAAACTTAATGCGCCATGAATGTTAACGATCTGATGGCCGAACTCGAACGCAGGCATCCCGGCGAGAGCGAGTATCTGCAGGCCGTAAGGGAAGTGCTTACCACTATCGAGGAGGTTTATAACGAACATCCCGAATTCGAAGCGGCGAAGATCGCCGAGCGGATCGTGGAGCCGGACCGGGTGTTTATCTTCAAGGTGCCGTGGGAGGACGACCGGGGTACGGTCCATGTCAACCTCGGGTACCGGGTGCAGTTCAACAACGCCATAGGCCCGTACAAAGGGGGGTTGAGGTTCCATAGCAGTGTGAACCTCAGTATATTGAAATTCCTCGGGTTCGAGCAGATATTCAAGAATGCGCTTACTACCTTGCCGATGGGCGGGGCTAAGGGCGGGTCTGATTTCAACCCGCGCGGCAAGTCCGACCGGGAGATTATGCGGTTCTGCCAGGCGTTCATGACCGAGCTGTGGCGGTATATAGGTCCCGAGACGGACGTGCCGGCCGGGGATATCGGCGTTGGTGCGCGTGAGGTGGGCTACCTCTATGGGATGTACCGTAAACTGGCCCGGGAAAATACCGGGGTCATTACCGGCAAGGGGTTGAGCTATGGGGGGTCGTTGATCCGTCCGGAGGCTACGGGTTACGGCGCTGTGTATTTCCTGCGGCAGATGTTGGAGACCGCCGGGGATAAGCTCCAGGGCAAGACCGTTTCCATTTCCGGGTTCGGCAACGTGGCGTGGGGTGCGGCCAAGAAAGCGACCGAATTGGGCGCCAAGGTGTTGACCATTTCAGGGCCCGACGGGTATATCTACGATCCGGCCGGCCTCGATGCCGAGAAGATCGATTATATGCTCGAGCTGCGGGCGACCAATAACGATATCGTATCGCCGTATGCCGAGCGGTTCGCCGGTTCGAAATTCTACGAGGGGCGCAAGCCGTGGGAGGTCAGGGTGGATATCGCCCTGCCGTGTGCCACGCAGAACGAGCTGGACGGAGACGATGCCCGTACCCTGATTCAGAACGGCGTGATGTGTGTGGCGGAGGCTTCCAATATGGGGTGTACTCCCGAGGCTATCGACGCTTTTATAGAGAACCGTATCCTCTACGGTCCCGGCAAGGCGGTCAACGCGGGCGGGGTGGCGACGTCCGGGCTCGAGATGAGCCAGAACTCGATGAAGCTCAACTGGGTGGCTTCCGAGGTGGACGAACGCCTGAGGCAGATCATGTCCTCCATACACCATGCGTGCGTGGAGTACGGCACCGAGCGCGACGGGTATATAAATTATATGAAAGGCGCGAATATTGCAGGCTTCATGAAAGTGGCCCGCAGTATGGTCGAACAGGGAATAGTATAAATATCATCATATAGTTCGTATTTACAAGACATCAAATAAATAGGGGAATATAAATATTGAATATGTATCGGGGTCCGGGTTGCCGGGCCCCTTATTTATTACCGGGGGCAGGGGGCGTCATGGCCGGCGGCAGGGATAGCCTTTTTTAGGGATTGGCAGTGTGGCGGCAACGGTGTAACTTTGCGGCCGGGCCGAGAAAACGGAACCCGCTCTTTCGATGAAAAACAATAACGATATACCCCGGCCGCAGGTGCCGAACGCCTGGGCGCTTATGCCTATGGCGGTATTCCTGGCCGCGTACCTCGCCGTGTCGCTCATTACCGGCAATTTCTATGTGATGCCCATAACCGTAGCTTTCATGCTGGCATCGGCCGTAGCGCTCGGCATGGGGCGGGGGACCCCGTTCCGGGAACGGGTGGCACAATTCTGCGAGGGGCCGGCCGACGGGAACGTGATGCTCATGGTATTGATCTTCATCCTTGCCGGGGCGTTCGCCGCGGCGGCGCGGCAGTCCGGCGCGGTTGATGCCGCGGTGAACCTGGCCCTGTGGGTTGTGCCGCCGGGGTTTATCACCGTGGGTATGTTCGCGGCGGCATGCTTCGTCTCGTTCTCGGTAGGCACGTCCGTTGGGACAATCGTGGCGCTTGCGCCGATAGCGGCCGGAATGGCTTCCGGGGCCGAGATCCCGCTGCCGTTGATGCTGGGCGTCATGGTGAGCGGCGCCATGTTCGGCGACAACCTTTCGTTCATTTCCGATACGACCATCGTGGCCACCCGTACGCAGGGTTGCAAGATGTCCGACAAGTTTAAAGTCAACCTGCGTATAGCCCTGCCCGTGGCCGTAGTGACGGCGGCGCTTTACATTATTGCCGGGTGGGGGCCGTCCGTGGCGATGGAATTGCCCCCGGTGGACTGGGTGGGTGTAGCGCCGTACCTTGTGGTTATCGTGGCGGCGGTTTGCGGCATGAACGTTATCCTTGTGCTTTCGCTGGGCATAATGCTGTGCGGGGTTTCGGGCCTGGTCACGGGCTCCGCCGGGGTGGGGGAGTGGACGGCGGCCATGGGGGACGGGGTGCTCGGCATGGGTGAGCTGATAATAGTCACCCTGCTTGCGGCAGGGGTGTTCGGCATGATGCGGACCTACGGCGGCATCGCATGGCTCACGGCGAAACTCACCTCACGGATCCACTCCCGCAAGGGTGCCGAGGCGGGCATCGGCGCACTGGCCGGGCTGGCCGACGTTTGTACGGCCAATAATACCGTGGCGCTGGTAATGACCGGCCCCGTTGCCCATGATATAGCCCGGCGGTACGGGATCGATCCGCGCCGCAGCGCCAGCATTATCGATATTTTTTCATGCGTGGTGCAGGGTCTGCTTCCCTACGGGGCGCAGCTGCTTATGGCGGCCCAACTGGGCGGGGTCTCCCCCCTGGATATCCTGTCTTACGTCTACTATCCCGCCCTACTCGGCATCGGCACGGTCGCGGCCATCCTGACCGGCTATCCCAGCAAATATGCCCATGGAGGCGAACCGCGGGATTCGGATTAAATTATTAAATTTGTAAGTTACCGTAACCGGATGCTTCCGGTTCGGTATTTGCCCGGATAATTCCGGAACAGATCACGGCCTGCCCGGCAAACATTAAAAACGACGTTATGAACATCCGTTACAAACTTCCGCGAAGCGGCGGGCTTATTCCCGAGGCAACCCCGGTGGATATTATCAGGCGCTACGAACGCATCCCCACCCGTATTTTCGATACCGAATCGGACGGGGTGGGATACCTGGCCGACCGTATCGTGTCGATGATCAACGACCACGAGTACGGCACCAATTCGCTGGACGGGGTGGTGGAGAACCCGTTCGTGCTGGGCCTCAGTACGGGGCGTACTCCTGTGGGGCTGTACCGTGAGCTGGTCCACCGGTACCGTAACGGCGAGGTGAGTTTCGCCAACGTGGTGGTGTACAGCCTCGACGAGCTTTACCCCATGCGTGCGGACGAACACCAGAGCCGCAATTACCGCATCCATGAGGACTTCCTGAACCATATAGATATAGACCCGGGCAATATACATATTTTCGACGCCACGATACCCGAGGAGAAAGTGTCGGAATACTGCGCCAGTTTCGAGAAGAACCTGCACCGTATAGACCTGATGATAATGGGTATGGGCGAACAGGGCCAGATCGGGTTCAACGAGCCCGGCTCCTACTACAAGTCCCGCACGCGGCTGGTACAGCTCAGCCACGACACCAAAAAGTCCCTCTCGCCGCTGTTCCACTGCTACGAGAACATTCCCGACATGGCCATCACCATGGGCATCGGCACAATCCGCAAGGCCCGGCGTATATTCCTGCTGGCATGGGGCGAGGAAAAAGCGGAGATAGTGCATCAGGTAGTGGAAAAAGAGATAACCGAGCGCACCCCAGCCTCATATCTGCAGGACCATCCCAACATCGAAGTGGTAATTGACCGCTACGCGGCCGAAAGGCTGACCCGTGAGGAGACCCCCTGGCTGGTCGGCTCGTGCGAGTGGACCCCCAAATTTACGCGCAAAGCGGTGGTATGGCTCTGCCAGCGGGTTAACAAGCCCATCCTGAAGCTCACCTACCAGGACTACATTGAGAATTCCCTCTCCGAGCTGCTCGAGGAGAAAGGTCCTTACGACAAGATAAACATCGACGTCTTCAACGACCTTCAGCACACCATAACCGGCTGGCCCGGCGGTAAGCCCAACGCGGACGATACAACGCGCCCGACCCCCTCCAAACCATACCCTAAAAGGGTGCTGATCTTCTCGCCCCACCCGGACGACGACGTGATCTCGATGGGAGGGACGTTCCTGCGCCTTGTGGACCAGGGCCACGACGTCTATGTGGCCTACCAAACCTCGGGCAACGTTGCCGTACATGACGACGTGGTGCTCCAGGTCACCGACACGGCCAAAGAGTGCGGCTTCGGGGACCGAGTGGGCTACGTCAAGGAGCTTATCGCCTCCAAAAAGAAAGGCGAACCGGAACCCCGCGCCCTGCTCGACCTCAAGGGGGCCATCCGCCGTGCCGAAGCCAAAGCGGCCTGCCGCCTGTTCGGGCTGGACGACGAACGCAACGTATTTTTCCTCAACATGCCTTTCTACGAGACCGGGGGCATAAAGAAAGGGGAACTCACCCAAGCCGACATAGACATAGTAGCCAACCTCATGCGGGAGATAAAACCCCATCAAATATATGCCGCCGGAGACCTTTCGGACCCCCACGGCACCCACCGCATTTGCATTGAAGCCATCCTGAACGCCGTTACCCTCGTGGAAGGTGAAGACTGGTTCGCAGACACCCAAATGTGGCTCTACCGTGGCGCATGGCAGGAATGGGACCTCGGAATGGTTGACATGGCCGTCCCCCTCAGCCCCGAAGAAATGCTGAAAAAACGACATGCCATATACCGCCACCAATCCCAAAAGGATATCGTCCCTTTCCCCGGCTCCGACTCCCGGGAATTCTGGCAGCGCGCCGAAGCCCGTACCCAACACACGGCACTGCTGTACGATAAACTCGGAATGGCCGAATACCAGGCCATCGAAGTCTACGTACGTATAATTTAAATTTATCGGCAAAAGAGAAGAAAATAAATAATTTGCAGAGTAAAATCAGACGATCGTATGAGAGTATTGATAAAGGAAGACGAGGGGATGGTTGCGGCGGTTGCGGCCGGGATTGTGGCTGACCGGATAAATTCGCACACGGGTGACGGGCCTGTGGTTTTGGGGTTGCCCACGGGGAGTACCCCGCTTCGGACTTACGCAAGGTTGGTGGAGATGTATAAGGCCGGGGAGGTTTCTTTCCGTAATGTGGTGACGTTCAATATGGACGAGTATGTGGGGCTGGACCGGCAACATCCGCAGAGTTACCACAGGTTCATGTGGGATAATTTTTTCAGTCACGTCGATATTCCACAAGAGAATGTCAATATCCTCGACGGGATGGCAGCGGACCCGGAGGGAGAGTGCAGGCGGTATGAACAGAAGATCGCCCAATACGGGGGCATCGACCTGTTTATGGGCGGTATAGGTACCGACGGCCATATCGCGTTCAACGAGCCTTTCTCGTCGCTGAGTTCCCGTACGCGTATCAAGACCCTTACGCAGGAGACCATCGAGTCCAATTCGCGGTTCTTCGATCACGAAACTGCCAAGGTTCCGCGGCAGGCACTTACCGTGGGCGTGGCTACGATATTGTCGGCGCGCGAGGTGTTGATACTGGCGACGGGGAGCGCAAAGGCCCTCGCTGTAAAGATGGGGGTCGAGGGGGCTTATAACCATAAATGGACGATCAGTGCCCTGCAGACACATCCGCACGGCATATTGGTCATCGACGAGGCGGCCGCCGGGGAGCTTACCGTAAATACCTACCGTTACTTCAAGGATATCGAGCAATAGCGGCAACGGGCCGCAGAAACTGTTCAGGGCTGCCTACCGGGCAGCCCTGAACAGTTTAATGCCGGCATTAGCCCCTCCCGTTATTTGTTACGGTCGGCAAGGCTCTGGATGATCCCGTAGAGCGGGCTGGCCGTTTGCTCATCCACCGTCAGGCGGGCAACCAGCCCTGAGGCGTTCTCGAGGTACCGGCCGATTATCTTGCGGGTAATGCGGGGGATATCCAGCGAATCGTATATGGTGCGTACCCGGCCGATCTTGTGCGGCAGGGGGAGTTTATGGTCGGCAAAAGTAGCCAGCAGGGCCCGCCGGGTAGCGGCTCCGGCCTCGTTCAGGGCGTTGATGGCAAGGAACGTCTTTTTGCTCTCTTCGATGTCGCCACCGATCTGCTTGCCCAAGATCTCGCTGGTGCCGTAGGTGTCCAGGTAATCGTCCTGGATCTGGAACGCGATCCCAAGTTCGGTGCCGAACTCGTAGAGCAGGTCCAGGTCTTTTTCCGGGGCCCCGGCCAGCAGGCCGCCCATCTTGGCCGCCGCACCGAATATAACGGCGGTTTTCAGCCGTATCATATCATTGTACTGTTCCATGGATACGTCTTCCCGGAACTGGAAGTCCATATCGTATTGCTGGCCCTCGCACACCTCGAGGGCCATCTTGTTGAATTCTGCCATCAAACGGGGCAGCAGGGCCGGGGGCGATTGCTGGAGCAGGTGGTAGGAGTAAATACACATCGCGTCGCCGGAGAGGATGGCCGTGTTATGGTTCCATTTCTTATGTACGGCCGATTTGCCGCGCCGCAGTTCGGCGTTGTCCATAATGTCGTCATGCAGCAGCGTGAAGTTATGGAATACCTCCAGCGCACCGGCACACGGCAGGGCCTGCTCCACAGGGCCGCCGTACATGTCGCACACGGTAAGCAAAAGCATGGGCCGCAGCCGCTTGCCGCCCTCCTCGAGGGTGTAGGAAATGGGGGCGTACAGGTGCGAGGGATGTTCGGGGAACGTAAGGCCGGCGATATACCGCTCTATCAATTGGGTGAGTTGTTGGCTCGTATGCATGGCTGGGTCCGTTATAAAGTAAGAGGTAAGGCAAAGATACATTTCTATTGTCAAACGGCTAAAATGCCCGGGGGGATTTTTGCGGTTATGCAATTTTAATTAATTTTGAAAAATAAAAAAATTTAAGATCAACTGCTGACTAAATGAAGAAATTAGCGATAGGCATCGACATCGGCGGTACCAATACCGCGTTCGGCCTGGTGGACCAGGAGGGGGAGATGTACGGCGAGAGCATTATTTCGACCAAACAGTTTCCCGATTTCGACCAGTATATCGAGGAGCTGTACATGGGCATCCAGAACCTCGTCAAACAGATAGACTTCCCGATGGAGCTTATCGGGATCGGGATAGGCGGCCCCAACGCCAACTACTATAACGGCACGATCGAGAACGCGGCCAACCTCGTGTGGCAGGGCGTGGTTCCGGTGGTGGAGAAGATGAAGCGGTTCTTCCCGTCGATACCGGTCATTATCACAAACGACGCCAATGCGGCCGCTATCGGCGAAATGGTGTACGGCGGTGCCAAGGGGATGAAGGATTTTATCGTAATAACGCTCGGGACCGGGCTCGGGAGCGGCTTTGTGGCCAACGGCAAACTTATCTACGGCCACGACAGTTTCGCCGGGGAGCTGGGGCATGTGATTGTCAACCGCACGGGCCGCGTGTGCGGATGCGGACGCAAAGGGTGCCTGGAGACCTACGTTTCCGCTACGGGGATAAAGCGTACGGTATTCAAACTGCTTGCGGACCATCTGGAGGACAGCGAATTCCGCTACATATCATACAACGACCTTACGGCCGAGATGATAACCAAGGCGGCGCTGAACGGCGACCCGCTTGCCATCGAGGCGTACGAGTATACCGGTATGCTCCTGGGGCAGGCCCTTGCCGACGCGGTGACCATCACGTCTCCCGAGGCAATCTTCCTGTTCGGCGGCCTGGCCAAGGCAGGTAAGTACCTGCTCGAGCCCACGCGCAAGTATATGGAGATGCACATGCTGGCAAACTACCGCAACAAAGTCAAGTTGCTGCCCTCCGGACTTCACGGCAAGAATGCCGCGATCCTCGGGGCCTCGGCCCTGGCGTGGGATTGCATAGACTGAGAGCTGTCGCCGTCCCGGCGGCCGGCCGGGTGCGGGTTGTTTTTCTTGCCAAACCAGTACGGTGATCGGCCGGATTATCCACAACGAAATAAATGGGCACTGCCTTACGGTAGTGCCCATTTGGTTTTTCGGCGGTAGATCGCAACCCTCACGTCATTACGAGGAGCGACGCGACGCGGCAATCTTACTGGAAATGAAACTGAGATTGCTTCGGGCTTTCAGCTTTCGCAATGGCGAAAGGAAAGAAGATTGCTTCACTGCCGTTCGCAATGACGGAGAGGAAGAAGAGATTGCTTCACTACCTTCGCAATGACGGGAATGAGACGGGACGGTATGAAATGACGGGAAATAAGCGTCATCCCGAAACGAAGTGAGAAATCTCCTGTCCCGGCGAAGCCGGGAGCAATCCGCCATTTTCGCCGGGGCAGGATTAAAGTCGCAGGAGGGAGATCACCCGAACTACCATATAGTGAGGGAAGCTCCCGGGAGCGAATCCTGATCCCGGCGAGGCGGTGTCTTTTGCTCCACTTTTGGACAAGCAAAAGTGGAAAAGAAAAGAACAAAAAATTCGCAAGGCATTAACAACTGTAATTGCGAAGAGAGCAGCGACGTGGCAATCTTAATTAGAAATGCAAAGACTGAGATTGCTTCGGGCTTTCCGCCCTCGCAATGACGAAAGGGCGAAGAAAGATTGCTTCACAGACGTTCGCAATGACGGGAAAGAGCCTCATTGCGAGGAGCGGAGCGACGCGGCAATCTTACCGAAAACATTCTCCGTTACAAGGAAAACTCTTCCCGGAATTTGCGGCGGATGATCTCAGCTACGGATTTGCCGGTCTTGAGGCTCTCGAGCCACGACAGCACATCGAGGTAATAGAACGTGCGGCGTTCATACGGATGGGTCTCGTAGGGTTTTAGCCGGTCGTGGAGCGCTTTGAGCTCGTCCTTAATATCGTCGGCATATATGGAGTTGAGCTTCTTCAGAAAGCCGAGCATTTCTTGCTGTACGGCGTTCATATCGTTCATCTTGACCAGGAACGAGTAGACGGACCGTATCTGGTAATCGAGGTTATAGTCGATCCCGGCTTCGTAGGAAGCGATAAGGTTCAGGATCCGGGCGAAGCATTGCAGGTCGCGCCGTATCTGGGGGTCCTTTGTCGTGGTGATGCGCGAGAGGTAGTCAATACATTTACGGTACTGCCCGTCGCCGAAATAGAGGCAGGCGACCTTATAGTAGAGCAGCATCCGGTAATGGACGCTCATCACCCGCCGGTATTTCTCGATGAAAGCCTCCACCTGCGGCACCATATCCAGACCGCCGGAAAAGTCTCCCTCGGTAAAACATTTGTTGATCTTGTTGATCAGCAGGGTGCGGTTGGCAAGGTACGAAGCGTTGTTGTTGAGCGCTCCCAGTTCGGCGAACTCCCGTTCCAGGTCCGCAATCCACTCGGAGAACTGACGGTACTTGCGCATCAGGTATAGGCCCTCCAGTATTTGGGCGCATCCCCGGATATAATCGTCGTACATGACGTTTTTCATCCGTGGATTGGCACGGAACAGGTCCACCCACCGCCGGCTGAACCGGTAGCTCATCACGAAATTGTGCTGAATATAGTAATACCACGCACTGGCACGGTAGTAATTGAATTTCTCATGGAAGTTCATCCTCTCTACACGCCCGGCGTAGGCCTCCAGCCTGGGGCTGAAATACTGCACGATCAGGTCCACATCCTTTTGCGAACGGGCGTAACCCAGCTTCTGGTAGAGCGAGTAGACCCTCACGGCTGTATTCGAGAGCTCGCTCACAGCCTCAACGCTACGGCAAATTTCGTTCACCGTGCGGTAAGCCCAGTCGCTGGTGCCGGTCATCTCCCGGTCCACCGAAACGGTGTATATCTTTTCGAGGAAGTTCACGATCTCGAGCGACAACCCGTAGTCCTCCAGGGCGTAGGCGTGGTCCTTGATCTTCTCGAGGATCTTCAGGCTCTGGCGGTACAGCCCCTTGTCGTAGAGTATCTGGGCGAAATCAAGCTGTTCGCGCAGCTGCATGGTCTCGCTGTGCTGGACGTTCAGCAGGCGGATGCTGGTGAGGATCTGGCGGTAGAGGTGCGCTTTCATATTGGGAAGCTGCTCCTTTTTGATGGGGCACCGGGCCAGTATCCGGGCCTCGTCGTACTCCTCGCTCGCTTCCAGCTGGTCGAACAGCAGCAGGAACTTTGCCTCATGGTTGCCCGCGAGGCGTGTGGCGTAGAGCTTGAAATTTCTCTTCTCCGCCTTGGTCATATTCCTTATCAGGTCGAATACCGGTTCCTGCTTTTCGCTTGCCATAATCAGGGGGTTAAGTTAGGGGAGGGGTTGCTCCCCGGAACTGCAAAATTACCATTTTTTAACGAACTCACCTCCACCGCCCCTCTTTACTGCCCCGACGGACGGGTATTTATACCCATTCGCAGGGGCGGGTTCGTAAAACTCGCCTATTATTCGTAAATTTGCGGCTAATGTTTTTAGCTCCCCTAATATGCCGAATCCGGACAGATATTCCCTGCGCGGCGTCTCTTCAGCGAAAGAAGACGTGCATAACGCCATAAAGCTCGTGGACAAGGGCCTCTTCCCGAACGCCTTTTGCAAAGTGGTTCCCGACCTGCTGTCGGGCAGCGAGAAACACTGCGTGGTAATGCACGCCGACGGCGCGGGTACCAAGTCGGCCCTGGCCTATGCTTACTGGAAAGAGACGGGCGACATGTCCGTATGGAAAGGCATTGCACAGGACGCCGTGGTGATGAACACGGACGACCTGCTCTGCGTCGGCATCACGGACAATATCCTGCTCTCGTCTACTATCGGGCGCAACCGCCGCCTGATCCCCGGGGAGGTTATCTCGGCCGTGATCAACGGTACCGAGGAGTTCCTGCAATCCATGCGTGATATGGGAGTGGGCATCTATTCCACGGGCGGCGAGACGGCCGACGTGGGGGACCTGGTGCGGACCATTATCGTCGACAGCACGGTCACGGCCCGTATCAAGCGCAGTGAAGTGGTCACCAACGACGGCATAAAACCGGGTTGTTACATCGTCGGCCTCAGCTCGTTCGGCCAGGCAAACTACGAGACACGTTATAACGGCGGCATGGGAAGCAACGGCCTCACCTCCGCCCGCCACGACGTTTTCGCCAACTACATAGCAAAAAAATACCCGGAGACCTATGACGCCGGGGTCCCGGCCGACCTTGTCTACACCGGCAGGTACCGCCTGACGGACAAGCCCGAGGGCTGTCCCGTAGACATGGGCTCGCTCGTGCTTTCACCCACCCGCACCTACGCCCCGGTCATTAAGGAAGTCCTGCGCCATTACCGCAAAGTGATCGGCGGCATGGTACACTGCAGCGGCGGCGGCCAGACCAAAGTCCTCCATTTCGCCCAAAACGTCCACATAATAAAAGACAACCTTTTTGAAACCCCGCTCCTGTTCCGCACCATCCAGGAGCTAAGCGCCACCCCCTGGAGCGAAATGTACAGCGTCTTCAACATGGGCCACCGCATGGAAATATACGTCGACCCCACATACGCAAACGACATAATAAAAATATCCCGCGAATTCGGCGTCGACGCCCGGATAATCGGACGCGTCGAACCCGCCGAAAATACCACAATCCTCACAATCGCACACCAAGGCGAAGAATATACCTACGTAAAATAAACAATTAGGTATTATATTTTATTTGTTCTCTTTTGCAAAAGAGAACCAGAAAACTCTTCTGGAAACTTCGTTTCCTGCTATTTTATGAGTTCATTAAAGGGGGCAGAAAGGCAAAGCCTTGCCCCCTTTAATGAACTCACAGGTTATCATGAGATATGCAGTATCTCCAAAAGTTCTTTGGTTCTTTCTTACAAGAAAGAACAGAATTAAAATCATAATATTTAAATTGCTTTTTTATTTAGGGTATATTTTTGGCTTGTGTGTGGGGTGGTGGTTGGGGATTAACTACTAATAATTTGGATATGGATAAAGGATATATTGCGGCGGCGGATCGGTATGACGGGATGCGGTACCGGCGGTGCGGGGCGAGCGGGTTGCGTTTGCCGGAGATCTCGCAGGGGTTGTGGTATAATTTCGGGAGTGTTGACGATTACGACAATTACAGCCGGATCGCTTTTGCCGCGTTCGATAACGGGGTGACGCATTTCGATCTGGCCAATAACTACGGTCCCGAGCCGGGGAGTGCCGAGGAGAATTTCGGGCGCATCCTGCGCGCCGGGTTGGGGCGGTACCGGGACGAGCTTATCGTTTCGACTAAGGCGGGGTACCATATGTGGCCCGGACCGTACGGGGAGTGGGGAAGCCGCAAGTACCTGATCGCTAGCCTGGACCAGAGCCTGCGGCGGATGGGGTTGGATTACGTGGATATTTTCTATTCCCACAGGCCGGACCCCGATACCCCGATGGAGGAGACTATGGGAGCGTTGTCCGATATGGTAAAACAGGGCAAGGCACTTTATGCGGGGATATCGAATTACGACCCCGAACAGACCGAGCGGGCGGTGGAGATCCTGCGCCGCAACGGCACTCCGTGCCTCATTCATCAGGTCAAATATTCTATGCTCCAGCGGGCACCCGAGCAGGGGTTGACGTCCGTGTTGGGTCGTGAGGGGATCGGGTTGATCGCGTTCTCGCCGCTGGCCCAGGGGTTGCTTACCGACCGGTACCTCGATGGCATCCCGGCGGATTCGCGGGCGGCCCGGTCTACGGGTTTCCTGCAACGGGAGCAGGTCAGCGGGGAGGTTATCGACAAAGTGAGGCGGCTCAAGGAGGTGGCGGCGGCGCGGGGCCAGACCCTGGCACAGATGGCGGTCGCATGGCTGTTGAGGGACGAGAGGACCACGAGCGTTCTGATCGGCGCCAGTTCGGTCGGGCAGCTACAGGACAACCTCGGTGCCCTGAACAACACTTTCTTTACGGACGAGGAATTGGCCGGCATAGACTCCATACTGGGCAGCGACGCGGTAATCTAACTGGAATGCAAGGACTGAGATAAGCTTCACTGGCGTTCGCAATGACGGGAAAACGTTGCAATGACGAATAGTAGAAACAGTCCTACCGAAACTTAAATAAAGAATCCCCTTTCCCGGCGAAGCCGGGAATTATCCGCCATTTTCGCCGGGGCAGGATTAAAGTCGCAAGAGGGAGATCACCCGAACTACCATGTAGTGAGGGAAGCTCCCGGGAGCGACGCCTGACCCCGGCGAGGCGGTGTCTTTTGCTCCACTTTTGGACAAGCAAAAGTGGAAAAAGAAATAGCTGAAAATGCGCAAGGCGAGAAGCAAAGCGAGGCGGTAATATTAATTGAAAGCGCAATGACCGAGATTGCTTCGGGCTTTCAGCCCTCGCAATGACGAGGGAAAGAAAGAGATTGCCTCACTGACGTTCGCAATGACGATAAGGAAAACTCCCCTTTCCCGGCGAGGCGGTGTCTTTTTGCTCCACTTTTGGACAAGCAAAAGTAGAAAAGAAATGAAATGATGATGCGCAAGGCATTAACGACTGTCATTGCGAGGAGCGCACCTAACCCCTTGTAGAGCGGGGCGGGGTTATAAAAACGGCGTGGCGCTAAGGGTTTTCGGCGAAATATTCGTATCTTTGTGGTCGAATTGTCGAAAAAAGGAAAACCACTGATGAGCAGCTGCAAAATTCTTTACGTCTGTCAGGAGATAACGCCTTATTTACCCGAGACAGATATGTCTAGGCTATGCAGGACCCTTTCTCAGTCGATGCAGGAAAAAGGTAACGAGATCCGCACGTTCATGCCCCGCTACGGCAATATAAACGAACGGCGCAACCAGTTGCACGAGGTTATCCGTCTTTCGGGGATGAACCTTATTATCGACGACAACGACCACCAGCTCATCATCAAGGTGGCATCCATCCCCTCGGCGAGGGTACAGATCTACTTTATCGACAACGACGATTATTTCAGCCGCAAGGCCACCCTCGCGGACAGCGACGGGAACTACTTCCCGGACAACGACGAGCGGGCTATCTTCTTTGCCCGGGGCGTACTGGAAACGGTGAAGAAACTGCGGTGGGAACCGGGTATCGTGCATTGCCACGGATGGTTCTCGTCGGTGGTGCCGATCTATTTGCGGTACGTTTTCAACGACGACCCGGTGTTCCGGGACGTGAAGATCGTAACGTCGCTCTACGGCGATGCGTTCCCCGGTGAACTGGACCCGGCTTTCGCTTCGAAGATCGCGCACGAGGGAGTTCCTGCCGACCAGCTCTCGTTAATTTCACAGCCCTCATACGAAAACCTGATAAAGTTCGTTATATCTCAGTCCGACGGTATAATTATGGAGACAGAGGAGCCTGGGGCCGCTATCGCGGCATGGTTGAAAGAGTCGGGGAAACCTGTTTTGGAGTATCAGGACAAGTCGGATACAGCTTATTTGGACACATATCAGAAATTCTATGAAGGATTGCTTTAAACGCTATTTTCTGCCCTGCCTGGCCTTTATCGTTTTTTCAAGCGCATTTTTGGGAAGTTGTACCGACGTGGACAACCAGCTCGGGATGGGGTTGTTGCCTGACGACCAGGAGATGATCTTCAGCGAGGCCACCATCGGCGGGATACGCAGTTACATGGCCATGTCCGACTCGCTGCCCGTGAGCCAGCTCGGTTTGATGGCCCTGGGCAATTACACCACGGACGGTTTCGGGTATATCCGTTCCGGCGCGGCGGTGCAGATCGTGCCCAACGGGTTTACCGATTCGGAGCAGTTCTTTGGGTACAAACCGGTGCTGGATTCGATATTCCTCAACCTGCAGGTGGCCATGTCTTACGGGGACACTTCGATCAACCAGAAATTCTACATATATAAACTGGTAAAACCCCTTCCGGCAACGGACGAGACGGTGTACGGTACGTTCGATGCGGAGTCTTATGCCGATATGGCAAACCCGCTCTTCTCGTTCGAGATGCAGGGTGTGGACGCGGGGGCATTTACTCCGGAGCTCACGCTCGAGGCGGCCGGCGAAGATTATGTAAAAGAACTGATGGCTTTCGGGGCTGACGACGATTACGAGATATATAACGACGTGGACATCGACAGCCTGTTCAGGCAGGAATTCTACGGGGTCTATATTACTCCGAGCCCCGATCCGGCCGAGGCTCCGCTCAACTCGGCGCTCTACTTCATCAGCCCGCTCGCGGCCCTGGACAGCTACTATTACCAGCAGTTCGACTATACTTACCTCGAGATATATTACCATACGCACTACGAATCGATCGACGACGTCCCGGATGACGACACCCCGGTGAGCCATACGCACGACGGCCAGACGCTCTACCTTCGGGATACGCTGACGGCATATTACTCGTTCGACGATACGTACCTCTCTTCGCCCAATACCAATATCATGGTTCTGGAGCGGGATTACAGCACGGCGACGCTGTTCGACCCGGCTACGGATTTCGTGGACCCGGAGACGTTCAAAAGCGGCGAGCTGCCCAGTTACGAGACCATTTATATACAAGGTATGCTCGGGGTGGCGGGTTACCTGGATTTCGGGGCCGAGTTCCTCGATGCACTCCGGGGCCTGGCTATGATCGACGGGGAGGAGCGCATAATGCAGATAAACAGGGCGCGGCTCTATATGTGGCTCGAGGACGACAGCATCGACGCCATGGATATGGCGCCGTCAAGGTTGGGTATGTACTATACATACGACGGATATTACCCGCTCAACATCCCGGACTATTATTATTACTACGAACAGACCAACAGCATAGAGTCGGGTTATTTGGGCTATATCAACCGGGCACACGGATACTACGAAATGGACATCACGATGTATCTGCTGGACCTGCTTACGGACGAGGATACTCCAAGGCAGATCTGGCTCGGGCCGGGACACACCATGTCGGTCTTCTACGTTCCCTCGCAGGTGGCCATCCAGAACCCCACATGGGACGGCACGGGGGACCCGCCCGCCACGAGGATGCAGTTGAAGCTGACTTACACGCTGTTAAAGAAGACGATAGACGATTAGCGACCGAGATAAAAGAGACGAACCTAAAGAAACCTTTAGGTTTTTCTCTTTTCTATGGGACATATACCGGCAATCGGACGCGGCTGCGGTGCGAAGTTTGAGAATAATATTAACTTTGCCCCGGCGTTTAAGAAAACCGCCCCGCCCGGGAAGTCCGCAAGAGGGAAATCCACCCGGAAGGTCCGCAAAAGGGGAAACCACCCGGAAGGTCCGCAAAAAGGGGAATCCACCCGGAAGTGTCGGATAAAACGGCGGAAGCCGGCCAGACAGGAGATAGGGGCGCAAACGGTTTCTGTACTGCACCTTTCATACCAGGGATACCGGCTGATGTACCGGGTCAGTGTCAACCAGCAATAAAAGCCGCTTCCCGCGCCTGCAGCAAGGGGGAAGCACGGAATAGAGAATATGCACGAGAATTTAGTTATAGTCGAGTCGCCGGCCAAAGCCAAGACCCTCGAGAAGTTCCTCGGGAAAGATTTCACCGTGAAATCCAGCTACGGCCATATCCGCGACCTCGCAAAGAAAGACCTCGGTATCGACGTTAACAACGGGTTCAAACCCACGTACGAAGTGTCGGCCGACAAGAAAAAAGTAGTGGCCGAGCTCTCCAAAGCGGCCAAAGAGGCCAAGGCCGTGTGGCTGGCTTCCGATGAAGACCGCGAGGGGGAGGCCATCGCGTGGCACCTTACACAGGTGCTGGACCTGCCGGTGGAAAACACCCGCCGCATCGTATTCCACGAGATAACCAAAGGGGCGATCCTCGACGCCGTGGAAAATCCCCGTACGGTGGATATAAACCTGGTGAACGCCCAGCAGGCCCGCAGGATACTGGACCGCATCGTGGGTTTCGAACTCTCACCGTTGTTATGGCGCAAGGTGAAGCCTTCGCTCAGCGCGGGGCGGGTTCAGAGCGTCACGGTACGTCTCGTAGTGGAGCGCGAGCGCGAGATACTCGCTTTCACCCCAACCCAATACTACCGTGTGTCGGCCATGTTCTTCAATTCGGCTGATTTGAAAAAGGTGCTGTTCAAGGCCGAGCTCAACAAGCGGTTCGACACGCACGAGCAGGCGCAGGCGTTCCTGGAGGCTTGCGCCGGCGCGGAGTTCACCGTGGAATCGGTCGAGAAGAAACCGGGCCAGCGTTACCCCGCTCCGCCGTTCACCACCTCGACCCTTCAGCAGGAGGCTTCGCGCAAGCTGGGCATGTCCGTTTCGCAGACCATGTCCACCGCACAGCGCCTCTATGAGAACGGTCTTATCACCTATATGCGTACCGACTCGGTGAACCTCTCCAAGCAGGCGCTCGCCGCCTCCAAAGAGGAGATAACGCAATATTTCGGCAAGGAATACTCCCACACCCGCAACTATAAAACCGGCACCAAGGGGGCGCAGGAGGCACACGAGGCCATCCGCCCGTCCTACTTCAACCGCCACACCCTTTCCGAGGGTACACCGGCTGAGAAACGGCTCTACGAGCTTATTTGGAAACGGGCCGTAGCGTCGCAGATGGCTCCGGCCGAAGTTGAAAAGACGATCATAAAGATCAACATCGGCGGACAGGCCGAACATTTTACGGCTACGGGCGAAGTTATCCAGTTCGACGGATTCCTGAAATTATACACCGAGTCGTCGGACGATGACGGAGGTGACGACGAACAGGCGATACTGCCGCAGGTCGCCCCCGGGGACTTACTCGAATACAAAGATATTACGGCTACCCAGAGCTTCACCAAGGCACCGCCCCGATATAGTGAAGCATCGCTCGTACGCCGCCTCGAGGAACTGGGTATCGGCCGTCCGTCCACTTACGCCCCGACGATCAGCACGATAATCAACCGGGGTTACGTGATCAAGCAGAACCGCGACGGTGTGAAGCGGGAATATGAAGTGCTGAAACTCGAAAAGGGAGCGGTGAAATCCACAAGGTCGACGGAGAATGTCGGCAAGGAGAAGAACCGCCTGTCGCCGACCGACATCGGGATGCTTGTCAACGACTACCTGGAATCGCAGTTCGCCGGCATACTGGATTACAACTTTACGGCCCGCGTGGAAAAGGAGTTCGACGAGATCGCCGAGGGTGGCCAGTCATGGACCGGGATGCTGGATAATTTCTACCGCCATTTCCATCCGGAGGTCGTGCAGGCCCTCGAGAATACCGACCCGCAGAAGATCAACAAGGTAAGGGTATTGGGTACCGACCCGGCTACCGGCAGGCAGGTTTCGGCCCGCATCGGGCGTTACGGCCCGATCGTGCAGATAGACGGCAAGGAGGATGAGAAACCGCGGTACGCCAGCCTGCGTAAAGGGCAGCTTATAGCCTCCATCACGCTCGAAGAGGCGCTTGAACTCTTCTCCCTGCCGCGAACGCTCGGGGAGATAGACGGCAAGGAGGTGGTAGTCAGCATCGGCCGGTTCGGGCCTTACGTGAGGTACGATGGTAAATTCACCTCGCTGGCCAAGACGGACGATCCCTACACCGTAACCCTCGAACGGGCTCAGGAGCTGATAGCGCAAAAGGAACAGAAATCGAGCAAGACGCCGCTGGTGTCGTTCCCTGAAGAGCCGGAGATGCTGGTGCTTTCGGGGCGTTACGGCCCGTATATCTCATACAAAAAGAAGAACTATCCGATCCCGCGCAAGCAGGACCCGGCAACGCTCACCCTGGAGCAGGCCCGCGAGATAATCGCAAAGAAAGACGCCAAGGCCAAATAGCCTCTGCCGAATTACTTTCCGGCCGTATCGGTCGCTTCGTCGGCCTTTTTACCGGAGCCGGCTCTGGACCTGACTCCAATGCAGAAAGTCGTAAAGGTATTAAAGGGTGAGGCACACCGGCAAAGTTGTGATTATACACCACCCGGAACAGACAGGGAAAGGACCGGGAACAGGAAATAAATCCGGGATCCATCCCGGAATCAGCACCGGTAATTGAACGGCAAAGTTCCGGGCTCGGCATTGAATAACCGCCTCGGAATTTCCATACCGCCCCGATTTTCCAAAAGACAAAATAATTGCGGAGCCATGCGGCTCCGCAATTATTGTTTGGTCGGGAGCGCACCTCCCGGTAGGTTTTAGGTGGTACCCATCAATTTGCCGTCGTCCGTGATCAGGATTTTGGTTTGGGTACCGTTGTCGTTGACCGAGAACGAGTAGTAGATCAGCGAGGCGGTCTCGCAATAGTCGATGCTGAGCAGCTGGCTGCGTGTTGCATAACCGAGGTCCGTGTAAACGGAATAGACCTGCGGGTTCTGCGTTTTTACGTATGTTTCCGACACCTCCCATGAGGTCATCGACCACGAACCGGTGAGCGAGAACTCGAGGGTCTTCAGTGTCGAATCGTGTATGGCCTCGATATAAAGGATACCGGGGAAGATAACGTCCACCTCCACTATGCGCGAACCCGGGTAGAGGTCCTCCACAGTGGTATAGACCGATGCCGGTATCTGGGGTACGATCTCGTTACGGTAATCCCCGTAAACGAGCGTCTCCCCGCTCAGGACCTTTATCAACAGGCCGTCCGTAGAGAAGTAGTACTCGGTCGGCTCACCTGTGGCCGACTCCACTACTACATAGATCTCCTCGATACCGTCACGGGTAAGTTTGTCCACGTACTGGGCGTTGTTCGAATTTGCCGACATTCCGCGGTAGGCATTGGCCACGCGCGAGGGGACCGTCATCAGGTCCATACGGGTCTCGGTCATGCACCACACCGACTCCTGGTTGTACCATGCGGTGAGCTGCGACCCGTTGTAAGTGAAATATGCAACCTTATATACGCCGATTTTGCCCCATTCCACTCCTTTGGCGCCGGGATACATATCCTGGAAAGTCGTCTGGATCTCGTCCGAGATGTGGGTACCCAGATCGTCATTGTTGCTGCATGCCCCCAGTAAGAGTACGGTGAAGCAAAAGAAAATTATTCTTTTCATAATTTTTTCCTCCTGTATTGATTCTTAAATATTCGCCGGGCAATGCATTGCTTTCCTTACTATTGAAATTGGGGAAAGATTCTGTAGCCATTCTGGATTCCGGGGAAAGGCGCAACTTTTCCCGGGAGACGTAAGGCAGGACCACAAACGGGCCGTAACGGTACGTAAGAATGGAATCAGGATAATGGCCGGCGCAGGGTGCACCGTCATTGCCAGGACATCACAAAGTGACCGGCGCAGTAATCATGCCGCGATCAGGCAGCAAAATACCACACCCGGCCCGCGACGCTACCGCATCCGGACCGACAGGAGGAAAGTCACTCTAACTGTGCTTTTTCCGAAAGTAAGGTTTTACGAGACATTGTAATAGATAAATAGGGGTTAATAAATATAATATAAAGGCGGGCGCCGGGTGTGACCCCGTGCCCGCCTTTTTTGAAAACATATAATGGTTGCCGAAGCACACGGCCGCCGACCCTTCTGCCGTGTATTCACGGCGGAAGTTCGAGGGGCGGTATGTGCTGTAAGCGTTAGGCATCGCTTATGAGTTGTAGTTGATCTTTATGTCCTTAATGCGCAGCTGCGGCGTAACCACGCCCCGGTAATGGTTCTCGACCACCGTGTAGCATACGTCCACCGGGCGGCCGCTGCGGATATACTCGTAGTGCGACGGCTGTTGGAACGCGATGCACGAGATCGAGGTGTAAGGCTTCTCTTTCTGTATAAGCTCCATCCGCAGGTGTTCCAGCTCGGCGCCCACTAACTTGGCGTCACCGGGATTGCTCACTCCGCGGGTCATAAATATGGGGGCCGTATTGCCGGGGCCGAACGGCTGGAAGCGCGTAAGGTGTTCCCGGAATTTGGGTGTTATATCGCTGAGCAGAATGTGGCAGTCGATCTCCACCTGCGGCACCAACATCTCGTCGTCTATATTCTCCTCCACGTAGCGGTTGAACCTGCGGGTGAACTCCTGCACGTTCTCGGGCTTCATCGTAAGGCCCGCCGCATACATGTGGCCGCCGAAGTTCTCGAGCAGGTCCGAACACGACTCTACGGCCTGGTAGAGGTCGAACCCGGGAACGCTCCGTGCCGAACCGGTCACAAGGCCGTTGCTCATCGTGAGCACCACGGTCGGTTTGTAATAGGTCTCTATCAACCGTGAAGCCACGATACCCACGATCCCTTTCATCCACTTGGGATTGTAGACCACCGTACTCTTGGCGTTCTTCACCTCGGGATGCGACTCCACGTAGCGGTGCGCCTCGATGGTGACCGAGCGGTCTATGTTCTTGCGGTCGGAATTGAAGTCGTCGATGATGTTGCCGAACTGGCCGGCCGTGGCCGCATCCCGTTCGATCATCAGTCCCACGGCGGCATGCCCCCCGGACGGGGAGGTGTTCTCCGCATCCTTGTCCACGGCCATCCTCCCGGCCGCGTTGATGCGCGGGCCGATCTTGAAGACGATGTCGTTGATGGTTATGTTCTGGTTCTCCAAACCGCAGATCTTTATTATCGAATGCAGCCCCTTGTTAGGCTTTTCGTTCAATCTTTTCAGCCCGTAGTAGGCCAGTATCCTATTCTCGCCCACCAGCGGCACTATGTCCGAAGCGATGCTCACCGCCGTAAGGTCCAGCAGCTTCTCGATCTCCGAGAACGGCAGGCCGTACTTCTGGCTGTAAGCCTGCACGAGTTTGAACCCTACCCCGCACCCCGACAGTTCGGTGAACGGATAGTTGCAGTCCTCACGCTTGGCGTCCAGCACCGCCACCGCATCCGGGATCGTATCCCCGGGCAGGTGGTGGTCGCAGATTATCACGTCGATGCCTTTCTGCCGGGCATAAAGCACTTTCTCAGTGGCCTTTATCCCGCAGTCCAGCGTGATGATCAGGGACACCCCTTTCCTTGCAGCATAATCTATCCCCTTGACCGAGACCCCGTATCCTTCGGTGTAGCGGTCGGGAATATAGAACATCAGGTCCTTATGGCCTTGCTGGCGTAAAAAAATGTAAACCAGCGCTACGGCCGTCGTTCCGTCTACGTCGTAGTCGCCGTAGACCATGATCTTCTCCCCCTGGGTGAGGGCCTTGCGTATGCGCTCGACAGCCTTGTCCATGTCTTTCATAAGGAACGGGTCGTGCAGGTCCTCTAACCTCGGGTTGAAGAACCTTTCGGCCTCCTCCACCGTCCCTATGCCACGCTGAACGAGCAGGTTCCCGAGCACCGGGGGGATATCCAGCGCGGAGGCCAGTGTGGCCGCCGTGCCTGCATCGCCCTGGGCTTTGAGCACCCATTTCTTTGCAATAGGCATAATTATTCGTTTTTATATTATTGATATTTCTTACCACTGGATGGAGGGATGCGGCCGTACGCGAAACGACGCGGCAACTCCGTGCCCCGCCTGCGACGATAAGGTATGTAATTACTGTTCTCATACCGCCAGTTTTACGCCGAAGACCCCTGCGAATTCCCCTTTGAAAATTTCCTTTACCTCGCCCACGGTAATATCCCGCCCGGTCTCCCGGCAGAGCGAAGTGACCCCGCGGTCCGTAATGCCGCAGGGGTTGATATGGGCGAAATAGCCCAGATCGGTCGAGACGTTGAGCGCGAATCCGTGCATGGTAACGAACCTCGAACTGCGTACCCCGATGGCGCAGATCTTGCGGGCGGGGAGGCCGTCGCCGGCTTCGAGCCACACGCCGGTGGCTCCCTCACAGCGGCCCGCCTCCACACCGTAGTGCGCAAGGGTACGTATTACGGCCTCCTCGAGCAGGTTGACATACTGTTTCAACCCAAGCCCGAGGGCCTCTATATCCATAACGGGATAACCCACCAACTGGCCGGGGCCGTGGTAGGTAATGTCGCCCCCCCGGTCGTTCCTCACGAACCGGGCGCCAATACTGCGCAGGTACTGCTCGCTGGCGAGCAGGTTGGCCTCATCGCCGCTGCGCCCGAGGGTATAGACATGGGGATGCTCACACAGGATAAGCACCGGGCCGCAGCCCCCGGCCGGGGCCGCCGCCCCGCCGGACTTGGCGCCGACCATGGCGTCGAACACCGAGCGCTGGAAATCCCAGCACCGCCCGTATTCCACCAGGCCCATATCCCTGTATCCGACCGTCCCGCTCATTTATATTCAGTCTGCTTTATCTTCCTTAACGCATTTGCCGAGCGCCTGCTCGGCCATGTATGACGAACGCACCAGCGGCGCGCTTGCCACATAAGAGAACCCCCTTTCGAGGGCCTCCTCCCGGTAATAGGCGAACACCTCGGGGTCCACATATTCCGCTACGGGCCAATGTCCGGCCGTGGGCTGCAGGTACTGCCCTACGGTGAGTATCGAACATCCGGCCTGCCGCAGGTCGTCCATGGTGGCCAGCACCTCGTCCCGGCTTTCGCCCAACCCCACCATAAGGCCGCTCTTGGCCGTATGGCCACGGTGGGCTATAAGCTCCAGCACTGCGAGGCTCCGCCGGTAATCCGCGTTGCTGCGGACCTGCGGCGTAAGCCGCCCGACCGTCTCCATGTTGTGCCCCGTGATGTCGGGACCGGCCTCGAGCACCGTATCCAGCAGCTCCGTCCGCCCCTGCATATCGGGTATAAGGACCTCCACCGTGGTACCGGGATTCTCCCGGCGCACGGCCCGGATCACCTGGGCCCACTGCCCGGCGCCCCCGTCTGCAAGGTCGTCCCTCGTAACGGAAGTGACCACCGCGTGGCGTAGGCCCATCAGGGCCACCGACCGGGCTACATGCCCCGGCTCCCGGCCGTCCGGCGGGAGGGGCCGCCCCGTTTTGGTCGCGCAAAAGCGGCAGCTTCGGGTACAAACCTCACCCAGGATCATGAACGTCGCCGTCCCCCGGCCCCAGCACTCGGCCTTGTTCGGGCACATGCCGCTGCTGCAAATAGTGTTCAGCGAATGGCGCCGCACGATCCCCGCAACCCCGGCGAACCCGCCGCCCGAGCGCAAACTCACCTTTAGCCACTGCGGTTTTACCCGTGACTTCGCCTTGCCGTGTTCCCTGGACACTATATCGGTAGTTTTACTATTGTTACAAATGTAGCAATTTTTCAGATAGGATTTTTCGGACCCCTTGTGATTTTTACGTATCTTTAACGCCATGTTAAAAAAAAGAGGAAATTTGTTCGTCGGGGTGGCTCTGGTGGCTCTCCTGGCGGTATTCCTCCTGTGGAGGGGGATCGGCAAAAGCAGTAAGGGGGAGGACTTTGCACAGGTCGAGATGGAAGCCACGGCCGACCTTTTGTACGGCATAGACTATACGGGTTACGGCATGGACGAGGGGGTGATCGAGCGCGGCCAGACCATCTCGAACATCTTCCAGCGCTACGGGGTTTCGCCGGCCGTGGTGGACCGCACGGCAAAGGCGGCGGACAGCGTTTTCAGCCTCCGCAACATACGCGCGGGGAACAACTATACGGTGTTCCTCACGCAGGATTCGATCCCGCGGCTGGCCCATTTCGTTTACGAACACAACCTCACGGAGTTCCTGGTGATCTCGTTCGAGGAAGATTCCGTCATTGTACGTAAAGAGCTGAAAGACATACACCTGGAGCGGCAGATCCGCACCGGGGAGATCAACTCTTCGCTGTGGAACGCCGTAGTGGGCGGCGGTATGCCCGCCTCGCTGGCTACGGAACTCGAGGAGGTGTACCAGTGGACGGTCGATTTCTTCGGGCTGCAAAAACAGGACAGGTTCACGGTGATTTACGACGAGAAATACGTGGATACGACCAGCGTTGGCGTGGGGCGTATATGGGGAGCTGTATTTACCCACAGCGGCAAGGATTACTACGCCATCCCGTTCGACCAGGACGGCAAGGTCACCTACTGGGACGAGCAGGGCAACAGCCTGCGCAAGGCGATGCTCAAGGCCCCGCTCAAATACAGCCGCATCTCCTCGCGGTTCTCGCCGGCAAGGATGCACCCTGTGCACAGGGTCGTCCGTCCGCATTACGGCGTGGACTATGCCGCCCCTGCCGGAACGGAAGTTTATGCGGTTGCCGACGGCACCGTGTCTTTCCGGGGCTGGGATAGCAAAGGAGGCGGCAATACGCTGAAAATAAGGCATAATTCGCAGCTCGAGACCGGCTATCTGCACCTGCGGGGTTATGCGCCGGGAATCGTAGCGGGCAAGCGTGTGAACCAGGGCGACCTGATCGGGTACGTGGGCAGTACGGGCACCGCTACGGGGCCGCACTTGGACTACCGGGTGTGGGTGAACGGTAAGCCGGTGGACCCCCTGAAGATGACTTCCGAACCCGCCGAACCCATCTCGAGCGCCAATATCGACCGTTTTATGGCCGTGCGGGACCTGGTGATGGCCGAGCTTCGTGGGGAGCTGCCGGACTCGCTCCGGATAACCGACCTGTCGCAGATAACGGTACCTGCCGCAGACTCCACATCAGTGCAGATTAACGGCAGTACTGCTTCCCCGGCCGATTCCGCGGCCACGGAACAATAGCCGTCTGTACATTTACAAATCACCCGGATCTTATCCTTGAATATGTCCGTACCTTCTCCCATACTCCGGTTTATCCGAAAGCACCACGTGCTGACCCTCGCCACACAGGGTCCCGAGGGGCTATGGTGTGCGAATATGTTCTACGCCTACCTGCCGGATAGCAACCTGCTGGTTTTCACCTCCGAAGACAAGACGCGCCATGTCCGGGAGATGACGGCCGACCCCCGGGTGGCCGCGTCGATAGTGCTGGAGACCCGCACGGTGGGGCGCGTACAGGGGCTCCAGATAACCGGCACCGTTTACCGCGACCCGGGCGATATTGGGGCTTTGGCGGTATACCTGAAGCGGTTCCCCTATGCGGCCGTCGCCGACCTGCACCTGTGGGTTCTGGAACCCGGCTGGATGAAGCTGACGGACAACACCCTCGGTTTCGGCAAAAAAATTGTGTGGGACCGGGTTTGAACCCCGCATAAACCGCACAACCGCAATGAAAGAATACCCTCCAATCCGTATCGACCATCCGGCCCCGGCCAACGGTAACCCGGTAGCCCCGGGTGATCACGCGACTTGCGGCACGGACACCGCTAAGCGCATCGTCGTGACCGGGGCGAGCGGGATGCTCGGCTCCTACCTGCTCGGGGAACTGCTCTCACGGGGATATACCGATATAACCATCGCCCTGCGCTCGCTCGTGGGCCTGGAGAAGATCAGGGAGATCTGGCGGGCGGAGGGCTACCCGTTCGACCCGGCGAGGCTCGATATCGCCCCGTTCCGCCCGAGCAACCCCGATGAGCTGGCGGAGGCTATGCAGGGGGCCGACGTAGTGTTCAACTGTGCGGGCGAAGTGGCTATCGGGGGCAGGGACCGCGAAGAATTGATACAAACAAACGTCTCCATAACCCGCACGGTGACCGGGGCGGCCATGGCGGCGGATGCCGGCCTGCTGGTCCACGTCAGTTCCGTAGCGGCTCTTCTGCCGACAGCCGGAGGCCGCATTGACTCGAGTTGCCGGCCGGGATTCTCCGGTCAGGGGAGCGGTTACGCCGAGAGCAAATATCTTTCGGAGCTGGAAGTAGTTCAGGCCGCGGCCCGGGGCTTACGGACGGTCACCGTCAATCCTGTTACTATCCTCGGGTGGAGTGCATCTCGCATCAGCGGGAGCGGGGCTATACTTCCCGTGCTGGCCGCGCGTATCCCGGTCTATCCCACCGGGGTGACCGGTTGGGTGGACGCCCGCGACGTGGCCCGGGCCATGGTACTGCTGGCCGGGTGCGCCGAGGCTACGGGCAGGCGCTTCGTACTCTCATCCTGCAATATGCCTTTCAAGAAATTCCTGGCGGAGGGTTGCCGGGTCACGGGCCGCAAGCCCCCGCGCACCCACCTCCCGCAGAGGGCCGCCAAAGCCGCCTCGGCGGTGGAAAAGATCGTATGCCGTATGACCCGGCGCCAGCCGCTGCTGACACCCGAAATGGTCTCCGTTCTTTACGGCAAACATTATTACGACGGCGAAGAAATCAAAAAATACGTTAATTTTGAATATTCTTCCCTCTCCGATACGGTGCAGAGGCTCGTGGGGCTCTACCTGCGGACAAGGGAAGAGCAGTGACGGAAATTAACCCGGAGCAGGTTTGGGAAAGGACACAACGGCTGTACTTATCGTAGCTGGCGGCAGCGGCACCCGGATGGGCGGTCCGTTGCCCAAGCAGTTCATAGACCTGTGCGGTAAGCCGGTGATCGTCCATACGGTGGAACGGTTCCGCGACGCCCTCCCCGAGGCGAGGATATATATAGCGCTGGGCGAGGGTATGGAGCAGTTGTGGGAGCGGGCGGCCGTGCAGTATGAATTGCTGCGGGAATGCAGGGTGTGCCGGGGCGGGCGGACCCGCTTCGAGACGGTCCGCAATTCGCTGGCCGCAATCAGCCCGTGCGACATTGTGCTGGTGCACGATGCGGTGAGGCCGCTGGTGCCTTTGGAGGTTATACGGGATGTTGTCCGTGTGGCCCGGGAACACGGGGCGGCGATACCGGTGGTAACACCCACCGATTCTTTCCGCATTGTTATGGACGGCGAACGGTCGGAACCGTTGGACCGTGCTCGGCTTCGGGCGGTGCAGACCCCGCAGGGGTTCCGTTACGACCTGCTGAAACAAGCTTACGGGCAGCCGTACCGCGACACTTTCACGGATGACGCGCAGGTCGTCGAAGCCCTGGGCCACCGGGTGGCGCTGTGTGACGGCTCGCCGGAAAACATAAAGATAACCTACCCTGCGGATATAGCCGTTGCGTCCGCTGTCTTAGTGCAGGCAGCCCCTGAATAAGTATGGAAGCCAGGTTCGGATATAAACGCGATAAACTCAGCAAGCGGCTGACGGCGCTTTACATTGTGGCCGTTGCGGCCGCTGTGGCCGTACTCCTCTTCCTGACCGAACCGGGGTACATGCAGGCCTGGCTGCTGACGGTGCTTGCCGCGGTGGTCGCGCTCTATATACTGTCGATACCGCGCTATGTCAAGGTCGACGACGATTACCTGGAGATTCACTGCGTTGTGGAAATGACCCGTATCGACCTGCGGGACATCGTGACCATCCGCGAGGCCGCTCCGGGGGAGTACGGCCGCAGGCTGTTGTGTGTGTTGGGAAGTTTCGGGTTCTTCGGCTATTACGGCTACTGGCTGGATTACCGGGAATGGGACCTGGTAAAGGTCTATGCAACCGAACGCAGGCGCCTTGTGGTGATCGAAGATATTTACGAGCAACGATACCTGATCTCCTGCCGTGAGGCCCAGCGCCTTATAGCCACGGTCGAACACGCCCGCGAACTGCGCCTGCGGGAAAAACACTGACCCGGCGGACGGGTTGGCGGTCCGTATCGCCCCAGTGTTCTATCCGGGAAATGTCATACTGGGGTTTGTAGGAGAGATAGAAATTGCGATTCCAGTTAGATTGCAACGTCGCTCCGCTCCTCGCAATGACGTTTCTTTTCCCGTCATTGCGAGGGCTATAAGCCCGAAGCAATCTCGGTCCTTGCCTTCCAAGTAAGATTGCCGCGTCGCTCCGCTCCCCGCAATGACGGTAGGGGTTACAAAGATTTCTTCGCCCCTTTATTCTCGCAATTACAGTTGTTAAAGCCTTGCGAATCATCCATTCATTTCTTCTCCACCTTTTGAGCAGGCAAAAGGTGGAACCAAAACCTGCCGCTGCCATCTCCACGGCGTTGCTTCCGGGAACTTCCCGTGCTACATGGTAGCCCGGGTGATTTCCCTCCCGCAACTTGTTTCCGTGTCAATGGTACAGCGGATGTTATTCCCGGCTTTGCCGGGACAGGAGATTTCTCCGGGTTCCACCAGTTCGGAATGACAGGTTCTCTTTCCCGTCATTGCCAATGTCAGTGAAGCAATCCCTCCCTCTCCGTCATTGCGAGGGCTGAAAGCCCGAAGCAATCTCGTTCCTTGCGTTTCCAATTAAGATTGCCGCGTCGCTCCGCTCCTCGCATTGACGGTAGGGGCGGCTTCGGCAAGATTGGAACTGTCCGCGTTCCCGGTTTCTCGGGAGGGGGGTATGCGTTAAGAAAAATTATACCGTCCGGGAACCAATGCACGGGCAGCAACGAAAAAGTATCGGAGAAAAACATTGATACGACCGTCATTCGGACAAGCAAAAGTGTAAAAAGCGAACGCTTTTCACCGAAATAAAAATAAATACTAGAAACCCCGACAGGACTTTATTTTACCAGCCGGTTGGTGGCGGTGTCGGGGAAGACGATCCAGGGGCTGAACCTTTTGGCCGCCTCGAAGTCCATGCGGGCATAGGAGATAATTATAACCACGTCGCCGACCGCGGCCTTGCGGGCCGCCGGACCGTTGAGGCATACGCACCCGCTGCCCCGCTCGCCCTTGATGATATAGGTCTCCAGCCGTTCGCCGTTGTTTGCGTTGACCACCTGCACTTTTTCGCCGGGGATCATATTGGCCGCATCGAGCAGGTCTTCGTCGATAGTGATGCTACCCACGTAGTTGAGGTTGGCCTCCGTGATGGTGGCCCTGTGTATCTTGGATTTCAAAACTTCTATTTCCATCGCTCCTAAATAAAACGGACGTTGTCAATGAGCCGGACATTGCCGGCCTGTACGGCGGCACAGCCCTGTATGCCGCCCTCTTCGTCCCAAGAACGTGCCGGCAGGAGGGTAGCCGCGTTCACGAGCCGAAAATATATAACCTCCAACAATTGCTCCGAATCTATCTCCCGGGCCACCTCACGTTCGGTTTGCCCAACGGAGACCGGGATGCCTGCCTCCAGTTGCTCGCGTACCTTTTGGGCGGCGGAGCTCATGGCCCGGTAGATGGCCGGGGCGGCGGCCCGGTGTTCGGGGCCGAGCAGGGTGTTGCGGGAACTCATGGCCAGGCCATCCGGCTCCCTCACCGTGGGACAGCATACTATCTCGAGGCCGTAACCGCACTGGCGGCATAATTCTTTCACTACGGCGACCTGCTGGAAATCCTTTTCGCCGAAATAGGCCCGGTCGGGCCCGACCAGTTCGAACAGCCGGCTTACCACCTGCGCCACTCCGTTGAAATGGCCCGGGCGGGTAGCCCCCTCCATCACGGAATCCAGCGGCCCGAAGTCGAACCGGCGCCCGTCCTGTTCGGGATAGACCTCCTCGACGGACGGCATAAAGACCACGTCCGTACCCGCACGCTCCAGCAACTCGAGATCGGCCTCGGGCGTGCGCGGGTATTTGCGCAGGTCCTCCGGGTCGTTGAACTGGGAGGGGTTGACAAATACGCTGGCCACTACCACCGCGTTATCCTCCCGCGCCCGCTCCACGAGCGACAGGTGCCCGGCATGGAGTGCCCCCATCGTGGGGACGAGCCCACGGGGACGGCCCGGCAGGGCTTCGAGCGCCTGCTCGAGCGAGATGCGAGTAGTAAATATCTGCATTGTTTTTGGCGCCGCAAGCAGGTAAGCAGCACGTTTTTTGCCACTATGCCTGTCGACGGCGCAGCAAAGTTATGAATTAGATTATAAATAACGCGGTATCCACCCAAGAAAAACCGGTCCCCTCTGTCCTGCCCGGCGGTTATTTACAAAGGGATACACCCCCGTCCCTCTCCCGGCCGATATAAGAGGCCGGCAGTCGGCAGATCGCCCTGCCGGGAATGTACTGTCCGAGATTGCTTCGGGCTTCCAGCCCTCGCAATGACGGAAAAGAGAAAAAGAGTTTGCTTCACTGACGTTCGCAATGACGAGGGAAAGAAGAAGATTGCTTCACTGGCGTTCGCAATGACGGAACGGAGAGGTTCGCAATGACGGGAAAGAGAACCTGTCATTCCGAACTGGTGGAACCCGGAGAAATATCCTATCCCGGCAAAGCCGGGAGGTGTCCGCCATTTTCGCCGGGTCAGGATTAAAGTCGCAAGAGGGAGATCACCCGAACTACCATGTAGTGAGGGAAGCTCCCGGGAGCGACACCTGATCCCGGCGAGGCGGTGTCTTTTGCTCCACTTTTGGATAAGCAAAAGTGGAAAAGAAATAGCATAAAATGCGCAAGGCATTGACAATTTTCGCAATGACGAAAGGAAGAAATAGATTGCTTCACTGCGTTCGCAATGACGGGAACATCATTACGAGGAGCACAGCGACGAAGCAATCTTAATTGGAAGCGCGCTTTTCCGGTAAAAACAATAACTTTGTGGGGATCAAAACCCACCGCCATGAAAATAACATTACCGACCGTTATTATGTCAGCAGCAATACTTAGCATAACCGCGTGTAACCGCGCGCAGGAGCCGCAGGAGCCCGGTTTCAGTTGGACCGTGGACCGGTTCGACGATATAAAGATACTGAGGTACCAGGTGCCGGAGTTCGACTCGCTCAGCCTCGACGACAAGATGCTTGTCTATTACCTTAGCCGTGCGGCCCTCTGCGGGCGGGACATACTGTTCGACCAGAACTGCCGCTATAACCTGCCGGTGCGCCGCACCCTTGAGGCGATGTACGAACACGGTACGACGGGCCGGGCCTCCGAGGAGTGGGCCGGGTTCGAGAAATACCTTAAAAAAGTGTGGTTCGCCAACGGGGTCCATCACCACTATTCCAACGATAAGTTCAGCCCGGAGTTCAGCCCGGAGTTCTTCGACCTGCTGTTCAACTCCACGCCGCAGGATCGGTTCCCGGACGATTACGGTACGCCCGAGGAACTGGCATATATCGTTAAAAAGGTGATCTTCGATCCGGACTTCATGCCCCTGCGGGTAAACCAGCAGGAGGGTGAGGACATGCTGTTGACCTCGGCCATGAATTATTACGAGGGGGTCACCCAGCAGGAGGCCGAGCAGTTCTACGACCGTATGGCGGACCCGGCGGACAATACGCCCGTCTCCTACGGCCTGA
The DNA here is from genome assembly GCA_021201825.1 of Alistipes sp. GTDB lineage: Bacteria > Bacteroidota > Bacteroidia > Bacteroidales > Rikenellaceae > WRDF01. The sequence goes on from JAJQED010000035.1 coordinate 36,514, forward strand.
ACAGCAAACTGACCAAAGACCAGGACGGCAAGCTGGTCGAAAGGGTATGGAAGATCGGCGGGATGTACTCCCCGGCCATCGAGAAGATCGTCTACTGGCTCGAAAAGGCTTCGGAGCATGCCAACCCGGTACAGCGGGCCGCCATCGAGAAACTGATCTCGTTCTACATTACGGGCGATCTGGAGGAGTTCGACCAGTTCAATATAATGTGGGTGCAGGACACCCTGTCGATGGTCGATTACGTCTGTTGTTTCACCGAGGTTTACGGCGACCCGCTCGGTCTCAAGGCTTCGTGGGAGTCGATGATCAACTTCCGCAACAACGAGGCTACCCGCCGCACGGAGATTATAAGCCGCAACGCCCAGTGGTTTGAGGACAACTCGCCCATCGATCCCCGGTTCAAAAAGCCGGAGGTCAAAGGGGTGTCGGCCAAAGTGATAACCGCGGCGATGCTGGGCGGGGACTGTTACCCGGCCACTCCCATCGGGGTCAACCTGCCCAATGCCGACTGGATCCGCAGGGACTACGGTTCCAAATCGGTAACCATCCAGAACATCACCGACGCATACGACCAAGCGGCTAAAGGCAATGGCTTCCTCGAAGAATTCATGCTCCGCGAAGAGGACCGTGAGCGCATAGAGAAATACGGCTCGCTTGCCGATAACCTGCATACCGACCTGCACGAATGCCTGGGCCACGGCTCCGGCCAGCTGGTGCCTGGGGTCAAGGGGGACGAGCTGAAAAATTACGGGTCGCCCCTCGAGGAGGCCCGCGCCGACCTGTTCGCGCTCTACTACATAGCCGACCCGAAACTTATGGAACTGGGGATCGTCCCGTCCGAGGACGTGGCCAAGGCCGAATATGCCCGCTACATTATGAACGGCATGATGACCCAGCTCACCCGCATCCAGCCCGGCAAAAATGTCGAACAGGCACACATGCGCAACCGTAAGCTGATCGCCGAATGGTGTTACGAGCGGGGCCTGCCGGAAAACGTTATCGAAAAGGTGGTCCGGGACGGCAAGACCTATGTCGTGGTCAACGATTTCGACAAACTGCGCGGGCTTTTCGCCGAGCTTCTGCGGGAGGTACAGCGCATAAAGTCCACCGGGGATTACCAGGCCGGCCGGGCGCTCGTGGAGAAATACGGGGTGCAGGTGGACCCGGCGCTCCATGCCGAGGTGCTGGCCCGTTACTCGGCCCTGGGTATCGAACCCTATTCGGGCTTCGTAAACCCGGTCTACAACCCGGTGATGGAGAACGGCAAGATAGTGGACATACAGGTGGAATACACTGACAGCTACGTGGAACAGATGCTCGACTATTCGCGCAACTGGTCCTACCTGCCCTCGAAGAACTGATAACTTTCCGCCGGCCGAACTGACGGCACAAGGCCGGAACGAACCTGAACTTAAAAAAATATTATGGCACAGCTCGTATTCCGGGCCGACCTCACGAAATGGGCGGTCCGCAGGCTTAAGATCCTGGTGGTTTTCGCGGCCATTGCGGCCGTTTTCTGGTTGAGCTACAACGGCGAGCATGAACTTGTGGACCTAGTAGCGGCCCTTTTCTTTGCGGTTGTCGGAGCCGTACTTTTTCTGGTCGACATTATGCTCCCACCCCGTATCACCATATCGGACGGGGAGCTGAAAATGCGGCGTGCCCGCTTCCGCTTCGATGATGTGATCGACGTGAACCATTATAAGGACGAATACGTTTTTTACCTGGCTTCCCGTAAGCGGGTGGTGGTCAACCTCTCGGTCTTCTCCAACGTTGACAAAAAAGAGATGGACCGGATACTTGCCGCCGAATGTATGCGCCACCTTGCAGACGAAAAGATAAGGGAAAAGATCGCCAAAGCCTCCGACATCTCCGGCCTGGAATTCACCGTCCGGGCCCGGCACAGCACCGTGCCCTATGTTTTCCTGTGGTTCATGGGGCTGTTCGGTTTGCTGTTCCTTATAGTTTATGTGGTTTTGTTTATCGCCGGCGAGGCCGGGGGCTCGGGTTTGCTGTTCCTCGTGCTATGGTTCGGGATCACCGGTATTTTCTATGTTCTGGATAAACGGGCGGCCAAATGGGTCTTCTCGTTCCGGGACGATATGTTCACTTTCTCGCGCAAGGGTAAGGTCAAATTCACGTTCGCCCGGGCCGACGTACAGGGCGTGTCGTTCAAACCGCTCGGGCAGAACTTTATCCAGTTCCGCACCGCCAACGGCAAGAAGTACGCCCTGCCGCTCCAATCGTTCGCCCGCAAGGACCGCAAGCGGCTCGAGGAAAATGTCCGGCGGATATTCTTCCTGCCCGAGCAGGGTAAAAAGACTCTGTTCAACATTAAATTATAGACCCCGTTACAGGGTATCGCCCCGTTTCATGAAGAATTACAAGGCCACCGGCGTGGTGCTTCATACGGTGAGGTACGGCGAGAGTTCCGTGATCCTCTACATGCTGACCGACCAGGTCGGCCGCCAGTCATACATGGTGCAGGGAGTGCGGGGCGGCAAATCCAAAAGCAACCGTGGGTCCATCCTGCAGCCCATGTTCGTGCTGGATTTCGTGGGACTTCACTCCCCGAAGATGGAGCTGCACCGCATCCGGGAGATGCGCACGGCGTTCCCCATGTCCACCATACCGTTCGATATCCGCAAGAGTACTATCTCGCTTTTCATGGCCGAGCTGTTATACCGGCTGGTGCGGGAAACGGAGCCGCACAGCCCGCTGTTCGATTTCGTTCGCGGGTCGGTGGAGGCGCTGGACGGCATGTCGGACGGGGTAGCTAACTTCCATATCTGGTTTTTGGCCCAGCTGAGCCAATACCTTGGGTTCTGCCCGGGTAACGAGCACGCCCCCGGAAGCTGGTTCGACATACAGAACGGGTCCTACACTCCGCTCGAACCACGCCACGGCATGGCTTTCGACCGCGAGACCGCCGCCCTGCTGAACGATATGATGCAGGCGCGGGTGGAGGACCTGGCCGGGGTCAAGCTGTCGCGTTCGCGGCGGTCGGGGTTTTTGGAGGCCATGCTGGGATATCTCGGGTACCACCTCGACACCGTGGACCAGATACGCTCGGTCCAGATCCTCAAGGAGGTTTTCTGAAAAAGCGGAGGCCGGACGGGCAGGTACCGGCCGCGATCGGGCGGTACCACCGTACGGAAATTTTATTACCTTTATTCCGCTTACTTAAACCCTACGACCCATGAAAAAAACTCTGTTGCTTCTTTTGCTGCTGCCGGCTTTGGCCCAAACGGCCAACTGCCAGTATTTCGGCGTAAAGGGCGGGGCCAACATCGCCATGCACAACAATGCGAGCGCCGCCGACGCCACGCTCTATTTCCATACGGGTATTTACCTGCGCGAATCCCTCGAACCGCGCCGTGGGCTTTGGCACCGGTTCTTTATACAGCCCGAGCTGACCTATTCGCGACAGGGCGCTTCGCTGCCGGACGACGAGCTGTGGATAAAGAACGACTATGTAAACCTTTCGCTCGTATTCCAGTATATGCCCCTGCGCAAACTGGGGCTTGAATTCGGCCCTCAGGTGGGCTACCTGGCCATCAGCGACGTTACGGACAAATGGGCCGGCAAGAAGAACAGGGAGGGGGTAGGGTCCATGTTCCGCAAGACCGATTACGCCCTCTGTTTCGGCATCTTCTACCGGACGTGGACTTTCGCGGACTTTTCGGTCCGCTATAACCTCGGCCTTAACGATATCGTGCGCCATAATCCCGGCAAGCGGGTAAACAACGGCGTGTTCCAATTCTCGATGCTGATAGACATTTGGTAGCGTTCCACGGTTTATTTTAACCGGGCCGGTCCTCACGCCACGGCGGGGGCCGTGCCGCAGGACCGGATTTTGCAGCATAATGGTTATTTTTGCAACCGTATGGCAACAGTCCGGGATAAACAATACCTCAAGGATAAGGTCGCGCTTCTGCCCGACCTGCCGGGCGTGTACCAGTTCCTGAACTGCGACGGCACGGTGATATATGTCGGCAAGGCCAAGAACCTGAAAAAACGGGTCTCCTCCTACTTTATGGAGGGCAAGGACCAGTATCCCAAGGTGACGGTCATGCTGCGGCATATCTGCGATATACGCCATATCGTGGTCTCCACCGAGCAGGACGCTCTGCTGCTGGAGAACAACATGATAAAGAGCCTCCAGCCCCGCTACAACGTCCTGCTCAAGGACGATAAGACCTATCCGTGGATTGTGGTGCGCAACGAGCCGTTCCCGCGTGTGGAATCCACCCGGATCATCAACCGGGACGGGTCGCGGTACTTCGGGCCCTACTCCTCCGTGGTGGTGCAGAAGAACATGCTGGAGCTTATCCGGGCCCTGTACCAACTGCGCACCTGCTCGCTCAACCTCGCCCCGGCGATGATCGAACGCGGCAAATACAGCGTCTGCCTGGAATACCACCTGGGCAACTGCCAGGGCCCCTGCGTCGGTAAACAGACCGAGCAGGATTACGACCACAATATTGCCATCCTTATGAAGACCCTTGCGGGGGATATGCGCTCCACGCGCAGCTACCTGCAGGAAAGGATGGCCGAAGCGGCGGCCGGGATGAAATTCGAACTGGCCGAGCGCTACAAACAGCGTCTGCGTCTACTGGACAGCTATGTGAGCCGTTCGGTGGTGATCAGCACCACTACCGGGGACCTGGATGTCTTTTCCCTGCTCAAGGATATAGACGCGGCCTACGTCAATTTTGCCCGGATAGTCGGCGGGGCCATCGTGAACAGTTTCACCGCCCAGCTCTCCCTCGGTGCCGAGGACGACGACCGCACCATACTCACCCGGGCGCTGCAGCAGGTGAGCGAACGTATCAGCGGGCCGCTGGCCCGTGAGGTGGTCGTACCCCTCTGCCCGGAAGAAGAGTTGTTCCCCGGGGTGAAGTTCACCGTGCCCAAACGCGGCGAAAAGCTGAAACTGCTGGAATTCTCGCTCAAGAACGCCAAAGCCTACCGGCTCGAACGGCTGAAGAACCTCGAGATCAAAGACCCGGGACGCCATGCCAACCGCATCCTGGAAACCATGCAGCGGGAACTGCGCCTGCCCCGCCTGCCCCGCCACATAGAGTGCTTCGACAATTCCAACCTGCAGGGTACCAATCCGGTAGCCTCCTGCGTGGTGTTTCGTGACGCCAAGCCCTCCCGGAAGGAGTATCGCCACTTCAACGTCAAGACGGTGGTAGGCCCGGACGACTTCGCCTCCATGCGCGAGATAATCTACCGCCGTTACCGCCGCCAACTGGACGAGGGCAACGACCTGCCTGACCTGATAATCGTCGACGGCGGCAAAGGCCAGCTGAGTTCGGCCTACGGGGTGCTGAAAGAACTGGGCCTCGAAGACAAGGTCCCCATAATTGGGCTTGCAAAGCGCATCGAGGAGGTCTTCTACCCGAACGACCCCAACCCCTATTACCTCGACCGCACGGGCGAACCCCTGCGGGTTATCATGCACCTGCGTAACGAAGCCCACCGCTTCGGGATCACGTTCCACCGCAGGAAGCGGTCGCTGGATTTTATAAAGAGCGAACTGGAACTCATCCCCGGCCTCGGACCGTCCTCGATAACCAAACTGCTGAAAAAATTCCGCACGGTGAATTCCATCAAAAACGCCCCCGAAGAAGTACTGGCCGCCGTTATAGGGGCCGCCCGGGCCCGTGCGCTCAAGGATTTCTACCGCTCGGTGAACGAAGTCCCTGCCGAAGACTGACCCCGGTCCCCTTCCACTCCTCATTTGCCACTTCTCGCAAGTGCTCCGATGCTTCCGGACAGCGGTTTATGTTGATAAAATAGTGATAACTTAACGCGCCCCGGACGACACCGTAAGGCGGTTCTGCATAATTTTATTTGCGGAAAGGAGTTATAAGTACCCCGTTTGTTCCGCTCTTATATTATACCTCCATGGAAAAAAAACAGGAAATAGATATCGAACTCGACGAAACGGTGGCACAAGGCAATTACGCCAACCTGGCCATCATTTCACATTCAGCATCGGAATTCGTCATAGACTTCGCCGCACTTATGCCCGGAGTCCCCAAAGCCAAAGTCAAAAACCGTATCATCCTCGCCCCGGAACACGCCAAGCGCCTGCTGATGTCCCTCCAGGACAATATCACCCGCTACGAAAGCAACGTGGGCCGCATAAACATCACAGCTCCGCCCCAACCGGAAAACCCGGACGAAAAACCGGGACCCATGACGGTCGGATTCAACGTCGGAGAAGCCTGACAAACCACATCCCGAATAACCTTTTTATTCTATACAATACAATTAACTAAAAAGATCTACTTCCCTTAACTCCCTTAAAAACACTATCCAAAAGGCCTTTGGATATCTCAAACAACGCCGGACAACCCATCCGGCGTTGTCATGTATTGCGAAATTTGAGGATCGAATTTTTCTGTTCTTTCTTGTAAGAAAGAACCAAAGAATTTTGCGAGGAACGAGGGCATGAAAACTTGTTTTCAGTGCCAAGTGACGATGCAAAATCAGGAACTAACTTTTGGAGATACTGCGTATCTCATGATTTTCTCAATTAGTAAATAGGGAGAGGCAAGCCAACGGCTTTTTGCCTCTCCCTATTTACTAACTGACAGTAGCAGGAAACGAAGTTTCCAGAAGAGTTTTCTGGTTCTCTTTTGCAAAAGAGAACAAAAATATGATCAGTAAAATTACACTATACCTTGTGCCAGCATGGCGTTTGCGACTTTAAGGAATCCGCCGATGTTCGCTCCTTTGACGTAGTTTACTTTGCCGTCGGGTTCGGTGCCGTATTTGACACAGGTATCGTGGATGTCGGTCATTATGCTTTGGAGTTTTTGGTCGACTTCTTCGGGGGTCCATTTCAGGCGGATGGAGTTTTGGGTCATTTCGAGGCCCGATACGGCGACTCCTCCGGCGTTTGCGGCTTTACCCGGGCCGAAGAGCACTCCGGCGGATTGGAATTTTTCGACTGCTTCCGGGGTGCTGGGCATGTTGGCTCCTTCGGCGACGCAGATGCAGCCGTTGGAGATCAGCAGGGAGGCTTCGTCGCCGTCCAGTTCGTTTTGGGTGGCACATGGCAGGGCGATGTCACATTTGACCGACCAGGGACGTTCACCGGGGAAATAGAGAGCCGAGGGGTAACGCTCGATATATTCACGGATGCGGCCACGGAATATGTTCTTGAGGTCTTTTATGTACTGGAGTTTTTCGGCGTCGATGCCGTCCGGGTCGTAGATATAGCCGTCCGAGTCGGACATGGTAACGCATTTGGCTCCGAGTTGGGTAGCTTTTTCTACGGCATACTGGGCCACGTTCCCCGAGCCGGAGACTGCCACGGTCTTGCCCTCGAAACTCTCGCCGCAGGTTTTGAGCATGGCGTCGGCGAAATAGCAGGTGCCGTAGCCGGTAGCTTCCGGACGGATATAGGAGCCGCCCCAGTCGAGGCCCTTGCCGGTGATGGTGCCGGTGAATTCGTTGCGCAGGCGTTTGTACTGGCCGAACAGGAACCCTATTTCACGGGCTCCCACACCGATATCGCCGGCCGGAACATCCGTGTCCTGACCCACATGGCGCTGGAGTTCGGTCATGAAGCTCTGGCAGAATTTCATCACCTCGTTGTCCGATTTGCCCTTGGGGTTGAAGTCCGAGCCGCCTTTGCCGCCGCCCATGGGCAGGGTGGTGAGGCTGTTTTTGAACACCTGTTCGAAAGCGAGGAACTTGAGGATGCCCAGGTTCACGCTGGCATGGAAGCGCAGGCCGCCCTTGTAGGGACCGATGGCGCTGTTCATCTGGACACGGAAGCCTTTATTGATCTCCACTTCGCCCCGGTCATTGACCCATGGCACACGGAACATGATGACCCTTTCGGGTTCTGCGATCCGTTCCAGGACTTTCATCTTCATCAGCTGGGGGTTTTCTACGATATAGGGGGCGAGGCTCTCCACGACCTCCTGTACCGCCTGGTGGAATTCTTTCTCTCCCGGGTTCTTGGCTTTGACGTTGGACATAAACGTCTCCACGTACTGCCGTACCTGTTCTTCCATAGTCCTTAGTAAAATTTAGTTTGTTCGATTGTCGGTTTCAGGGTAGCAAATTTAAAGCAAAATGTATGATTTTTCAAATCGGTGTTTTTCTTTCGGGGGTACAAGGGCTGTTTTGTTATGAATTTAACATGATGGAGATTTCGATTTGACGTCTGATAAGTCCGTGACGGTTCCTGTTTCAAACCACGGCGAGCCGTGCGGCGGTTAATCGTAACCCGTGCCGGGAAATTTGTTATATTATTGACAGGACATATACAATGCGTGCCAAATAAGATTGCCAAGTCGCTCCGCTCCTCTCCATGTTGCTTTTTTCCCCGTCACTGCGAATATTTCCCCGTCATTGCTAACGTCAGTGAAGCAATCTCTTTCCGCTTCGTCATTGCGAGGGCTAACAGCCCGAAGCAATCTCATCCCATTGCGCCTCCCATGAGATTGCCACGTCGCTCCGCTCCTCGCAATGACGTTTCTGTTTGCTCTCAATGGCGCTTTTTTCCGTCATTCCGAACCTCCCCGTTCCGTCATTGCGAACGTAGTGAAGCAATCTCTTCTCTTTCGTCATTGCGACAGTTGGTACTGCCTTGCGCATCATCTTTTCATTTCTTTTTCCACTTTTGCTTGTCCAAAAGTGGATCAAAAGACACCGCCTCGCCGGGATCAGGTGTCGCTCCCGGGAGCTTCCCTCACTACATGGTAGTTCGGGTGATCTCCCTCTTGCGACTTTAATCCTGCCCCGGCGAAAATGGCGGATAATTCCCGGCTTTGCCGGGACAGGAGATTCCTCCGGGTTCGTCCAGTTCGGAATGACAGGTTCTCTTTCCCGTCATTGCGAACATTCCCCGTCATTGCGAACGCCAGTGAAGTAATCTCTGTCCGCTTCGTTATTGCGGGCTGAAAGCCCGAAGCAATCTCATCCCATCGCGCTTCCCGTGAGATTGCCGCGTCTCTAGCGCTCTTCGCAATGACGGCAGGAGTGGATTCCTCGCAAAGAAGCCTTACCCGGCCGAACTAACATCCAGCTGTCGGCCGTAGCTGGGTGGGGAAGAAACGCAAAGCATTAAAGATAAAAATATCGCTTAATTGGACTTGATAAGCACCGGGCGGGCTCCGGAGCCAATAAAACGGGGGAAAGGGGAGAAAATATCCATATTTTAATTATTTTTACGGGCTATGCAGACTCAGCTCGGGATCTAAACCGTTATTTGATAATGGGGCGTTATATTAAATGTTGAAACTACTTTATGAAATTAAGGAACCTTTTATTAAGTGTGATGAGCGTGGCCGCGTTGACGGCTACGGCAAAGGAGAAAACTCCGGTAGATTATGTCAGTATCCTGGTGGGTACCCAGTCGAAGTTCGAACTGTCGACCGGTAACACCTATCCGGCGGTGGCCTTGCCGTGGGGTATGAATTTCTGGACCCCGCAGACGGGCAAAATGGGTAACGGGTGGACGTACGTCTATACGGCCGACAAGATCAGGGGGTTCAAGCAGACCCACCAGCCCAGCCCGTGGATCAACGACTACGGCCAGTTCTCGATAATGCCGGTTACGGGCGGCCCCGTGTTCGACGAGGAGGAAAGGGCGAGCTGGTTCTCGCACAAGGCCGAGATCGCCAAACCGTATTACTACCAGGTGTACCTGGCCGACCATGACGTGGTGACCGAACTCACGCCGACCGAACGGGCGGCCATGTTCCGGTTCAAGTTCCCGGAGCGGGAGCAGTCTTACGTCGTTGTGGATGCCTTCGACAGGGGTTCTTATATCAGGATTGAGCCCGAGCGTAACCGGATAGTGAGTTATACAACGAAAAATAGCGGCGGGGTGCCCGCCAATTTCCGTAACTGGTTCGTGGTGGAGTTCGACAAGCCGTTCGAATATACGGCAGTGAGCAACAACGGCGAGCTGTCAACGGGCAGCCTCGAGGCCGAGACCAACCATGCCGGGGCCATTATCGGGTTCCGTACGGCCAAGGGCGAGATAGTGCATGCAAAAGTGGCTTCGTCGTTTATCAGTCTCGAGCAGGTGGAATTGAACCTTAAAGAATTGGGCGACAACGATTTCGAGCAGGTGATGCAGCAGGGCCGCGACCGGTGGAACGAGGTACTGGGCCGCATCGAGATCGAGGACGACAATATAGACAACCTGCGTACTTTCTACTCCTGCCTCTACCGGTCGGTTCTGTTTCCCCGCAACCTGTCGGAGATCGACGCCAACGGGCAGACGGTGCATTACAGCCCGTATAACGGGGAGGTTCTGCCGGGTTACATGTTTACCGATACCGGTTTCTGGGATACGTTCCGGTGCCTTTTCCCGCTGCTCAACCTGGTATATCCGTCGATGAACGAGAAGATGCAGGAGGGGTTGGTCAATACCTACCTCGAGAGCGGCTTCCTGCCCGAGTGGGCCAGCCCGGGTCACAGGGGTTGTATGATCGGCAATAACTCTGCTTCCGTTGTGGCCGACGCATACCTCAAGGGGTTGCAGGGCTACGATATCGAAAAACTTTACGAGGCCATGCAGCACGGGGCGAACCATGTTCACCCGCAGGTGAGCTCGACCGGAAGGCTCGGCCACGAGTACTATAACACCCTGGGCTACGTACCCTATGACGTGGGTATCAACGAAAGTGCCGCGCGGACCCTAGAGTATGCCTACAACGACTGGTGTATAATGAAGACGGCCGAAAAGTTGGGACGGCCGAAAGAGGAGGTGGAGCTCTATGCCAAACGGGCGCTTAACTACCGCAATATGTTCGACGCTGAAACGCGGCTGATGCGCGGCAAGAACGAGGACGGCACTTTCCAGTCGCCGTTCAACCCGCTCAAGTGGGGCGACGCGTTCACCGAGGGTAACAGCTGGCACTACACGTGGAGCGTATTCCACGACCCCCAGGGACTTATAGACCTGATGGGCGGGGCCGACGGTTTTAATGAAATGATGGACTCGGTTTTTACCGTGCCGCCGATCTATGACGACAGTTACTACGGTTTCCCGATCCATGAGATTCGGGAAATGACCGTGATGAACACCGGCAACTATGCCCACGGCAACCAGCCCATCCAGCACATGATCTATATGTACAATTACTCGGGCCAGCCGTGGAAAGCGCAGTATTGGGTCCGTGACGTGATGGACCGCTTCTATTCGGCTACCCCGGACGGGTATTGCGGCGACGAGGACAACGGCCAGACTTCGGCGTGGTACGTTTTCTCGGCCCTCGGGTTCTACCCGGTTTGCCCCGGAACGGACGAGTATATCCTCGGTTCCCCGCTCTTCGGCAAGGCTACTATCCATCTGGAGAACGGCAACAAGGTAACCATCAGCGCCCCCGGTAACGACGAGGATACGCGGTACGTGAGTGCCCTGCGCCTCGACGGTCAGGACTATAAGAAGAATTACTTTACCCACGGCGACCTTACATCCGGCGCCAAAATAGACTATACGATGTCCGCCGAGCCGTCGCTCTTGCGCGGCACCCTGCTGCAGGACGCACCGTATTCGTTCAGCAGCGAGCTGAAAAAATACAACCTGCAGCCGGTCGCGGGGGATTCTTCGAAAGAGAAGAGGAAAAAGAAATAAACTCTCACATACAAACATCGACGATAAAGCCGCCCCACCGGGCGGCTTTATCGTCGATTGCCGAAAGGATCACTTACAGCCGAAAGGATCACTCACTGGCGAAATGAAGTACTGTCCCGGGAGGATTATTGTATCCGGAAGTCGGCGTCCGGGTTATTTGTTTCGGGGTCGGAGAGCCTGTTGTAAACTGCCTGTGTGAGGTAGACCACCAGGCCTGTGTTGCCGGAGCTGTATAGACCCGTGAGTGCGGAGTTGGTCGTAAGGTCCAGTTCGGTCAGGAAGTTGTCCCGGCAATATATCGAGGCCAGGCGCGTCAGGCCGCCGGTGATCAGTCGGGTCAGTTGGTTGGTGTCGCAGTAGATGGCCTGCAGGGCGGTACACCCGGTGAAGTCCAGTTCCGCAAGGCGGTTGCGGCGGCACCGGACGGTGGTCAGGGCTTCGAGGCCGGCCGGGTCGAGCCGCGTAAGTTGGTTGTCGTCGCAGTCGAGGGTTTGGAGTGCCGAGCACCCGGTAAGGTCGAGGCCGTCCAGCAGGTTACCCGAACAATCCAGCGCTTTTAAGGCCGTGCATCCCACAATGTCGAGCGAGGCCAGCCGATTGTCGGAACAGGTTAGGGTTTGAAGCCCCGTAAGCCCGGAAACATCGAGGGCGGGTAAGGAATTGCCGTCGCACGTAAGGGTGGACAGGTTGCCGCACCCTGATACGTCGAGAGCGGTCAGCAGGTTGTTCGTGGCGTTCACGGTCCCGAGGTATTGCAGGCCCGATGCGTCGAGCGACACCAGACTGTTATCGTCGCAGTACAGGTTCCGCAGAGCCGGACAACCCGTTACGTCGAGCGCGGTAATATAGTTACTGCGGCACCATATCGTTTCCAGGATAGTCTGGCAGTCGAACGCCAGCTCCGTCAGCCGGTTATTGTCGCAGTTGAGCGACCACAGCGATTCGCACCCCGTAATATCCAGCCGCGACAGCATATTGTCCCTGCAATTCAGGATACGCAGGTTTTTCAACCCCGCGACGTCGAGCGACGCCAACTGTCCCTCCAGAAAACTGAACGAAGAGAGCGCGATGCAATCTTTCAGGTCCAGCGTGGATATAGGATTGCCCGAACAGCTGAGGTATACCAGTGCCGATTGTCCGGACAGTTCCAGTTTGTCTATCTGGTTGTCAGCGATATCGAGCCGCTCCAATATCCCCGCCGCAGGGAGTGCGATACTCCTCAATCCGGAATTCCACGCATAGAGGCTCTTCAACCCCGTGCAATGCGACAGGTCAAGGCTGCCGATAGAATTATATTCTATGTAGAGCTCGGTGAGGGCGGGGTTATTGCCGATGTTGAGTTCGCTGAGGCCCAGGTAGTTCAGGTTCAGGGACTTCAGGAGCGGGTTTTTCGACACGTCCAGTTTCGTGAGCCGGCCCTCCTGCTTGCCGCCGTCCAGGCTCTCGTCCCGTGGCACACACCACAACTCTTCCAACAGGGGGCACCCCGACACGTCCACCGACTCCAACGGGTTGTAATTGGCATTCAACACCCGCAGCTTCGTACACCCCGTTACATCTATCTCGGAGATATAATTCTCCGTGCAATCCAGGTAATCCAGGTTGCTGAAATACTCGATCCCCTCCAGGGACCGCACCCCGCAATTATTCAGAATCAACTCCGTAACCTGCCCCGCCTCCTCGACTGTGAACACCCCGTCCCCGTCCAGATCGTGATACTGCAGGCAAATAGCCAGAAAAGCCGCATCGCCGATAAAATCCTGCGGCACCGGCTCCTCCGTCCGCTCGCTCTTACACCCCGCCGTTATAATGGCCGCCGCAACCGCTAAAACTCCGAATAAACCCCGTAAATCCATCTGAAAAATCACTTAAACCGTTTAACCCACAAACCCATAACCCCCAAAAACCCGCAAGTTAACAAAAACCCTGCATACATTTTGTTAAAAACCATCCATGGAATTAATTGATTTTTCTGTTCTTTCTTGTAAGAGCTGACGAACGCAGCATGGGGAGAGACGGCGAAAATCAGGAACTGACTTTTGTCATTGCGAGGGCTATATGCCCGAAGCAATCTCTTTCCTCTCCGTCATTGCGAGGGCTTCAAGCCCGAAGCAATCTCTTCTCTATTCCTCTCGGTCAATTCGCTTCCATTAAGATTGCTTCGTCGCTCCGCTCCTCGCAATGCCGTTTCTTTCCCGTCATGGCGAATGTTAATGAAGCAATCTCTTCTCTTTCGCCATTGCAACAGTTATTAATGCCTTGCGCATTTTTTGTTCTTTTCTTTTCCACTTTTGCTTGTCCAAAAGTGGATCAAAAGACACCGCCTCGCCGGGGTCAGGCGTCGCTTCCGGGAGCTTCCCTCACCACAAGGTAGTTCGGGTGATCTCCCTCTTGCGACTTTAATCCTGCCCCGGCGAAAATGGCGGATAATTCCCGGCTTTGCCGGGATGGGAGATTCCGTTTCCACTTAGATTGCTTCGTCGCTCCGCTCCTCGCAATGACGTTTCTTCCCCGTCATTGTGAACGCAGTGAAGCAATCTCTTCTCTATTCCTCTCAGTCAATTCGCTTCCATTAAGATTGCCACGTCGCTGGCGCTCCTCGCAATGACGTCCGGGTTGCAGTTCCTCCCATTGCAATGACGTTTCAATTATTCCCGTCATTGCTCTTCTCTCCGTCATTGCAAACGCCAGTGAAGCAATCTTTTTCCTCTTCGTCATTACAAAAAGCCGTCGGCTTGTTTTCCTCGCGACTCGGTACCGCTTGCCAGTAAGCGTACCCTCACTGCTCGGAAAATCTGGTTCTCCGTTTGCAATAGAGAACAAAAAATGTAATTTAACGGCATGGATATTTTTTACTTGATATTTGGGTTGGTTTTGGTCGTTGTCGGGGCGAATGTGATGACGGACGGGGCGTCGGGTATTGCGGGGCGGTTCGGGTTGTCGGAGTTTATCGTGGGGGCGACTGTTATCGCTATCGGGACGTCGTCTCCGGAGTTGGTGGTCAGCGTGTTGTCGGCAATGCGGGGAGAGACGGCCATCGCTATCGGGAATGTGGTCGGGTCCAATATGTTCAATACGCTGGTTATCGTGGGGGTGACGGCTATTATTATGCCGCTGCCGTTGACGGCCAACAATGTGCGCAAGGATATCCCGTTCGGGGTTTTGGCGACGGTGGTACTGATCTTTTGCGCGGCGGACGTTTACCTGGGCGACGGGCCTACGGCCGTGATCGGCAGGTCGGAGGGGTGGCTGTTACTCTGTTTTTTCGCGGTGTTCATGGCTTATACGATCTATTCGCAGTCGGCCGTCAGATGCGCTCCGGCAGGCGGCAGTGGGGCTTCGCAGGAGACATACGGCACCACCCAGCAGGCGGCCGGGGTGGGCGAGACCAAACGGCGTAAGATGTGGGTACTTGTACTGATGACCGTCGGGGGTATCGCGGGCTTGTTGGCCGGCGGGGAGCTGTTCCTTAACGGGGCGGTAGCCATGGCACAAAGGTTCGGGATAAGTGATACGGTGATCGCCGTTACGATCGTGGCGGGGGGTACGTCCCTGCCGGAGTTGGCGGCAAGCGTCGTGGCCGCCGTAAAGCGAAAACCGGGCATAGCATTGGGCAATATCCTGGGGTCTAATGTAATGAATATCTTCCTGGTATTGGGCGCCAGTGCGGCGGTAAGCCCACTGCAAATGGGCGATATTACGATGGGGGACCTGTTTGCCGTTTTCGTAGCGGCGGTGCTGATCTTCGTGGCGGCTTTTACGTTCCGCTCCCGCCGAATCGACCGTATCGAGGGGGTGATTTTCCTGCTTCTCTATATCGGTTATATCGTGTGGTTGTTGAAAAGGTAGCAAAACAAACGGACGGGCTTTGGCCCGTCCGCTCGCAATAGATCATGGGAAAAGCCTACCAGACTTTTTCCAGTTCGTTCTTCATATTTTCCACGCCCGGGAACCCGGCCGTCTGGAACGTTTTATTGCCCTCTTTGTCGAAGATCATATACTGCGGGATTCCCTCGATGCCGTACTTCTGGCACAGTGCCGACCAGTCTTCACGCTGCATATAATAATGGATGCCGCCGATATCGGGAAGCATTGCGAGCCATTTGGTCTCGGGTGAAGAGGTGTTGGAAATATATATTGTCACCACCCCGTGGTCGGCCATCTCGCCTTTGAGCGGTTTGATGGTCTTCATCGCGTTGAGGCAGGGGCCGCACCATGTAGCCCAGAAGTCCACGAACACCGGTTTGCCTTTATGCTCGGCGATGATGGCTTCCAGCATATCTTCCGCCGGTACAGCCGGTACGTCAACTATCACGAATCCGCCGGCCGCGAGAGCTTCGTCACGGGCTTTGATGGCTTGCGCGCGCATGTGGTCGTAGGTCGCGCGGAAGAACGGGTCGGAAACACCGTCCAGCGCTTCGAGTTCTTCGGGTGAGGCGCCCTCCTTACTTTCATATTGATTGATGGCGGGCAGGCTGCTGCGGAATTCGCGCCACAGGTCCGCATCCTCGCCGCAAATATAATCCAACTGATCGTCGCTGAAAACCGGGTTGCAGAGGGGGCGGAGCAGCGAAGCGAAATTTTTCGCCAGCATCGCACCTTTTCCGGGATATACCGTCTTGAGGTATTCGACGTCCGCATCAGTCAGGTAGTCTGAATAATTACCCGTGGGCCGTTCCCGCGTTGCCACATATTCCGAGTTCTGGAAAAACATCTCCTTGTTGACCAGTTCCGCGAAATCCTGTATCGAAATTTCATACCCATAGAGAGTACGCAGGGCGTCCGATATTTCTTTTTCTCCCAGTTCGCCTACTTTTTCGTCATGAACCCGCCGGACCGTCTGTAGGTATTGCGCGTCGTCCATAAGGTATACCGTCGGGTCCATGGCAAGATGGTACATATTGATGTCGAATTCGTTGCCCGGCATATTCATCTCGGTGTTCACGGCGGCATAAGTCCCTTTGAAGCCCACGTACTGGCCGCGGGTAAGGTTGCTGTAACGGCCCGAGCCGGCGTTGGCCGCCGTGATGTCGTAATGCACTTCGGCGGTTTCGCCCGGGGCGAGTATCATATAAGTCAGGTCGTTACCCAGGCGTACGATGCCCCAAGTCGTCCCGTACTGGTCCGCCTCGTAAGTGTATACCCCGTTTTCTGCAGAGACTTCCCTGGCCTCCGTCTCTTCGTAGTTCAGGTAATTGAAGACTATGAACGTAACCTCTCCCGGGTCGTAGCCGTCCACCTCACCGTGAATATGTACCTTGACGGTCGTCTTTCCGATCTTCAGCTCCGGGGCGGGAAGCTCCGTTGTGGCCGGGACGCTGCGTACATCACGGGGCAGGGACTGCCTGGGTGTATAATTACCCGTAAGGTCTATGCCGTAAATCTTGAAGCAGTCGTCGCAGTCGCTTTCTATGAAGTCGAAACTTTTGACCCCCTTGGGCAGCGGCGGGAAGTAGAGTACGAAGCTGTCTTCACCGCTGTCGGGCATATAGTGCTCGGCGTCCAGCTCGATGCCGTCCGCGCCGGTGATCATGTATTTCTCGCCGTTGGCACGCAGGTAAGTGTCCGAGGCAATCCTTATCCAGTTGTTCGGACGGTAAAAAGCGTCGACATGGACGATGGTCGCCGTATCGTTGACCGTGACCTTGTCGATTTCGAGGGTTGAGGTGTTGCGTGCCGCGAACTCGGGCCGTTCGACCACCCGGTGGCCGGATTGCCCGCAGGCGGACAGCACGATGAGCAGGGCGACTGCAGAGAATAGTTTTTTCATAATGGCTGAAGATTGGTGGATATTAGTGATATACCAAATGTAAGGATATTATTCCAAAAAACAACCCCGCGCCCGGGCGCGGGGTTGCCATTAGCTGCCGGCACCTGTTAATAGCCGAACACCTCTTCGAGGGTCAGCACCGTAACGGGGCCGAGCGACTCGAGTTTTTCCATATCCAGGTCTTCCAGGTCGCCCAGGATACAGTAGTAATATTCGCGGTCCTTGATCCACTCCTTGTAGAACTGTTTCACGTCTTCCAGCGTGAGCGAAGGAATCGTTTCAAACCTCACCATGTTGCGGTCGTAGTCGATACCCAGGTCCTCGTTGCGCAGGTAGGTGTTCAGCACGTTGGCCTTGATGGTCCTTTCGGTACGCAGCGATGCCAACAGGCTCTCCTTGGCCAGTTCGAACGCCACTTCCGACTCGGGCAGGTCGTTCAGGATATCCTGGAAAGCGTCTATGGCCTCGGTCATCTTGTCGTTCTGCGTGGCGATCACCACCTGCACATAATAGGGCAGGGAGGCGCGGGACGGGTTGACCAGGTAGGAGTAAGCCATGTAAGCGAGCCCGCGGGCCTCGCGCATCTCCTGGAACACGATGGAGTTCATCCCTCCGCCGAAATACTCGTTGAACATGGTCGCCCTGCCGTCTATGGCCGGGTCGAACATTTCACCACGGTTCGAAAGCTGTACGTAGTAAAGCTGCGGCGAATCGTAATTTACGAGATATACCTTGTGGTCGTCCGTAGTGCGGTAGGTATATTTAACCACTTCGGGTACGTCCTGCAGGGTCGCCGGAACCTGGTGGAAACGGTTGATAGCGGCGAGAACTTCCTGTTCGCCCATCGGCCCGTAATACATGATGCGGTGCTTGAGCTGTGTAAGTGAGCGCAGGCGTCCGAGCAGGTCTTCGCTGGTGAGGGCCTTGAGTTCCTCTTCCGACAGCACGTTAGTGGCCGGGGAATCGGGACCGTACAGGCCGTAATTCATAAGCATGGAGAAGATGGCCATCTGGTTCAGCTTGGCGTCCGCCCTCTGTTTGAGGATATCCTCTTTCATATTCTCCAGGGCCGTTTCGTTGGGCTGCGCTTCGGCCAGCAGCTTCTCTATAAGGGCCGCCGCTTCCTCCATATTGTCGCTGATACCGGTCACGGTGATCTGCGAACGCTCGGCCCCGGCCGTTACCCAGAACGAACATGCCAGGCGGTAGAACTCCTGCTGTATCTGTTCGGGGGTCATGTCGCTCGTGCCGAGGTACTGCAGGTAGTCGAACGCGATGTTCATAGCCGGGTCGTTGTTCGAGCCGGTCTCGTAGATATAGCTAAGGGTGAACAGCCCGTTTGTGGGGTTCTCCTTATAGAGCACATGGATATTGGACTTGGCTTCCAGCTTGCTCATATCGCGGTTGAAATCCACGAAAAGCGGTTCGATGGGGTCCACCTGACTGAGTTTGATCTCCCGCAGGAAATCGCTCTCGCTGTCGCGGTTAACGAAGATGGGAGTGATGTCCGGCTTGGTTACCTTTACCTCGTTCGGGTCCTTGCCCTCACGTTTGTAGATAACCACGTAGCTGTTCTCGCCGAGGTATTTGTTTGCGGCGTCAACGATCTGTTGTTTCGTCACTTTGCCCAGTCGGTCGATCCTGGCCACTTCGTCCTCCCAACTGGTTCCGTTTATGAACGCGTTCACGAATTTGTTGGCCCGGCCCCGGTTAGAGTCCGTCTGCCTCATCTCGTTAGCCTTGATATTATTTATTGTCGACTGGAGCAGTTCCTCGTCGAAATCGCCGTTGCGCAGTTTCTCCGCCTGGCCGAGAAGCAGGTCACGCACCTCATCGAGGCTCTGTCCGGCTTTGGGGTTGGCGTCGAGCCATACGGCCCCGTGGTCAGCCAGGTTGAAATATCCGCCCCAACCGTCGATAAGCCTCTGTTGCTGGTTGAGGTTCAGGTCGATAAGTCCCGCCTTGCCGTTCCACAGCACGGAGCTGAGGATGGTCATCACGTCCGTATCCTCATCCGAAGCCCCCGGCGCGCGCCATATTACCGATACGTTCTCGGCGTCGTTGCCCAGCACCTCGATCTCTATGGGAGATGTTATTTCGGGTAGTTCGCCCAGGGTCTGTACAGCGGGCAGGTCATAGTTGGGCACCATGTCTCCGAAATAGCGGTCGATGGTCCTTATCATCTCGTCCGGATCGAAATCCCCAGAGAGGCAGATGGCGATATTATTGGGTACGTACCACTGCTTGTGGTAGTTTTTGATATTGGTGATGGACGGGTTCTTGAGGTGTTCCTGCGACCCGAGGACAGTCTGGGTCCCGTAGGGATGGGTCGGGAATAAAGCTTCCATCATCCGCTCCATTACCTTGCGGCCGTCCTGGGTGAGGGACATGTTCTTCTCCTCGTAAACCGTCTCCAACTCAGTGTGGAAGCCCCGGATCACCGGGTTCTTGAAACGGTCGGCCTCGATCTTAGCCCAGTTCTCGATCTGGTTGGACGGGATATCCTCCACGTAAACAGTCATATCGTAGCTCGTATAGGCGTTGGTTCCCTCCGCGCCGATAGCCGACATAAGTTTATCGTATTCGTTGGGGATAGCTATCTTGGACGCCTCGTAACTCAGCGAGTCGATGGTCTTATAGATAGCCTTGCGGGCCTCCTCATCCGTGGTGTTGCGGTAAATTTCGAACTGCCGTTCGATCTCGTCCAGCAGCGGACGTTCCGCCTCGTAATCCTGCGTGCCGAAGCTCGGGGTGCCCTTGAACATCAGGTGTTCGAAATAGTGCGCAAGGCCGGTGGTTTCCGCCGGGTCGTTCTTCGCGCCCACCTTTACCGCGATAAAGGTTTGCAGGCGGGGCGTTTCCTTGTTCACGGTCATATATACTTTAAGGCCGTTGTCCAGTGTGTAGATCCTTGCTTCCAGCGGGTCCCCCTCCACGGTTTTGTAAGGGTAATCCGCCATAGCCGTCATGGCGCACAACATAGCGGCCAAAAACGGCAGGAGAAATTTAATGGTTGATCTCATAATGATGTGGATAAAGTTGGTTTTGATTACCTGCAAAATTAGCGAACTTTCGCTGGCAACCAACAAAATGCGCCTTTTTTATGCAAAACGGTACCGCTCCCCGCCGCCGTACCGTTTTCGTTTACTTTAATTTTTGGACGCATGGTAAGGAGCAAGACCGACAGGCCAGCATTATAATTCCCGTCATTGCGAGGGCTGACAGCCCGAAGCAATCTCGGTCCTTGTGTTTCTAATTAAGATTGCTTCGGCGCTGTACTCCTCGAAATGACGGCAGGGATTGCCTTGCGCATTTTCTGTCATTTCCTTTTCCACTTTTGCTTGTCCAAAAGTGGAG
>JAJQED010000017.1 GCA_021201825.1 Alistipes sp.
CCCCCTATATAATACCAATTCTTTCTGTAAAAGTTCATGATATGAAATACCACCGTTATTTTATTATTAATCGTTTGTCGTGGATGAATACCAAAGGTAGTAAATTTTTGATTATTCCACCTCGGCCGTGACCACAACCTGTTTCTGGATAAGCGAAGCGTCCTGTGCCGAGGAAATTTTAATTATCAGGGTCTTATATACCCAGCCCTTTAAACCCCGCGAATCGAATTCCATTTCCACATCGGCGGCCTCCCCGCTTTTCAACGGGCGGCGCGGATAGTCCAGGTCCACACAGCCGCATGTCTTATCCACATCCACTATAACTACCGGACCGGCACCTTCGTTCAACAGCCTCAGGGGCTTTAACACTATTTCCCCGCTCCCGACACGTCCGAAGTTTACCGTATCGGCGGCAGGCGCCTGCTCGGTATCCGAGAGGGTTATTAACTGAAGATTGGAATTGCTTGCCGGTGTCCCGGTATGTGCGGCAACGGTTTGCGAGCCGGTACGCGCTCCGCACCCAGATATGGGAACGGTGACGATACTAACGAAAAGGAGTATGAGTATTCGCGGTTTTATCATGGTCAGAGCTTTTGTCACCATCCTGCAACCAGCCTGCCAACCGTGTCAGAGCAGGCCACGGCCGGTCTTCACGACCCTACCCTCCTCTTTCAGCACGTTGATGACCTTGTCCAGGACCCCGTTAATGAAATGGCTGCTGCCGGGGGTGCTGTAAAATTTCGATATCTCTATAAATTCGTCCAGGGTGACTTTGACCGGGATGGATTCGAACGAGGTCAGTTCGGCTATAGCGGCCGCCATTATCACGTTGTCCATAAAAGCGATACGCTCCACGTCCCAGTTCTGGGTGAATTTCTCGATATATTGCAGGTAATCGTTGTAATTGACTACCGTACGGCGGAACAGTTCCTTATAGAATTCCCGGTCATCCTCGTTCTTGAATTTGGAGCTTATTGGCAAGTCCGGCTGACCGCGACGGGAAGAGGTTACGGTTTTCAGCACCAGTATCAGGGCGAAATCTATATCGTCCGTCCAAAATGCCGATTGCTCCTCGACTACCTGTTCCAGCAGTTCGTTATCGTTGACCTCGTTCAGATAGAAATCCTCCACCAGTTTACGGTCCTCATTATACGATGCCTCGGGCATTTGCATATATTCCGCGTAATAGTCGCTCTTTATTAGCGATTCATAGAGGCTTTTTATCAACTCCGGATACATTATCCAACCGAGCGACTTCTTTTCCAGGTAGGCATTCAGCTTATCGCTGCGCTCTATCTGGCCGATGAGCTGGTTGTCTATGAAACGGGTATTGGGATTGAGGTCCTCCTTTGTGGGAAGTTTCTTGGATTTGGCCAGTTCTATGCGGGATTCGGCATAACGCTTGACTTCCACGACGAGCCAAAGCAGCTGGTTATAAAGGTCGTAGGTCTTGTCGACGCTGGCGGTAAGGTTTTTCTCCGACATGATAAGCGAGTCCGATTCCGATTTGAAGTGTGCGTAAAGGGCCTTGACAACCTTTATCCTGAGCAATCTCCGGCTAAGCATGATATATTAGAACTTATGAATAATCCGGCACAAACGTACGGATTTTTTTCCTTTAATTCCCACCGCTAACATAAAATTAATACATTTTCGTCCCTCTCGCGTCCGTTCCGGGGAGGGATACCGGCTTAATTTTATACTTTTGCCCCAAAACCACAGCACTGCGAATGTACGATGTAGTTATAATAGGTGCCGGGGCGGCGGGCCTTATGGCCGCCGGGCAGGCGGCGTCACGGGGAATGAAGACGCTGGTTATCGAGAAGATGGAAAAGGCGGCCCGAAAGGTGCGTATCACGGGCAAAGGCCGCTGTAATGTCACCAACACCCGCCCGCGGGACGAATTCCTCGCACATGTACGGGCCGGTGCCGGATTTTTTGCCGGGTCGTTCGACCGTTTTTCCAACCGCGATACCATCCGTTTTTTCAAGCAGGAAGGGGTGCCGCTGGCATATGAGCGGGGTGAAAGGGTTTTCCCGAAGAGCGGCAAGGCATGGGACATCGCCGACGCACTATACGATTACGCACGGGAATCCGGGGCGGAATTTATGTTCCACACCAAAGCTACCGGCATCAAGACCGTAGCCGGCAAGGTTAACGGTGTAGAGATCGAGACCCGCAAGGGTTTCTCGCGCAAGGTGGAATGCCGCAACGCGATCGTTTGCACCGGCGGAGCCTCCTATCCCTCCACGGGCTCTACCGGGGACGGGTATATTTTGGCGAACGACCTTGGCCATGAGATCGAACCGGTCCGCCCGTCGTTAGTGCCTTTGGTTGCTTCGGGAGACGTCGTCGCACATTTACAGGGGTTGAAACTGCGGAATGTCCGTGTAACGCTTTATATCGACGGCCACCCGTCGGAGGAAGAATTCGGAGAAATGGAATTCGGATCCCGGGGACTGGAGGGAGCCGTAATTTTGCGGCTGAGCCGCAATGCCGTGGACGCGCTTATCGAAGATAAACAGGTCGAAATTGGCCTCGACCTTAAACCGGCGCTCGACCCCGGTACGCTCGAGGCCCGGATCGCCCGGGAACTCGAAGCCGATACGGCCCTCATGGTCGGCGACCTGCTTCGCAAGCTTCTTCCCGGGCAGCTCGTCACCGTATTCTGCGGCCTACTCGGGCTTGAAAGGGAAGCTCAAGCGGGAAATTTGACCGATGACGATAATCAAGCTATCATTAATACCCTGAAAGACTTCCGGATACCTATTGCAGATTACCGCCCTTTCAAGGAAGCTGTGATCACGGCAGGCGGTGTAAGCACCGACGAAGTGAACCCGGTCACATTGGAGTCCAAACTGGTCAAAGGACTTTATTTCGCCGGGGAAGTTCTGGATATAGACGCGGATACAGGCGGATATAATCTCCAAATCGCTTTCTCGACCGGATATGTAGCCGGCCAACTCGGAAAACAGGATAATCAATGACCGGGAATATAGCAAAAATAAAAAAGCTTCCCTGCCGGGTCTCCCCGTATCTCAGGGTACGCCATTTCCGGGGACGCGGGATACACTCCCCGTTCGTCTACGGAATTATACGCAATGCTTTGATTTTCGGTAAGGGTTTCTACGGTCAAAGGGACCGCCTCTATACTTACCTCAAACTTATAGGGGTTCCGGGCCGTACGGCCATGAAACTGCAAAACCTGCATAATTATTGCGAATACAGCTCAGCGGCGGTCTATTCCTCAGCCGGACGGGAAGTGCTGGGTTCCGGGGAACCGGCTTTGATGATATTTACCACATCATGCCCGGCCCGGCAGATAGCGGATGCGATCCGAGAGACCGGCCCCACAACCGGTGCGGTAGCGATAATCTCGCCCCGAAGCGAATCGGCCCGCTTTCGCATTTGCAAGGAGCTGGCCCGGAGGGAAGACTGCATCAGTATCGACACCCGTGGCGTGATGCTGTTTTTTTACGGCAGTGGCCATGCCCCGAGGCACTATAAACTGTAAACTTCGAGTTATGAAAATATATACGAAAAAAGGCGACACCGGAACAACTTCCCTTTCCTACGGCGAAAGGGTCAGTAAGGACGACCCCAGGGTGGAAGCTTACGGGACGGTGGACGAACTGTCGGCTTTTATCGCCTACCTGCGCGACAGTATGGACCCCGTTAAAACCTTTCTCGACGAGTACCGCGACGATCTTGCCGTGGTGCTCAACGATCTTATGAGCGTCGAAGCACTGCTCGCGTCCGGTGATATCTCCCAGTCCAAGATAGCCGACATTTCCCCCGACCAGACGGGTTACCTCGAGAAAAGGATAGACTATATATCCGAGCAACTGCAGCCGCTCACCCGGTTCACCATACCGGGCGGCCATCCGCTGGTTTCGCTTTGCCACATCTGCCGGACCGTATGCCGCCGGGCCGAACGGCAGGCGGTTCATGCCGCCGCCGCATTCGACATTCCCTCCGGTGCGATGGCATACCTTAACAGGCTCTCGGATTACCTCTACCAACTGGGCCGCAAACTATCCGAGGAATACGCCGTAACGGAAGTATTATGGGAACCGGTCTACAAGCGATAACCCGCTGTAAAACGGTGCGTTAATAACAAAACGAAGAAATAACGTAAAATAATTGCGTCATAATTCCCGGATTTACGAAATTTTAATATTTTTGTGCCTCTTTTACATAGCCGTTATAATTTTAATTGACCTTTAAATCGCTATTATGTACTGGACTTTAGAGTTGGCATCGAAATTAGAGGATGCTCCCTGGCCCGCCTCCAAGGAGGAATTGATAGACTATGCCATTCGTTCGGGTGCCCCTCTCGAAGTTATAGAGAACCTTAACGAGATCGAGGACGAAGGCGAGATATACGAGAGCATCGAAGATATATGGCCGGACTATCCGAGCAAAGACGATTTCTTCTTCAACGAGGACGAATATTAGGCGCCTTTTTCCGCTAAATTCACAAAACAACGCCCTTATAAATTTACAAAAGCGACCTGCATAGGGTCGCTTTTTGTATTAAAAGTTACAGGAACCCGGATCGAATTGAACCCGAGCTGGTAAATGAAAAGGCACTTACCCAAATAATAATTTACAGATCAAATGGCTATCGGAAAATGGGATTAAAGGGAAAAGGAATCTATTGAAAAATATTCAAAGGATATTATATGTATTTTTGCAGCGAAAGTTCTTATAACCCGTATTGAGTATGAAAAAATTTATTATCCTTTTAGTTACTATTGCCCTTGCCTGCCCGTATGCCGGGGCGCAGATCAAGGTCGGCGGTAAGACCCTCGACAAAAAAACCACAAAACTTATCGAAGCCGGCACGGACGTGGTCTCTGCGGTAACACTCTCGGACAGCGATATCATCAGGCTGAGCCGGGAAGCGGTCGAGTGGATGGATGCCAATAACGCTATCGCCGGGGAGGACACCGAGTACGGTGCGCGGTTGAAACGCCTAACGGAGAACATTACGGAGGCCGAGGGGCTGCCGTTGAATTTCAAAGTTTACCATGTGGTGGACGTGAATGCGTTCGCGTGCGGCGACGGGAGCATCCGGGTTTTCAGCTCTCTTATGGATATTATGGACGACGATGAGCTGATGGCCATTATCGGCCATGAAATCGGCCATGTGGTCCATACCGACGTTAAGGACGCCATGAAAACGGCTTATCTGGCTTCGGCTGCCGTGAATGCGGCAGGTGCGGCCGGGGGAACGGCCGCCAAACTATCCGAGTCGGAACTCGGCGAATTGGCTCAGGCTTTCACAGGGGCCCAGTTCTCACAAAAACAGGAGTTTGCCGCGGATGATTACGGCTTCAAATTCGCCGTCGATAACGGGTTTAGCCCCTACGGTATGGCCAGTTCGCTTGAGAAACTTCTCGAACTTTCGCAGGGCGAAAAAGCCTCCACCGTCCGGCAAATGTTCTCGTCCCACCCCGACACCGAAAAGAGGGCCGTGCGCATGCGGGAAAAAGCCGAGGCATATACCCAGCAGTAAACCGGGCCGTATTTTGCGGGAACGGCAATATTGACTATATTTGCACTGCTTAAAAATCGAGCGCTGAGCCATGGTGTAATGGTAACACTGCAGATTTTGGTTCTGTCATTCTGGGTTCGAGTCCCGGTGGCTCAACAGAACAAACAAGAAACCGGCTGGTATCCAGCCGGTTTACTTTTAAGTTATCATAAAGGGGCATTCCCTACCCTATACTCGTTTCCATAAAATAGTGATGGATACCGGCTTCGAAGAACGGTTCGCCCTTTTTTATAAATCCGAAACTCTCGTAAAAGCCGGTCAGGTGCGATTGGGCATGCAGGATTATTCGGGTATTCTCCAGGCTGGTTACATATTCCATTATAAATTGCAGGAAGCGGCGGCCGGTGCCGTTGCCCCGGAATTGCTCCCTGACCGCAAGCCTCTCGATCTTGACGGCTCCTTTAACGAACCTTATCCGGGCCGTAGCGAACGGCTCATCGCCGTAGAGACCAAGGAAATGCGTAGCCGACAGATCCAGGCCGTCGAATTCCTCTGCATACGGGCAACATTGGCCGTCCACGAAAACGATGCTCCGCACACAAAACGCTTTGTGCAGTTCTTCCGCCGTAATTACTATTTTATATTCGGGTTCCATATTTGTCCGCTTTATATAATCCCGAGCCTCTGGCGGGCGAACTGCATAACCAGCGCGGGTGGCTGCCGCTTGGCAAGCAGTTCGGCCATATATTTCATATACGGTTCCACATGGCGGAATATCATCTTATATCCGTCACACAGGGCGTTCTTCATCCCATCCCCGGTTTTGGCCGGGTCGAACCGGTGCTTGGGACATTCCCCACGGCATGCGAAATACCATTGGCATGCCCGGCATTCGCGTGGCAGGGAATTACGTTTATCGAGGCCGAAAGCGAAGTGCTGGCGGGATTTGAGGGCCTCCAGAAGCGTGGTTTCATTTATATTGCCTATGCGGTGTTGGGGATAGACGAAATGGTCGCAGGAGTAAATATCGCCGTTATGCTCCACCACAAGGTTGTCGCCGCAGGTTTCCGAAAAACTGCAAAGCGAAGCAGGAACCCCGGCCCACTGGCCCAATAGCACATCGAACAACTGGACGTAATATCTCCCGACGTCGCCGATTATCCAGCAGTCGAAAACGTCGGTCATAAACCGCCCGTAGCCCTCCGGGGTCACCGACCATTCCGCAAGCCGTGAACCTTCTGTTCTCGGGGGCACGATAACGGGGCGCTTTCCCCCCGGCACGTCTTTCACATACTCCAGCACGGGCAGGAACTGCATATATTTACTCCCAAGGGATTTGAAGAACCGGTAGACCTCCGCTCCCCGGCCCGCGCTTAGTTTATTGACTGTAGTAAGGGTATTGAATTCTACCCCCTCGGCGGCCATCATTTCTACTGCCTGCATCACCCGCTCGAAAGTCGGTCTGCCCCCCTTATCAACCCGGAAAGGGTCATGTATATCCTGCGGCCCGTCAAGCGAGACGCCGATCAAAAAGTCGTTGTCACGGAAGAACCGGCACCACTCCCGGTTAACCAATATGCCGTTGGTCTGCAGGTTATTCTCTATTTTTTTATCACCGGCGTATTTTTTCTGGTATTCGACCGCCCGCCGGTAGTAATCCAGCCCGGCGATAAGCGGCTCTCCCCCGTGCCAGCTGAACATAACTGTTTCGGCGCTGTTGCATTCGATGTACTGCTTGACGTACATCTCCAACAGCTCGTAGCTCATGGCCGGTTCCACCCGGCCGTAAATATCGGCTTTGTCGAGATAGTAGCAATAGTGGCAGTCCAGGTTACACAGCGAGCCTACTGGCTTGACCATGGTCGAAAACTGCCTCCGGGCAGTAGCCTTTACGGCGTCCTGGAACGTTATTGATTTACGGGGATTGCGGGACATTCTGTTCGGGTTAAACTTCGGCAAAATTAATCATTATAATCCTAACGTCACAGACACCCCCATATATATATTTAATCCCCGAAATATTCTATTTCGCGTACCCAAACCCCGTACAGCGACCCGTCCGAGTAAAGTTCACGGCGTATCCAGTTCCCGTGGTTGTCATACTTATACCGGGCCTCGGTTATGCCCTCCCAGGTTTTTACTTCCGGGTGTGAAGAGTCAGTAAGAATATCGACGGTCCGTACCATGTCCCCGTTCCGGTCGTATTCTTCCCGGAACGAATCCCCGGAGCGCAAACGCATTACATCGCCGTCATACTCCATTGTGACACTTCCTTCCCTTATTAGCCGGCCACGCCGGTCAAATTCGAATTGGGTTACCACCCTCCCGGTATCTCCTATGATGGTTATCAGTTTTTCCGGATATCCGCGCTTGCCGTATTCATAGGAGGCTTCCCAGTCGGTCCCGGCGCCGTAATATTTCTCCAACCGGCCGGCCTGGTCATATTCATAATGGACCCAGCTTATGCTGTTTTTCAAAAGGTTCTGGTATTCGCTGCTCAACACACGGGTACCCGTTTCATCGAACACGTATGTATCCCGCTGACTAAGTCTGCTCCCGCCCTCGGCGAACGTCTCCTCAAGGGTAATATTACCCTGACGGTTGTAGTGGCTCACGATCACGATATCGAAGTCCGTATTACGGTCCGGGTCGTCGGGATCGTCTCCCTCGTTGATATTAATATATCGGCTGGTTACCACGGCTACATCGCCTTTCAGGTTATTCTCCTGCCGGTCAGTCGGAACGCTGTAACGGGGCCTGCTTACAAAACAGGCCGTCGTGCAAAAAAGGGACAGGGCTGTCAGGGCTAAAATCCTCATAATATTAGGTTTGTCCAAATATAGACAAAATTCCCATTAATACGATGGGGAAGCCATACAGGCTTCCCCATCGTATCATGCCTGAAGATCGATCAATCCTCCCGGAGTACCACGTCCACGATCCATGCCCAAAGGTTGCCCATCATCACCTCGGCCGGATTGGCGGGGTCGATGGTGAGGGCCGCCGCGCTGGAGGTATCGATGTCGAGAAGATATCCTCCCGAGCCTGCATTGACGTTACTGTATATATCACAGTCCCCGCAAAGGATTATCCGGCGGTCGGGGTCTACCATCAGGGCGTAGTTGCCTCCGTTGCCGGTCAGCAACAAGGGCTGGAATCCGGCCGCCGCTGCCGCAGTGGGGTCTATCCCGCCGTAGGTATCGTCCCGGCAGTTATAATCGAACGTATCGGGAAGCGTACCGAACGGCCCGTACCTTATGAAATCCGGTGCGTCGGTTCCTGCAAAGGTATAGTCTACTACAGCGGTCTCGGGGACCCGGTTCAGGCCGAGCAGCGCCATTACGGTGTAGTTTGTTCCCGAGGTATTGTTCGCGGCCGTATTGTCGAACTGTACTATCAGCACCCGGTGCTCGTCTTCCTCGAGCCATTCGAGGATCGACTCGGCCTGTGCGGCCGTGGGATACCTGCCATAGGTAAGGTACAATACGTCGCTTCCCTGGTAATAATTCCGGGGCATGGTATTGTCCAGGCTCAAACCGGTAATATATATACCGTTCATATCCACGGTCTTACCGGGACCGAAATTCTGGGGTCCGTAAGCCAGCGTTCCGACAAGCATATAGCCCAGTCCCTGTGCACGTTCTCCCGGGGTGGGATTCCATCCGCTTCCTGTTACGAAATTACCCAGCGTGCCGATGTCAAGTGTGGAATTAAAAACACTTACCGCCCCGTTGCCGTAACTTGCCGGTCCTTGTGATACGGACAGCACTATGCGGAGCCGTCCGGCCGCGATGACCAGATATTCGGTTTCGGCCGTAGCGGCATCGTATGCGGCGAGTGCCGTGAACGTAATTTCCGTGCCGTCGGAGGATATCGCGACGTTGAACAACCCGTCCGGATCGTCGAAATCCTCCCCGAGGGTGATGTAGGTGCTCTCATCTGTTATATTGCCGTCCTCATCTCCCCAGTAAGCCCTGTAGGTGTCCAGACTGGTGTCCACCCCGATACTGTCTTCGGAACCGGCCGCATATCCGAGCCGCACCGAACGGCGGGTTACCCCGAAATAGTCGTAATCGTCGAATACCATATCGAGGGTCACCTCGTCCCAGACCTGTATTTCGACCTCTATGCCCGTAGACGGGTTGACGGCCGCCTCGTCGTCCGTTGACCAGCCAGGAGCCAGCACCCCGGAGATATTGAACCGGTAGAGGTGGTTCCGCAGGACCTGCCCGAACAGGGCGTCGTCCGGGTCGCCGCTATCGTCGTCCGGTATAAAATCCATCCGGTAATAGGTGGTCACCGAACTTCCGTCATACAGGCCGCCAACTACCACCGATGTGGCCCCGAGCCGCCTGTCGGCCGCATCCGGTATGGCCGACTCGGGTATATATATCTGGTCGGTAAGCGAAGTGCCGGTAACGGCATAAGTACCGGTATCGACCGTTCCCGCCCCCGCAGGAACCGATGCGGTGCTTACCGAATTGTCCGTAAGTTCATCGGGGATAACCTGTATCTCATCCGTCGCCCGGTAGACTTTTACAGAGGTAAGGGTAAAGTTCGTAGCGGAATTATAAATATCCACCTTGGCCACGGAACGCACCAGTACGGCATCGTCCACGGTAGTATCGGCCGTAAGCGCGGACAGGTCCACTACCCCGCTCATCGGCAGGACGTCATCGAAACCGGCCGAGGTATAGGCCATAACTACGGCCTCTTTTACCTGGTCTTCCGTCATTCCGGCGGTAAGGCCGTTAAGGGCATCCGATGCGTTGGCTACCAGATAAAGCCTCAACGGGTTCGCCGAGGGCTGTAAACGTGCGAGAAATTCGTAGTCGTAATTATCCGAAGAGCTTCCGGCCGTCAGGGAATACCCACCTACGATGTACCGGTACACATAACCCGAGCCGGAATTCTCGAATACCAGAACGCTAATCTCGCTGACCTCTTCCTCCGCAACCGCCCGGGTACCCGTAGCCGAGGCACCGGGTGTATTGATTAGCAGCCGGAGCTTGACACCGGTGAAATCCTCATCCGGGCCCGTGGCCGGTTCCCTCGTGCAGGATACCGCCGCCAATGCAAGCAGGAATGCGGTCAATAGGTATCTTATCTTTATCGCCATAGTTGTCTGTTTACTTTCGCGGGACGGGTTCCACTCCTGCCGTGTCCCACGGGTCCACCGAAACATAGAATCCGTCGCTCTCGTCGAACAGGATATAGATGGGTACCGTGATCTCGTTAACTCCTTCCACGTTTATCCCGTTATCGGCAAGGAACTGTGCGAGGCCCACCGTCGCGATCACTTCCCCCTCGTCCAAGTCGCGGACCTGCAGCTCTATCGGGTTGTCATTGCCGAAGCGCAACAGGTCGAACATGGCCTCGATCTCCCCCGTCGACGGCTCCCGGGTCCATTGCGGGTAGATCACCGAAGATTCACCCGTGGTATCCATCGCGAAATCGTAGCCGACGGCCACGTTGGTAAGGCTTATTATCCCCTTTCCTGTATCACCGGCGGAGATCACCCCCGTATAGTCCCCGATATGGACCTCCATATTAATATGGGCCGATACGAACATCACCGTATCGGTGGCCTCCCGGCGGCTTTCGATCGTAACCGTCCGCCGGCCGAAATAGAGCGGATCGAAGTCGGTAATGGTATCGCCCGCGAAGTATTGCCTCTGGTAAAGCCGCGCATCGGTAAGCGGGTCTGTCGTGGTAAACGAGGAATATCCGTCCACATTCCCCCAGCAGACGACCGTATAGGTCCCGTCGGCCAATTCCGGTACGATACCCTGATACCGGTCCAGCTCTGCCTCCGAAAGCACCCGGGCCAATACCTCCCGGCCGTCCATATCGTAGAAATAAACATCGACGCTCCCGATCTTCTCCCGGAATATATCCGTCGTCCCGTTACCGGGATAATAGAAAACCAGCCCGTAACCGCCCTCTGCAGGGCAGTCGTCCAGGTTCTCCTTTACACACCCCGCCAGCAGGCAGGCCAGCAGGGCGGCAAACAATCCGGTTCTCGACAGGGGCATCGCCACGTGTTATATGATAGGCGTTACGTTCACCGTTTCCCACTCGGCAACTTCAACATGCACCCAAACATTTATCGTTTCCGGTTCGGGGAACAGGTCCAGGTCGTCGTCCGAAAATTCGATAGCGGATATCTTATATATGGTATTCCTGTCGAACCTGGTCAGGTCCGTACCGCCCATCCGGAAGCCGGTAATGGTCAGGTACTGGTCTTCGAGGTCAGTCCCCCCGGAAGTGGTAACATCAGTGAGTTTGAGGATAATATGCGGCACCGGACTGGAATCCCCGAACACCTGGTAGGCCCAAACCCCGTTCACGGGAGTGAACGTGGCCTCGCCTCCGGTTATTACCGCCGGTGTATCCAGGTAGTCGAACATGGTCGTGTAATAATTATATGCGAAACTTGAATTGTCCACATCGTAAGCGTCCACGTCCGAACCGTTATTCATAGGTGCATACCCGTCCATATCGAGAGACAGGGGTGCTTTCTGGTAGTAATCGTTTATATAGATCCCATCGAGGGTGAAAGAACCGAACGTTCCGGTATATACGATCTCTTCGATCTCTATCCTCGCCACAATGGGCGATATGGTAACGTTTGCATACTGGTCGTCCGCCGCCGGGGTGGCTTCGCCGTTCCATCCGTCGGAGTAGGTGCCGTAGGTTTGTAGTGCGGCCTGTCCGTCCATTACGGAAACGAGTCTGTCGATGCCCGTTACTCCGGTAACTGCCGGGTAGGAAACCTGCTGGATATCCAGCACTACGGCTTTGACCGCGCTCAACCGCCCCCCGATGTTCATGGGGAACGACGGGCCGTTATTCTCCTGGTCCACCGAATTGTAGTTCCCGACCACATATACCTGCGTCACGGCCGTATTCACATCTTCCACGAGGTACCCCTCCTCGAGGTCCGAGATAGTTATATCCTGTCCGCTCGGCCCGGCGGTGATCACGTCATATATCAGCGGGTCTTCTTCGCCGTTGACGAAATAGACAATGGCCGTATAGAGTTCGGCCGAGGTATCGGTCGCGGTCGCCTCGTCGGCACGCGACTTCGGCGACGTATTTATCTTAAGGTATACCGTGGTTCCCTCTCCCGGTTTTACGGTAAGATCGCCCGGCTCCTTGCTCGAACAAGCCATCAGGACCAGGCACGATATGAAAACTGCGGATTTCAAAACTTTAGAGATCATATTCTGTCATTTTATGGATTTTCCACAATACCGATGCACTTTCTGTGCCACTGGAGGACAGGTTTGCAGTGTTACGCACCCGGGGCCTGTCAATTTTCGGT
Source organism: Alistipes sp. (assembly GCA_021201825.1). Classification (GTDB taxonomy): domain Bacteria; phylum Bacteroidota; class Bacteroidia; order Bacteroidales; family Rikenellaceae; genus WRDF01. Next base: position 12,828 of record JAJQED010000017.1, read on the forward strand.
CCGGGATATTTAATAACCGCTTAACAACCGCACCGCACCGGGGGCACACGCGTGCCGCTCGCAGCCCGGTTTAACGGAAAATTAACCTTGCCATAAAAAACCGGTGATGTTTTAATCTCTTTTTGGTAACGGGAAGTTTAACCCTACTTAATATTAGCCGGGTAGATTTGCCCACGGAAACAAGACTAACGTATACCCTATGAAGAACAAAGACCTTTTGAGGAAAACACTTTCCGTTTTATCCGCTTTATTACTGCTCCACTCGGCCGACCTGCGTGCCGGGTCCGTCACCGAAACGGAGGACGGGGTGCCGGGAATTTACGGCATCGTTCTCGACTCCCACTCCATGGAACCAATCATCGGGGCAAGCGTGATCCTGTCCGGAACATATACCGGTACGGCTACCGATGCCCACGGCCATTTCTCTTTTCCCGGCCTCCGGCCCGGAGAGTACGCACTCGAAATAAGAATGCTTTCTTATAAGGATTTTATCTCTGACGGCATCACCCTACGGCAGGGCCAGCGGGTCGAGATCGAGGTACAGCTGACCGAGGAGGTAAGTACGCTCGACAATGTGGTCGTAGTCGCCCACATGCCGGTCGGCACTGACGCAGGGCTATTGAATAGGATGCGGGCCTCCAATGTTGTTGCAAGCGGCGTGTCTTCCCAACAGATAGCCCGTACGCAGGATAAGGACGCCTCGGAGGTGGTCAAAAGGATACCCGGCATCTCGATAATAGACGATAAGTTCGTGATAGTGCGCGGGCTTAACCAGCGCTATAACAACACCTGGATCAACGGCACCCCGGCACCCAGTTCCGACGCCGACTCCCGGGCATTCTCTTTCGACATCATACCCAGCTCCCAGATCGAAAATATAATGGTCGTCAAAACCCCGGCTGCCGAATACCCGGCCGATTACGCCGGGGGATTCGTAATGGTCCGCACCAGGATTGCCACCGAAAAGAACAACTACCAGATATCCTACGGGACCGGAATAAACGACAAGACCCATTTCAAGGACTTCTATTACCTCAAAGGCAGCGGCACCGATTTCCTGGGCTTCGACAACGGCCTGAGGGATCTGAAGAACGTGCCGGCAAAGATTCTCGACACTGATATCGAAATAATCGACAGGGTCAGCCGTAACGGGTTCAACAACGACTGGCAGATACGCAAACGCAACCCCCTGCCCGACCAGAAACTAAATATGGCCCTGAACAACTCCTACGGCCTGAAGAACGGGGAAAGGCTGAACATGGCCCTCGCACTCAATTACAGCCTGATGTCCAAGACCATTACCGATATGCAGAACTCCCAGTTCGGGGTCTACAACGCCACGAACGACGCGCCCAATGAGAGGTTCTCCTATACGGATAACGTATACACGACCGACGCAAGGCTGGGAGCGATGGCCAATTTTTCCTATACCACCCGGGGAGACAACGGCAGGGTAAGCATGTACGAATTCCGCAACATGGTGAACCAGCTGGGCCAGAACCGCTATACCAACCGTGAGGGAACGCGGAACATCAGCGGACTCTACCATGAATACCACGAGGAATTCCTGTATCAGAGCCGTCTGGCCTACAACAGCCAGTTATCGGGTGACCACATGTTCGGCACGGCGGCGGAAGACCGCCTGGACTGGAACGTCGGTTACGCCTATTCCAACCGCTACCAGCCCGACCGCAGGAAGATCGAAAAACAAAAAGACGAAACCAACAATATCGACGAGTATACCATCAATCCGGGTAAAGTCGAAAGGATATATACTTGGCTCGACGAACACGGGGGCAGCGGATCGGTAAATTATAAACGCAATTTAAATATCGGGGCCCTAACCGGCATTAACTTCCGGGCCGGCCTGTTCGCAGACTTCAAGACACGCAAATACCGGACAAGGGATTTTGCCTATACATGGAACCTGAACAGCCAGATACTTCCCGTCGGAATAGGCTCACTACCTCTCGATGAAATTTTCACGCAGCAGTACCTCGGCAACGACGGCATCCATATCCAGGACAATACGAAGAACACCAATAATTATAACGCCGAGAACCTTATCTCCGCAGCTTATGTGGCGGTGAACATCCCGGTCGATAAGTTTAATATTTACGCAGGCCTGCGTTTCGAGCGGACCGACATTACGGTTACCCATTTTTTGCAGGCAGGTACCGATGTCAACGAGAAAAAGGATTACGACTACAACAACCTTTTTCCCTCGTTCAACGCTTCATATGACATCAACGAAAATTCGCTCTTAAGGGCCGCTTACGGGATGACGGTGAACAGGCAGGAATTCCGCGAACTATCAACGTCGACCTATTACGACTTCGATATCTTCAGCTTCGTTACCGGTAATCCGGACCTTAAACAGGCCACGATCCATAACGCCGACCTGCGGTACGAATTATATCCATCGTCCGGGGAGGTGGTTAGCGTCGCCGTATTCTATAAATATTTCCGGAACCCTATCGAATGGACCTATGTCGATGCCGGGGGATCGTACCAGTACAGTTTCACCAATGCCAACAGCGCCACCACTTACGGCATTGAGATCGACCTGCGGAAAAACCTGGCATTTATGGGACTGCGCGATCTGCTTTTCACCATGAATGCGGCCGTGATGCGAAGCCGCGTAAAGTTCGAGGACAAAAGCCAGGACCATAACCGCCCGATGCAGGGACAATCACCCTACCTGGTAAACGGCGGTTTGTTCTACCAGCATAAGCAGGGGCTGTTCTCTGCCGGTGTTCTGTATAACCGTATCGGCAAGAGGATAGTGGGTCTCGGCAAGGTCCAGTCCTCCGACGGGGAATCGTTCAATAATAACCTGCCGGATATGTACGAACTGCCCCGCGACGCGGTCGACGTGCTGGCCGGTGTGAAGCTAAGCCGGATATTCGACCTGAAGTTCGCCGCCCGTGACATTCTCGCCCAAAAAGTAGTATACCGACAGGAACCCAAATTCCTCGACAGTAACGGCAAAGTGCAGACCCGCAAGCAGTATCCCCGTTCGTACAAACCGGGCCGCAGTTTTTCCCTCACCCTTAACGCTACATTCTAACACGACTAAACCTTTAATATAATTCAAAGAGATGAAAAAGTTATTTTCAGTTCTATTTATCGCAACGGCCCTTTTTGCCGCCTGTTCGAGCGACGACGACAAAGGCGATAACACGCCCGATCCCACTGAAGAGGGCCTGGTATTTGTCGAAAACGGGGTATACTACCTCGGAAACGGCAACCAGAATTATTATGTTCCCAAGGGTGATTATTCCCTCGACGCTTCAAAGACCTATATAATACGCGGATGGGTATATATCGAAGACGGTTCCAGCATTACCATTCCTGCCGGCACGATCCTGAAAGGACAGTCGGCCAACGAACAGGCCGAAGGATCTTCCCTTATCATCCAAAGGGGAGGTAAGATCTACGCTCGAGGTACTGCCACCAACCCTATTGTTTTCACTTCCGACAAGGAACCCGGGAAGCGTAAACCCGGCGACTGGGGAGGCGTGATCATCTGCGGCAAGGCTCCGAACAACCGGGGTAACAACATGCAGATAGAAGGAGGACCCACTTCCTACCACGGGGGCGACGATCCGGAAGACGACTCGGGCGTTTTCACCTACTGCCGTATAGAATTCGCCGGTTATCCGTTCGACACCGATATGGAGATCAACGGTCTTACGCTGGGTTCGGTCGGCAATGGAACCGAAATGCACCACATACAGGTTTCATACAGCAACGACGACAGCTTCGAATGGTTCGGCGGTACCGTGAACTGTTCACACCTGGTTGCCTACCACGGCTGGGACGACGACTTCGATACCGACAACGGTTTCAGCGGAACCTTGCAGTACCTGCTCAGTGTTCGCCATCCCATGATCGCCGACCAGTCCCTATCGAACGGTTTCGAATCTGATAACTGGTCCGACGGCACCCGTGACCCGACCCCGATCACTTCGGCCAAATTCGCCAACGTCACCCTCGTAGGTCCCATCGGACAGGACGACGCTTTCTATAACCTCTCGGGCCAGGGCCAATATATCACTGCCGGCCACCTTTATCCGGACAACGGTTCGGGTGTGGGCCAGTACCAGGCCGGTATCCAGATCCGCCGCAGTTCCAACATTTCTATCTACAACACCCTGGTTATGGGTTGGCCCGTGGGCATGATGATCGACAACGATAAATACAGCGAAACACAGGAACTGGCAGCGGAGAACCCCAACCGCTTCGGCAACATCTTCTTTGCCGGTTATACCGATAACAGCGCCGTTGCTTTCGACAACAACGCTCCCGGTGCAAGCCCGATACTGGGCAGCGACCGCAACAAGAGTTTCGCCGACTATTACAACAATAACGGCCAGGCAGCAGACGACGATACAGGCAAGGTATCTTTCACCCACGACTTCATAATGAACACCATGCCCGGCGCCCGGCTTTTCTCTACCAACGCGGCGGTAGGCCTTAAAGACCCGGTGAGCGTGAAGAACGTAAGCCAGAACTCTTTCGACATCAATGCCGGCCAGAACTACGGGCCGACTTCCGGCAGTCCACTGGTCAGCGGCACGTTTACCCTACCGTCCGGTCTCGGCTTCAATGAACAAGGCAGCAATTTCGTGGGTGCATTCTCAAGCGAAACCGACAACTGGATGGCCGACTGGACCGAATTCGATCCTCAGAACGCGGTATACTAACTTGTTTCCCACAATTTTTTACCGTCCCGGGGACGCCTTTCCAAGGCGTCCCTTTTTACCGGATACCGTAGGGTAAAAGAAATTTAACCGTATGACCGTTAAAACCGCAAAAATTTAATTACTTTGTACCTTGGTTGTTATACCAGCTGCTGCTTACAAACAATTCATACAAACTACCATGTTACGAAAACTCAGGCGGGTTTTAGGCGGGATATTCCTGGCTTTAATCACGTTATTGTTCCTCGATTTCACCGGTGCACTGCACGGTGTACTGGGCTGGACGGCCGATGTCCAGCTTGTCCCGGCCATCCTGTCGGGAAGTTTAATTATCCTTGCCGTACTGCTTGTGGTCACCCTGTTGCTGGGCCGGGTTTATTGTTCTGTTATATGCCCTCTGGGCGTGATGCAGGATGTCTGTTCCTGGAGCGCTGGCAGGGTAAACAAGAAAAGGCGGTATTCCTATTCGCGGGCTGTGAGCTGGCTCCGGTACACGGTGCTCGGTATTTTCATTATAGCCCTGGTCGCCCACGTCGCGGCGCTCGTCACCCTTATCGAGCCATACAGCGCCTACGGGAGGATAGCCACCAATATTTTCGCGCCGGTTTACCGGCTCGGCAATAACCTGCTGGCATATTTTGCCGCCCGGGTGGACAGTTATGCATTTTACCATACGGACGTATGGGTGAAAGGTTTCGGTTCGCTGGCCGTTGCCCTCATCACGCTGATCGTTATCGGACTGCTGGCCTGGCGCAACGGCAGGACATGGTGCAATACCGTTTGCCCGGTGGGAACACTGCTGGGTTTCATATCGAGGTTCTCGGTGCTTAAACCCGTCATCGACCCGGCTAAATGTACAAAATGCAGCCAGTGTTCACGGGTTTGCAAGGCATCATGTATAGACTACGACAATTACGCCATAGACCACAGCAGGTGTGTGACCTGCATGAACTGCATCGACAAATGCAAATTCGACGCCCTGCATTACACCGCCAAACGCTATAAGCTCAATGCGGCTGCGGAGAACGCGGCTGACGATACGGCAGAAGGCGGCACAAACAATGGAATGTCCCGGCGCGGCTTCCTCTCGGTTGCCGGTATACTTGCCGTCTCGAACACCGTTAAGGCCCAGGCCCCAATCGCCGACGGCGGCCTTGCGGTCATAGAGGACAAGAAGATCCCCGACCGGCAGACGGCGGTCCTGCCCCCGGGCTCTGACAACGCCCGCCATATGAAGATCCATTGCACGGGCTGCCAGCTGTGCGTGTCGGCCTGCCCGAACAATATACTGCGGCCGTCGAATAAATTCTCTACTTTTATGCAGCCCGAGATGTCTTTCGAGCGGGGTTACTGCCGCCCGGAATGTACCCGGTGCTCGGAGGTGTGTCCTACGGGGGCTATCCGGCGCATCACCCCGGTCGAGAAGTCTTCGATCCAGGTCGGGCGCGCGGTATGGATCAAGGAGAACTGCGTGGTCAACCGTGACGAAGAACCGTGTACAGCCTGTGAACGGCACTGCCCTACCGGTGCGATCACGCTCATTTCACGCAACAACGACGACAAGCTGAAAATACCCGTGGTGGATACGGAGATTTGTATCGGTTGCGGGGCCTGCGAAAATCTCTGCCCGTCCCGTCCGTTCAGCGCCATCTATGTGGAGGGCATCGAGAGGCACAGGACGATCTAACCCTGAAAAACGAAAGAAATGTCACAGGATAACAAAAAAAATATATCGCGCAGGGATTTCATAAAGACCCTCGGGGCCGGGGCGGTCGTCACGTCCGCCGCATTGGCCGGTTGCAAGCCCAAGGGGCAGACCAATACAAGCAGTATTACAGGCGAGGTTCCCACCGATAAAATGACTTACCGGACCAACCGCCATACCGGGGACAAAGTATCCCTGTTGGGCTACGGTTGCATGCGCTGGCCGATGAAAGACGGCGAAGTGGATCAGGATGCTGTCAACGACCTGGTTGATTATGCCCTGGACCACGGCATCAATTACTTCGACACCGCACCGGGTTACCTACGTGGCCTCTCGGAGGCGGCCACGGGTGCGGCCCTGAAGCGGCATCCGCGCGAGAAATATTTCATCGCCACCAAACTTTCGAACATGGCGCAGGATAAATATGCCCGCAGCCGCGAGGGTTCGATCGCGATGTACCGGCAGTCGTTCGAGCGGATGCAGATAGATTATATAGACTACTATCTGCTTCATTCCATCGGCGGGGACAATGTAGCGGGGGTAAAGGAGCGGTTCGTGGATAACGGGATGATCGACTTCCTGTTGGAGGAAAAGGAAGCGGGCCGGATACGCAACCTCGGATGGTCTTTCCACGGAGACGTGGAGGCGTTCGACTACCTGCTGGCTTACAATAACATACAATGGGATTTCGCCATGATCCAGCTGAACTATATGGACTGGCACCATGCCACCGGGCGCAATGTAAATGCCGAATACCTCTATACCGAACTGGAGAAGAAGAACGTGCCGGCCATCGTGATGGAACCGTTGCTGGGCGGCCGCCTGTCCCGGCTCAACTCACTGAGCCAGGCCCCGTTACGGCAACTGCACCCGGACGACACCCCGGCCAAATGGGCGTTCCGGTATGCCGGAAGCCCGGACAATATCCTAACCGTACTCAGCGGGATGACTTACCTCGAGCATTTACAGGAGAATATACGTACCTATTCGCCGCTCGAGCCGCTCACACCGGCCGAGTACGATGCCCTGGAAGAGGTTACACAGCTCATGCTCAACGACGACTTCATACCGTGTACCGAATGCCAGTACTGTATGCCCTGCCCTTACGGGATAGACATACCAGGCGTTTTTTCGCATTACAACCGCGTTGTGAACGAACAACGGATGCCGGAAGATGCGGGTGATCCTAACTACCGAAAATACCGGCGGCAATTCCTTATAGGTTATGACAGGAGCGTGGAGGGCACCAGACAAGCAAATCACTGCATCGGCTGCGGCATCTGCAAACCTGAATGCCCGCAGAGAATACCTATCCCCGATGAGATGAACCGTATCGACGAGTTCGTGGAAAAATTACGGCTCGAGGGTAAAATATAGACGGCCGAATGGCCAAAAGGAATAGCCGGGCTTTAGCCCGGCTATTCCTTTAAATGCCGTTATAGAATATTCCAGACCCCGGACCCAGCGGCAACCCGGTTAGGATCCAAACAATAAGCAACACTATCCAAACCACGAAGAACGAGATGGAATAAGGCAACATCGTGGATATAAGGGTTCCTATACCGGCCTGCTTGTCGTATTTCTCGAAGTAAACGATTATCAGGGCAAAAAAGCTCATCATGGGGGAAATTATATTGGTCACGCTGTCACCGATACGGTAGACGGCCTGCGACAGTTCGGGTGAGTAACCCATGAGCATGAACATGGGGACGAAGACCGGGGCCAGTATAGCCCACTTCGCGGAAGCGCTGCCCATGAACATATTAAGGAAAGCCGAAAAGAGTATGAACAACACCATCAGCGGTATCATCGGCATGTTTATGCCCTGCAGCCAGTTTGCCCCGTCTATGGCGAGAATCAGCCCGAGGTTGCTCCAACGGAACCAGGCGACGAACTGAGCCGCAAAGAATACCAGCACAAGGAACGATACCAGGGTTTTGAAACTGTCCGTCATCCCTTTGATCACGTCGCCGTCCGACCGGAACTTTTTCGTCACAACCCCGTAAGCGATTCCTACCGTAGTGGTTATGAGAAACAGCACGGCAATGAAACCGGTCAGGCTTCTGGTGCTGCGTGCCCCGGGCCGCATGCTGACTTTCGTGATCGTATTGGTCGGCATCCTCTCCAATATCGCTTCTGACCTCGGGTATATCCTGATAATCCCCAGCAGGATACGGTGCAGGCACTCGACAGATACAAGGTTATCGACCTCTACCGGCTGTCCGGTTGCCGGATGTACGGCAGTCCACCCCATCAGGCTTCCTATCCAGGAGACCAGGAGTACGACCAGTGCAAGCAAACCGAACAGGGACGCCGGATGCGGCAGGGCATTGCCCGCACGTTCCACGAACATGAGAAACCGTCCCTTACCTTTTTTATTACCCGCTGTAATCCCGCTCATAGGCTTTTATCAAGGATGGGAATATACCCAAATCCCCCGGAAAATCCAAAACGGGGGACACTGCAGCCTATTTTTTATGCCCGATTATTTGGCGGAAACGATTTAAATACGGACTTTTGTTATGCCTGCCCACCGGAACCGCTATCTGTGCGGCCCGCTGCGGCAGGTGATTTAGGGTTTATTCAATATTATTGTGGAATATTGCAGTATAGGCCATGATGAAGCAGGCTTTAGCGGCATAGGCCGCATTATAGACAGTGCCGCGCGGGAATTATCCCGCGCGGTTTTTTATACTGTAAAAAAATCCCCCTTTAATATATTTATTACCCGATTCCGGCATTTGTTTTTTATCTTAGCAAAGTCTTTTGATCCTGCCAGGCCCCTTTAACCCACAGATCCGGCCGCAGGCCCGTAAACCATAACATGTTACTCTCCGCACGGAGGAATCATGCCCGACGATTTCCGTGCGGCCCGAACCGATTAATGAAAAAACTATGGCCGTAAAACGTAAGGGAAGTTCTTTCCGTAAAATGAGTACCGAAAGGAAACTCGAATCAATATTTTTGTTCGTCACCGGACGGTGCAACGCCAAATGCGCCATGTGCTTCTATGCCGGCGATATGGACGATAGGCTCGGGGAGCTGACGTTCGACGAGATACGCAAAATCTCCGAGACCGCCAGGGATATAAACAAGCTGTGGATATCCGGCGGTGAGCCTACCCTGCGGGAAGACCTGCCCGAGATCATCGAGATGTTCTACCGCAATAACCACATAAAGGATATCAACTGGCCAACCAACGGGTTGCAGGCCGACCGGGTCATCGAATGGGTCAGGCGCATCCGCAAGAGCTGTCCGGACTGTAACGTATCGATCAGCGTTTCGATGGACGGCTTCACCGATACGCACGACAAACAGCGCGGCGTTCCGGGCAATTTCTATAAGGCACTCGACCAGATACGATAACTTCGCCGACGACGGCTATGTGCTGCAAACGCTCGCCACGGTGATCACCAAATATAACGTGGAGCAGATTTACGACCTGATGTACTGGATCTACGGCCGTTTCAAATCCTCGAATCATATCATAGAGGCCGCCCGGGGAGAGACCCGTGAAGAGGGGGTAAAGGTGCTGAACGAGCAGTCGCTCCGCGCGATCCAGGACGAAGTGGCACCCATGTATTCGGCTTACGCCAAACGGATGTCCGAGGGGGTAAGTTTTCTACGTAAGCCCGTCACCCGCTTTATTTACCAGGGTTTTCTGCGCACCATGTTCAACATCCGCGCGGATAATCTCGAGGGGCCCAAGCCGTGGGGTATGGACTGCACGGCCGGAGAAACCACCCTTGTTATCGATTATGACGGGCGGTTCCGCGCCTGTGAACTCCGTCCGCAGCTGGGGAACGTTAAGGATTACGGCTGTGACGTGCAGGCCATAATGAACAGCGAGGCCATGAAAAACGAGATCGAGGCCATAGGTTGCGGCCATAAGGCAAACTGTTGGTGTACTCACGGCTGCTGGATTTCGGCTTCCCTTGCGTTCAATCCCAAACAGATGATCAAAAAAGTGTGGCAGGGCTATCGGGAGACCCGCAAGCTCAACAAACCTCTGAATATTACCGAAGAGCGGCTTCAGGCCCTCGAAGTTAAATACAACGTCGACAGGGAGAAACTGGCGGCCATAGGTGTAATATGAGGATACTGATTGTAACGAGGGGCTCGCAGGGTGATATCTACCCGTTCATCGCCCTTGCCACGGAACTCAGGGGCCGGGGGCACCGGGTGACGTTCAGCCTGCCGCGCATTTTCGAAGAGCATGCCCGAAAAGCCGGACTGACCTATATCTTGCAGGACGAAGACGATATTGGCGGGATGATAAACCGCACGGCCGAAACCAAACAAAAGGCCCGGGAAGTTCTGCGGTGGATGCGGGGAGTGATCGATATGCAGTTCCGGCAGCTGGTCCCGCTAATGGAAGAGCACGACCTGCTGATCGCTGCCAATACCGAATTCGCCGCTGCCAGCGTTGCCGAATATTGCGGCAAGCCCATTATCCGCACGGCGTTCGGGCCGTTCCTGCCCAGCCGGAACATCCCGCCGGCCGTAATGCCGTTCCCGAAACCGGGGAAGATACTTAGTCCCATGTTCTTCTGGAAGTTGCTCAACGTGAGCACAAACTTTATGGTACGGAAGACCATCAACCGCAACCGGGCGTCGCTCGGCATGGAACCGGTGAAGAATTTCGGGTACCACACGGCGGAGTACTGCGATAATTTTTTGCTCTACAGCCCCACCCTCGGCAGTACCGACCCGGACTGGAGCAGTAAATACCAATGGGCCATCGGCGGATACAGCTTCAACGACTCTATGGAATACGACAAAAGGGAATTCGATCGGCTGATGACGTTTATCAAGGGAGACGACCGCCCTACCCTTTTCTTCACCCTGGGCAGCTGCAATGACAAGAACCGGGACCGGTTCTGCAGTATGCTCGCACAGATTTGCCTTGCGGAGGATTATAAACTGGTGATCGGCTCGGGGTGGTCCGGGACCGGGACCCACCTGGAGGGCAACGACTCTTTTTACGTCCTTAGTTCGACCATCCCCCATAATTTGTTCCTGCCGCATTGTGCGGCGGCCATCCACCACGGCGGCTGCGGCACAACCCACAGCATGGCAAGGGCCGGGATACCGCAGATGGTCGTACCGATATTCGTAGACCAGCACTATTGGGGTTACCGGGTAACCACTCTCGGCCTTGGTCCTGCAAGGGCAAAACTTGGCAAGATAAAACGGGCCGAACTGCACAGGCGGATAAAGGACCTGATGACCAACCCGGCCTATAAGCAGAACGCCGCCGATACCGGGGCAAAGTTACGGGCGGAACACGGACCGCAGGCCCTTTGCGATTATATCGAGCGGAACTATCCCCAGACAGTCGGTGAAAAACAGGAGGAACGGCATGCTTATTAGCGCATTACTGGGACTGATAGCCGCCCTGATATACCGGATCTTCAAAAAGAAGAAAAAAGAGACGGGCGGGGACATGTAAGCGGGGGCCCGGCGTGGATGCCCGGCCTGCAAAGTAATTTACCTTTCCGTCTCGTAAAGCTGGCGGATAATACCGTCCACCAGCCCTACTTTAGGAACGATCACCTCCGGGACCCCGGCCGAGACGGCGGCCTTGTAGAACAGGCCGAGGGCCGACAGTATAACGTCGGCGCGGTAGGAATTCAATCCTGCTTTTTCCATTCGTTCCGTGAACGAAAGGCTGGCCAGTTTATAATACAGGGTCTTGAGTTCCCCGGTACGGACCGGTTCGCCGATTTTTTTCTTTAGAAGTTTATGGACCTTGTTTATGTTGCCCCCGGTACCGATAATGGCGGCCGGTTTGAAACGGATGCCGATCTGCTCCAGATGGGCCGCGAAACGGGCCATCTCTTTCTCATCGGTACCCTTGCTGAGTATCCTCACGGTTCCCAACCGGAACGACTTGGATGAGATCTCCTTATGGTCGCTGTAAACGATTATTTCCGTACTGCCGCCCCCCACGTCCATATAAACGTAGTTCTTATCCGGGTCGACAAATGTGTCGAACTCCCCGGCCTTATAGACGAGTTTGGCTTCTTCGATGCCGGTGATTATCTCCACCTTTATCCCGCTCGCCTTTTTGATGCACTTGATAATTTCCTTGCCGTTGGCCGCCTCGCGCATGGCGCTGGTGGCGCAGGCCCGGTACTTATCTACTTTATATGCCGTAAGCAGATGGGCGAAACCCTGCATGGCTTCCGAGAGCAGCTTTTTCTTTTCGCCCTCTATCTTCCCCTGTGTAAAAACGTCCTCTCCCAACCGGATAGGGACCCGGATATAGGCCGCTTTTTTGAACTCGGTCTCGTCGGTGTAAGCCTCGATATATTTGATCAGTAACCTTATCGCGTTGGAGCCTATATCGATGGCTCCCAGTATCTCGTTGGATTTAGGCATCGGCTGGGGACGTTTGGTTGTAGTAGTCATACAAGGCCGTCTGGCTGCGTACGGGCTCCGACCCGTCCGACGGGCGGCGGATGTACATTTTCTTTTCGGAGCGGGTCAGCATCCGGGCTTTGACGTTATCGCTCCATTCTATTTCGAAGACGTCGCAAACGGTCTTGCGCAACCGTGGCTGTAAAATCGGCACTGCCGCCTCGATACGGCGGTCGAGGTTACGGGTCATAATATCGGCGCTGCTTATATAAACTTTAGGGTTGCCGCCGTTGCAGAATATCATGAACCTGGCATGTTCCAGCAAAGCATCCACTATGCTTATAACCTCGATATTGCCGTTTTCGGGCGGCCTGAGCGAACACGCCCCGCGGACTATCAGCCTGAACCTGACCCCGACCTCGGAGGCACGGTAAAAGTTAAGTATCATCCCCTCGTCCGTAAGGCTGTTGAACTTGCCGTAAAGGAACGCCTCCTGACCCTTACGGGTATTCTTTATCTCCTGCTCCAACAGGAAGTTTATATCGTCGCGCAGGTGGTACGGCGAAACCATCATCCGACGGAAGTCCGGCTGACGGGCAAACGGGTTATCCAGTATGTCGAAAAGTTTCTGGGCGTCGTGTACGATATCGGCATTGCATGTAAGGAGCCCGAAATCGCTGTACAGGCGTGCTGTCGCCTCGTTGAAGTTACCGGTTCCCGCGTATACGTAGCCCTTGCGTCCTTTGGCCCCCTCCCGTCGTTCGACCAGTATTATCTTGCAATGCACCTTGAGGTCCTCCGTGCTGTGGATCACGCGTATATTCTCGGATTGGAGCAGGTTGGAATCAAGGATATTTTTCTCCTCGTCGAACCGGGCCTTTAGCTCCATCATTACCGTTACCCGCTTGCCGTTCTTGGCCGCGTTGACCAGGGCGTTTATAACCTTGGAATGCTCTGCCGTACGGTAAAGGGTGATGGAAATCGATTCTACCTGCGGGTCGATAGCCACCTCGCGCAGGAAATCGATAACATGCTGGAACGTATGGTAGGGAAAGTTCAGCAGTATATCCTTTTTGCGCATCGTTTTCAGGATGCTCGTATAGGGTACGATGTCTGGATGCAGCATCGGCTTGGGCTTTTTGCTCTCCAGTTCGGGCCGGATAGAGGGGAAGTCCATCAAATCGGACATCATGTGGTAACGCCCGCCCGGATTGAGCGTCTCCTTGAGGCGCAGGCCCAGTTTGCTCGCGATAATGTTCAAAAGGTCGGGCGGCATCTCCTTATCGTATATCAGCCTTATAGGGTGGCCGTGGTGACGTTGGGTCAGACCGGTCTCCATCTTTTCGACGAAACTCTTGTGCACGTCGTCGTCCAGCGAGAACTCGGCATCCCTGATTATCTTGAACGTATAGGCCGAGATGTTTTCGTAGGTGAACATGAAAAATATCTCCTCGAGGCAGAGCCGTATGATATCGTCGAGGAAGATCACGTCCGTGCGGCCCGCCTGCTCGGACGGCAGGACCACAAACCGTGGGCACGCCTCGCTGACCGGGATCTGTATTACGGAGTAGCGGAACGGCTGGTTGCTCTTGCCGGTATCCATCCTAACGGCAAGGTATATCTTCCCGTCGGGCAGGAAAGGCATCTTCTCCGATTTGCGGATAATCAGCGGCACGATGCGCGGGGAAACGACCGAAGCGAAATATTCCTGGCAGAACTCAACCTGCCGCTGGCTAAGTTGTTTTTCGTTCACGAAATGGACGTTCTGCCCGGCCAGCTCGTCCAGGACATTGTCGTAGGTCCGCATAAACATCTCCTGCAACTGCCACACCTTGAGGTTGATCCTTGAAAGCAACTCGGTGGGTGTGAAGCCTCCGGTGAGCCTGCGGTGCTTCTTGCGGCGGGTCTTCTCCATACGCAGGATATTGGCCACGCGGACCTTTATGAACTCGTCCTGGTTATTAGAAAAGATACCGAGGAAGCGCAGCCGCTGCATAAGCGGCACGTTCGGATCCTGGGCCTCCTGCAGAACCCTCTCGTTGAAATGCAGCCAGCTTAGTTCCCTGTTGTAGAATTTAGAGGCGTTGCTGTCGTTAAGACCACTCATAATCGTTCCTGTTATAGCTTTTGTATAAGCCGGGTAGCCTTGTGTATTTTTACAAAACTAAGAAACAATAATTGTTCCTGCGAAAAAATCGCACGGTTACGGCGCTCGGAGGTGGTTATTTAATATTTAGTTAACCTGCCGCATGCGACAGGGGCCATTACCGGTTGCCGGGTTTGATCCCTTTTATTCCGCGGCTGTAGAGTTCCTCGATGCGGTTGAAGTCTTTGGCGCTCCTGGTGCGGAAGAGAAGCGCGGCGATACAGATACCTATGGCGAGACAGAATAGCAGGGATGAGGTCAGGATGAAATTGTATGCCATATCCTGCAGTAACCCAGATGTGTCCTGCCCCGGACCGGCTTCATAAACCCGTATCCCGGCGAGCATCGTACGGTAGGCATATAACCCCGGTATCATGGTTATGCACGCAGGCAGGGTGAAGACCACGGGCGGGGTATGTATCCGGTGGGCCAGCACAAGCCCCGCCAGCCCTATCAGCACGGCTCCGCACAGGGTGGAACTTACAAGGCCGAAACCGGCCTGTAAAAGCACGAAGCGCAGGGCATGACCCATACCGCCGAGCAGGCCCGCCACGGGTATTGCCCTGCGCGGGGTCTCGAACAGCAGGGCGAACCCGGCCGCCACGAAAAAACTAAGGAACGCGTCCCTCAATACCTCCGGTGCCATCCGTCAGAAATTATTTATACCAATCAGTGTCATACTTATAAACATCCCGACGGCTATCGAGAGCAATATAAAGCTCCCCAGCACTCCACGGGCTACGGCCGTCGGGTAATAACCCTTCACCAGGTCGATTATACAGTTTATCAGCGGCACCCCCGGAATGAGGAAAAGCACCGCCGTGGCAACGGCAGTATCCGGATTGGAACCCAGCCCGAACAGGGCGTCCAGCCCCGATATCACCGTCGTAACAAATGCCGCACAAAGAATGGCCACCATAAGGTTGAACCGGTGGGTGACCATGGTCTGGCGCAGGATAAGCCCAAGGAATGCGGCAACAGCCGCAATGCCGCCGTCCACAATGTTCCCTCCGGCAAGCAAGCACAGGCATCCACAGGCAACGGCGACACCGACACGGATAAGCCACACATTATGACGCGGCGTACTGCGTACCATCTCGACCTGGCGTTCGAGCTCCCGGAAGCTCATGGCTCCCTCGTAATATTTCCATGTTAAGAGGCTTACCTGTGTGACGATCCCGAAATGGGTGCCGTGATGAACTACCCGCTTTATTGCCGTTGCGGTACTGCGCGGATCGGACCTGTCGGTAACGGTGACGGACAGGGCCGTGAACGAAAAGAAGATTTCCATGTCAAACCCCGCTTTTTCCGCGATCCGCTGAACGTTGCGGTCCACCCTGTCGCAGTGGGCGCCGGACTCCATCAGCATGGTCCCCACCCCGAGTATCAAGCCGGCAAATTCGCGCGGGTCTATTTTCTCCTTACATTCGGCCATCCCTGACAACATCGCATTTTCCGGGTGCAAAGATAATCATATTCCATGCAAAACCCCGCCGGAATATCCCAGATGCCGGAAATTCCTTCCGGACACATAGCGGAGAAAAAAAGGTATAAAATTTGGAAATTATTAATAATCTACTTTAATTTGTGCAATTAATAGACTTATTAAATAATTCCATTAACATAATATACGAATGACTACCAAGTCCGAAGAGAGCCCGGCACACGGGCAGAACATGGAAGAGAAAATACTCTCGGCGGCAGAGCGGCTTTTTTTCCGCAAAGGCTTCTCCATGACCTCCACTACCGAGATTGCTCGCGAAGCCGGATGCAACCAGGCATTGGTCCATTACTACTACAGGACCAAGGAGAAACTGTTCCAGGCCGTGCTGGGTGGCAAGGTCAAAAATGCTTTCCGGCAGTTCATTTCGATGGAGGTCATGGATGGGACGTTCACCGAGAAACTCGTGAAACTTATCGGCATACATTACGACACGATCCGGGAAAACTCCGACATGGCGTTGTTTTTGATAACCGAATTCACGCGTAATCCCGGTATGTTCAGTAACGTACTGGACGAGGTAAGGAACGATGCCGGCGACGCGTTCACAATATTCAAGCGTGAACTGGAAGAGGAGATAAGCGCCGGACGCATCCGCCCCATTGCCATCGAGGATCTAATCCTGAACGTCGTCTCGCTAAACGTATTCCTGTTTATCGTCAAGCCGGTCTTCGGCCGGATATGGAACGTCGGGGACGAGGAGCTGGAAGCCCTCATAAATAAAAAGAAGAGCGATGTAGCCGATTTCGTCTTAAACAGTTTACGCCCATAATACGATATGAAAAAAACGATCTTATTACTGCTCATAGCCTGCCGGGGATTACTCTGTTACGGGCAGCTTACAATCGAGCAGTGCTATGAACTTGCCAGGGAGAACTATCCCGTGATCGCCCGGTACGGGCTGATAAACCTCAGCGAAGATTACGACCTGTCGAACGCCTCCAAGGCATACCTGCCGCAATTTTCGCTTTCCGGCAGGGCGACCTACCAGACGGACGTAACGAGCATTCCCATATCCATCGAGGGCTATGATCTGCCGTCGCTTAGCAAGGACCAGTACCAGATTCTGGCCGAGGTGTCGCAGAATATCTGGGACGGGGGCACGACCAAAGCCAACAAGGAAGCCATACGGGCGCAGGCAGATGTGGACCGCTCGCAGTTCGAGGTAGATATGTATGCCATCAGGGACCGTATCAACGACCTGTTCTTCGGGATCCTGCTGCTCGACGAGCAGATAAGGCTGACCGGCCTGTATATCGATGATCTGGAGATCAGCTACCAACTCGTTATGAGCTATATGGCAAACGGGGTAGCCAACCAGGCCGATGTGGATGCCGTGCGCGTCGAACAACTCTCCGCCGGACAGAACATGACGGAGCTGCAGACCAACCGGCATGCTTATGTGAAAATGCTCTCCGCCTTTATCGGGTACCGGTTAGAGGATGAAACAGAACTGGTAAAACCACCGGTCGCCGCTCCTCCATACACGGGCCTTGCAATCTACCGGCCCGAAATGGACCTTTATGACGCTATGGAACGGCAGGTTGAAACCCGCAGGCTGGCGATACGGGCGGCAAATATGCCACAGTTCGGGGTATTTCTTCAGGGAGGTTACGGGAAGCCGGGGCTGAACATGCTATCCGACAAGTTCAAGACTTACGCTCTCGGCGGGGTTCGGCTATCGTGGAACTTCGGTAATTACTATACGCGTAAAAACAACCTGCTCAAAATCGAGTCCGGACTGCGGGAAGTGGACGTGCAAAGGCAGACGTTCCTGTTCAACAACAGCCTGCAGCAAACCCAGCTCGAGGGACAGTACCGCAAATACCGGGAGATCATGGCCGACGACGATGAGATAATCCGCATGAGGGCCAACATCGTCCGGGCCTCGCGGGCCAAACTGGAGAACGGCACCATAGCGGTCACCGACCTGATG
This sequence comes from Alistipes sp., assembly GCA_021201825.1. Taxonomy (GTDB): domain Bacteria; phylum Bacteroidota; class Bacteroidia; order Bacteroidales; family Rikenellaceae; genus WRDF01. Next base: position 31,185 of record JAJQED010000017.1, read on the forward strand.
CGGGACATGATATCCGAGCAAAACTCGAGGGTCAACAAAGCCCTGCATGAGATTGAACTGCTGCAGACAATATATTCGATTAAAAACCTGACAAACAATTAAAGATGAAACCCGTATATTATCTTCCCATCGTATGCCTGGCGATACTTGCCTGCCACCGAAACAAATACAATCACGACGCCTCGGGAACGTTCGAGTCTACCGAGATCATCGTATCGTCCGAAGCTACGGGACGCATCATGTGGTTGGAAATCACCGAGGGGGATGTACTCCAACTGGGTCAGCAGGTCGGACTGGTTGACACCATACAGCTTCACCTGAACCGGGTGCAGCTGGAAGCAAACCGCAAGTCGGTCGGCAGCCGCGTGCTGGACATTCCGCAGCAAATAGCGGCGACCCAGGAGCAGATCGCCACGCAGCAACGCGAACGCGAACGTACCCAGCGCCTAATCGAAGCCAACGCGGCCAATACCAAACAGCTCGACGATATCGACTCCAATATAGCCGTGCTCCAAAAACAGTTGGCCGCCCAACGGGAAAGCTTTCAGAGTAGTAACAGCAGCGTCTCGGGGGAATCGGCCGGGGTAGAGGCCCAGATAGAAGCGGTAGAGGACCGCATAGCACGCAGCCGCATAACCAGTCCGATTTACGGGACTGTACTGGTGAAATACGTCGAAGCGGGGGAATATACAACTACAGGGATGCCGCTATTTAAGATCGCCGACACGGACAATATGATACTGCGCGCGTATGTGACCAACGGACAGCTGTCGATGATAAAGGTAGGCCAGCAGGTGGATGTCTATGCCGACTTCGGCGACGACGGGTCGCGGGTCTATACCGGCACGATTAGCTGGATTTCCGACCAGGCGGAATTTACCCCTAAAACCATACAGACAAAAGACGAACGGGCCAACCTGGTCTATGCCGTCAAGATATCCGTCGCCAACGACGGTTACCTGAAGATCGGCATGTACGGGGACGTTAACTTCAACTTCCTATGACAGCCGTAACCGCGAACGGTTTGGAGAAAGCCTACGGGCAGGTGCAGGCGCTGGCCGGAGTGAGCCTCGACGTGCCTGCCGGGGAACTGTTCGGGATAATCGGGCCGGACGGTGCGGGCAAGACCACGCTGTTCCGGATACTGACCACCCTTATACTGGCCGACAAAGGAACGGCGGAGGTGGTGGGGCTGGATGTGGTGAACGATTACAAGGAGATCCGCAAAAAGGTCGGGTACATGCCCGGTCGTTTCTCGCTCTATCAGGACCTGACCATGGAAGAGAACCTGAGCTTCTTCGCCACCTTGTTCAATACCACGATAGAGCAGAATTACGACCTGGTCAAAGATATCTACGTCCAGCTCGAGCCGTTCAAAAACCGCCGGGCCGGGGATCTGTCCGGGGGGATGAAGCAGAAGCTGGCCCTATGCTGTGCTCTGATCCACAAACCGGAAGTGCTCTTTCTGGACGAACCTACCACGGGTGTAGACCCCGTATCGAGGAAAGAGTTCTGGGAAATGCTCGGGCGGTTGAAAGTGCAGGGGATAGCCATACTGGTTTCCACCCCCTATATGGACGAGGCGAGCCTATGCGACAGGATTTCGCTGATCAACGACGGGAAGTTCCTGATGACCGACTCCCCGCAGAAGATCATAGATTCATACCCGGAAACGATTTGGGCCGTATCGGGCGATAAGATGCCGCGGCTGCTTACCGCCCTGCGCAAAATACCCGGTGTTAAGACCGCCTTTGCGTTCGGCGACGTTCACCACGTCACCGTGGACAAGGGGCTAACTACCGGCGAGCTTAAACAAACGCTTGAAAAGGACGGCTACACCAATGTGGAAGTCAAAGAGATAAAACCCGGAATAGAGGACGTTTACATGCTGCTTGCGGGAAAATAGGTTATGGAAAATATCGTAATACATACCGACGGGCTGACAAAGAAATTCGGTGATTTCACCGCTGTCGACCACATTTCGTTCGACGTTAAACAGGCGGAGATATTCGGCTTCCTGGGTGCGAACGGGGCGGGAAAGACCACCGCCATGCGCATGTTGTGCGGCCTGAGCAAACCGACCTCGGGCAAAGCCACGGTCGCCGGGTTCGACGTCTACCGCCAGAGCGAACAGATCAAGAAGAACATCGGGTATATGAGCCAGAAATTCTCGCTGTATGAAGACCTTAAAGTGCGGGAGAATATACGGCTTTTCGGGGGTATCTACGGGATGACCGACAAGCAGATAGCCGAGGGTACCGACCGGATGCTCGATTCGCTGGACTTCCAGCAGGAGAGAAATACTCTGGTCAAATCGCTCCCGCTGGGGTGGAAACAAAAGCTGGCGTTCTCGCTGGCCATATTCCACAACCCGAAGATCGTCTTCCTAGACGAACCCACGGGGGGCGTAGACCCGGCGACCCGACGCCGCTTCTGGGAGCTGATATACGATGCGGCCGAGAAAGGGATCACCATCTTCGTTACAACACATTACATGGACGAGGCGGAATATTGCAACCGGGTCTCCATCATGGTCGACGGACGCATAGACGCACTGGATTTCCCGCATAACCTGAAGGAGCGGTATCATGCGGGGAGCATGGACGAAGTATTCCAACAAATTGCCCGCAAGGCCAAACGGGGGGACAATTAGCCATGAAACAGTTCTTCGCATTCGTACGAAAGGAGTTCTACCACATCTTCCGGGACCGGCGGACGATGCTCATTCTGCTGGCCATGCCCATCGTACTTATAATCCTGTTCGGGTTTGCCATCACCACCGAGGTAAACAATATCCGGATGGGTATATTCGCCCCCTCGAACGACGATCTCACGCGCCAGATCACCGACCGGTTCCAGTCGAACCCGTACTTCGACCTGGTAGCGTTCGTCACCGATCCCCAGCAGATCGAGACCTTGTTCCGCAAAAACGAGGCGGATATCGTGCTGGTTTTCGAAGAAGATTTCCAGAATAACCTGCTCCATACCGGTACTGCCGCCGTACAGCTAATTATAGACGGGAGCGAGCCGAACACTGCATCCACGATAAACAATTACACTTCGAGCGTGCTGTCCTATATCCAGCAGGAACTGGCCGGCACGAGCAGTGTTAGCGGCGGGTTCGCCATAGTGCCGCAGGTAAAACTGTTGTACAACCCCCAGATGAAGAGTTCCTATACGTTCGTTCCCGGGGTGATGGGGCTTATCCTGATGCTGATCTGTGCCATGATGACCTCTATCTCCATCGTACGGGAAAAGGAACGGGGAACGATGGAGGTATTGCTGGTTTCCCCCATGCGGCCGATCGGCATTATACTGGCCAAGGTGGTGCCTTATTTCTGCATATCGGCGTTCAATGTAGTGACGATCCTGCTTCTTGCCGTCTACGTACTGGACGTCCCGCTGGCCGGAAGCCTGTTCTGGATATCGGTCCTATCGCTGATCTATATCTTCGTGGCGCTGGCCCTGGGGATAATGATATCTTCGGTCGTGGACAACCAGGTCAGCGCCATGCTCGCATCGGCTATGGGATTGATGATGCCGGTCATGATCCTCTCCGGGATGATATTCCCGATCGAGAACATGCCCAACATATTGCAGTGGCTTTCCAATATCGTTCCGGCGCGGTGGTATATTACGGCGATCAAGAAAGTGATGATCGAGGGGCTGCCCGTGCGGTTCATCCTAAAGGAGCTGGGGATACTCAGCCTTATGGGTGTCGTTCTTATCACCGTCAGTTTGAAACTCTTTAAAAACAGACTCGAATAGCCATGATCAGATACCTACTGGAAAAAGAGTTCAAGCAGTTCCTCCGCAATTCGTTCCTGCCCCGGCTGGCCATCTTCATGCCCATCATGATGCTTTTGATCATGCCGTGGGCGGCAGACCTGACGACCAAAGAGGTTAAGCTGGTGGTAGTGGACCGTGACCACTCGTCGTTCTCCGAACGGCTGGTCCGCAAGGCAACTTCGTCCGACTATTTTATAATGTATGCAAACGCCTCCTCATATTCTGACGCGATGGAATATATCGAGAAAGGGACCGCCGACGTGATACTGGAAATACCGGACAACTTCGAAAAGGACCTGGTCAAGACAGGCTATGCGGAGGTACTGATCTCGGCAAATTCCGTGAACGGCACCAAGGGCTCGCTCGGTAGCGCTTACCTGTCGCAGATCACCGCAAATTTCGCCACGGAGCTTATGGCCGAAACCGGGCGCAATACTGTTGTCCGGACGGGGACAACGGTACTCGATGTGGTTCCGAATATACGGTACAACCCCACGATGGACTATAAGAAATTTATGGTGCCGGCGCTGATGGTTATGCTTCTTACCATGATCGGAGGGTTCTTCCCGGCCCTGAATATCGTGATGGAAAAGGAAGCGGGCACCATTGAACAGATAAACGTGACGCCGATAAGCAAGGTAACTTTTATACTTGCCAAACTAATCCCGTACTGGCTGATGGGCCTTGTGGTCCTTACAATAAGCCTTATTATTGCGTGGCTCGTTTACGGGATCGTTCCTGTAGGGAGTTTCGCTTCCATCTATCTCGGGTTCATCATATATATTGTAGCCCTTTCCGGTTTCGGGATCGTCGTTTCGAATTACTCGTCTACAATGCAGCAGGCAATGTTCATCATGTTCTTCTTCATGATGATATTCATCCTGATGAGCGGTCTTTTCACCCCGGTGAGCAGTATGCCTTATTGGGCCGAACGGTTCACACTCATTAACCCGCTGCGGTATTTCATCGAGATAATGAGAAGCATATTCTTCAAAGGAAGTTCCATTTCGGACCTGTGGGCGGACTATCTGACTCTGGTCGGGTTTGCCGTAGCATCCAATACCTGGGCTGTATTAAGCTACAGAAAGAGTTCCTGATAATTTCTTATGCACACCGAGGGACCGGCTTTGCGTTTTTTCGCGTGGCCGGTCCGATTTTTTAACCCGGGCGCTTTAAAAATCGCTTAATTTCCGATATTTTTACAGGTAGCGCCCGGCTCGAGGTCGGAGCATAGACTTCCGCAACCAACGAACTTAAATAAAACTACACCGAATGTCCAAACCTAAGAGTACCCTCTCCCGCCGTGATTTCCTCAAAACGGCCGGGGCGGCAACCGCCGGCCTTATGGTGGCCGGTCCGGCTATAGCCGCCGCTATGGGCGGCACCGGGACTACCGAAGCCCGAAACAGACGAATTAAAGGCGCAAACGCCAAATTGAACGTAGCCGCCATCGGGATAGGCTACCGTGGTGCCGATATCATCAACGAGATCTACAACACGGGCCGCGTGAAAGTGGTTGCCCTTTGCGATGTTGACCCCGAGTCGGCGGAGAGCCGTAAAACCATCGCCAAATTCCCGAAAGCCAAACTCTTCCGGGACTTCCGCAGTATGTTCGACCAGATGGCTGGCGATATAGACGCCGTGACGGTCGGCACACCGGACCACTCCCACTTCCCGATAACCATGCTGGCCATGTCCCTCGGCAAACACGTCTACGTGGAAAAGCCGATGGCCCGAACGTTCCGGGAAGCGGAACTGATGATGATGGCGGCCGAAAAATACCCGACCGTGGTTACACAGGTCGGGAACCAGGGCCATTCCCAGGCTAACTATTTCCAGTTCAAAGCGTGGCTGGAGGCCGGGATCATTAAGGACATTACGGCCGTTACGGCCCATATGAACGACGTTCGTCGCTGGCATTCATGGGACACATCCATTGGTAAGTACCCGCCGGCCGAACCCGTACCCGAGGGTATGGATTGGGAAACATGGCTTATGGCACGTCCGTACCATGATTTCAGCCACCTTTACCATCCGGGAGACTGGCGCAGCTGGTACGATTTCGGGATGGGTGCCCTTGGCGACTGGGGGGCACATATAATCGACACCGTACATGAATTCCTGGAGCTCGGATTGCCATACGAAGTGGAACCGCTGAAACTCGAGGGACGCAACGATTATTTCTTCCCTCAGGCTTCCACAATCCGTTTCCGGTTCCCCTCGAGGGGGAGTATGCCGCCGCTGGACCTGACATGGTACGACGGGGCGGACAATATCCCTCCCCTGCCCGACGGCTACGGGGAACAGGAAGTAGACCCCGACATCCCGGTGTCGATCGTGAACAGCGACGAGCCGTCCAAACTGGCCCCCGGCAAGATACTTTACGGCAAGGAACTTACTTTCAAGGGCGGCACCCATGGCACCACCCTCTCTATAATCCCGGAAGATAAGGCACGGGATATTGCTCCCAAGCTGCCGGAGGTTCCCGACAGCCCGTCGAACCATTTCGAGAATTTCGTGAATGCCTGCATGGGAGAGGAACAGACCCGTTCCCCGTTTCAGATTCACGGGCCGCTAAGCCAGGTCTTCTCGCTTGGGGTTATCGTCCAGAGGATCGGGGAAAAGATAATTTTCGACCGGCGTACCAAACAGATCACCAATAACAGCTTCGCCAACGCCCTGCTGGCGGGCGAACCACCCCGCAGGGGATGGGAGGAATTTTATAAACGATGATACGACCGGCATGAGGAAACTTTTAATGCTGGGAGCAACCGTCCTTACCTTATTTATTCGTGCAGTTCCCCGACCAAGGGCCGCAATGGGTAGACCTGTTCGACGGCGAAACGCTTACCGGATAGACTACTGCCGCCGGAATTGCGCCTTTTACCGCCTCTGACCGCATCCTTACGGGCTATCAAGATCCTTGAGCTCGATTGAACAATGAACAATTAGATGAATAGAACAGGCCGGGAAATCGGCCTGTTTTATGATGTATAGGCTATTTTCCGATGCAGAACCGGCTGAAAATGGATTGCAGTACGTCGGACGGGGTTATTTCCTGTCCGGCGATGGAGGCGAGATGGTAGATCGCATCCCGGATTTCCTCGGCAAGCAGGTCGGCAGACAGTCCGGCCTCGATACCGTTTTGAGCCCTGTCGAGGGCATCTTTACTTAGCATTAAGGCTTCCAGATGGCGGGAACTGGTAACGACAGTTTCTCCCCGGAAAACCGCCGAAGTGTCTACCGCCGAAGATAACGTCTCACGGAGGGAGTCTATACCCTCCCCCGTTTTTGCAGATATCTTTAGGGTCCCGGCAAAATCCACGTTCATCCCGTCATAGGCTAAAGATTTGACGAACCGGGCACCGATCTGGCCTGTATCCGGAAGAGCCGCAAGCGTATCGGCTTTGTTCAGTAAAAGGAAAACCGTCGTATCGGCCGACAGGGGCAACTCGCGCAGTTGGCCCGAAGCGGCAGCGATATCGTATTCACCCTCCGGTCCGGGGCTTACTATATAGAGGACGATCTTTGCTTTGGAGACAGCCTCCCGGGCCCGCTCCATCCCCATATTCTCCAACACGTCCGCCGACTCGCGCAGCCCGGCGGTATCGCTGAAACGGAACCGGACACCGCCGATAATGTGAGTTTGTTCGATAACGTCCCGGGTGGTTCCCGCGATATCCGAGACCATCGCCCTGTCCTCACGAACCAGGGCGTTGAGAAGGGTGGATTTTCCGGCATTCGGTTCGCCCGCAATCACTACCGGCACTCCCTCCTTTATGATATTCCCCAACTCGTAAGAGGCCGCAAGGGAGGTTATTCTTACCGATATTTTGCCCATCAGGCCCGTAAGGCGGCTTCGGTCGGCAAACTCTACATCCTCCTCCGAGAAGTCCAGTTCGAGTTCGAGCAAGCTAACCAGTTCCAAAAGCCGTTCACGCAGATCGCGGAATTCACCTGAATACCCGCCTTTCATCTGGTTCATGGCCAAGCGGTGTGACGCTTTGTCTTCCGATGCAATTATACCAGCTACGGCCTCGGCCTGTGAGAGGTCCATCTTTCCGTTAAGGTAAGCCCGCATTGTGAACTCGCCGGCCGCAGCCGCTCTGGCCCCGGCTGCGGTGAGTAATCTAATTATCTGCCGTGTTATATAAGAGGACCCGTGGCAGGAGATTTCCGCCATATCCTCCCCCGTATACGAGCGCGGGGCGCGGTATACCGAGACGATCACATCGTCCACGATATCAAGGCCGTCCTTTATGGTGCCGTAATGGAGGGTATAGCCCGTGGAATCCGTCAGTTTCCCTGCCGAAGCCGGGGAGAATATTTTCCCGGTTATTTCGAGGGCCTGCGGTCCACTGACGCGGATTACGGACAACGCCCCTCCGGAAGCGGTCGCGGGTGCGGCTATGGTATCGTTTCGGGCGGACCGCATCGTCGAACGGGATTATTTGTGTATCTCGAGCCGCTGCCCGATCCGAAGCTTATCTGGGTTGGAGAGGTTGTTCCACTGGATTATCTGGTTGGTGGTAACCCCGAACTGGCGGGCAATGGCACCCAGGGTGTCGCCGCTTTTAACACGGTATTCGGTGGAACTGATATTGAACTGTTTTGTATTGGTGGTCACATCCTGCTTGAGGAACTGCGCGAGGTAGACCGTATCCTTTGCATGGATATCCGCCTCGGCTTCGATATAGCGCACGATCTCGTACTGCGGCAGGGTGAGGTGGTATGTTTTATTCTCCACGGCCGGGATAATATCGAGTTTATACTGCGGATTGAGCGCACGCAGCACCTCGATCGGTATCTCCATTGTGGAGGACACCTGCTCCAGGTGCAGCAACCGGTCCACCATCACTGTATCGCGGGCCACGGGCAGGTTGTTGAACACCGGCTCGATACCATGCTGCTGGTGATATGCGAACGCATAGGTAGCCCCGATAAACGCCGGGACATATCCCCGGGTCTCTCGAGGCAAGTATTCGTAGATATCCCAGAAAGTGCGGGCGTTGCCCCCTGCGCGTTTGATCGCTTTGTTGACGTTCCCCGGACCGCAATTATATGCCGCCAGGGCGAGGGTCCAGTCATTATACATCCGGTAGAGGTCGGCCAAAAAGCGGCAAGCCGCCCGGGTCGAAGCTACGGGATCGCGGCGCTCGTCTATATATGAAGTGATCTCGAGGCCGTAGGTTTTGCCTGTCCCGTACATGAACTGCCACAATCCGGTGGCTCCCATTCGGGACACAGCCGTGGGATTGAGCGCCGACTCGATCACGGGCAGCATTCTCAGTTCCAACGGAAGGCCGGCAGCTGCCAGCTCCTCCTCGATCATCGGGAAATAGACTTGCGACAGCCCCAGTATCCTTGCCATAGTAACCTTACGGGCCTGCGTATAAGAAACCACATACCGTTTGACGATATCGTTATATCCGAGGTAAATAGGCGAAACCATGGTTTTTAGCCTCACGCTGTATACCGAATCGGGAAGATCGCCCGACATGACGGTCATCGTATCCAGGTCGATAAAATCCCGGAAGTAGCTCTCGTAATTGGACGACACGCTGTGTTCATGCCACCGGGAGACCAGGGAATCGAGCGCCTCTGCGGAATTGTCCATATTCAGGGGCCGGGCATCGTCGAAGACGTTCAGTCCGGCAAGGGCCGCCGAGCCGGCATCGTTGGTCTCGATGTCGTCCCAGGTGAAAACGCTCTCGCCCAGGATTATATCTTCTTCCAAAAGCAGATCCGCCTCTTCTTCCTCCGCGGTTTCCGTTTGGACGACTTCGAGCACGAATTCCTGCGGGAGAGCGGCATTTCTTTTTTTCTTGCCCCCGCCGAGGTTCTTGAAGAACGCTACGAATTTGCCCTCTTTGAAAGATTTTTTACCATTACCGTCGGACGCAAAGGCACCGCCCGTGCCTGCCGTCATCAATAGGAGCAATAAAACTGTGAGTGTGGTATATCGGTGTTTCATAACTAAAAGGTTATGGACATCTGCATTCCGAACGTGCTGCCCCCGCGCATGGTCAGCGAATTGGTGTTGAGCAGTACGGGGCTTACCCGGACGCTCGCCGTAAGGTCGTCGCTGATATCGTAGGCTTTCATGTGTGCGTCCACATGGGCGTCAACGATATTGAGGGCATAGACCAGCCCGGTGAGGATTATACATAGGTCACGGTTGCGCCGGTAACTGTTCTTGATGGTCCGCAGGGATTCGGCGCTCATCGTAGGGAATTCGCTCGACTCCCCCAACCGGACCGCCTGGTTATAGTTTAGTTTGAACCGCTGGTATCCCCGGTTGTTCCAGTCGATGGTCATGGCCATCGTTGCAAAACCGCCCAACACGAAAGGTACTTTCCAGTAGCTTTGATTATACACCTGCCCGGCGCCCGGGAAAATAGTCGACAGGGTGGTCGCTTTCTTTATATCCGTCGTTGCGCCCGGATAGTTCACCGCACCGTCGCCGACGAAATAGATATAAGACCCGACGGCGGCCGCCATCCATAACTGCCGCGCGGTATTCTTCTTGATCATATTGTGCTGGATGGGCTCCAGGTCGCTTATAACGTAAGGGTTACCATCGTCGTCCGTACCCATTACCACACGGTCTTTCATCCCGTAATTCCAGATATGATCGTCATACTGGTTTTTATATTTCTTATATTTCTTCTGTTCACTGAACCAGAAATACGTAGTAGTACCGACCGTTCCGTAAAGCACGGGGATCTTCCAATACTGGCTGTTATATAACTGTCCGTATCCCGGGACTACGAGCGAAATGGCCGTAACCTTGGAAATACCCATCGAGTCCTTAAAAAAACGGTTGTGCGGAACGAATTCCGGATCGTTCCACCGGAGTCTGTTCTCGTATCTTTTCCGCTGGCGTTTGTTCAACCCCGCCAGGGAATCGGGAGGGATCATAATCCCGGCGGCTATAAGCGAGTCGGTCACTATCTTCTCCCGGTAAACGGCCGCCTCGGGATAGGTAAGCCCCAGGGAATCCGCATAATGCATCGTGAGGGCGATCTCCCTGAACCGCAAAGAGTCCGTCCGGAATTCGGCCTGTATGTTATGAAGCTCGTAAAGGGGAATATCCAACGTTTGGGCCGCGAGGGAATCGCCCATCTCGTATGCCAGCTCGACCGCAGGCAGACGTTGTGACTGCCGCATGGAATCGAGTCCCCACAGCGAAAGGCCGAGCGAATCGGCCAACATGGAATCCGCCGGAGTATAGGACTCCGTACCGGCCGCCCTGCGGGCTTCCACGGCACGGGCTACGCCGCCCTCGACCCTGAAATTACGTTTCTGGCCCGGCGACTGCGCATCCGCCCTCTCCGGCAGGAACAACACCGCCGGCAGGAACAACAAGAACAACAGTATTTCAGCTTTCCACTTTGTCTGCATCTAAACTCCGCTTCCCGGATTCACAAGCGCCTTAACAATATCCGGACCTGGCCGCAACCGGAGCGGCCGTCGGCCCGGGTCATTTCTTCCCGAACCGTCCCAGGAACTGCTCAATATCGGCATCGTTGGAGAAGCCGATAACTATCTTTCCGCCTCCGCCGCTGCGGTTCTTGCGGATGGAAATATCCTGTGAAAAATATTTCTCGAGCTGTTCCACCAGCCTGCCGTAGCTCTCGGGATATTCGTCCTCCTCGGCCACTGCTTTAACCGCCGGAGCGTCCCCTAATTTTCGGGCCAGCTCCTCGGCCTGACGCACGGACAATCCCTTTTTCAGGGTCTTCCTGAGCAGGGCCACCTGTTTCTGTGCCGGAGCGCCGGCAATAGCCTTAGCATGGCCCATGGTGATATATTCTTCCCTCAATGCCGACTGGACCTCCACCGGAAGTTTAAGCAGTCGCATGTAATTGGCTATGGTCGAACGCTTCTTGCCTACCCTTTCAGACAACGACTCCTGCGTCAGGCCGCATTCGTCTATAAGCCTCTGCAGGCTCAAGGCCACCTCCATCGGATTAAGGTCCTGGCGCTGGATATTCTCGACAAGGGCCATCTCGTGGAGGGTCTGGTCATCCACCTCACGGATATATGCCGGTATCGTCTCGAGGCCGGCCAGTTTCGAAGCCCTCCACCGGCGTTCGCCGCTGATGATCGTGAACTTTCCGTCCTGCTCTTTTTTGACAGTGACCGGCTGAATAACCCCCAACGCCCGTATAGAGTCGGCGAGCTCTTCCAAAGCGGCCTCGTCGAAATGGGTGCGGGGCTGTTTGGGATTGGGTTGCACCTCGTCGATGCCCACCTCCCGTGTAAGGCTTTTTGTGCCCGTCGCGGGAGCGTTGCGGCTTTCTATTTCGAAGATCGCTCCCAGCCCCCGGCCGAGTCCCTTATTTTTTGCGTTCATACCGTTTTAACTGGTTTTAACCTATTTTATTGCCCGGCATTAAGCCTTGCCGCCCTTGCGGTTCCGTTTTATGAATTCCTTTGCCAGGTTAAGGTAATTGACGCTCCCGGTCGATGCGGCATCGTACAGCAGGGCCGGTTTGCCGTAGCTCGGAGCTTCGCTCAACCGGATATTGCGCTGGACGATCGTGTCGAAAGCCAGCGGGCCGAAATGTTCCCTGACCTCCACGGTAACCTGATTGGCCAGCCGCGTACGGGAATACATCGTCATCACGAATCCCTCTATCTCCAGGGCCGGGTTGAGCTCTTCTTTCACCATTTTTATAGTATTGAGCAGCTTACCCAACCCCTCCAGTGCGAAGTATTCACACTGAACCGGGATAAGAACGCTGTCGGCCGCCACAAGGGCGTTTACCGTTACGAACCCCAGCGAGGGGGAACAGTCGATAAGTATATAATCGAAAGAATCCCGGACCGTATCGAGAATTTTCTTCAGGACGAAATGGCCGTTATCCGTATTGGAAAGCTCGGTTTCCGCCCCAACGAGGTTGATACTCGAGGGCATCAGCCACAGGTTTTTGATCTCATCGCTCTTGAGAATAACGTCCGACGCAGGACTGTCGCCGTTAATTACGTCATAGATGTTACTGCCCGTATTGTCGAAGCCCAGCCCCGAGGTCGCATTGGCCTGCGGGTCGGCATCCACCACAAGGGTTTTCTTCCCCAGTACGGCAAGGCTCGCGGCAAGGTTGATCGCGGTTGTGGTCTTACCCACGCCGCCTTTCTGGTTGGCAAGTGCTACAATTTTTCCCATCGTATTTTATTTACGGGCGTTACCAAAATCCAAAACGGGTTATAACGCACAAAACTAATCAAAAATCTCCAATCTCTTTTAACCGTTTCCCCCCGAGCCGCAAAAATGGTTATCTTTGGCAGAGATATGTAATGCGCGGGACGGGTACACCCGAACCGGGGCCGCCGCATGGCATAGAAAAGAGGAAACATTCCGGGAATTTAGAATCGTAAAAATAAAAGTTATGGCTGATTTGAAAGGCAGGAGCTTCCTGAAGATAATGGATTTTTCCGCAGACGAGATAAACAGTTTACTCACCCTTGCGGCACGCCTTAAAGAGGACAAGAAAAAGGGCCGGGAGCGCAAGACGATGGAGGGCAAGAATATCGTCCTGATATTCGAGAAAGACTCGACACGTACCCGCTGTTCTTTCGAAGTGGCCGCATATGACCAGGGCGCGGGCGTTACTTACCTCGGCCCTACCGGGTCCCAGATCGGCAAAAAAGAGAGTACGGAAGATACGGCGCGGGTTCTGGGGCGGCTATACGACGGCATCCAGTACCGGGGTTTCGGCCAGCATATCGTGGAGACCCTGGCACAATATGCAGGGGTACCGGTCTGGAACGGCCTGACGGACGAATCCCACCCAACGCAGGTGCTTGCCGACCTGCTGACAATGGCGGAACATTCTTCCAAGTCTTACCAGCAGATGAAGCTCTGCTTCTGTGGTGACGCCAAGAACAACGTTGCCAACTCGCTTATGACCGTATGCGCCAAACTCGGCATAGACTACACGGCCGTATGTCCGCCGCTTTGCTCACCGGCAAGGGGATTGCTGGCCAGGTGCCGTGAAATAGCCGCTACGACCGGGGCCAAAATCGAAGTTACGGATAACGTTGCCGACGGGGTCCGGGGCGCGGACTTTATATATACGGACGTATGGGTTTCGATGGGCGAACCCGACGAAATATGGCAGGAAAGGATAAGGCTGCTCAAACCTTACCAGGTCAACGCGCAGATGATGGAAGCCACGGGCAATCCCGACGTGAAGTTCCTGCACTGCCTGCCCGCGTTCCACAACGACAAGACCAAAGTGGCCGGCGATATCCTTGCCAAGTTCGGGATCTGCGAGATGGAAGTCACCGAAGAGGTATTCGAATCCCCCGCATCGGTGGTCTTCGACCAGGCGGAAAACCGTATGCATACGATCAAGGCCGTTATGGTGGCGACACTTGCCGGGGAATATTAACGGCGGGCAACGTACCGACGGGTGCGTATTTTGCAGCAGTGAAACTTCAACGTGAATGCCATGGCTAACGACGAAAACAAATACCGGGACACTTCCCCGGCCGACGGCAACGGTTCGCCGGCGAACCGTTGGGATATGAGCGTATCTACCGAAGTTCAACAGCCGGCTCCGGAACCGGAACACCGGGATAACGACATACCGGCAGGCAGTCCGGCTCCTGTGGCGAACTACCCTATCTGGATCACCATACTGGCGACCTTAGGCGTATTTATAGTCGCCATGGTCATCGGTCAGCTGACCGTCCTTTTCACAAAGCACGACGGGGAGAGCGTAAACGGATTCCCGCTGTTTTTGCGCACCGCCATAACTTTCGGGATCACCATCGGGTTCGCCTGGTGGATGGGGCGCCGTAACGGCACCCTGCCGCGCAGGCCGCTCAGCTTCTCGTTGAAGAAAACCAACCCGACGCTGATACTCTGGGGCCTGGCATTGATAATCCTGACCACTATGGTCCTGGAGCCTCTGTTGGACCTGTTTCCCCGAGAATATATCGAGCGGGTGAACAGCAATATCGGTTCCGGCGGATGGGCCATGCTTACCACCATTATCGCCATACCAATTTTGGAAGAGGTTCTGTTCCGGGGGATTATCCAGCAGGAACTGACCGCCGGTTACGGCCGGATAAAAGGGGTGCTGATGGCCGCCGCGATATTCGGGGTCATGCATATGAACCCTCCGCAGGCCATAAATGCGTTCTTTATCGGCATTATTCTGGGATACCTTTATATAAGGTCCGGCTCGCTGGTGCCTGCCATAACGATACATGCCATCAATAATGCCATTGCATTCCTGCTGCTGCAGCTGGTCGGTAACGGTTTGGCCCTGTCCAAAGACCTGTTCCGCTCCGGGACCCTGTACTGGATCGTTTACGCCATATGCTGCGTGTTGTTGTTACTGGCAGGATGGAAATTGCTCCGCGAACTGAACAAACTCGATAAAACGGACGTTTAAAACGCCCACGGATAATAAAAAAGGGGTCTTTTCGTTCTAACGAAATAAAAGTTTACCTTTGCAATTTATGAGAAAAACCGTCTTTTACATATTCCTGATGCTTACCGCCATAGCAGCGGTCTCCTGCAACCGCAGGGCGGAGACAGGGGATGAAAAGGAGGTTGCAAAGGTAGGCGGCAAGGTCCTGTATGAATCGGACCTTGCGCATCTTTTCAGTGCGGGTACCACCCCGGAAGACTCTGTCCTGCTGGTCGAATCGTATGTCGATATGTGGATCAAGAAGCAGCTCAAGGTACGCGAGGCCGAAAACTTGTTCAGCGGCAGCACGGACGAGATAGACCGCCTTGTGGAGGAGTACCGCAATTCGCTGCTTACCCACCGGCTGGAACAATATTACGTCGAAACACGGCTCGATTCGCTCTACGACGCTTCCACAATAGAACAGTATTACACGGAACACCACGGGGAATTCCTCCTGGACAGGCCTATCGTAAAAGGGGCCATCGTGAGGGTTCCCGAGAGTTACCGCCAAAAGGCGGAGCTCAAAGCCCTTATGGCCGGACAGGGGGAGAAGTTCCAGGACTTCATCGATACCAGCCTCAAGAACGATTTCGAACTGCACTATTTCGAGAACTGGACGGACCTGAGCCATTTTGTGGCCGTCCTGCCGTCGGCCTCGGAGGAAGATGCACAGGGGATATTCACCTCCCGGGAGGTGATCGAGATAACGGACGGGGGCGATACCTTTTACGTTTACATAACCGACCGTATGGAACCCGGGGAGCCTACCCCGTTGGAACGGGTGACCGAGCTGATCTCGAGGGTGCTGTACAACCAGCGAAAACAGGAAATAATCCGCAATGCGGAGGACAGCATATACCAGGCGGCCCTGCGCAGGATGGAGATAGAAATAAATTTGTAACCGCGACCATTACTCAAACGATATGTTAAAGAAAGTTTTACTGGCAACCCTTACGACCTCGATCCTTTTGACCGGCCTCTGCGGCTCTTCTTATGCCCAGGAGAAATTCACCATCGACAAGGTGGTGGCGGTGGTCGGCAACTCGATCATCCTTTATTCCGACGTGGAGGAAGTCATGGAACAGTTCACCCTGGAGCGCAGGCAGTACGGGTACACCAGCGACAGGAACCCAAAGATAGAGGCCCTCGAGGTGCTTTTAGAGCAGAAGCTGCTCTATAACCAGGCCCTGATCGACTCCATCGAGATAAATAAGGTTTATGCCGTAGAGGAGGCCGAAGAGCGCGTAGGCAACATGGTTGCCAGCGTCGGGTCGGTGGCCGCGCTGGAAGAGCATTTCCACAGCCCGATATACGAGATCAAGCGGATTATTACAAACCGCCTCGAAGAGCAGAACTATGCCCAGCAAATGCGCCGTGAGCTTAACTCGAAGATCACCATCACTCCGGGCGAAGTGGAACGCTATTACCGCAAGCAGCACAAGGACAGCCTGCCGATAATACCAATACAATACGTCTATTCGCAGATCACGAGGTACCCCGAATCCACGAGGGAAGCCAAACTGCGCACCCGCGAACAGTTACTGGGCCTGCGTGAAAGGATCATCGAGGGCACCCGGTTCGACGTTCTGGCCCGGATGTACTCCGAGGACCCCGGTTCGGCGGCGATGGGAGGTGAAATGGACCCGATGCCGGTGGAGCAGTTCGAACAGCCGTTCGGGCGGGCTCTGGAGAAATTGCGGCCCGGACAGGTATCGGAGGTTGTGGAGACCATTTACGGGTTCCACCTCATACAGCTTATCGAAAAGAACGGCAACCTTTACCGCGCGCGCCACATCCTTATCCGTCCCCAGTTTACGGGGGAGGAACTGGTGGCCACCAACAAATTCCTCGACAGCCTTGCAACGGCCATCCGTCACGACTCGATAACTTTCGAGAAAGCGGCTTTGGAATATTCCGAGGACCGTTATTCCAAATATAACGGCGGGTTGGTAAGTAACCTCGAGATGATGGAGAACAACCCTTACTACTTCTCGGCGAGCGACGCCACTACCAAGCATTATAAAGAAATGCTCGCCCCGGACGATTTCAGGGCTCTCGAGACCCTGCAGCCGGGAGAAATATCCGATGCGTTCCAGACTTCGGATGCACGGGGCAACAAGATCAGCAAGATCGTCAAACTGCTGGAGATAATTCCCTCCCATCCGGCCAACCTCAAGGAGGACTACCTCGACCTGGAAGAACGGGCCCTGGCAGAGAAGACCCAGGACGAATACGTCAAGTGGCTCGATAAGAAGATCGACAGTATGTTCATACGTATAGACCCGGAATTCCGGCTGTACGACGAATTCGAGAACAAATCCTGGTTGAAATAACCGCCGCGAACGTTGAAACGGTTCCCGACAATAATATTATGGTCGTTATTGCTTATGGCGGTAACGGCCATACTTTTACCCTCCTGCGGGCTGTTGGGACGGGGCGGGAGCCAGGGCGGCCAAACTGTCGGTGAGGGGGCCGATTCAACCTACGTCGAGGACATGGATTCGCTCCGCCGGGCCATACTTGAAGAATTGCTCGGCGAAGATTACAATGCCCTCCCGGACAGCTGGACGGCGGAGTACCAGCGCCGTTTCAAGCGGGAACGGGAGAAACCGGCCGCAGAGGAAACCGACAGCCTTGTATTCACCACTCCGTTGGAAATAATACCTACGGACAGCCTGTCGGGTGACGGCACCCCGGCGGAGACGGATGCCGCCGACAGCACAGCTACCGGCCGACGGCCCGGCACCGTGATACCCGCAGAAGATACGGACATTCCCGAGGGGGACAGTGAAGACGGGGACGTAGAGGAAGATGCATCCGGAGCGGAAGAAAAACCGGTAATGAAAACCGTCGATTACGAGGCGGACCTGATGAGGAACCTGCAAATAACGGAAGACTCCTCGGCCGTGCTGCTGCTCGGCAACGTAATGTTCTACCACAACGGGACGGTGATCACATGTGACAGTGCGGTGCGGTTCAGCGAAAAGCGTATGGAGCTGTACAAGCGGGTTATTATCAACAGCGGGACCACTTACGTTTACGGTGACCGGGCAGAATATAACGGCGAGGTAAACCTCGCCCGGGTGTACTCTCCCATTGTCAAGGTGGTGGACCAGGATGCGGTCCTGTATATATATAATTTCAGTTATAACACCTACACCGAGATCGGCCGCTATTGGGGCGGCGGCACGTTGACCCATAACGATAACCAGATGGAATCCCTGCGGGGATATTACAATACCCAGAGCCGGGAGTTCACGGGTGCCGGGGAGGTGGAACTGACTAATCCAGACTACAAGCTGGTATCGGATTCGGTCCTTTACAACCTCGACACCGAAATTGCCGAGTTTTTTGTCCCCTCCACTATATGGAACAGCAAGGGTGAGATTCTTCAGGCCGACCGGGGTAAATACCGCAGTCCCTCGGAAGATTATGATTTCTCCGGCAATTCATATATACTGACGGCCGACCAGGAAATATGGGCGGACAGCATGGAATATTTTTCGGCGACAGACAATACGGTAATGTACCGCGACATCCAGATCATCGACGAGGAGAACAGCACGATGGCATTCGGGGATTACGGGGAATATTGGGGCGAGACCGAACACGGGATGCTCACCCGCGACCCTTCCCTGCTTAGTTTCGACAGCGAGGCGGAGAAGCCCGATACGATATACATGCGGTCCGACTCGATGTTCTTCTACACTTATCCGTACGACCATGTTTTCGAGGGCTTACAGAATGCCGAACCGGAAGACCGGACGAGCGAATTCGAGGAACGTATCGAACGACCCGTGATCGCGATGCCTGACAGTCTCGGCTCGGATTCTCTCGCGAGGGGAGAACTCCTGGAAATCCCGGAGGGTGAAGAGCAGGCCGAAGAGCTGATCGTAGCGGAGGCGGACCCTGACGAGCAACCGATTGCCGAGGAGCCGGATGACGGCGGACCGCTGGAGGTGATCCCCGACCCGGAACCTGCCCTGTCGAAACGGCAGCAAAGGAGGGCGGAACGACAGGCGGCTAGAAATATTACCGAAGAAGCCAGCACTCCGGACAATACTCTTCCCGCACCGGAAGAGTCGGAAGCAGACGGGACAGCTGATCCGGCAGAGCAGACCGAAACGGCGGACGACGCCGATACCGGCGAAGAAACGGACGGGGAGGAAGAAGCGACCGATGTACCTGTCCCGGAACTTTATGAAAGCCCGTACGGCGAACTGGCCGGAATACTCCACAGGATGGTAGCGGCCGATTCGACCCAGAGGGCCATGTCCCCGGAAGAGTTCTGGCTCCATGTCCGGGACGAGATCGCGGCCGATTCCGGCACACTGGACTATTATGCCTACGCCGTCGACGATGCCATGGCATCCGGGGAAGTGGATACCGAAATTATCTCCGTGCCTACCGGAGGCCTCGAAGCCATCCTGGAAACGGTAATAACCGAATCGGAACGGGTAGCCGCATCGGTAGTAGAAGTTCAGGCCGCGCAACAGGCGGAAGAACAGGACAGCGTCCAGCGGGTTTTCTACGGCTACCATGACGTTAGGATATTCAGGGAGGACTTCCAGGCGGTTTGCGACTCAATTGTCGGATTCTCCAAGGACTCTACGATGCACCTGCATATCGACCCCGTAATGTGGAGCGACCGCAGCCAGATAGTCTCCGATATAATGATAATCTATACCCGGGACGAGCAGCTATACAAGGCCGAGTTTTATGGAAGCCCCTTTATGTCGCAGGAAGTGGACAGCACCTTGAACCGTTTCAACCAGATCCGGGGCAGGTTTATGACCTCGTGGTTCCGGGACAACGACATTTATAAACACGACGTGTTCGGGAATACACAGTCCCTCTATTACGAAGAGGACGATAATACGGGGGAAATTGAGAACTTGTTCTCCTGCGAGTCCGTTGATGCGACCTTCCTGATCGAGGAAAACCAGATAGAGGAAATAACCTACCGGGGGAAACCGGATTTCGCCATTTATCCCATTGATATGATCCCGCCGGACGTCGACCCCCTGCTGCCCGGATTCACCTGGCAGCCGCACCGACGGCCGATGAACAAAGAAGCCGTTTTCAACCGGGTAATCCGGCCGCGCCGGCGCCTGGAGGTGATGAACATCCCCCAGCCGGAATTCCCGCTTACCGAAAGCATCAACGAACGGAAAGAAGAATTGATCCGGTTGAACATATGGCGTGACCGCAACGATACATTAAGCCCCGATGCACTGGATTTCGTACAGAGGATGGAACTCAAATACTCGGAATAATTTTCCGAAATAAAACAGTAAAGGGGCCATGCGGCCCCTTTACTGTTTATTCGGGATATTTATTTATGGCCGCAAAGCGCCTGCGGCTTCCCGTGCCGGGGCGCCGGACAGGAGTTACATCCCGGACAGTGGGACTTGTTGCGGTCCTTTCGGCCGAAAGTACGTACGATTGCGGAAATGACATACGCCGCCGTAACGATCCCTATTCCTATTACTATATATTCCTGTACCATCCTCTATATAACGTTATATTGCGGGTTTATGTTGCCTGTCAGACGAACAGCGACCCGACATTGTAGACCAAAAACGCGACTATCCACGCGATAAGTGTGTTGAAAAAGAACGAGAACGCGGCCCATTTCCAACTTCCGGTCTCTTTCGCGATAGCCACCAGAGCCGCTATGCACGGGAAGTAAAGCAGTACAAAGACCAGGAACGACAGTGCCGTAAGGGGGGTAAGATCGGGTTTGCCCGTTACGGGGTCCGGGGCCGTAAGTTTTTCGGAGAGGGAGGCTGACGGATCCCCGTGGTCGGAATAGAGCACCCCGAGCGTACTTACTACGATCTCTTTGGCCGCCGCGCCCGAAATGAGCGATACGCTCAGCTTCCAATCGAAACCCAGCGGGCGCATTGCCGGCTCTATGGCCTGTCCTATCCGGCCGATATAGGAATTTTTCTGCTGGAGGTATTCTTCCAATATTTCCTCGTCCATAACAGGCTCGCCGGGCATACCGATGCGAACTACCTCAACAGGCTGTCCGCCGTCCGGAGCGAACCTTTCCCTTATCTCTTCCGCCTCCTCGTCGCTGAAACGGTAAGCCAGGTTTCGGGCTTCATGGGTCCCAGGGGCGGCCACTTCCGTGTCTTGTGCAACCGTATCGGGAGTCATTTCATACCGCGGGAAGTAACTCAGGAACCAAACTATAATGGAAGCCACGAGGATAATACCCCCCATCTTGCGCAGGTACTGTACGGCCTTGTCCCACATATGTCTTACGGTCGAACGGGCCGTGGGCATCCGGTAAGGCGGGAGTTCCATAACGAACGGGGTCTCGTCCTTATTGAAAATGAACCTGCGGAACAGGCGGGCCACAACCACGGCTACCACTATCCCCGTCAGGTAAAGCGACAGCATCACCGTCGAGCCGTGGGCAGGAAAGAACGTACCGATTATCAGCACGTAAACCGGCAGCCTCGCACTGCACGATATGAACGGGTTGACCAGGATCGTTATAAGTCGGCTGCTGTGGCTCTCGATGGTCCGGGTTGCCATAATGGCCGGCACGTTGCACCCGAACCCCATGATAAGCGGGATGAAAGACTTGCCGTGCAGGCCCATCTTGTGCATCAGCTTGTCCATAATAAACGCCGCACGGGCCATATATCCCGAGTCCTCCATAAAGGAGATGAACAGGTACAGGATCAGGATATTGGGCAGGAAGACGATCACACCGCCCACTCCGCCGAGGATACCGTCGGCGATCAGGTCCTTGAGCATCCCGTCGTGCATGATGCCCCCGATCCAGTCCCCGAGGGCGGCCACCCCGTCCTCGATCCACTCCATCGGGTAGGCCCCGAGTTTGAACGTGGCTTCGAACATCAGCCACATGATGAAAATGAATATCGGGAAGCCGAACAGCTTGTGCGTGACGAAAGAATCGATAATGGCCGTGGTCTGCACCTCGTCCTTAACGGTCGGGGTATAAGTTTCTTTCAGCGCGCCGGAAATAAAGCCGTACTTGTCGTTTGCGATGGCGGTCTCGAAATCTTCCCCGAGTTGGTTCTCCACGTCTTTGAGCAAGCGGTCGCGGATTGTGAGCCACTCCCCGTAGTTGGGGTTTCCGGCGAGGGTTCGTTCCGTTTCGGCGTCTTTTTCCAGCAGGCGGATAGCGGCATAGCGGGTCGAGAATTGCTCCAGTACGCTCCCCTCCGATTTAAGCGCCCGCTCCATCGCTTCGATAGCCTTTTCGACCTCCGTATTATGGGTGATATGGATATGCTTGACCTGAGGGTCACGGTTCTCATAGACATCGATCACCCGGTCGAACAACTCCACGATGCCTTTGCCGGTGCGCGAAACGGTCGGCACCACCGGCATCCCGAGCATGTCTCCCAGATGGTTATAATCCAGCCCGGCCCCGCTCTTTTCCAGCTCGTCGTACATGTTGAGGGCCATGACCATGGTACAGTCCATGTCGATCAGCTCCGTTGTCAGGTAGAGGTTCCTCTCGAGGTTCGAAGCGGCCACGACGTTTATTACAACGTCGGGAGTATTATCGTACAGGTGCCTCCGGACATAGAGTTCCTCGGGCGAGTAGGCAGAGAGGGCATAGGTGCCCGGCAGGTCGTATATTTCGAAGCGGTAACCCTTATGGGTGAACGCGCCGCGTTTGGCGTCGACCGTTACCCCGCCATAATTCCCGACATGTTCATGGCGGCCGGAAGCGGCGTTGAACAGCGAGGTTTTGCCGCTGTTAGGGTTGCCCATAAGGGCGACATGGATCACCCTCTTGCGCGAGGTGATTACCTGGTGGAAATCATGCTCGACCACCTCCCCACCCCCGTCACGGGAACCGGCCAGGCGGCGGGCCTCCTCCTCGGTGATAACCTCCACCATCGCCGCCTCGCTGCGCCGCAGGGAAACCTCGTAGTCCATTATTTTATACTTGACAGGGTCACGCAGGGGGGCGTCCAGCACCACCGACACCGTTTTGCCGTGTACGAACCCCATCTCCATGATCCGGCGGCGGAACGCCCCGTGGCCCAATACCTTGATCACCACGGCGCTCTGGCCGGGTTGTAGTTCCGATAGACGCATTTGAGACTCTTTAAGGCTTCAAATATCGCCAAAAGGTATATCTTTAACAAAAACCGCTAACCGCTTATGATTACCCCGTACGGTAAAAATAACCATTAATGGGCACCTTACGGGTCAGCCGGAGCTCGGTCTTTACATTTTTGGGGTACTGACCGTACCGTTTACGGATATTATATATATCCGTTTGTTTTACGGCCCGGTTATTCCATTCGGCATAAGCCATCGCGGATATTTGGGCCGGTCGGTTCCGGCGATCTATCGAAATACTCAAAAAAACAATGCCCGCCGAACGGCAGGCACTGAAATACGTGCATTACCCGAAATGTCAACAGTTCGGTGAATTCTCCTGCCGGCGCTGTTCGTGCGCCCGGGCATGGGCCTCGATGAACGCGTCGCATTTCCCGGCGCAATCCCTGCAGGCCTCGGCACACCGCTGGCAATGGTCTTCCTGGAATTTACCGCACTCCTCGGCACAACCCAGACAGATGTTCTTACACAACATCAGGACCTCGCGTTTGAACCTGGACCGCTTATATAGGAATTTCATGGCAAAGGAACAGGCTTCGATACAGTCCTTGTCCAGTCGTATGCAATCGGCCATCATCTTTACGTTCTCCTCCGTCAGGCAGCTTGTGAAACAGTGGTTACACCTGTGAATACATTCGGTAAGGGCCTCCCGAAGTTCGTGGACGGCCTTTTTAACTTCTTCGTTCATAATTTCCGGTTTAATGGTTTTATGAACGGGAAGCGTGCAAAAAAGATACCGGATAACCGTGGGCTATATCTTGATCCGGGGTTTGTACATATCTGCGGCAGTCAGCCCGCACTCCTTTTTCATCCGGATGCCGTATTCCAGTCCGCTTACCTCCGGGACCACATTGTTGGTCCCGAACGTGAATTTAACCCCGGCCTGCTTGGCCCGCAGGATAATAGCCTTGTTCGGTATTTGGTACAGTTCGTTTATCTCCAGCGCCTTACCGCTCGCGGCAAGGGCGGTAACGAACCGGTCTATCCGTGCATCGGTCCAGAAGTAATCGTAGCGTTCGTCCATGGGTGAGGGAAGGAAACACGGGTTGACATAAATATCGACCGGTTCCTGCAACACCTCACAGATCTTATCGACTATCAGGTCCATATACTGCTGTTCATCCTCGATCCAGGTCTCCTCGGGGATCCACAATCTCGTGCGGCGCCCCTTATTGTCGGTGAAAGTCAGGGCGTCCGTAAATACGTAATCGAATTCCGCCCGGACTTCGGGAGAGAACGTGGTAATCCACTCCCTCCCCTCGGCCTGCATGGCAAGGATGAACGGCTCCATGCGCATCGTATCGAGGAAATCCCGGACCTCATTGTCGTTGGTAATTGTAAAACCGACACCGCAGTTGGGCGCGATGGCATAATTGATACCCAGCCGGCGGGACTGTATGGCCGCCTCTTCCTTGGTAAGACCGCCTTTGAGGTGTACATGGTAATCGAGCACGGGGAAATCCTCCTGGTGCAGGCGGATGATCTCGTCCGTTTGTTCGTCGATGGGCCGGCTGAATGCGGGACGATTCGAGAAGATCACGTCATCCCCGGCGGGAACTTCGACGGTCATATTGCGGAGCAGTATTTCGCCCCCAGAATCCTGAACAACGGCGAACGTACCGTTCGACAGTACTTTGCCGGCATTTTCTGCCGTGCGGTAAGGGGCGGACGGTTCTATATATTCGACCACCGGCTCCCCGTTCACCTCTACCCGTATATAATCGCCGGACACTTTGATAGTGAGCGAGAACCACTCCCCGTCGCGAACGAAACTTTTGGTAAGATTGCGTACGGACACCAGGCTGCCGGTCTTCCGCCACCAAACCGGGGCTTCGGGATCATTATCTATGGCAACGGCGTAGCCTTTACCGTCCACACCGTCCGCATGGAACAGTATACGGCCCGTAGCTCCACCGATAGTCATAATTTCGGTGTGCAACAGGAAATCGGTATAGTCACCGTCCTGCAGGACGGCAGATGACCCGTCGCCCGCAAGGGTAAGTATTCCATCTTCTATACCGTAATTTCCCGCCATGTCGGTAATTTGCCATAGGGACCGGCTGTCGTCGCTCAACAGTTTGCGCGGTTTGTCCTGCCCGGTGCAGGCGAACAGCAACAATAAGATAGTTGCCGTAAGTATCAGTTCGAGTCTTTTCATTTTATCGGGTTTTATCAGGTGCTAAATTAGCGAATTGTATTAAAATAACCCGGTGCGTTAAATTTTTGTCCCGTCCCCTGCCCCGGCGGGATACGGCGGCGGACCGATTTGTATATAAAAGAAAAAATTTATACTTTTAACGTCGCTCAAACCAACTTCCTGGAGTCTGGAATTTAACTATTACGAATCTTAAAACAATTATGCACAGAACGCATGGACAGACGAGATTTTCTTAAAAAAAGTGCGTTGGCTGCCGCAGGTGCGGTTGCCGGCGGCTCGGTATTGTCATCCCTGCTCGGTCTGGGTGGCTGTACCGAGAAAGGCCGCCCGGTGAAGCGCATCGGCCTGCAGCTTTACTCCCTCAGGGAAGCTATGGGTACCGACCCCGAGGGGACACTCAAACTTATTTCCGAAATGGGGTATAACGAGCTGGAAACGGCTTCGTACCGCGACGGCAAATTCTACGGGTACGACCCGAAAGAATTCCGCAAGATCGCGGCAGACCTGGGGATGAGCGTTTCGAGCGCGCACCTCGGCCGGGGGTACAACCCGGACGAAGAGGAGCAGATCATGGCATGGTGGGACCAGGCCCTGGACGCACAGGCGGAAGTTGGAGCGAGGTACACGATCGTACCGGGCATCGGACTGGGAGAGACCCTGGACGATGTTAAATTGATAGCCGATTATTTCAACCGTATCGGTGAAATGGCCAACCAAAGGGACCAGATGTTCGGTTTCCATAACCACAGCGGCGAGTTCCAGGAGCGGGACGGCCACGTGATCATGGACTACCTGATCGAGAACACCGACCCGGACAAGGTGAATTACCAGCTGGACGTTTACTGGGCGAATATGGGCAACCATGACCCGGTAGCCTATATCAACAAGTATGCGGGCAGGTTCCCTACCCTGCATATCAAGGACCAGTCCATTATCGGCGAGAGCGGCGACCTGGATTTCGAGGCCATATTCAAAGCGGGATATGCACAGGGCATGAAAGATTTCTATGTGGAAGTCGAGGAATATACCCTGCCTCCCGAAATCTGTGTGCAGAAGAGCTACGACTACCTGTACAACGCCGACTTTGTTAAATAAAACGAACCTAAAACTTAAAAAATCGAATATACCATGTCAGGTAAAAAAATATCAAGGAGGGAATTTCTTACTCGGGGTGCGGCGGGCCTTGCCGCTTTCACTGTGGTTCCGAGTTCGGTGCTCGGCAAGGCGGCGGGACAGACCGCCCCGTCGGATAAGCTTAATATCGCCGGTGTAGGTGTCGGCGGCCGTGGCGGCGCCGTTATACGTGCTATGGAGAGCCAGAACATCGTCGGCCTTTGCGACGTTGACTGGAAATATTCCAAAGGGCTTTTCGACCGTTACCCGGATGCCAAGAAATACTGGGACTACCGCAAGATGTTCGACGAAATTGGTAAATCCATCGATGCAGTGGTTGTCGGCACGGCGGACCATACCCACGCTATCGTTTCGGCCGACGCCATGACGATGGGTAAACACGTATATTGCGAAAAACCGCTCACGCACAGCGTTTACGAATCCCGCCTGCTCACCAAACTCGCCGCAAAACACCAGGTGGCAACCCAAATGGGTAACCAGGGTGCTTCCGGCGAAGGGGTACGCAAAGTTTGCGACTGGATATGGAACGGCGAGATCGGAGAGGTTACTAAAGTGGAAGCGTTCACCGACCGCCCCATCTGGCCGCAGGGCCTTATGCGTCCCGAAAAAGTGGACCCCATTCCCGATACTCTCGACTGGGACCTGTTTATCGGTCCGGCCCCGATGAGGCCTTTCAACCATATCTACTCCCCGTGGAACTGGCGCGGATGGTGGGACTTCGGGACCGGCGCGCTCGGCGATATGGCCTGCCATATCCTGCACCCGGTATTCAAAGGCCTGGCACTGGGATACCCGACCAAGGCCCAGGGAAGCTCGACCCCGCTGCTGACCGAATGCGCCCCGAACGCCCAGATGGTAAAACTGACGTTCCCCGCACGCGGCAAAAAATACAGCGTGAAACTTCCCGAGGTGGACGTTTACTGGTATGACGGCGGGCTGCAGCCCCCGCGTCCGGCAGGGGTGCCCGACGGCAAGAACCTGAACGATCAGGGCGGCGGCGTTATATTCCATGGCACGAAAGACACGCTTATTTGCGGTTGCTACGGCGTTAACCCGTGGCTGGTTTCGGGACGCAATCCCAAGGTTCCCGAACGTACCCGCGAAGTGCCGGATGACAATCACTACCTCGATTTCGTACGTGCATGTAAAGAGAGCCCAGAGAACCGTGTCCTCACGGCTTCGGACTTCTCGGAAGCAGGTCCGTTCAACGAAATGGTTGTAATGGGTGTGCTGGCCGTACGCCTGCAGGGCCTGAACAAGACCCTCGAATGGGACGGCGAGAACATGCAGTTCACCAACATCAGCGACACCGACGAGCTGAGGATAATGATCGAGGACGGCTTCAGCATCAAGGACGGCCACCCGACTTTCAACAAGGTATGGACCGAGCCGTTCAACGCCAAGCAGTTCGCCAACGAGCTGATCAAGCACAACTACAGGGAAGGCTGGAAACTGGCCGATATGCCTAAATAGAACGAACGGGTTTCCGGTTGCGGCCGCCACGGCCGCAACCGGGCATACCGCGTAACCTTATAACTATAACAATTATAAAAACCATATTTATTTATGAAAAGAACATTTCGCATTTTAGGACTGGCCACCGCATCGGTTGCGATGGTTGCCTGCCTGGGCAGGAGCGGTAATTCGGGTGCTTCGGGCGACGCGGTTGCCGACGTTGTGGAAGACGACGAAAACGTTGTGGTCCTTTTCGACGGCTCTTCGCTGGACGGATGGCGCGGCTACAACCGGGAAGATATCCCCGGACGGTGGACTATCGAAGACGGTGCGTTGAAATTCAACGGATCGGGCGGTGGTGAAGCCCAGAGCAACGACGGCGGCGACATTATTTTCGACCGGAAATTCAAGAATTTCGAGCTTACTTTCGACTGGAAAATTTCCAAAGGGGGTAACTCCGGCGTATTCTTCTACGCCCAGGAGATCCCGGGCCAGCCGATCTATATTTCGGCTCCAGAATACCAGATACTGGACAACGAGAACCACCCGGATGCAAGGCTGGGGGTGAACGGCAACCGTAAATCAGCTTCGCTGTATGACATGATCCCTGCCGATCCGCAGAACGCCAAACCTTACGGCGAATGGAATACCGGCGGCATCATGGTTTACAAAGGCACTGTAGTTCACTATCAGAACGGCGAACCGGTTGTGGAATACCACCTTTGGACCGACCAGTGGAGGGAACTTATCGACAACAGTAAGTTCAGCCAGGAAAAATGGCCTCTCGCATACGAACTGCTGGTCAACCTCGGCGGTGACGAACGCGAGGGTTATATCGGCTTCCAGGACCATGGTGACGACGTGTGGTTCAAAAACATCAAAGTTAAGATCCTCGACTAACCGTTTAGCGGTTACAAATAAACCCTCCGGCAAAAGTCGGAGGGTTTATTTTTGGGATGTATGGAAATTATATGACAGGTTATTTTTACCTTCCGGGACGAAAAATTTTCAGGGGATGGCATCGGGAATATTAGTGAACCCTTTCAAAAAGATTTCAGGTTTTCGGGCCCTGCTGGTGGGCATGGCGTTTGTCACGGCTACGGCGGTAACCGGTTATTTATGCGGGACGGTGTTTGCAGGAAGTTTCCAGGTCAGGTTCATTACGGGGATTACTTTACCGGCCGCCCTCTTATGTCATTTCGGGAGCATTGCCGTTTTGATCTCAATCGGGTATACCGTTGCTTTAATTTTGGATAAAAAAATACGGTTCACCGGCCTGGTCGGTGCCATGGCACTATCGCGGTACCCGTATTTACTGGCGGTAACACCCGGATTTTTCATACATTCCCGTGAAACGGCGGCGGACGGGAGCATTTTCGAAGCGGCTTTTGATATCGGCCGGATCAGCATGATCATCCTGGCAGGGATAATTATGATGGCCGCAGCCTTGTTTGCAACTTACCTTTTGTTCCGGGGATACCGCTACACGACCGGACTAAAAGGCTCCCGGTTGGTTTTCTCATTTGCCGTTATACTCGTGGCGTCCGAGGTTGTGTGCCGGGTACTGGGAATGGCCGTAATTTAAATCCCTGACAGCCACTTCATTCCTGTTTTTCGGTCAGGAACTTCCAGAAACGCCGTGGCATATGTTGACGCTGGAGGCGGGGGTTGAGCCGCTCTTTGATGGAAAGGGCTTTAAAATAATTCTTCCAAAGAGTTTGGAACAGCTGTTCGTCCTCGGCCATAAGGCGGGGATCGAGTTTGCCGTCCAAGAGGTGGCCGTCGTCCTCGAGTGTTACCTCGGTGGCATTTTTAAGGTCGTAATAATAGCCGTACCGGCGTTTGACATCGTAGATCAGCCACTTTTGGTTCGAAAACCTGCCCGTGAAATATGCTATGGCAAGCGGCAGGGCGTTATACTCCGGCGAAACGGGGGCGAAAAAAGAATCGTCGCCCGCTTTCTGGAACCGGACGAACTGGCGCAGGAATTCCCCCTCGCGGCTCACCTTATGGGCAAGTTTTCGGACCTCGAAAACACATTCGTCCGCAAGGTTATAGGCATAACCGTCGGGCGAATCGAAGATACGGCAAATGTACCGGAACAATAGCATATCGCTTCCCGGCTGTTCCGAGAGCCATACATGCAATATCATATTCCGGGGTTTCTTCGGCACTTTCTTTTCGATCCCTTTCCAGACGCGGGTAGATTTCGTCCTGTCGGTAACAACATCATGGACCTCATCGGCGAACAAGGGAACCGGCTCGCCGTGGGCCAGTAGCTCCCCGGGGACCGTCTTTCGGAAATAGGCGTCGAATACCGCCGTCAACAGCCCCTCGAATGTCTTATCGTACCTGAAAACAATCATGGTCATTCGGGAAAGACCAGTACCGCCTGCGATTCGTCGAAACCGCGACGGGGTTTCTTGCGGGTAAGTTCACGCCGTACGAATTCGGGGTGAACCTCGTTGATACTCGTGGACGTAAGCTCGCCACAGGTGATGAAATACTGGGCTTTTTTCATCACGACCCCCAGCTTCTTCAGGGTGGAGGAAGTGATACGTGAAAAGCGCCTCGACGAAACGATGATCTTCGCCGACTTGACCCCGATGCCGGGAACGCGCAGAATGAGTTCATAATCGGCCCGGTTCAGGTCCACGGGGAAAGCCTCGGGATGCCGCAGGGCCCAGGCCAGTTTGGGGTCTATCTCCAGGTCGAGGTGGGGAAAGGAGTCGTCCACGATCTCGTCCGACCGGAAGCCGTAGAACCGCATAAGCCAGTCGGCCTGGTAGAGCCGGTTCTCCCGCACCAACGGGGCCTGTTTGAGGGCCGGCAGCCTGTGATCGTACTGGTTGACCGGTATAAACCCGGAGTAGTAAACCCGTTTCATCGACGGGCGGGTATATAGGGCGCTCGAAAGGCTCAGGATATCTTTGTCCGTCTCGTCCGTAGCCCCGACGATCATCTGGGTACTCTGCCCGGCCGGGGCGAAACGCGGCGCATGGCGAGAGCGGCGGCGCTCCTCCACGCTTTCGAGCACCCCCTGCTGGATGAACTTCATTGGCTGATAGACACTGATATGGTCTTTCTCGGGGGCAAGGAGCTTAAGGTTCTGTTCGGTCGGGATCTCGATGTTGACACTCAGGCGGTCGGCATACAACCCGGCTTCGTTGACCAACTCCCGGCTGGCCCCGGGAATGCTTTTCATATGGATATACCCGTGATAGCGGTGGACCGTGCGCAGTTCTTTCACGACCCGCACCATCCGCTCCATCGTATAATCCGGGTCCCGGATCACCCCTGAACTGAGGAACAGCCCCTCTATATAGTTGCGGCGGTAGAACTCAATGGTCAGCGTCACCAGCTCCTGCACCGTGAACGTGGCGCGCGGCAGGTCGTTGCTCCGGCGGTTTATGCAATAGGCACAGTCGTAAATGCAGTGGTTCGTGAGCATTATCTTCAGTAGTGAAACACAGCGGCCGTCCTCCGTAAAACTGTGGCAGATTCCCGAGGCGCGCGAACTGCCAAGTTCGCCCGGCTTGCCCCGACGTGCGGACCCGCTCGATGCACATGACACGTCGTATTTGGCCGACTCGGCCAGCACGGTGAGTTTTTCGAGTATACGGTCTTTTAACACAGCTTCGGAATAATGCGGGACTACCCGGCAAAGTTACGGAAATTTCATGCCGCAACCACCGGGAAGATGTCAGTAAAAACTGGCTTTGATTATCTGTTTAAAATATGGGCATTTATAGTCCGGACGGCGCCGTCGAACGAACGGTCGCGGTAGACTTCGAGCCCGGCTTTCTGCAGACGGGCATGTCCCTCGCAAAGGGCCAGGTAGGCAGGTTCGGCCAGGCCGTAAACCACTTTGGCAAAGCCCTTAATGATCAATAGGTCTGCACATGAAAGCGGTTTGGATCTACGATGGGTGCACGGCTCCATCGAGCTATAGATAGTGGAACCGGCCAGGCCCACCCCGGCTGCCTCGGCCTTGGCGATGGCCGCCTCCTCGGCATGGTCCGCCGGGCCCGTTTCATGGGTAAAACCTTGGAAAACCGCACCGTCGGGAGTCACTACAACAGCGCCGACACGGTAAGCCGTATCGCACGGGGGTGACTGGCGGCTGGCTTCCACGGCCAATTTCAGGAATTCGGCGTCTTTTTCGCACACTGCCGGCGGCACCATATACATCACGGAGGTATTACCCAGTTTAATACTGTCCCGCAGTACAAGCCGGTTGTCCTTGTTCCACGGGTACTGTCCGTCAGGGACAAACCGGGGAGCGCGGCCGTCTCCCACGAAAAAAGGCGCTGTGGCAAGACGCAGGCAATCGAAATTACCGGACTTCATATACATACCCAGCACGGAGCTACCCCCCTCGACCAAAAGGACTCTCACCCCAAACGATCCGAGCGTGTCGGAAATGATCTCCGGGTCTATGTGCGGGACCGTAATCACCTCGGCCATCCGCTGAATTTCCCTTATCCGCTCCACGGGGGTAGACCGTTCACAGAATACTAATTTGCGGCCGTTGCCCCGGGTAAAGAAACCGCTCTCGAGGTTCAAATTACCGGACCGGGTAACGGTGACCTTTAACGGTTCCGGTTCCATCCCCGTCTGTGAGCGCTGCCGGCGGATTTCCGGGTCTTTAATAACGAGTGACGGGTCGTCGGCCCGCACCGTCCCTGCGCCTACAAGGATAGCATCGCAACGGGTCCTGAGAGCCAGTACGTTCTCCCAGTCTTCCTGCCCGGATAACCGCAGCCTTTCCGGGGATCGATCGTCCAGGTAGCCATCGAGCGATATGGCAGCCGAAATTACCGTTCTCATAACTCCCCTCCCTTTTGACCCGAACGCAGGACGAACAGGGTTATTTCCGGTTTGGTTCCCAAACGCATCGGGAACATTACGTAACCCGTACCGTCATTGATATAAAGGTACCGTCCGTCTTGCTCGTAAAGTCCGCTCCACCGGGGATATAACAGCCGGGCGGGTGACCATGACCATTTGCCCACAGTGAATTTTATCTGCATGGAATGCACATGTCCGGCAACGGAGAGGTTCCCTACTCCTGCCCGAAGTATATCGTCCCAAAGCTGAGGGGCGTGAGTTATGGTAAGGTCGAAAGCACCTTCGGGAACACCGCCGTAGGCGGGCATGACATCCACCCTGTATTCCAACTGCGCATGGCTGTTGTGTATCAATTCGGCCGGGTATTCCAAGCCGGTAATGTAGATCGTATCCTGCCCGTTGGTGACGGACATGGAACGATCCCGCAAAATATGCCACCCGAGAGCCTGTTGTTTTTCCATAAGCAGGTCGAGGCTCTCCTGCGGTGGATTTTTTACCGTGTCGGAAATGTAAATTCCCAGGTCATGGTTACCGATGACGGAAAACACCCCGTAACGTCCCCTAATTCCCCCGAGTATCTCGAGCGCCCGGGGATAAAGCTCCCTTTCATGGACATTGATAATATCACCCGCATTGATCACGATATCGGCACCCAGCATATTGATCGTATCGCGCATCCGTTCGAGGAACTTCTCGCTTCTAACCACATTACCCAGATGCGTATCGGCGAAAACCGCCACCCGTGTCCCGTCGAACGTGGCGGGAAGGTTATCGAACGTAAGCTCTACCCGCTCGACCCTGATCACACTGCGTCCGTAAGTGAGCCCGTAACCCATCCATAGTAAACACACAACGGCCAGCAGGGTCCCCAAATACCCGAATAAATGCGACACCCTACCGGTACGTTTCCTCCGCAGGTAATCCCCCAGGGATACCACGGCATAGACGCTTTTAGGAACGGCGTTAAGGAAGAACAGTCCGATGATCCACAATATGGCCCGCATGGATGCGGTGCTCTGCCAGTCCAATACCGTATTGTAAGCCGCAAGGGCAGTGACGACCATCAGGTCCACCACAAGGGCGTAAACTATATACCCGATTTTCCATATCCTGCCGGCGTTATGGTAACGGATCACCCGGCGGTAGATATACCAATCCACCGACAGGGCGACCACACACGATATGAGTATTAGCAGGAATATCACCGTGCAGGATTTTTACTGTACGATCTTTTTGATATGGTGCCTTATTATTTCCATCTTCTTTTTCGGGATGCCCATATAAATTATCTCCTTTTCATCTCCCTCGGGCAGGTCGATCTCCATTTCGAACATCCGGAACCGCACCCGTTTTAAAACGACATCCGCCTTTTCGTATATGGCTAAACCCATTCCGTCGGGATCGAGGATACTCTCTTTTACGATCATGGCCATCTTATCGGCGGTAAATGCGAACCAGATAATATAGGCGTCCTCGTTAAAATCCCCTGTGAGCGAACAGTTCAGCGAAACCACGTCCCGAATCTTCTGTCCCGCTTCCTCTTCCACCGTTTTACGTATCTCGCTTTCGGCGATCTTCCATGCCCTTTTTATTTTCGCCATCCTGTTGAACATACGGATGGTCAGGTAAGTCAGTGAGATCACTAAAACAAAATAAATCAACAACTTTATAAGTCCGAACATATTTCAAAATTTAAGCCGGGTGAGTTAATATTATATTATTTGGTATGTTTTCCTGTTCGTGCCGGATTGGCCGGGAACCAACCTTTCCGCACCCTTTTCTCCTGTTCGAACAACTCCCCGATACCCCAGAGGGCAGAGAATCCGAATACTCCCAGCGATACCGAGACAAGTACGTCGCCCGCGAAAAGAGAGCCCGCAAGCGCGGCCAGACCGGCCACAAGGAACGCCCACCAGCATTTTTTGCCGAAGTAATATTCGGCCTTGATCACGATCGGGTGGAACAGACCGATAATAAGGAACGTTACGACCCCGATAATAAGGCCCGAAAAATTGTATGCCGTATTGAAATCCATGATACTATGCTTTTGACAGCCCCGCAAAGGTACGAACCTTCATCGGAAAAATCAGGTTTACCGCTTAGAAAAAAGGCGCCCGTTACGGACGCCTTTGAGTTGCCGACCGGGTAACCCCGATCAGTAATTGTTTTTCTTAGGCTCGAAGTACGCCTGGGGATGTGCGCAAGCCGGGCACATCTCGGGAGCATCGCTTCCGGTATGCACGTAACCGCAGTTGCGGCATTGCCATTCTATCTCCTCGTCGCGTTTAAAGACGCCCTGCTCCTCTACCCTTTTCAGCAGGGTACGGTAACGGTCCTCGTGTTCGCTCTCCACCTTGGCTATATTACGGAACACCATGGCGATCGCCGGAAAGCCCTCGGATTCGGCAACCTCGGCCCACGCCGGGTAAAGTTCGCCCCACTCCTCGTGTTCCCCCTCGGCTGCTGCCAGCAGGTTCTGGGCAGTGGTCCCGATAACCCCGGCCGGGAAAGTGCCGTCAATATTGAGCATCCCGCCCTCGAGGAATTTAAAGAACCGTTTGGCGTGTTCCTTTTCCTGTTCGGCGGTTTCGAGAAATACAGCCGCTATCTGTTCGTAACCCTCTTTTTTGGCCTGGCTGGCAAAGAAAGTATAACGGGTGCGTGCCTGCGATTCGCCGGCAAAAGCCCTGAGCAGGTTCTTTTCGGTTTCTGTTCCTTTTACTGATTTTCCCATAATTGTAAGTTTGTTATGTTAATAGTCGTGTAGTTCGTAAGCCTCATTGTTCGTTACGGCAAAGATAAGCCACGGGACCGAAAACCGGGACCGGAACCTATCAATAGTTTTTATGCCCGTATAAGCAAAACCGAACCGCCATAACCCGATAAAGATAATATTTTTGCAGGATATTTGAACCGCCACCGTGAAATTTCACCGTTATGGAAGAACTCACACTTGCCACACCCTCCATCACTTTTTCGGCCATCTCGCTGCTGATGCTGGCCTATACCAACCGCTTTTTATCCTATGCCCAACTGATCCGCACCATTTCGGCAGAGTACAGCGTGGACCCGACCGAGAGGATAAGGGCGCAGATCGACAACCTGCGCCGGCGGATGTACCTCATCCGGGCCATGCAGATTCTGGGCATTACCAGCCTATTCCTTTGTGTCGTTTGTACTTTTCTGATCTATATTGGACTTCAAACCGCCGCCGCATGGATATTCGGTATAGCGCTGGTCTGTCTCGCCCTATCGCTGGCTATTTCCATTGCGGAAATCCAGATTTCGGTCAAAGCCCTGGAGATACACCTGGACAGTATGGAGAAAAACAGATAACGTCCGGAAGATTAACTTTGCCGATCTGCTGACTGTAACGGGAAATTATATTCACTGATTGAAATATTAAAATTACATTTGCATATCATATCCTGAGCTGACGGGAATACCGTCCCTGCTGGGCTTAAGGATCAAAATGCAAATGACCGATGGGACTTCTCCAATTCGACAAACTTCCTATAAACCCCCTGGTCGGGGCCGACCGCAAAACGTTCGACGCAATAACCAGGGGCCACGCCATCGACAAGCCATACCTGGGCAAATACCGCCTTACCCGGATGATCGGCGCCCTTTTGGCAACACTCAAGCCGATACAGGACAGGCGTTACCGCAACCGGCTCGAGCAGCAGGAGCTGGAATTCCCACCTGTGTTCATCCTCGGGCATTGGCGCAGCGGCACCACGTTCGTCCATAACGTGCTGGCCAAAGACTCCCACTTCGGATACAATACCACTTACCAAACGGTATTCCCGCACCTGATGATGTGGGGCCAGCCGCTGTTTAAGCCCATGATGAAATGGTTGATGCCGGACAAACGCCCGACGGACAATATGGAGCTTTCCCCGGAACTACCGCAGGAAGAGGAGTTCGCCCTCAGCAATATGATGCCCTACACGTATTACAATTTCTGGTACCTGCCCCGGGCTATGCGGGAATATTGCGACAAATACCTGCTTTTCGACCAGATCACGGAAGAGGAGAAACAGGTATTTAAGGAGACGTTCATTAAACTAATAAAGATATCCCTGTGGAATACCGGGGGGACGCAATTCCTTTCGAAAAACCCACCCCATACGGGCAGGGTTTCGGCACTGCTGGAGATGTTTCCCGATGCTAAATTCATTTACCTTATGCGCAACCCGTACACGGTTTTCGAGAGCACCCGCAGCTTCTTCAACAATACGATCCGGCCGCTGAAACTGCAGGAGGCCGACCCGGCATACCTCGAAGAGAATATCCTGGAGGTTTATACAAAGTTATACCGGAAATACGAGGCCGAGAAATCCCTGATACCGCACCGCAACCTATATGAAATCAGGTTCGAGGATTTCGAAGCCGACCCGTACGAACGCACCGGGGAAATATACCGTAAACTGGATTTACCCGGATTCGAATCCGCACAGGACCGCATAAAAGAATATCTCGAGAAAAAGAAAGGTTACACCAAAAATAAATACGTCTACGAACAACGAACTCTCGACTTGGTACGGGAGAATTGGGGTTACGCTTTCAAGGATTGGGGCTACGAATTATGATCCTTTAACGGAGTTGAGTGGTTTCCGGAAATTGCCTGCCGGTAAGCCGGGCCGGTTTCCCCGGACGGGTTTACGGACATCCGGTCATTTTAATTATATTTGTATTCTTTTAACCGAACCGGATACCCTTTTTAATGCGCCGTATAATTCTCACTATATACATTATGATTGCCCTGTCTGCCACTGCCGTTTATGGCGGGGATACGGGTGTACTTAATCCGGGTAGCGCAGGTATTAAAGGGAATGTAAAGCATTATATAGAGTTGACGGCCCACAGTACGGTAACAGCTAAAGTCATTCCGCAAACTCCCTGCTATTTTACAACCGGCTATCGAATAGCAATAGACGAACCGTTCATGGCCGGGTTGACAACCCTCGATTCTACCGGCAATATGATCCGGCAGGAGTGGTACATCCTGAAGACCGTTATCGACACAACATTCCGGGGTTCGGTAGAAGAGGTGGCGTATATGGTAAAGGCTATGGAGGGACATCCGGTTCCGGAACTGTTTAATTTTTATGCCGACCCCGGGGACAGCATTCCCTACATAATAATCCGAATAGGTGAATACCATAAACCGACCGAATACCTGTCGATAACTTACCTGCCGGAAGATAACCGGTACGAATTGACGAACCGGGCTTTCGAATTGGACGAAATATACCGGGACGTGTACGAATTTTCCGACCAGAAATTAATGTCTACCAGCCGGTTTATCGGGACCGAGAGGCATTGGACAACCAATTACAAATACCGCCCGGACGGTACCCTGCACTCAACTGAAATAATCGAAAGGGATGGGCGGCCGTCGACCCGTACAGATTTTAGCCGCGACGGAAAGATTCGCCGGATGACCGTGTATGAAAACGTAGATAACGGTAATTCCCGGTTTTCCTATAAATATTCTTACCGGAACTACGGCTCCGGGTTCATATACACCATGTCGAGGGCCAGGGGTCGCCATCCGTATTATTCCCGCTCAGTTATTTGGGTGGAGAACGGCCGGACCGTGCGGCAAAAGACAGTGACCACTACGCCGCTCCCGGACCATAAAAAAGCCTTTGCAGAGGCCATCGAATCGGAAATTGCCATCGGGTATAATACCCGGGGCGATTATATTTCCGTAACGGACCTGCGTACCGGTGCGGTAAACTCATCGGTCATATACGACTACGATGAGATCGGCAACTGGACCTCATGCACGACAATGAGCGCCCACGGAGCCCAAACTTCCTTACGTATATACGATTACCGGGAATAGAGCAAACAAAAACTTTAGATATGTCAGACGAAAAGATCATTTTCTCAATGGTTGGCGTCAGCAAGACGTTCAACAACCATAAAAAAGTATTGAGCGACATTTACCTGTCGTTTTTTTACGGTGCCAAGATAGGCATCATCGGGCTCAACGGCTCGGGGAAATCGACCCTAATGAAGATAATAGCGGGGATCGAAAAGAATTACCAGGGGGAAGTCGTTTTCTCGCCGGGTTACTCGGTCGGATATCTCGAACAGGAACCACAGCTGGACGACAGCAAAACGGTGCGTGAAATCGTAGAAGAGGGATGCGCGGACGTGGTGTCCCTGCTCAAGGAATACGAGCAGATCAACCTGGCCTTTATGGAACCTATGGACGACGACCGGATGGCCAAACTGATAGAGCGTCAGGGCGAATTGACCGAACTTATCGAGCAGAAGAACGGCTGGGAACTGGACAGCAAACTGGAGCGGGCTATGGATGCTTTGCGGTGTCCCCACCCGGACCAGAGCATCCGGGTACTGTCGGGCGGCGAACGCCGCCGGGTAGCCTTATGCCGCCTTTTATTGCAGGAGCCGGATGTCCTGCTTCTCGACGAGCCTACCAACCACCTCGACGCCGAGAGCATCGACTGGCTTGAACAGCACCTGCAGCAGTACAAGGGAACGGTAATTGCCGTAACCCACGACCGTTATTTCCTCGACAATGTAGCGGGCTGGATCCTGGAGCTCGACCGCGGGGAGGGTATTCCGTGGAAAGGCAATTATTCCAGCTGGCTGGACCAGAAGTCCAAGCGGCTGGCCATGGAGGAAAAGCAGGAGAGCAAGCGGCGCAAGACGCTCGAGCGCGAGCTGGAATGGGTTCGCATGAGTCCTAATGCGCGCCATGCCAAGAGCAAAGCCCGTCTGGCAGCTTACGATAAAATGCTAAACGAGGATTCGAAACAGAAAGAGGAAAAACTCGAGATTTACATCCCGGACGGCCCCCGTCTCGGGAATGTGGTGATAGAAGCGAGCGGGGTCAGCAAGGGGTACGGGGACCGGGTGCTTTACGACAACTTGAGTTTTTCGCTACCTCCGGCGGGTATCGTCGGGGTTATCGGACCCAACGGCACCGGGAAGACAACGCTTTTCCGGATGATAATGGGTTTGGAAAACCCGGACAAAGGGGAATTCCGTGTGGGTGAAACCGTCAAACTGGCTTATGTGGACCAGCAGCATTCGTCCATAGACCCCGAGAAAACGGTTTACGAAGTGATATCCGAGAATAGCGATATAATCACGCTGGGCAACCGTCAGGTCAATGCACGGGGATATGTCTCCCGCTTCAACTTTACGGGCGGCGACCAGGAGAAAAAATGCGGCGTACTGTCCGGCGGGGAGCGCAACCGGCTTCACCTGGCCATAGCCCTGAAAGAGGGCGGTAACGTACTGCTGCTTGACGAACCTACCAACGACATCGACGTGAATACCCTCCGGGCGCTCGAAGAGGGCCTCGAGAACTTTGCGGGTTGTGCTGTGGTTATTTCGCACGACCGCTGGTTCCTCGACCGCATCGCCACCCACATCCTCTCGTTCGAGGGGGATTCGGAAGTAGTCTTCTTTGAGGGAAGTTACAGCGAGTACGAGGAGCACAAACGCAATATGGGAATTACGGAGCCCAAGAAAGTGAAGTACCGCAAGTTGGTGGAATAGTCGCCGGTAGAGGATGACGGCCGGAAAATCAAAACTCCGGAAAACCGTATCCAACTTGCCGGCAAATTCTTACAGGAACTTAACAGAGAATGAATAAAATGGCCGTTAGCAAACCGTCCATACCGAAAGGGACACGGGATTTCTCCCCGGCGGAGATGTCCCGGCGAAACTATATGTTCGACGTGATAAAAGGGGTCTTCAGACGGCATGGCTTCCTGCCGTTGGAGACGCCTGCAATGGAAAACCTCTCTACTCTGCTGGGCAAGTACGGTGAGGAGGGCGACAAGCTGCTTTTCCGTATACTCAACTCCGGGGATTTCACCCGAGGCTTAGCTGCTGATGACCTTGATAACCCGTCGGCGATGGCCCCAAAGATATCGGACAAGGGCCTGCGGTACGACCTTACTGTGCCGTTCGCACGGTATGTGGTCCAGCACCGCAACGATATAGTTTTCCCGTTCCGGCGTTACCAGATTCAGCCCGTTTGGCGGGCAGACCGGCCCCAGAGGGGACGTTACCGGGAGTTCTACCAATGCGATGTGGATATCGTTGGCAGCCGAAGCCTTCTGAACGAGGCCGAGCTGGTGCAGATCGTACGGCAGGTATTCTCGCAGCTGGGTATAGCGGTAACCATAAAACTGAACAACCGTAAGATACTTTACGGCATAGCCGAGAGCATCGGCCATGCCGACCGGATGACGGACATCACCGTCGCCATAGATAAGATCGACAAGATCGGGATGGATGCCGTTTGCGAGGAACTGCGGTCCAAAGATATCGGCGAAGAAGCTCTGGACTCTCTTAAACCGATACTCGAGCTTCGTGGTTCGAACGACTTGAAATTAAAAACCCTCCGTCAGACGATCGGTCATTCCGAAACCGGAATGGACGGTATCGGGGAGATGGAGAAACTGCTGGACTACTGCGCGGCCCTGGGTATAGACGGCAACGTGGAGGTGGACCTGTCGCTGGCACGCGGTTTGAACTACTATACAGGCACCATATTCGAGGTCAAGGCCAACGATTTCGAGATCGGGAGTATCTGCGGCGGTGGACGCTATGACGACCTAACGGGCATCTTCGGGATGCCTGACACCCCGGGGGTAGGCATTTCGTTCGGGGCCGACCGGATATACGACGTAATGAACGGCCTTGGGTTGTTCCCGGACGAGGCGACGGTATCGACCAAAGTGCTCTTCCTCAATTTCGGACCGCAGGAGGAGCTGGCCTCGATGAAAGCGCTGGCACAACTGCGGGAAGCGGGAATACCGTCGGAAATTTATCCCGACAACGCCAAAGTAAAGAAACAGATGGAATACGCCAACAAAAGGGGTATTCCTTTTGTCGTAATTATAGGCAGCGAGGAACTGGCCACCGGAATGGCCGTGGTCAAGGATATGCGCGACGGCTCGCAACGCACGGTCCCCGCCGGGGAGATTGCCCGGCTGCCGGAACTTTAACATTCAATATACCATTATGAAAAAGTATCTTTTATACCTGTTACTATCCGTCATACCTTTAACGGCGTTCCCGCAGCGAAACAACCGGGCGGTGGAGTCCAACGATATGATCACGCAGTTGGAAAAGTTCACCTATTTTTTCAG
Source organism: Alistipes sp. (assembly GCA_021201825.1). Lineage (GTDB taxonomy): Bacteria > Bacteroidota > Bacteroidia > Bacteroidales > Rikenellaceae > WRDF01. The sequence continues at coordinate 73,274 of JAJQED010000017.1, forward strand.
GTACCTCAACGGCTCTTATATCGAACCGGTGGATAATGCGGAACTGGTAGAGACGGCTATAAAAGATATACTCGCCGAACTGGACCCCCACTCGAGCTATATTTCGCCCGAAGATATGATCGAGGTGTCGGAGTCTTTCGAGGGAAGTTTTTCGGGGATCGGGGTACAGATCAATACCCTGAACGATACACTACACGTTGCATCTGTAATAAGCGGCGGGCCGTCGGAGAAAGTAGGACTCTACCCCAATGACCGCATTGTGGAAGTGGACGGGACCAATATCGTCGGGATGAGCCAGACCGAGGCGGTCAAGCTGCTGCGCGGCCCCAAAGACTCGGACGTGAACATTATTGTGGTGCGGCCCGGCGAAACACAGAAACTCACGTTCCGAATCGTACGTGACGATATTTCGCTGGAGACCATAGACGCGGCATACATGATAGAACCGGGCGTGGGATACATCCGCGTTAACCGGTTCGCCCAGACCACGATGAGGGAGTTCCGTGACGCGTTCGCGTCGTTCGATTCGCCGCAGGCACTGATACTGGACCTGCGCGGGAACGGGGGCGGACTGCTCGGACAGTCCATCGACATGGCCAACTTCTTCCTGCCGCGCGGTTCGCTTATCGTGTCCACGGAGGGCCGTATGGTGCCGGACGAAAATTATAGGGGTAACGCACAAGGGGCGTTCCTGACGGGTAAAGTGGTAGTGCTTATCGACGAGTTCTCCGCCTCGGCAAGCGAGATCGTCTCCGGTGCCCTGCAGGACTGGGACAGGGCCGTGATCGTGGGTCGCCGCAGTTTCGGCAAGGGCTTGGTTCAAAGGCAGTTCCCGCTGCCGGACGGATCGGCGGTGAACATCACCGTTTCGAAATACCTCACCCCGTCGGGGAGGGCAATACAGCGGCCGTTCGAAAAGGGCAACCAGTCGGACTATTACGACGAATTCGTCAACCGCTTCAACATCGGTTACCGTGATTCGCTCAATACGGCCGACTCCCTCCGCTTTACCACCCTACGGCTCGGCAAGAGTGTTTACGAGGGCGGCGGGATCTACCCGGATTATTATGTCGAAGCGGACACCACGGGATATTCCGATTATTACGTTTCGCTGATCCGCAAAGGGGTAATATTCGAACTGAGCAACCTGACTCTGGACCGCAGCCGCAACGAACTGCTTGCCGAATATCCAACCGTACAGGCATTCCGGGACCGGTTTACCGTCGGCGAAGCAATGCTGCAGGAGCTCAAAGACCTCGGAGAAAAGCGGGAAGTGCCGTTCGACGAAGAGGGATATGCCAATTCCCGTGAGAATATAACGGAGCGGCTGATGTTCTATCTGGCGCGGAACCTATACGGCGAAACCGGGGCATACGTTATAGTCAATTCCAACGACCCTATTGTGGGAAAAGCCATCGAGGTGATAAACAACTGGGATACCGAAGCCGCCGGGATAGCCACAGCGGGTATTTAACCCCACCGGGGCCATAGAGTCCCCTGCCCCACTTTTCGGGTTAAATGTTTGTAGTCTTGGCAAATTTGCATATATTTGTTCGGAACTAAAACACCCGTAATATTATGGCAGATAATATGGATATCAGAAAGGAATCTGAGATGGAGGGAGGGGAAGAAGTTTATTCCAAAGCGGTGCGTGCAGGGAGGAGAACCTATTTCTTCGATGTGAAAGCGACGAGGAACGACGATTACTTCCTGACCATTACCGAGAGCCGGAAGAAGCAAAACAAGGACGGCTCTTTTATCTACGATAAGCATAAGCTGTACCTTTATAAGGAGGACTTCGCCAAATTCTCCGACGGGCTGGAAGAAGTTATTTCGTACATCAAAGAGCATAAACCCGAGTTTTTCATGCAGCAGGAAAACGGGTACGATAGCGATGCCGTTACGGTGGACGACGAATTCGAGAGGTTGTAAGGCCAACGATATATTACCATACCCGCTATCCGTAGCGGGTTTTTTATTTCTGTATCTCAACAAGTTCAGGCGTGGCTTCTCAAAAAGTTTTACTCGCGTTCAGCGGAGGGATCGACAGCAGTTATTGCGTGGCCGCCCTGCGGGAGCGGGGATACGAAGTTCAAGGATTGATCCTTGACATGACCGGCGACCGGGAATTTATCCGGCAGGCCGTAGCCCGTGCCGATTCGCTCGGACTACATCATGAGGTTAAGGACGTACGGGAAGAGTTCGGCAAAAACGTGATCGATTACTTTTGCAGCGAATACCTTGCGGGCAGAACCCCCGGCCCGTGCACCGTGTGCAATCCCGCCATAAAATGGAGATACCTGTATGATAGCGCCAAAGCCAACGGGATCGGCCGTATTGCCACGGGCCATTATTTCCGTACGGAAAGCCGCAACGGCAATATATTTATCCGACAGGCTCGTGACAAGTCCAAAGACCAATCCTATTACTTGTGGATGTTGCCGCAGGAGATACTGTCGGTGGCACTTACCCCGATGGGAGAGGTGATTAAAAGTAATATCCCGAACCCGTCCGGGACAGCCCGGCCACGGGAGAGCATGGGAGTATGCTTCCTGCGGGGAGGCAATTACAGTGACCTTTTAAGCCGTAGCCATCCGGACCATCCATCATGCCACCCGGGTCCGGTAATCGACCGTTGCGGCAAGCCGTTGGGCCGGCACGACGGAACGGCATTTTATACTATCGGACAGAAAAAGGGTTTGGACCTGCCGCCAGGTTATGCCGTCACCGGAATAGACGCACCCGGCAACCGGCTCATTGCCGGCCCTGCCGAAGAACTGTTTGCCGATACGATTATTCTTGCCAAGTACAGGCTTTTCCCGGGATGGGAGGAATTGGCGAGCGAACTCCGGCTGGTAATCAGGGGTTACGGCGTGAATCCCGAAGGGACCTGTACGGTCAAAGAGGCTGGTGGGCAGTTGACGGTCCGACTCCAGAAACCGGCGTGGGCACCGGCGGCGGGCCAGCCTGCGGTTCTTTACAGCGGCGAGCTGGCCGTCGGCGGAGGTTTTATTTCCGGTTATTATTGACCGGGCTTTGATGCGTTTGTGATATCTTTGTGCCCATGAGGAAGACCATAGATTATATCGTTATAGCCCTAAAAGGGGCGGCCATGGGGGCGGCCGACGTCGTGCCGGGCATGTCGGGCGGAACCATAGCCTTTATCTCCGGCATTTACGAGGAACTGCTGAACTCCATAAAAAGCATCGACGGCCAGGCTCTGCGGCTGTTGGTTACCCTTAAACTTCGACGTTTCTGGCAAAAGATAAACGGTAATTTTCTTTTTTCCCTCGTTGCGGGTGTCGCAGTGTCCATTTTCTCGCTGGCAAAACTGATGACCTGGCTGTTGGGCAACTACCCTATCCTTACATGGGCATTCTTCTTCGGGCTTATAGTAGCCTCTACGGTAATGATCGGGCGGACGATCCCGAAATGGAACGTTAAGATAGGTGTTGCGGCCCTCGCGGGTGCCATAGCCGCCTATTGGATCACCACCGCCACTCCGGCTTCTACCCCGGATACATGGTGGTTTATAATCCTTTGCGGTGCCATAGCCGTTTGCGCCATGATATTGCCCGGGATATCCGGAGCTTTTATCCTGCTGCTACTTGACAAGTACCAGTATATGATGGAAGCTGTGAGCAATTACCGGATAGGCATTATACTGTTGTTTATTGCAGGGGCGGTAATAGGGCTGGTAAGTTTTTCCCACCTGTTGTCCTGGTTCCTCAAAAATTACCGCTTTCTTACACTTGCCGTATTGACCGGGTTCCTGTTCGGTTCGCTCAATAAAGTATGGCCCTGGAAAATATCCACGAGCGAATATCTTGACAGCCACGGGGTACTGCAACCGCTCACCCAGCGTAACGAGTGGCCGGATATTTACGGCAAGGCCCTGGATACCGACCCGCAGTTACTGGGTGCGTGCTTATGTGCGGTGGCTGGTTTCCTGCTTATAACCGTTGTGGAGTATGCCGGCCGCCGGGCCGGGAAAAACGAACCGACTACCGGATCATGAGGACTTACGGGCTTATAGGCTACCCACTGGGGCACTCTTTCTCGAAAAAGTATTTCACCGAAAAATTCGCCGTTGAAAATGTCACGGATGCGGTATATGAGAATTTCCCTCTCGAAGACATAGTGCTGTTCCCTGCATTGCTTGCGGCCCGGCCGGATATAGCGGGCCTGAACGTGACCATTCCCTATAAGGAAAAAGTGATCCCTTACCTCGACAGCCTTTCGGACGAAGCCGCCGCGATCGGGGCGGTAAACTGCATAGCATTCCCGGACGGAAAATTAACCGGCTATAATACCGATTGTTACGGATTCCACGCTTCCCTATTAGAATTCATAGGAACCGATAGGCCGGCGGCATTGGTTCTAGGAACGGGAGGAGCTTCCAAAGCCGTCCGCTACGTACTGGACGGACTGGGGATCGAACATATCACGATATCGCGTACCGGAGGGCCGGAAAGACTTACATACGAACAACTGACCGAGGCCGTCATGGATAGCCACCGTCTGATAATAAACACCACGCCACTTGGCACTTTCCCCGATACAACCGGCTGCCCGGCAATACCTTACCGGTTCCTTACCGAAGAACATCGGCTCTACGACCTTGTTTACAACCCGCCGGCCACCGAATTTATAAAACGGGGAGCAGCCCGGGGAGCCCGGACCGTTAACGGGTATAACATGCTGGTGTGCCAGGCGGAAGAAGCATGGCGCATCTGGCAGCGGTAGGCACAGTCAACGGTCAGGGTTCGCACCCGTCGCACAACTCAGCCTCGCACTCCTTATCGAATTCCCCCTGGTCGAATCCGGCATTGAGGATCTCGAGGGCCCTCTGTTGGTCTTCCACGGCAACCAGCAGGTTTACTTCCATCATATCGCCGTACGCGGGTATGATCTGCGCCGCAATATCGTTCTGCAGGCGGGCCGGAACGCCGGCCGATTCCAAGAGCGCCTTGTATATCCGCGCTTCGTCCACCGAATTGAAACTACCGATTACGATAACCCCGTTCTCTTCCATCTTCAAGGCCTTTTAAAGAATTAACAATATTAAGGATGAGCCGAGGCATATATTACTACCGGGCCGAATCCTCCGTATAATAAATATAGTAAAAAATATGTTAATAACTTAGGCTCCCGGGGGTAAAGAAAGGGAAAGCGAGTGCATATCTTTGTGTTTGCCAATTCCCCCCGCAGGGGAATAAAAATACAAACCCGAATGCAGTTCATCCATCTCCACGTCCATACGCAATACTCCATACTCGACGGGGCCTCCCCCATCAAAACACTCATAAAACGGGCCAAAGAACTCGGTATGCCCGCCTTGGCAATTACCGACCACGGAAATATGTTCGGGGTGAAAGAGTTCCACGATGCGGCTACCAGAGAGGGAATTAAACCCATCCTGGGTTGTGAGGTTTATGTAGTGAGGAACCGGTTCGAAAAGGATAAGGACGAGAAAGCCGGGGACCACCTTGTGCTGCTGGCCAAGAATCTCGAGGGTTACTATAACCTGATCAAGATCGTTTCCTACTCCTGGACCGAGGGGTTTTATTATAAACCCCGTATAGACAAACAGTTGCTCAGGGAACACAGCGAGGGTTTGATATGCTGTTCGGCATGTTTGGGCGGGGAACTGCCGCAGGCCATCATGCACGGCAATCCGAGTGATGCGGACCGGATAGTCAAGGAATTTAAAGATATCTTCGGGGAGGATTATTACCTGGAGCTGCAGCTCCACCCGTGCACCAATCCGGATAAGGACAACGACACTTACCAGCGTCAGCTTGAAGTTAACCGGGTCTTGCTGGAACTGGCTGAAAAACACGGCGTCAAATACATAGCGTCCAACGACGTACATTTCGTTTTCGAGGAGGACGCCGAAGCACACGACCGCCTGATATGCCTAAGCACGGGACGCGACCTGGACGATCCCAAGCGGCTGCGGTATACATACCAGGAATACCTCAAATCTCCGGCGGAGATGGCGGCCTTATTCCCGGATAATCCCGAGGCTTTGGCTACTACGCTCGAGATTGCGGATAAGATCGAGCAATACTCACTCGAGCGGCCGCCGCTGATGCCCGACTTCCCCATTCCGGATGATTTTATAATAGAGCCTGACAAACTCAAAGAGACTTTCGCAAAGAATTTTGTCCCGGCCGCCAACGACAGCGAGGAGCAGAAGCAGGTAAAAGAAAAATTACACGCTGAGGTTATGGCTTCGGCCACGGCCGAGGAGTTCGTGGAGCGGCACCCCGAATATGCCGAGAAACTGAGCATCGCCCGCCAGTTCCGCTATCTGGAGCACCTCACGTACGAGGGTGTCCGTAAGAAATATTGTAAAAACGAGGGAGAGGAACTAAGCGAACAGATCGTAGAGAGAATAAAATACGAACTGGGAACCATGGAATGGATGGGCTTCCCTGGGTACTTCCTGATTGTCTGGGATTTTATCCGGGCGGCAAGGGAGATGGGTGTTGCCGTCGGACCGGGCCGGGGTTCGGCCGCAGGTTCCGTAGTCGCTTACGCCCTCGGGATCACTAACATTGACCCTATCGCTTACGATCTGCTGTTCGAGCGGTTCCTGAACCCGGACCGTATCTCGATGCCCGATATCGATATCGACTTCGACGAGGACGGCCGGGCCGACGTACTGCGCTATGTGACCCAAAAATACGGTCAGAAGCGGGTAGCACAGATCATAACGTTCGGAACCATGGCACCCAAGATGGCCATCCGTGACGTAGCCCGTATCCAGGGCCTCCCCTTGCCCGAGAGCGACCGGCTCGCCAAGCTGGTCCCCGACCGTATATTGGTCGAGAAAGGCGAAACCCCGTTCGAACGGGTATATAAAGAGTCTCCGGAACTGGCAGCCGAGCGTAAATCTACCAATCCGGTTGTTAGGGATACCCTTATCTTCGCAGAGAAACTCGAGGGATCGGTACGTCAGACGGGAGTACATGCCTGCGGGGTAATCATCGGGCCTGACGACCTGGAGAAATATTCCCCCATGGCTGTGGCCAAGGATAAGGAGAGCGACGGATACATAAACGTCGTGCAGTTCGAGGGGAAGCTGGTGGAGAGCGTAGGCCTTATCAAAATGGACTTCCTGGGCCTCAAAACCCTTTCCATCATCAAGGACGCGCTCGACAATATACGGGAAATCAAAGGTATAGACATCGACATCGACGCCATTCCGCTGGACGACAAGCAGACTTACGAGCTTTACGCCAGGGGAGATACCACGGGGTTGTTCCAGTTCGAGTCCCCCGGGATGAAGAAGCACCTGCGCAACCTCAAACCCAACCGTTTCGAGGACCTCATCGCCATGAACGCCCTCTACCGGCCCGGCCCTATGGAATATATCCCCAACTTCATAGCCCGCAAGAACGGGCAGGAAAAGGTGGTATACGATATTCCCGATATGGAGGAATACCTGAGCGACACTTACGGGATCACGGTTTACCAGGAGCAGGTCATGCTCCTTTCCCAGAAGCTCGCCGGTTTTACCGGCGGCGAGGCCGACACACTTCGCAAGGCAATGGGGAAGAAGCAAAAAGCCGTGCTGGACAAGCTGAAACCCAAATTCCTCGAGGGGGTTCAAAAGAAAGGCCACGACGTCAAGGTGTGCGAAAAGATATGGAGCGACTGGGAAGCGTTCGCTTCTTACGCGTTCAACAAGTCGCACTCGACATGTTACGCCTATGTTTCCTACCAGACGGCATACCTAAAAGCTCATTACCCGGCCGAGTTTATGGCCGCGCTGCTCAGCCGCAACCTGTCGGACATCAAGAAGCTGACGTTCTTTATGGACGAATGCAAGAGGATGGGGATTCAGGTTCTGGGCCCTGATATCAACGAGAGTATCCACCGGTTCTCGGCCGACTCCAACGGCAATGTACGGTTCGGGCTGGCGGCGGTCAAGGGCGTGGGTGCGGCGGCGGTAAAGACCCTCGTGGAAGAAAGGAAAGCCAACGGCAAGTTCAAGTCCATTTACGATTTTATGGAGCGCGTCAACCACCAGATGCTCAATAAAAAGACCCTGGAGAACCTTGCCATGGCCGGTGCGTTCGACAACATCAGCGGCTTTACCCGCAGCAGGTTCTTCGCCCCGGCGGACTCGCGGGACGGCAACGAAACCACGTTCATGGAACAGCTTATCCGCTACGGGTCGCGCATCCAGAGCGAGAAGAACAACTCCCAGCAAAGCCTGTTCGGGGGAACGTCGGATACGACCGATATCCAGAAACCCGTTGCCCCCACTACACCGGAATGGACCAAGCTCGAGATGCTGACCCGGGAGAAAGAGGTGATCGGCATTTACATTTCGTCCCACCCGCTGGATGATTACCAGGTGCTTATCCGGAATTTCTGCAACACGAGCGTTTCGGACCTGGAGGAGTTGTCCTCGATAAAAGGCAAGGATTTTGTGATAGCCGGTATGGTGACGGGCGTGCAGAACCTGATGACAAAATCGGGCAAACCGTTCGGCCGCTTCACCATCGAAGATTACAATGGTTCTTACCAGTTTACGCTTTTCGGGAAAGATTACGAGAACTTCCGAAAGTTCATGTACCAGGATTATTACCTGCTGATACGGGGTAAGGTGGTTCCCCGCAGGTTCAATGAGAACGAGCTGGAGCCGAAGATCAATTCCATCATGCAGCTATCCGAAGCCCAGGAGACCCTGATAAAGGAAATGACCCTCACCATCCCCGTGCAGGAACTAACGGCCGAGATCGTGGAAGACCTGTCGGCCATCGTCCGGGATTCGAAAGGAAATATTATCTTCCGGATCAAGGTCGTGGACCCCGAGACCGACGTATCGGTGGGGTTGTATTCGAAAACATTCAAGGTCAACCTCTCCTCGGAGTTGATAAGGTTCTGTAACGAGGGGCAGTATAAATATACGTTGATGTAGCGGCATAGGTATAACTTATGGCGGTATAAAAATAAAAACGGCCTGCCCGGTAACAACAGGCGGTGGTTATGGTTAACTTTACGGGAAATACAAGCAATCTTAATATCACATTATATGGCACTTGCAATTACGACAGACAACATCCAGGAACTGATCGATTCCGGAAAACCCCTTGTGATAGATTTCTGGGCGGAATGGTGCGGTCCCTGCCGCATGATCGGTCCTATCATCGAGGAACTGGCCGAGGAGTATAAAGACCGCGTGACCATCGGGAAATGCAACATCGAGGAACATGACGGCATCGCCGTGAAATACTCGATCCGCAACATTCCCACCATCCTTTTCATTAAGGGAGGCGAAGTGGTCGACAAACAGGTCGGGGCTTCTCCCCGTCCGGTTATCGAAGAAAAGGTCAAGAAACTTATCGGCTGATAACCCTAAAGGACAACAACAGGCCGGGCCGCAGTGTGCGGCCCGGCCTGTTTTATTTTACTCTAAAAAAATGAAATCTGTAAAGCAAATAACAAAATTTGTAAAAAACCGGGTGGTAAAAATACCGGCTATACTTGATTCTGCAACTGAATGACCAAAGCGGCTACTCTTTGCCTCAATCAACCCGTGACGGTCCCCGATATAATATAAAGGCCGGGGAACCAGAAAAATAGGTCACCCGGCCGTAATAAAAATATTCGATCCTTTATTAAAGTAGCCCCTATTATTGTATAAATATGCCGTAATATAGTAAATATATCACGAAACCAAAACCGGGCTACTTACCGATAAGCTCCACACTTCTGCGGATAAACCTGTCCAGGCTCTCTCCCTTGAGCATACCGTTGGAGAGCAGGGCAAGGTCGATCACCTGCTTCACTAGGGGGTTGGCAGAGCCTATCTCACGCAGGCGGCCGTTCTTTTCGGCGGTGAGTTCGTCCAGGCGCTTTTGCAGCTCTTCGCGCTTGTCTTTCTCTTCGGTCGATATCTCTTCCTCTTTTTTGTCTTTCAACAGCTCGTCGAGGGCTTTCTGTTCCGAGCGGGCCGCATCGATCTTCTTATTTACCTTGTTCAGCTTCTCGCCGAACTTCTTCTCGACATCGTCCAGTATCTCGGCTACAAGCGGGTGGTTGCCGTTCACGGCGATTGTGTAATTGTCGGGCATCTGCCCGTAGAACTGCGCCATGCCGCCCCCACCGGATGCCGCCATATCTTTCATACGACGCATATACTCGTTCTGGGTGATAACCACCGGGGAGTCGGCCGGGTCGAGCGCCTCGAAAGCCACGTTATAGTGTATCTTGTCGTCCTGTTCAGGCAACTGCGATTCGAACACCGGACGAAGTTCTTCCTGCTGCTGGGTGCTGAGCGACATTTTCTGGTCCGAATCCTTTTGGATCAGCTTGTCGACAACATCCGAATCCACCCGGACGAACCGTATATCCTGGTTCTTGTTCTCGAACCAGTTTATGAAATGGCTGTCCAACTGGCCGTCCATTACCAGTACGTCGTAACCCTTGGCTTTGGCCGCTTCCACGAACGTATACTTGCCCGTAACGTCCTCCGTATAGAGATAAATAAGGGTGCCGTGTTTGTCGGTCTGGTTCTCTTTAACTTTTTCCTTGTATTCTTCGAGAGTGTAGTAAGCCCCCTCGGTATTTTTCACCAGCAGGAATCCGGTCGCCTTGTCGGCGAATTTCTCCTCGGTGATCACCCCGTACTGGATGAAAACTTTCAGGTCGTCCCATTTGCTTTCGTAGTCCGCCCGGTTGGCATTGAAAAGTTCCTGCAGTCGGTCGGCAACCTTGCGTGTGATGTAGGACGATATTTTTTTGACGTTACTGTCGCTTTGCAGGTAACTGCGCGAAACGTTGAGTGGGATATCCGGGGAGTCGATAACCCCGTGGAGCAGGGTCAGGAACTCCGGCACGATGCCCTCCACCGAATCGGTGACATAGACCTGGTTGCTATACAGCTGGATCTTGTTTTTCTGTATCTCGAAATTGTTGCGGATCTTCGGAAAGTAAAGTATACCGGTCAGGTTGAACGGATAGTCTATATTAAGGTGGATATGGAACAGGGGGTCTTCGGCCATCGGGTAGAGCTTATGGTAGAAGTCCAGGTAATCCTCCTCCTTGATGTCGGCCGGTTTGCGAGTCCAGAGCGGGTCGGTGTCGTTGATTATATTATCCTTGTCCGTATCCACGTATTTACCGTCTTTCCACTCCTTTACCTTACCAAACGCTATCGGCACGGGAAGGAAGCGGCAATATTTATTGAGCAGGGCGGAGATGCGGTCCTCGTCGGCGAACTCCGCGCTGTCCTCGGACAGGTAAAGGATAATGTCGGTGCCGCGCTCCCTTTTGGTTTCGCTCTCGGTCAGGGTATACTCCGGGGTACCCTCACATGTCCATACCATGGTCGGCGCACTCTCGTCATAGGACTGGGTAATGATCTCCACCTTGTCGGCTACCATGAAAGAGGAGTAGAACCCGAGGCCGAAATGGCCGATTATAGCCTGGTCTTTATATTTAGCCATAAATTCCTCGGCGCCGGAGAATGCGATCTGGTTGATGTATTTATCCACCTCTTCGGCTGTCATCCCTACCCCGTGGTCCGAGATGGTCAGTTTACGGGCTTCCTTGTCCAATGAAATCCGGATCGTCAGATCGCCCAATTCTCCGTTATACTCGCCCCGGGAAGCAAGGGTCTTGATCTTCTGCGTGGCATCCACCGCGTTGGAAACCAACTCGCGGAGGAATATTTCATGGTCGGAATAAAGGAATTTCTTAATGATCGGGAAGATATTTTCGGTAGTGACCCCGATCTTGCCGCTGTGTGTGCTCATAACATTATATTTTTTCGTATGTTTTCTGAATTACCGGATAGTCAAACAGTATGCCACCCCGCAGCAACTGACATTTCGGCAGGTAACCGTAAAGAAAAGGCTGACAAAAAATAATTTTGTCAGCCTTTATCCGTAAGTTTTTCGGAGCTAATCGAACCGTTGCCGCAGATATTCCTCTATCTCCGCCGGATTTGTATCGATAAGAACTATCTCCCCGTGTTCGTCCACCAGGAACAAACCGCCGCCGGCATTGGGGATACCGTACTTACTCCATATCCCGAACCGGTTGTCGAGGTCCACCAGACTGGGCCATGGGTAGCCGTCTTGTTCCATGGCGGCGAGGAACTTGTCGGTGTTTTTAAATTCCGCCGCGACGGAAAATACGGTGAACCCTTTGTCCTCGTATTTCTCGTAGATCGGGATAAGCTGTATGGCTTTCCGGCGGCAGGGTCCGCACCATGAAGCCCACAGGTTTATCACCGCAATTTTACTCTCGATAAATTCCGATATGTGCCGTTCGTTCCCGTCCGTGTCAAGGGCCGACACCTCGATATATCTGTTTCCGGGTTTGACGGTAGAACGGGCTTCGACCAGGTCGCGGACCGCCGGGATATAAGGATGGTCGGGATATCGCTTCTCGAGCACCTGCATCAACGCTTTCATATCCCCCGGGTCGGCATACGGAATATCGAACGACAGGTCCCTATAAAGGCGGCTCAACGCGAAAATCCCCGGATCATCCAAAAAGTAACCATAACTTCAATCGTATATTTGCCGCTCTAATTCAGCAAAACGGTCTTCCACCTCGTAGTAAATATCGGAATACATACGGCGCTCGTCCCTCAACCTGTTTAAACGGGCGTACAGTTCTTCGCTCTTTTCGGAATCGGCCTCATTCAGCCTCGCGTACAGCGCCTCTGCATCCGCATTGAATACCTGTCCCCCTTCATACAGCCTGTCGAATTCGGCATAAAATTCCTCCAGTTTATTCCCGAACCGCTCTTCGACTTCCGTATTGTAGCGGCTCATCGAAGCATTGTACACACCGCCCGAGACCTCTGCCTTATAACTGCCCTCGTTATTTTCATGGGGAGTCAGATGGAAAGTAATCACATCACGATCGGCAATGAAGTCCATTGGCATCCAAGCCCCCCTGTTCCATTCCCTCAATAGGACAAGGGAATAAGCCAGGGTATCCGGGGATTCAAAGATGTATTCGAACCGCCCGTCGATCACCGGGAAGATAAATTTGTCCGGCACATCGCGCTCATTGGAGAACATATCCATCAGGACAAGCTGCATATTTTCCTCCGGGTGTTCGACCGTCCCCCTCAGTGTGACCGTATGTTGGGCAAACAAGCCGTGGGAACAAGCCGCCATGGCTAACGACAGTAAAAAGGCTTTTTTCATAATATGGCAGTTTTATTCGAAATAGGGCCGGAATATATCGGCAAACCAGTCCGGCACCCGGCAGGCACGGCGGGTAGCCGCGTTCATAAAGACAAGCACGATCGTACCCGTATTGACCAATTCCCCCGCCTCGTTCAATACTTCATGGTAGAAGACCATTTTGGCGGTCGGCATTTCCCTGAGGGTAATCCTGACCGTGAGCAGGTCGTCGTAACGGGCCGGGACAAAGAACCGCATCGACACATCCCGCACGGGCAGCATCACTCCGCTCTCTTCGAGTTTGCGGTAAGTGGTGCCGAACTCACGCAACATTTCGGTCCGTGCGGTTTCGTAGTAGGTGACATAATTGGAATGATGGACCACGCCCATCGCGTCCGTTTCCTTATACCGCACCCGGATCTTTACTTCCCGTGTTATCATCGGCCCTCTGGTTTAATTTTCTAAAATTATCCGATTTTTACATAATATCAAAAAATTAAACCCGCCATGTGCGGGATTAATTCGTGGAAACCCACTTAAAAGGTCGCCTTGTGCAAACAAAATATTATTATCCGGAATATTACGACCTATAAATCCGTAAAACGGGAGCAATACCGGTAAGCCATGTTATTTCAGATAATCGTCGCTGGAACAGTACAGGGTCAAACATACCCCGCCCGGCACCAGTAAGCCCGGGCAAAATCTGAATTTTATAAATGGATAAGGTAGGTTGAAGTCTAATTCCCGTGGTCAAAAGGGAAGATTAGCCGGAGGTTATTCCCCCCGGCTGTAGTTCGGTGCCTCGCGTGTTATGGCCACATCGTGCGGGTGGCTCTCCAGCATCCCGGACGTTGTGATCCGTATGAACCGTGCGTTCTTGAGGGCCGCGATATCCTTGGCGCCGCAGTAACCCATACCGGAGCGCAGGCCGCCCACGATCTGGTACACCACTTCCTTAAGAGTCCCTTTATAAGGTACCCTCGCGGCTATGCCCTCGGGAACCAACTTCTTGATATCATCTTCCATATCCTGGAAGTAACGGTCTTTGGACCCGTGCTGCATGGCCTCCAGGGAACCCATACCCCGGTATGACTTAAATTTACGGCCGTTATAGAGGATCGTCTCCCCGGGAGATTCCTCGACCCCGGCGAACATGGACCCGGCCATTACGGAATCGGCCCCGGCGGCAAGCGCCTTAACCACATCTCCCGTATAACGGATACCGCCGTCCGCTATTATCGTTACGTCCATGTCCTTTACGGCATATGCTGCCTCGAAGATCGCCGACAACTGGGGTACGCCGACCCCGGCAATGACCCTGGTCGTACAAATGGAACCCGGGCCGATACCTACCTTAATACCGTCCGCACCGGCCTCGGCCAGGTAACGTGCCGCTTCGGCCGTGGCGATATTGCCTACCACAACATCTATGTTCGGGAAAGCTCCCTTAATCTCACGGAGCATATTGGTAACGTTCATATGGTGGCCGTGGGCAGTGTCGATCACCACCGCATCCACGCCGGAATCATACAACGCCTGTACCCGTTCGATAGTATCCCCGGTCACCCCTACGGCGGCGGCCACCCGCAGGCGCCCCTTTTCGTCCTTGCAGGCGTTGGGATTGGCCTGCACCTTGGTTATATCCTTATAGGTCAGCAGCCCGACGAGTTTGCCCTTGCGGTCGATAACAGGCAGTTTCTCGATCTTGTTTTGCAGTAGCAACTCGGAAGCGTGCTGCAGGTCGGGGTTATGGGTTGTAACGAGCCTGTCCTTTGTCATGACCTCTTCGATAGGCTTTTGCATATCTTTCTGGAACCGGAGGTCGCGGTTTGTAACGATCCCTATAAGGGTTTTATCATCCGTCACCACGGGGATACCGCCTATCTTGTTCTCTTTCATCAGGGCTAGGGCATCGCCCACCGTATTGTCCTTGGAAATCGTGACCGGGTCGTATATCATCCCGTTCTCGGCCCTCTTGACTTTCCGGACCTGGGAAGCCTGGGAGGCTATATCCATATTCTTGTGTATCACCCCTATACCCCCCTCGCGGGCAAGGGCTATAGCCATGGCGGCTTCGGTTACCGTATCCATCGCGGCGGAGACCACGGGAGTGTTTAGATGGATATTGCGGGAGAACCGCGAAGTGATATCTACCGTGCGGGGAAGTACTTCTGAATAGGCCGGGATCAGCAGGACGTCGTCGAAAGTGAGGCCCTCGCTCTGGATTTTCTGGTTTGCAAAAGACATAGGCTTGGAATTCTTTTGCCCACAAAGATAATCATAATATCTGCAACGGGGCTAAATTCCGGAAACCTTTTTTCATAAAAACAAGATGCGGGCCTGCGTGGCTTCCGGCGAGGGCGGAAGCCCTGAAATAAACAGTTCGGTGGCAGGAGTTACAGTTAGTTTTGCCGGAAATTCCTGTCCCGCTTGCCAAACCGTAACCGGATATTCGCCCGGGGGAGGCAGGAGCTTGTCCGGGTCGGGGATCGAAACGGTTCCGTCCGGTGCTGCCGTGCCCGACAAAATATAGGGATGACCCAAAATGAAACCGGCAAGGGACATATCCCCCTGCGCCACAGCTTTACGGGCTTCCGTTGAACTAACGTTATTACCGGCATTGCGGAATTCAGGCACTTTTACTACTTCCAGGCCCCGGGAACCCAATGTGTCGGTCAGTAGACCGTAGTCTCCCTGTTTATCGTGCCCGAATTTATGGTCATACCCGACCACCATTGCGGACGCCCCGACACGCTGCAGGATGATCTTTTCGATAAATTCCGAATAACCGAGTCGGGAAAATTCCGTGGTGAACGGTACGACAACCGCTGCATCTATGCCGGCCTGGCCGAGCAGCCATAATTTTTCGTCGAGGTTGGTAAGCAGCCATGTCCTCCCGTCCGGCTTGAGAATTTTCCGTGGATGAGGCCAGAACGTTACGGCCACACTGTCTACCTGCTTTCGGGAAGCCAGTGAGACAGTCGCATTCAGGAGGGCCTTATGGCCGAGATGCACCCCGTCGAACGACCCGACGGTAACTACTGGCCTTTTGAGCCCTTGTAGATCGTCCATACCGTAGAAAACCCTCATCGCTAAAGGTTGTTATCCTCGTTTTCCTTGACGAAGTAGGCTACCTTTTCGAGCAGGGTCGTGATGTCGTAATTTTCTACCACGATGCCTTTGGGGAAATTGAGCGGCTTGGAAGTGAAATTAAGAACCCCCTTTATTCCGGCGTTTATGATCGGCAGGACCACCTCGGTGGCAGTCTCGGTCGGACAGCTAAGGATAACTATATTGATATCCAGTTCCTCTACCAGCTCCTCGAAGCGGTCCATATGGAAACACGGTATGTCGTCTATATCGGTGCCCACTTTCACCGGGTCTATATCGAACGAGGCCACGATACACAGGTTCAACCCTTTGCCGTTGAAATACTTGGTGATGGCCTGCCCCAGGTGTCCCATACCGATCACGGCAAGATGGACCGGGTTGCGGCTGTCAAGGATCGAGCTGATGAACCTGATAAGCACCTCCACGTCGTACCCTTTCTTGGTGTCGCTCGAAAACCCTATAAGCATCAGGTCCCGGCGGACCTGCACCGCCGTAATACCGTGTATCCCGGCCAGCACATGGGAAAAAACATGGGTTATACCCTGTTCGTGGCAGCTGAGCAGGGTACGCCGGTATTCGCTCAGGCGCTCGATGGTCTTCTCGGGTATATTGTTAGGAATATTGCTCATCCCTTTACTTTTTATTAATACGCAAAGATAAGCATATCCCGTACAAAAGGGTTAACTTTGGCGCGGATTAAATCAAGATATAAGGATATGCTCAAGGGTATAATTTTCGATATGGACGGGGTGCTGGTGGATAACCGCGACGCACACTTCCAATCTTTCCAGGAATTTTGCAGGCGTCACGGGTTCGACTGTCCGGCAGATAAGCTTCTGCCTCTGTTCGGCAAAGGCAACGAGGACATCATGCCCGGGATACTGCCGCAGGACTTTATCGACGAACACGGCCTGGAGAAGCTCTCCGCCGAGAAAGAGGCCATTTACCGGGAGATCGTAGCCGACACCATCGCCCCCGCCGACGGACTGGTGGAATTCCTGCAGGACGTTCGGGCGCATGGCATTAAGACGGCGGTAGGTTCTTCGGGGCCTACGGAAAACGTCGATTTCGTGCTCGAACGGTGCGGCATCGCCGACCGGTTCGACGCCATAGCGAACGGGGATATGGTCACCAACGCCAAACCGGACCCGGAGGTTTTCCTATTGGCCTCCCGGCTAATGGGTCTGCCGAACGAAGATACATTGGTTATCGAGGACTCTTTCGCCGGTTTCGAAGCGGCCAATAAAGCCGGTTCCAAACTTATAGGCATAGCAACAACCTACCCCATGGAACAACTGCGTACCGGCAAAACGGATATGCTGATAAACAGTTTCCGGGAGTTGGACTATAAAACTGTAGCGACTTTATGGGATTGACCCGGCTATAGTCCGGAAATCTATTAAATTTTACAAGACCCCCTCCTACCCGAGGGGGTCTTTTCGAAATTATAGCTACCTTTGCGGGGATTAACCTGAAAAATTATGTCAACACAACGATTCCAGGCGCTCGACTCGCTCAACAAACTGCAGGAAACGCCCCCGGTCATACCGCAGGGCAAGATCTCGGATTATTTCGGTGTGGATGTGTTCAGCAAGGAGCAGATGCGCCAATACCTGCCCAAAGATGTTTACGAGGGGGTAATAGCTTCTATCGATTCCGGCAAGCGTATCGACCGCAAGATTGCCAACCAGGTTGCCAGCGGTATGAAAGCATGGGCTATGGAACGCGGTGCGACCCATTACACACACTGGTTCCAGCCCCTGAACGACTCTACGGCAGAGAAACACGACGCTTTTTTCGAACCGATAGTCGGGGGAGGATCGTTCGAGTTTTTCAGCGGGGACCTGCTCGTTCAGCAGGAGCCCGACGCATCGTCGTTCCCTAACGGCGGGCTGCGAAATACTTTCGAGGCACGGGGGTACAGCGCATGGGACCCTTCCTCGCCGGCGTTTATCGTGGATAACACCCTCTGTATCCCGAGCATTTTCGTGGCGTATACCGGGGAAGCCCTCGATTTCAAAACCCCGCTGCTCAAGTCCCTGAATGCATTGGACAAGGCGGCCGTGGAAGTCGCCCAGTATTTCGATAAGGACGTAAATAAGGTATATGCTACCCTTGGCTGGGAGCAGGAATATTTTCTGGTGGACGAAGCGCTGTATAACGCCCGTCCGGACCTGACGCAGACCGGCCGCACCCTAATGGGCCATACGGCGGCCAAGGACCAGCAGCTGGACGACCATTACTGGGGGTCCATTCCACAGCGGGTTGCCAATTTCATGAAAGATTTCGAATACCGGGCCTACCGGCTCGGCATTCCGATAAAGACGCGCCATAACGAAGTGGCACCCAACCAGTTCGAATGCGCCCCGATGTTCGAGGAAGCCAATATCGCTGTGGACCATAACACCCTGTTGATGACCTTGATGCGGCGCACCGCAAGCAAACACCACCTCAAAGTGCTGTTCCATGAAAAGCCTTTTATGGGAGTGAACGGTTCGGGCAAGCACTGCAACTGGTCACTGGCCACCGACACGGGTGTAAACCTCCTGGCCCCGGGCAAAACGCCCAAGACCAACATGCAGTTCCTTGCGTTTTTTGTCTGTACCCTCAAGGCCGCCAAGGACCATGGCACGCTTATGATGGCGTCCATCGCCTCCGCTACGAACGCCCACCGACTGGGAGGACATGAGGCGCCTCCGGGAATTCTCTCGGTTTTCGCCGGTTCTACGATCAACTCGATACTTGACGAGGTCGAAAAGAGGATAAGCGACCGCAAGTTGACCCCGGACGAGAAAACGGAAATTAAGCTCGATATCGGGAAGATCCCCGAAATACTTCTCGATAACACCGACCGCAACCGCACCTCCCCGTTCGCCTTTACAGGCAACCGGTTCGAGTTCCGGGCTACCGGGTCTTCGAGCAACTGTGCTTTACCGCTAATAGTGCTCAACAGTGCCGTGACCGTTCAACTGCGCCGCTTCAAGGCCGAGGTCGAAAAGCTGATAGCCAAGAATGTAAAGAAAGACGAAGCGATACTTCAGGTGATCCGAAAGTTCATTATAGACTCCAAGAAGATACGATTCGAGGGGAACAATTACAGCGAGGAATGGCAGAAAGAAGCCGCCCGGCGAGGATTGCGCGGGATCACGAACGTCCCGCAGGCGTTCAAGGAATATATGATGCCCGAGAGCATCGAGATGTTCGAGAGCGTGGGCACGCTCACCCGCACGGAACTGGCCGCCCGCTATGAGGTAAAGAACGAGACTTACCTGAAGAAAGTACAGATAGAGTCCCGTGTGATGGCCGACCTTGCAGCCAACCACATCATCCCTACGGCCATAAAATACCAGAACATCCTTATACGTAACGTCAAGGGGCTTAAGGAGATATTCGGCGAGGATTATTACGAAATGGCCAAGGAAGAGATCCGCACCATCAAGGAGATTTCGAACCACGTGAAATATATCCGCGAGCACTCGCATATGATGGTGGAGGCAAGGAAAAAATGGAACGCGGTAGAGAGTATCATAGAGCGTGCAATGGGCTATTCGGAGGAAGTTTTGCCCTACCTGGACGATATCCGGGAACATATCGACAAACTCGAACTTATCGTAGACGACCAGCTTTGGCCGCTGCCGAAGTACCGGGAGTTAATGAGTTTCAATTAATATATAAACAGTTGGGCCATCCCTCGGGATGGCCCAACTGTTTACAGCCTCCTAACGTTTGCAAATCTTACGGAAATCGCACAATGCGCATGTTTTAACGTCTTCGCATTGGCCGAACGGGATAGACAGGTCAAACAGTTCGGACAGTTTATCGGAGAGCCTGGGTTCGAAATCTTCCCTGTGAGCATGATAGGAAGAGACCTCCCGGTTAGCCGAACGGTCTTTAAGCAGCGGCGAATAACCAGCCGTATTCAGGTTGCGGACATAATAGAGGGCGGGCTGTACATCCTTTCCCGTCGTACGCGAGATCATCAGGCCGTAAAGCATGGTTTGAAGTGCGGACGGGTTGCGGTCTTTCAGCAGGGGTGAAAACAATGCCCCAGTACCATTAAATGTAAGTTCTTCCCGGCCGGTCTTATAATCCACGACCCGGACTTTCCCGTCCGGCAAGAGGTCGATACGGTCGGCATTTCCACGGAATTTTACTTCCGCGGGCCGGCCGGCGATCCGGAAGCCGAACGCTGCGGATACGGCCTCTTCCGTTTTATCGATCCGAAATGCCGCCCCCGAGGCGTCGAACGGCAGGATACATTTGTCGATATATCGGGATATGATATCCGAGACCAGTAAGAGGTTGCCGCCGTATTCGGTTTTTTGCAGGTTGTCCCCTTTCAGGTATTCCAGCCGTACGGCCTCTTCCACGGCGTTGGATACCGATGCCGTACCGATAAGTTTTCGAATCTCCGGGCGGGGTTCCTCCACCCCGCACAGGGGGCGGAAGAGGATATCCATTGCCCTGTGCAGGATGGTCCCGAACATGGGGGCGTCGATCTCTTCACCCGGCTCTTCCTCACCTTTCAAACCCGCGATGGTATGGAAATAGAATTTCAGCGGGCATGCCACGTAGTTATTGAAAGAGGAGGGGGAAAGTTGTTTTTCCCCGGAGAGGAACATGTTCAATGTCGCGGCGGTCTCGCCGATCTTATCGACCCCGACCGGCGAAGCGCGGGATACATTGATATCGAGACCCACCGACCGATAGGTCAACCGGTGCGGCGACTCGTATTGCAACTGGTAAATGTACCGGCTCCGTTCCCCGCTGCTTTTTTCGTCGGTTTTAGAGCTGTAAACCAAATGGATATTCTCGGCCCGTTGAAGCAACCTGTAAAAATAATAGGCGTAAACGCCCTCATGGTGTGCCGGAGTGGGCAGTCCGTAAGCATATCGGAGGTTGTGCGGTATAAAAGAGTAGGACGTAACCCGGTTGCCGGGGAAATTATCGTCGCTGGCAGATAGCAGGATAATGTTTTTGAAATCGAGGTTACGCGTCTCGAGTATCCCCATGACCTGTACCCCTTTCAGCGGCTCGCCCTCGAACGGGATACGGGTATTCTGCAAGATCTTGCGCAGCAGTGATACGAATATTTTCGGAGACAGTTCCAGGTGACAAGCCAGCAAGGAGTTGGTCGTCATTCGGACGGTGTCGGCAACAAGGGCCAGATGGTCCCTGTCGGGCCCTTTGCCGTCCCCAGACAACGGGCCGGAGGAAGCAACCGACGAAAGACATTCCATTAGATATTCCGCAAACTCTTCCCACCGAGATCCGCCGTCACGTAACAACACGGACAAAGGCGTCCCAGGTCCCACGACCCCGGATATATCGGGATAAACGAACTGCCGGTTGTGGATAAATTCGGCGACCCGTATAGCCCCGTCTAATCCGACAACGAACGGATGGGACATAAGACCTGCCAGGTCCGCATACCTGTAAAGCGGCTTATCGGCTTTGACCCGTTTGCGTGCCTGCATTTCGGCCAGCCTTTCGAAGAGGGTATAAGCCGCCGTAAGCTTCAGCGGGTACCCCATCGTAACGTTTATATCCCGAATCCCGCCCGGGATCGAAGATAGTACGGGCAGCATGAGGTTCTCGTCGGTCAGCACTACGGCCGTTTCCTTATCCACCGTTCTACCATCCTTGCATAAGTCACTCAATACCTGCCCGGTATATTTGCACTGCAAGCTGTCCGACGGGGTGGAGACCACGTGTATCTTTTTCGGGCGTGAAAAATTATCCGTCGGCCCCAGAACCTTACCCGGGAACCGACTTATGTTTTCCCGGATGAACAACCCGGCTTCCTGCTCCCGGTCCCCGGTATAATAATCGTCGTAGTCCCAGAAAAATTCCGCCCGCCCGTCGGCCGCAAGGTATTTGAACAGCACCTTTTCGCACTCGGAAAGGGCATTGAACCCCGCGAAAACATATCTCGTTTTATCTTCAGGCAGCTTTCTGGCGCGTATGTTTTCGGCCGCCTGCCGGTATACCATGCCGCCATAACCAGTTCCTTTAGCAGACAATACAGACCGGTAATTACGGTAAATATCATGCAGGGTTGTCCAAATATCCAGGAATTTGCGCTTCTCGCCCGAATACCCGTCTTCATGGCCGAAGCTGCGCCAGAAGCGTGAGATGATCTGTGCCTGCTCCGGGGTTAGGTAGGAGTTGTCCTGCTCTATCTCCTTAAGTTCCGCCACGTTACGAAACAGCATACCGGCATCTATTAGGTATTTGTCTATAGAATCGAAATCAGAGAGGAGCATTTCGCCCCAGTAATAGAAAGAGTCGAAAGATTCCCGGTGGAACCCGGAATATACCTTATAGAGGTCCGCTACCAGTGGTATCTTCTCCCCGCACCGCAACCCGGAATATAGTTGCATCACCTGGTCGACCGTACCGAATTCCGGCTGCCACAGGGGTTTGCCGGCATAAGAGGCCAGGGCATCGGTAAAGAAAAGTCCCGCCCGGCGGCTGGGAAATATAATACAAAGGGACGATATATCGTCCCCGTACCTGTCGTATAGTTCCTCCGCAAGGAGCGAAACGAACGGTTTCATCAATCGCCTATATTCAGGATGCTGGAACCGAACATACCGGAACTCATGCGTGAGGTCTTGTCCCTCATTATATCCGGCTGGCCCTTGTAGAATATCGTAGAAGAAGTTTTGGCGTTGGCCACAAGGCGTTCCTCCACCGAAATATAAATTTCGGCACCCGTTGCCGCATCCACTTCGGCCGACATTACGTCCATTCCCCGGGCATCTACCTTGCTTTTTTCGGTAGCCGACATGGTTAGGTAGCGAACGTCGCCGGTAAACAGGGCGGCAGAATTACCCGACACGGACACCGTAAGGTCCATAACGTCGAATTCCACGGAAACCGTGGCCCCCGCATTGGCCGAAAACGAGAATATGTTACCCGTAAGGGGTTCGGCAGAAGTGAATTCGCTCCCCGAAACCGACACGGAACTGAGCCCGTCCACATAATGCACCTTAACGTCCGCATGGCCCCGGCCTTTCGGTCCGGAATTGAGCTCCACCGTAAGCACCCCGTTCTTGACGATCCATTTCAGTTTGGTGATATCCACGTCGGTCAGGACGATCTCGATCTGGCAGGCGTCGGACTTTATAAGCTCCGCCGTAATGTTGCCCGAGAAAGCCACGGCGTTGAAGCCGTCCACATTTTCACTGAATATGGTTTGCTGCGCTACCAGTGCGGAAAGCGAAAAGATTGTCGATAGGGCCAGCAGCATTATTTTTTTCATAACTCGCATAGTTTCGGTTTAAACCGCAAGATATATATTTTTTGCTAAAGGTGTCCACCCTTTTTTCCGATAATTTATACCTTTGGATATTATTGGGTATTCTCCGTCAACAACGTAATCCATTGGGAAAAGTCAGCGTTATAAAAGCATCGGCCGGGTCTGGAAAGACGTTCAGGCTGGCCTACGAATATATTTACCGGGTTGTTTGCGAACCGCACAAATACCGGTGTATCCTCGCCGTCACGTTCACCAACAAGGCCACCGAGGAGATGAAGCGCCGTATTCTCTCCGAACTGGACCGGCTGGCTCGGGGAACTGATACACCCTATATGGCAATGCTCACCGGGCAGACCGGCTATTCCCGCGAACAGGTCTCCAAGCGGGCCATGGCCGCCCGTACAAAGATTTTGCACGATTACAGCCGGTTCGCCGTGCTTACCATCGACAAATTTTTCCAGCGCATAATCCGTTCGTTCGTCAAGGAACTGGGGATCGACCTGAATTTCAATCTCGAACTGCAAACCGACAGCCTTGTCTCGAAGACCGCCGATGCCCTTATCGAACGGATCGGCCAGGATGAGCAACTTCGGAAATGGATCACAGGCTACATCGAGGAACGTATAGATTCCAATATGCGCTGGGACATCAAGAGCGGGCTTGTTGCTATAGGGCAGGAACTGTTCAGGGAGAATTTCAGGAAAATTGCGGCCGGGGTGCCCGAAATGGATGTGATACGGACCGTGCTGCGAACGGCCGCCGGGAAATACAACCGTACGGTTAAGGAAATGACAGCCCATGCGGTTGAAGCCCTGGAGATAAATAGTAGTTCCGGACTGGCCCCGGAAGATTTCGTTTACGGGCGTGGGGGTGTCGGCGGCTATTTACTGAAAGTCTCGCAGGGTCGGATAGAGGATTACGGCCCACGGGTAGAAAAAGCTCTCGAATCGGACGAGGGATGGTGTTCCAAGAAATCGGAACTACGGGAAACCATTCTCAACGTAGCCCCATATCTGCGGGAGAAATTGGCAGCCATTTGCGCGACCTACGAGAATAACCGCCGCTTTTTCGCCACGTACGAATTGCTAAGGGACGATTACCGGAGGTTTGCCCTGCTGGGGAGCCTTGCCCGGGTTATGGAGGAAATCTGCACAGAAGAGAGCATAATGCCTATTTCCGAAACCAATAATATACTCGGCAAACTGATCTCGGGCAACGACTCGCCGTTTATTTTCGAGAAAGCGGGCAACCATTTCGACACGTTCATGATAGACGAGTTCCAGGATACATCTTCCATGCAGTGGGAGAATTTCAAGCCCCTGCTGCATAACGCCGTATCGCAAGCCGAGGGTTCGCCCGTACTTCTCGTCGGGGATGTTAAACAGTCCATCTACCGGTGGCGGGGCGGGGACTGGAAGATCCTTGCCGAGGGGGTCGAAATGGCTTTCGGAGACCCGGGAAGCGAAACCCTGTCCCAAAACTGGCGAAGCAGACCCGCCGTGGTCGATTTCAATAACCGGCTAATCGGCGATATTGTCGGGCATGCCGCAAAGATGATAAGTGATACATTAAGGGAGGCCCAGGCCAAAGGATTGCTCCCGGCCGGGAAACTTGCTCAGTTGAACGGATTGATAACGAATGCATACAGGGAGCATAGCCAGCAGGCATGCGGTAATAAAGAGGGCGGCTATGTGACGGTAACCTATTACGGTACGGGGGAACAGGAAGTTATACCTCCGGTTATCCGCCGGATCGAGCAGTTGCAGGACCGGGGTTTCCAGGCCGGGGATATAGCCGTGTTGGTGCGCAGGAATTCGGAGGGGGTGGAGATCGCCGATATGCTGTTAGGGCATAAGGTTGCCAATCCGGGCAGCCCGTACTGTTACGATGTGGTTACCCAGGAGGCACTATCGATCGGTGCGTCGCCGGTGGTCAATTTCGTAATTGCCTGTTTTCGCCTTGCGCAGGGAGACGAACGGATACCGGAAAAGGTTTTCTATAACAGTTATCTCGACCGGGAATTCGGCCAGGCAGTACCTGTGCCGGAACAGGAATTTATTCGATCCCTCCGGTCCATACCGACCATAGAGGCTTTCGACGAAACGGTTATCTTTTACGGCCTCGGCACACCGGCGAACGCGGCCTACCTCCAGGCATTGCACGACCAGATACTGGGCTGGACGGCGACCCATGTGGGAGACACCCCTTTATTCGTAAAATGGTGGGACGAAACCGGTGCCGGGCAATCCGTAAACGTTAGCGGCAACGGGAATGCGATAACGATAGTTTCCATACATAAATCCAAAGGACTCGAATATCCGGCCGTGATCATACCCTATTGCGATTGGAGCCTGAGCCCACATCCCCGTTCGCTTATATGGTCACACAGCGCAGACGAGGAGTTCGGCGCTTTGGGGAATGTCCCGGTGGCTTACGGGGAAAAGATGGGTCGGTCCCATTTCTCGGAGAGTTATTACGAGGAACTTGTTATGTCCGTGGTGGACAATATCAACCTGTTTTATGTCGCGGCTACACGGGCCCGGGACGAGCTCCATATCATGGTACCGGGCATACCTAAAAACCCGATGAAAATAAGTTCGTTGATTTACACGTCGCTGGACCCGGCGGGTATGGCCGACGGATTCAACGGCGTGTCGGAAAATCTGCCGGGCGAAACGGTCATTAAATTCGGGACGCCGGTAAATAAGGACAATCGCGGGGAATCGGAACAAGGTGAGACCGGGCTGATCCGGCTGCCTTTCGACACCCGTCCCACAAGTGGGCGCATCAGGCAGAAACGGACCTACCGCAGGTTCGAAGAAGACGGGGTAAATCCGGCCATAACCCCGCGCGATCACGGAATACTGCTGCATAAGGTTTTCGAGAAAGCCGTAACGCGGGAGGATATAATAGCGGCGGTCCGTTCGCTGGAACTGGACGGAGTGGTGACGACCGTAGAGAAAACCAGGCTCGATGAGATGGTCCGTCAGGCATTCGAAAACCCGGTAGTTGCCGCCTGGTTCGAAAGCGACTGGCAGCATGTCTATAATGAAAGGGACATCCTGATCCCGGGAGCCAGTTCCCGCCGGCGACCGGACCGGGTGATGGTGTCGGACGAGGAAGTGGTGGTTGTGGATTATAAATTCGGGGAGATACGGGATCCGGCACACCTCAAGCAGGTATCTTTTTATAAAAGTCTTCTCGGAAAGATGACCGGCAAACCGACCCGGGCATATATCTGGTACGTTACGCTTAACGAAGTGGCCGAAGCCGCCTGAACCGGATCAATACAGCCCCAATTCCCTACCCTTTTGAAGTATCGCTTCATAGGGGTCTCCCGGCAACCCCAGCGCCCGGGCAAACGCCGGCTCGGTCTTAAGTCCCGTTCTTTTAAGGCTTACTATCTCCCGCCGCAAATCTTTCCCGTATAACTCCAGCAAAGCATGCTCGGCCAAAAGATGACGGAAACCGTTTTGCTCCCGGACAGGCTTATGCTGCGCAAAAATCTCGATCTCGAACGGCTCGATCCAGAAAGAACAAACGAGTGCCGGGTCGGTGCCCTGGTTGATCCTATTACACCCGAACTGCGGATAAACTGAGAAGTTCTCCCGCAACACCGCTTCCGTGCCGTTAAACTCCCCGGCACAACAAAGTATGTCGATATCGCTCCCGGGTATATCGATGCCGATGGGGATAGTTCCCGCAACCACGGGATCATAGCGGGCGAGCCTATCCATTATTCGGTGCTCCATAAGCACCCTGTAAGCCTCCCGCTGGACCGGATTGCCGCCTTTCAAGTAACCAATATCCGTAAAATCGGGCATAACGACCAAAAATAATAAAACATCCGCAGAACGCCTGTCCTGCGGATGTTTTTATATTCCGGTCCGACCCTAACGGGCCCGAGCCTTAGTCGTTCAGTGAGAACCTCTGGTAAGCAACGATCTCTACATCCTTATCCACCGACTTGATGTAACCGTCCACAGTGAGTTTCGGGTTCTTCACAAAAGCCTGATTGACAAGGGTAGCTTCGCTGAAATATTTACGGAGTTTTCCCTCGGCGATCTTGTCCAGCATATTTTCGGGCTTGCCGTCGTTGCGGGCCTGTTCGCGGCCGATATTGCGCTCGCGCTCGATAACCTCGGCCGGGCAGTCATGCTCGCTGATAGATACCGGAGCCATAGCGGCCGCCTGCATCGCAACGTCGTAAGCGGCTTCCTGCGGAATGGCTTTGCTGAAACCTACCATTGCGCCGAGCTTCTTGTTGCTGTGTACGTAAACGATACACATCGGGGCCTCGATCTTGCCGTAGTAAGGAAGTTCGACTTTCTCGCCGGTCTGACCCGATTTTTCGGTCACCGCGTCGGCAACGGTCACATCCCCGACCTTAGCGGCCAGTAGTGCTTCCATATCCTTGGCGTCGTTAGCGATAGCCGTATCGAGGATCTCCTCGGCCGTTTTCGAGAAATCCTCGTTCTTGGCCACGAAGTCCGTCTCGCACGCGAGGCATGCCATATATGCCTTGTTGCCGTCAACTACCCGGGCAACTACAACGCCCTCGGTAGCCGTACGGTCGGCACGTTTGGCAGAAACCAGCTTGCCTTTCTCACGGATGATCTCCTGTGCACGGTCATAATCGCCCTCGGCCTCGATCAAGGCCTGTTTGCAATCCATCATGCCCGCACCGGTCATCTTACGCAACTTGGCGACATCTGCAGCTTTAATTTCCATATCTTTAATTTTAAATATTCCTGTAATAATTATTACACCCGAATCGTGCCAAAAGGAATGGCCGTCCCCTCTATTCAGCGGCTTCTTCCGAAACTTCGGCAGCCGGAGCCTCCACGGCTACGGGCTCTGCGGCGGGAACGTCGGCCTTAACAGCCTTTTTGATACGGGGTTTGGCCTCTTTCTCGTCCTTGTTGGGAACGTTCTCCAGTGCATCTTTCTCTTTCTCGATGCGACGCTCGTTAAGCCCCTCGGCAATGGCGGCCGTTACGGCTTCGATAACCACTGCAATGGATTTGGTCGCATCGTCGTTCGCCGGGATCACGTAGTCAATGTCGGTCGGATCGCAACAAGTATCTACCATGGCGAAAACGGGGATGCTAAGCCTCTTGGCCTCCTTAACGGCGTTCGACTCTTTCTGCACATCCACGACGAACAGGGCGGCCGGAAGCCTGGTAAGGTCGGCAATAGACCCGAGGTTCTTCTCGAGCTTCGCCCTCTGGCGGGCGATCTGGAGCCTTTCCCTTTTGGAAAAATTGTCAAAAGTGCCGTCGGTCGTCATCTTGTCGATGGTCGACATCTTCTTAACGGCTTTTCGTATAGTGGGGAAGTTTGTAAGCATACCGCCCGGCCAGCGTTCGGTAACGTACGGCATATTGATCGCGGCTACTTTCTCGGCTACTATATCCTTTGCCTGTTTTTTCGTAGCTACGAAAAGTATTCGGCGGCCGCTCTTGGCGATCTGTTTCATCGCGGCTGCGGCCTCATCGATCTTGATCACGGTTTTGTGCAGGTCGATGATATGGATCCCGTTCTTCTCCATAAAGATATAAGGAGCCATTTTGGGATTCCATTTCCTTTTGAGGTGGCCGAAGTGAACCCCGGCTTCCAACAGTTGATTAAAATCAGTTCGTGGCATTACTCTTTTTTTTCTCGATTTTTAATTCTCTTTACTTCAACCCGGCCGGTAGCGACCTTGTCGATCCCCCGGGTTTTCCGCGGTGGGGCAACTCAGACGGTAACGTAACCCTTCTCGGGCGGCGGTCCGCTGGGTTTGAAAACCCGCACCGTGCATTTCCCGTACGCGGGCCCAGGATTAACGCTTGCTGAACTGGAACCGTTTACGTGCTCCCGGCTGTCCCGGCTTCTTACGTTCAACTTCGCGCGAATCGCGGGTCATGAAGCCGTTCTTCTTCAGTATAGGCCTCCATTCCGGGTCTATCTCGACCAGGGCGCGGGCTATACCGAGGCGTGCGGCCTCAGCCTGTCCGTGGATACCGCCTCCCACAAGGTTAATCTTGATGTCGTAATTTTCAGCTACGTTAAGCACCGTGAGCGGCTGCTTGACCACGTACTGGAAAATCTCGAGCGGGAAATAGGTGTCCAGGGACCTGTTGTTGATCGTAATGTTGCCTGTACCGGCTTTCACGTAAACGCGTGCCACAGCGGCTTTCCTGCGTCCTACGGTGTTTACAACTTCCGTACTCATTACTTGATTTCGTTTAATTTGATCGTTTTGGGATTTTGTCCCTCATGAGGATGCTCCGCACCGGGGTAAACCCGTAGGTTCTTGAGCAGCGCGGCGCCAAGGCGGTTTTTGGGAAGCATACCCTTGACAGCCTTTTCGATGATAAATTCAGGCCTGTTGCGCTTCAGGTAATCGGCCGGGGTAGCGAACCGCTGACCGCCGGGGTAACCCGTGTGGCGCACGTAGGTCTTCTCGGTGAGTTTCTTGCCGGTTAGTTTCACTTTCCCTGCGTTCACGACGATAACGTTATCGCCGCAATCTACATGGGGAGTGAAGCCCGGCTTGTTCTTGCCGCGCAGGATCTTGGCCACCTGCGATGCAAGACGTCCCAATACCTCCCCGTCGGCGTCGATAAGCACCCAATCCTTGGATACCGTAGCGGCGTTGGCGGAGATGGTCTTGTAGCTTAATGAATCCACTTTCTCTACGTTTAATATTAATACTTGTTTTAACGCAAGGGACAGCCCGATGACCGCCCTGCGCCGATCCGTTTACCCTAAATTAAGGGCGTGCAAAGATAGCGAATTAAAGCCAAATAAAAAAGAAACTCAGAAATCTTTGAAGAATTCCGCCAGCGAGATCCCGAAGTATTTGCAAATGGCACCCAGGGTACTGACCGATATATTGACCCGGGCCGTCTCTATACGGGCCACATGGATCTGGGTATCGGCATAGACCACCTCCTGCGAGATTCCCCTCTCTTCCCTCAAGCGCTTTATCTTTACGGCGATCTCCCGCAATAGTTCCTGGTCCCGGATCTGCTTCATGGTACAAAAATGAGCGCTGCAGGGCGGCAGTAAGATAACACACTTATCAGTTTAATTTATTTTGGATAGCTTTGTATCCGATTACCGCCCGCATGCAAAAGGCTATGAACAAAAAACATACTAAAACCTAACCCCGGCTAAGAAATGATAAGACTATTTGCCAGACTTTACGGTAACCGCAACGCCGCAGGGGGTGCGGCCGAGAACCCGGGAGACTCCGGTTCGGTATTTGTCGCTACCCCGCATAAGCTGATAACGATCGAAAGAGTCACCTGTTACCGGGAAGAAGAAGATACCGTCCTCGAATTTTCTCTCCGCAACAAAGGAAGCGAACTGCAATGCTTCGGGCTGAAACTGATCAACAATTTCGACTGCGACGGCAACGAATACGACTACCGGATGACTTTCGGCCGGAACACCGGGGAAGACCACCGGATGGTACACTATACCCTGCCCCACGATATCCCGATAAGGGTTCGGGTGGTTTTTTCCGCCATACCGCAAACGGTCACTCACCTGGCCCAGGTGAAGTTCTCCGGCCTTTGCCTGCATAAACGGCACAAGAAGCAAAAATACAACCCGTCGGGAATCCTTCTACTGCGCAATATTCCTATTACGGACCCTCCCGTTGCAATATAACGGGCGGGGTTTCCTACCTCGGTCCGAATAGTTATCTTTGCCTGCTCAATTCGACCGAATCCCATGAACAGGCAGATACTCCGGTTGGCCATACCCAATATTATTTCCAATATCACCATCCCGCTGCTGGGAATGGCCGACACGGCTATTGCCGGACGGTTAGGGGGCGAGACCACCATCGGGGCCATTGCCATCGGCACTGCCATCTTCGGGTTTATCTACTGGAACTGCGCCTTTATACGGATGGGTACCAGCGGCCTTACGGCCCAGGCCTACGGGGCCCGGGATTTCCGGGAAATAGCCAACCTTCTGGTACGGTCGATGGCCGTGTCGGTATCGATAGCCCTGTTGCTTCTTGCCGTCCAGGTGCCGCTGGGGCGCCTTACTATCGGGGTTATGCAGGCCGGACCGGATACAAAGGCGCTCGTTGCCGAATATTTTTTCGCCCGTATATGGGCGGCACCGGCCACGGTATCCCTTTATTCTATCCACGGGTGGTTTATCGGCATGCAGAACGCCCGGATACCGATGTGGGTCTCCATCTGTCAGAACCTGGTCAATATCTCGGCAAGCATCTGGCTTGCTTTCTATATGGATATGGGCATTGCGGGGGTGGCATGGGGAACGGTTATTTCGCAATATTTCGCGGTCGCCATGTCATGGATACTGTGGGCGGTTCATTACCGCAGGTTCCTCAAGTATGTGGACCTGCGGCAGGCGCTTCGGCTGAAGCCCATGTTCCGGTTCTTCGATATCAACAAGGATATCTTCCTGCGTACGGCTCTGAACGTTTGCGTTTATACGTTCTTTACCTGGGCTTCCTCGGGCTTCGGGGAGGTAATGCTCGCTACCAACTCCATTCTAATACAGCTGTTCACGTTTTTCTCCTATATGTCGGACGGCTTCGCTTATGCCGCCGAGGCCATAACGGGGCGACTGACGGGCGCCCGGAATTTTGCGGCGCTCAAAAGGGCGGTACGGCTGATGTTCTTCTGGTGTCTCGGTATAGCGGTGGGATTCGTGGCCATCTACCGGCTGTTCTGGCGGCATATCATCGGAATTTTCACCGATTCGGCCGATATTATTTCCACGGCCGGGGAATATATCGTATGGATAATGCTGGTGCCGCTCATCGGGTTCGCGCCGTTCCTGATGGACGGGATATTGATAGGTGCAACCCGCACGAGAATACTTCGAAACTCGATGTTCGTGGCTACGGTCTCTTTCTTTTCACTCTATTACCTGTTGGTTCCCGGATTGGGAAACAACGCGCTGTGGCTCTCCTTTATAATATTCCTGATCGTGCGGGGGGTTTCGCAATACTATATGTCCGGCCGGCTGGGAGTATTGTACCGGTAAGCGGCTAAAATTCGGGGAATTTATTAAATTTGCTTTCAAACCTTAAGGTATGAGGTGGTATATACCGATAATAGTTCTCCTGACTGCCTGCTGTTACGGTACGGCCATGTCCCAGGAGTTACCGCCCGTTTCGCTTCCGGACAGCACTTTGATTGTCCCCGGTACGGCCGACCGCATTGTTCCGATATCGGAATTGCCGGTTTTACCGGATATGGCTTTCGAAATTCCCGAACCGGACCGGCTACCCGAATATGACCGGGAGCATATCGAAGCGATGAAGCGTAAGCTGTTTGAGGAGATGCCCCGTTACCCTGCCGTCCGGCTGTGGGATAACCAGTATGCCGGGCCGTTCATTTATACCTCCCGCAACAGGTTCTCGGGCCTTGATATGGCGGGAATGGGCACACGGTTTCAGATCGCCCCGTGGTTGTCGGCAGATGTGAGTGCTTACCTTTCAGGAGCCTATATGGGCATGGATTACCGCAAGCCATATATGAACGCCACCATTGCTACCAACGTGCGGATAAAGCTCCATGACCGTATCTACCTTTACGGGACCGGGCAAATTTCTGCCCGGGAGGGGATGGACCCGCGCTACGCACCGGGTTTCGGCGGGAAAAACGCCCTGGGAGCGGGAGTGGAGATATGGATCACGGATAAGGTGGGCATCCAGATCGGCAGGACCTGGGAATTTTACCAGGGGTCGTGGTACGGGCATTACAATTACGGCCCCATGACCCGGCCCGGGGGTAAGAGAAGATAAACCCTGCTGCTATTCCAGGTAACCGAACCGTTTGAGCTGGCGGTCGCTGTTACGCCAGTTGTCGTTGACCTTGACGTGCAATTGCAGGAAGACTTTCTTGCCGAGGAATTTCTCGAGGTCCAGCCGCGCGGCCGTACCGACTTTCTTCAACATCTCGCCCTTGTGGCCTATGATGATCCCTTTCTGGGAGTCCCGGGCAACGTAGATCACAGCCGAAATACGGTCTATATCGGGCTCCTCCTTATACTCGTCGATAGCGATCTCGACGCTGTAGGGAATTTCCTTGCTGTAGTACAGCATTATTTTTTCGCGGATTATCTCCGAGGCGAAAAAGCGCAGGTTCTTATCGGTAAGCGTATCTTTGGAATAATACGGGTCTCCCTCGGGGAGTTTGTCGATAATAAGGTCGAACAACCCAGCCACATTAAAATTGTT
Organism: Alistipes sp.; assembly: GCA_021201825.1. GTDB lineage: Bacteria > Bacteroidota > Bacteroidia > Bacteroidales > Rikenellaceae > WRDF01. Next base: position 107,034 of record JAJQED010000017.1, read on the forward strand.
AAGCGCCGACACGGGTACCACCCTGGCATCGGGTAAACGCTCCTGCCACAGGGCCACCAACCCGTCCAGTTTCTCGGGGGTCGTCAGGTCTATCTTATTTATAACCACAATCACCGGGATACCGGACAGGCGTACCTTTTCGAGTATTTTCTGCGAGGCCGTATCCGCACTCTCCTGCGTATCCGTCACATAGAGAATTATATCGGCGTCCTTTAAAGCACCGTGGACAAAACGCATCATAGACTCCTGAAGCTTGTAATTGGGATCGAGGATGCCGGGAGTGTCGGAGTAAACTATCTGGAAATCCTCGCCGTTGACGATACCCATGATACGGTGGCGGGTGGTCTGCGCCTTTGAAGTGATGATGGAAAGTTTCTCGCCCACCAAGGCGTTCATCAGCGTCGATTTACCCACGTTTGGATTGCCTATTATATTTACGAAACCCGACCTGTGCATGACTTATTTATTTTAATTTCACGGTAAAGATACTCCTAAACGGTTGCAAATCCCGTACAAGTCGTGCAAATTTTCAACCGTGGCACGGTTTGGGCGGTCCGGGAATAAGGGTTATCTTTGCCCTGCAAATAAAATTTAAAGGTTTGGCTTCTTCCAATTTTGTCGATTACGTAAAGATATTCTGCCGTTCGGGTAAGGGGGGCAGCGGCTCCGCGCACTTCCGCAGGGAAAAATTCGTCGCGTTCGGCGGCCCTGACGGCGGGGACGGAGGCAAAGGGGGAAGCATAATCCTGCGGGGCAACAGCCATTACTGGACCCTTATCCACCTCAAATACAAGAGGCACCTTTTCGCCGAGGACGGTCATGCCGGCAGCGGTTCGCGCAGCAGCGGCAAGGACGGGCAGGATATAATCGTGGATGTACCGCTGGGTACCGTGGCCCGGGATGCCGAAACGGGTGAGTTCGTCGGCGAGGTTACCGAAGACGGCCAACAGCTTGTCCTGCTTAAGGGGGGCCGTGGCGGATTGGGCAACTGGCATTTCAAATCGGCCACAAACCAGGCTCCGCGTTACGCCCAGCCTGGCGAGGAGGGTCAGGAGGGTGCTTTTATACTGGAACTCAAGGTTCTTGCGGATGTCGGTCTTGTCGGTTTTCCCAATGCGGGTAAATCTACCCTGTTGTCGGTCGTGTCGGCCGCAAAGCCTAAAATAGCCAATTACGCTTTCACTACGCTTGAGCCGAACCTCGGCATCGTTGAATACCGCGACTTCAAATCGTTCGTTATGGCCGATATCCCCGGGATTATCGAAGGGGCATCCGAGGGGCGCGGACTTGGGACGCGGTTCCTGCGCCATATCGAACGCAACTCGATACTGCTGTTTATGATACCGGCAGACTCGAAAAATATCGGGCAGGAATACGGCATACTTGTGAACGAACTCGAGCGATACAATCCCGAACTGCTGGACAAGCAGCGCCTTTTGGCAATTACCAAAAGCGATATGCTGGACGATGAACTTATCGGCCAGATGCGGGCGGAATTACCCGAGGGGGTGACGTCCGTATTTATCTCCTCGGTAACCGGATATAATATCCCCGTACTGAAAGATATGCTCTGGGAAGCCCTTAACCGGCCGGAATGACCCCGGGTCAGAACCTGTCGCCGTCCATCATCGCATAATGGGCATTGACCAAGGTAAGCTGGTAAGAGCCGTTGAAATACCCGACCACACCCCGGACCGTTCCGCTGCCAGAGGGCAGAAGCCCGGAAGCGAACGTGGCATACCCGGAAGTACGCACCGCAAGGCGGTTGCCCTCCCGGTCGACAAGTGTGCGGTCGGTATCGGTATCTTCGTCACACCATGTCATCCCCTCTTCCCACTGTTCGAACTGCACGTCCCGAAGCTCTACATAACAATGGATCAGGGACGGAGCCAGCCTGTCGATAGAAGTTACGGTCACGGACGGCTCTGCTTCGGCCACGGTAACCCCGACCGACGAAAGCAGGTAATGCTCGGGAATATAAGTGACCTGGGTAGCAACATCCGAAGAGAGAACGCCCAGCTGGATAGCCCCGCCGTAGGTCCCCAGGGTCAGGGTATTGCAATAAACGGTTACTATATCCCCGAGCCCGAACACCCTGAAATATTCCTCGAGGTCCACCCGGACCGCGATACCGCCCGAATCATCCTCAAGGCAAAGCGTTTTGTAGAAATTTCCCCACCGGTCGCTGCTTACCACACGGCCGCGTATGGAAACTTCCTCCGACACAGTTACCGGACGGTTTATATACATCGCCTTAAGGGCCGCTATCGAGATAAACCCGTCCCCACCGATGGAGTTTCCGCCGTTTTCGCCGTTCTTCTCACCGAGCGGTGTTTTATCGACCCTGCACCCACCGGTCACAAGAGCCACCGCCGCAAGGCTAATTAATATCCAGGACCGCATCTTCCGCACTTCTTAACCTTATATAATAACCCGCCGTCCCGAGACTGAGGATGCCTGTAACCGTCACCCGTCCAACGGGAACGGTAAGCCCGGCGAAAGTTGCGTACCCACTCGTATAGACCGCGACGGTATTGCCCTGCGCATCCGCGAAATACCGGTAAGCCGCCTGGGGGACCGGATTATTTTCCGTCCGCGGATAAGCCCATGTAACGTCAGGATAGATAAAATCCCCGGCCGGGTATATCCTTTCCGCAATATCTTCCTCTTCTTGCCCATCATCTTCACCGGACTCTTCATCCTCGACCAAAACAAGGCCCGGGATAGTTATGAGACGACCGCAATACTGAGGCAAAAGTTGCGGGACGGTTAAGGGCAGGGGTTCGACCTCGTTGAATTCAGAGCCCGGAACAAGGTAGTCCCCGGCCACCGTCCAGCTGTCGATATATCCGGGAGCATTGCCGTAATCGTTGACCGACATACCCGCCTGCAATGTACCGTTATAAAGCGAAACGGTAAGGCCGTACAATTTTACGGCAGTGTAACGTCCCTGAATATAGGTATTGTGCAGGCTGTACATTCCCGCCCGTATCTCCATTGCGCCCGTGCCGTCCTCGATGAAGAAGCTACGGTAGATATTGCCGCTCTTGTCGTTGGCACTGATATAACCGGCCACGATTATACTGTCCGTAACGTTCATCACTCCGTCGCCGCACATGGCGCGGACCGTTCCGATATTTGCATTAGGCAGAAGTATCCCGCTCTGCGGGGCGATCCAGTCCCCGGTCTTGTCATACCCGCAACCGTACAACAGGAGGGTCAATACCGTGATCAAGCAGATAAACCTGTCCATATCAGAATCCGAATGTAATTGAGAAATAATAGCTCCGCCCGTAGCCGTACAGGTATTTGTTGGCAAACGGGGTCCATGTTGCATTCACTCCCGAACCGCGCCGGGCTATCCGTAACTGCTCGTACGCTCCGTACACTATCCCGTTGTTATCTAGCAGGTTATTCACCGTGAGGAACAGCGACAGGGAACATCCTTTGAAACTGAAAGACTTAAGTAGGGATAGGTCGATTGTAAAAGCGTCCCCGAGTTCCTCCTGCGCAAGGAACCCATCCAATCCCTCGGCCGAGGAAGCCAGATTGTATGCCCGCTGCATGCGCCGAAGCGGCCCCGGCGAAACATAACGCCCACCGGCATAATTGGCGGCCAACGTAGCCGCAAAGCCGCCTGCAGAGTACTTAAACCGGGTATTGAAGAACGTTTCCGGCGAGATACCCGTACGGTAGCCCTTGAGGTAACTCACCGCCCCGGAAACATAACTCTCCAGCGTGTTCTCGGAAAAGATAGTTACCTGCGGGTCCGCGGCGTATTTGTATCCGGAAGCGGAGAATAGCGCAGAGAGGTTCCACGTCGGTGTTATATCGTAATCGGCGGCCAGTTCTATGCCACGGTTAAGTGTCCTGACACCTTCCAGCAGCATCATTGAGTAGACCGACGCTATATCGTCCCAATAGCCGTAAGTCTCGGCCACGTTGCGGGAGTCGCTGTAAAAGAACGAAGCGGAAGCGGAGAGGATACGGCCACGGTAAGAATAGCCTCCGTCCGCAAGAACGGTTGTTACCGGGCGACTTACCCCGGTACGGCTGTTGGAATACATCGGCGTAATGAAATGGACGGCCCATTGCTGCGGAGTTGTACCGCCATAGCCGTAAGCCGAAAGGCTATGCGAGGCGTCGAAAGCGTAACGTAGGCGCACTTCGCCGGTAAAGGTTTCATAGCGGACCCTGCCGGACCGGCCGTAAGACAAGGCACCCGGATATATCTCTTTCTCGAAATGCCCGTTCCGCTCGAATGTGGTCAGACCGTACGAAGCGGCGGCATATATTTTCCATGCCCCGGACGTATGGTCCACGGTAGCCATGCCGGTGAACCGCCGGGCAAAGATATCGTAATCGTACCCGAACGTATCTCCCTCGTTAACTTTACGGTAAGGTGTGTTGACGTCGTTCATCACCTTGTCCCCGTAAATTTCGTCTTCGTAAAGGTATTGGTCTATATCTTCCGGTGCCATCCCGCCCAACAGGTCTTTCATCCGGCGGAACCGGCGCACGTCGTCCGATATGCCATGCAGGTTTATGCCTACCGTAGTGTTCCCGTCCGCTTTGACCGTAAGGCTGACCGTCGCCTGTTTCTCCCGTGTCCGCTCTACCCTCTCGGAAAGGGTATAGACGGCCGTTTGGGAATTCAGGGCATTTACCCCGTACATCCCGTCCCAGTCGATCTGCCTTACGGACATATCACCTGCCGCCCACTTGTCCCGGATTATCTCTTCCGCCATATCCGAAGAGGCATATGATGGCATGTAGCGGTAATAGTCTGGGTACGGTGTCGCGGCATCGAGCCACGACAACCCGCTGACGGCACTCTCACCGCCCCGATATGCGACTGAAGCGGACAAATCGACCTGACCGCTCATTTCGCCCGAGTATGAAAGAACGGTTAACGGAACGAAACCTGCGGCTACCTTGCCGCTGCGAACCCTACCGTTATAATATCCCCATGAGGGATTGTAATGCCTGTTACCGGCCAACCCGGCGGCCTCCCCGGTGATATATGACCGCAGGCCGTCCTCGGACCGGTCGCCAGCGGAGAATACCGCAACGGTATGCCTGCCGAAGCTCCCGGAAATACCGGCGCTGTACGCGATCCTGTCTGTAAACACTCCCTCGACGGTAGCATCCCTACCCCACCGGCGGTAGATATCGGCCATATAGCTCCATCTGCCCGCAACCCCTGAAGTTGATGCCTTAAGGCCCAACCGTCCTTTGCGGTCGGTCGCGAACATCGCTACGCTCGTGCGTTCCCGGATGACGGCAGGAACAAATTCGTAAGACATACGCCCGGTGGGAACCGATCCGGCGGCGAAACTCCCGGCACCGGCTTCACCCAGCGGGGCAAGTTGGGAACGGGCGGCAGCGCTCAATAAGTTGTAATCTGCCGCCGTATTAAGGTTCCCGGAGACGTCGATACCCATTATCGTAACAGAATTGAAACGGGCCTCCGTGCCCCCGCGGGAATACCTGACGGGCGAATAAACCCCTCGCATCAGCCTGTCGAAAAGCGAAGCGTCGCCGGAAAGCGGCTCGAAAAACAGTTCCTCCGAGGTGAACGGGAGATCGTCCCTGTCCGGCACTTCGCCGGCAGGGGTGCCGTTGAACAGTATTTCGTAGGGGTCATGCTGTGCCGACAACTTCCCGTACCCCGCAAGGACGAAAACGATCGGCAGGGTAAGAAGCAGTTTTAGCGGCATATAATTTTATTAAAGGCAGTTTGTAATCCAGGCTGTTCCCCGGTTTAACGGCAAATCCAAACAGCGTGAAGATTACGGTACAATTTTTCCGATAACGGCATTCCAAAAAGAACCCCTGCACCGTAACCGTTGCAGGGGCAAATATAGCGAATAATGTAAATTACCGGACTTTCCGGAACATTTTTTGGACCTTTCCTAATATCCCAGTATCCTCATCATGGACCGATAGCTCTGTTCCTTGGCGAAAAGCCGGGTGTAATACTCCGTATCGCCTTTTTCCCGGTCTATGATTATATGCTTGGGCGCGGGTATAAGGCAGTGCTGAATGCCCCCGAAGCCGCCGAGACTCTCCTGGTAGGCCCCGGTATTGAAGAAACCGATATATTGGGGGTCGCCGTTGAGCTTGGGCAGGAAGATAGCGTTCTGGTGGGATTCGCCGCTGTAGAAGTCCTCACTGTCACAGGTCAGCCCACCGAGGAAAACCCGGTGGTACTCCTTATCCCAGTTGTTGATGGCCAGCAGTATATAGCGCTGTTTGATACCCCAGGTATCGGGCAGGGTTGTCATGAACGAACTGTCGATCATGTACCAGTTCTCCCGGTCGTTCTGCTGCTTCTGGTTGATAATGGAAAAAAGGGTCGCCCCGCTTTCGCCCACCGTGAACGAACCGAACTCGGTAAATATGTTAGGTTCCTCTATCTCCATCTGCACACAGAAGCTCTTTATCTGGGCGATTATCTCCTCTGCCATATACTCGTAATCGTACTCGAACGCGAGCGAATTCTTTATCGGGAAGCCACCTCCAATATTGAGGTTATTGAGCTTGGGGCATAATTTCTTGAGTTCATAATATACGTTGAGGCATTTACTCAACTCGTTCCAATAATAGGCGGTATCCTTGATCCCGGTATTGATAAAGAAATGCAGCATGTGCAGTTCGAACTTCTTGTTGTTCTTTATCTTCTGCCGGTAAAACTCCACGATGTCGTTATACCGGATACCCAGGCGCGAAGTATAGAAGTCGAATTTGGGCTCCTCCTCCGACGCGATACGGATCCCAATTTTGCATTTCTTCTCGATAGCCGCGTCGAACAGGTCTATCTCCTCCTTGTTGTCCAGGATCGGGATAGTGTTCTCGAACCCGTTCTGGATAAGCGTGGCTATATTTTCCACATACTGCGGTCGCTTAAACCCATTGCAGATAATATAACGGTCCTTGTCGATCAGCCCGCTTTCGTAGAGGGAATTTATTATCTGGATATCGTACGCCGAAGAGGTTTCTATATGGATATCGTTTCGCAGCGCCTCCTCCATGATAAAGGAAAACTGGGAACTCTTGGTGCAATAGCAATAATTATACTCCCCCTCGTAATCCACCTTGGCCATCGCTACGTTGAACATACGTTTGGCCCTCTGGATTTGGGAAGATATCTTCGGCAGGTAGGTTATCTTCAGCGGCGTGCCGTACTGCTTGATAATATCCATCAACGGAACGTCGTGGAAATTCAGCTCGTTGTCGACTACAGCGAACTCATCCTGCGGGAATTCGAACGTTTGTTCTATAAGGTCGATATACTTGTTTTTCATCTTCTTTATTTTTTCCTAACCGATCCGGACGAGCTACTTTGCATAACCCGGGACAATCCGGCCGAGACGGATTTTTAAAACTTACCGGATGCAAAGTAGGCGATTTATTACCGGACGGACAAATTATTAACGTAAATATTATACCAATAATGCACTTACGGACGTTAATTACGCAAAAAATGTGCTTTGCGGCCCCCGTTGACAAATCGCATTATAAAATGTATCTTTGTGTGGTTTATAAAATGAGTGGCTATGGTTGAGAATCTAATCGCCGGATACCTTGCTACAGGTAAACGGCTCGTCATACCGGATCTGGGCGCTTTCCTTAAAAAAGAGAGCGGCGAGACGGTCTTCGTCGAATTCCTCAAAAAGGACGACGGGGTGCTTGCCGGGCTCGTTGCGCAGTCTATGGGGGTTCCACAACTGGAAGCGGCGAGCATCGTACTGCAGTTCTCGGCGGACGTCAAGATGTCCTTGGGAAGCAAAGGGTTCTATGTCGTTCCGCGTGTGGGTACGCTCCGCAGGGACGGCACTGGAGCCATAGCCCTGTCCGCAGGTACGATGGACGAGGGCCGGCAGGAAGCACCGGCCAGGGACGCCGTCGTTCCTCCCCAGCCGCAAGTCACTGCGGCCAGTCCGGCATCAACAGCACAGGTACCGAAACCGACCGCACCTGCGCTAACTGTCACGCCACCGGTCGGTTCAGGCCAGCATCAACCGCCCCGGCCGCAACCCGCAGTTCAGTCCCAACCGGCTGCGGCTCCGGCACAACGGGCTGCAGAACCGGTTACAAGACCGATAGTTGAAAGGCCCGCTGTAACCCATGAACAAACGGTACGCCGCCCCGCTAACCATAGTCATTCTCCCGGGCCACAGCTGAACCCGCCCAGGAAAAGGACCGACATGATCATGATAATCGCCATAGCGGCCGCGCTGATAGCCATAGGTTCCATGGTATTCGGGCTTCTTGTGGAGAGCAACCCGATAAAGAATATACAGCCTGTCAGGGAACAGGTCGTAGCGGCTCCAACAGGGGATGAACTGCCCGCCGCAGAAGAGGAGGCACCGGCCGAGTAACCGCCCCGGCGGGAAATGCAGCGGGCCCGGCCCGTTAGTTTCCGGGATGAAAACGATCGAGACCAGATGGAGATACAATCCGTAAAACAACGGTTCGGCATAATAGGCAACAACGAGGCCCTGAACAGGGCGCTCGAGATAGCCATACGCGTAGCCCCGACGGACCTGTCGGTCCTGATCTCGGGGGAGAGCGGTGTCGGCAAGGAGTTTTTTCCACAGATAATACACGCATACAGCGCCCGTAAACACAACAAGTATATCGCAGTGAACTGCGGTGCCATACCCGAGGGAACGATAGATTCCGAGTTGTTCGGGCATGAAAAGGGCTCTTTTACCGGCGCCACCGACTCCCGCAAAGGTTATTTCGAGGAGGCGGATAAGGGGACGATTTTCCTGGACGAGGTAGCGGAACTGCCGCTTTCGACGCAGGTGAGGTTACTTAGGGTTCTCCAAACCGGGGAGTTTATCCGGGTGGGGTCATCCAAAGCCCAGAAAACCGACGTACGGGTCGTGGCGGCAACCAATATTGACTTGCAGGAGGCAGTAAACTCGGGCCGCTTCCGCGAAGACCTCTATTACAGGCTCAATACCGTGCCGGTAGTCGTTCCGCCGCTGCGGCAACGCAAGGAGGATATTTACCTGCTCTTTCGCCGTTTCGCGACGGATATCGCCATGCAGTATAAAATGCCGGTGATCTCGCTGGACGAGGGAGCGCGGCAGTTGCTCGAGAACTATAGCTGGCCGGGTAACATAAGGCAACTGAAGAACGTGGCCGAACAGATCTCGGCCATCGAGCAAAGCCGCACCATTACGGCGGACATACTACGCAAATACCTCCCCCATACAGAGACTTCGCCGGTACATATCCCGGGGGACCTGGGCGGAGCCGGTGGCTTGGGCAACGAGCGGGAACTGCTTTATAAAATATTTTTCGACCTGCGCGCGGACCTTACCGAACTTAAACGGATGGTCGGAGAACTGATAAACGAGAAAGGGGGAAGTGTCGAAATAGCCGGTCTGTTGCCCTCGGCCCTGCCATATGAACCCTACCGGCAACCGACGGGAGCGGTCGCACCCGCACAGCCCGAACCGGAAGACGCGGTTAGCGAAGATATTACTAACGAACCCTCTGTGCCGCTCACCAAAGAACAGGTGCAACGGGAATCCATCGTAAAGGCCCTGCGAAAACATAACGGCAAACGCAAGGATGCGGCAAAAGAGCTGTTCATTTCGGAACGTACCCTCTACAGGAAAATCAAAGACCTCGGAATATATGAATATTAGAAAAACGGTGCTTTATTTGGTGGCGGCTCTGGCGGTGCTCACGTTACTTGCCGGCTGCCGGATCAGTTTCTCGTTCTCCGGCGCGTCGATCCATCCCGACGCCAAAACGGTGAGCATCGCTTATATACCGAACAACGCCCCGATGGTGGCCCCGTTGCTCAGTCCCACCCTAACCGATGCTATAAAAGACCGCTTCCAGCGGCAAACCCGTCTTACGGAAGTGCCCGAAAACGGCGACATTGCCATCGAGGGCGAGATAACTGGCTATACATCTACCCCGTCGTCGATAAGCACGCTTGCCGACGGGTCGGACGGTGCTGTGAGGAACCGGCTGACCATTACGGTCAAGATACGCATTAACAACGTTTACGAACCGCACTACAACGTCAACGACCGTAGTTTTTCGGCTTACCTGGACTACGACAGCAACCAGCTGCTGACCGAAGTGGAGAACTCGCTTATCCCCGAGATAGTGGATATGCTGGTAGACGATATTTTCAATGCCGCCGTGGCCAACTGGTAGGCCGTGCCCGATTGGCAGCGAAATTGGAAATGATATGGAAAAAGAGAATACCATGGCAAATACAAGAGCGGACAAACAGGATATCTTTAATGCGGGTCTGCATGAGCTGAACGCAGTACTGCATAAATATCCCTGGTTTACCACGGCCCGCATCAGGCGAAGCGTAATAAATTCGACGACCGACCCTCTGCTGTGCCTTAACCTGCTTACCAAACCGTGGCCCACGGTGATGCTTCATGACGGAGGCATTCCGGGGCCGGATCAAAATGTTTATGCGCCGGAACGAGAAAGCCGGCAAAATTATCCGGGTGAAGACGTGGACCGGATAATAGAGCGGTTCCTCGAAAGCGGGGAAAAAAGGATCGTACCGAGCGACGACACCCCGACGGACGACGTCTCACAGGACAGCACGGTATTCGTCCCCGACGAAGACCTGGACACTGAGGAGCTCGAGCGGATCTATCGGGACCAGGGGCTGGCATTAATGGATAAGGATCTGGCGGAAATAACCGGCGAGGTGCTGGACATCGTCACGGAGGAATAGGCCGGCCGGGTACCCGGAAAAGTTTCTTACCCAATATCCGCCAACGGATTTGATATATCGGAAAAAAAGTATTTATTTTGCCGAGTTATTCGGCGGCAGGTGCCGCGTTAGGGTTAAAAAATAAATTCTACAAAGATGTTGTATATAGTTTTTATCATACTGATATTGATCGCCAGCGTGCTTATCGTACTTACGGTACTCGCGCAGAACCCTAAGGGCGGTATGGCCGCCAACTTCGGGGCTTCGAACCAGGTGATGGGTGTACGGCAAACCTCGGATTTTCTCGAAAAATTCACATGGACCCTCGCCGTATCGATCCTCGTGCTGAGCCTCGCGGCAACGATGGCGATGCCGAAAAACAAGATCGCGGCCAGCCGCAGCGGTATCGAAAAGGCGGCGCTGCAAAATATGGAGGGCAACGAATTCATGCTTCCCAACCAATTCGGGGTAGATGCGGCCGCGGCCGCAGGCGCCGGGGAAGTGGAAGCCGAAATAGAACCGGAAGAGTAATTCTCTCCTGTCTATATAACGATAAAGGCCGCTGAAAGCGGCCTTTATCGTTATAGTATCCCCGAATATCAAATGAGTATCTCTTCCCGGTCCAGCACATCGGACAATTCCGGATAGCGCCTGAAGACCGAGCGGGCGTAGGAACATATCGGCACAACCGTAAGTCCGTTCTCCCGGGCATAATCCGCTGCGGCAAAAACCAATTTTTTGGCCAGTCCGGTACCACGGTGTTCGTAATCCACACCGACATGGGTAATGGTAAGTTTACCCGGGGAAAGGTAATAGCTTGCCTCGCCGACTTCCCGGCCGTCCTCTATTGCGGTGAAATATTTGGACTCGACATCGTCCCTGTTCTCTATATGAGCCATAATTCTTTCGGATTTTCTTATTGAATATACTATTTTTTTACGGGATTCTCGGGCAACCCGTCCCGGAAGCGCATGGAGGCATGGGTACCGTCACAACGGGGTTTCATCGAAGACTGGCCGCAGCGGCACAGGACTACACGGTTGCGGATCTCGTAAGTGAAACCGTCCTCCCGCCGCACGGGAATACCGCCTTTGACCCAGATACCCCCCGAGAGGGCCATCGGCCGGTCCTCGATCAATGAGAGGGAGGGATCGTAGCGGGGCTCGAACGGCTGCTTGGTACTGTTGTCCCATGCGCTCAACCTTCCGTTAGGACACATATCAGCCTCGTGTATGGTATAATCGCGTTTCTGCGGGTCGTCCGATTGTCCGACGAGGTTCCATACACGGCCCTTGGCATCGCAGAACCGCGCGAATACGCAATAGTCTTGGTTGTCGGTAAGAGTGAGGGTCGGGCCGCCGAACGCCTCTGCACCACTCAGGATCGGTTCTTCGCTTGCCATTAGCCGGGGGTCCCATGCCGCACCGATGTGCGATCCATCGCAATATGGTTTGTCTTTCGAATAGCCGCACCGGCACAGGGCCACGGGCTCGTTGTCCATATCGAAACTCTGCCCCGGTTCGAACGTCCAGCTGAAACCATCCTCATCGGTCATTATGAACTGCTGGTCGAGCGACGGTTTGCCGTATACCATGTACGGACCGTCCTCGGTAACCGTGATACCGTATTTCTCGTCTGCCTTGTGTGAGCCGGGTTGTACTTTTACTTCCATACGAAATTTTTTAGTCCGCTAGTAATAAAACAAGAATTATACCCCCGTTGGATATCCGGCGGCAATTCCCGGGATGGAAAGACACCGGCGGAAAAAAGAAGCGGACCCTTACAAGGGTCCGCTGTATTATTTATTTTATGTACCGGACTTAAACGGCCGTCGGATCGGCATTCTTGATATTGTTCCAACCGACAAACGTCATTATAAGGCAGATAAGTGAGATAAGCCCGCCGAGTATCCAACCGATAAGCGGAATCCATCCGATGATAACGCCTACAACGCCGAGGATCATAGCTACGAAAAGCGTCCCCGCACCCGAGCGGGCCTTAATCGGGAAAGTAGCCGAACCTTTAAGTGAGTTGAAACCTATCAACATCAGGAAGAAAGAAGTCAGGTTACACAACCCCCCGAGGATCCATCCGGCGATAGGAATAAACGCGATGATCAACGCTACGATACCCAGGATCACACCCAGGAATATCTTGCCCACAGAGGCGGCATCGGCTTCGGGAAGGATCTTTTTAAAACTGTCCAAACCCATTATATAAAGGACATAACCTGCAATAAGGCCTATAAAGGAAATCCATTTAAGAATGGTAAAGAAACCGCCCGTGCTGAAAAACGAGCTGACCGTTGCCATAGAGTTGAACATGCCGTAGAGGAAGCCGCAGATAACGTATAATAAAATGCCGTTAAAGATAGTGGTTGTGGGTTTTTTCCACGTGTCAATGGTTAATTCCATACCGATTTTAATTTAAGTTAAGGTTTGGACAAAAATAATCAATAATTGGGAATTTTAACTGTTGCCGTGCAATATTTCAAAAACTTAATACGTTACGGACCCGAAAAAGGATAGAGCTCCAGGGTAATTCAATACTCCACCGCACCGTCAACCATTCTTTTCTTAGGATGGCGCCCGGGATAATCCGAAATATTACCGTCCCGAAATATTTTTTCCGACGAAACCTCAAAATATAACTATATTTATAAGCCGCGAAACTTATAAATACCGGAAACTATGAACTTACGGACTTTCCTGTCTGCCTTATTGCCGATCATATTTACGGCCTATATGCCCTTGCAGGCCAATGCGGACAATCCCGAAAGCGAGGGGTACCGACTTGCCGTACAGCTTCTCAATAAGAAAGGGGCGCCTTACAAGGGCGGCGGCGGACTGACCGTCTCGATCGACAGCACCGGGGAAGCACTGCCCGTTCCCGGCAACGGGCTTTTATATTTCGACGGCGTAATGCCAGAAGATACGCTTAATATCATTTCGAAAACCACCTTTTTCCAGATACCGGTCAGCGGATTGGATTCGGTGAACGTAATACTAAAGAATCCCCGCAGGATAGAGGGGTTTTACCGCAGTCACATGGACGAGACGGTGGATTACGGGTATTACGTAGTCAGCAAGAAGAACAACACTTACCCGAGCAACACGGTCAATATGGAGGGGGCGGAAAATTACCGGAACCTCCTGGAGTTCCTGCGCGGCAGGGTACCGGGAGTACAGGTGGAGGGGAACCGGTTAGTTATCCGGGGAACGGGGACGATCAATTCGAGTACGGACCCGCTGGTGGTAGTGGACGGGGTGCCCGTCGATTTCCAGAGCGCCAACCAAACTATACACCCGCGCGATATCGAATCAATTTCGGTGGATAAGGTCGGGAGCATGTACGGCGTACGGGGAGCCAACGGGGTTATTATCATACAAACCCAAAGGGGGCAGTAGCCCCCTTTATACGGTTTTAAGGTATTGCGCTTTAATCCATTTTCAGCACTGCGAGGAACGCCTGTTGGGGAACTTCGACGTTACCCACCTGGCGCATCCGCTTTTTACCTTTCTTCTGTTTTTCGAGAAGTTTACGTTTACGGGTGATATCCCCGCCGTAACATTTTGCAGTTACGTCCTTGCGCAGTGCCTTGATCGTCTCGCGGGCTATTATCTTCGCCCCGATGGCGGCCTGGATAGCTATGTCGAACTGCTGGCGCGGGATCAGCTCCTTTAGTTTTTCACACATCCGGCGGCCGAAACTGTAAGCGTGTTCATGGTAGATCAACGAAGAAAGGGCATCCACCGGTTCGCCGTTAAGCAGGATATCCAGCTTGGCCAGTTTGCTTTCACGGTAGCCCGTCTGATGGTAATCGAACGAGGCATAACCGCGTGAAATACTTTTCAGTTTGTCGTAGAAATCGAACACGATCTCCGAGAGCGGCATATCGAAATTCACCTCCACGCGGTCCTGTGTGATGAAAGTCTGGTTCTTAAGCACCCCGCGCTTATCGATACACAGCTTGATAACGTTGCCCAGGAATTCGGTTTTGGTAATTATCTGGGCCAGGATATACGGCTCCTCGATATGGTCCACCACGGACGGATCGGGAAGCCCGGACGGGTTATGCACATCCAATACGTCTCCCTTGGTAGTATATACTTTATACGATACGTTGGGGACCGTCGTGATAACGTCCATATCGAATTCCCGGTATAACCGCTCCTGGATGATCTCCATATGTAACAACCCCAGGAAGCCGCACCGGAAGCCGAATCCAAGGGCGAGGGAACTCTCCGGCTCGAACGTGAGCGAAGCATCGTTGAGCTGCAGTTTTTCGAGCGAAGTACGCAAGTCCTCGAACTCCTCGTTATCCACCGGATATAACCCGGCGAACACCATAGGCTTGACCTCTTCGAACCCGGCTATGGCCTCTTTGGCCGGCCGGGCAACATGGGTGATAGTATCCCCCACCTTGACGTCGGCCGAGGTTTTGATGCCCGAAATAATGTATCCCACATCCCCGGCCTTGATCTCGTCCCGAGGGCTCATCTTGAGTTTAAGTACTCCGATCTCGTCGGCATCGTACTCGCTGCCGTTGTGGAAGAATTTGACCTTGTCCCCGGTCCTGAGCTTACCGTTAAAGACCCGAAAATAAGCTATTATACCCCGGAACTGGTTGAATACCGAATCGAAGATAAGGGCCTGCAGCGGGGCGTTCTCGTCCCCCTGCGGCGCCGGTATCCGGTCCACGATGGCTTCCAGTATCTTATCTACCCCCTCGCCTGTCTTGCCCGAGGCGGCCAGTATCTCGTCATGGCCGCAACCGAGCAGGTCCACTATCTGGTCCTTTACCTCGTCGACCATAGCGGCCTCCATATCGATCTTGTTAAGCACCGGGATGATCTCCAGGTCCTGGCCGAGGGCAAGATAGAGGTTGGAAATGGTCTGCGCCTGGATCCCCTGGGTCGCATCGACGACGAGCAATGCCCCCTCGCATGAAGCGATTGCACGCGAAACCTCATAAGAGAAGTCGACGTGCCCCGGAGTGTCGATAAGGTTAAGGATATATTTCTCTCCGCCACGGATATACTCCATCTGGATCGCATGGCTCTTGATCGTAATACCCTTTTCGCGCTCCAGGTCCATATTGTCGAGGACCTGCGCCTGCAGTTCCCTTTCGGTCAGCGTGTTGGTCGTTTCGAGAAGTCGGTCGGCAAGGGTACTCTTGCCGTGGTCTATATGGGCGATTATGCAGAAATTGCGTATGTTTTTCATCGTTGTCTTTTTCCCGTCCCTGCCCGCCTCCCCGGCGCGTTGCGGCACTATGGCGGACAGCGGCACAAAGTTAGCAATTTTTAGATAGTCTGCTTATCTTTGCCCCTGCCCGCCACACGGGGCGGGGATTAAAATTATGGCAGGGACCGTTGCTAAATATTTATCACTGGTTAAATTCAGCCACACCATATTCGCCATGCCGTTCGCGCTGGCCGGTTATGTTTATGCCCTGGAGTATTCCGGGGTCGGTTTCCATTGGGCACTGCTGGTTCAGGTGTTGCTGTGCATGGTTTTCGCCCGCAATGCCGCGATGGGATTCAACCGATGGGCGGACCGGAAGATCGACGCCGAAAACCCCCGAACGGCCGCAAGGGAGATACCGTCCGGGGCGATTACCGCCACGGCGGCCGCGTGGTTCACGGCGTCCAATGCCGCAGGTTTCCTGATTGTGGCCGTGACAATCAACCGGTTAACGTTATTCCTGGCTCCGGTAGCCCTGTTCATCCTTTTGGGATACAGCTATACGAAACGATTCACCGCATGGTCGCATATCGTTTTGGGAACCGCATTGGCTATAGCGCCCGTGGGTGCTTATATTGCCGTTACGGGTGGCATAGCTATGGTGCCGATGCTGCTGGGCGTGATCGTTCTGACATGGGTAAGCGGATTCGATATACTCTACTCCCTTCAGGACGCGGCGCATGACCGGGAACACGGCCTGCATTCGGTGCCGGCCCGGTTCGGGCCGTCGACTGCGGTGTGTATAAGCATAATAATCCACGTAATTACCGTTTACGGGGTATATGTACTTGGGAAGTTCGTTTATGCGGGATGGATGTACTGGACGGGGAGCGGCGTATTTATAGCGCTTTTGGTCCTGCAGCATATCGTATTCCTGCCGTCGAGGACCCACCGTATCGCCGCTTCGTTCGGGCTTATCAACGGCTGTTCGAGTATAATTTTCGCGGCGTTCGCCATCGCCGATATGCTCACCCTGAACTGGGGCGAACAGTTCTGGCTTTAATACCGTCAGCAGAGACGGTTAACACTCCGGTCTAAATACGGCCGGCAATGGTTTTCCGTATTAAACCCCTGCCGTCTTTTTAGCTTCCATAAGGATGGTGAACGCCCGGTGGATATCCTCGTCGCTGACCACCACGGTAAATTCGTTCGTAGTACTGATAACCTCCGCGATGTTTATATTGTCCCAGGCCAGTTCCTTGAAAATATAGTAATAGACCCCGGGGCAGACCGTATTGTCCTGCGGAAGTTTGACCGTTATGGAAGAGAGGTTCACCGTCTTGGCGATAAGGGTTTCATCCTTGAAAATTTCCTCGACTATGGGCGCGATAGTGCTGCTGACGACCAGCGTCGTTTCGTAAATACCCTGCGAAAACGTACAGAAAAGGTCTTTCATATTCCTTACCCGGCCCAGCAGTTCGGCCTGGCGTTCATAGAGGGTGCCGGAATTGTTAAAGGCATAATCGGCCAGGTTTGACCGTACGATAATATCCCCGATATTCTGGACGACCTTTTTGAATTTCATCGCCGACATCAGCTCGAGTCGGGGAACCAGCCGGTTGAGCGCCATGATCACTGCGCTGTCGTTCACCTCCTTACCTACTTTCTTTTCGATCTCCGGTTTAAGCTGGCGGGCGAGGGCCGAGAGGTTGACCAGGCCTTCCACGAGGGCACTCTCGAGGAACGGCTTCATTTTAATTACTTCCTCTACTGCGTTGGGTATAGTTATCATCCTTAGCTGAATTGATTTGGGTACGGCCACCGGGGCTGTATAAATTTGCACTTTAGCACCCGATGTTGCAAAAAAAACTATTTTTTAAGTCAAATACAACTATTTTCACTTAATTTTGCCAAAAGTAAACAAATAAATAGAAATTTTAACTTACTGTTTCATTTTACAATATATGTCTAAAGTTCTTAAGTTCGGCGGCACGTCGGTGGGTTCGGCCGGCAATATGCGGATGGTCGCCGACATAGTCGTTGCCGAGGGAGCGGCCGTGACGGTCCTTTCCGCCATGTCGGGAACGACCAACGCCCTTGTGGATATCGCCGCCCTGGCGTCTACCGATCCCGGATCGGGGAAGATCGGGGGACAGCTCGATATGTTGGTAAAGAAATATTCGGGCTGCATCGGGGAACTGTTAAGGGACAGTAAGCAAAAGGCATTGACACGCCTGGACGAGACTATCAAACTGATCCGAGATGAAGCGGCCGGGTATAAAGGCCCGTATTCGGAAAGGCTGATCCTCGCACAGGGTGAGCTGCTCACTTCATATATTTTCACCCTTTATATGAATGAGCGCGGACATAAGGCACAACTGCTCAACGCTCCGGATCTCATACATAAGGACGGGGAAGAAAAAGTGGATATGGATTTTCTCGAAAGCCGGTTGAAAGGGCTTATCGGGGATAAGGATACCTTTTATATAACGCAGGGCTTTATCTGTACGGACCACCGGGGCGAGATGGATAATCTCGGGCGGGGCGGCAGCGATTACAGTGCGGCCCTTATCGGGGGTGCGATCAATGCCTCGCAGGTGCAGGTATGGACGGATATCGACGGGATGCACAACAACGATCCCCGGTTCGTGGAAAACACCTACCCTATCCCCCGCATGAGTTTCGACGAGGCGGCCGAGCTTGCCTATTTCGGGGCTAAGATACTTCACCCGGCCACGATACAACCCTGCAAGGACCGGGGCATACCGGTCTTTCTGAAGAATACCATGGACCCGCAGGCCGAGGGGACGATGATCTCGGAGCAGGAGGACAACTCCCGCACGTTCCATGCCGTGGCCGCCAAGGACGGGATCACCGTAATCCGTATCTATTCCGCGAGGATGCTTATGGCGTACGGTTTCCTGCGCAAAGTGTTCGAGATATTCGAACAACACCGTACCCCGATCGACATGATAACCACCTCGGAAGTTGCCGTATCGCTCACGATCGACAGTGATTGTCACCTCGACGCCATAGTCGAAGACCTTAAGGACCTCGGCAAGATCGAGATCGAGAAGAACAATACGATAGTATGCCTTGTCGGCAACCTCGAACACCAGCAACGGGGTCTTGCGGAGACCATAATGCGGGGTATCAATGGGGTGCCGCTCAAGATGATCTCATACGGGGCGAGCCACCGAAGCATAGCCATGCTGGTCGAGACCAGGCATAAAAAAGAGGTCCTGCAAAGCCTGAACGACAGTTTATTCTCCGCCGGATGCTAAGTTCGCAAATAATTTCATACCTGCGTACGGAGCGTACTCCGCTGTACCTTTACGATATGGACCTGCTTCGGCGTACACTCCAGAGTGCAACGGCCGCTTCGGCACAGTACGGCTATAAGGTCCATTACGCCCTGAAAGCCAACTTCGACCCGGTAATCGTGGATTGTATCCGGGAGTACGGCTTCGGTACCGACTGCGTGAGCGGGAACGAGGTGCGGTATTCCATCGAATGCGGTTTCGACCCGTCTCAGGTGGTCTACGCCGGGGTCGGTAAAACGGACGAAGAGATCGAGTTCGCCGTAAGGCAGGGCATCTTCGCTTTCAACTGCGAATCCCGGCAGGAACTCCAGGTCATAAACCATATCGCCGGGCAGGTAGGGACGGTAGCCAACGTGGCACTGCGGCTGAATCCCGATGTAGACCCGATGACCCATACCCATATCTCGACCGGTCAGGCAGACAGTAAATTCGGAATCTCCTATAAGGAAATTGACCAGCTCGCGGCCGAAACTGGGACCCTTAACAATATACGCATCACCGGGATACACTTCCATATCGGTTCGCAGATCACCGAGATGCGCGTGTTCGAATACCTTTGCCGCAGGGTCAATACCCTTTACGAGTGGTTCACCGACCGTGGGTATGAATTGAGCCATGTAAACTTAGGCGGTGGTCTCGGGATAGATTACGACGATCCGGACAACAATCCCGTTCCCGCGTTCGGGGAATATTTCGATATTTTTGCCCGCAACCTCCGGGTCGGAAGCGCTACGGAAATACATTTCGAACTGGGTCGGTCGCTTGTCGGCCAGTGCGGCGAGTTCATTTCACGGGTGTTGTTCACCAAAGTAAACTCTGCCGGGAAGAACGTGGCGCTTCTGGACGGCAGTATGACCGAACTTATCCGGCCCGCACTTTACCAGGCCCGCCACGCGATAGAAAACCTCGACGGGAGCGGCAGGCCACAGGCCGAATACACAATCGGGGGCACCGTATGCGAATCGAGCGACACATTCGCCCGGAACCTGTCCCTGCCGGAACTGCAGCGCGGGGACCTTGTAAGTATCAAAACCGCAGGGGCCTACGGGGCGGCCATGGCATCACGGTACAATATGCACGACCTGCCCAGGGCCGTCTACTGGGAGGGGGAATGATCCGGTAATTTATGTGGGTAACCCTCGCGTTCGGTTCGGCCCTGCTGCTCGGGCTGTATGACGTTTTAAAAAAAACCGCCCTTTCGGGCAACGCCGTAATACCCGTGTTGTTCCTGAACACGGCTCTCTCGCTGGCCATTTATGTACCTTTTATCGTCCTCTCTTCCAAGGGTATCATAGGAGATGGTTCCATTTTCCATATCCCGGCCGGCGGGTGGGCGGAGCACCGGTTTGTGATCCTGAAATCGTTTATCGTGCTGTCGGCATGGATGAGCGGGTACTCCGGCATCAAGCACCTGCCGCTGACCATCGTAGGACCAATCAATGCGACCAGGCCGGTGATGGTACTGGTCGGGGCGATGCTCATATTCGGCGAACGACTGAACCTGTGGCAATGGTGCGGGGTCGTACTGGCTTTTGTTTCGATAGTTCTTTTAAGCCGTACGGGGAAGAAAGAGGGGATTGATTTCCGGCGCAACAAATGGATATTCTTCGTGGCACTTTCCGCCGTGCTGTCGGCCGTCAGCGGCTTGTATGACAAGTTCCTGATGGGCCGCTTCGCACCGATGTTCGTGCAGTCGTGGTTCAACCTGTACCAGTTCTTAATAATGGCCGTGGTACTTTTAGCCCTATGGTATCCCAACCAGGGCAAGGGATCGGCGTTCACCTGGCGTTGGGCCATACTGCTTATCCCGGTGACACTTGCGGTCGCCGACTTCCTCTATTTCTACGCCCTTTCCCGGGAGGGCTCGATGGTCTCCATCGTGTCGATGATAAGGCGGTCCAGCGTTATCGTCTCTTTCGGGTTCGGCGCGCTTCTGCTGCATGAAAAGAACGTAAAAAGCAAGGCCCTCGACCTGGCTTTTATCCTTGTCGGAATGGTATTGCTTTACATCGGGTCCCGTTAACGGTTCGGGGTTAGGAATCTGCGGGCCGGTTTTTGATAATTAAAGATGAATTAAAGTCGGGGATTAGCTATTTTGATTATTATGGATTAATTTCGCGGTTTAAATCAGGCGCCAGCATGGACATCCTTATTATCAACGGCCCGAACCTCAATCTGTTGGGCAAACGCGAACCTGCGGTTTACGGCAGCACGGACTTCGAAGATTACCTTAACGGCCTGCGGGAAAAATTCCCCGGGGACCGTTTGGAATATTATCAGTCCAACGTCGAGGGGGAGATCATAAACGCCCTGCACGAGGCGGACGGCAGGTATGGGGGAGTGGTCATTAATGCCGGAGGTTACACCCATACGTCGGTAGCGATACGGGATGCCATAGGGGCGATCGGAACGCCGGTAGTCGAGGTGCATATCTCCTCGATCCTTTCCAGGGAGGAGTTCCGGCACGAGTCCCTGATAGCGCCAAAATGTATCGGTTCGATAATGGGCTTCGGGCTGGATTCTTACCGGCTCGGTATCCTGGCCCTAAAGAAATAGGAATTTAAATACTCAGGTATGGACAAGAAAACCAAGATAGTAGCCACGGTATCCGATTTCAGGTGCGACGTGGATTACATACAATCACTCTACGAGGCGGGCATGAACGCCGTAAGGATCAATACGGCGCACGCTCCGATAGAAGGGGCCCAGAAAATAATCGACAACGTACGCAAAGTCTCGGACCAGATCCCGATCATAATCGATACCAAAGGCCCGGAGATCCGTATCACGGGCATGGAGGGGGAATACACCAACGGGATAACGGTCGCCACAGACCAGGTTATACACGTCAAGGGCACTTCCGAGAACCTGCCGTCTACCCCGGATATGATATACATGAACGACGCCTCGATATTCAGCGACGTTCCGGTCGGGGCCCGTATGCTGGTCGACGACGGGGAGCTGGAGATGGTCGTGACCGACAAAAAGGACCAGACACTGGTCTGCCAGATGGTCAACGGCGGTACGATAAAACCCCGCAAAAGCGTCAACGTTCCCGGGGTGGCGATCAACCTGCCGTCGGTCACCGAGAAAGATAAGGAATACATCCTGTGGGCCATAGAGAACGATGTGGATTTTATCGCCCATTCGTTCGTTCGTACCAAAGAGGATGTGCTGTCCGTAAAACAGATACTTCGGGAACATAACAGCCCCATCAAGATAATTTCGAAGATCGAGAACCGCGAGGGGGTCAACAATATAGACGACATATTGATGGAGACCTATGGGGTGATGGTTGCCCGTGGGGATCTGGGAGTGGAGATTCCGGCGGAAGAAATACCGGTTACGCAGCGTTATATCGTGCGCAAATGTATCGAAAGTAAAAGCCCGGTTATAATAGCTACGCAAATGCTTCACTCGATGATAAGCAATCCGCGGCCTACCCGCGCAGAGGTGAGCGATATAGCGAGCGCTATTTACCAACGTGTGGACGCTATAATGCTCAGCGGTGAGATGGCTAACGGCGATTATCCCGTGGAGGCCGTAACGACCATGGCGAAAGTGGCCCGTCAAATAGAGCTGGACACTTCGACCCAGACCCCGGACAGCGATATGAACATGGTCCGTATTAATAACGAGGTGACGGCGCAGCTTGCCCGGTCGGCCGTACGGGCTACCCTGAACCTGCCCATCAAAGCAATCATAATTGACACCCTGTCGGGGCGGACAGGACGTTACCTTTCTGCATTCCGGGGGCAGAAACCGGTATATGCCGTATGCTATCGCAAGAGCGTTATGCGGCAGCTGGCCCTCTCATACGGGGTTTATGCTATTTATCGGGAGCCGTCGGAGACTCACAACAGCTTCCTGCTCAGCATTCTGTACTATCTGGAACGCCGTAAATGGCTTTATAAAGAGGACATGGTCGTAGTAGTAGGCGGAAGTTTCGGGGCGGCCAAAGGCGCTTCGTTCATGGAAATAGGTAACGTACTGAACCTGGAACACAAGGCCCTGAACAACGAGGTCACCTGCAATAAGGAATAAAAGGTATTCATACTATAGTAGGCGCCCGGGCAGAACCCGGGCGCTTGCCGTATAAAGGGGTCGGCAACAAAAACGGGCGACCGACCGGTGTTTGCCCATAAAACCTTATCTTTACCCGGTCCAATCGGAAAGAGAGTGCAGTACAGGTCAAAGGTTATCACGGGATTTTTATGGTCGGCCGGCGAGAAGTTCGCCACCACCGCCGTACGTATCATCGCGTCAATATTTATCCTGCGCTACCTCGACCCCAAGCAGTTCGGGGTGGTTGAACTGCTGGCCGTATTTTACTACATATCATACACTATAGTGGACAGCGGCTTTTCGCAGGCTCTGATACGTAAAAAGGATGCCGGCGAAAGGGATTACAACTCGATTTTTTACCTCAATATCGCCATTGCGGCGGGCCTGTATGCCGTGCTGATATTGCTGTCATTCCCGCTGGCCCGTTTTTTCAGGGAACCACAATTGAGCGGGTTCGCCCCGGTACTGTTCCTGACCATTCCGCTCAGCGCGCTGGGGCTTATTCAGACCACCCTCCTTGCGAAAAGGATGGATTTCAGGACCCTCTCCAAAATATCGTTCACGGCTACCGTTATTTCGTCCGTATTGCTGATTGTACTGGCGGCCAATGGATTCGGGCCGTGGGCGCTTATCTGGCAAACGGTCGTTAACGAAGCCGTAAAGACCGGTTACCTTTGGATCTCGAGCCGGTGGCGGCCGCGCCGTATCTTTTCGATGGCATCCGTGAGGGCGTTGTATCCGTTCGGGTCCCGGCTGTTCCTTAGCGGGGTTATAAATCAGGTATTCCACAGAGTGAGCACCGTGCTTATCGGGCGGCTCCATAACTCCGGACAGGTCGGCCTCTATAACCAATCGCTCAAGTTAAAGGACAGCGTTGCTATTGCGTTGAGTTATTCGGTTTACAATGTCAGCTACCCGGCGTTGTCCTCGTTCCAGGACGATGAACAGAAGCTTCGGCTGGTATCCCGGCAGGTTGTGCAGGTACTTTCTTTCATCCTTTTCCCGGTTATGGCGGGCCTTATACTGGTCGCCCCGGAGGGTTTCCTGCTGGCGGGCCGCGAGAAATGGGTGCCGGCTATACCTTACTTCCAGATATTCTGCATCTCGGCGTTCTTCCTGCCGCTCACCCATGCCGGCATGAACATCCTGCGGGCCAAAGGATTGGGTAACACTATATTAAGAGCGGAAATATTAAAAAAGATATTTGCCGCCGTTGTGATAACCGCAGCTGCATTTTTCAGCGTACGGATGCTTGCGTGGGCTTATACCGTATGGATGGGATTCGAAATGATGGTAAATGCACATTACGCCAAGGCCACTAACGGGTACGGTTACCGGATGCAGGGAGCGGACACCCTACCTTATCTTGCCATGTCGGCGGTGATGTTTGCATGTGTACAGGCTGCGGCCCGGGGGACTTTACATTACCTTCCGTATATGGTAACCGCTTCGGAAATCACAGCCGCATGGATCGTCCTCGCCGTCAAAATATGTACGGGAGTATTAATATACACCCTTCTGGCATTCGTTATAAAACCGGTGGCATGGAGGGAGATCCTATCGATAGTCAAAGGTATTTTCAATAAGGGTGATCGCACCTGAACCACTACCGGTTCGGGTATATAAACCCGGGTTTCCATAATTGGAATTTATACGATTGTCGGAGGAGAAAGAAGTACTGTATTTCACCACCAGCTTAATACACAATTCGGGGTATTACCGCCGCGACAATTTTACCCACGACTGGAAATACATTTCCGGCACATATGCATACTTCTCAATGCGGTGGTTAACAGAAATTCAGGATTATTCCCTGGTATAGGTTCGTGCAACCGAGCGGCCCTCGAGAACGGCACGGGCATTCGAAGCCAGCGCCTCCAATTCGTTTTCACCCGGCTTAACCACAACGGGTGCGATAAAACCGCACATTTCGGTTACCCGGTCACAGACCTGCGGGTTATATGCGATACCCCCTGTAAGGATAATAGCGTCCACCCGGCCACCCAGTACGGCGGCCATGGCACCTATCGATTTGCCGATATTATAGCACATCGCATCCATGACCAGCGTGGCCCGGCTATCGCCGTTCCCGGCCCGCTCGAGCGTTTCACGAACGTCGTTTGTTCCCAGCAGGGAAACCAGTCCCCCTTTGCCGGCCAATAGTCTCTGAATTTCGGCCTCGGAATAATCACCGCTCATAGCCATCTCGGCCATGGAACATGCCGGTATAGTGCCGGCCCTCTCCGGGGAGAACGGACCCTCGCCGTTAAGGGCATTATTCACGTCCACTACCCTGCCCTTTCGGTGAGCGCCAACTGAAATTCCCCCGCCCAGATGGGCTACGATAAGGTCCATTTCTTCATATTTCCTGCCCGCCGAGGCGGCGTATTCCCGGGCTACGGCTTTCTGGTTGAGGGCATGGAATATCGATTTGCGTTCTATCCCTGCTATACCGGTGATGCGGGCAACCTCTTCCAGTTCATCTACTACGACCGGATCGGCTATAAATGCCCGCGCTCCGGTCTCCGAAGCTATCTCCCGGGCGATCAGTCCCCCGAGGTTAGACGCATGGCTACCGTAACGGCAACTCCGCAGATCTTCCGCCATATCGTCATTCACCTCATAAACCCCCGACGGAATAGGCTTGACAAGGCCACCCCGGCCGATCACTGCATCGAGAGCGGACAGGGCTCGCGTATCGGCAGACAATTCCTGCAATATCAATTCCTTACGAAACCCCAACTGGGACGCGATATCCGGGAAAGCGGCCAACTGATCGGCACCATGCCTTACGGTAATATGCCGTACCGTTTTCTCACCCTCATACAGGGCCGCTTTCGTAGAAGTGGACCCCGGGTTTATGGCAAGTATCCTGTATTGCACAATTATGAGGTTAATGCGGTTAATTACCGGACATCATACATGCCAGTGCGATGGAATTCAGTTTCGTGGCCCGGCTGTCTCCCCGTGAAGTAAGCACGCACGGGACGGAAGCCCCGGCCACGATACAAGCCAATTCGGCGCCACAAAGCTGCGTACACATTTTGAAGAAGACATTGGCTGTGTCCAGATTGGGGAAGACAAGACAATCCGCATCACCGGCGACCGGACTGGATTCCAGTTTTTTGATCTTTACGATATCCGGCACGATGGCCACGTCGAGCGCCAGCGGACCGTCTACGGTTGCTTGCCCGAAAGCTCCCCGGTCGCCCATTTTGGCCAGTATGGCACCGTCCGTACTCGAAGCCACGGATGGTAATAATTGCTCGCTTGGAGCGATGCAAGCTACTTTCGGATGTTTGATCCCCAGCCCGTTAGCGGTAGCAACCAGGTATTTTATCATCGTGGTTTTCTGCGCCAGGTCGGGATAGGGAATTATAGCTACATCAGAGACCAGCAGCAGTTTATGGTACTGAGGCAGTTTCATAACTACCACATGAGACAACATTCCTTTAGGAGGCACAAGGCCGTATTCCTTGGACAGGATGCCCCGCATATATTTGTCGGTCGAAACGAGCCCTTTCATCAGTATATCGCCCTGCCCCTCGTTAACCATCCTCACGGCTTTCTCCACACAGGCGGCATCGTTCCATTCGCCGATAATATTGAACCGGTTATGGTCGATGCCGTTTTCGGCACAAATACCCCGGATCACGTCCGGCTCACCCAAAAGGGTAGCATTAACCAACCCCTGTTCGACCGCATCGTAAACTGCCTCCAGCGTATGTGCATCCTGGGCATAAGCCACCACCAACCTTTTAGGCCCCCTTTGGACCGCGTCCCTTACCAGTTCCCCGATAGAAGTTATTCCGTTCATATACCAAAAATTATACGGGTTACACCAATATCCGTATAAAGATAACAAACTCTAAGCAATTTTTAAAAATCACTTAAGAAATATTAGCAAAATTGCGGAATTATTTAACAATAGTACGATTATGGATGGCGTGGGCGATGGTCAGTTCGTCGGCATATTCGATCTCGTCGCCGAACCCGATACCTCGCGCTATGGTAGTGACCTTGATGCCCTCCACCTCCGCAAGCCGGCGGGCTATATAGAATTGCGTGGTCTCTCCCTCGACCGTCGTGCCGATGGCCAGTATCACCTCCCGAATCACTCCCCGCCGCACGTTATCCAGAAGCAGGTCGATCTTCAGGTCCGACGGCCCAATTCCCTGCATCGGGGAGATCACTCCTCCGAGAACATGGTAAAGACCCCGGTACTGGCGGGTATTCTCGATCGAGAGCACATCGCTCACCTGCTCTACAACGCACACGGTATTCCGATCCCGCGTCTGGTCCGCGCAAACCGGACATATCTCTTCGTCGGAGAGATTGTTACAGAGGCTGCAATATCTGATATTGTTGCGGAACCGGTCAAGCGCACCGGTCATTACCCCGACGTCGGCCGCCTCCATCCGAAGCAGGTGCAAAGCCAGCCGCATCGCAGTGCGGCGGCCTATGCCCGGCAGTTTGGAAAGCTCCCCTACCGCGTCTTCGAGTAGTTTTGACATCTCAATGTGTTGGTTCCCGTTCGTATCAGATAACCTCGAGGGCGGACTCGGTTATCCACCCCTTGTTACCGTCGGCCAGCGATATTTCGACCCACTGGTTAAGTCTCTCCCCGACGAATACCATGGTACCCTCATGGATGATGAAAAGGTCCTTACTGGCAATGTCCGGCGAACTCTTGACCGGCACGGCGCTGCTCATCACGATAGCCTCCCCGGAATGGAGCATATCGTTCTTTTGCCCGGCGGCGAACGAAACCGATATGAACGCGAGCACCAGGGCACACAAAGCACCGTAGAACCCGGTCTTACGCAAGGCCAATCGGGCCGACAGCAGATACATCAGGATAGCTCCCATCGCCAGGGCGAACATCACGAGACTAACGGCCGCCCACCAATTGGAACTCATCGTTTGCCGCCACGACCGTATCCAGCTCCGCAGGAAGAACACCGGCACGGCATCGATCTTGTCCTTAACATACGTACCTGCAACCCGCAGGTTGTGCCTGGTATCGGGGTCGGACGGGGATATCTTGAGCGAACGGTTGTAGTTGAGTATGGACGGGCCTATTTTGCCCATCTTAAAATAGGCGTTACCAAGGTTGTAGTAGAGCTTGGAACTGCTGTACCCCTCAGCACGGATGGAGTCGTAAACCATCGCCGCCAACTCGTAATCCCCCTGCATATAAGCCTCGTTACCCCTTTCCCAGGCGGCCTCGGCATCGAACCGGGCGAAGACTTGTCCGGCCGCCATCAGGCAAATAAATATCAGAGCCGTAATTCTCATTTCCTTTTCTTCTTTATAAGGGATTCGAATTTGGAAATAGCTTTAACCGCATTGACATAAATGTCGTTCATGTGGCCCGAACCGGACGGCGAATACTGCGCGTATTCACAACTGCCGATCAACTCGATATAATGCGACACCTGTTCCGGCTGTATGCCCCTCTTTATAAGTTCCTCGCGGACGTTCTCCTTGGTCAGCATCGCCGCCGGTATATTGAGCTTATCCCCCATATACCCCCAAAGGGCCTTAAGCATCTCCTCATAGAAATTGCGCTGGTTGTCCTCTTTCATGAAACCCTCGGCAGCCTTGAGGCGCTGCAGGGCGACCTTATTGGCCCGTTTGCCCCTGACGGCCTCGGTATTGCGCATCTCCTTGATCCTCTTTTGCAGGTAGATAAGTGCAAAAGCGAAGCATAGGAAAATCAGAATCAATATAACGAAGTAGGCCGTACTGCCCATGAAACTCCCGGCGCTAAGGGTAAGATGCCCCGAGCCGAGCTTAATAAAACGTATGTCCTGGTCGAGCAGTTTCAATTCTTCCCGGCTGACGCCCGTCACCAGGCCGCTGCCGCTGTAAGCGGAACTTCCGCCGGTAGAATCGGGCTGAACCCGTACCAACACCTCTTTGGACGACAAAGTTTCGTATCTTCCCGTACGGGGATTGAAGAACGAGAAGTGGGCCGGTTCGAGGTAATACTCCCCCTCGCCGCGCGGGATGATCGGGTACTCGAACTGCCTGTAACCGTTGATCCCGTTCGAGGAGCGGTTCAGGCTCTCGGTAGTCGTAACGTTGTACTGTTCGAAGCTGGACGGCAGTTCGAGCTTGGGAGCCTGCACCAGCGGGAGGTTACCCGTACCGGATATCCTTACGATATAGTTCGCCGCCGAATTGACCGCGAAACTGCTGTTCTCGAATTCGGCCGACATGGTAAATTCGCCTACCGCCCCGCTGAAACTCGGCGGCGCTCCCTCGGGCCAATCCCGTACCGTAATTCGGATCGGGTTGGTGGATATTTTTTTCTCCACCTGCTTCACGACCGGCAAGCCTCCGAAAAAATCGTCCATAAGCGAACGGCTCGCCCTGGCCTCAATTATATTGGCATAGACGTTCAGTTCGAGCTGGTCGATAGTGAGCTCGTTGGACTGCTGCGGATAGAGCAGGTAATCGAGAATGATGCGAGACTGGTAAACCCTGCCGTTATAGGTCTCGTTCTGCCAGTCATAGCGGTCGGTCCCCAGTTCCTGAACCCAGAACCCGTTGAAAGATGGGCTTTTGCTCCTGTTTATATTGGCGAGCTGTACGCGGCTGTAAAGCTTGAAATATACCCTGATCGGTTCGCCCTTATAGACGTTGGTCTTATCTACTACAGCCCGCACGAGCAGGTCTTCCGGTGCTATGTCGCCGCTGCCCTGTGACGTACTCCCCTGGGGCTGCCTGCCCGCCTGGCCACCCTGGCTCCCTCCTTGTGCACCGGCTCCGCCTCCCCGCTCCTCGACAACCTCGTAAGGCACCGGCTTGGAACTGTACTGCTGACCGTCGACAATGATCTGGGCGGACGGTATTGTGAAAGTACCGGGTTTATCGGCAAGTAAAACGTAGGTATATGCGAAAGTCTCGGAACGGGTAGTGACCCCGTTAATGGTGTGGGATGAGAAGCCCTGTGAAGTGGTCGGCCCTGCAACAACGCTGAATGCCGAAAGGTCGGGCGGAACGAACCTGTCCGGACGCGTATTAACCGAAAACTCCACCTTAAAAACGTTCCCCATGGCGACCATCGTAGGCACGTCGGCCTCGAACTGCACCTGCTGGCCCACGGCCAGCAAAGGGAGACTGAAGAGAATTACAAGCAGGATCCTAAATCGCATCGTCTGTCAGATTTCCATGCAAAATTAATATTTTTATGATAATGCCACCGGACTGTTCGGATAAAGATAATGCCACTCCATTGCTGTAACGGCGGAACCGTTAAATTATTATGCCTCAAACAGCCGTAATACTGTGCCCTTTGTCATGCATTCATATCTTCCCATAAGGTGCCGCCCTCATAAGCGAACGAGACCGTTTGATTACCCTCGAGTACCAGGTCGCCGGAAATATGGAAATTGCCGGTACGGCGGACCGAGACGGTCCCGGAAATTACCGGAACTGCTGCCTCCGGATCCTTGCCGCTTTGGGGATCACTCAATTCGAAAACGAGGCCTGCATCGAATAATAGCCCCGTAGCGGAACCGCCGTTATGGCTGAATACCCCGGGGCAAATGTGGTCCCCCTCTTTCTGGTCGAATCCAAGGTCAAGGGTGTGGGTTCCCGCAGGCGTGCTACCGCATAGTGAGAGAAACAGTTTCACCCCTTTTACCGGCTCTCGCCCCGGTTCGGTATAGGTCGCAAACTCCCCGCAATATTCCTCTATGGCAACGCTCAACGGCAATCTGGCACCGATATAATCCAGGTATCCTTCTCCGGTAGATTCTTCGATTCTTTCGGTGGCAACTTTATCCCGGTCAGCTGTATCGGATTCCGGAACTGACACCGGAGAGCCGGGCCGTACGAAAAAGGAAAATACCCTGTCGATAAAACTTCTATTTGCCATATCATGCGTGCCTTAAAGGTCCGGCGGCCTATGAGGATAAGCCGCCGGTGATTATCGTTCGTATGCCGATATTCCTTAATGTTTGAACTCCGCGAATAAATCGTTCCCTTTGTCGTCCACGATTATGAACGCAGGGAAATTCTCCACATAGATCTTGCGTACGGCCTCCATTCCCAACTCCGGGAAGTCGATAACCTCTACACTCTTTATGCTGTCTTTGGCCAGTACGGCGGCCGGGCCTCCGATAGAGCCGAGGTAAAATCCGCCGTATTTCGCACAGGCATCGGTTACCTGTTGGGTCCTGTTGCCCTTGGCGATCATCACCAGGGAACCGCCGGCGGACTGGAACTGCCCGACATAAGAGTCCATTCGCCCGGCCGTGGTAGGCCCGAAACTTCCCGAAGCCATACCGGCCGGGGTCTTGGCGGGACCAGCATAGTAAACCGGGTGTTTTTTCAGGTATTCCGGCATGGGCTGCCCACTTTCGAGAAGCTCTTTTATTTTGGCATGGGCTATGTCCCGCGCAACCACGAGCGTACCTTTGATATTGAGACGGGTCTTCACGGGGTACCTTGACAAAATCTCCCTCACCTTATCCATCCCCTCGTCCAGGTCGATATCCACGGCCGGGGTCATAGCGGGGGGCTGTGCCGGCAGGAAGCGGGCCGGGTTTTTCTCCAGCTGTTCCAGGAAGATCCCGTCCCGGGTTATCTTGGCCTTGATATTACGGTCGGCACTGCAGCTTACGCCCATCCCCACGGGACACGACGCCGCATGGCGCGGCATACGTATGACCCTTACGTCGTGGACAAGGTACTTGCCGCCGAACTGGGCCCCGATACCGCTCTCGATACAGATCTGTTTCACCTTTTCTTCCCACTCCAGGTCCCGGAACGCACGGCCGCCCTCGTTGCCCGACGTGGGCAAATGGTCGAAATAACCGGCCGATGCCTTTTTTACGGCGGCCAGGTTTGCTTCGGCCGACGTGCCGCCTATAACGATGGCAAGGTGGTAAGGCGGGCAGGCGGAAGTACCCAGGTCCTTGATATGCTCCTTGATGAATGCCGTGAGGGATTTCTCGTTCAGCAAGGCTTTGGTCTGCTGGTAAAGGAACGTCTTGTTGCCTGATCCCCCGCCCTTGGTCATGAACAGGAACTTGTATTCCATACCGGTGGTCGAATAAATATCGATCTGGGCAGGGAGGTTATTCCCGCTGTTCTTTTCGTCGAACATGGTGAACGGTACGACCTGCGAGTAACGCAGGTTACGGTCCTTATATGTATCGTAAATTCCTTTGGAAATATATTCCGCGTCGTCCACCCCGGTGAAGACGTTCTCCCCTTTCTTACCGATCGCGATTGCCGTGCCGGTGTCCTGGCAGGTTGGCAGGTCTCCCTCGGCCGACACAACCTGGTTTATCAAAAGGGTATAGGCAACGAACTTGTCGTTGTCCGTCGCTTCGGGATCGGCGAGGATATCGGCCACTTTTTGCAGGTGAGACGCACGCAGGTAAAAAGACACATCGGCGAAAGCTTCCCGGGCCAGCAGCTCGATGCCCGCCGGGTCGATCTTCAGTATCTCGCGTCCGTCGCAATGTACGACGGCGATATGGTCTTTGGTCAGGAGCCGGTACTCGGTGTCGTCCCCGCTTATGGGAAACGGTTCCTGGTAGCTGAATTCAGACATGGTATTGTTATGTTTATGAATTAATTTAAGTTGGAGCCACGCAAATATAACTATTTCCCGTGGATCGTTAGCCGGATAACAAACGATATTTTCACCCCATAAAATTTTTACGGCCCGAATTTAAAAGTTATTAACGCACCGTAAATAATTTACCTCCCGGACGGTTCAACCGGGGTTGCAATTCGCAGGTAAAATTCATATTTTTGTAAAATATTTAAAAACCGGCTGCCAGCCGGGCCGGGCGTACTTTTCGGCGCCGCTGGGGCAGGAACCTGGGACAAACCAAATAAAACAATAGTCATGATCTCTTACAAGGAATTAGGTCTCGTCAATTCGCGCGAGATTTTCAAAAAAGCGTTCGACGGCGGGTACGCCATCCCGGCTTTCAACTTCAACAATATGGAACAGCTGCAGGCTATCGTTTCCGCCTGTGTCGAGGCCAACTCGCCCGTTATTCTGCAGGTGTCGAGCGGCGCCCGTCAGTACGCCAACCAGACGCTCCTGCGTTACATGGCCCAGGGTGCGGTGGAATATGCCAAAGAACTCGGCAAGAACATTCCCATCGTGTTGCACCTGGACCACGGGAACTCTTTCGAG
This sequence comes from Alistipes sp., assembly GCA_021201825.1. GTDB lineage: Bacteria > Bacteroidota > Bacteroidia > Bacteroidales > Rikenellaceae > WRDF01. Next base: position 140,494 of record JAJQED010000017.1, read on the forward strand.
CTCTGCAAATCCTGTATCGAAATGGGCTTCTCGTCGGTGATGATCGACGGCAGTCACCTGCCTTATGAAGAGAATGTGGCCCTTACCAAGCAGGTGGTGGACTATGCGCACCAGTTCGATGTGACCGTAGAGGGTGAACTCGGCGTTCTGGCCGGCGTGGAAGACGAAGTGTCTGCCGAACACCATACTTACACCGAGCCGGACCAGGTTGTGGATTTCGTTACCCGTACGGGTGTGGATTCGCTTGCCATCTCGATCGGCACCTCACACGGCGCAAACAAGTTCAAACCGGAACAGTGTACCCGTAACGCGGACGGCATCCTGGTTCCGCCGCCCTTGCGGTTCGACATACTCGAGGAGATCGAAAAACGTATCCCCGGCTTCCCCATCGTGCTTCACGGCGCCTCGTCGGTTCCGCAGGAGTATGTGGCTACTATAAATAAATACGGCGGCGCACTCAAGGACGCCATCGGCATCCCGGAAGAAGAGCTGCGCAAAGCCGCCAAATCGGCCGTATGCAAGATCAATATCGACAGCGATGGCCGCCTTGCGATGACCGCAGCGGTGCGCGAGGTATTCGCTACCAAACCTGCCGAGTTCGACCCGCGTAAATACCTCGGGCCGGCACGCGACGAGTTGAAAAAACTCTATATGCACAAATGTGAAAAAGTTCTGGGCAGCGCCGGCAAGGCCTAACCCGAGACTTTCAGAATAGCTACGCCCCCTGTCAGGAAAGGACCTGACAGGGGGTTTCGCTTTACGGGGCAAATGATTATTTTAGCGGGATGAAAGAGCGGACCGATAACTTCTATCTCGGGCAGCAGGAACCCGTGAGAAGTACCCTGCTTGCCCTGCGGGCAATAATTACGGGCCATAACTGCGAAATTTCCGAGACGGTTAAGTACGGTATGCCCTGTTTCCTCTACCGCCGTAACATCCTTTGCTACCTGTGGACCGAAAGCAGGACCGGGTACCCGTATATCCTCATGGCCGAGGGCAGGCACATTACCGACCCCGCTTTGGAACAAGGCACACGCACGAGGATGAAAATCTTGCGGGTCGACCCGCATGCGGATATTCCGCTCGGGACGGGGAATATTGGACGAAGCCATAGGGCTCTACTCTAACGGGATTGTCAAACTCAGATAGCCGATGGAAATAAGATCGCTTGCCGGGACAGGTTACAACGATATTTACAACGCCTTTTCGGAGGCGTTCGCCGACTATGAGATGCAGTTGGACAGGTTTCAGTTACAGTCCATGCTCCAAAGGCGCGGGTTCGACCCGGCTCTCTCGTTCGCGGCGTTCGAAGGAGACCGAATCGTTTCGTTCACCCTCAACGGCACGGGATATTATAACGGTATACCAACGGCTTACGACACCGGAACCGGGACCTTGCCAAGCCACCGGGGACAGGGTCTGGCCACCCGTATATTCGAACACTCGATCCCGCATTTAAAAGGAGCGGGTATAGGCCGCTATCTACTCGAGGTATTACAGCATAACACCAAAGCGGTGTCCGTTTACCGGAATATCGGTTTCACGGTATCGCGGGAATTCCATTACTTCCGTCAGGATAACGTCAAAGTCATCATCGGAGCCAGGGACCCGGGTATTCCACTTGAATTAAAACCGATAGATATTGCGGAGGGCGAGCCACCGGAAAGGTTTTGGGATTTCCCTCCGTCCTGGCAGAACAGCACCGAATCCGTAAAAAGAAGTCTCGGGGACTTTCACTGCCTCGGAGTATTTACCGGTTGTAAAATTATCGGTTATTGTATTTTCGAACCCTCTTCGGGAGATGTTACGCAGCTTGCTGTTGACAGGGAGTATCGCCGCAGGGGAATAGCTTTGCTTCTTCTGCGGGATATGGTGCGGCTCAACATGGCCGCGACGGTAAAGGTTATAAATACGGATACTAAGTGCAATGCGATGACGGCCCTGCTCGAATCTGTGAATATACCCCTGCAGGGCAAACAATATGAAATGGTAAAAGATTTATAAATTGAGATTTCCCTCTTAATTTTTATCGTCAAAGCGACGGGCTATTTACTGGTAGGATTCTGTCTCCGATAGGGAAATACCGGAGCAGATGAAAATAAACTGCCGGGAAATTTTCCCGGCAACTATATGTTCAGGCAAAGCCGTAGGACGGGATATCTTTGAATCCCCGGAGGAATTCGGCGGTGGACATCCTTTTTTTCCCGGCCGCCTGCAGTTCGTCGATAACGATATAACCGCCGTTGCAGGCTACTTTGAGGAAAGTCTTGCCGTCGGTGGAGATATGGCCATAAATTCCGGGATGTGGGTCGTATTCCATCCGGGCCTTATAGATTTTAACCTGCACGGTGCCCTCGGGCAAAATATCCTGCGGCGGACAGTAACGGCGGCTCTCTTCCCCCTCGGTGTTCACCTCCCGGGTAACACAAGGCGCCCCTTGCCGGGCGACAAGATATCCCCATGCCGCCGGGTAAGGGGATAGACCCCGGATATGGTTATAGATTTCCTCGATCGGTCGGTCCCAATGTATATAGCAGTCTTCTCGGAAAATTTTCGGGGCCGGTTTAGGCACGTCCACCTGTGGCTGCGGGCGAAGTTTGAGGATCCCGTCAGCTATCCGCTCCACCGTTTGCAGTACGAGGCCGGTACCGGCCCCCATCAACTTGTCATGGAGCGTACCGGCGGTATCGTCTTTCTCGACCGCCACTTCGGCCGACCCGATAATATCGCCCGTATCCATCCCCGTATTGAGGAAAAAGGTCGTAACACCGGTCATGGTCTCCCCGTTCATAATGGCACGGTTGATCGGGGCGGCGCCACGGTAGTCGGGCAATAAAGATGCGTGAAGATTGAAAGTCCCGTATTTAGGAGCGGAGAAGACCGCCTCGGGAAGCATCCGGAATGCGATCACGATACCCAGGTCGGGTTCCCAATCCCTGAACCGGGCGAGGAACTGCTCATCGCGTAATTTTTCCGGCTGCAAAAGCGGCAGGCCTACCGACAGGGCATATTTCTTAACGGGGCTCTCCTTGAGTTGGAGGCCCCGGCCGGCCGGTTTGTCCGGCACGGTCACAACCCCCACTACGTTATATCCGTTCTCCACCAACGCCTGTAACGGCATAACGGCGAAATCGGGAGTGCCGAGGAATACGATCCGCAAATCCTTACCCGTCATGGCCGTTACAGCAAACCGAGCTTATGACCCATAAGTTTCTCCTTGGTCTCCAAATAGCGCCGGTTATGTTCGTTGGGTTCTATAACCAGCGGCATGATCTCTTCGATGGACAGCCCGTAACCTTCCAATCCGGCACGTTTGAGCGGGTTGTTGGTCATCAACCGCATTTTACCAACACCTAATTCCCGTAAGATGCTGGCCCCTACCCTGTAATCGCGCTCGTCCACTTGGAAGCCCAGTTTGATATTTGCTTCGGCCGTATCGAGGCCCTGGTCCTGGAGATGGTATGCCCGCAGTTTGTTGAACAGCCCGATGCCCCGGCCCTCCTGATTCAGGTAAACAACCACTCCCTTACCCTCTTTCTCGATGGTTTCAAGGGCCTTATGCAACTGCGGCCCACAGTCGCACCGGCATGAGCCGAGGATATCCCCCGTTGCGCAGGACGAATGCATCCGAACCAGCACCGGTTCGTCCTCAGTCCATTCGCCCTTGAAAATGGCCATGTGCTCGTAGCCGTTGCTCTTCTGGCGAAACGGAATTACTTTGAAATTCCCCCATTGAGTGGGCATTTCGGCGACGTCACCCCGCTCGATTATGGTCTCGGTACGGAGCCTGTATTTTATAAGGTCGGCTATCGATATTATTTTGATGCCGAACTTGGCGGCTATTTCAAGCAGGTCCGGCAGGCGGGCCATCGTGCCGTCCTCGTTCATGATCTCTATCAAGGCGCCCCCGGGCCTAAGCCCTGCGAGCCGGCATAGGTCGACTACGGCCTCCGTGTGCCCGGGCCTCCGCAACACTCCTTTACTACGCGCACGTAAGGGGAATATATGCCCGGGCCGGCCGAGGTCGGCAGGCCGGGTAGCCGGGTCTACAAGGGCTTTGATGGTCTTAGCCCGGTCGCTCGCCGACACCCCCGTACTGCACCCATCACCGATAAGGTCAACCGATACGGTGAACGGCGTGCCGAGTATAGAAGTATTGTCGGCAACCTGCATCTCGAGCTCCAGCTCCGCACACCTCTCCTCGGTTAAAGGGGCACACATAACCCCGCGCCCGTGATGCAGCATGAAATTAACGATCTCGGGAGTGATCTTCTCCGCGGCGATAATGAAGTCCCCCTCGTTCTCCCTGTCCTCGTCATCGACGACGATTAGCAGTTTCCCATCCCTGATATCTTCTATCGCTTCCTCTACCGTGTTCAGAAGCCCTTTGTTCTCGATTGTCATGACTTTGCAGTTTTACCTATCAGGGCTAAAATGTAGCCCCTGAATTTCTTGAATACGTTTATATACCACTCCGCGGCAAAAAGGTTGGAGTCGTTGTTGGCTTTGTACACGAGGAAGACCGCGATGGGCAGCAGGATAAAGTTCGAGAGCCACATTCCGGAAAATGCGCTCCAACTCCCCTCCCGGGCCAGTTTTTCACCCGTGATACTTATAATATAATAGACTACGAAAAACAATACCGATACCACGATTGGCATCCCAAGCCCCCCTTTACGGATAATGGCCCCCAGGGAAGCCCCGATAAGGAAGAATATCATGATCGAGACCGGTAGAGCCCACTTACGATGCCATTCGGATTTATACCGCAATAGCTCCCGCAGGGTATCCTTGGAACGCTCCTCGTCCCACGTAAAGGAATTCCTCGACTGCCGGGCAGTACTTAAAGCTGCAGACCAAAGTTTCTGTTTCTCCCGCACCCCCATAACCTCGAGCGAATCGCCGACAGATATAGGATAAATGCGCGCATGGGTCTTCTTGAGCGAATCGACATACATCGTATTGTCGTTCGGGAAGAGGGAAGACATCAGGGGCTCGAAAATTTCGGACTGCAGTTTTCCCAGTGCCGTAGAAAGGGAGTCAATGCCATGTTCCAACTCCTTAAGGTTCTTGGAGGCTCCGGAATTGAAAAGGTCCGCATCGCTCCGTTCGAGGGCGAAGCCGGACGTTGCGGTAAGGCCGTTCTGTTCCTCGAAATAGTTGCGCGTGAGCTTGCTTTCGTTGAACCAGTTTCGGTTGTCCCGGGTATGTTCGAAATTCTCGCCGTTGAACAATCTCACGGCAAGGAATTTACTGTCGTCAGTAAGATGGATGTAACCGGAATCGGCCAGCGTGGTGCTCATGTTGCCGCCGGCTTTGCTGTTGTCATAGATTAGCACATCGTTCAGCAGGCCCGTCGCCGGGTCCTGCCTGCCAACCCGCACCGTCATATCGTCGATGCCAGTAAAAAATATACCGTCCTTGAACTCGATGGTCTGCTTAGTGCGGCGGATATCCCAAATAAGTGCCGACATCTGCCCGTTGGCCCACGGGGCGAGGTTGTTCACTACGAAAAAACTCCCGATAGCCACCATTGTATACAATATGATCAGCGGCCGAATGATACGCATAAGCGACATCCCGGAGGACTTCATTGCCAGAAGCTCGTAGTTCTCCCCCAGGTTTCCCATCGTCATAATAGCGGCAAGCAACGTTGCCAACGGCAGGCCGAGATAGATGGCATTTATAAAGACATAAAGCAGCAGTTCCGCAATAACGCTAAGGTCCAACCCCTTACCGACAAGCTCGTCGATATACCGCCACATGAAATTCATGATAAGGACGAACATCACGATAAAGAACGTGAGGATCATCGGCCCGAGGTAAGACTTGAGTATAAACCTGTCTATGGTTTTCATAAGCGGCCGCCGGGGCGGCTGTGAGTTTAAATCATACAAAAGTAGTAAATCCCTGCGGATTTTAACCGCCGGCCGCCGGGGCGGCCCGTTTACTGACAACCACCGTATAGGCCCGCTTTGCGGCTTTCAATATTAAAAGCGCTATGGACAGCAGGAATATTGTGGCGGCACCGGCCGGAATGTCCAGCATGTAACTGGTCCATACCCCTGCAAAGTTTCCCGCAACGGCGATCATAACGCTCCAAAGTGCTATCCGGGCGAAAGATTTGGTAAACGTATTCGCTATTACGGCCGGCATGGTGAGCAGTGAGATAAGTAAAACGATACCCACGGTGCGGATCGAAAAAACTATGCCGAGGGCCACAAGGACCGCCATAAAATAGGTCACGGCCATAACCGGCACCCCCTGCGAAGCGGCAAACTCCCGGTCGAACGCCACATACATGACGGGGCGATAAAAGAAAATAAAGAGCGCCGAAACCACGACGGCAAGTATTCCGAGTGCAATAATATCAGAAACGGTCACGGCCAGGATACTCCCGAACAGGTAGCTCATCAGGTTGGGGGCATACCCGGGGGTCATATATATAAAAATAACCCCGAGGGCCATACCTACCGACCAAACGATCCCGATGGCGGAATCCTCCCGGACGGTCCCTTTTTTAGAACTCCACTCGATTCCCAGGGCGGAGACCACAGAAAAAATTGCCGCCCCCAAAATAGGGTCCCGGCCAAGGAAATGGGCGATCCCGATACCCCCGAACGAAGCGTGCGTGATACCGCCGCTAAGGAAGACCATGCGGCGGCTGACCACATAAGTGCCCAGCAAACCGCACACTATCCCGGACAGGAAGCATGCCGCAACGGCGTTGCGCAGGAAATTGTAATTGAATATGTCGCTCAGGAACTCCATCTCGGGCAATCAAACCGCAAATTTAACTTTTATTGTCCGTTCGTGAAACAACCCGGCCCTTTACTTTCAACCTGCGGACTTTTCGGGCTATGGGCGCACTAACGGGAAATTAATAGTAATTTTGCCACGCAAACTTGAATAACATGCCGCCGTACAGTAAAAAAGTCAGTTTCCATACCCTCGGGTGCAAGCTTAACTTCTCGGAAACCTCTACCCTAGCCCGCCAATTCGACGAGGGCGGGTTCGTACGGTGCGGCAAAGGAGAGGAGCCGGATATCTGCGTTGTGAATACCTGTTCGGTAACGGGGCAGGCAGATAAAAAATGCCGCAATCTGATCCGGCGGCTTGCGGGGAAATATCCCCGGGCAATAATCGCCGTCACCGGTTGTTACGCGCAGCTGCGGGCCGGAGAGATTGCCGCCATAGAGGGGGTTGACATTGTGATAGGCAACCAGGGCAAGGGTGAATTGTTCCACAGGGTCACGCAAATAATAGCCAAAAAGCAGGGTGCCGAGATATACTCGTGCGGCACGGGCGAGGTTTCCGGATTTTTCGCCTCGTGCTCATCCGGCGACCGTACACGGGCATTCCTTAAGGTCCAGGACGGATGCGACTACAAATGCTCCTACTGCACCATCCCGTATGCGAGGGGGGCCAGCAGGAATATTTCCATCAAAGAAATAACCGCCGAAGCCCGTAAGATCGCACAGTCCGGGATAAAGGAGGTGGTGCTCACCGGGATCAACACCGGTGATTTCGGCAAAACAACCGGCGAGGGTTTCGTCGAACTTCTCCAGGCGCTCGGCGGAATAGACGGGATCGAAAGGTTCCGTATCTCTTCGATCGAGCCCAACCTGTTGACGGACGAAGTTGTAGGTTTCTGCGCCGGCCATCCCAAATTTATGCCCCACTTTCACATACCGCTACAAAGCGGTTGCGACCGTATTCTGGGCCTTATGCGGCGGCGGTACCGTACGGAGCTTTTCGCCGAGCGGGTGGCACGGGTGAGGGAATATATCCCGGACGCTTTTATCGGGATCGACATAATAGCAGGGTTCCCTGGCGAAACGGAGGAGGATTTCGAGCAGACCTGCCGGTTCATCGAATCCCTCGCCCCGTCTTTCCTTCACGTTTTCCCGTTTTCGGAACGGGACGGCACCCCGGCCGTAGAATTTCCCGGAAAGGTTTCGCCGCAGGAAAAGGCGGTGCGGACGGCCCGTCTAACCGAGTTGAGCGAACGGCTGCACACCCGGTTCCTATCCCGTTATACCGGCACGGTAGCCCCGGTGCTGTTCGAGAGCGATATTAAAAACGGCACCGTCAGCGGATTTACCCCCAACTATATTAAGGTCAGGGTTCCCTATGAGCGGCGGCTGGTAAATACCGTAGCCGAAGTACGGCTCGCCGGGATGCTGCCCGACGGCGAAATGCGGGGTGAAACCGTAGGATACCGGGCAGGATAATTGCCTTTTGTTGATTATATTTGTTCGGATATTTAACATTTCACCATGACCGGGATACGTAAAAAAATTTCTGTCGGTTTCCTTTGCCTCGGGTTGATGCTGATGTTCTCCGGGGCGGTTTCATTCTTCGAGCTCAACAGGCTCGGCCGTTCCACCCGTGAGCTGCTTGAAACGAGTTCCCGTAATATGGAGCTGTCCAAACGGATGCTCGACGCCGTACAGGAACAGAACGCATCCCTGCTGGAAGCCATCGTGCTGGAGCGCCCGGGGTTCGAACGCAATTTTAACCGTGCCGGTGAAGAGTTCCAGAGCGCACTGGACGAGTCGGTCACCCTGGGCGAGCAATACGAACTGGATGGGATATACGAAGCCAGCGGGAATTACGAACGGCTGGTGGCCAATTATTTTGACGACACGATGAATACCGATATCGAGTGGTTCGTCCAGATGTACAAAACAACGTACAGCGAGCTTACCGACGCGATAAAGAATTACATGGTTTCCTCACAGCACTATCTGCTCACCAATACCGGCCATCTACGGAGTAATACCTACCGGGCGATGATGCCGGGAATAATCACCCTTTGTGTTGCGATACTAATGGTCCTGGTATTCTATTATATGCTGGAGTTGTACTATACCCGTCCGCTGGTCGGGATAGACCGGGGGCTGAAAGGATATATCGCCGGGAAAGCCCCGTTCCGGGTCAAGACCGAGGGGCACGACGAAATAAATGCCATCAGGGAAAATATCGAGACCCTGATAAACAGCGGCCGGGGCCGGCAATAAATTTCGGGTGGGATGAGGCTGAACGTCGTATTGAGGTACATGGGGATAGTAATGCTGCTGGTTGCGGTATTCCTTTTCCTGTCGGCGGGAGTCTCCCTTATCCACGGTTTCGACACCGGGTTCTATCCGTTGCTTCTATCTTCCGTTTTGACCGCCGCCCTTGGCGGATTCCCGCTGATCTTCGTAGAAAAGACCGACAGGATCAACATAAAGGAGGGTTACGCGATTGTGGTCGGCGGGTGGCTTATCGCCTGCTTCGTCGGTACGTTCCCCTATCTGCTGTGGGGCGGGGAGTTCGATATACCGACCGCATGGTTCGAGAGTGTGTCGGGATTCACCACTACGGGCTCTACATCGCTTGCCGACATCGAGGCGCTGCCTAACGGGCTGTTGTTCTGGCGCTCCTGTACCCACTGGCTTGGGGGCTTGGGGGTCGTGATGTTCGTTTTGGTAATACTTCCGTCGCTGGGGCGCACTAAGATGACCCTGTCGAGTGTGGAGATGTCGCCGCTGGCCCGGGAGAACTATAAATACAAGACTCAGAAAATCGTAAGGATACTGCTCTGGCTTTATGTGTCTATGACCCTTGCCGAGACGGTGCTGTTGCGGGTTGCCGGTATGGACTGGTTCGATGCCGTCAACCATGCACTATCCTGTATGGCGACAGGCGGCTTCAGCACCAAGAACCTGAGCCTCGCCCATTTCAACAGTGCATGGATCGAGGGAATAACCATGATTTTTATGACCCTGTCGGCCATCCATTTCGGGCTAATTTTCGCTACCTTTACCGGACAGCGGAACAATATCTTCCGCTCCGAAGTGGTAAGGTTCTTTATTGCTACGATCGTGGTGGGCGGTGCGTTGATCTCCCTGAACCTGTTCACCACCGGGGTTTACCCAACTTTCGGGCAGTCCGTCCGGTACGGCGGGTTCCAGGCGGTGTCGGTAATCAGCACAACGGGTTTTGCAACTGCCGATACGTCGGTATGGCCGCCGCTGGCCGTGATGGTCCTTATATTGATGATGTTCCAGTGCGGTTGCGCGGGCTCGACCTCCGGCGGGATAAAGAGCGACCGGGTATGGCTGTCCCTGAAAGTTCTGCGTGCCCGCATCCTGCAACAACAGCACCCCAACGCAGTGATAAGGGTCAAGTTGAACAACGTCACGCAAAGCGAACAGTTGATCGGCCTTGCTCTCCTGTTCATCGTGATATACATACTTATCACGGTGGTCGGCAGCATAATGATCAGCGCGACGGGGATGGACCTTATGAGCAGTTTCAGCCTCGTAGCGGCGAGTATGGGTAACGTAGGCCCGGGGTTCGGGGAGGTGGGTTCCATGGCCAACTTCTCGGAGATCTCCCCGCTTGTCAGGTTCATGAGCACGCTGTTCATGCTCCTGGGCAGGCTCGAGATATTCGGGCTGATACAGTTATTTTTGATAAAATGGTGGAAATAATGCGGTTATGAAACATATTTCCGGACATATAAAACTACTGGTGCTCGGTGTGTTCACACTTTCGGGTCTGCGGGTCGGTGCTCAGGACCGTACGGTGATCTCAGGACTCGGCTCCGATTCGTTATATATGGCGCTGGTCGAACAGGAGGGGAATTACAAATCGAGGGAAGATTCGCTCAACAATAGGATTACCGAAGTCCGAAACCTTTTCAGGACCGACCCGGACAACCGGGCGAGCTATTCGGAGGATATCCTGAGACTGGAAAGCGAGATATTCGACATCCGCAACCTTATTGGGATCACGGCGGGAAAGATCAACGCAATTGAACAGGAATTCATCATCCGCAACCTGTCCGGGGAGGCAGACCCGGAGGCGACAGGCAGGGAAAGAACGGACCGGTATCTGGAGAACAGCTCGGTTATCGTCCTGAACCCGTTTTTCTCTTCCAACCTCTCGGAAGAAGATTATGCCCTGCTCAAGGACGCCCAGAAGCGGGAGCAGGAAGTAGCTGGTTCAATACGGTCTTTCACCGATAATTACGCTTTAATTGCCCGTATTGCTCACGAGCTGGACGAGGCGGCAGAGCAGGAGCATGCCGACAGCCTCTATTCGCGTTACGAGACCCTTATGTTGCTCAACACCAAATATACCGACAATATCGGGGAAGCGTTCGGCTATGTTTTCGATAACAAGCTTTACTGTTATAATTATATTCTGGATAAGCTGGGGCACCGTAATGAACTTGCGGAATTCGAACGGAAAACCGTACAGACCCGTGAACAGGCCATCTCTGCCACCGAGGGCGCCCAGTCGCCCGAGATCGCAGCATATATGGCCCGCAAAACACTGCTGATCGACTATGAGAAGACGCTGGCCCGCATGGCGGGATACGATAAGGCCCTCGATTCCCTTTCACGGGCCGAAAGCGCTTTCCGGAGTACCCGGCTGGATTTTCCGGCTATAACGGTAGAGGAGAAACTTTTCCTGGATTTCGAACCAGTCCGGTTCGCCAGCCCGGTCAAATATGACAGCCGCAACCCTATACCGGACCTGAAGATCCATCCCAAAGGGGAGATATACCGGCTGATGCTCGGCTCGTTCCAGAGGGCGCAGCAACCCTCCATTCTTCGGGGGGCATACCCGGTGGGGGTGTGGAAAGAGGATGGGAGGTTCTCATATTATGCGGGCGGCTATGCCACAGCCCAAGAAGCCGCCAATGCTATAGCGGAGCTTAAATCCAAAGGTTTCAAGGACCCGAAAGTGGCCCGGTGGACCAACGGACAGTATAAACTTTTCGAGCAGTCGGAACTTGACAAACTGCTGGGTAAAGTAAACGACGGGCTTTTCCGGCTGTCACTGGACACGGACGGGAAACCGCTTCCGGACGTAGTTAAGGAAATACTGGAGGACATGGCTCCCGGGGCAGAAATATCCCGTAACGGCGACCTGTACATAATAGGGACTTTCGATTCACGTAGCGAGGCCGAAGAGGTGATGGGGGAGATACTGGAAGAAACCGCCGGGATCGGGGTAAAAATAGAGGATGTGGGGTGATGTTTTCACAAAAAACACTATCTTACACCTTGTAAAACCCGTATATAACAAAGAACTTTCGTCCAACCAACCCGGCTTATTTCATTATGTGGTTCATAATAACTCTGATAATTGTAGGCGTACTTTTGCTGGTCGCCGAACTGGTCTTGCTCCCGGGGATGACCGTGGCGGGCATCTGTTCGCTTATTTCGTTCCTCGGGGCTATCTATATCGGTTTCACGAATTACGGCTCAACGGGCGGAATCGTTACGGTTGTGGCCATAGTCGTCCTTGCCGTCACCGCGATGTTCCTCTCATTGAGGGCTAAAACATGGCGGCGGTTGTCGCTTAAGAGCGAGGTGGACGGCACGTCACAACCCCTCCCTCAAGAGAAGATCAACGTAGGAGATGCAGGCAGGACCATAACCCGGCTGGCCCCGTTGGGAAATATTTCGGTCGGCGGGGAGACTTATGAGGCCCGCTCCCTCGGGGACTTGTATGTCAACCCCAATACCGATGTGGAAGTGGCCGGATTCGAGAACTTTACCGTTATCGTTAAAGTAAAGGAGGCCGAAACGGAATGTACGGCGCAGGCCACGGGAAACGCTCAAGAGGAATAAATACCAATAATCAATAATAAACCTAAAAAATTTAGCTATGGAAATCGGAATGATAGCTTTGATAATTTTCCTGGGCCTTATCGGACTCTGGCTGATATTCTATTTCATCCCCATCGGCCTGTGGTTCTCGGCCCTTGTCTCGGGCGTTAGGATCAGCCTTTTGCAGTTGATCTTGATGCGGTGGAGGAAAGTGCCGCCCTCGATAATCGTTACATCCATGATAGAGGGGACCAAAGCAGGCCTTAATCTGAATGCGAACGAGTTGGAAGCCCACTATCTGGCCGGTGGTAACGTTCCCAACGTGGTACATGCCCTGGTGTCGGCGCAGAAAGCGAGTATCAATCTCGACTTCAAGATGGCCACTGCAATAGACCTGGCCGGCCGCGACGTGTTTGAGGCGGTGCAGATGTCTGTGAATCCCAAAGTTATCAATACTCCTCCGGTGGCGGCGGTTGCCAAAGACGGCATACAGCTTATCGCCAAAGCGAGGGTTACCGTACGTGCCGCGATCAAACAGCTTGTGGGGGGTGCCGGCGAGGAAACCGTCCTGGCCCGTGTCGGCGAGGGTATCGTGTCGTCCATAGGTTCGGCAGAGTCACACAAGACCGTACTCGAGAATCCCGATTTTATTTCGAGGGTCGTTCTGGAAAAAGGGCTCGATGCGGGTACGGCGTTCGAGATCCTTTCGATCGACATTGCCGATATCGATGTCGGTAAGAATATCGGGGCCGAACTGCAGATGGACCAGGCAAACGCCGATAAGAACATCGCCCAGGCCAAGGCCGAAGAGAGGCGCGCAATGGCCGTTGCCCACGAGCAGGAAATGAAAGCCAAGGCTCAGGATGCCCGGGCCAAGGTTATCATGGCAGAAGCCGAGATACCCATGGCTATCGCCGAAGCTTTCCGCAACGGGAACCTCGGCATAATGGATTACTACAAGCTCCGCAATATCCAGGCGGATACCTCTATGAGGGAAAATATCGTTAAACCCGAAAGCAAGAAATAGGTTTCGGGGCCGTCGATACCGGGCCCGAAAGACTCTTAGAAACCAGCCCATTGCCGGGCTGGTTTTTTATTTGCGGTAATCCCTGTCGCTGCCGCCAAGTTTTTCTTTGGCCTTGCGGTAGAGGTAAAAACAGAGGGCCACCACAAAGATGAACGCCACGATATAAAACGCCACTACAAGCAACGTAGAGGCTATTTTGAAGCCCACGACCAGCATTATTATAAATAGCACGAGGGCTATTATTCCCGACCATATCAGGAAATTACGAATCTTATCCATAAGTTAATTTTTACGGAAATAACTCCAAACCCTGAGCCAAACGGAATATATCCCGGGAACGGCACGGGAATTATCCCGGATATTTATTAATTTTGCAGCGGTAACGGGTTCCGTATCCCCGCAGGGGACGGGATTAAAAGGGAATCCTGTGAAAATCAGGAACTGTTCCCGCAGCTGTAATTCCATGAATGTTTCCGGCATCCTTAAGCCACTGCCGCCTCCGGGCGACGGGAAGGCAGCCGGAAGCGGAAGAGTCAGAAGACCTGCCCGTTACGACTAACACGGCTTTCGGGAAAAAGCGATAGGTATTCTGGCATCTCGTATTCCGGCATATTTTTATTCGGACATTCCCCGCCCTAATTGGTAAATAAAATGGAAAAGATCTTGTTCGTCCTGCTGGCGGTTATGGCCCTTTACGGCTGTAACAGCAGTGAGGTGATATCCGGAGAGGATGAAGAGCCTCCGGGATATGAATTCGACAAAGTAAAGGTTGTCGAGTATACCCCGGCACCGGGACAGTTCATTAATGAAACATATGTTCCTGCGGATGCTACCGATGCGGTACGGTGGGCCCAGGAGCGGATCGACGCCGGATATTACGTCTCCTTGGGGGCGTTCGGCGGCTATATTATCCTGCAACCCTCCGAGGCGATAACCAACCGGGACGGATATGATTTCGGGATTTCGGGCAATCCGATACCGACCCATAACGAGCCGGGGATTGTTTGGGTCAGCCGGGACGATAACGGCAACGGTGTTCCGGACGACAATTGGTACGAATTGAAAGGAAGCAACGCGGTCACCCGAAGCTATTCGGTGACTTACTATCGTACGGATACCCCGGAAGACGTACGGTGGACCGATTCGAACGGTGAGTCGGGAACGGTAAAATACGTACCGGCTTATCACTCCCAGAATTATTACCCGATGTGGTGTGACGACGACGGTAGTTTTACCCTGACGGGATCGCTGATCGCCCCTAACCCCAGTGAGACCAACAGCCAGCTGTCCCATGACCCTTACGGGTGGGGATATGCCGACAACCTGGGGGCGGATATGTTCACCGACGGATACGACCGGTACGTTTTTAACCGGTTCGACCTGGACAATGCCGTCGATGCAGACGGCTCGCCGGTCAAACTCGACCGTGTGGATTTTATAAAGGTCCAGAGCGCCGTCCTCTATAACCTGGAGGTCCTCGGGGAGATTTCCACCGAAGTGACCAGTCTGGTTCTGCTTAAATAACACATACTTAAATAGAGAAAGGAACGATGAAGAAATTGATTTTAGCGGTTTTAGCGGTTTTGGCGGTGGCAGCCTTGGCAGCCTGCAGTGACGATGACAACAACAACCAAGAGAATAAAGAATACATAACGGTTGACTTTGAAGACGTACCGGGCTCGCTACTGGCGGTCGATGCGAAAGGTTCGAATTTCTACTCGGATTACGACGGGGAGCAATATACCGAATACACGGACGGTAACAGCGGACTGCATTTCGGTATCAGCGAGAGCCAGTACGGCGTGGATGAAACCGAATTCTGGAACGGCGGCACGGTTTTCTCCACCTGGAACGAAGATCTGGAAAGCAATGACTGGATTAACCAATGTACGGTCAATTATGTGGACCCGACCACGGGTTATGGCGGAAATAGAGGCTCGAAAGTCTTTGCGGTTGTTTTCCTGGATGCTACCATCGGGTTCCCCGACTCCGAGGAATATGAAATAGACCATCTCTATGCGATGAACTCCGCTTACACGACCCTGGCAATGACGAGCGGTAATTATAACGGAGCCAGTCCGTTAACGTACGAGAACGGGGATTATTTCTATGTCACCATCACTGGATACGGCGCTTCCGGGAACCGTACCGGATCGGTGGACCTTTACCTCGCCGATTTCCGTACGGCAACTTCACCCGGGATACTCGATCGCTGGACAAAGGTAGACCTTACCCCACTCGGCAAAGTCAACTACCTGCATTTCACCTTTGGCGGGACGGATATCGGGGAGTGGGGGCTCAATACCCCGACATACGTCTGTATCGACGATATTGCGATCGTGAAAGAATCATAGAGTACCCACCTTTGGAACATTACGGGCGGCCGATGGCCGCCCGTTTTTTATTTTCAGGATAGGGTCGGCCCCGTAACAATAGTATGGTTTTTGAGTATGGCTCCGGAACATAATATAATCGATTCACCGAATGAGAATTCTCTATTATACATTTATAACAGCCGCCTTTATATCCGTCAGAGCAACGGCACAGCAGCCCCGCCAGGGATTCGATCTTAGCTTCATAGCCGGGGTGAATATCGGGGCCACGACGCCGGTACCGATACCGGGGGAACTCGACATAACCCGTTATAACCCGAAGTTCAATCCCCGGCTGGGAGGGAACCTGACCTATTACTTTAATAGCCATTGGGGCATAGGGGCCGGCCTGGAGGTGAACTGGAAAGGGATGAAAGTGAACACCCGCGTAACGGAAGTCCATATGGAGATCGATGTTCCCGACCTGGGAACCCTGACCGGATACGTTACGGGTAAGAATACGACCAAGGTCAGTACCCTCTATTTGGTCCAGCCCGTTTACGGTACCTACCGCTTCCGTAACCCGAAATGGCAGGTGAGGGGCGGGATATATTTTGCGGAAGCCCTATCGCGTAAGTTCAGCGGGAATGTCCGCAATGTGGATATTGTCGTGGAAAGTCCATTGTCACAGGAACGGGAGATACCCTATGCCACGTTCAATTACGGGGACGACACCCGGAAATTCGATATCGGGCTGCTTGCCGGCGGGGAATTCCGGATGAACGACCATTTCGGGTTTTACGTGGATTTCACGTGGGCATTCAGTCCATTTTTCTCAAGGACCGTCCCCATTCATTTTACCATGCGGAACGTATATATGTCCGCCGGGGCGACATTCAGGCTATAATATCCCACCTGTAAAAACAAGTAGCGCCCCTCGAGGGGCGCTATTTGTCGGCGCCGTGCGGCTTATCTCTTTTCGTCGTCGCCCGTCAGTTTTTCATTGTTGCCGCATTTCTTGGCATCGTTCTCCTGCCCGGGGCCGCAATCGTCGTTATCGAGTTTTTCGGTCATCAACTCAAGTGTCTCCTGAGCCTCTTCGCTCATATCCAGCACCCCGTACTCGTCATAATAGTTATTCATGGCTTAAATGTTTTTAGCCATTTAACGGCACAAATCGCGCCATATGAACTACTAGGGCCCGGCGGCAGCCGCCGTTTCTGCGATATTCCCGACGGTATACTGGAACGGTTTCAGATTGAAGAGTTTCATTACGGCGAACACATGGTCGAAGATATCCGACTGGACCCGCTCGTAATCCACCCACGACTGCCTTGCCGAGAAACAATATATCTCCAGCGGCACCCCGGTAGGTCCCGGCTGCAATTGCCGCACCATATGGGTCATCGAGGTGTTAATATCCGGGTTGTCAGCTATCCATTTTTCGAGGTACTCGCGGAAAGTTCCGATATTGGTAAGCCGCCGCTCGTCGATCTCCGCACTGCGGTTGGCATTGAACCGGGCGATTTCGTCCATCTTCTCCTCGATATAGCTTCGAAGCAGTGAGGATTTTTTGAGTTGTTCCAACTCCTGGGGACTAAGATAATGGACCGACGCCAGGTCTACATTGACCGACCGCTTGATCCTGCGCCCCTGTGACTCGAACATCCCGCGCCAGTTGGTGAACGACTCGGAAACGAGTTTATATGTAGGAATAGTTGTTATGGTCTTATCCCAGTTCTGCACCTTTACGGTTGTAAGGTTTATCTCCAGTACGTCCCCGTCCCCCCCGCTGCTGGGCATCTCGATCCAGTCCCCGATATTTACCATATTATTGGCGCTTAGCTGAATACCGGCGACCAGCCCGAGTATGGAATCCTTAAAGACGAGCATCAGCACGGCCGCAAAGGCCGTAAGGCCGGCGATCATCGTAGTGGTATCCTTGCCGGTAAATATCTGTATTGCTACGAGTATCGCAGCGCAGTATAGAAAGATCATCACCACCTGGATAAAAACCTTGATCGGTTTGTTCCTCGATACCGGGTAGCTTTCGTAGATGCGGTTCACCCCGTCGAGTATCGCCGCAATCATCCTTACGGCGGCGAACGTTATCCATACCTTTATAAATTTTTGCAGGCTGGACATCGAAGCCCACTGAACAAATCCGAAAAGCACGCTCACGCATATCGGGCCGAGAAGAAGCCCCAGCCGGCGGAAAAATTTCGGGACGAACATCATATCATCCCACGTGGTGGAAGTTCTACGGGCAATTTTGATGACCAGCGGCCCTATGGCCCGGCAGGTGATCAGATACACCGCCCATGCGATAATCGCAACGGCCGACAGTAAAATAACCAACGCCAGCAAGTTCGCCGATCTCTCGGACCCGACGCCCCACCCTAAAATAATATCTTTAGCATCCATGCGGATAAATTTAGGGGTAAAAATACCGATAAGGAAAATAAAACAAAAGCCCCGCCGGAAATTGAGGGGCTGCAGACGGTATATCAGTTCAACGGACGGTCGCTGCCGGCCACCTGCATAATGGCAGCAGGGATACGGTAGTTATCGGACCTTTTGACCCTGGACGGGGATAGTACGCATTCCGAATGATGTGAAAGGTAGCTGCTGAAATCCGATTGTGTGAACTCCTCCTCGCTATCGCAAAAACAGAAAGAAAGATGGGTCAGGTCCTCAGGATAGAGGTTGTCGCCGCAAGGGGAATATTTATTCGGGAACGGTTTGATAAAGACGGACATTACCGCCAGGCCTTTATTGTTGAGGTCGTTAATAACATTTGCCACCATCAAATCGAACAGGCCGCCCGAGGTAAGCAGGTATGTATTGAAACCTTTGACGAACAGGCGTGTTATGGTGCTTTTAATATAGGATACTTTGGCTGACAGCAAGGTCGGGTTTTCATGCAGGGCAACGATATCCTCGTCGGAGAATTTGCCGCTGACCAGCACGCATTCTTTTTTATCTAATTTTACCGGAATCATGAATAATTCTATGCAATATTGACACGAAGATACTTTTTCCGCGCAAAATTCGCCAGAAATCCTGTGGAAAAATATCAAAAATTTAACCGATCTTTTCCACAGTACCGCTAAAACCGGGCCGGTAAACCCATCGGGCTAATAAAAAAATTAACAATCGATGTTAACAACTTTTATCCGCCGTCTCAGATAGTGTTATTTTTACTTATGTCAAATTCGTACATTTGCATCGAGCGCTTTCAAACCAAAACCCGAACTTACGACCATGGAAGAAGTACAGCCAAAGCTCACCCAAAAAGATAACGCACAAGAAATTACATCGGCATATACAAACGGGACAACCGGCCCGGAAAACCAATCCGCCGAAACGTCCGGTGCTCCCCTCCCCCGTAAGAAAAAACGGTTCGGGTTCGGCCGGATAATGGCTGTTCTCGGGTTGCTTCTACTTGGGTGGATCACCTATACCGTCATCCGGGTCTACGTAACCCCGGACAGGAACCTCCGCCAAATTTATCTTGTGCCCGAGAATGCGGCGATCATAATCCGGTCGGCGGAACCGGTACGGGACTGGCAGAAGTTCAGCTCCAGTGAGCCGTGGCAAAGGCTCAAGCAGGCCGAATCGTTCGCCGAGATCTCCGAGAATGTGGATGGCCTCGATTCGCTCTTACGAAGTAATAAGACCCTGATGTCACTCGTCGGGAAGCGGGACCTTACCGTTTCGCTCCATCCGGGCAAGGGCCGGGACTGGGATTTTCTGATCGTCATAGATCTGCGCAAGGCATCCAAACTGGAAATACTTAAAGACCAGGTGGAGAATATAATGAAGCTTGCTGGGAGTGATGTATCAAGGCGGAACTACAACGATATCAATATCCTCGAGATGCGTGACCCCGACGGGCAGACGCTCTATTGCGCTTTCGTGGATAACCATTTCGTGGCTTCGTACTCCTCTTCCCTTCTTCATGCTTCCATAGACGAGCGGGGCAAGCCGAAGATCGGATTGGAAGAATCGTTCATTGAGGCGGAGAAGCTGGTCGGTTATAAAGGATTGTACCGGGTTTTCCTCAATTACTCCTACCTGCCCCGCTTCCTGTCCATCTACCTCGGTGCGATGGATGAGACCCTGCTGGCCATCTGCAACTCGATGGAATTTGCCGGGATGTGGCTCGATGCGGGAACCGAAAAGATCGAGCTCAAGGGTTATTCCCTGATGAAAGACATTGCCGACCCCTATGTCGCGGCGATCCTCGGGTCGGGAAAGAATAAGCTGAAAGTGATGGAATTCCTGCCTGCGCGTACCGCACTGTATGCGGACATCGGTTTCGATAACGCCTCGGCTTTCCTCAGGTCGCTGGAGGAAGCGATGCGGCAGTCGGGAACTCAAGGATACGACGATTATGTAAAAATGCGGGACCGGATAGAGAAGATGTTCCGTTTCTCGATCGAAAAGGATTTCTTCGGATGGATGGCCGGGGAGTTCGCCTATATCCAACTCGAACCGGGTTTGCTGGGGATGGACCCGGAAATGCTATTGGCCGTAAGGGCCAAAAACATCAAGGAGGCCCGCAGCAGTATGGCCAATATCGAGAAACGTATACGGGGTGCGTCGCCGATCAAGGTCAAGTCTGTGGAATATAAGGGTTACGACGTGAATTACGTGGAACTCAAGGGATTTTTTCGCCTGTTCTTCGGCAAACTGTTCGACCGGTTCGAGAAGCCCTATTATACGTATGTGGGGGACTTTGTAGTGTTCAGCAACAAAGCGGCATCTATCCTGTCGTTCATCGAGGATGTTGAACAAAAGAACCTGCTGAGACACGACCCTGCATTCCGCAGTGCTATTTCCAAGGCATCGTCCTCTTCTACCTTTTTCCTTTATATGGACACCCATAAGTTCTACCCGCAGCTGCAGGGAATGCTCGCCCCGGAAACCTGGAACAATATAAAAGCCAACCGCGACGTACTTTTCGGCTTCCCGCGTATGATGATGCAGGTCACCGATGAGAAAGGTAAGGCCTCGCTGCAGATGGTAATAGAACATATTCCGTTCGGGAACGGTCATGAAGTTTCGGTTATGGAGACTGTTGAAGAAGACCTGGACGATGCCGCGACCGATGACCGGGAACAAACCGAAAAAGAGTTGATGAGCGAACTCAAGAAGTTTTACGTCGAGAAATTCGAGGGAAATGTCCTGCGGGATTATTATGAGGATGGCTCTATTAAAAGCGAATCGGAGATAAAGAACGGCATGCGGCACGGCCGTTACCGCGAATTCCATCCGAACGGGGCGCTCCGCCTGAGGGGTAAATACGTGAAAGGCTCTACTAAAGGAACCTGGAAATATTACACCGAAGATGGTAAGTTCGACCGCAAGGAGAAAAAATAGCGTCCGGGCCGTTACGCTTTAAAGCAGCATTATCAGGCTCACGGCCATTATGAGCATACCGGTGATAAGCCCGTAAATGGATATGTGGTACTCGCCGTACTCGTGTGCGGCGGGCAGCAGTTCGTCGAAAGAGATATAGACCATTATCCCCGCGACGGCGGAGAAAGTGCAATAGAGCAACATTGGCGAGAGGAAAGGCATCAGGATCAGGTAGGCAACAATGGCCCCGACGGGTTCTGCAAGCCCGGAACAGAAAGAATACCAGAACGCCTTGCGGCGGCTCCCGGTTGCGTAATATATCGGCACGGACACGGCTATCCCCTCCGGGATATTATGTATGGCAATGGCTACGGCGATAGCAACCCCGAGCCTGGGTTCCTGGACCGTCGAGATAAACGTCGCAATACCCTCCGGGAAGTTATGCACGGCCAGTGCGATGGCCGTGATCAGTCCCATCCGGGCCAGCCGCTTTTCCTTTCCACCGGATGTATCGTGCAATTGTTCGACGCTGCGGAACTCATGGGGGTTTTCGACGGAGGGGACCAGCTTGTCTATAAGGGCGGCGATGGCTATACCGAGGAAAAAAGCTGTAACGGTAATAGTATCCCCCAACCTCTCCCCGTTGATTATCTGTAGCTCGATACGGGCCTTATATAACAGTTCCATAAAAGAAACGTATACCATGACGCCGGCCGACAACCCGAGCGAGAACGACAGGAATTTGCGGTTGGTATGGCGGGCAAAAAAAGCGATGGCACTACCTATCCCCGTAGCCAGGCCGGCGAACAGGGTAAGCAGGAACGCTATGAGTACCGTTTGGTTCATGGGTGCTTTACATTACAAAAACGATGCTTTATTTCGGGGCTCCCTCGGGGATGCCGTGTAAGAACCTTTGGAGAAGTTCATCGGTCTCGGAATCGTAAAATTCGAGTATGGCTTTCTGTTTGGCATCGGTCCCGGGTTTAGGTAAATAATACCGTAATTGTATCGGCTTTCCCCAAACAAGCAATAATGGAATGCTTTCATCGTTTTTTCCTTTCAAGCCCCCAGACCCTGTGAATGTGATCAAGCCGGTTTCGGGGTCGAAGCGGTAAGTTCCTTTATATTCACTGCTCAACCCCATTTTGTAGTTTCCCGAGACCCCTGTACTACCGGTCAGGATGCGGACCTTACCGCCCGGCAGTAAATAGAGATATTCGTATCTGTAAATCCCGGAACTGCTCATCCGGCGGTGGTTATCGTATGCGAAATCGCTCCACGGAGTCGAAAAGATATCGCTTAGATCGAAGACCTGCTCAAAGTCTTCCAAATTATCCGAATACCATATTCGTAATCTCATTTCCCTGGTAAACGATTGCCCATCATCGGAATCCGGTATTCCGTCCGGTTCCTGTGCGGAAACTTCCGTAACCGTCAAAAGACCCATCAGGATAAGGGTCCCGATAACGCCCACCCGGCAGGAGTTGGATCGCATCGGCTCAATTTACTTTATACGGCATCTGTACCGCCGCCAGTTCCTTATTTGCCGCGTCTATCTTAGCCGCCAGTTCCTTTTTGAAATCGATCACCTTTTCCCGGACCGCACCGTCACCCGTAGAGATGATCTGTGCGGCAAGGATCCCGGCATTACGCGCCCCGTCGAGGGCCACTGTCGCCACCGGTATTCCGGCGGGCATCTGGAGGATGGAAAGTACGCTGTCCCACCCGTCTATGGAATTGGAGGACTTGATCGGCACCCCGATAACGGGAAGCGGCGTGAACGCAGCAATGACTCCCGGCAGGTGCGCCGCTCCGCCGGCACCTGCGATAATAACCTCGATCCCCCGCAAGTGGGCCTGCCGGGCAAAATCGGCCACCATCTCCGGCACCCTGTGGGCCGACAAGGCATTAATCTCGTACGGGATCTCAATTTCGGCCAGGAATTTGGCAGCCTGTTCCATTACCTTAAGGTCGGACGTACTGCCCATTATGATGCTTACACGTGGTTTCATAGATAAATTGGGATTTTAAATTGTTATCTTTGCAAAGTTAACACAGCGGCCGGATTTCAAGTGTCCGGGCCGCCGTTTTTTGAACCGTTACCATACAAACCCCTGCTTTATGGAGAAATGCGTTACCCTTAAGGATAAGACTTTCGAACTTTTCATAACCTATGACCGGATACGGGAAGCGGTCGAAAACCTTGCCGCCCGGATAAACGAGGATTACAAAGGTAAGGAAACGCCTCTTTTCCTTGGAGTGCTGAACGGCTCGTTCATGTTCATGGCCGAACTGATGAAAAAGATAGAATTCCAGTGTGAAATGTCTTTCGTAAAACTGGTCTCCTACAGCGGAACCAAATCGACGGGTAAAGTCTCGGAACTTATAGGCCTGCAGGACAATGTGGCCGGACGCCATATCATAGTTGTGGAAGATATCGTGGATACGGGTGAAAGCATCGATCACCTTATGCGGTCGCTCGTGGGCCATGAACCGGCGAGCGTCGAGGTGGCCACCCTGCTATTCAAGCCCGACGCATATAAAAAAGAAGTGCCGATCAAGTATCCCGCAATGTCTATACCGAACGATTTTATTGTCGGTTTCGGCCTGGATTACGACCAACTGGGACGTAACCTTAAAGATATTTACAAGATCAAAGGCTAAAAACCGCATTGTTCCCGGATGGAAGAGAGGTTGATAATGGGGCGAATCCCGGAGGGGATACTGGACGGGGGGCGCAAACTTCCGCTCGTGGAGGATTTCTATACCATACAGGGCGAGGGTTACCATACGGGTAAGCCAGCCTATTTTATCCGGCTGGGAGGCTGCGACGTCGGCTGCCGCTGGTGTGACGCCAAGATGACATGGAACCCGGCGCTATACCCGCCGGTAGAGGTTGACGATATCATCCAGAGGGCCTGCTCCTATCCGGCCCGGGCGATCGTTATTACGGGCGGGGAACCGTTACTTTACCCGCTGGATTACCTTACGGGGACTCTCAAAGACCGGGGTCTGGAAATCTTCCTGGAGACCTCCGGATCACAACCGTTATCGGGAGTTTTCGACTGGGTATGCCTATCCCCTAAAAAGCAACAGCCGCCGCTTGTCAAATCCCTTGCGCGGGCGGATGAGCTTAAAGTGATAATTTCACAACCGGACGACATTGTCTGGGCAGAGGAGAACGCGGCCCGGGTGAGGGCAGAATGTTTGCTCTATATGCAACCGGAATGGAGCCGCAGTGCCGAAACCACCCCGCTGATCGTGGACTACGTTAAGAAACACCCGCGCTGGAACATATCTATCCAGACACATAAATACATGCGCATACCATAAAGCGGCAAACTATGGCAGGAAAAGTTCTTAAAGACAGACGCATCTGGATACTGACACTTGCGGTATTCGTACTGCTGCTGCTCTTTTTCGACCGCAACAACGTCATAGAACGCATCCGGCTCAAAAACCAGATTAGGGACCTCGAAACCCAACGGGACTATTACCGGGAGCGTATCCGTGAAGACAGCCTGTTGATCGAGCGCCTAAAAGACGACGATTTCCTGGAAAAATTCGCCCGCGAAAACTACCTCATGAAACGCGACAGCGATGTCGTCTTTATCATAACTAAATAAGCCGGAATTCCTATCATATTCTTGCCAAGAATTACAGAACGTGCGAAAAGGGGTAAAGCCGATTCTACTGTAATGTGAACTTTCGGGAGTTATTTTCCATCATAATACAAAACGGGCAGCAAAAATGATATTTGCCGCCCGTTTTGAAATGTATGAAATAATATTATTTCATTAAGGCATATCCCAGTACGTCGTTATTATTGTTGACGTAATGAAAGTTGAGGCCCTGGATATATTCGGGTTTGATCTCCGAAATATCCTTACGGTTGTCTTCACTGAGGACAAGCTCATGGATTCCGGCACGGCGGGCCGCAAGGATCTTTTCCTTAATGCCACCGACCGGCATGACACGGCCACGTAAGGTAGTCTCGCCCGTCATTGCGATACGTTCCTTGACTTTTTTGCCCGTGTAGGTCGACACCATCGAGGTGACCATCGTGATCCCGGCACTCGGGCCGTCCTTGGGTATGGCGCCCTCCGGGACATGGACATTGATGTCGTATTTTTCGAACAGTTCGCGGTCGATACCCAGTTCCTCGTAATGGGCCTTGACCCATTCGAAAGCTATCGTAGCCGATTCTTTCATCACGTCCCCGAGGTTACCCGTCAGGCACAGGCTCCCTTTTCCCGGGCTCAGGATAGACTCCACATATAGTATATCACCGCCGACTTCGGTCCAAGCAAGGCCGGTTACCACACCGGTAATACCACCTACTTCGTACTGTTCGTTGCGGAACTTGGGAAGCCCCAATATCCTTTCCACGTCTTCTGCTGAGAGCTCCGGGTTGAATTCCTCTTCGAAACCGATGTTCTTGGCACGGTGGCGCGCCAGCTTGGCAAGGTTCTTATCCAGGGTCCTGACCCCGGCCTCGCGGGTGTATTCGCTGATGATCTTTTCCATCAGCTCGGGCGATATTTTCAGGCTGTCGACCGGGACGCCGTGAGCTTCCAACTGTTTGGGAAGCAGGTGACGGATGCCTATCTGCACCTTTTCCTCCATGACGTAACCGGCTATGTTAATCATTTCCATACGGTCACGCAAGGCGGGACTGACATTGTTAATATTGTTGGCCGTCGCAATGAACAATACCTTGGACAGGTCGTACTCGATATCGAGGTAGTTGTCGTGGAACGTGGTGTTCTGCTCCGGGTCGAGCACTTCCAAAAGTGCCGAAGAGGGGTCCCCGTGGTTCCCTACCCCGACCTTGTCCACCTCGTCGAGGATGATGACCGGGTTAGAAGAACCGCATTTCTTTATGGTCTGGATAATGCGGCCCGGCATGGCACCGATATAAGTCCGCCTGTGTCCGCGTATCTCGGCCTCATCGTGCAGACCACCGAGGGAAATACGGCCGAACTTACGGTTGAGCGCCTCGGCCACCGACTTGCCGAGCGAGGTCTTACCCACACCCGGAGGGCCGTAAAGGCAGATTATGGGGGACTTGAGGTCGCCTTTAAGTTTAATTATGGCAAGGTGTTCCAGGATGCGTTCCTTAACCTCGTCCAACCCGAAATGGTCGTCGTCCAGCTGCTGCCGGGCGTGCTTGAGATCGAGGTTGTCCTTGGTGCATTCGTCCCACGGCAGGTCGAGCATCAGATTCAGATAGGTCATCTGCACCGAGTATTCGGCGATAGCCGGGTTCAGGCGCTCGAGTTTGCTCACCTCCTTTTCGAAAGTCTCGGCGATCTCCTTGCTCCATTTCTTTTCGGACGCCCGCTTACGCAGGTCGGCGATATCGCTCTCGGCCGGGTCCCCGCCCAGTTCCTCCTGAATGGTACGTATCTGCTGCTGAAAGTAATATTCCCTCTGCTGCTGGTCCAGATTGCGTTTTACCTTACTCTGTATCTCGCTTTTCAACTCGACCAACTGCTGCTCCTTTACCAGAATTTCGAGCAGCCTGCGTGCCCGGGCCAACAGCCCCGGAGCCTCGAGCAGGTGCTGCCGGTCGGAATCCTCCAGATCGAGATTGGAGCAGATAAAGTTGATCAATCCCCTTTTGCTGTCGATATTCTTGATGGCGAAAGTAGCCTCCTTGGGCATCGACGGGGAGATATTGATAATATTGAGCGCCACGTCGCGGATGGAATCCACAAGTGCGTCGAACTCCAGGTTGTTCTTCTCCGGAGAGGAATCCTTGAGCGGATTGATGGAAGCCTTGAAATAGGGCTCCGAAGCAATTATCCCCTGTATCTCTATCTTTTCGAGGCCGTGCAGGATAACCGTGAGGTTACCGTTGGGCATCTCGAGTATCTTAAGGATCCGGGCGGCCGTCCCTATCTTGTAAATATCTTCGGGACCGGGGTTCTCCACGTCGGCTTCACGTTGAAGCACCGCACCGAGTACGCCCCCGCCGCTCTCGACCTCTTTTACCAGTTTCATGCTCTTCTCTCGGCCCACCGTAATGGGGGTGATCGCGCCCGGGAAGAGCACCGAACTGCGCAGGGTCAGTATGGGGAGGATATCGGGCACGGCGACATTCTCCAGCACGTCGTCCTCATCGCCCGTGACGATCGGGATGACCTGGTGGCGCCCCTCCAGCATATCCGAAATTCCTGAAAATTCTTCTTCTATCTTATTCTTCTTACTCATATCGTTTCTTCTGATTGCAAAGGTAAGCTTTAACCGACATAATAGCAAACCCGTTAAAGCCCTTATTGGTTTACATTTTTGCCCGGCAGGACACTTAATAAACGGGTGCCGGGGCCATAAAATTGCCGCAGGGGTAATACCATTCTAACGGCAAAATCCTATCTTTGCAAATCGAATGCAAATCGACCGCCGGGCCTGTTTTTTGCCAAAATGACAGCTTTACGGCATAATTTGCCGCCCGGAGAGCGGACCGGATGTCACCGGCCATGGCTGCACAGGGCGTTTTGTCATGCACCGAACCGCAAGTATAAAGTTAAGAACAGCACGAACGACTATGGCTTTAGCTGACAGGTATACACCCACCCAGATCGAACAGAAGTGGTACGACTACTGGATCGAACGCAAATTGTTCCATTCCGAGCCGGATGAAAGGGAGCCTTACACTATCGTGATCCCGCCTCCCAACGTTACGGGCATCCTTCATATGGGGCATATGCTCAATAATACCATACAGGATGTACTTGTGCGCCGGGCGCGTATGGCCGGAAAGAACGCCTGCTGGGTTCCGGGAACGGACCATGCCTCTATCGCTACCGAGGCCAAGGTCGTAGCCAAACTCCGGGAACAGGGGATAGACAAAGCCTCGCTTACCCGGGAAGAGTTCCTCGAACACGCCTGGCGATGGACCGAAGAGCACGGGGGCATTATCCTCAAACAGCTTCGCAAACTCGGGGCTTCCTGCGACTGGGACCGTACCTGCTTCACTATGGACGAACCCCGGTCCCAGAGCGTTATCAAGGTTTTTGTAGACCTCTACAACAAGGGTAAGATATACCGGGGAGTACGGATGGTGAACTGGGACCCCAAGGCACTTACGGCCCTCTCGGACGAGGAAGTGTTGTATAAAGAGATGCAGGGCAAACTGTATTACCTGCGGTACCGCATCGAGGGTAGCGACGATCATGTAATAGTTGCTACGACACGCCCGGAGACCATTCTCGGGGATACGGGGCTGTGTGTCAACCCCAACGACGAACGGTTTAAACACCTGGCCGGGAAGAAAGTTATCGTGCCGCTGGTAGACCGGGCAATCCCGGTGATCACGGACGATTATGTGGATATGGAATTCGGGACGGGGGCCCTTAAAGTCACCCCGGCGCACGACATTAACGACTATATGCTCGGGGAGAAATACAGC
This sequence comes from Alistipes sp., assembly GCA_021201825.1. Classification (GTDB taxonomy): domain Bacteria; phylum Bacteroidota; class Bacteroidia; order Bacteroidales; family Rikenellaceae; genus WRDF01. The sequence continues at coordinate 169,225 of JAJQED010000017.1, forward strand.
CTGCCCGCCATAGATATTTTCAACGACGACGGCACCATAAACGGCACCGTCGGTATTTACGAGGGTATGGACCGGTTCGAACTGCGGGACCGCATAGAAGAGGACCTGCGGGCTGCCGGCTTACTGGAAAAAGTAGAGGCCTATACGAACAAGGTCGGTTGTTCCGAGAGGACGGGAGTACCGATCGAACCGAAACTGTCGATGCAGTGGTGGTTGCGCATGGACGAACTTGCCGCCCCGGCGCTAAAAGCCGTAATGGAAGAGGAAATACGGTTCTTCCCGCCCAAATTCCGCAATACATACCGCCACTGGATGGAGAACATCAAAGACTGGTGTATCTCTCGCCAACTGTGGTGGGGCCAGCAGATCCCGGCCTATTACCTGCCCGGCGGAGGGTATGTCGTTGCGGAAACCCCGGAAGAGGCCCTGGCCATGGCCCGGGAAAAGACCGGTGACGCCGGTCTGCAAATTGCCGACCTGAAACAGGACCCTGATGTACTGGATACATGGTTCAGCTCCTGGCTGTGGCCTATTTCGGTGTTCGACGGCATCCGGTATCCGGACAATAAGGATATAAACTATTATTACCCGACCAACGACCTGGTGACCGCCCCGGACATTATATTTTTCTGGGTGGCCCGGATGATAATGGTCGGCTACGAGTACCGTGGAAAAAAGCCGTTCGGCAATGTCTATTTCACCGGGCTGGTGCGGGACCACCTGCGCCGCAAGATGAGCAAACAGCTCGGCAATTCGCCCGACCCGCTGGAGCTTATCGAAAAGTACGGGGCCGACGGGGTGAGGGTCGCCATGCTGTTGTGCTCCTCGGCCGGTAACGACCTGATGTTCGAAGAGTCGCTGTGCGAGCAGGGACGCAATTTCGGCAACAAGATATGGAATGCCTACCGGCTGGTGGATTCGTGGCAGTGCGACGGTTCGGCCGCCCAGCCCGACAGCAGCAGGATTGCGGTAGAGTGGTTCGAATCGGTGATTGCCAAGACCCAGCACCAGATCGAGGCCGACTTCGGTGTTTACCGCATCTCGGAGGCCCTGATGGCGACCTATAAATTATTCTGGGACGATTTCTCGGGATGGTTCCTCGAAATGGTCAAACCCCCTTACGGGCAGGGTATCGACCCGGTCACACTGGCCCGGACCAGGGATATTTTCGAGAGGCTGCTTCAGATGCTGCACCCGTTCATGCCGTTCATTACCGAAGAGATATGGCAGAATATCAAGCCCCGTGAGGACGGACAGAGCATTATGCTCTCCGTTCTGCCTGCGGCCGGCCAGCCGGACGAGGAGCTGCTTGCCGGCATGGGGCGTATACAGGAAGCCGTTTCGGCAATCCGTGGAATACGCAAATCGAAGAACATCCCGAACAAGGACCAGTTGCCACTGACCGTCATCCCCGACGGGAATTATCCCGAGCCATACGCAAGCGTATTGATCAAGATGGCAAACCTGTCGGGAATAACAGCCGCCACGGAGAAAGTAGCTGACGCCATGTCGTTCATCGTCAAGACAACCCGGTATTTCGTGCCGCTCGAGGGAGCCGTAGACCGGGAAGCGGAATTGAAGAAGTTACAGGAAGAACTGGCCTATTACGAGGGGTTCCTTGCCTCCGTGATGAAGAAACTCGGCAACGAACGGTTTGTTCAGAACGCCCCGGCGGCCGTAGTTGAAAACGAGCAGGCCAAAAAGAACGACGCCCAAGCCAAGATAGAGGCCCTTAAAGTCCAGATTTCCGCATTGGAATAACAGATAGTTACTCGTAATTAAAAGCTAAGGCGGTCTTTCGGGACCGCCTTAGCTTTTAACCGGTGTTGCCTTTTACGCCATCCCCTGGAGCTGGATAAGCTTATAGTATATTCCCTTTTGGGCTATCAATTCTTCATGGGTGCCCTGCTCGGCTATCGTGCCATGCTCGACCACGTATATCTTATCGGCATTGGCCACGGTACTCAGCCGATGTGCTATCACGATGGACGTACGGCCCTCCAGCAGGGAATCGAGGGCCTGCTGTACCAGTTTTTCACTCTCGGTATCCAGGGCCGAAGTCGCCTCGTCCAGTACAAGTATAGCCGGGTTTTTCAACACGGCCCGTGCAATACTGAGGCGCTGGCGCTGGCCGCCGGAGAGTTTCATTCCCCGATCGCCGATATTGGTTTGGTATCCGTTCTCGGTTTCCATAATGAAATCGTGGGCATTGGCTACTTTTGCGGCGGCGACAATCTCGTCGAACGTGGCGTCGCGGCGGCCCATACGGATATTTTCCTCTATGGTGTCGTTAAACAGAACCGTGTCCTGTGTAACCACACCTATATTATCCCGTAAAGAGCGGAGGGAATACTGCCGAATATCTACTCCGTCGATCAGGATCGACCCGGAGTTGATATCGTAAAAGCGCGAGACGAGGTCCGACAGGGTGGATTTACCGCCCCCCGATCCACCGACGAGGGCTACCGTCTGCCCCTTTTCCACTACAAGGTCCACACCGCAGATAACCTCCCTTTCGTCATAAGCGAAATGAACATCCCGGAATTCTATACCCTGTCCGAACGTTTCCAGCCGCACCGGATCGGCGACTTCCTCGATCACGCTGTGGGTGTCCAGCAGGTCCATCACCCTTTCGCCGGCCGCGATCCCCTGGTTAATATTGGCGAACGCATCGGTAAACGAACGCAGCGGACGGGTTATCTGGGAGAAGATTGCCAGGTAGGCGATGAATTCGCTGCCGGTGAGCGAGCCGTCCATCACCAGCTTGCCTCCGAACAGCAGCAATACCGACATGGCGGTGATGCCAAGGAACTCGCTTGTAGGGCTGGATAGTTGCTGGCGTTTTGCCATCGACCACATAACATTGGAATAAAAGCCGTTACGCTCCCGGAATTTCTGTTTGACGGTATCCGCATCGTTGTAAGCCTTGATAATCTTTACCCCGTTGACAGATTCGTCTATAAGGCTCACCATATCGGCGTAGGTCTCCTGGCCGATGGTAGCCTTACGGCGCAGTTTTTTTACGATAAAACCGATCAAAAGGGCGACCACCGGCAGGTAAAGAATGGAGAATACAGTCAGTTGCCATGACATTACGAGCATCCCGAGCATATAGAACAGGATAAGGAACGGGTCCCGGAAAGCGACCTGCAAAGTGTTTGTAATGCAGAACTGCACGACCTGTACGTCGGAGGTTATTTTGGAGATAATATCACCCTTGCGCTCGTTGGTAAAATATCCCACCTGCAGGTCGAGCACGTTGTCGAACACGTCGTTCCGTATCTTTTCGAGGGTCCGTATCTTCATCTTCTCCATCGTGCGCTGGCCAAGGTACCGGAAGAGGTTGCTGAAAAAAGAGAACGTTATCAGGAAGAGCGCCAGAAAGAGCAGTACCTGTATCGTATTGTATTCCGTGCCGTACTGCCGGTACATAATGTAGTTGATAATATCCCGCAGGTAACCGGTCGTAAGAGCGAATTCCGGTTTTTCGACCACCTGATGTACCATTTCCTCCTGCCCGAAAAGTACGTCGAGGATCGGTATTATCATCACGTAATTGAACAGGTTGAAAAAAGCATGGAGCAGGGTATAGAAAAAATAAGGGACGGCATATTTCCCGATAGGCCGGGCGAAACCGAGCAGCCTCCAGTATGTCTTCATCGTCTTGGCAAAGTTTAGGCTTCCGACGGGCAGCCGCGGCTGTGCGCTCCCCGGGATTATATTCTGTGCAAAAGTAGATTATTTTTGACAGATTATATACTTTTGCACAGCGAATCGGGCGGCTGTACTCCCACCGGAGCACCGCAACCCGAGGGAGCACCTACCGGAAAAATAGAAAATAATGAAAACTGTCGTCAGCGGAATAAGGCCTACGGGCCAGCTACACCTGGGAAACTATTTTGGCGCCTTGAAGAACTTTGTCAAGATGCAGAACGATGCCAACTGCTATTTCTTTATAGCAGATTACCACTCCCTTACCACTCATCCCGATCCGCAGAACCTACACGACAACGTCAAGAATGCCCTGGCGGAATACCTGGCCGCTGGCCTCGACCCGCAGACCACCACTATTTATATCCAGAGCGACCTGCCTCAAACAGCCGAGCTGTCCCTGCTGTTGAGCATGCACGCCTACGTGGGAGAACTGGAGCGGACGGCATCTTTCAAGGAAAAAATCCGCAAGCATCCTGATAATATCAATGCGGGCTTGTTGTGTTATCCGGTACTTATGGCCTCGGACATCCTTATCCACCGGGCAGATTTCGTTCCCGTCGGCAAGGACCAGGAACAGCATCTGGAGATGACCCGTAAATTCGCCCGCAGGTTCAATACGATTTACGGGGTCGAATATTTCCCGGAAAGCATGCCATATAATTTCGGACAGGATTTGACCAAAGTCCCGGGGCTGGACGGCAGCGGAAAGATGGGCAAAAGCGAGGGCAACGGCATATATCTTGCCGACCCGGACGAAGTGATACGCAAAAAAGTAATGAGGGCAGTGACGGACCAGGGTCCCACAGAACCGAACCAGCCCATGGCCGAGCCCATTGCAAATATTTTCGCGATCATGAAGATCGTTTCCCACCCGGAGACTTACGATTTTTATCTCGCAAAATATAACAACTGCGAGATACGGTACGGCGACATGAAAAAACAGCTGGCCGAAGATATAATCGCCGTGGTCGCTCCCATCCGCGAACGTATCGCCGATATAAAAGCCAACGATGTATACCTGCGGGAAGTGGTTGAAGCCGGTGCGGCAAAGGCACGGGCCAGTGCGGACGAAACTATGCGCAACGTCCGTGAAATAATGGGGATCAAGCCGTTCTAATTCCGTCCGGAACCACAACCCAGCCCACCTGCACCAGATGAGAAAAGCCGACGTAATCTACCGGTGGTTTATGCTTCTTACGAAGCGCCTGACGGACAAGCAGCTGATGCTTATCCTGGCCATCGTAGTCGGCCTGCTCGCCGGTTTCGGCACCTATATATTCGAAAGCCTGCTACACGGTATAAAATATGCCCTGGTCAGCTGGTTCCGTGCCGACGAGGCGAGCCTTCTTTATTTTATATACCCCGGCGTGGGGATCGTGCTTGCCTCGCTGTTCGTCCGGTATGTGGTAAAGGATAATATTTCCGAGGGGGTAACCCGAGTACTGTATGCCATGTCCCGCAACGGGTCCCGTATAAAGCCCCACAACTGCTATTCGTCCATAGTGGGCGGGGCCACCACCATCGGGTTCGGCGGCTCGGTCGGACCAGAGGCGCCCATAGTTTTGACCGGGGCCGCAATAGGGTCTAACATAGGCCAGTTCATGCGGCTCAATTACAAGCATATAACCACCCTGTTGGGTTGCGGGGCGGCGGCAGCAATAGCGGCTATTTTTAAGGCCCCTATAACGGGTCTTGTTTTCGTGATGGAGATACTGATGCTCGACATCACGATGACTTCCATTATTCCCCTGCTTATCTCCTCGGTATCCGCTACTACGCTGATATTTATCCTCAAAGGCTTCGACCCCATACTGCATATTTCAGGGGTAGAGACGTTCGATCTGCGGAACATCCCGATGTACATCGCACTGGGGCTATCCTGCGGTCTTATTTCCAACTATTTCACAACGGTCAATTCCGCAATCGCCGAAAAATTCAACGGTCTTAACCGCCAGTATAAGAAATGGATACTGGGGGCGGGGATTCTCGGGCTACTGATATTTATTTTCCCGCCGCTGTACGGGGAGGGTTACGAGTCGTTCACCGACCTGATGCACGGCCGTATAGATTCGCTTTTCAACAATTCGCTCTTCTATAAGTTCAAGGACGTGCCGTGGGTGATCATACTCTATCTCGGCGCAATTTTGTTCTTCAAGGTAATAGCCATGGCCGCCACTAACGCGGCGGGAGGTGTCGGGGGAACTTTCGCCCCGTCGCTGTTCGTCGGGGCTTTCACCGGCGGCCTGCTGGCTTATATATCGAACGTGGTTTTCGATATGGACCTGCCGCTCATAAATTTTACCCTTGTAGGGATGGCCGGGGTAATGGCCGGGGTGATGAAAGCCCCGCTGACCTCCATCTTCCTCATAGCCGAACTATCGAACGGCTACGGGCTGTTCATCCCGCTGATGATAGTAACGGCGGTCTCTTTTGTGCTGAGCTACTATTTCGACCCCTATTCCATCTATACAAAGAAATTGGAACAGCGCGGTGAATTGCTTACCCATAATAAAGACAAGTCGGTGCTTGTCTTCCTGAACCTGCGGGAGCTGATGGAGACCGATTTTTACGAGCTGGACGAGAACGCCACACTCGGCGACGTGGTAAAACTGATCTCCACGGTCCGCCGTAATATTTTCCCGGTGGTAAGTCCGGAGGGAGTGCTGATGGGCCTGGTCCAACTGGACGACCTGCGGGCGGATATGTTCGACCAGGGGAAATACCCTACCCCGGTAGACCGTTACATGATTCCGCCGATGGATACCATACTTCCGCATGAACAGGTGCAAAGCGTGCTGGATAAGTTCGAAGCGACCAAGGCGTGGATGCTTCCCGTAGTGGACAGGGACAACCGTTACCTGGGTTTCATTTCCAAATCCCGTATCCTGGCCGCTTATCGCCAGCAACTTATCGAATTGAGCGAGGCGTAACAGCAGATTGCAGTTTTAAGAGTTTAACGATTTTTTATCTTTTCTTTCTTCTCCAGGGGTGATAACGGGGGAGAGATTTTTGTACTTTTGCAGGTTATCAAATCTATTCGGACATGGTGAACAAGACGGATACGGCGCTATTGGGGACCGAAAAGGTCTCTACATTATTGTTACGGTACGCCGTACCCTCGATAATAGCTATGACGGCCACGTTGCTGTACAATATCGCTGACAGCATATTTATCGGCCACGGTGTCGGCCCGCTTGCCATCTCCGGCCTGGCCATCACGCTTCCCCTAATGAACCTCTCGGCGGCATTCGGCGCGATGGTCGGTATCGGCGCCTCGTCGCTGCTGTCGATCAAACTTGGGCAGAACGACCGGGCCAGTGCAAATACCATCCTCGGCAATACCGTACTGCTCAATACGCTGATCGGGTTGGTATTCGGGGCCATATGCCTTATCTTCCTCGACAAGATCCTGTTCCTGTTCGGGTCGAGCGACCAGACAATTGCTTATGCCCGGGATTATATGAAGATAATCCTCGCGGGGAACGTATTCACACACCTATACCTCGGGCTGAACCATACCCTCCGGGCTTCGGGTTATCCGCAAAGGTCGATGACCATAATGCTGATCGCCATCGTGCTGAACTGTATACTCGACGCGCTGTTCATCTTCGGATTCAAATGGGGGATACAGGGGGCGGCATGGGCTACGGTGATCGCGCAGTTCTCGGCGATGGTCCTGGAGTTGCTCCATTTTTCGAATAAGAAGCACGAACTGCATTTTATACGAAGCGCATTCCGGTTCCGCCGGAAGATAATCGACGGCATACTTTCCATCGGGATGGCGCCGTTCCTGATGAATATCAGCGCCAGTATTGTGGTTATTTTCATCAACAACGCACTGAACAACCACGGGGGCGACTACTATGTAGGGGCATACGGGATTGTGAACCGCGTGGCACTCATCTTCCTCATGGTCGTATTCGGACTGAATCAGGGCATGCAGCCGATCGTGGGGTATAATTACGGGGCTAAAAAGTTCGACAGGGTGAAAAAGACGCTCACGATGGTGATAGTAGCTGCCATGGGTGTTACTACATTGAGTTACGGTTTTTGCCTGTTGTTCCCGGACCTGGTCACAAAAGTCTTCACGACCGACCAGGAACTTATGGCCATCTCGCGTACCGCCATCCGGACCGTACTGATGATGTTCCCGCTGGTAGGATATCAGGTCGTTGTAACCAGTTTCTTCCAGTCCATCGGACATGCGAAAACCGCGATCTTCCTGTCGCTCACCCGGCAGTTGATCTTCCTGTTGCCGCTGCTTATTATCCTGCCCCGGTTCTACGGGCCGATGGGGGTTTGGGTTAGCATTCCGATTGCCGATTTCGTGTCGGTGACCCTGGCCGTAGTGATGATGATGCGCCTTTTCAGGCAGTTCCGCAAACAAAACATAAATCTTTAGGCGCTATGGAAAAAAAGATCGTCATAACGCTCGGCAGGCAGTACGGCAGTGGCGGACGCGACGTAGGCAAACTGCTGGCAGAGATGCTCGGGATCGGATTTTACGACCGAAAACTTATCGATGAGGCAGCCCGAAGCAGCGGCCTGGCGGCGGACTTTTTCGAGGAAAAAGACGAAACAGCGCCTACGGGTCTCATACACGCCCTCTCGCTCGGGCTGGGGTTCACTCCCGGGTTTTCACAGGAGGCATTGTTCAAGATACAGTCCGACACCATAAAGGAGATAGCCGGCAGGGAATCGTGTATTATAGTGGGACGGTGCGCCGATTACGTATTGCGCAATACGGATGGATGTACGAATATATTTATCCACTCCGCGATGCCGCACCGTATTACCCGCGTAGCGGCAAGGAACTCCATCACCGAGAAAGAAGCGGCCGAGAGGATTGCCCGTATCGACAAGCGCCGCGCGGCCTATTACGATTTCTATACCGATAAGACCTGGGGTGATTCCAAATCGTATCACCTGTCGATCGACTCCTCTGTTCTGGATATAGACCGGACCGCTAAGTATATCCGTGAATTCGTTCTCGGCCGGGGAGGTCAGAACGGATAACCCACCCCGAAATTGATCACCGTGTCTCCGATGCGGAATCGGTCGGTCCATCGTTTGCCCGAGGGCAGGTTGGGATTATGGAGTTTGTAGCCCAGGTCGAACCTGATAACGGCCACGTTCACGTCGAACCTCAGCCCGAGGCCGGTATTGAACCCCAGTTGTTTATAGAAGCGGTTGAGCTTGAAAACGGCATCCTCGGGCACCCCGCTCTGCTTATGGTACCAGATATTTCCCAGGTCGAAGAACACGGCCCCGTGTAACAGTTTCCAAACGGGGAACCGTAACTCCAGGTTGGCCTCCAGTTTCATATCCCCGAGCTGGTTGGGATAAACATCGTCCTCTATCTCCTGGTTCCCGGGACCGAGCCTGCGGGGCTGCCACCCCCTCATACTGTTGCTCCCGCCCGCATAGAAAAGCCTGTCGAAAGGAAGCGAAGCGGCATTTCCGTAGGCCGTACCGAAACCGCCGTAAAGCCGGAACGCAACGTTGGTTTTCGGACCGAGGACAATACGGTCGCTGATACTCCCGTCCACGCGGACGTACTGCGCATACCGTATCCCGAAAATCCTGTAATGGCGGCCGTCCTCATAATCCTTTTTATGGGATAAGAGGTAAGTCCCCAGGTTAAGCAGGTTGCCGGCCGTTTCCCAATTGAAGCGAACCACGAACGATTTTCGGCCGAGGATAGAGCTCCCGAGTTGGGAGTTATAGATGTACGACCCAGAAATGCCCGCAACGAACTGGTCTACATAACTGTTCTCCAAGTATTCGCTCTTGTAGGATTTGATCCATTCTTCGTCGAGGTATCCCATCTTCACCAGATTAAGGTCGATGGGGCGAAGAGTGAACGTACTGCGGCCACGGTTACTCCAGCTATATCCGAGGGTTGCACTCGACAAGGTCCGCTCGTATCGGCTCCGGTTTTGGGTATTTACCGACACCTCCACCTTGGTCCGTGGGTTTACGGTGTTATTATAGCGGTCGATCCTGAACGGGGTCAAAAACCGGGGGAACGACACCGAAACGGCACCGCCAATTTCAAACGCTCCCCGTTTCCCCGGGGTCCGCAGGAATTCGTAACCACCCGTAAAACTGGCCTCGAACAACTCCGCCCCACGGAAGAAATTCCGGTTCTGGTACCCTACGGTCGCCCTGATGGCATTGAAACTCGAAGAAGTGGTCCCCTCCAGTTCGATCTTGTAACTTTGGCGCAGGGCCGGAATACAGTTGATATGGCATTTGAGGTACTTCTCGGTGGTATAACCGACCGGCTGGCCGTCCTCATCATCCGAAATAAAAGAGACGATCATCTCACCGTCAGTCACTATTTCCTCGAAAATGATGTCGGCACTTCGGTAATTTCCGAGCCGCATAATATTGCTCTGCGCCCGACGGACCTCCTGTTCGTCATAAATATAGTTGGGATAGAGGTTGACTACCTGCCGTAAAACTTCCGCCCTTACTTTCGGATACCCGCCCCGGGGATAAAGTATATAGAGGCCTTTATACTCCATCGTGTCGAGGCGTTGGTAATACTCGTCGCCTGCCGCCGCCTGCATAGGGTCGTATTGCGGGTTGACCACGATCTCGGCAATACGGTAGACGCTGCTGTTATCATACACGGCCTCGCCCTGGGACGTATAATCGACGACCTGCTGGTGGAACACCACGTCGATGTCCTTAACCGGGTCGTCCGTGAGGTCCGATACGTACTCTATATAGCTCTGTTTGAAATCGAAAAAACCGTTGTTACGCAGGTTCCGGGTAATCCGCTCCTTTTCGGCACTCAGCACATTGCCGTCGAGGATATTACCGCTATGGAGTAATGTTGCGGAACTGTCCTGGAGAACTACCTGCCGCAGGAGTTCGTCGCTGAATTCATAATTGATATCGCCTATATAGTACGGCTCGTTCTGTTCGATGGAATAGGTAACTTTTGCCTTACGACGCCGGGTAGTATCCACCGCGAAAGAAACCCGGGAATCGTGAAAACCGGAATATTCGATATATTTCTGCATCAGGTCGGCGGATTTGATAACCTGCATGCTGTCGAGCAGAACCGGCGGGTCGCCCCAGTTGCGCAGTGTTCGGTTAATCCAGTTGTTTTTCGTGGTATCGGCGCTCGCGGTGTTATAAAGGTGTATATACAGGTTGGTTCCGAGCAGTTTACGGTTAGGTTCCAGCAACAGGTATTGTTCGACTTCGGTAGCCCGGATACGTTCTTTTCGTGGGACCGAGCGGTCCTCCTCTATTTTGTTTTTAGTCAGCAGGTAACTACCAGGCGGCACGCGCTTGGTCACGCTGCAACCGCATAGTAAGATGACCGGTATAATGGCCACAAGGTATTTCAGAGTCCTGCCCACCCCGGAGACCGCCGTTACTGGTTAAAGAAACCCTGTTCCCTGATACATTCCAGGTAGGACCGGGAAATCGAAAGGTTATCTTCGGCCTTGTACCGGCGCTCCGTAAAGATACGGGCAAGGTTCGGTAGCCCGTTGGCCTCCAAAAGTTGCCGCGTTTCTTCGCTGGCTTCCTTGGACGCCCATATAAGGTCTATATCCTGCAGGCTGTAATCGTGGTAGGTCTCGTAATGGACAACCCCGTCGAGCGGAAGCCGGTCGGTCAAAGGAGGTTCGCCGTCCGGATAACCTATTACCATAGCCGTTACGGGGATGACTCCTGAAGGCAACTGAAGTATCCTGCAGATCTGTGCCGCCGTATAAATAGCCGTACCCAAATAACAGATACCCAGGCCATGGGCTTCAGCTTCGAGGGCTACATTCTGAGAGGCCAGTAGGGCATCTGTCGCGGCATTGAAAAACCACGCGAAATTGTCATAAACAGGCTCCGCACCACGCTGGCGGCACCACGCCGAGAAACGGTTTATATCGGCGCAAAAAGTTATAAGCACGGGGGCCTGTGTGACGCACGGCTGGTTGAAATGGCACGGGGCGAGCCGTTCCCGCAGGTCCCGGTCCCGGGTCACGACCATGCTGTATAATTGCATATTGCCTGTATTGGAAGCCCGTGTGCCGGCGGCAAGTATCTCGGTAAGTATCTGCTCAGGAACCGGGTCGGCTTTGTAGGAGCGGACCGAACGGTGTTCCTTTATTTCCCTTATCATCTCGGACGGTTTTTGGGTATAATCTACAAAAATAGAAAGAAAATCGGAGCGGCTGTTATCCGGCTCGGATTATGCCCCCGTTATGAGCAACTTTTTTGCGGGGTTTATATTGTCCGAAAACGAAAATATTTATATTTGTGTAAACTAATTCACCGAGTTTATCTAAATAGGATGCTTGTCGACTTTGCCAAGTTCGAAGGAACCGGGAACGATTTCATCATAATCGACGCGAGGGAATTACCCCTGCAATTATTGACCAAGGGACAGGTCGCCGGCCTGTGTGACCGCCACCGTGGTATCGGGGCCGACGGGCTGATGCTGTTATACTCCCACCCGGATTTCGATTTCCGCATGGTATATTACAATTCCGACGGGGGCGAGGCCGAGATGTGCGGCAACGGGGCCCGATGTATTACCCTGTTTGCCGACCAGTTGGGTATCGGCGGGGACGCCAAACGGTTTATCGGCCGGGACGGCGCCCATGCGGCCATCGTAAGCCGGCGCAACGGGATGGAAGCCATGGTCGAGATCGGCATTATCGACGTTTGTAGTTACGAATACAGCGACGGGGCTTTTTTCCTCAATACGGGTGTTCCGCATTACGTGGAATTCGTCGACAATATTATCACTACGGATGTGTTCGACCGTGGCCGCGAGATCCGTTACAGTGAGAAATACCTGCCATCGGGCGGCACTAACGTCAATTTCGTGCAGATCGTCGACGATGGTAAGATCAAGGTGCGGACATACGAACGCGGTGTGGAACAGGAAACCCTCGCTTGCGGTACGGGTGCCGTCGCCAGCGCCATTGCCACCCATATCTACGCACAGAAAGATACGAGCAATTATGAGGTGGAAGTAGAGGGCGGACGGCTTGACATTTCTTTCACCCCGGCCGAGGATAATTGCTTCCGAAACGTGGCCCTGAGAGGTCCTGCCCGCAGAGTATTCGACGGCAAAGTGCGCATCAGTGATATCTATGACATCATATAGGGCCCGGTTTTTGCCGTGCAAAAACGAGGTCAGTCTCGACTAAATCAACCTACATATTACTTAATGTCTGTACCTAACGGATAATGAAAGCGACGAAAGGATCCCGCATCCAGGGATTCGACCATGCAGGGGACGACGTGATCAAGAAAGCCGTCAAACTCGCCCCGATCAAAAAAAGCGGCAAGGAAAGGCACATGATCTACAGCAGCCTTGAAGATGAGGATGAAGACCCGGAACTCATGGCATACGCCAAAAGGGAATCCGTCCTAGATTATTTCGACGACGAAGAGGAAGAAATCTGATTTTAACATAACATGCGGCACCCTGCGGGCCGGAAAATTCCGGTCCTTAACGGTGTGTTGCCGGACAGAGAGCGATCTATGGTTACAGACAAATTCATAAAGGCCGGCGGCTTTGCCACAAGGATAAGGCAGTACGGGTTTGACACGGCCGACGAGGGGCAGGCAGATGAAAGGCCGGTCATTATCCTGCTGCACGGTTACCTGGAATCGCTCAATGTGTGGGACGATTTCGCACCAATGCTTAGGGATTACCGGGTGGTGACCATGGATATTCCCGGCCACGGGATATCCGAGGTGCACGGCGATATACATACGATGGCGATGATGGCACAGGTTGTTACCGGTGTGGCCGATAACCTTGGGATCGGCAAATTCTGGATAATGGGCCATTCCATGGGCGGATATGTCGCATCGGAATTATTGTCGGCTGCCCCTGAAAAGCTCGCAGGCATTATAATGTTCCATTCCACCCCGAACGCAGATACCGAGGAAAAAAAGCAAAACCGCCTCCGTGAGATCGACCTCGTGGAAGCGGGAAAGAAAGACCTCTTGGCAAAGACCGTCGATAAAGGCTTTGCCGCCGTTAACCGCAGGAAATTCGGCGATTTCATAGAGGATCTCAGGGAGTTGGTGGTGCTGACCGACGAACAGGGGATCATTAACCTGCTGCGTGGTATGATGGAACGGGCTGACCATAACGATACATTCCGTCAAAGTACCGTCCCGCAATTATTTATTATGGGGGAACTGGACGAATATATCCCGCTGGAGACCGCAAAATCCCTGGAAGAGTCGCATCCGCAGGCACGGTTCGAATACCTGGCCGCTTCCGGCCATATGGGTTTCGTAGAAGAGCCAGTAATATCTGCCGGAATAATCCTGGATTTTATCTCACGAGTATAACAGGGAAACAGTCCCGATCCTACCGGTATATTCCGTACCGGTCTGGAATGTTACTGCCGTAATTATAGGTTGAGCTTTGAAAGGGCTATAATAAAAAGAAAGGCACTGCTCCCGCAGTACCTTTCCAACCACCTTAATCAATTAAATACCAAGTTATCAATGCAAAAACCGGTATGTCTTCCGGCCGTCAGGCCGTTATATCGCAGGCTCTATTGAGCCGTTTTTACTTAAAATTATTCGCCGGGTCGTATTCGGTAACCGTACTTGTTTTCTGGCTGTCACTCTCGATCCCGTAAGGAATGAACCTGCCCAGGTCTTCCGACAGTTCCCTCACCTCGCTCCAGTCCGTTCCTCGGTAAGCCGTCCAGTGCAACCGGATACCCACTCCGCTTTGTCCCTCGGGGATAAGCCCCGTCAGGTCGAACGAAACGAGTGACTGGCCGTATACAAAACTACCGGAACCCGCCGAGGGCACATCTTCGTAGCCGTTGTGCCTCAGGTAAACATCCAGCACCTCACCGTCCCATTCCACGTTATCGGCCACAAGGTTGATAAAATGCAGCTCGTTCGTACTCCTGCGCCTTGCCACCGAAAACCATATATTAAGGTACTCACCGCCGAACCACGCATCGTCGACCCTGATCGGATCGTTGCCTATGCTGTCCTGCCTGTGCTGGTAATCTTCGTCGATAAAACTTTGCAGCACCGGCTCTTTGCCGAGAACCTTGTAGTAATGATTCAATACTGCAATGAACCTTTTATTTCCGTCTACCGGGTCGGCCTCACCGACGAGCGTATAAGTGAACACTACCCTGTCTCCGTCCTTTATCCCGGTGACCGACTGACTGTTGTCGATCTCCAGCCACGTACCGTCATCCAACCTGATATCGAATCCGTTACCGATATCTCCGTCCCGCGCCTCGACCTTACCCAGAAAATTCCTGTACCTTGTGTCGAGGCCCTTTCCGCTATCCGTACTGCAGGCACCCAAACCGAGCGATAATATTCCCAACAGCACAAAAATCCTCAAATTCTTTCCCATAATACTATTCTCACTTTTGCCTTACACTACTATAGATGCCGGCCGGTTGCGAAACGTTGCACTGTATTGTACATTTTTTTAATCGACCCGCATTTTTTCCGCAAAACCCTTTCGGGGGCATATATACCTTATATATTCAAAGAACTTTTTATATCACCAAGGCCGTTAACCTTTTATAATTTTATCCTGAAACCCGCCTTTATCGTGAAGTTGAAAGGATTTTCGGTCCTGTAACTTTCCGGCTGGTTGCCGTTCTCGAAGAAATACCCGATACCGGGTTCTACATAAAGGCCGAAAGTCCGGTCGATATTGAATTCGACCCCCACATTGGCACCTACCGAAGTTTGCAGGCTGCCCACCTTGATTTTCTCGCTTTGCGGCTCGCTCTTTACCCCGTCGTAAGAATCAACTGCGGTCAGTTTGCCCGACAGGAGTTTCTCTACCGAGAAACCGCCACCGGCGTACAAGTCTATGAACCGGGACTGGAAAAAGTCATATTTGACTTTGACGGGAATGCCCAGGTAGTGAAGCTTCTGTGTCAGTACATAACTCGCGGAACCGTTTATAGTTTCACCTTTGGACCGCATGTAAGTATACGTCAGGCCCGTCTCGAGAGACAACCTGTTAGCCAGACCGATATTCACGCTGGCCCCGAAACCCAGGGGCAAGTCATGCTTGAGCTTTCCGGAAGAGATGGAACTCGAACTCAGGCTTGCCGTTTCATCGCCGGGAGATTGCGTAGTTTCATTGACGATAAGCGAAGATTTCTGCAATTTAACCCGCCCGCTAAACGTACCAGTTCCTGCGAGGCCCGTAGTATTAGCGGCATATAGCGAAGCGGACAAGGGAGTGGATTCCCGTCTTGAGCGGCTTCTATCCGTGGAATTGACACGGGCCAGCCACGATTCGAGACTTTCTTGTTGTCGGTTGTCCATTTGCGGTGAGTCGGTCGAACCGCTCCGGGGTTGCTGTTCTATAGTGGCAGCAGTTTTCTCTTGGGACTGAGAAACCGTTCCCTCCTGATCGTTGCTACCGACCGGAGTTTCGATATAAGCTGTAATACCGGTTTGGGGACCGGCTTCCGGTTGGGAACCGGTATAATGTGTCGTTTGCCGCCTCTGGGTCGCCGCCGCAATGCGGGAAGTTTGTACCTGTGCGCCTGGAACAAGAACATCCGGATCGGTCGTTTGCCCGGGGATTTCAACCGGTATGATCACTTGCGGCACCTGTTCTTCCGTCATGGTATCTTCGGCGACGTAACCGTCCATATTATCGAGGTTATTCGCCGTAAAGATAAGCACTCCGACAAGGGCTATCGAAGCGGCCGCGTAAGCCCAGCTCATCCTGCGCCGTAACGGGCGCCGGATGGACGGACGCGGCAAGGCATCCGGCGCATCGGAACCAGCCCCGTCACCGGATGTCAACTCGCGCCGTACGGCGGGAAGCTGCGTTTCCAACCTGGCCCACAAATCGGCAGGAGGGGTGACCTCCCTGTGTGCCAGCTTCTCTTGCAGCAATTCTTCGAATTTATCCCTTTTCATCTATCTCGTACGGGCTTCCACCCGTTACTAAAATCTGTTTTATCCCGCTTATCCGGATAGTCTTCACCGGCTCTCCTTACTTAATATCTCCATCAATTTGCCTCTCGCCCGGAAATACTGGGACCGGGAAGTGTTCTCGCTGATTCCCATCATCTCGCCTATTTCCTTATGCGAATAACCCTCCACGGCGTATAGGTTAAGGATCGTTCGGTATCCCTGCGGCAAGCGATCTATCATCTCCAGCACTTCGTCGCCCGACATCTTCTCCACCGCATCTGCTCCCCCACCCTCGAGCCACCGTAAGTCGTCGATGTTCTCCGAATCGGAAAGGGCGTTCTTCTTCCGCAGGTAACCCAACGCCGTATTTACGAATATCCTCCTGCACCATCCCTCGAAAGAACCCTCGCTCCGGAACTCGCCGATCTTGGTAAAAACCGTTATGAAACCGTCTTGGAGGATATCCTCCGCCAACGATTTCTCCCTTACATACCGCAGGCAAACCCCGTACATAAGGGGAGAGAAACGTTCGTACAACTCCCTTTGGGCAATGGCATCACCTCGGCGGCAGCCATCTATAATCTCTCTCTCGGTCACGTTTCCTAATTGTCAGATACAATTAATACCCCGGGCGTTGCATCCGGAATTAAAAAATTAATCAAAAATATTATATACGTTTGGGGCCAGTTGCCGCCCGGCACCCGGAATCTTCTTTTCGGCTTAAATATAACCCATAATTTACCGATTTCGTACAATTCTTGGATATATTTGCATACGGGCCGGCGGCTGCCGGACCACAAATTTACAAAGCAAAAATATGGAAAACAAAAAAATAGGCATCGCTTCGGACCATGCGGGATATGAGATGAAAGAGTTCCTGGTCGGCTATCTGGACGGTCTGGGTTACGATGTACATGACTTCGGCACGGATTCCCCGGCCAGCATGGATTATCCGGATGTTGCCCATCCGTTGGCCTGCGCCATCGAGCAGGGGGAACTGCCGCGCGGAATAGCGTTGTGCGGTAGCGGCGAGGGTATTTCCATTACCCTTAATAAACACCAGGGCATACGCGCCGCACTGTGCTGGGAGCCCGAGCTGGCGACGCTTTCCCGCCAGCATAACGATGCCAACGTATGTGCCTTACCGGCGAGATTTATCGACAACAGCAAGGCTGCAGAGATAGTCGACGCGTTCCTCAATGCCGGCTTCGAGGGCGGAAGGCATACAGGCCGGGTACGGAAGATCCCGGTAGGTTCCGGATGCGGGCCGAACAATGACAATAATAAATAGCCAGGGATTTTGAAAAGGATTGGCATTCTGTCGGATACCCACGGGTTTTTCGACGACAAACTGCGCCGTTTTTTTGACGATGTCGACGAATTGTGGCATGCAGGCGACATCGGCAATCCGGAAACCGCCGACTTGATCGCCTCTTTCAAGCCCCTGCGGGCCGTTTACGGCAATATCGACGGTGCGGAACTACGCAGGATGTATCCTAAAACCGATATCTGGAATACCGAGGGAGTTAAAACGGCCATGACCCACATCGGGGGTTATCCCGGCCGGTACGATCGGGAAGTTTATTCTACGGTCCTATCCCATCAACCGGGCCTGTTAATCGACGGCCATTCGCATATTCTAAAAGTAATGTTCGATAAAAAGAACGACCTGCTGTTCATAAATCCCGGGGCAGCCGGCATTTATGGCTTCCACAACGTACGGACCGCCGTACGGCTGGAGATCCACGGGAAAGAAATGGCTAACCTCGAAGTCGGGGAATGGCCCCGGGGAGCGAAATAAACCCTGCAAAAACCCGTTTTAACAGTATCCCGAACTTTTCTATAAATATTTTTTCCCAGCACAATACGGGCGTTACCGGGATCTGGTCCGGAACAGCGGACTGTATATCCAATTCGGCTTGTAATTTGTAAAGAATCGGCGTTTAAATGTAATATCAGGGCGTTTTTTTCCGTTATTATATCGACTTCAATCGAATAAAAATCACGGAAAAATATGCAAATTAAAATGTCGAAGACGCTTCGCAGGCATCTCGATGCGGGAATGCTCGAAGCCCGGCGGACCGGAAATGTCCCTGTAATGCTTGACCTGGCATTTCTCTCCCTGGTAAAGGAGGGAATGTCGCACGCAGGGCACATTCTCCGCAAGCTGCTGAAAGATTGGGAGATATACCAGCTTACCACGCGCATCGAGAAAGCGTGTGCCAAAGCCGGTATACCGACCTCGGGAATACCCCCTGACGGGGTAGAGAACGCCTCCGCAGAACAGCGGATGGCAACTGCCGTTGCCGGTATCGGCGGCTACTGCCTTGCAGGTAATATGCTTCCTGCCCACGGCCCCAGCCCTACCGGCACCCGCGTGGCCATAGCCAACAGCGGACACTTCCTGCTCTGGATCATAGACAACCCCGAACTTATTTCATCACAGGAACTCAGGGCATCCGGAGTAACCTCCGAGAACGTCAGCGAATACCTTATTAATATGCCGGCGGACGAGGACTACTACCTCGACATGAAGATACTGGAGCAGCTGGGCAGGCCCCAGGTGCTGAAAATACAACTCGAGAACATCGGCGAGAATGCCGGAGACGAGTCCGGCGACGATGTACCCATCCGCCCGGCGGGCAGATCGGCACGGCCGGCCAAGAGCCGCGCCAAGACGATGCTGGACCAGTTCGGGACCAACCTCTCGGTAGCGGCCGCCAAGGGCGAGATAGACCCGGTGATCGGACGCCGCAAAGAGATCGAACGGCTTATCCAGATACTAGGGCGCCGCAAAAAGAACAACCCCATCCTCGTCGGCGAAGCCGGCGTGGGCAAAAGTGCCATCGTGGAGGGCCTGGCCCTGCGGATCGCTTCGGGCGACGTGCCGCAGACCTTGGCCGGCAAGGAGATATTCTCCCTCGACATAGCCTCGCTCGTTGCGGGTACCAAATACCGTGGCGAGTTCGAACAGCGGATAAAAGGCCTCATTACGGAATTGCAGAAGAATAAGGACGTAATACTCTTTATCGACGAGATACATACCATAGCCGGTGCGGGAAGCACCCAGGGTAGCCTCGACACGGCCAATATACTCAAACCCTCGCTCGCTCGCGGCGAACTGCAGTGTATCGGTGCGACCACCCTGGACGAGTACCGGGAACATATCGAGAGCGACAGCGCCCTGGAGCGCAGGTTCCAGAAGATAATAGTGGAGCCGACCACCAAAGAGCAGACGCTCTGCATCCTGGAGAATATTAAGGAGCAGTATGAGAAGCACCACTGCGTCAGCTACTCGGACGATGCTCTGAGGGCATGTGTGGACCTTACCGAGCGGTATATCACCGACCGGCAGTTCCCCGACAAGGCCATAGACGTGCTGGACGAGGCGGGCTCCAAAGCCCGGCTGTTCGGCTCGAAAGAACCGGCCCTTGTCAAAGAGCTGGAAACGGCCCTTTGGGAGATGGAGGCCCGGATGGTCGAGAACGGAAAACAAAATCCGACCGACAAGCTGCGGGCGATGACCCTCCGGGAGAAGATCGCCGAGTGCCGCGCCGAGTGGCAGCGGGACCTTAGCATGAATCCAGTAGCCATAGAGGCTTCACATATAGAGGAAGTGATCACCTCCATGACCGGCATACCGGTAGAAAAGGTGTCACAGGGCGAAAAGAAGAAGCTCCATCGCATGGAGGAATACCTGCGCTCGAGGGTTATCGGCCAGGACAGTGCGGTATCCAAGGTCACCCGGTCCATACAGCGCAGCCGTACCGGACTGAAAGACCCGAACAAACCCATCGGTGTATTTATGTTCGTGGGGCCTACCGGTGTTGGGAAGACCCACCTGGCCAAAGAACTCTCCAGGTGGATGTTCGACAAACCGGATTCGCTGATCCGGGTCGACATGAGCGAATACTCCGAGAAGCACAACGTGAGCCGTATGATCGGCTCGCCTCCGGGATACGTCGGGTACAACGAGGGCGGACAGCTCACCGAAGCCGTGCGCCGGCAGCCATACGCAGTGATACTTTTTGACGAGATCGAAAAAGCGCACCCGGACGTGTTCAACATCATGCTCCAGATATTCGACGAGGGACAGCTCACCGACGGACTTGGCCGCAAGGTTGACTTCCGTAACACGGTGATCATCATGACTTCGAACGTCGGCTCCCGTGCGGTTGCCCAGAAACCCAAAGCCGTAGGGTACAAGACTCCGGCCAAGGAACGCACCGAGATACTCGGCAAAGAGGCCCAGTACCGTGGCGCTCTCGAGCGGACGTTTGCGCCGGAGTTTATCAACCGTATCGACGACATCGTTATATTCAATACCCTGAGCGAAGAGGATATACAGAAGATCGTCGGGCTGGAACTGACCGGACTGGTAGCACGGGCCACCACACTGGGGTACGGGCTAAACGTAACGCCCAAAGCCCGCAAGACCCTGGCAAACCTCGGTTACGAACCCCGCTACGGGGTACGGTCCCTGAAGCGGACCATCCTCGACCTGGTGGAAGAACCCATTGCCCAGCTGATAGTCAGCGGCAAGCTATCCTACGGGGACACCATCCGGGTAGAGGGCCGCGGTGAGAAGATCGAAGTGGTGAAACAAGTGCCGATGCTCAAGAAAAGTTGTTAAGTTCAAACCTCCTTACAACCAGTTACCCCGCCCTAAAAAACAGGCGGGGTAACTTTATTTAACGGCCTGGGTTCCACCGGTTCATTAATTTTAAATTTATCTGATGCCATTGCATTAGCTTTAGGTACCCTTATTTCTTATCTTTACAACCGGAAAAATGACAATACAGCCAAGCCATATACCGTTGGCCGAGAGACTGCGGCCGCGCACCCTCGATGAGTATATCGGGCAGGAACACCTGGTCGGTAAGGACGGCGTATTCCGCCGCTTTATCGAATCGGGTAACGTGCCGTCCTTTATCCTCTGGGGGCCACCGGGAGTAGGCAAAACTACGCTGGCCAGTATCATAGCCAATACCCTCGACAGGCCGTTCTATACACTTTCGGCCATAAATTCGGGCGTGAAAGACGTACGGGAAGTGATAGACAAGGCTAAGAGGCAGAAATTCTTCAATACCGCCCCTCCGTTCCTGTTTATCGACGAGATCCACCGTTTCAACAAATCCCAACAGGATTCCCTGCTGGGCGCCGTCGAACAGGGAATAATAACCCTTATCGGCGCGACGACCGAGAATCCGTCGTTCGAGGTCATCTCCCCGCTCTTATCCCGCTGCCAGGTCTATGTGCTCAAAGCAATGGATGAACAGGAATTGCAGACTCTTCTGGACCGTGCACTGAAAACCGACCCGGAACTAAATGCAAGGAAGATCAAGGTCAAGCAAACCAATGCCCTGTTCCGTTTCAGTGGCGGCGATGCCCGTAAACTTCTCAATATCCTGGATATAATGGCCGGGGCTTTGGATGGCGGCTTCACCATCGACGATAAGACTGTAACGGACACCTTGCAACAAAACATCGCACTGTACGACAAGAACGGAGAGATGCATTACGACGTTATCTCCGCGTTCATAAAGAGCGTACGGGGAAGCGATCCCAATGCGGCAGTTTATTACCTTGCCCGGATGCTGGAGGGCGGCGAAGACCCAAAATTCATTGCCCGCAGGCTGGTTATCCTGGCAGCGGAAGACATCGGGCTTGCAAATCCCAATGCACTTTTGCTGGCCAATGCCTGTTTCGATACGGTGCATAAGATCGGTATGCCGGAAGCCCGCATCCCGTTATCCGAAGCGACTATTTACCTTGCCACCAGTCCCAAAAGCAATTCGGCTTATATGGCTATAGATGCGGCTATGGCCCTGGTGAAAAAAGATACTAACAACCGCCCGGTACCGCTCCATATCCGTAACGCGCCGACCAAATTGATGAAAGAACTCGATTACCATAAGGGATATAAATATGCCCACGGGTTCGAGGGCAATTTCACCGAGCAGGAATTCTTTCCCGAGGGACTGGAGGGAACCCGTTTGTATGAACCCGCGGACAATCCGCAGGAAAAAACCATTGCCGACCGGCTGCTTAAATGGTGGAAAGGCAAATATTAAATAACCGGGATCAAAATAGCCGTATGGATAGCCATTCTTCTGGCATTATTTACGGGAATGTATATAAATAATAATGATAAGAAATAGGGATTCCTATTCTTGTGGAGGAATGATGAATTCCACTTCCTTAAAGAGGAATTCTTCCGGTCCGGTCTCGGTTTCAATAACCAGTTGGCCTCCGGAAAGTACTCCGGTAATTATCCCCTCGAACCGTTCCCCTGACGGCCGGCGGAAAGGGGAAAGGGTGCCCTTACGGTATATCAGCGAACCGTAATCTGCCGTGATCTGTCCGGTATGGCCTGCTTCCAACCGGCTATACCACTTAGACCAGTTATCCAAAAGGCAGTTCAACACTTCGATTAAAGAGTAGCTCCGTCCTGTCAGCTGTCGCATGGAGACGGGATTAGGCACAGAGTCCGGAAAAACCGTTTGGTTGACATTTAGCCCGATGCCGATAACGCTACGGGATAGGTTCATGCCGCAAATATCGTTCTCGATAAGGATACCGGCGATCTTCCGGTCCCCGATATAAATATCGTTGGGCCATTTTATCGCTGGTGCCAGACCGTAAACCCCGAGGGTATCGGCTACGGCAAGCGAAACGGCTTCCGACAGCAGGAATTGCTTTGAAGCCGGGAGAAACCCCGGCCCTGCCACAATACTTAAGGTCAGGTTTTCCCCCGGTTGGCTATGCCATCCGTTACCTCTCTGTCCCCTACCCCTGATCTGCGAATCACAAATAATCACATCCCCGGCGGAATATTGCGGGGAAGAAGCCTCGTCGTTGGTAGATGCGAGTTCCGGGAAACGGTATAACCGGAATTTACCGTAAGCTACGGGCCTGAACTCATTCATTGGTTAAACGGGGACATTGAAGTCCCTAAGGGCGTCGTTCAGGGAAGTTTTGGTGTCGGTAGATTCTTTGCGGCGACCGATAATGAGGGCACACGGCACGCCGTACTCCCCGGCCGGAAATTGCTTTTGGTAAGTCCCCGGTATGACGACACACCGCGGGGGTACATAGCCCTTGTATTCGACGGGTTCGTCACCCGATACGTCGATTATCTTCGTAGAACCGGTTATCACCACATTTGCACCCAACACCGCTTCGCGGCAAACCCTTGCTCCCTCGACAACGATACTCCTCGACCCGAGGAAACAGTTATCCTCTATAATGACCGGTGCGGCCTGGATGGGCTCGAGAACCCCTCCCAATCCGACACCGCCGCTTAGATGGACATGTTTACCGACCTGGGCACACGAACCCACCGTCGCCCATGTATCGACCATCGTTCCCTCATCCACATAGGCACCGATATTAACATAAGAGGGCATCATCACCACACCGGGAGAGATGTACGCCCCGTAACGGGCCATCCCGTGAGGCACGACGCGCACCCCCAATTTCTCATAGTCATGTTTGAGTTCCATCTTGTCATAGAACTCGAGCGGGCCTGCATGGAGGGTTTTCATTTCCTGGATGGGGAAGTATAGCAGCACCGCCTTTTTAACCCACTCGTTGACCTGCCAACCGTCCCCGGCCGGTTGGGCGGTTCGTAATTTACCTTTATCGAGCAATTCTATTACCTGGCGTACCGCATCTTTTGACTCACCGGTCTTGAGCAGTTCGCGGTTTTCCCATATCTCTTCTATTTGTGTTTGCAGACGGTCGTATTCCATTTTTTCGGTGATTTAGTGTCCAAAGTTACGAAATAGTTTAATGCGGCGGAAACCCCGGTCCCGGGGTTTTGATCCGGTATGTGGCATATATTCCGGAATTTGTTTATATTTTTGTTAAAACTTTGACCAAACTTTTCGCCTATGAAATCCGGCTTTCAACACAAAACCATCTTTGCCGTCCTGCTGGCGGCAATAACTTTGCAGGCTATAAGCTGCAACCGTCAGAATATGAAAATAGCGACACTACCCTATCCCGAGACGCGGATGGACGATGTAAAGGAAGACTACCACGGAACCATTGTGGCCGATCCCTACCGCTGGCTCGAGGACGACAATTCCGAAGAAACGGCCGCGTGGGTCAAGGCCCAGAACGAGGTAACGTTCGATTACCTTTCCCAGATACCTTACCGCGAAAAGGTAAAACAACGTATTACCGAACTGACGGACTACCCGAAAGACGGGCTGCCGACAAAACACGGCGACTGGTACTATAGCTATCGGAACGACGGACTACAAAACCAGAGCGTATTATACCGCTCGCGCACGGCCGACGGCCAGGACCCCGAAGTATTCATCGACCCGAATACCCTCTCTACAGACGGCACGGTTGCCCTCGGGGCGACCACTTTCTCCAAGGACGGAAAGTATATGGCTTATTCCGTATCTTCGGCAGGCTCGGACTGGGTGCAAATTAAAGTCAGGGACACCGAAACGGGAGAAGATCTGCCGGACCTGATCAAATGGGTCAAATTCTCCGGCGGCAGCTGGGATGCAGATTCCAAAGGCTTCTATTACAGCCGATACGACGAACCGCAGGACGGCACTGCCCTGTCCGGGAAGAACGAATACCAAAAAGTATATTACCACCGCCTGGGCGACGACCAGTCCCGGGACGAACTCATCTATATGGACTCCCGGCATCCGCTGCGCTATTTCCACGGGGGGCAAAGCGACGACGGCAAATATATTTTCGTCTCCTCGTCCGAGGGTACGAGCGGCAGCGAAATTCTCTATAGGGAGACAGCAAACAGTAAAGCGCCGTTCAAAGTCCTGCTTCCCGGATTCGACTACGATTACGGTGTGGTGTATTGTAAAGACGATATCGCGTACGTTTATACCAACGAGGACGCCCCGAATTATAAACTCATCACCGTTAACCTCAAGGAAGGCCGCTCGTCGGCCAAAACCCTTATAGCCGAAAAGGAGCATACCCTCGAGGGTGTAAGCGATGTGGGGGGCAACCTGTTCGCGTTCTACCTGGAGGATGCCATGAATACGGTATACCAATATGATATGGACGGGAACCTCATCCGCAAGGTGGAGCTTCCGGACATCGGTTCCGTAGGCGGTTTCCGGGGTAAGGAAGAAGCCACCGAAACGTTCTATGCGGTGAGTTCTTTCACCTCCCCGTCGACCATCTATTCCTACGATATAAAAGAGGGTACCTCTACCCTGCTCAAAAAGCCGGAAGTTAAATTCGATCCCGCCCAGTACACTACCGAACAGGTATTCTTTACCAGCAAGGACGGGCAGAAAGTTCCCATGTTCATAGTCCACCGCAAGGATATGAAAAAGGACGGCAGTAACCCGCTCCACCTCTACGGTTACGGCGGCTTCAATATCAGTATGACTCCGGGCTTCAGTCCGAACACCATGATGTTCCTCGAGCAGGGCGGTATTTACGTAATGGTCAACCTGCGCGGGGGCGGCGAATACGGGGAGAACTGGCACCGGGCCGGGATGCTGGAGAATAAGCAGAACGTGTTCGACGATTTCATTTCAGCCGCCGAGTACCTGATCGACAATAAATACACCTCAAAAGAAAAACTGGCAATTTCGGGCGGTTCCAACGGCGGGCTTCTCGTGGGTGCCTGCATGACCCAGCGGCCCGACCTGTTCGCAGTCGCCATTCCCCAGGTTGGCGTGCTGGATATGCTGCGGTACCACCGTTTTACCGTCGGGTGGGGATGGGCCGTAGAATACGGCAGTGCGGATAACGCCGACCAGTTCGACTATATTTACAAGTATTCACCCCTGCATAATATACGTGAGGGTGTTTGCTATCCCGCGACGATGATCACCACCGGTGACCATGACGATCGCGTTGTTCCGGCTCATTCGTTCAAGTTCGCCGCCGCGCTTCAAGCCGCACAAGGCTGTGACAACCCCACACTTATCCGTATCGAAACGGACGCCGGGCACGGGGCAGGCAAGCCCACCTCCAAACGGATCGAGGAATCGGCGGACATTTATTCGTTTATTTTCTGGAACACCGGCACCAAGGTTAAATTCTAAGGATACCGGACAACAATATGCGGTACCGGGCGCAGTTATTGCGCCCGGTATTGTTTTAACCCTGGGGATGAAATCCTACGGAAAAAAACGATATTTGCGGGATGAAAGTCTTTAAATTCGGCGGAGCCTCGGTTCGTTCTGCGGATGGGGTCCGTAACCTTAAAAATATCCTGTCCGGTTCAGGAGAACGTTTGTTCGTGGTCGTCTCGGCTATGGGCAAGACCACTAACGCGCTTGAAGCAGTGGTCTCGGCCTTTGTTGCCGGGGAGCGTAAAACTGCCATCGAACAGCTTGGCCGCTCGGAAGAATATCACCGGGAATTATGTTGCGGCCTGTTCACAAAAGGATTCCCGGATGAGGCCCGGCATTGGTTCGACAAACTTCGCGGTATGCTTAGTATTGAGACGGCAAAGGAAGTGGAATACGACTATTGGTATGACCGAATCGTGAGCATCGGGGAATTGGTTTCGACTACCATCGTTGCCCGGTACCTCGAGCAGGAGGGGATGAATGTAACCTGGCTCGATATCCGGAAAAATTTCATCACCGATAACCGCCACCGTGATGCGAATATCCGGCTCGATATTTCAACAAAACTACTTTCCAAAGCCATCCGGGAGGGTAATCCGGAAACCGTATTCATTACCCAGGGGTTTATCGGCGCCACGGCCGACGGACAGACCACGACGCTGGGCCGTGAGGGATCGGACTATTCGGCCGCCGTGGCCGCGAATATACTCAACGCGGAGAGCCTGACGATATGGAAAGACGTGGACGGGATACTCAATGCCGACCCCAAGTTCTTCACCGGGACGCGGCTAATCCCGGAAATGAACTATCTCGACGCTATAGAGCTGGCTTACAGCGGCGCACAGGTTATCCACCCAAAAACAATAAAGCCGCTCCAGAACAAGAATATTCCCCTGTTCGTCCGGCCGTTCGGGAACCCGGGCGCGGTAGGCAGCCGTATCTTTCCCGAGAAAGAGGGCCGGATCGATACCCCGGTGCTTATACTAAAGAAAAACCAGGTGCTTATTTCCGTACGGCCTAGAGATTTTTCTTTCGTGGTGGAAGACAAACTGCCCGAGATATTCGAACTGGCGCGGATCCATAACATAAAAATCAACCTTATACAAAGTTCGGCCGTCAACCTCAGTCTTTGCGTGGATAACTGCCGCAGGTTGGAGCGGTTCGGTACGGAACTGCGGAAACAGGGATTCAGGGTGGTTTATAACGAGAGGCTGGAACTGCTTACCATCCGGGGCTACGACGAGCGGTCATTGGCAAGGCATACGTCTACCGACGGTATTTTCCTGGTGCAGAAGACCCGTCGAAACGCGCGCATAGTCCGGGCCGAAACCCCGGACGGCTTCTGTCTCGAAATATAAAAATATGGCGGCTCATGGCCGCCATATTTTATTTAATCCACTCCGAACGTTGAAACGATCGTCGCCCTTTCGTCCAGGGCGTTCGGATTACTTACAATTACCCCGTATTCCCCCGCAGGCAGGTTGTCGATAAATAACAGGTAAGAGGATTCCCCGTATTTCTCGGCCTCGAACATTATGTATTGGAGGTTATTCGATGAATTCCCCTTAAAAGCGTTCGCCGAGGAGAGCTCGGCCTTTCGCTGTTTTTTCTTTTGTTCCATACGGAAAACGCTCACGATGGACATCGGATCCGATACGTTATCCACGGCTTTGACAATTAGGGTAACCGGGCCAGCAGCGGTCCTGATCGCGGAACAGCAACCCGGGATGGTCAGTTTGGTATGGACCTTTCCGATCCCGGCAAGGTAGACCCCGGCGCCGGCTTTGGTCTGGAACTGTGGGATAGATTTTTCCAGTTTCACGGCTTGGGCACCGCTTAAAACGAGATACCCCTCCCCGGCAAATTGCGGTTCGTCTATATCTCCCTGGGCGGCCAACGGCTGTAATACCGAAGCGGACGCAAACAAAAGCATAATAAGTTTTTTCATTGCAAGATGAGTTGACTGTGACAAAAGTATAAAAAATCGGCATGAAAATATATTTCGAGTTATAGCCATCCGGACTGTTAAAATTTATTATCTTTGCGGTCATTTTTCTTAAATTTTTAGCGCGGAGAGGAGGAAATTATGAAATGGTTCGCTAAATACAGGCCGCATTACAGGCAGAATCTGGCCCTTGCCGGGCCGGTCGTATTGTCGCAGGTCGGGCAGGTTACGGTCCAGTTGTTCGACAATGCAATGGTGGGCCGTATAGGTGCAGGGCCGCTTGCCGCCGTGGGCTTCGGCAGTACCGTGTTTTTCCTGGTATTCATCTTCGTGAACGGCCTTACGATGGGGATCACCCCGCTGGTCGGTGAGCAGTACTCGAAAGGCAGCCACCGTAACTCGGCGGCATATTTCCAGAATTCACTGATCCTATATCCCTTGCTGGGTGTGGCGGCTTTCCTGTTGTCACAGGCAATCATTCCGTTGATGTACCATATGGGCCAGCCTACGGAGGTCGTAGATAATGCATTGCCTTATTACAGGTATGTAACCCTGTCGATACTGCCGTTCATGCTCTTTGCATCGTTCCGGCAATTTTTGGAGGGGGTCGGAAACACCATGGCCAATATGTTCATCATAATTACGGCTAACCTGCTCAATATTTTCCTTAACTGGGTATTTATATACGGTAACCTCGGCTTCGAGGCTATGGGGGCGGCAGGGGCCGGATTCTCGACGCTGATAGCCAGGATGCTGATGCCGGCGATGGCTTTTGCATATTTTTACGGCAAGGACCGCTTCCGGCGTTACTTCCTCTATTTCAGCCGAAGCAATTTTACATGGACCTGGAACCGTGACCTGCTGGGCCTGGGAACCCCTATAGCCGCTCAAATGATGCTCGAGGGGTCGGCGTTCGCACTGTCGTCGCTTATGATGGGATGGATCGGCGAAAACGAAATAGCCGCCAACCAGGTTACCATGAGCGTATCGAATTTCGCATTCATGGTAGTCGTAGGGCTCGGGGCTGCCACCACTATCCGGGTAAGCCATGAATATGGCCGGGGGAACCTGCGGGAACTTAAAATGGCCGCCAACGCCTCATATCATATTACGCTCGCCTGGAATATACTCTGTGCTTCGTTGTTCGTAATTTTCCGTTACCGGATCCCGGCAGCTTTCGTCTCCGATCCGGCCGTGCTGGACCTTGCGTCGCACCTTATTCTGTTCGCGGCGGCTTTCCAGTTTTCGGACGGCCTGCAGTGTATTTCCATCGGGATCCTGCGTGGGATGCAGGATGTACGGGCCGTTATGTTTATAGCGTTCTTTTCCTACATTGTCGTCAATCTGCCTATCGGGTACTTGTTGGCATTCGTCCTTGGAATGGGTCCGGGCGGACTGTGGCTCGGGTTCATTATCGGGCTGTCGGTAGCGGCCATGCTCTTGATATCACGCTTCAGGCGTAAGTACGGTGCAATGGTATCCGCCGGCCAGAATAATGAAACAGGAAAGTAAGCTCCCTGTTACCGCTGATGCATTACCGGCATCACGGAAAATTTTTGCTACCTTTGTAAAATACGGGTCAACTGCCATGGCGGCCGGGAACGATCCGGCCTTAACGGACATTACCCGTATACTTTAAAATAGCGCAAAGTTAGAGATGGAGTGCACAAAAAGTAATAGTTGCTGTTCTCTGGACATGGGGCGCGGATGTAAGTTTTGTAATTGCCAGGACGAAGCCACCGCAGGGATATGCGAGGGATGTTTCAAGCTCCACGCGACGGACTGGCTGGAAAATATGCCCGAACTCTACCAGAACGATATATTCGAAGTCAGGTTCAAGAACACTCGCCGCAGTTACTACCGCAACGTAAATAACCTGCCGCTCAAGCGGGGGGATATCGTCGCCGTGGAAGCCTCCCCCGGCCATGACATTGGGATCGTTTCGCTGACCGGGGATATCGTCGCCCGGCAGATGAAGCGCGTAGGGTTCAATCCGCAGAACGGCGAATTCAAGAAAATATACCGTAAGGCCAAACCGTACGATATAGAAAAATGGCAGGAGGCCATAGCCCTCGAACACGAGACCATGATCCGCTCGCGGCAGATAGCGGCCGATATGGGCCTGAACATGAAGATCGGGGACGTAGAGTACCAGGGGGATAAGATCAAGGCCATCTTTTATTATATAGCTGACGAGCGCGTGGACTTCCGGGAACTTATTAAGGTTTTTGCAGACCAGTTCCGGATACGGGTGGAAATGAAACAGATAGGTGCGCGACAGGAAGCCGGGCGTATCGGCGGTATCGGGTCCTGCGGCCGCGAGTTGTGTTGCGCGTCCTGGATAGCGAATTTCGTTTCGGTAACCACCAACGCCGCCCGTACCCAGGAGATATCGCTCAATCCCCAGAAACTTGCCGGTCAGTGCAGTAAGCTCAAATGCTGCCTTGTTTACGAGCTGGACGATTATATCGACGCCCGAAAGGAGTTCCCCCACATAAACCAGCCGCTGCAGGCCCTCGACGGGGAATATTATCTGGTAAAAAGCGACATACTCGCCCGGACGATGAGCTTCAGTACCAGCCCCGGCGCCATGGCGGGGATGATCACTCTGCCGGTCGATAGGGTCAAAAAGATACTGGAAGTGAACCGCAAAGGCCGAAAGATCGACAACATACATGATTTCACTGTCAAGGAGGTCGTTACCGAAGACCCCGGGTTTATAAACGTTATCGGCGAAGAGAGTATCACCCGCTTCGACAAAGCCAAACCGGATAAGAACCGGCGGAATAACCGCAATAAGAAGCGCGGAGGCGACCAAGGCGGAGACCACCCCAAACAGGAGGGGCAGCAACGCAACGAAGGAAACAGGGACGGTAACGGCGGTAAAAAGAACCGGAATAACCGGCGGTTCGATAAGCCCCGAGGCAACGGCCAGCAAAGCGGTAACGATGGTAACAGCGGCCGGGAGAACCGCCGCAACCAGGGGCGCAAACCCAACCCCGGCAAACAGCAGGGGCCGAAAGAGGACGGCAACAAATAACCCGGCGGTGGCGAACATACTTACGAAGTTTCTTGATTTCCGGGTTCCATTGGCCGCTATGTTCCTCTGCGGTTGTATAACGGACCATACGGAACGGGTAGTGGATACCGATCCTTCCGGTTGGATGCCGGGAGACACCGTATGGGTTACCATCGGCAACGTCGACAGCCTTTCACTCCGGAATATATCGGTAATTCTACGAGGGGAAGCGGGTTTGCTTCCGGAGAAAGTAGATATCGATATTATTACTGTCCGGCCGGACTCGGCCGTCTTTTCGGAATCTTTTACGCTCGACACCAGCCATGGCCGGACCCGTAATAACTATACGGAATCCACCATACCTTACCGTTATTCCAACCGACTGGAATACAAGGGTGAGTACCGTTTCGGATTCTTGCCGGCAGTAAAATACCAGGGGATAACCGCTATCGGAATTAAGCTGGACTGACAGCATTATAAATGGGAAAGAACAAACATAAACGGTTCCAGGAGAATCTCACTTTCGGCCACCTAATACAGCCCCCGTTCGAAGAAATATTCCGCAAGGACCATAAGCTCAAGGGGCGGTGGCGGGAGGATTTTTTCGGTAACGATAACCCCGTCATACTGGAATTGGGGTGCGGGCGGGGCGAGTATACCGTGGCTCTGGGAGAGATGTTTCCGGAGGTGAATTTTATCGGTGTGGATATTAAAGGCGCACGGATGTGGCGTGGGGCGAAGACGGCAACGGAAAATGCTATGCCTAACGTTGCGTTCGTCCGAACACGGATCGAATTTGTAAATTCGTTCTTTGGGCGGGACGAGGTGGACGGCATCTGGATCACGTTTCCCGATCCGCAATTAAAGAAAAACCGGGTTAAAAAAAGGCTCACTTCGCCAGCGTTTCTCGGGATATATTCGCAGTTTTTGCGGGCGGACGCCCCGGTACACCTTAAGACCGACTGCCTCCACCTGCACCAATATACCAAAGCCGTGGCCCAAGTGAACGGTTTGGAGATAATCAGTTCATGCGATGATATTTACGGCAAGGGACAGGCTGACGAGGTGTTGTCCGTGAAAACGACCTACGAGACCAAATTCCTGGCGGCCGGGTCGGCAATAACGCACCTTTGTTTTAAATTACATCACAAAAATGTTTACCTTGCCCCGGATTTCGAGCCGGATAATGCATTAACTTTATAGCCCGGACACCCGGACATAAACCCGTTTTACGATGATAAGGCGCTACGGTCAATACCCTTACACGGCGGCCCTCATACATGGAGGCCCCGGGGCTGCGGGTTCGCTGGGCTGCGTTGCCAAGAAATTGGGCGAGCAGGGATACGGCATTCTGGAACCGTTCCAGACCGGGTATTCCATCGCCACCCTTATCAAGGAACTGGAGGCCCAGCTTAGGAGCAAGACCCGCCAGCCGATCTACCTTGTGGGTCACTCCTGGGGATCATGGCTCTCGCTTATCTTCGCCTCCCAATATCCGGACGCCGTCAAAGGGCTGGTATTGATAGGGTGCGCGCCGTTCGATGAGAAATACCTATCGCATATCACCACGGCCCGGATGAAGAAATTCAGTCCGCAAGAGAAAGAACTTTACGAGAAACTGGTTATCGAGGTTACCGAGAGCTGTTGCGAAACAAATTTTACCAAGCACCTGCTGGACGTAATTAACCGGGTAGACAATTTCGACCCTGTAGAATGCCGGGAGTGCGGAATCGCTGATATGAATTTCGACCAGCGGGCCTATAACATCGTTTGGGCCGAGGCGCTCAGGCTTCGCCGTAGCGGCGGCTTCGCGGAGATAATTTCACAGGTAAAATGCCCCATCCATATTATACACGGGTATAACGATCCCCATCCTTACTACGCCATCGAAGAATACCTTAAAGAATGCCAGGTGGATTATTACAGTTCCATACTCGACAACTGCGGCCATTATCCTTTCCATGAAAAGGCCTGTACGGATAAGTTTTATGATATCCTGTCCAAGATTTTCGCCCGGTAAATACCTCCAGGTTAACGGCTGATCCGCTTCCGGCATTTAATCCGATCGCGAAAAAAACACAATTTTCTTTTTTATAATTGTAATATTTTTGGTTTTTGAAAAAATGCCCTATATTTGCACACCGAAACGGCAGGATGCCCGCCCGTAAGGGCAGTAACCGTAAGTTACGGACAGCCGTTTCAAAATAAAATTCCTCTTTAGCTCAGTTGGTTAGAGCACCTGACTGTTAATCAGGGGGTCCAAGGTTCAAGTCCTTGAAGAGGAGCAGGAAATAAGCGTTGAAAATGATATTTTCAACGCTTATTTTTTTGTCCGTAGACAGACGAATCTTTCTCCCCTACCCGTTATATTAAAAATGGGAAAAACCTGTATTTTAGATACTTATAAATATTTAAACCGCAAACATACATCGATTCATATATTGAATAAATCCTTACAGGGATTGACTTTTTGATATACCGCAACAAACCGGACAGAGTATTTTAAACGATATATCCGATATAAATTTTTGCCGCCGGAGTTGTTCACGGGTATTTATACTATATTTGTTATCGACGCTCCCTTTGACCCGAACGTTATATGCATTCACTTAACCCCATGGCATATAAGAAAATATACCTATTCTTATTCCTCTTTTGCCCGTTGGTCTGTATGGCCCAGGGATTGAGGTTCGTCCATGCGGATAATTACCAGACCGCCGGTAAGAGGACCGTTTACGAGGTATATTCCGGCAATCGACCGACTTTTACCGAAAGTTTCAATATATCTTTCGACCTCGAGATTTATGACGTACAGACCATCGGTAACATCCTGCGGGTAAAGGATAAGGACGGCGGGGACATTTACGCGCTGGCATTTTCTTACGACGACGAGGTGCAATGCTACCTCAAGTTCAACCGGGAGGGTAAGGAGAGCCTTATAACGGATACCCTGCATACATCCCGGCTGGGCCCTGGCCGGTGGATCGGTGTCAGCATAGGCTTCTGCCCGGTAATGAGGTCCGTTCGTATCGATATCGACGGTAACGAATATACCGGTAGCGGATTGAACCTGCCCGAGGTTATAACACCGGTTATCATATTCGGTACTTACCCTAAAGAGGAATTCGCAGCCTTTTCAATCCGGAACCTGGTAATTTCATCCGGCGAGTACCATAGGGAATTTCCCCTCAACGAAAGTTCCGGCAGCAGGGTCCATGATTCGCACGGCAAGGCCATAGGCCGGGTCAAAGACGGGGAGTGGCTAATCAATAAGTCCTACCGCTGGGAAAAAACTTTCAGCTACATTTCTCCGACCGTAGCCGCCATAGCTTATGACCGGCCGGCGGATGAGTTCATATTGTTGAATGCCGATTCGGTTATCCGTTTACGTAACAATACCGGTGAATATTATTCGGCCGGTTATTTAACCGGAAAGCCGTCAGAAATGCGGTTGGGGACCAATTTTATCGACCCGGAGAACCGCCATATATACACCTATGAGGTCAATAACCTACCCGGCGGAGAAGTGACCGTTTCCCTTTACGATATAGATTCACGGAAATGGACGCCTCTATCGACCGATTACCTGATCACACAGCGGCACCTACACTCATCATAT
Organism: Alistipes sp.; assembly: GCA_021201825.1. Classification (GTDB taxonomy): domain Bacteria; phylum Bacteroidota; class Bacteroidia; order Bacteroidales; family Rikenellaceae; genus WRDF01. The sequence goes on from JAJQED010000017.1 coordinate 204,519, forward strand.
CTGGATCGAAAGGGCGGCCGGTACGTTATTTTCGGGGGATTCGGCAACCGGCAGTACAGCAGTGAGTTCGTCGGCCTGTCGCTTTCCGACTTCATGTGGAGGCGCATCCCGATGAAAGGGGATCCCATAATGCCCCGTTTCTCAACCTCGCTCGGGGTCGCAGACGAGGATACGGTATACATTTTCGGCGGAACAGGGAACTCTTCGGGAGACCAGACGGTCGGCCTTGTCTATTACACGGACCTTTATAAGGTCGACCTGCGGAGCAATACCGTCGAACAGTTATGGAGCATAGATACGGGCAAGGAACTGGTCCCGTTACGTGACATTATCGTTTCCGAGGACGGCGAAAGTTTCATGGCGATGCTCTATCCACTTCTCGAGCCAGAAACCGAAATGCAACTTTACCGGTTCAGCATTGCCGACGGGTCTTACGAACCGCTGGCAGACCGGGTACCGATCGTTTCCCAATCCATTCTCACAAACGCAAACCTATATTACAACCCAGAAAGGAACCGGTATTACTGCGTTGTCCAGGAATTCCTGGATGAAACGGTTTCAGAAATAACCGTCTATTCGCTGCACCATCCCGCCGTAAACCAGGCGGCACTTCGGGCCTACCATAAAGGCTGGGGATTTTATGTATGTATAGCAGTACTCGCTATTTCCTTTTGCGTGTGCGGCTTATTCTTCTTTAATTATCGTAAAAAAAGGACCGCGGAAAACAAGATCGGGACGGCCGGGTTACCCGAATGGGAGGAACAGACCACGGCGAACGCCGTATACCTGTTTGGGGATTTCAAGGTATATAACCGCAGCGGGCAGGATATCACACACCTGTTCAGCAAGAAGATCAGGCAGATGTTCGTGCTGATCCTGCTCTCCACGATCGAGGAGGGCGGCATATCTTCGCGGAGGATCAACGAATGTATCTGGCCTGACAAAGACCCGGCAAGTGTCAAGAACATCAAGGGGGTAGCGATGAGCAACCTGCGCAAGGCCCTGGAAGATATGGAGGGGGTATCGGTCACTTACGGCGACGGGCTGTTCCGAATCCAAACGGGCCCGACGTTCTACTGCGACTACCTCCAGTTCAACGACAGCGTAAAGGAATACATACAACGGCGCAAGGAATCCCTTACATTGACCCGGCTCGAAAGTTTCGTGCGGATACTTTTGCGGGGACGCTTCCTGATGTCGTTCGACCTGGCCTGTTTCGACCGGTACAAGGATTCGTTCGAAGAAAAGGTGATGAAAATAACACCGGTCGAGATGAACCGGCTGTATAAGGAGGGTAGGTATGACGAAGTTTTACGGCTGGCCACGGCCGTATTTACCCTCGACCCGCTAAGCGAAGCGGCAATGTGGTATGAGGTAAATTCATTGAAAAAGATAAAAAAGAATGAGCAGGCGAGGGAGAGGTATTACTTTTTCAAGATAACTTTTACGAAAAGTATGGGGACCGAATATAAGCGTTCTTTCGAAGACGTCTCTACTTCGGATCCCGGTTCCTTTATCGGATAATCACGCATTTCTGATCACCGGAGTTCTCCGGTTAGCGATTTTCCCGGCTTTTTTAACCGGGAATTAACCCGTTACTAATCCGCGGTATAAACCCCGGGGACCTATTTTGCAAACGGATGACGGCCCGGCCGGCACCCAAACCTAACCTAAAAATTAATCTAACCTACCGACATGAGAAGAAAACTTCTACGGCGATCTTTCCTATTGATCGTTATTTTCTTTCCGGTCATAGCCTGTTCCACCAATAAGAGTAACGGTGCAGGTGAGCTGGACCTGGAAGAGATGATATCAAAGATGGCGGAAATACGTGCAATACTCGACACCGCCACCGTCGGCAACACCGACGGCACCTATCCCCAAGCGGCTTACGACGAGCTGGAGGCGGCTTACGACGAGCTGGTGCTGGGTGTATCCAAAGCTAAGGCGGGAATGCTCTACCTCCAATACGAAGTCGATACCTATGTCCTAAATGCCGAAAAGGCGATCGAGGCATTCCTTATTTCCCTGCAGGAGATACTCGACCCGGGTACCCCGGCCGAGCTTTGCGTGTTCGGCACGGACAGTAAGGGTTATATCGACTTCGGCGAGTCGCCCGAATTCGGCGCCGGACAGCAATGGACCGTCGAGAGCTGGATAAAATACGATGCCGGGTTCCTGGAAGCGGCCATGGGAGATTTTATAAGTACTTTCAATGCGACCGCCGATAACTTCCACGAGGGGTGGACCATCAACTTCATGGGTACGGGCCTGCGGACCACTATCGGAATGGGTCCCGCCCCGGGCCGCGTCTTCGAATGGTCTGGCAACTACCCCACAAATTTCGGCGAATGGAACCATATAGCCGCCGTTTGGGATGCGAGTGCGGGGTCCACCGGACAGCTGCGGATGTACCTGAACGGCAACCTGTTCTGGGAGCGTGACAACGACATAATTTCCGGCGGTGTAGTGCAGGAATATGTACCCCCCACCCTCGACTTCAGGATGTACGCTTTCCAGCGTCCGACCAACAAAGAGGCCTGTATGACCGGCTATATAAAGAAGTTCCGCAAATGGAACGCCGTCAAGAGCCAGTCCGAAATCCAGGCCCTTATGAACGGTGATGTGGACGGAACGGAATCGGGCCTTGTCTGTGCCTGGGATTTCACCGAAATGCCAGACGACGAGAGTGCCATTCCCGATAAGACAGGCAAACACAGCGCCTCTATAGAGGGGAGCCACAAATGGTTCGAGATCAAATAATCACTCCTAAAAATCGAATGAAATGAAACCATATAACAGATGTTCATTCCGTCTGATGCTGGCCATGCTATCCCTGTTGATTCCGTCAATGGCCCTCGCGCAGCCCGGACAGGGGGTCAAGGTGACCGGTAAAGTGACCGACAGTAATAATAACCCGCTCATCGGGGCATCGGTGGTGGAAGAGAATACTACCAACGGGACGGTGGCCGGCCTGGACGGGTCGTTCGAGATCACCCTCGGTCCCGACGCCAGGCTACAGGTATCTTACCTGGGTTACATCACCAAGACCGTCGAGACGGGCGGCCGTACCAACATAACGGTAACCCTGGACGAAAATGCCGCAGACATCGAGGGTGTAGTGGTTATAGGATACGGTACGGTTGCCAAAAAAGACCTGACGGGGTCGATCCAGAGCCTATCGGGGAGCGACCTGGTAAAATCCATGAACACCAATATAAGCGAATCCCTCAACGGGCGCGTAGGAGGAGTGGAGGTCGTCAAGACCTCCAACCGTCCCGGTGCGGACATGAATATCCGCATCCGGGGTGAGAAGTCGTTCAACTTCTCCAACGAACCCCTCTACGTTATCGACGGCGTCCCATCGTCATCCGGCATGCGGCACCTCAACGCTTCTGACATCGAATCCATTGATGTGATGAAAGACGCTTCGTCCGGGGCCATTTACGGTTCCCGCGGGGCAAACGGTGTTGTGATCATCACCACCAAAGGAGCTTCGCGCAAGGAGGGTCTGACCATCGAATACAACGGTTATGTCGGAATCAAGACCCCGACCCGCATTCCCGATATGATCGGCAGCAAAGGCAACGGGATGGACTATTTCGATTACAGGGTCCAGCTCTGGACCACCAAGTACGGGAGCGCTTCCCTTGGACGTTCCGACTTCCTGACCAACGACGAGAAACGCCGGGTCCGGGACGGAGAGTTTTACGACTGGCTGCGGGAAATCTCGTCTAACAGCGTGGTTACAAACCACAGCGTGAACGCTTCAGGGGGAAGCGATAAGACCTCCTACAACATGGGGTTGAGTTACACTCAGGACCAGGGTATGGTCGGCAATGAGAACTTCGAACGATACACGGTCAATGCCGGTATCGAACACCGGGCCAACAAATTCACGATGGGACTGAATACTTATCTATCGGTGAACGAGACGGACCTCGGCTCTGACGAAGCTCTTCTGAACGCCTATTTCCTGCCGCCGATCGTCAGCCCGTACGATAGCAACGGCGACTACCTGTTCTTCTGCCAGCCGACATCGAGTAAGATCAACCCGTTCATCCAGATACAGAACCATATCCGCCAGCGGGAGGAATTCTTTGCCAATGCCAACGCATTTATCGAATACAAACCCATCAGGGACCTTTCGATAAAGACCCAGGTCGCATACCAGCATACTACGGATGTACTGGGCGAATGGGTCGGCACCTTTACCCAGGCACAGGAGGGAACCAAAGCCCCCAAAGCCAGCCGCGCCGAAGGCCGCAACAGCAATCTTGTCTGGGACAATATCGCCACCTATGACAAGACTTTCGCCGGCAAGCACAAGCTGAACGTGATCGGCCTTTACAGTATGCAGAGGGAAGTTCACAAGGGCTCTTCCATAGCGGGAGAAGGCTTGCCGTACGACTCCAAATGGCACGCCATCCAGACAGCCGACGAGATAACCAGCGCCACGAGCTATTACTGGGAGGCCCAGATGATATCCGGGATGCTCCGTACGAACTACACCTATGACGACCGATACCTGTTTACCCTGACCGGACGATACGACGGTACCTCACGGCTTTCGAAAAGCAATCGATGGGGATTTATGCCCTCCGCAGCGATCGGCTGGCAGATAGCCAACGAGAGGTTTATGGACAATGTAAAATTCGTGGACCAGCTTAAACTCAGGGTAAGCTGGGGTCGTGCGGGTAACAGCAGCGTCGGCCATGACGAAACATGGACCAAACTTTCCCAATCCTATTACGTCTTTGACGGCAAAGGAGAGAACGGTTTCGGGATCAGCGACCTGAAAGGCAACCCCAACTTGAAATGGGAAATGACCTCCGAATGGAACGCCGGGTTGGACTTTACCCTGCTTAACGGCCGCATTTCCGGGACGCTGGACTTGTATAACAGGAAGACCAAAGACCTGATATTCCGCCGTTCGGTAGCCGACCTGAACGGTTACAACCAGATCGCGCAAAATATCGGCAAGGTACAGAACAAGGGTGTCGAAGTGGGTATCAACACCGTGAACATATCGACCAACGATTTCTCCTGGAGAACCGGTATAACTTTCTCCCTGAACCGTAATAAGATCCTCAGCCTCTATGACGGGGTGCAGGAAGACCTTGCCAACCGCTGGTTCGTGGGCCATCCGATGAGCGTATATTACGACCTGAAACAACTCGGCATCTGGCAGGAGTGGGAAGAGGAGGAAGCGGACCGATACAGTGCCAAGCCGGGACACATAAAAATATGGGACAAGGACGAGAGCGGAACCATCGACGACCGCGACATGCATATCCTGGGCGCCCGCTATCCGAGCTGGACCGGGGGTATGAACAACACTTTCGCCTACCGTAACTTCGACCTCTCGGTATATATCTATGCCCGTATCGGCGGGATATACGGCGACGACTTCATGTACATGTTCACCGCCTGGGACAACGAGCACTGGAACAAGCTCAACGTTCCCTACTGGACTGCCGAAAACCGGAATAACCGTTATCCGGCCGTCGGCTCCCAGTCTTACCACACCCAGGTGCTCGGACAGATAAAAGGTTCGTTCGTAAAAGTACAGAACATCACGTTCGGGTATACCGTACCCACACGGGTGACGGACAAGATCGGACTGCAATACGCACGCGCCTACCTATCGGTGCAGAACCCTTTCACTTTCACCAACTACAAAGGCCCGGACCCGGAGATCATAGGGGAAGACGTTTATAAACAGCTGTCGCTTTACCCGATGATATTCTCCGTGGGACTCAATTTCAAATTCTAACCTGACGAAAAATGAAAAAGGGAATTTTAAATATAGGTTTACTTCTGTTGCCGGCCGTGTTTTACGTGACCACTTCGTGCAACGGCTTCCTGGACCTGGATAACCCATCGGCAATCACTACCGAGTATTACGACACCCGCGACGGCCAGATACGTCTTCTGACCGATATGTACTCGAGGCTAAGGACCCATTATAACACGGGTGAACTGCAGTACTACGGCACCGATATGTACATGGCGGTATCGGAGAGCCAGAACGAACGGATGTTCAACGGCTACGACCGCACGTTCAACTCCACTGCGGGAGTGGTAGGCGGCTACTGGAAGAACCTTTACAAGATGGTCCAGGAAGCCAATATCCTGTTGAACAGGATATCCCCCGAGGTCACGGGAAGCGACTACGAATCGTTCCTTGCCCAGGGTACGATCCTCCGGGCTTTCGCTTACTTCTACCTGGTGGAAACGTTCGGGGACGTACCGCTCTATACCGAGGAGAGTGACGAACTGATAACCGAAACCACTCGCACGGAGGAGGAAGTAATATACCAGTTCATTATCGACGAACTTAACGGTGTCCTGGATATTCTTCCTGCAAAAGCATCGGTAACGGGCCGGCTGTCCAACACGGCGCTCATGCAGTTGCTTGGCAAGGTTTACCTGACCCGTGCCTATAAATATTACGGGAACCGGAGCGATTTCACCGCCGCTGCCGCCCTGTTCGACAGGATCATCGAAGAGAAGAACTATTACCTGCTGGACAGTTTCGCCGACGTATTCGCCGAAGACAACCAGGCCAACGCCGAAGTTATCTTCGCCATACAGTACGGAACCGACAAGATGTACCTTGGCGGCGGCAACCCGCAACACACCCTGTTCGCCATCAACATCACGGCCCTCCACCCGGATATGTTCGTCTATAACCAGCAGGATTATTCGGCCGCCCAACGGGGCTACTGGATCATCCCCGATATCCACCAATGGTTTACGGACCCCGTGACAGACACGCGTTACGACGCAACGTTCCAAAGGGAATTCTACATAAACGACCCCACCAACGAAAGATACGGCGAGCTCGGGCTTTACTATCCCCGGTGGAACGACGATTCGGGCGACGACCGGGGCGCGGAACTGTTCTATCCTTACCGCGACGGGAGCGATTACGGTTGGTACCCTCAATCGACCGCAATGCCCGTACTCTCTTCTGGTTCGGACCACATGCCCATCGTTAAGAAATTCAAGGAGACCAAGATCGAATGGAACAGCGCAGGACAAAGGGAAGATATGGTTATGCGGGTCGGCGAGACCTACCTGCTCTCGGCTGAAGCCCATCTGGGTGCCGGCAATACCGGCATGGCGCTTTCACGGGTCAACGATATCCGCCGCCGGGCGGCTGTCGACGATGCCGGTGCCATAGCCATGGAGCTCACGTCGGTAGACCTGGACACCATCCTGGACGAACGGGGACGGGAGATGGTCGGCGAACACGACCGCTGGTTCGACCTGAAACGCACCGACAAACTGATAGACCGCGTATACAAGTATAACATTTGGGTCGGTTTCTACGACAATCTCAGCTCCGACCATCTGGTACGGCCCATCCCGCAGGACGAGATAAACAAAGTGGACGGCCTGGAACAAAACCCCGGATACTAACAACACTAAAATTTTTTGCCATGAAAAGAACATATATAGCATGGATGGTCCTGGCGGCGGGAGCACTTGCGGCCTGTGAAGTTTACGAGTCGCCGTCGCGGGGACAGGACGACAGCGGCGATAAGGTGCTTTACCTCGAACAATACGACCCCATCGCCGACAACGGCCAATACTGGCACCCGGAATTCGCCGCCGTACCGTGGCGGTACGTAACCATCGCCAACGTGGCCAACGTAACGGGGAACAACGACCTGGGCCGTACCGACGTCAACCAGGGCCTGCAGGCCCACCTGATGGCACAGTCGGCAGCCGGCATCCTGAACCGGGCGGTAAAGAACGGCACCGGGGAGTACGGGGTATGGCTCCGGGACGAATCGGACCCCAATATGACAGCCTATAAACTATCCAAGGAGTATGTCACCTACGAGGCCGGGGCGGAAGACTGGTCGGTTTGCGTGCCGCAGCAGATAGCCACTGCATACGGGGAGCTCAATCCCCAGATCAGCGGTTATGTTTTGACCGACGTCGAATCCAATCCCGAGAGCGCTATAGTTGCCTCGGTAGCGGCTCATGTTTACAATGCGGTGATAGTGGACGTCAGGGACCAGGCGTATTACGAACAAAGTCCGCACCTAACGATGCTCTACGACGCCCGGGACAAGACCACAGCCGACTCATGGAGGGAATTCCGGGACTATTGTAACAACAAGGCTCTGGTAGTGATGCCGGTGCAGACGGCAAACCTGCGGGAATTTTCCATAACGCACGAACTGTTCGTGATCAACCTCAACAAAACTTTCGGGACGCCGATCAACGGCCAGAACGTGGACATTTTCGAGGAAGTGCTGGCATGGCTCGAACCCAATTCGCCGGTTTACGGCTGGGAGCAGGGCGTAGGTGAAGACGAATTCGTGAACCTGGTGAGCCGTTACGGCCACATGATGGTCCCCTACGACTGGGCATATAACACCAGCTTCACCTCGATGAACTACAAACAGCGGCAAAAGTCGGTCCTTGCCAAGGTTACCAATCCACAGTTCATCGACTGGGAATCGACCAAAAAGAAATTCGTATCGTTCTACCTGTCGGACGGGGACAACATCCAGTGGATGATCAATAATTTCGAGAGCGCGGATTATTACACCCACCCACTGGCCAAACAGACCAAACTCACGTTCGGCATGGGTGCGGCCAACCTTTCGATGGTGGCACCGGCGCAATTCGAATACCTGCTCTCCCTGCAGAATGCCGAAAACAGCATTATGGAGAACCTCGGGGGAGGCTATTACTACGTGGATACTTTTGCCGAGAGAGGCAACCGCGCAACAGCCCTGCGGAAGATCGCCAAGGATATGTCTTCGCACATGCGGCAGCACAGAATTAAGCTGCTCGGGCTGGTAGCCATGGACCCGACCGGCGACAAGGCCAAAAGGGCGTACCAGGAGTTTATCAGCGCCAACAACCAGCTTGAAGGCATCGTGGTGATCGGCTACGCTCCCTATGCCGGGGGCAAGGGTGAGATAATGTGGTTCACCAACTCGGACGGTATAGACATACCGGTCGTATCGGTGAAGTATTCCATATGGAATTACAATACCTACAACGCCGAACGGGAGGGTACCCCCACCTATATCGCACACCGGCTCAACGAAGAGGATACCGAAACCGTAACGCCGTTCTCCGCCGTATCGGTACACGCATGGAGCAGGTTCGCCGATATCGGCGACTCGCAGGACGAGCTTGCCGAATGTACGGGAGGTAACGAAGTGGGTGCCGGCGCCGCACAACTGTGCATCAACAAACTGGACGACGACATCGAGATCGTCCCGATGGAGGAGCTTATCTGGAGGGTAAGGATGTATTACCGGCCGGAGCAGACACAGGAGATATTAACACGGGTATTCTAATGCCGAAACCGATCCTTGCCCCCGCACTGATGGCGGCAAGGATAAACTTTCCAACCGCCTTATGAAATCGAAAATACCGATATTCCTGCTTTTTGGCTGCCTTATGGCCGGTACCGCCTCTGCCTCGCAGCGTGACCTGACAGGATACGTCATGCCCGTTATCGGCTCCAAGAACGAGTTCCAACTCTCCAACGGAAACGTCTACCCCTGTTTCGCAAGGCCATGGGGCATGAACCACTGGACGGCCCAGACCGCCCCGAACGGCGACCGCTGGCAATACGGATACGATGACAAGCACATCGTAGCCCTCAAGCAAACGCACCAGCCCAGCCCGTGGGTCGGCGACTACGGGATGTATTCGTTTATGGCCACTACGGGGGATAAGGTATTCCTCGAAGAGGACCGTAAAAGCTGGTTCTCACACAAGACGGAGACCATGCTGCCCCATTATTACAAGGTTTATCTCGCCGACAGTTTCACCCATGCCGAGATGACGGCGAGTGCCAGGGGAGCGATCTTACGGTTCACTTTTCCCGAATGCGACCGAAGCAACATTATCATCGACGCATTCGACGACGGATCGTGGGTCAAGGTGATACCGTCCGAGAATAAAATTATAGGCTACTCCACCCAAAGCTACGGCTATGACGAACGCAAACCGGACAACTTCAGGAACTATTTCGTGGTGGTGTTCGACAAACCGTTCGACAGTTATTCCGTATGGTGCGACGGCAGTTTTACCGACGGCAATATTGCGGACGGGCAAAGGACCGGAGCGGTGGTCACTTTCTCTACGGGCGGCACCGAACAGGTAACCCTGCGGACTGCTTCCTCGTTCATCAGCCCGGAGCAGGCGGAACTGAACCTGGCAAATGAAATAGGCGCCAAGACATTCGACGAACTCGAAGCCGAGGGCCGTGCCGAATGGAACTCGCACCTGAACCGCTTCCGGGTATCGGACGCCGGGTTGGACGACCTGGATAACGTCCGCATGTTCTACTCCTGCCTGTACCGTATACTGCTGTACCCGCGTGAATTCCACGAATACGGGACGGACGGCAAACCTTACCATTACAGTCCGTATAACGGCCATATCGAGTCCGGACGGATGTATACCGACAACGGCTTCTGGGATACGTTCCGGGCCGTCCATCCTTTCTTCAACCTGTTCTATCCCGAGCTGAGCGGCCATATCATGGAGGGGCTTGCGAACACTTACAAAGAAAGCGGATGGCTGCCCGAATGGGCCTCACCGGGTCACCTCGGCGATGCAATGATCGGTTCCAATTCTACATCGCTCGTTGCCTCGGCATACCTGAACGGGGTTACAGGAATGGACACCGACACCCTCTGGGAAGCGGTAATGAAAAGTTCCGGTAACGCCCATCCGGAATATCTCTCGGTTGGCCGGGCCGGGGCCGACTACTACAACACGTTAGGCTACGTACCGTACGATGTAGGGATAAAGGAGAATGCGGCGCGGACACTCGAATACGCTTATGCCGATTTCTGCATTTATAAACTGGCTGAAGCGCTCGGTAAGGACAAAAAGACGTTGCGCACCTATGCCCGTCGTGCCTTGAATTACCACAACCTGTATAATCCTGAAGCCGGACTGATGGCCGGCAGGGATTCCCAGGGGAATTTCCGGCCGGATTTCGATCCTTATGCCTGGGGAGGAGATTTTACGGAGGATTGCAGTCTGCATTACACATGGAGTGTTTTCCACGACCCGCACGGGCTTGCGGCACTGATGGGCGGATATGAAAAATTTACGTCCGCACTCGACAAAGTTTTCGCCACGCCCCCTGTGTTTTCGGACGACGCTTACGGGTTCGTGATTCATGAAATGCGCGAGATGCAGATAGTCGACTTCGGCCAGTACGCCCACGGCAACCAGCCTATCCAGCACATGATTTACCTCTACGATTGGGCAGGACAACCCTGGAAGACCCAGTATTGGGTCCGGCAGGTGATGGACAGGCTCTACCGCCCTACCCCGGACGGTTATTGCGGGGACGAGGACAACGGCCAAACATCCGCCTGGTATGTATTTTCCGCGCTCGGGTTTTATCCGGTTTGCCCGGCCACCGGCGAATACGCTATCGGGTCGCCGCTGTTCCGGCATGTGGAGCTTACGATGCCGGACGGCCGGACCACAACGATCTCCGCTGAAAAAAACACCCGTGAGAATGTATACATACAGGAAGCAATGCTGAACGGGAAGAAATTCAGCCGTAACTACCTGACCACCTACGAACTGCAAAGCGGAGCCGATATCCGGTTCATAATGGGTGCCGCCCCGCAACTATCCCGTGGGACGGATATAAGCGACGCACCCTACTCTTTTTCACTGGAAGTCAAAACCAAATAGCCATGACCGGAAAAACAAAACTGTTGACATTAACGGCGTCAATACTGATAGCTTGCAATACAGACAGCCGTATCCGCTACCATGATGAATACGATCCGTTCGAAGACGTCGGCCAATACAACATCCCGGAACAAAAATTCGGCACCCGTTACTGGACCCTTGCCGAAGTCAAGCACGATGACGAAGAAAAGGTGCTGACCGATAATCTGCTTTGCGAATCGGTGGTCGGCCTGATGGCCCTGTCCGTCAACGAGGGGAACGGGGAGACGATGGCATGGATGGACACCGGCAAACCGGCCTATGCCCATATACGGTACAACCTGCCTATGGAAGACCTGGGCACGGTCGGGGTTTGGGAATTTCTGGAAACTGTAGATGCAAGACTTGTCATTAAAGGGTATGTTCTTTACGACACGGGGTTCCATGAAAGTATCAATGCCGCATCGGTAGCGGCGCACGTTTACGGCGGGGTCATGGTCGACATAAAGGACGAGGCCAGGATCATCGAACTGGGCTACCCGAAGCTGTTCGACGCCAGCCGCATGACCCTGGCCCATAGTTGGGATGCCTTTAAAGAGAAATGCCGTAACAATGCGCTGGTCCTAATGCCTGCATATACCTCCAACCAGAGGAGTACGGCCATCGCATCACGGTTGATGGTGGTGAACCTCAATAAAGTCTCCTACCGACCGGAATATGGCAACAACCGGGAACTTATCCTCAATGTTCTCAACTGGCTCGAGCCACTCTCCCCCGTGATGGGATGGGAACAGGCGGTCGGGGAAGACGAATTCGTAAGGCTGGTCTCAAGCACCGGTAACTTTATGATCCCGTATGACTGGACGGTCAACACACCGCTCCTGTGGGCCGGTTACCGCAACCGGCAGTCGGGACATGTCAAGGTAACGGACCCCCGGTCCATAAACTACGGGGACGCTGAACATTACATCTCGTTCTATATGTCTGACGGGGATAATGTCATGTGGACCATAACCGGGTTCGACACCCCGTCTTACTTCGCCAGTGCGGATGCTGGCCATGTTAGGATGTCGTTCGGTTATCCGGTCGCAAACCTATCGATGATCTGCCCGGACCAGAACGATTACCTGCTGCGTAAGCAGGACCCGCAATGCACCCTGATGGAAAGCCTGGGGGGCGGTTACTATTACGCCGACGAGTTCGCAGAACTCAAAGACCGCGAATCATTGCTCGATAAAGCGGCCCGTCATGTTGCCGCCCACATGCGGCAGCACCGCAACAACGTCCTGGCACTGGTATGCATGGATGCCCTGTCCGACAATGCCCGGGAGGCATACCGGGCCTATATCCGCAATAACGACCGGCTGGCCGGCATCGTGGTGATACAGTACACTCCCTATGCCGGCGGCGAAGGGGAGATAATGTGGTTCCAAAATTCCAATGGCTACCATATCCCGGTCATTACGGTCCGCTATTCCATATGGAATTACGGGGAGGGCCTGAATGGGGAATCCGAGGGAACCCCGACCTATATTGCGGATAAGTATAAAAAATTGACCGCCGATGCGTCCGGGCCTACCTTTTCCGTGACTTCCGTCCATGCCTGGTCCTGGTTCACACCGGTTGACGACCCCGAGGACCTAACGGGAGAAAACCGCCCGGGAGGCCATGTCCACGGGGTGGGCTCTGCCGTACTTTGCAAGGAACGACTTCCCGGCAATATCAAGGTTGTCAACGTTGAAGAATTGATATGGCAACTGCGGATGCACAACTACCCGGACGAGACCCGGGCCCTGCTTGAAAATTACAAATAAGAAATACCATGAAGATAAAATTCAGGAAAGACTTCCAGCCCGACTATAACAATGTGCTGAAAGTGCTGTATAACGAAAGGCCGGATTACCTGCCGCTTTACGAACATAACATAGACGAACCGTTCATATCGAAGATGGTTGGCCAGAAGCTGGTAGCCGACGGGCTTACTCCGGACGAACTGGTGGATTACTACCGTATCGTGACCGGATTCTGGAAAGAGATGACCTATGACGCGATGAGTTTCGAGGCTAAGATATGTGACATAATCCCGGGCCACGGCGCCATCCTCGGCGGCATGGCCGGACCGATCCAAACCCGGGAGGATTACGAGAAATACCCCTGGGCGGAGATACCGGAAATTTTCAAACGTACCTATAAACCTCACCTTGACGCACTGGTGAAGACCATGCCGCCGGGGATGAAAGCCTATGGCGGATGCGGCTACGGTATCTTCGAATCGTCGGAGGACCTGGTCGGGTACGAACAGCTATGTATGATGCAATTCCTGGACCCGGACCTTTTCCGCGACTTGTTCGTCAGGATCGGCGACCTCTATATGATTTTGTGGAGCTGGGTGCTGGACAATTACGGGGACCTGTTCGTTTTCTGCCGCATGGGCGACGACCTGGGCTACCGTACCTCCACCATGCTCGAACCCGACACCATACGGCAACATATCCTCCCTCAGCACAAACGTGTGATAGACCTTGTGCACGGTTACGGCAAAAAGTTCCTGCTGCACAGTTGCGGCAATATCTTCTCGGTAATGGACGATATCCTTGCCAACGGCATCGATGCCAAGCATTCCAACGAAGACCAGATAGCACCGTTCACCGAATGGATCGAACGTTATAACGACCGGATCGGGCTCTTTGGCGGCTTCGATATGAACGAGATAATACTCAACCCGTACGAGGTTGTATACGATAAGGTTCTAAGCGAGGGTACTCAGTTCCGGGCCATGGCCCGGGGGTACGGCCTGGGCACGGGCAACTCGGTACCGGACTATATGGAGATAGACGGCTACATGGGAATGATAGACGCGGCTAATGAGATCCGCCGCAGGGAGACAGAGGGTAAATAACCGAAAACCATAACCTAAAAACTTAACCGACATGACCGACCTTAATAAACTCTACCAGGCGATCCTCGCAGGCAAACTCGAAGAGGCCGTAACGGCCACCAACGAGGCCCTGGCGGCCGGAATGGAGCCGCAGGCGATAATCAACGACTATATGATCAAGGGAATGGAGGAGATCGGCTCCCGCTTCGAGGCGGGCAAGGCTTTCGTCCCCAACCTGCTGATGAGCGCACGGGCCATGAAAGGATGCCTGGACATTATCAAGCCTCTACTTAAAGGAAGCAAGGATTCGACCATCGGCACGGTGGTTATAGGAACCGTAAAGGGCGACCTGCATGATATCGGCAAGAATCTGGTCGCCTCGATGCTCGAGGGGTGCGGCTTCGAGGTGATAAACCTCGGGGTGGATATCGAGAGCGGGAAATTCATAGAAGCGGCATTGGAGAACAACGCACAAATAATTTGTATGTCGGCGCTGCTTACCACCACGATGAACTATATGAAAGAAGTTATCGCGGCAATCGATCAGGCAGGGCTCAAAGGCAAGGTAAAGACGATGGTCGGCGGCGCTCCTCTCAGCGAGGGGTTCGCCCGCAGCATCGGTGCCGACGGATATAGCTCCAACGCCAACGCAGCGGTCACACTCGCACGCCAACTGATAGGGTTAAATTCCTGACGCCATGAAAACGTTCCGACCGGGATTCGCCGCCCTGGACCTCGACATCCGGGAGATCTACCGGACGATGGGGATGGCAGGTGCGGTTCCCGGGCCGGATATGGAGGCTATCGTTAACGATATGCTCGAGCAGGCCGGAAGAAATTGCCAACCGGAAATGGCTTATACCATCTTGCCGGTCGATGGTATTCGTAACCGGGAGTTGACTTTAGGTGAGACCATATTTAAAACGGGACCGGTAATAACCCCGTTCTTTCAGGATGCGACCCGGGTCGCCGTATTTATCGTGACGGCCGGCCGACAGTTCGAGCAGTGGCAGCACGGACTTAGACAGGACGGCGATATATTCCGGGAGTTCGTAGCAGACGCCATAGGCTCGGAAATAGCCGAGGCGGCGGCAAGGTATATTTCGGTCCGCATAGAAGAAGAGGCGGCATCATGTAACTGCCGGATAACCAACTCCTATAGTCCGGGCTATTGTGGCTGGAGCGTTCGGGAACAAAAGGCGCTGTTCGGCCTGTTTCCCGGCGATCCCTGTGGTGTAACGCTGAACGACTCATGCCTGATGAGTCCCGTAAAATCCGTAAGCGGGATCGCAGGTATCGGAGAGCATGTAAAAAAGAACGCATACGGATGCGACATTTGCGGCAAAAAGGATTGCTATAAGAAACGCAGGGCATAAAAAACGGCCCGTATAGTTGATCACGGGCCGCCGGGTGAATTCATCTGTACTAACCGAAATCTTCCACCGTACGGTAGAATGCCTCTATATTTTCGAACGGGACCTCGGGAGGTGTATCGCATCCGGACGATATAATGTAATTATAATATCCGCGTGTGGTATCCAGCAGCATTGCCGTCTGCTGTTCGACCTGCTCCGGAGTACCCATTTTCAGTACACCGACAGGGTCGATATTGCCCATAATGAGCACATCGGCCGGGGCCTGCTGAAGAACCTCGACGATATCTATCTTATTGCCGAAATGATAGCCCATCGCACCAGTATGGAACATGGCGCCAGTACACTGGCCGGTATTGCCGCAGTTATGCAAAATGACCGCGAAGTCCTCCGACTGCACCTCGTCGACGATCTTTTTGATATAGACCGAGGAATAAAGGCGGCAATCGTCATCCGAGAGCAATCCTGCCGCCGGTTCGGCCATAATGACCCCCGCCGCGCCGGTTTGCTTGATCGCCCGGCAATAGTCGAAGATGAACGCCGTGCATTTTTCCAGCAACAGGTTCGCCGCATCGGGCTCGGTATAGATGGCCATCATTATTTCGGTCATGTCGTACAACCGCCCCGCAAGCGAATAGGGCCCGATACAACCGGCGAAGACGGGTTTGTCTATATTCTCTGTAGCCAGCCGGACGGCTTTAAGGTATTGCGGGACCCGGGCGGCGGCTATCCCGGGGACAGGCAGCGCCTCGATCTCTGCGGCGTTGGACACAAGCCGTCCCTTAACGCTGGGCACCTCGTTTTGGCTGAAATATATTTCGCAGCCGAACGCTTCGGCCTCTACCGTGAGGTCCATGATCGTGGTGCATGCGGCCGCCTGCGGGAATTTATCGTTCAGGGCCTTAACGGCATTGTAATGCACTTCCCCGTCCGTAACGGCATCGAGGACCGTACGGCCGATGATCTCGATGCCGGGATGGGTCATTATGGGGATGGCCGGCCTGGGGCCGGGTTTGATAAGGGAGCGTATCCATTGAGAAGTATTCATAACTTTTGTTTTAGGTTCAAACAAATTTACCCAATGCGGCCCGGCAAAAAAATAGAGGATCAATGCTTTCTAACCGCACGATTCATGCAACAGGTAACCGAACATTAAGATGGCTAAAATAGAGAACGGATTCCCCGGAGAACGGTTGGTGGTAATACCCCGGCCTTTTCTGGAACTCATACAAGACGATCCCCTTACAGGGGACCTGTACATACATTCCCTGGGACATATACCCCGGGCACGGCACCACCATATATCGCGGCCGGCCGGATCCCCTTACCACGTCTTCCTTTATTGTACGGATGGCAAGGGTACGGTTAATAGCAACGGAACAGAGTTTTCGTTGACCGCTAACCGCTACATGGTACTCCCCGCCGGGGTGCCGTTTTCCTATTACGCCGACGATGCAGACCCATGGTCACTCTATTGGATTGTATTCGGGGGAGACAAAGCGGTGGTTTTCTCCAATGCCATGTCCAAACCCCGTACGGCTCAACCATCCGTACATTCGCGAATCGAGCAACGTACCGAACTTTTCGATACCGTCCATTCCCTTTTATGCGGCGGGCTGACCCTCCCGAAGATAAATTACGCCAACGTAATTGTGATGCATTTCCTGACTTCTTTCCTGTATCTTAACCTTGACCGCGGCCCTACTCCCCAAAGGGAACATGGCGACAATATGGTTGCCAAGGTAACCCATTTCATGAATGAGAACATCGAAAAAAACTTGACGCTGAAAGACCTATCGGCTATCGCCGGTTATTCCGGGAACTATTTCTACCGCAAATTCTTCCGTGAAACCGGACACGGTCCCATAGATTATTTCATTCGGCTGAAAATGAACAAGGCTTCGATACTCCTGATCAAGACACGGCTCCGGATTTCACAGATCGCCGGTAAACTGGGATTTGCCAGTGCGGATTATTTTTCCCGTATGTTCAAAAAAACCGTCGGGATATCCCCGACGGAGTTTCGCCGGCAAAATTTCCGGCTGTAGACGGTTTTACGGCAAAAGAAGCGCCGCATCCTGTGCGGTGGATGCGGCGCCGGGATACCGGTTCGTTTCACTTACTAAAATTCCGAGTATTAGTACTACTCTCTCAATGGGTTTTCCAGTACGAACCGGCAAAATTCATGGTACAATTCTATATCATTTGTATATGCCGAACTCCACAGGTCATATAATACGTTATTGCCCTGGTAGTAAGCCAGCGGTTTAGTGCCGTAGACCCCGTTCGAGCGGGCGCCATCCATATAGTTTCGCAAGCGCGCCCGGTAAATATCGCAGTCGGCCCGACCCTCGAGAAGCTCCTCGTCGAATTCGAGCTCCATGGCAAGGCCGTGGGACTTTATGTCGGAGAAAAAGGTGGTTAGCGGTTTCGAACCCGTATCGTCCCAGAAATGGTTGGGCTGCATATAAGCATAGTCGACCCCGAATCGTTCCCACCGGATATATCCCGCCGCACGGTTATAGGGTATCCATACAAGGCAGTGGTTAAACGAATGCAGGTAATCGGCCACATCAGGAATAACTTCCCATGATTTTTTCAATTCCGGGTTCCATCCGTCGTCCGTTGAGACGAGTTCTTCGGATATTATATAGAAACCCGCAAGGTCGATGAAACGGTACCCGGCCGCATCGAACCTACTGCGAACCTCATTGATATACCACTGGTATACAGCGATTCGGTCGGCTGCCGAAGAAAAGTCCATCGAACGCCCGTTCAACTCGCCCCAATATACGGTGGAAGAGCTCTGGTCGGCATAAGAGCGGTATATTATCGGGTCGGGCATGGACATTACCACTTTCCGTTTCCCGGGCAGGAATTGTAGGCGCTCTGCCGCCTTTTCCACGGCCTGCTCAAGCGCATCCATACCGAACCCCGGCTCGAACCAGTAATCGATCAATTCCTCCCATTGCTCCCGGCCGGCCGAAGAGCCGTTGGCCCCGACCATATAGGAATACTGCACACCGTCGGGCCGGCTTGCCGAAGTGAATTCCAGCATAAGGAAGCTGTCGAAAAGCCAATGCTCCGTGCCGTCTTCATCTATATAAGTTACGAACGGACCGAACCGTTCCTCGGACCATCTATAAGGGGAACGATGACGGCTGCCCCCGTAACACAGTACCAAATCGGTGAACGACAAAATCCCGGTCCTTTCCTGCTCCCAGGCATACATTTCGGCAGAGGCGTCTTCCGTGGTGAAAGAGACTTCCTCCAATGCTCCGTATCCCCTGGAATCGTTACAGGCCACCGCCAATACGGAATAGTCGGTTCCGGCTTCCAGACCCTCCAAAGTTACGGTCGGGCCGGTATAATTCGTTCTGCTACCGGCAATGTCATCGGCGGTAAGTTTCTCCTCTTCTTTGCCTATGCAAATCAATCGCAGATGGGTGGCATTGATCAGGCTCGCCTCGAGGGTAACGGAATTAACGCCCGTACTAACGACCGACAGGCTCAATGCGGGAGTACCTCCCTGTGCCTTATTGTCTGAACTGCCGCAAAAGCTCAGCAAAAGGCAGGCAAAAATTAAAACGGCGGTAATATATTTCAACATAGTCTTTCGTTAAACAATTCCGTTGCGGGAGGTAATTCCCGCAACGGATGTCCGTTAAGTAAAATATCAGAAACCCTCGCCGAAAACCTCGGTAAGTTTTCCGCGTTCGTAAATATAATCCCCTGAGTTAGCGTACTGTGCATTCAGGATCACGAATTTCAGATACCGGCCCGGAATCATGTTCTTGACAGGATACTCGTATAGTTTTCCTCCATCGGTCCAATCGTAGTCCCGCAATCCGTCGGCAACGAGGTTCCACTGGGTACTTGCTCCGTTATATTCGACTGCAGTATAAATCTCGTAGTTTCTATACTGTCCCTGCATCGTACTGTGGTCTCCAATGTAGAACTTGGTAAATACACATGATTTGCCCATATCTGCGACAAAGACCATCGGAAACTCATTCTGCGTCTCCCACAGCGAAATCCATTCCGTTTCAATGTCTCCATCGAACAACCTGTCGGTGGTATATACCAGCGTCCATGCGGCCCCGTCGTTAGGGTCTACGGCATAACAAATGTCCTCTCCTTCGATTACGGCCCACGGCCCTTTCACCTCACCGAACAGGCTTACTGGGATGTACATTATTTCCTCGAGAATACCTACCGCAACGTTGGATGTAGAGGTGATCCGGACCGGCACCAGGTATTGGTCGTAATCTATCTCCTGTGTCACCAGTTCATTACCGGAAAAAAGCGAACTCGTATCGAAATTAACCGAGAAATAGGTTTCCGACTCTCCGGCGGACAACACGGACGAGCCGGCCGCAAGCGACACGTTATATTTATCGGGCGGTACAAGGTAATTCGTCCCGTTGGCCTGGTTATAAGCAGTCACCAGGTCATAATCTATCGCATAATTCACCGTGATATCCAGGTTGGGAATCGGATTGTCGATTACAACCGTCCCGTCATAGAGGTTAATCCCGTACAACGCACCCGGCCTTACTTCTGTGGTTACGGTGGTCTCCATCTGGACATAGGACCGGGTAAGATAGATGAAGATAACATTGTTGCTCTCGCTGGCTTCGATCACATTATTTTTAACCGTTACCTCCAGCGGTATCACATAAGCCTTATCGTCACCCAGGGTACCGACCTGGTTGCTGTCCCAGGTTATGGTCACCACCTGCCCGTCGGCGTCGCTCTTGCCGAACTTCAATTCGGTCTGAGACAGGGTATAATAACTTGCGGGAAGCATTTCGTAATCGGTGCCGTTTTCCAGGTTATACCGGGAAAGTGCATCTTCCGACGCAAACACGATAGCCGTTGCTTCGACGGTACCCTTACCGCTCTTTAGCACCACCACGTTATAGGTCTCCGCAAGCATGGACAGGGTAACGAATGCATCGGTGCCGGAGTTACGGAACAGTATGGTATCGTCTACCATATTGTTGTTGCGCTCGTCCTTGCATCCGGTGATCAATATGGCTACGGCCGCTACCGATAAAAGGACTTTATTTAAAATTCTTTTCATATCGTTCATTCGTTTAATGCCCGTAATTCTGGGTTAGGTTTGTCATCTCGGCAAGCTGTTCGGAACTTATCGGGAAGAGGTAATCCTTGTCGTTGAATGTCGCGGGGTCGCCCACGAAATCGGAAGTCACCCTTTCGTAAGATTCCTCGTAAGTAGAGGCACTCAAGTGCAGGGTCCAGGTATCGGTCGGATATTCATCCTTGGCCACCATCCAGCGGCAGGCATCGTAATGGCGCATGGCCTCAAGCCCGAATTCTACCATACGTTCTTTCTGGATGCACCAGCGCAGAAGTTCCTGGTCACCCCTTATCTCCGGGTAGGCCACTTCTATATTGTTCAGCCCGGCCCGGTTGCGGACCTTGTTAAGGTATTCGATGGCGGTATTCTCGTCACGGTTGGGTTTCTCGTTACATGCCTCGGCATAGTTGAGGTATATTTCCGCCATACGGAAAGCCGGGTATACATAGTTAAGCGCCTGGTAGTTTTCCGAGGAAGATAAAGTGGTGTCGTCCACGTACAACCGGCGCCAAATATATCCTACCCGCAGCTTATCGCCGGATGCGGCCCACGGCGATGAGCAACTCGCATCGTTATAGCAGGTAAAGATCGTGTTAAGGTTTTGGTTCGGCCACCAGAAACCGTTCGGCACGACACTCGCGTAGAACCTCGGGTCCCTGCCGATACAACTGTTATGTGCTTTGAACGGCGCGGCCCAGCTCAACAGAGGATGCTGGTAATTGTCCGTAAAACCGGAAGCCGAATATCCCGACGCGGCATCAACGATCGGACGGGACATATCGTTCTGCCCCTCGTAACCGGTAACCGGGTAGCGGCCCGTATCCCACATCGGGTATGTATCCACGAGTTTTAGCGACGGCGCCACACCGGCATAACCGTAGGCAATCCCCGTGAAACTGTTAGGCATGGCTACCGCCAGCGTGCCGCCAGTACCGCCCAGCCAATCATGGGCGGCGGAGGCCCTACGCCACCAACCCCAGATCGTTTCCCTGTTCCACGGTTCGGTCATAACCCCCTGGTATGAGGCCGCACCCTTGCTGAACGCATCGCTTCCGGAAGCCTCATACAGATCATATAAGCCCAGGTTTATTACATCTAGAGCTGCCTGTGCGGCCAGTTCCCATTTACTGGCGTCTTTGCTTTGAGGGAAAAGAAACTCACCGTTGAGGTTTTGCACACGACCGATATAGATATCCGCGCCGTTATACAGGGGCGATGCCGCATAAAGCAATACCCTTGACCGGAGCGCGAGTGCCGCCCCTTTCGTAACACGGCCGTCACGCGATTCCTCGCCTACTTCCGCCAAGGTCTGCGGAAGTATCTCCGCCACACTCTCCAGTTCGGACACGATCCAGTCGATATTCTCTTCCACCGTGTGACGGTCTACCGTGGACGGTATAATGGCATCGTCCGGAGCCTCGTCATACCAGAGGTAGACCGGGCCGTACTGGCGGAACAGGCAGAAATAGAAGTATGCACGCAGGAAGCGGACCTCGGCTTTCATATACTCTATTTTTTCGGTCGTATCTTCTACGTTATAATGAATATTATCCAGAAAAACGTGACACTGGTTTATCGCCTTGTAGAATTTAGGCCAGTAATTGTGCGTAGCCTCGTCCACAGGAGTGATACTGCTGTAATCACCCGTTTTGTAACGGATATAATTCACGTCGCGGTACCATGAGTACATACCCTCGTCCGAACGGGGTGAAACGAAACCGTCGTTGTTTACCGTCTCCTCGTCCATCGGTATATAGGAATAAATCTGGGCCAGGAACCTCCTGGTCATCCTGCTCTCGCTGAAAATCTCCTCGAGGGTGGCCTGGTCGTCCAGCTGCACGTCGAAGAATTTCTCGCACGAACTGGCACCCACAACCAGAAGCAGGATAAGCGTTGTTATTTTAATATGCTTCATAATGGCGAATATTTAAAAATTCATGTTTACACCGACCGTGAACACCCTCATCATCGGGTAGACATTCCCGTAGTTGGAGCTTAGCTCCGGGTCCCACAGTTTGAACTTTGTAAAGGTCAATAGATTGACTCCCTGCAGATATATCCTCATTGTGGACATGCCCGCTTTTTTGGAGATATGTTTAGGGAGGGTATATCCTATTTCCGCATTCTTGAGCCTAAGGAAACTCATATCCCGTTGCCAATAAGTGGAAGCCTGGATATTATTTTCCACTGTGGTGAGCGACATTCGCGGGTACGGAGCATTGGGATCCTGGTTATCCAGGGTCCAGCGGTTACGGGCTACATCCTGATACAATTGCCCCTGGACCAGAATATTGAGTGACTGGCCATATAAGTTCGGACCCGAGATTATCCGTGTTACATTCCCAACCCCGGAGAAGAATGCCGAGAAGTCGAACGACTTATAAGCAAGGCTAAACCCGAAGCCGTAGTTTATTTCGGGAACGTCGGTATAGCCGATAGGAACCATATCGTACTCATTGACCACTCCGTCCCCGTTAATGTCACGGTATTTGATGTCGCCCACACGGGGAGAGGTTCCCAGGTTGTGAACCGGTGAATTTGTGATATCTTCTTCCGATTCGAACAGGCCGAGGGCTATAAGGCCGAACTGCTGGTTATAAGCGTATCCGGCTAAGTTCTGGTATGCCCATATCTGTTCCGGCCGGTCGTCGTACAGGTTTTTATTTCGGTTGAACGTGAAGTTACCCCGTACTGATAAAAACAGGTCCGGATTGAATCGGTGGTCATATTCCAATGACATGTCGAACCCCTGGTTTTTCATCTTACCCAGGTTAACATAGGGCTGATTTATGATCCCGACGATGGAGGGGGTCGACTGACGTTCGATAAATATCCCCTCGCGTTTTTCGTAGAAGTAATCGGCCTGCACCCTTATCTTGTGGAATAGTCCGAACTCGATACCGATGTCGGATTTTGTAGCCTCTTCCCACGAGACTCCGGTGTTTCCCTGGAATGCAGTGGAGATCCCTGACTCATAATTTCCACCGCCCGAACTGCCCCAATACCATCCGGAAGCGCTCGTATCGAGAGTGGTATTATAAGCGAACCGCCGGCTGCCGCCGATCTGGTCGTTACCTATCTTACCGTAGGAACCCCTTACTTTGAGGTGAGTAACTATATCCCGAATCGGGTCCCAGAAATTTTCGTTGCTCATCATCCATCCCGCCGCATAGGAGGGAAAGAAACCGTACCGTCTACCGGGAGCAAAGTTTTCGGACCCGTTGTAACCGAAATTGAACTCGGCGAAATACTTATCCATAAAGGAATAGGTAAACCGCCCGGCGATACCCATGTTCTTGTACGGGAAAGCCATTATATAAGCACTCTCATTGTCCGTCTTAGTGGGGGTATTGTTCCTGCGGCTGCGGATACTGTAAAGGAACATACCGCTGAATCGGTGGTCCAGGGCGAAAACCCGTTCATATAGCATCATCGCTTCGAAATTCACTGTTGTCCAGCTCGTACTGCTGGAAGACAGTTGCATATATTGCGTGGGGGTTGTCGGGGTTTCATGCAGGATAAGATCTCCGTTATCGTCCCTGCCACTCGCATAATAGGTAGCCGGGGTTATATGCCGGCGCAGCACATTACCGTTATCAGCATCCCATGAGAATTTTACGTTCGCCGACAAGCCCGGGGTTATCATATCCGAGAAATCCTGATTGAGCGACAACAGCGACTGGGCTACTATCGTGCTCTCCCGCGTATAACCCGTATTGTTAAGGTCGTTATACGGATTGCGGCCCTGTGACGGCCCCGCAAGCGTCCCGTCGGAAAAGACGGTCGGCGTTGCAATGGGTGTGGTCAAAAGGGTATAGCTGTATATGGTCTCGAGACTCGACAAACCCGGGGAGTTCTTGGAGGTATACTGGGTAGAAAGGGACAAACCCAGCTCGGTAGAACTGGTCAGGTTAATATCGACGTTCGACCGGAAATTAAATTTATCGAACTTCATATTCGCGTCGTACCTGCTCTTGTCCGTTACGTTGAAAATACCCTCTTCCGTATACCAGGACGTACCTATGTAATACCTCACTTTCGGCGAACCGCCCGAAACGTTAGCGTTCACACGGCCCGTTTTCGCCCAATCCTTGAATATGGTATCGACCCAATTCACGGACGGATAAAGGTCAGGGTCTGCACCGCTCAGGTACATCTGTATCTCGTAATCCGAGAACGCAGGAGCATTGCCGGCATCACGGTACAGTTCGTTATAGTAACTGAGCCATTCTTCGGTATTGGCCATGGACGGCACCTTGACCGGTTGGGTCATCCCGAACTCCGCCTTGACGCTTACGGTCGGCTCGCCTTCCTTACCGCGTTTGGTGGTGATAAGTACGATGCCGTTGGCACCCCTCACCCCGTAGAGGGCGGTGGCAGTAGCGTCTTTCAAAATGGAGAACGTCTGTATGTCCTCCACGTCCACAAGGTCCATATCGCGCTCGATCCCGTCCACCAGGATCAGGGGCTTATTATTCTCCCCGAACGTGTTGATACCGCGTATCCAGAAATCGGCCCCGGCACCCGGCTCCCCCGTACGCTGCATCACTACAACCCCGGCCAGCTTTCCTGCCAGATTGGTGGACAACTGCCCCGTAGAAACATTAAGGTCCCTCGAATCGATAGTATTGATTGCACCTACAATACTCTCCTTTCGCTGACGGCCGTAGGCAACGACCGTCACAGCATCCAGTTCCGAAGCCTTGGGAATAAGTTCTACCACTAATTGTGTACTGGCGCCTACCGGAATCAGTTGTGTCTCGTAGCCCAGGAAAGAAACCTCCAGCGATTCATTAGATGAAACCTCGATGGAAAACGTACCGTCGATCCCGGAGATAACACCCCGGCCGCTCTCCTTTACAAGTATCATGGCTCCCGCAACGGGAGCTTTGTTCTCGTCCAGCACACGCCCGCTAATTCTGACCATTGTTTGTTGCTGTACTGTTTCCACCGAACCGGCATCGACGGCGGAATCGCTACCGGCGGCGTTGGCGTTCAGTCCGGCTACCGGCATTAACCCCATTAGCCAAACCAGCGACCGGAGTTTGAACCTGCCCGTGAGCTTTAGTAAATTTTTCGTCATGTTTTCTTCATTTATTAATTCATGTTCCATTTGGGAGGAATTTACTTTGCGGCAAATGCACAGACGGCATCTGCCCGATCAAGGTTAATAGACCATAGGCATAGGTTTTTGAGAAATTTTATCTCGGCTGGAGCAGGTAAAAGTTTCAGAATAGTAACGGGTAGAAACGACAAAGCCTGCGTCCGGGTCCCTATGGACCGGCGCAGGCTTTATTTGCCTTTTAAGACTAAAACAATTTAAATGTAATTTGGGGGGGGGGGGGGGGGGGGGGGGGGGGGGGGGGGGGGGGGGGGGGGGGGGGG
>JAJQED010000010.1 GCA_021201825.1 Alistipes sp.
TCCGGCTTGCGGCCGAAGTCGCCGATGTGATCGCCCGGGCTCTGGGTTTGCTCGGCATACAAGTCCCCGAACGGATGTAACCCGTCTTACACAAGTATCCTGGCGGATCGAGTTCAATGTTGTGCAGATTTTATTAGCGCAATGACGGAAAAAAGCGTCATTGCGAGGAGCACAGCGACGAAGCAATCTCACGGGAAGTGCAATGATTGAGATTGCTTCACTGCGTTCGCAATGACGGGAAAGAAACGTCATTGCGAGGAACGAAGTGACGAAGCAATCTAAATGGAAATGGAATCTCATCTCCCGGCAGAGCCGGGAATTATCCGCCATTTTCGCCGGGGCAGGATTAAAGTCGCAGGAGGGAGATCACCCGAACTACCATGTAGTGAGGGAAGCTCCCGGGAGCGACGCCTGATCCCGGAGAGGCGGTGTCTTTTGCTCCACTTTTGGACAAGCAAAAGTGGAAAAGAAATAACAGAAAAGGCGCAAGGCATTAACGTCATTGCGAGGAGCGTAGCGACGCGGCAATCCTCCACATTTCAGTATGCATCCCATCTGTCCTGTTCCATGCTTCCCTGCTTCCCGCATCCACAGTTTCCAGATTCCATAATTATTTTCTCCCTGCCTGCTTATAACCCATCCACTTCCCGGCCCCCTGTTCCCCGGGTCTCGCTTTCCGGTCCATATCCATCATTGTAATTCCCGCCTGTCTTCTCTCTGATCATTTTTTAGCCGGCTTCAAAAGTCCCCGTGCCCTCACCGAGCCCGCTTCCTCACCGAGCCCGTATACCGGCCCCTTTCCCATCCCCCCCCCTTAAAACAGCAAAGGCGCTCATACATGAGCGCCTTTGCTGTTGTCGTTATAGGTACGGTTACTTTGTAACCATCGCGTTGTATTCGTCGAGAGAACCTACCAGCAGGTTGTCGTAATCGCGGATACCGGTACCTGCCGGTATCTTGTGTCCGCAGATCACGTTCTCCTTTAGGTTGGCCAGAGGGTCCACCTTGGCGTTGATGGCGGCCTCGTTCAGCACCTTGGTCGTCTCCTGGAACGAGGCGGCCGACATAAAGCTGCTGGTGGCCAGTGCCGCACGGGTAATACCCTGAAGCACCTGGTTGCTGGTCGCCGGAACCACTTCGCGGGTCTCAACCAGACGCAGGTCCTTACGGCGCAGCATCGAGTTCTCGTCCCGCAGCCTGCGCACCGAGATGATCTCACCCTGATGTACGTTCTGCGAATCTCCCGAATCGGTAACCACAACCTTGTCGTACAGCTCGTCGTTCACGTCCATGAACTCCCATTTGTCCACGATCTGCTCCTCCAGGAAGCGGGTGTCGCCCGGGTCCTGTATCTGCACCTTGTTCATCATCTGGCGCACGATCACCTCGAAATGCTTGTCGTTGATCTTCACACCCTGCATACGGTACACCTCCTGAACCTCGTTCACAATGTATTCCTGAACCTTGGTGGGGCCGAGGATCGACAGGATGTCGCTCGGGGTGATCGCACCGTCCGACAGCGGCATGCCGGCGCAGACGTAGTCGTTCTCCTGCACCAATATCTGGCGCGACAGCGGCACGAGGTATTTGCGTACTTCGCCGCCTTTGGAGGTGACTATGATCTCGCGGTTACCGCGTTTGATCTTGCCGAACGATATCTCGCCGTCGATCTGCGATACGATGGCCGGGTTGGACGGATTACGCGCCTCGAACAGCTCCGTAACCCGGGGAAGACCCCCCGTGATGTCGCCCGCCTTACCTACGGCGCGCGGTATCTTTATAAGTGTGTCGCCGGTATGCACCGTCGCGTTCTCCTTGACCACGATATGTGCGCCCACAGGCAGGTTGTACTGCTTCTGCTCGTTGCCCGCCTTGTCGAGGATGCGGATTACGGGGTTCTTGGTCTTGTCCCTCGATTCCACGATAACCTTTTCGCGCAGGCCCGTCACCTCGTCGAACTCCTCGCGGTAGGTCACACCCTCGATAACGTTCTCGAACGCGATCTTGCCCTCGAACTCCGAGATGATAACGGCGTTGTACGGGTCCCATTCGCAAACGAAATCGCCTTTTTTCACCGTGTCGCCGTCGTTCATATAGAGAACCGAACCGTACGGCAGGTTATGTGTGTAAAGCGTTATCCCGGTATGTACGTCCACGATCCGCAGTTCCGACAAGCGGCTGATAACGATCTTAACGCTCTTGCCTGCCTCGTTCTTATGCTCCACGAAGCGCAGGTCGTCGATCTCGAGCTTGCCGTCGTAACGGGCAATGATGTTCGAGTCTACGCTCACACCGCCAGCCACACCACCCACGTGGAACGTACGGAGTGTAAGCTGCGTACCCGGCTCACCGATACTCTGGGCCGCAATAACGCCCACGGCTTCGCCGCGCTGTACCATCCGCCCCGTTGCCAGGTTGCGGCCGTAACACTTGGCGCAGACGCCGCGACGGGCCTCGCATGTGAGTACCGAACGGATATCCACCTGCTCGACCGGCGATTTTTCGATCTCCTCGGCTTTCTCCTCGGTGATCTCCTCCCCGGCGTTGCACAGTATGTTCCCGGTCAGCGGGTCTATTACGTCCTGAACGGCTACCCGGCCCAGGATACGTTCGTACATGGTCTGCACCACGTCCTCGTTACGCTTGAGGGTGGTGGCCGTGAGGCCGCGCAGGGTGCCGCAGTCCGATTCGGTGATTATCACGTCGTTGGCCACGTCCACGAGCCGGCGGGTAAGGTAACCCGCGTCGGCCGTCTTAAGGGCCGTATCCGCAAGACCTTTACGCGCACCGTGGGTCGAGATAAAGTATTCGAGTACCGACAGCCCCTCCTTGAAGTTCGAAAGGATCGGGTTCTCGATTACCTGCCCCCCGTCTGCACCGCTTTTCTGCGGCTTGGCCATAAGGCCGCGCATCCCGGAGAGCTGGCGGATCTGCTCCTTGGAACCACGGGCCCCGGAGTCCAGCATCATATATACGGGGTTGAACCCGTCCTGGTCGGACACCAGGTGGTCCAGCACCGTCTTGGTGAGCTTAGTATTGATATTGGTCCAGATGTCGATGATCTGGTTGTAACGTTCGTTGTTGGTGATAAGACCGGCGTTGTAGCTGTCCAACACCTCATCCACCCGCTTGTAACCCTCGCTGATAAGCTTCTCTTTCTCCTCCGGCACGATCACGGCGTCCAGGTTGAACGACAGCCCGCCACGGAAAGCCGACCCGTAACCCATCTCCTTGATGTTGTCCAGGAACTCGGCCGCCTTGTCGGCACCCGCCTTTTTCATCACCACCCCGATAATGTCCCTCAGGGATTTCTTGGTGAGCAGGGTATTGATAAAGCCCACTTCCTGCGGTACCACCTGGTTGAACAGCACACGGCCGATAGTGGTCTCGAGCAGCTCTTTCTGGAACGTGCCGTCTTTCTGAAGCACGTTGTCTATCACCACCTTGACCTTTGCATGGAGCGCAGCGCGACCCTCGTTATAGGCAATGATGGCTTCCTCCGGGCCGTAGAACACCATGCCCTCGCCCTTTACGTTGGGGCGCTGTTTGGTGATGTAATACAGCCCCAGCACCATGTCCTGCGACGGCACCGTGATAGGCGCGCCGTTGGCCGGGTTGAGGATATTGTGCGACCCGAGCATCAGTATCTGCGCCTCGAGGATGGCGGCGTTGCCCAGGGGCAGGTGGACGGCCATCTGGTCGCCGTCGAAGTCGGCGTTGAACGCCGTACACGCCAGCGGGTGCAGCTGCATTGCCTTACCCTCGATCAACTTGGGCTGGAACGCCTGGATACCGAGCCTGTGAAGCGTCGGGGCGCGGTTCATCAGCACCGGGTGCCCTTTGATCACGTTCTCCAGTATATCCCAGATAACCGGGTCCTTGCGGTCGATGATCTTCTTGGCCGACTTTACGGTCTTCACGATACCACGCTCGATAAGCTTGCGGATGATGAACGGTTTGTACAGCTCCGCAGCCATATCTTTCGGGATACCCATCTCGTGCATCTTCAACTCCGGACCAACGACGATAACCGAACGGGCCGAGTAGTCCACACGTTTACCGAGCAGGTTCTGGCGGAACCGGCCCTGTTTGCCTTTCAGGCTGTCGCTCAGCGACTTGAGCGGGCGGTTGCTTTCGGTCTTTACGGCGTTGCTCTTGCGCGAGTTGTCGAACAACGAGTCCACGGCCTCCTGAAGCATACGTTTTTCGTTGCGCAGGATGACCTCGGGAGCCTTTATCTCTATAAGCCTTTTGAGGCGGTTGT
Organism: Alistipes sp.; assembly: GCA_021201825.1. Classification (GTDB taxonomy): domain Bacteria; phylum Bacteroidota; class Bacteroidia; order Bacteroidales; family Rikenellaceae; genus WRDF01. Next base: position 4,265 of record JAJQED010000010.1, read on the forward strand.
TACGTATGATGACCCTGCGGTAAAGGTCGTTGAGGTCCGACGTGGCGAAGCGTCCCCCGTCCAGCGGCACGAGCGGCCTCAGCTCGGGCGGGATCACCGGGATCACTTTCAACACCATCCATTCCGGGTTGTTCACCTCCCGCGACGCCCGGAACGATTCCACGATATGGAGCCTCTTGAGGGCCTCGGCCTTACGCTGCTGCGAGGTCTCGGTATTGGCCTTGTGGCGCAGCTGGAACGACAGGGCGTCCATGTCCACTTTCTGGAGCATGGTGTATATCGCCTCCGCGCCCATCTGGGCCATGAATTTCTCAGGGTCGCTGTCCTCCAGCTGCTGGTTGCCCTTGGGCAGGGCGGCAATTACGTCCAGGTACTCCTTTTCGGTCAGCAGGTCGAGTTCGGTCACCCCGTTGGCGGCCGCCGCTCCTGCCTGGATCACTATGTACCTCTCGTAGTATATTATCGCCTCCAGCTTCTTGGACGGGATACCCAGCAGGTACCCGATCTTCGAGGGCAGGGAACGGAAGTACCAGATGTGTACCACCGGGACCACCAGCGAGATATGCCCGGTCCTCTCGCGGCGCACTTTCTTTTCGGTCACCTCCACCCCGCAACGGTCGCAGACGATACCCTTGTAGCGGATGCGTTTGTACTTACCGCAGTGGCACTCGTAATCTTTCACCGGGCCGAATATCCTTTCGCAGAACAAACCGTCGCGTTCGGGTTTGTACGTGCGGTAGTTGATCGTTTCGGGCTTGAGGACCTCACCGCTCGAAGCGGCGAGTATCTCCTCGGGCGAAGCCAGCCCTATGGAGATCTTGTCGAATCCGGCGGTACTCTTGTTGTCTTTCGTGAATGACATATATTTCGTTTTTTATCTTTTCTTTGGAACAACCGAACGGCGCGTAGCGCTTACTCGAGTTTGACGCTGAGCGCCAGGCCACGCAGTTCGTGAAGCAGTACGTTGAGCGATTCGGGTATGCCGGCCTGCGGCAGGTTGTCGCCCTTGACGATAGCCTCGTAGGCCTTGGCGCGTCCCATCACGTCGTCCGACTTGATGGTCAGGATCTCCTGCAGGATGTTGGCCGCGCCGAACGCCTCGAGCGCCCACACTTCCATCTCCCCGAACCTCTGGCCCCCGAACTGCGCCTTACCGCCCAGCGGCTGCTGGGTGATCAGCGAGTACGGGCCGATGGAACGGGCATGCATCTTGTCGTCGATCATATGGCCCAGCTTAAGCATGTAGATCACGCCCACGGTAGCCGGCTGGTCGAACCGCTCGCCCGTACCTCCGTCGTGCAGGTAGGTAAGGCCGCTGCGGGGAACGCCCGCCTTTTCGGTGTACCCGTTGATCTCGTCCAGGGTCGCCCCGTCGAAGATCGGGGTGGCGAACTTCAGCCCCAGCTGCTTGCCGGCCCAACCCAGTACGGTCTCGTAGATCTGACCGAGGTTCATACGTGACGGCACGCCGAGGGGGTTCAGCACGATATCCACTATCGACCCGTCCTCCAGGAACGGCATGTCCTCGTCCCGCACGATCCTGGCCACGATACCCTTGTTACCGTGCCGTCCGGCCATCTTGTCACCCACCTTGAGCTTGCGCTTCTTGGCGATGTAAACCTTGGCCAGCTGGATGATGCCTGCCGGGAGTTCGTCCCCGTTGGTGATGTTGTATTTTTCACGCTTAACGCGGGCGTCACTCTCCTTGAACTTGATGATATAGTTGTTGATGGCCTTGTCAACAAGCACGTTGATGCGCTCGTCGTCGGTCCATTTCTCGGTGCTAAGGTTGTTGTAGTCGATCTCGGCCAGCATCTTCTGTGAGAACTTAGTCCCTTTCGGGTATAGCTCGGCACCGAAGTAGTCGGTGATGCCGGTGGTCGACTTGTCTTTCAGCAGGGTCCACAGCTTCTGTACCAGAAGCTCTTTGAGCTCCTGGCTCTCCTTTACGAAGTCCATGTCGATCTTCTCCAGCACCAGCTTCTCGTTCTGCTTGCCTTTCTTGGAATCCTTGCTGGCGCGTGAGAACAGGTCGCGTTTGATGACCACCCCGTACAGCGACGGCTGGGCCTTGAGCGAAGCGTCTTTCACGTCCCCGGCCTTGTCGCCGAAGATGGCGCGGAGCAGCTTCTCCTCCGGAGAGGGGTCGCTCTCGCCCTTGGGCGTGATCTTACCTATAAGGATATCGCCCGGTTTGACGTTGGCCCCGATACGGATGATACCGTTCTCGTCCAGGTCCTTGGTGGCGTCCTCGCTCACGTTGGGGATGTCCGAAGTGAGCTCCTCCACCCCGCGCTTGGTGTCGCGCACCTCCATGATGTACTCGTCCACGTGTACCGAAGTGAAGATATCCTCCCTTACGATTCGCTCCGAGATTACGATGGCATCCTCGAAGTTGTAGCCTTTCCACGGCATGAACGCTACCTTGAGGTTGCGCCCGATGGCCAGCTCCCCGTTCTGGGTGGAGTAGCCCTCGGTCAGTATCTGTCCTTTGCTTACCTTTTCGCCGATGGAAACGATCGGTTTAAGGGTAATGGAAGTGTTCTGGTTGGTTTTGCGGTAAAGCGGGAGCTTGTAGACCGTAACTTCCGGATCGAAACTTACCAGTTTCTCATCGTCCGTCAGGTCATATTTAATATGTATCTCCCTTGCGTCCGCATATACGCACGTACCGTCGCCCTCGGCCACGATCTGTATACGGCTGTCCTGGATCATGTCCCTCTCCAGCCCGGTGCCCACGATCGGCGCCTCGCACGTAACGAGCGGCACCGCCTGGCGCATCATGTTCGAACCCATCAGCGCGCGGTTAGCGTCGTCATGCCCCAGGAACGGGATAAGACTCGCCGCGATGGATGCGATCTGGTTCGGGGCAACGTCCATGTATTTCACCTCACGGGCCGTTGCAGTGGGGAAGTCGGCCTCCTCGCGCGCCCTGATCTTGTCGGGCTGCAGGAACTCGCCTTTCTCGTTGATGGGTACGCTCGCCTGTGCGATGACGCATCCCTCTTCCTCCTCGGCGCTGAGGTAGATTATCTGGTCGTTGTTCAGGTTGACCTTGCCGTCCTCCACCTTGCGGTAGGGCGTCTCGATAAAGCCCATGTCGCTGATCTTGGCGTAGACGCACAGCGACGAAATAAGCCCGATATTCGGACCCTCGGGAGTTTCGATGGGGCAGAGGCGCCCGTAGTGCGTATAGTGAACGTCACGAACCTCGAACCCGGCACGCTCGCGCGACAGACCGCCCGGGCCCAGGGCCGACAGGCGCCGTTTGTGCGTCATCTCGGCCAGCGGGTTGGTCTGGTCCATGAACTGCGAGAGCTGGTTCGTCCCGAAGAACGAATTGATCACGCTCGACAGCGTCTTGGCATTTATAAGGTCCACCGGGGTGAACACCTCGTTGTCCCTTACGTTCATCCGCTCGCGGATGGTCCTTGCCATGCGCACGAAGCCCACGCTGAACTGGTTGGCCAACTGTTCGCCCACGGTGCGTACGCGGCGGTTGGACAAGTGGTCGATATCGTCCACGTCGGCCTTGGAGTTGATCAGCTGGATGAGGTACTTGATAATGGCGATAATGTCGTCCCGTGTCAGGATGCGGGTGCTCGGGTCGATGTCCAGCCCGAGTTTCTTATTGATACGGAAACGGCCCACTTCCCCCAGGTCATAACGCTTGTCGGAGAAGAAGAGCTTGTCGATCACGTCCCTCGCCGTAGCCTCGTCGGGCGGCTCGGAGTTGCGCAGCTGGCGGTAAACGAATACCACCGCCTCTTTTTCCGAGTTACACGGGTCTTTCTGGAGCGTGTTGTATACTATTGAGAAGTCGGTGCCGCTCAGGTTCTCCTTGTGAAGCAGGATGTTCTTGGCGCCGCTCTCGATGATCTCGTCTATGTGCTGTTCCTCGAGTACCGTCTCGCGGTCCACGATGACCTCGTTACGCTCGATGGAAACCACCTCGCCGGTATCCTCGTCCACGAAGTCTTCCACCCAGGTCTTCAGTACCCTGGCGGCCAACTTGCGGCCCACCACTTTCTTGAGGTTGGCCTTGTTGACCTTGACCTCGTCCGCCAGGTCGAATATTTCCAGGATCTGGCTGTCGCTCTCGAACCCGATGGCGCGGAGCAGAGTGGTTACCGGGAGTTTTTTCTTACGGTCGATGTACGCGTACATCACGTTGTTGATGTCCGTCGCAAACTCGATCCACGACCCCTTGAACGGGATGATACGGCCCGAATATAACTTCGTACCGTTAGTGTGGAGGCTCTGGCCGAAGAAAACCCCGGGCGAGCGGTGGAGCTGCGAAACGATGACCCTCTCGGCGCCGTTGATGATGAACGTGCCGCGCGGGGTCATATAAGGGATCGTACCGAAATAGACATCCTGCACCACGGTGTCGAAATCCTCATGCTCCTGGTCGGTGCAGTAGAGCTTCAATTTGGCCTTTAGCGGGACGCTGTAAGTCAACCCCCGCTCGAGGCACTCCTCGATAGAGTACCGCGGAGGGTCGATATAGTAATCGATAAACTCCAGGACGAAATTATTCCGGGTGTCGGTGATCGGGAAGTTCTCCATGAACACCTTGTACAACCCCTCCTCCTTACGGTTTTCGGCCGTGGTGTCGAGCTGGAAAAAATCCTGGAATGATTTGAGCTGAACTTCGAGGAAGTCGGGATAGGGCATCCTGTTCTTTACCTCTGAAAAGCTGATCCTCTGGTTATTCGTTTTTTCGGACATTGTATCCTTTGAATTTTAAATGGTGCGTTGTGCGGAAGTTAAGGTCCGTTCCGCATGCCGGGCGCGAAAGTGCCCCATGCTGCTGTCAGGGTCTCTGCCGGGGCTGTTCGCCCGGCCCTCGTTACCGCCCCGGGATGTTACCGGCGGGTCCCGGGCTCGAGGGGTTTACACTGCCGCTCCGTCTTGCCGGGGTGGCTGGTGTGTCGGTTCTGCATTGTTGTCCTGCCCGGGGCCGGCTTACGGCTGGCCTTATTGCCTTGCCTGGCTGGTTTGGGTGGTTAGTTGAACGGGCCTTTTCCGCAAGAATATATAACGGGAAAAACGCACCGTTTAGTATGCCGCCCCTGGTTCATCGTGCGGTGGCTGTGCTTGACCGCCTGGTCCGCTCGCCGGATGCCCGTTGCCGCTCCGGATGCCCTTTGAAGCCTGTGGAGCGCCTGTTGGCCGGGCGGGGCTGTTTTAGACGAGAAAAGGCGTAGAGTCTAACCGGGCCAGACTCTACACCATTTTCAGTCAAACGGTTATGACTATTTAAGCTCTACGTCGGCACCTGCCTCTTCGAGCTGAGCCTTGATAGACTCTGCTTCTTCCTTGGCAACGCCTTCCTTGATAGCTTTCGGAGCGCCGTCTACGATATCCTTGGCTTCTTTCAGACCGAGGCCGGTGATATCCTTAACGACTTTAACTACCTGGAGTTTAGCCTGACCTGCAGAGGTGAGGATCACGTCGAACGAAGTCTTTTCGGCGGCGGCGGCTTCACCGCCTCCGGCTGCCGGTGCAGCAACTGCGACTGCAGCAGCAGCAGGTTCGATACCGTATTCTTCTTTCAGTACGTTTGCAAGTTCGCTTACTTCTTTAACTGTCAGGTTTACCAACTCTTCAGCTAATTTTTTTACATCTGCCATCGTTATAGGTTTTTAAAGTTTTTGTTTTGATTTGTTTGTTACCCCGTCCGAGGGGGCCGTTTCCCGGTGCCGCCCGCAGGGGCCGCCCGGAGGTTAAAATAATTTAAGCCGCGCCGCCTTTCTCCTCGAGGGCTTTCACCAGGCCTGCAACCTTGCCGCCTGCCGAACCCTGGAGGGCAGAAATAACGTTCTTGACCGGGGACTGCAAGAGGGAGATGATCTCGCCCACAAGCTCTTCCTTGCTCTTGATAGAGGCAAGTGTTTTGAGCTGGTCGTCGCCGACGTAAACGCTCTCTTCGACGTATGCAGCCTTGAGTACGGGTTTGTCGCTGCTCTTGCGGAATTCCTCGATCAGGACCGCAGGGGTCTTGTTCACCATCGAGAACATCACCGAAGTAGACCCCGTAAGAACCGAAGATATCTCTTCCACATGGTCGCCGCCCACCTGCTCCAGGGCTTTGCCCAGCAGGGTGTTCTTAACGACCATCAGCTTCACCTCCTTTTCGAAACACATCCTGCGCAGTTTGGCAGTCTGTTCCGCGTTGAGGCTCGAGATGTCGGTAATGTAGAAATGGGGATACTGCTGGAGCTGCTCGGCTATGCTGTTAATGATCTGTGTTTTTTCTTCCCTTGTCATCGTGAGTTCTTTTACTTGTTGTCAATCGATTTGGGATCTATCTGCACACCCGGGCTCATTGTCGTAGAGAGATAGATACTCAGGATATAAGTACCTTTTGCAGCGGTCGGTTTCAGCTTCTGGATCGTTCCCAGGAATTCTTTCGCGTTATCCACGATCTTTTCCGGTTCGAACGATACCTTGCCGATGGAAGAGTGTACGATACCGAACTTGTCGACCTTGAAGTCGATCTTACCGGCTTTCACTTCCTGTACGGCCTTTCCGACCTCCATCGTAACGGTTCCCGTCTTGGGGTTGGGCATAAGCCCGCGCGGACCGAGGATACGGCCCAGGGCTCCCACCTTACCCATAACGCTGGGAGTGGTGATGATAACGTCCACGTCGGTCCATCCGCCTTTGATCTTGTCGATGTACTCGTCCAGGCCTACGTAATCGGCCCCGGCCTCCTTGGCTTCGGTCTCCTTGTCGGGAGTACAAAGCACCAGCACACGCGTCTGTTTACCCGTACCGTGGGGAAGCGTCACAACGCCCCTTACCATCTGGTTGGCCTTTCTGGGGTCCACGCCCAGGCGTACGTCTATGTCCACGGAAGCATCGAACTTAGTAAAGGTGATTTCCTTTAAAAGAGCCGCCGCTTCGCTAAGCCTGTACACCTTTCCGGGTTCGATCTTGGCGAGAGCTATTTTTTGATTCTTAGTCAGCTTACTCATTTTACGTAATTTTTACTCAATTACAGGTTAGGAAATTCACCGACTACGTTCAGTCCCATGCTGCGAGCCGTACCGGCTACCATTCGCATAGCAGACTCAAGGGTGAAGCAGTTCATATCGGGCATCTTGTCCTGCGCGATCTCCTTTACCTGGTCCCATGTCACCTGGCCTACCTTTTTACGGTTAGGCTCGGCGGAACCCGATTGGATGCTGGCCGCTTCCTTGAGCTGTATGGCTACGGGTGGCTGTTTGATGACGAAATCAAACGACTTATCACTGTAAACAGTGATAATAACCGGCAACACCTTGCCTGCCTTGTCCTGGGTGCGGGCATTGAACTGCTTGCAGAAGTCCATTATGTTCACACCCTTGGAACCCAAAGCGGGACCCACGGGAGGCGAAGGATTGGCAGCACCACCTTTGATCTGGAGTTTGATAAATCCAGCTACCTCTTTTGCCATAATTTTCCTTTCGTTTTAATTTTTTGAGTGGTCGGGTTTCTTTGAAATTGTTTTTTCATGGTTCTCTACCGAGGCAAAACCGGAGTTTACTGAAGTAAACGGCAATTTTGCAGAGGGAACCTGACGCAGAAAAAGCTTTTCAAATAACCCGGTTACTCTTTTTCGACTTGCATAAAACTCAACTCCATCGGAGTCTTGCGCCCGAATATCTTCACCGAAACCGTAAGTTTCTTGCGGTCGTTGTCCACGGCCTCGATAGTCCCCTCGAAACTCGAGAAAGGACCGTCGGTAACTTTGACCGTCTCGCCCACAAAGAACGGGGTTTCGTTTTCCTCCTCACTAACGCTCAGTTCGTCGACGCGGCCGAGAATGCGGCTAACCTCCTGAGGACGGAGCGGTGTAGCCAACAATTGTTTCCCGGCCTCCTTGGTGTCTCCGAGGAAGCCCAGAACGTTAGGGACATTGCGAAGTATATACGGGATTTCTCCTACGAACGCAGCTTCAACCAAAACGTAGCCCGGATACGAGATTTTTTCCTTGCTGATCTTCTTCCCGTTGCGGATTGTGTAAACCTTTTCCGTGGGGATCAGCACCTGCGAAATGTAGTCCTGGAGTCCACGGTGCTTGATCTCAAGCTCTATGTATTCCTTGACCTTTTTTTCCTTTCCGCCGATGGCCCGTACCACATACCACTGTTTCTGCTCTTTTTCGTTCATTTCCATGATGATGCAAAAGGTTTTAGTAGAGCAGGTTGTAGATAAATTCCATGAGGTTCTTGAAAGCGAGGTCCATGACCAGTATCACGAGCGCAAAGATAATGGAAGCGACCATCACAACGATGGCAGAACTTTGCAACTCTTTAACCGTCGGCCATGTCACTTTGTGAACAAGCTCGTTGTAGGAGTTTTTAACGTAATTTACTATTCTCATAGTAGTTATTAATTTGCGCCCCGGAGTTCATCCGGCGCAATTATCCGGGGACGCCCCTCGAGGGGTTGTCCCGCTGCGGACCCCGTCCGCCGTATCTTTACGGCCCTGCGGCCGTGTTATCCTTAAAGAACGTTTGTTATCGCCGCCTCCTTTTTGGCTTGGCTCACCCCCGGTTATAATTACTCCCTGCGCCTTACGGCTCCGGTCGTGATCTCCGGGTTTCCCTGTTGAGATTACTCCCTACGCCTTACGGCTCCGGTCGTGATCTCGGGGGTTTCCCTT
>JAJQED010000028.1:0-148249 GCA_021201825.1 Alistipes sp.
ACCCAGGCCGTCGTAATATGTTATGTCGGTATAGAAATCGACCTGGTTTGGAGCGGTGAAAGTTTTGGTTTTGATCCAGTTTGTACCGGCCGTAGGGTCGGTATCTGCGGGGAATCCTCCGGGAAGAAATAAAACGAGGTCCTGTGTAATGTTTCCCTGCTGCTTTATGAACGGCAGGGGTATCTGCAGGTCCGGGCCCGTATTGGGACCGTAGGTAATTTGGAACTTATAAGATTGGGCAGTGTTTTCGGTAAGTTGAATGTCTATGGATACGGGGATATTGAGTTTGTTTGTATACCATGTCCAGTAATCTTCAAGCAGTGAGAAATCCAGGTCGGCAGTTTTGTTACAGTCCAGTTCGATGGTGCCGCCTTTATTGGAAAGTTCCACGACAGATCCGGCATAGGTCACATTGTCTTTTTCCAGAAAATCGGCATAGACAATATCCACCTGCCCTTTCATGGTTTGCCCGAATCCGGTGATGGTATATACTCCGGCTACATCCTGGGGGTTGTCGAATGAACCCTCGAAAATGAAATCACCACCGGCAGACATAAACTTCGTATCTATCTGAATACCGTCTTTTAATAAAGAGTACAGAAGCCTTGCTTGATAATCTGAAAGTTGAATGGCATAAGATCCCCTGGAATAGCGCAGTCCCGGCTCAAGTATCTCATAAGTGTCCAATTCGATGGGTTTATTGTCTTGGTGTGTAAATACCACTTTGCCATTACTGGTTAAAGCAATGGTCCGTGTATTTTTGGGCCAGTCGGAGGGAATATCACTTATTTTGTAACCTATCGAGCCGGTAGTTGTATTTTCCGGTACGATACTCATTACTACCGGAGGTGGAGCTACCCCCGGGGGGTCTGTAATACCCGGCTTGTCCCCGCCTCCGGTGGATGACGGGGTATAGATAGCCGACACATCGCTCAGGGTTAAAACAGATGAGCCCTTGATACAGTTGTTTGCCAAGGTGGTCACCTGGGATACCGAATATTGACCCGTCCAGGTATACTCGATAATTATTGTTCTGCCGTCTCCGGACATGGATATTTTGTCGAAAGGTTCAAGTACGGATATATCGTAAGAATAGTCGTAGTCCTGCGCTCTACATATATAGCAAACACCAAGAAATAACAACGCCGTGAGTATCTTTTTCATCTTACTGATTTTAAAAGTTAGGTGATAATATATGTGGATACCGGGACTAATTGTTAGTGATAATATTATACTCATACTCCTGTATGGAGTTCCCGTCCTGGTCTATTACCCGTTCCAATTTCCAATCGGAGTTGTATTGGTAAGTGAGCATACGGCCGCTCGGTTCGATTACCTTTAAGGGTCCTACGAACGGCTGGTATTCATAAACGGAAACTTTGGAACCGGAAAGTTCTTGCAACGCTGCAATTTGAGACTCGGATAAACCAGCAGAAACGTAAGTAGAGGTAATACCCGTGTTAGAACGGATAACATCCCATCCCGGGGCATTTTCGATACGGGCCACAATATAAAGCCTGTCATAGCCCCAAAGATATGCGGTCCGTATCCCGTCGCGCCCGATAGTTGTTATTACATTACCTTTATCGTCATACTCATAAAGGATATCGGTCTCCATATGGTTCAACAATTCCTGCTGGGAAAGTACCGGCAAATCCACAAAGGCCCTGTTTATTGAATTAACATGGAGCACATTTCCGGTAAATCCGTATTCGTAATTCTCTGCTGAAGTATAGAGTTCCGAATTATCGCGCTTTATAGCACTATACATGTATGTCGGGAAATCCAGGAAATTATTTTCCACCATTTTAGCGGCTACGGTTCCGCTCCATGTATTCGGGTATTCGATTTTCGTAATATAAGTCGGATGTCCGGTACTTGTGGTCGTAACCTTATCGATTTGCCGGCGGGTATTATGCTGATATGAGGTTTCGGTAGTTACCGCCCCGTTGTCATAATAATTCGTAGTGACAATTTCGGTGCAAGGTATATCGTATATATTAAGGTCTACATAATACCCGTCGTATCGGCCGATGCTCAAATGGGAATAATAATCGGCTTTACCGTTATATGTGTAATAATATAGGGAATCTTTTTGAATTAACTGGCCAGAGGCATTATAGATTTCTTTGGTTTTGAGTTTGCCCCGTTGGTTGGCGCGGGAATGTCCTTCCCGGTGTAGGTTTTCATAATTAGCCGGAACGGTTACCTGACATAATTCCCACATCTCACTGTCTTGCCAACGTTCCCGTAACCAAGTAGTATATCCTGTGGAGATGCTGTATATATCCGGGAAATCCTCGTAATTATAATAAGCGTAGTCGATATAAGAGCCGTCAGGGAATTTTTCCCGCACCTTTTTATATTCGATATGGTTTTTATCGTAAGGTGGCAAACCCAATCCCCCGAGTGACATTTGAATCACCCGCCGGAAAGGATTTGTATATATTTCGATCATACGTTCTATATAATCATAATATAATCGGGGGATATGCAGCAATATACCGGTGCTTACCCCTTGTTCATCCACATAAGAATATTCCCGCCTGTACAACTGGGTTAAGTCGGCCGGATCGCTATAATCCGTTATGGCTTTTATCCGGACACCTCCGACAGGTATATTCTTGGAAAGTAAATAAGGGTAACCGGAATTGGTTATATCCCTTTCGATATATTGCGATGCGTAGTGGCCTTCATACTCATAGGTAGTAAATCCACCGGTCGGATAGGTAATTTTGGAAAGCATCCCCGTGATCTTACTCGATGCGGTTAAGGATTTGTTTTCTTTGTAATCGAATTGGATCGTAGCATCGGGAAGAACATCTCTTTTAAATCCGTCACGTCCGTATCCCCATAAATCCGTGGCTGCCCCTTTGGGATACATGACGGTTTGGTTCTCGACGATCTCATGGTACTCCATCATATACTTACCCGTTCCCGAAACAGAAACTTCTTTGAGGAACATAACCGGTGACGCGGAATTGGTATAAATGTATGAAAGATCTATCGCGGCCAAGGTTATTGCCCCGTTAATAACCTTTATACCGTCGAGTTTCCTCGGGGTTTGCAGGTCGATGTAAGCGGTGGTATTGCTGTCGTAAACACGGCCTTTTTCTTTAGTCCGGTTACCGTATGACAGGATTATTTCGACCCCGTTGTCGATCCTGATCGATTCCAGCTGGCAAACTTCATTTTTATGTCTGGAATAATCTATATAACCCGAAAAACTGGTCGCTTTATATTCGCCTGTTATAACATCGACCCCTGTACTTTGTCCTGATTGGATCTTACAGCTACCTCCGATAGTGACGATTTCACTCTCTTCCGGTGCCCCGTAATTAAGAGTTACAGTCCTCCCGTTATGAGCGACGATGGACACCAAGTGGTAATCTATCGGCATTTCACTTACCGATTGATAGCTATAATTGGCGACGGACATCCAAACCAGCCGGCCCGGATTAGCTTCCGAGAAAATATACTTATAGCCGTCCCCGGTGGTTATGGTAAATCGCGGTGAAGTACTCCCGGAGAGTTCAACATCCAGTTTGTAAGTTCCCTGCGGGTGAGAAGTGTCGAAAAAATAAACTCCGTTCGGGGTCATAATAAATTTGCCCGAATGGTCCAGAAACCGGAAACTGTATATATCCGGTTCGGTTTCAAAACTTGTTCCGGGGCTTTCCCTTAATCTGTAAATCGCCAAAGGGTCGAAAAGTATACCAGGGATTTCATAATTTACGGGCCCGTTCTCATGAAGCTTCATGAAATGATACATACCTTTTACTGTTCCCATATTGTTGCTCAGCCTTGTGGCGCTGGTAAAATCGTTTATACCACGGACTTGTACCGTAATGCTTCCTCCTATATTCAGGTGCCATCCTAAACCGACCGAACCGGACGGCATATTGGGTTTATACCCGTCGGAAACATAGCTCAATGATATGGGAAGCTCGAAATCCTTATCCCGATAGAGATAGAGTGGGATCTCCACACCCACGGTTCCGGTGTAGTGATTCACGGGAGCATTGCCGTACCTCACGAAATTCCACTGTTGGGCCGGAGGCATTATTACCGCATTCTCGTTGAAAATCTGGGCGGGGGAAAGTCCTATGCCTGCAATCGCAGAAACCGCAGCCAAAGCGAAAAGCCTTAAGGAAAAGTTGAATTTCTTCATGATAGGTTGGGTTAGTTAAATGAATGGTCGGGAGATCCCTCACGGGTGTCTTGCAAAAGCGCGGGCTTAAAAGCATGCTCGCTCTAAATGCTGTTTACCAATAGCACAAGAAGTTAGCTCACTATGCTATTTAATGGCAAGTTAATTTTTTAATCCAAAAAATCAAATAAACGGACATTTAAATATTCCAAAAAGAAATGAAAAAGACACGAAAAAGTTTTAAAACCAATCGAATAGTGTTGTTTTAAAATATTAAACCGATTTATTTTGATATTTGAACGGTTTAATTATACATTTTGACGGTCCATTTATTATATTTGGAAGCAATAATTGAATCGATATGAATAAAGTTATCAGGTTACAGGGAAAGATAACCCTAAAAGCTTTTTCGCTTTCGGAGCTGCTGGTTGTACTGGTTATAGTTGGTATTTTGGTTTTAATCGCCCTGCCTAACCTTATGCCCTTGATCTCTAAGGCGAAAAGCACGGAGGCCCAGCAACAACTCGTTTTTTTGCATACTCTGCAGAAGAGCCATTTCTATACCTATTCCCGGTATTCTTCTTCGTTGGAAGAGCTCGGTTTCGAGCAGCAAAAACTGGTTACCGAGGGCGGTAACGCCAATTATATTATAGAGATCGTAGAGGCATCGCAAAACGGCTTCAGGGCTACCGCAACGGCTGTGGTCGATTTTAACGGGAACGGTATCTATAACGTATGGGAGATCAACCAGGATAAAGAATTAAGGGAAACAGTGAAAGATTAAGCCGTATGGCTATCCACGAATTAATATTTTCCGTATCTCTCGTGCCGCTTGGGTTCATGGTGGTGAGCGACCTGAGAAGCAGGACGGTGAATATCCTATGGCTCGGCTTGTTCGGTGTCTTGATACTTACGGCGATTTGGTTGCAGTCGGGGTACCTTGCAGGATTTATAAATATGGCGGTCAATATAGCGGCAGGCAGTATGCTGCTTGGTTGTGGAATAATATATTGGAGGATACGGCATGGGAAGTGGATGCGGCCGGTAGATAATCTGATCGGGATGGGTGATATAATTTTCATTATCCTCGTGAGCGGGCTGTTCGCACCCGTCCGGTTCCTTTATTTCCTGCTTTCCGCCATGGTATTTTCACTTGCTATTTGGCTTTTAATGAAGCTTACGGGAGATAAGGACAACACGGTTCCCCTGGTTGCCGGTATGGGCATCATGGCGGCTGTATGGAAAATAATTGAAATAGTTTACAAGTGAATAACGGCGGGAAAATATCGACCGAAGCTATCCAGTCGCTTACGGCTTCCCAGGCTTGGGAATACCGTTTATTGCCGTATGGGCTGGAGGCAGACAGGATTCAATGTTATTCCGATTCCGTGGATGAACATAAGATATTGGAACTCGAGGTCCTATATGGTATCCGGGTCATTCTTACGGAGATCGAAACCCCGGAGCTGGATAGGCTGCTTACCCGATATTACCGTAATGACAGCCCCCGTGAGGGGGACGGCAGCCGGGTGGCCGTTACGGAAATCTCATCCGGGCAGGGCTTCCTGACCGGATTGATCGAAGAGGCTTTCGATATGTATGCCAGCGATATCCATATCGAGCCCTACGAACAAAGATGCCGCATCCGTTCCAGGATGGATGGCAAACTGATAGAAAGGTATGTAGTTAAAAAGGAGAATTACGCCTCTCTGATAAACCAGATTAAGATCCTGGCAAACCTTGATATCTCCGAAAAGCGGCTTCCGCAGGACGGGAGGATACTTTTCAACCGGAACGATAAAAAGTTCGATGTCCGGGTTTCCACCCTGCCGACCATACACGGGGAGAAGAGCGTGCTGCGTCTTCTTACCCGCCATGTGGAATTACTGGAATTGTCGAACCTGGGATTTACCGCTAAGCAGTTGGAGGATTATTGTTCGGCCATCGGTAAGCCACATGGCATGGTGCTTATCTGTGGTCCGACGGGGTCTGGTAAAAGTACGACCCTATACGCCACCCTGCGGAAACTCAATAACGATACGGGCAATATCCTGACCATAGAAGACCCGGTGGAATATACCCTCGAGGGGGTTAACCAGGTGCAGTTGAAAGAAGAGATCGGACTGACGTTCACCAGTGCCCTACGGACATTCCTGCGGCAGGACCCGGACATAATAATGTTGGGAGAGATACGGGACGCCGATACCGCCCATATGGCTATCCGAAGTTCCCTTACCGGTCACCTGTTGTTTTCCACTATCCATACCAACAGTGCGTGGGGAAGTATATCCCGCCTGGTCGATATGGGTATCCATCCGTACCTGATCGCAAATACACTCATACTGTGTGTCGCCCAGCATCTGGTAAGGATATTATGCCCCGAGTGTAAAAAGGAAGCCGAAGCAGACGGGTCACTATCGGAACATACCGGCACAGGCAAAGGGTGCTTGTATACGGCCGTGGGCTGTCCGAAATGTTACTATACCGGTTACAGCGGCAGGAAAGCCATTTATGAAGTGATCCCGTTGGACGAAGAACTTTCGGCGGCGGCAAGGCAGAACACCCCGGAAGTAGGAGAACTGCTTCGTAAAAGGGAAATAACCACGCTTAAGGACGAGGGGATGAGGATGCTTGCATCCGGTATTACATCTCTCGAGGAAGTGCTGCCGCTTTTAAAGCAATAGCTTATGAGGAGAACTATACTATCGGTAATTTTTATATCAGCTGTAGTTATTTGCCGGGTGTCCGGGCAAAGTGACGGAGACAGCCTGCGGCTGGCCCGTATCGAGGTTCAATTGGCAGAGTTGGCCGCCCGGGACAGGACCTATAACGAGGAGATCGACCTTTCGGTCGGGCGGATGCCGTTGATGGATATGCTCCGCAATGTCGCACAAGTAAGCAAAGTTAACCTAAGCGTGAAAGGGGCGGAGAATATCATGGTGACATGTAATTTCTCAAGGGCTAAAATCCGGGACCTCATTTTCTTCCTTTGCAGGGAGTATGATCTGGATATCGAGATCATCGGCAATATAATTTCCATCGGTCCCGTACCCCCGCCCCGGGACCTGCCGCCTGACCCGTATATTGCTTACGACAGCAGCAACGGGGTATTGAGCTATGACCTGGCAGGTGAAAGGCTGATTGACGTAGCAAAAAAAGTAACAGCGGTCAGCGGCGTTAACCTTATAGTCCCCCAACCGTTATATCCGCGGCAAATCTCGGGTTATGTGGAAAACATGCCGTTTGTGGAGGCCTTATATACGCTGGCTTCGGTTAACGGTTTGGACGTGGTCAAGAACAAGAACGATATATGGGAAATACTCTATACCGTCGAGTCCGCAGGCGGGATCGCGCCCGCCGGACCGCAATATTCCCGCCGGTCTTACCTGGCCGCTAACGAACTGCAGGTTGACAGCCTGGGATATATTTCGGCGCAGATCGGCCGTGGAAATGTCCGCGATATAATTACCGACCTTTGCGAAGAACTGGGCCATAATTATTTTTTCGTCAATAGTCTCGACCACCAGACTTCGGTGTTTATCCGGGATGTGGATTTTGAAACCCTGCTGAGCGTGCTGTTGTCCGGCACGCCGTACAGCTATTACCGGGAGAACGGGATCTTTATATTCGGGTCATCCGAGATCTCCTCGCAGAGCGGCCTGTTCTCCGCCCGGGTTATCCCGCTGCATTACCGGTCGGTCAATACCCTGGAGGATGTTATCCCGGATAACCTTAAGGCCGACCTGCAGATAAAACAGTTCCCGGACCTTAACAGTATAATTGCCTGCGGCGACCAACGGTCTGTAGCAAGGGTGGAAACGTTTCTTCGCTCCATAGATAAAAAAGTGCCATTGGTTACCATCGAGGTGCTTATCGTCGACGTCAGCAGGGACAGCCGGAAAGAGAGCGAGATCAGCATGGGGCTTGATAAGAATGTAACTACCTCCGGCACATTAAGTCCCGGAGGTATAAACATGACCTTAAGCTCCTCGTCGGTAAATAACCTGCTGAAGAGTTTCAGCGGGTTCGGTTCGGTGAAACTCGGAAAAGTGTCCAACGATTTTTACCTCGGGCTGAAATTCCTTGAAGAAAACGATATTATCGAAATACGGTCCACCCCGAAACTTTCGACCCTGAACGGTCATGAGGCGACCCTGACGAGCGGGGAGAAAAGGTATTACCGGGAGGTCAATACCACATGGATGGGAACCCAGAACCCGGTCCAGAACGAATCGTTCGTCTGGAAAGACGTGGATGCCAATATGACCATCAGGATAACCCCGTACGTCAGCGAAGACCAGAGCATAACACTCGATATCGAGATCGAACAGACGGAATTCCTTACGGCTATTACATCCGATACCGATACCCCGCCTGCAACGACCACACGGAGTTTCAAATCCCTTGTCCGGGTAGAGAACGAAGAGATGGTCCTTCTCGGTGGCATCGACCGTAACAAAATTGACAAACGGTCGAGCGGGCTTCCGCTTCTTGCCCGTATTCCCGTTCTGAAATGGCTGTTCGGGAATAATAGGAATAACAAGGAGGATTATACCCTCAGTGTCTTTATCAAACCTACCATTGTTGACTGATGTTAACGGAACGGTACATATTCGGCCGGGTCGATATCCTGAAAGTAACTTTTGCGAGTACTTCGGAATATGTTATGGCGCGTCTTAAATGCAGATTCCGCAATAGCCGGCTGGATGTGGAGCAAGTAGAAAACGATATAGACCCTGAGGTCAAACCCGAGGGTGAGAAAGCCGTACCCTGTATCGTTTGCTATACCGGATACGGAATAATTTCCAGGCCAAAGGATGATATTCCCGTCAAAATAAGGGAAAAACTGAATGCGGGGAGTGACGAATTTATATGGAGCGCAACAAAGGACGGCCAAATATCCCTCATAAGGGGGGAGCAGGTCCGTTCGATTTACCGGACGTTCGAAAAAGGCAAACGGTTAATTGTCGGAACCGTGGTTGGCGGGGACCAAAGTGACGATAAAGTGGTGGAAAATGCCGGTCGGTTACTGGGTGAGTTCCGGGCCAAGGACGTACTGCGCCTGGATAAAACCGGCTCCGCACTGGCAACGGTGGTTTATCATCGGTTGAGGATGCCCGTGCTTGGGATCGTCCTTGTCCTGCTGTTGATAAATTATTTCGTCGGGGCCAACGCGCATGCTAAATTGAGCCGGGCCCTGACGGATGTGCAGAGGTATGAAATGGCGGCCGGGCTGGCCGGGGAAGCAGGGCGGCAGAAAACCGAACTGTACGAGAAGTTCGACCGCCGGATCCCGCATGGTTTCAGCTGGATATGTGACAGGTTGGCCATCGTACTCCCGCCGTCGGTCCAACTTGTAGCCCTGAAATTACAACCGCTGGCCCGGTCGATCGAACAGGTAAAAGAGTTGAAGATCGAGGAACGGATCGTGGAGATTTCGGGGAATGCCGGGAATACGGAAGACATTCTCTTGTATATATCCGCCCTGAAACAGCTCAATTTCGCCCGTGAGGTAAGAATGGTTTCGTTCGAACAGGAGCGCAATTCCAATTTGCTTTTCTTTAAACTTATGGTTTTGTTATGACGGGCGGGAAACATTACAAGGGAATAGTGCTGCTGGGTTTATTGCTGGTTTGCCTGCCGGTGGTAACATGGAAGTTCGCTCTGGCCGGAACTTACTCGGCAATGCGTGAAACCTCGAGGCTGAACAGGGCCCTCGCCGGGTATGGAGATTTTACTCCCGAGAGTATCAGTGATTCCCGGGATTACACAACGGACGGGGATATTATCACCGAAGGATTGATCCTCGACATGATTGCCGAATGCATTAAAACCGGCGAGGTAAAGGTTACGGAATATCAGCCTTATACCGGTGAAAATAGCGGAGGAATGACGGTTAAAACGGCGGAGATGACTTTGACCGGGGGATACATCCCGATCGTGCGGGTATTGGAAGAATTGGAAAACAACGTTCAGGCCTGCCGGGTCAAGTCCGTGGAATTCGAAAAAACGAGGGAGCTGCGCGAGAACAGATCCGTGCTGAAAGCTTCTATAATCGTTCAACAAGTAATACAGGACCCGACATGAGGAAAATAATGGTATGCTCGTTTTTTTTGGCGATAATGGTTACTGCTTGCAGGGACCTCTTCGAGAAAGATATCCATGACAAACAGGTCGAGGTAATCTCGCCGCGTGACGGTGTGACGGCTACGGAAGGAGAGGTCGCATTACTGTGGAACCGGGTCGAAAGCGCTCAGGAATACCACATTACGATCGTCTCTCCCGATTTTGAACGGGCATCCCGCGTAGTGGCGGATACGATAATACCCGATTCGTTGGCGCGGTATTCCCTGACGGTGGAGCTAACCCCGGGTATATTCCAATGGAATATCCGCGCCCGAAATTCGGCTTATGAGACCCGGCATAATATTCTGGACCTTTATATCGAGGAACTCCCGATGCCGGAAGAAAAAGATGAAAACTAAAACGGGGACATACCTGCTGCTTATAGCCGCGTTGGCCGTGTGGGGTGTGATAGCCTGGAAAATAATCCGGAGGGAACAACCTGGGACAGCCGAAGCCTTGCCGGAGGTGCCGATTGCCGTAAAGGAAAAAAATCCCAGGGATACCCTGTGGCTGAATTACCGGGACCCGTTCCTCGGGGAAATCCTGCAACCCACGGTTGAATCCGAAGAGCCGGATGCGGAAGGGAACGACCGGGTGGAATTGCGGCCCGTCGCTTCATATAACGTACGGTATTACGGCACCATCATAAAAAACCGGGTCGAGAATTATATTATCGAGATCGACGGGCAGCAGCATTTGTTCCGTCAGGGAAGTACGCAGGATGGTTTTACCCTCCGCCGGGTATATCCCGATTCCGTTCTGCTGGTAAAGGACGGTGTGGAGTTTTCGGTGCCTATGCCCCTATGAAAATACGTAAGCAAATACCGGCAAGCGTTCTGCCGACGGTGGTCATCGTTTCGGTAATTATGATGATTGTCATTCTGGGGTTACTCTCGTTATGGGATACCGATTTGCTGTATCTCTCACGGTACGAATATACCCGGAAACAAATGTCCCATATAGAATCTTTTTACACCCTTTATTGTGCCCACCCGCAGGTGGTTGAGGCAATCGGTGAAGATTCGCTGTTTCAGCTATATGCAGACCGGGAAGATTCAAGGCTCAGGATTACCGTCAACCGGTGGGGGTTATATGAGGTGGTCAACGTTTCCTCACTTTGCGGGAGAGTCACATCCTGCAGGATCATGGGGGCCGGCGGGGAAGATGAAACGGCTTTGTGGTATTCGGACCATGGAGCGGCGATCACCCTTACCGGGAAGACCGAGGTCATCGGCCAGGCGGCATTACCGGCCCTGGGGGTAATTTACGGGCAAATGCAATCCGAGTTCTTCTCCGGGGAGGAGATTCCCGCTGGTCGTATTGCCCACAGCGGCAATACTTTACCGGCTATCGACGGGAATCATACAACAGCCATAGACGCTTTATTTTCGGTCCCTGCCCAGGGGATGATATCCGAGGGAATGGCTTTACAAAAGGCGCTTGGGGAGGGGGAGCCGATGGTACTGGCGGTTGAAAACGGATGGTTGCGGAACTGTGCGGCCGAGGGTGAAATTATTATTACCGGGAACAGGATCAGGGTCGATTCATCCTGTCGTTTGACGAATGCGATATTGGTAGCAGATTTCATTGAAATTTCAGATGGAACCCGGGGAGTGTTCCAGGCATTTGCCCGGGACAGCCTAAAGGTCGGTAAGGATGTACGGCTGGACTTCCCGTCGGGAATCTATTCACGAAACCGGATAACTTTAGATGACCATGCCGTAATCAACGGCTATGTGATAAACGATTTTGAGGGTGAGAGAGACCCGACAATTGCCAATACGGTAAAATCCAGAACATCGCGTATCCGGGGGTTATTTTTTGCCCGTGGTACGACACAGGTGCAGGGAATAACGACAGGTAACAGTTTTATCGAAGAAGCGACATTTTTTACCGAACGGGGTTATTACCGCAATCTGATCCATGATGCGGCATTTATCCACCATCCCGGCATAGCATATCCTTTATGGATGGATAGCCATAACAAGCGCCGGACAGCAGGACGGGTTTATTAACGGGAAAGATATGCATACAAGGATAAAATTGCAAGGTGCGACAGTTCTCGAGGTTATTGTTTCTTCGATTATATTCCTTGTTATCTTCATCTTATCCCTCGAGACAACGGTAAAGATCACTTCAAGGGAACCGCTCCGGGGTTACGAATACCTGTTGGCAGTGGATGAAGTTCACAAGATACGGGACCGATACATAGCCGAGGAATATTACCCGGGCGAATTTATGGAGGAATATGATTGGGGAACGGTCCGGATAACAATCGGTACCTACCAACCATATCCGGATATAGGCAGGATCGATCTGGAACTGCAGGTGCCAAACCACACGGGAACGTATA
The DNA here is from genome assembly GCA_021201825.1 of Alistipes sp. Classification (GTDB taxonomy): domain Bacteria; phylum Bacteroidota; class Bacteroidia; order Bacteroidales; family Rikenellaceae; genus WRDF01. The sequence goes on from JAJQED010000028.1 coordinate 12,630, forward strand.
GTTTTACATATCTCTATGAACCCGGGATATAAGATATATGGCCCTCTGAGAGCTTTTACCATTGCCGAATGCCTGGTGGTGATGGTAATAGGGGGAATTGTATTCCTTGGGGTCACCGAGGGCTTCGGCCTCTTTACGAGTCGGACCAACCAACTCACCGTTAAATTTGTTAAAGAACAGGAAAACCTGACGGACCTGTATACGCTCAGGGAAATATTCTCAGTGTGCGACAGTCTAAGGGCGGATACGGAGAAAATAAATATATACCTGTCAGGTGTTTCCACCTCCGTAAGCACGGATGACGGTTACCTAATAATTGAAAGGGGTAACCGGGCCGATACATTGTTCCGGGCTTATACAGCGGCGTTGGCATGGTCCTATGACCGGGACTCGCGTGAACTTCCGACGGTAAAGTTAACCGTTACCTTTAATGAAGAGGACCTGCTGAATTACCGGTTCCGACCAAGCCGGTCTGAACCAGTACAGCTGATAATTGATATCGGGCAAGCCGAAGAACCTTTCATTTATGATTGAGTTGCCATTCAGGAGATTTTACTTTAAAAGCTCGGGACTTAAAGATACCGATAAGGAAGCTCTATATTCGGAGTTATTGTCCCTTCTATCGAGCGGACTGGATTTTTCAAATTCTTTCGGACTGCTGATTGCCGGGGAGAATGTCCCGGGGAAAAGGAAAATCCTCGAGGGGCTGTATTGCCGGGTCGTTGCCGGGTCAACCCTTTGGCAGGCGATGGAAGCGGCCGGTACGTTTTCATCGTTGGACTTTGGTGTAGTACGGATCGGGGAAGAGACTGGGAAACTGCCCGATTCCCTCGGGTTCCTTGCCGGTTATTACCACAAAAAGACCAGCCAGAAAAGAATTGTTACTTCCGCTACCACTTACCCTTTTATCATATTGGTAACGGCATTGCTGGTCGTGATATTTATGATGTCGTTTATCGTTCCCATGTTCGAACAGGTTTATTCGCGCATGGGAAGTGAACTGCCCGCAATGACCGACCTCATTATCCGGCTCTCGCGCAGGATGCCGGCCATACTCACGATTTTGTTCATTTTTACCGGTGCCGCTTTGTTTATAATCTATATGTTGAAAGATTCTCCGGGCTATAAAAAAATTTCTTCGTCGTTGCTATTGTCTGTACCGGTCGCAGGAGATATTATCCGTAAAAATAACCAAGCCCATATCTGTAAACTTCTTTATTTATTGACCGCCTCCGGCGTCCCGTTGCTATCCGGTCTGGGTATGCTCTGCCAGATCATCGATTTTTATCCTTACCGGTATTCACTGAAGTTAATCGCGGGGGGTATCGAAAAGGGTGAACTACTGTCTGAGAATTTACAAAAGTTCGATAAACTTTACGACCGCAAACTCGTCACCATGATCCGTGTAGGGGAGGAGACCAACAGGTTACCACAGATGCTGGATAAACTAAGTGAGGATATCGGGTCTGCACTCGAACATAAGCTCAAACAACTCGGGAGCTTGCTGGAGCCTGTAATGATCCTGTTCGTGGGACTAATAGTCGCCGTAATACTTATTTCCATGTACCTGCCAATGTTCAAATTAGGCGGAGTGGTCGGTTGAGCGGATATTTTTTAACACCACTCTTTTCGAATTCTCTAAATTGAACCCGGCCGGGAATATCGAAGCGGTCGCTGGGTATTATACTTATGGCCGGAAATGGTCGGGCCCGGGTTTAATGGCATCCATACATCGGTCATAGGAATCAATTAATATTTCTCACATAAACCCTAAGTAGTTTAACCGGAAAAATTGTCCGCTTTCTCGCTCGGGTTGTCCGTTTCCGGACACTTGCTTATTTCTTAAAACGCTGTCCTAATGCACGTTGATCGTTTGGCACACGGCATGAAGTCGTGCGGCCAAACCACAAACTGAATGGACAGGAAGATATCTCCGGAAATTATAAAGCAACGGCGCAAACACATTGCCATCCGCTTGGGCAGCATTACTGCAGCAGTTGTATTGGCCGTTATTTTTGGCTCCCGTGCTTTCAACCCGGCTATACGGGAAACGAGCCTGACCATTAGGGAGGTCGACCGGGGCGATATCGATATCGCCGTCCGGTGCGGCGGTACCCTTGCTCCGCTGATGGAAGAGATCATCTCCGCCCCGATCAACAGCCGCATCCTCGAGGTTTACAAAAACGCCGGGGAACAGGTCGAGCATGGGGAGCCGGTCATGAAACTGGAGCTTGCCGAGATCGAGACCCAATATCACCAAAAGCTCGATGAGCGGGAGATCATGGCCAGCAAACTCATGCAGTTGCGGATCAATTCCGAGAACAGTATTTCGGAGCTGGTCATGCAGCAGCAGGTGGGTGGTATGCAGCTGCGCCAGTTCGAATCGGAACTCGAGGGAGAACGCCATCTGCACCGGCTCGGAGCCGGAACGGCCGATAAGATACGCCAGGCGGAACTGGCCTATGAAGAGAGCAAACTCAGACTCGAACAACTCGAACAGCGTATCGCGAACGAACGCAAGAATGCCGAGGCCGAACTCCGGGTCCACGAACTCGAACTGAGCATAATAGAGAAGACTATCGAGGAATATGCACGGCTTATGGACGAGGCCCGCATCACGTCCCCGCGCGATGCAACCCTGACTTTTATCAATACCCAGATAGGCCTGCAGGTTGCAAAGGGCGAACGGCTTGCCGTCATTGCCGACCTTTCCCGGTTCAAGATCGAGGCGGAAATAGCGGGCCACCACCGTTCCAAGCTCCAGTACGGGGGCCGTGTTATGATCTGCCTGGCGGACGGTGAACAGCTGCCGGGGACCATTTTCAACATAAACCCGGCCGTTACAAACGGGGTGATCGGGTTCACGGCCGTGCCGGACGACCCGGACCATCCCGGCCTTGCGAGCGGCATAAAGCTCGATGTGGATGTGGTGCATGGAAAGAGGCAGGATGTGCTGCGTTTGCCTCCCGGGAAATGGTATTCGTTCGGACGCGGGGATTATATCGTATGGGTAGTCCGCAACGGCAAGGCCGAGAAACGGCGCATCCGAACCGGGGACAGCAGTGCCGACCATGTGGAGATAATCGACGGGCTGGCCCTGGGCGACCGGGTCATTATCAACGACATGGAGAATTACGAAAACCGGAAATCCATTAAAATCAAATAACCAAAAAACCGACCGTAATGTCAATTATCAGCTTAGAGGGTGTAACCAAGATCTACCGGACCAAAGAGGTGGAGACCGTCGCACTGGACAATGTAAGTTTCGACGTCGAAAAAGGGGAGTTTATCTCCGTAATGGGGCCGTCAGGGTGCGGCAAGAGTACGCTGCTCAATATGGTAGGACTGCTGGACGTGCCCACCGACGGGAAGATCGTTATCGACGGGGTTGAGACCGCCGGGATGAACGATGCCCGGATGGCCTCGTTCCGTAACACTATGCTGGGGTTCGTATTCCAGAGTTTCCATCTTATCAATTCCCTGAACGTTCTCGATAACGTAGAGCTTCCGCTGCTCTACCGTTCGTCGTCCGACCGCCGGAGGCGCGAGATGGCCAAGGAGGTGTTGGAGAAAGTCGGGCTTTCGCACCGCATGAAACATTTCCCCTCGCAGCTCTCCGGCGGCCAGTGCCAGAGGGTGGCTATCGCCCGCGCCATAATAGGCAATCCGCAGATACTTCTTGCCGACGAACCCACGGGTAACCTCGACAGTACGATGGGCGCGGAGATCATGTCCATCCTCCATTCGCTTAACCAGGAGGGGACGACCATCGTCATGGTGACCCACGACGAGCAAAAGGCCCGCGAGACGGGGCGTACCGTTCGGTTCTTCGACGGCCGCAGGATTAACTGACAAATAGGTGCGGAGTTATGTATAAAATATATTTTAAGCAGGCCATAGCCCTGTTGAGGCAGAACCCGTTCGTGAGCATCATTTCCATCGCCGGTACGGCACTGGCTATAATGATGGTGATGACAATGATCGTTGTCAGGCAGGTACGGAGCGTAGCCCTGAAACCCGAATCTAAGTCAAACCGGATGTTGGTCATCGATTACCAGCTTTATAAAAGAACCCCCAATTCTCTTCAATTCGGTAATCTTTCCAATGAGTTCTTGCATTACCTGCAATATATGCAGATCCCGGAAGCGGTAACGTTTATCTGTACGGCCAGGGTGACTAAACCGGTATCTTTGGAACATTCGAACCAGACATTCCATGCCGAGCTTAAGGCAACAGACGAGCATTATTGGAATATTTTCGAATTCGATTGGGTGGCTGGCAAACCATACGGACAGGAAGAGGTCGAGGCAGCAATGAACGAAGTCGTAATCACCGCTTCGCTGGCGCGGGACCTGTTCGGTGACACCGACCCGGTGGGACAGACCGTCGAGATCACTTTTAAAAAATACCGGGTAACGGGTGTGGTCAAAGACATTTCACCTCTGTTCAGATATGCCCATTCGGATATATGGATTCCTATATCAACCCAAGATAAGGAAGACTATCTTACTACATATACGGTTATCCTATTGGCAAAGTCACCGAAAGATTTCGAGGCCATAACCGAGGAGGTCCGGGATATAGAAAGGCGGTTCGCAATAGAGAACGACCCGCAAACCCTCTGGTTCCGGGGACCCCAAACCAAAAGAGACCTTACTCTGAGAGCCAGCGGGAGTGGGCAGGAAGAATTCAAGAAAGATATTGCCAAACAGAGACTCATTAGGTTCACAATGATCGCCGTACTGCTTTTGATTCCAGCCGTAAACCTTGCGGGTTTCAGCCTGGCCCGGATGAAAAAACGGACCGCCGAGATCGGGATCCGTAAAGCATTCGGCGCACGGCGGAACGTCATCCTCGTTCAGGTACTATTTGAGAATTTCATTTCCTCGCTTATCGGGGGGATATTGGGACTTTTGTTGTCTTACGTGCTGATATATTCTTTCCGTACATGGTTACTGGGACTATCTGCGGGCAGTTACATTCCGTTCGCTACCATGTTCTCCCTGCCGGTATTCGGAGCCGTATTCCTTCTATGCATTATCCTAAACCTGCTCTCGGCCGGCATACCGGCTTACCGGGCCGCAAAGGTTTCCATTGTCAACAGTCTTAACCGTAACGAACAACAGCGATGGTAAAACATATTTTCACACTGATCTGGAACGAAAAGAGGGCCAATGCGTGGCTGTTCGCCGAATACGTGCTCGTCTTTTGCATCCTGTGGTATTGTTCCGATTTTATCTACAATGTCAATAAGGCTATTTATTCCGATATCGGCTATGATATTACGGACACTTTTAAAATCAACATGTCAGAAAAACCGCAATCGGTGGTAGCCGAGGAGAACGGAGGTAAAAATCCGGGATTCTCCATGTCGGAAATGCTCGAAACCGTATTCGACCGTATTTCACGCCATCCCGATGTGGAGAGTGTAGGTGCATCCGTATCGTCATTACCATATATGTACGGAATATATATGGGAGACTGGAGGCTGTCGGGGTTGAATATTCCCAACGATTCACTGCCTTACAATCTTATTGAACACGGTGTCACTGACGGTTTTTTCGACGTTTTCCGGATAACTCCGGCCGGCGGCCGGCTATTCGACTGGCAGGACCCGTCGGACAGGCAAAGTGCCGTGCTTGTTCCGTTGAACGATAACGGCGATTTCGGTTCCGCAAAAGCGGCATACTCTTTCTCCGGTTCCACGAATTCACCGATCGAACTTTACAATACCTATTATGCAGGCGACATCGAACGTATTACCGGCTCTTTTAGAAGTGAAGACGACGCCACGAAATATGTGGTAGGCTACACCCGGCCGCTGCGCAGGTCAAATTCCGTAGCTTTCAGGAATGCTTTTTTCACTCCCCTTGATATACAGCAATTCTCACTGTCTATGAGTGAACTGGCCGTGAGGGTAAAGCCCGGACGGGCGGAGGGTTTCGAGGAACGGTTTATGGCCGATATGTCCGAACAATTGCATATCGGTTCATATTACCTGGGGTCTGTACAGTCTTTCGACGAGCTCAAAAAGATTTCCACAGGGTTCACTTTAACAAAATTGAAAACCGTGTATGCCATTACATTCTTTATACTGGTGAATATCTTCCTCGGGATACTGGGAACTTTCTGGTTCCGTACCCAGGCTCGCCGAAGTGAGATAGGGCTTAGGATGGCGTTGGGTTCTTCCCGTAAAAAAGTCATCGGGATGTTCGCGGGTGAGACGCTTATGCTTTTGTTCCTGGCTTCAGTAGTGGGCCTTGTAATATGTCTGAACATCGATAACGATCATATTTTCAATGGTATATTCAGTTTCGATTTCTCCCGGGCCATTTGGGGAATAACCGGATGGCAGGACGTGTTGAATTACATTTTCGCGTTCCTGTTCCTTGCCGGCATATCCCTGTTCGCCGTGTGGTATCCGGCCAAACAGGCGGCCGACACACAGCCCGCCCAGGTCCTCCACGAAGAATAAAACCCACCGCATGAAACGCAAAGCATCCATACGGGCTTTAACGGCCGCCCTGATCATCTTGTTTTCGCCACCGGCCGGCCACACGGCGGCCGGTGCGGCGGACACCGTGAGGATCGATATCCAGGATGCCATCGCTATCGGCATCTCCCGCTCCGTGGATGCCGTGGCGGCCAAGAACCAGCACGTTTCCTCTTACTGGGGTTACCGTACCTACCTGACCGAACTTCTGCCCATAATCGAGTTCGGCGCCACCATACCGGAACTCTCCCGGTCTTTCAACCGGTTCCAGAACGAGGACGGTTCTTACACCTACGTGGGGAACAACTATAACTTCCTCTCCACTTCGCTTTCCGTATCCCAGAACATCCCCTGGACCGGAGGCAAGCTCGTTGTCCAAAGCGACCTGGAGCGGCTCCGGCAAAAAGGGACCAATTCCTCCACCCATTACCGTTCCATACCCTTTTCGGTAACCCTCGAACAACAGCTGGGTGGCTTCAACAATATCAAATGGCTGCGGAAGATCGAACCCCTGAAATATGACGAGGCCACCAAGACCCTGGCCAGCCAGAGCGAGGAGATAGCCCTGGTCGTCATACAGTATTACTTCAACTTGCTGCTGGGCAAGATCAACCTCGAGATCGCCGAACAGAATTACCGCAATGCCGAACGGCTCTACCAGATATCCCAGGCCCGGCACGAAATGGGCCAGCTCTCGGACATCGACCTGATGCAGATGCACTCCTCCCTGCTTTCGGCGGAATCGGATATGTTAACCGCGCGGTCATCGCTCGATAACCGTATGTTCCAGCTGCGTTCGTACCTCGGCTTCGGTGAAGATACAATCCTGGACCCCGAACTGCCGGGCAACCCCTGCGAGAAGCTCCCGGAGCTGGCATACGGGGAGGTGCTGGAAAAGGCGCTCGAGAACAACGCCTTTACGCTGAACACCCGCCGCCGGATGCTGGAAAGTACGCGCGATGTGAACCAGGCCCGGGCGGACCGGTGGGGCGTTACCCTCTATGCCTCTTTCGGCATGTCCGCACAGGAGAGCAACCTGCGGCGGTCCTACAGCGTAGACCGGTGGCACGACGACCAAAGCATCACGGTGGGCATCCGGGTCCCGATACTGGACTGGGGCAAGGGTAAAGGCAAGGTTCGTATAGCGCAGGCCAACCGCGAGGTGGAGATGGCCCGCATCGAAAAGGAGGAAATGGATTTCCGGCAGGATATCTTCATGCAGGTGAAATATTTCAACGACCAGCCCGAGAAGCTCGGCATCGCCGCCCGCATGGACGAAATAGCCCTTAAACGTTACGAGACCTCGGTAGAAGCCTTTGTACTTGGCAAGATCGACATCCTTAGCCTCAACGACTCGCAGGGGGTCAAGGACGATGCCCGGCGCAACTATATCGACCAGCTGAACCTGCTCTGGGCCTACCATTACCGGATAAGGGCGCTCACGCTCTACGATTTCACGCAAAACGCCCCGATCGTTTACGAGACTGTGGTAAAAAAGTAGTATTTTAGTAGGCATGCCCCGCCGCGCACCGGAAACGGAACCCGGTGCGTTTATTGCGGGAGTATAGCTCCAACGGGACTGTATGATACTTATCTGCGACGACGACATATCGATCCTTTCCTCTCTGTCACTCGTGCTGAAGCGGGCGGGATATGAGACCGCCACCGCGTCCGGCCCGGGCGAGGCGCTCGATTTCGTTCGCTATAACTGTCCGGAGTTGATACTAATGGACCTGAACTATTCCAACAATACAAGCGGGGAAGAGGGTTTGGAACTGCTGGCAAAAGTTCGCATATTCCGGCCGAACGTACCTGTGATCCTGATAACGGCATGGGGGACCATCGACCTTGCGGTGCGGGGGATCAAGGCCGGGGCGTTCGATTTTATCACCAAGCCCTGGAACAACCTGGCCCTGCTCAACTCGGTCCGTACAGCCATAGAGGTAAACAGGAACACCTCGGCAAACGAGCCCGATACCCGTCCTGCCGGGCCGTCACCCATCGTCCGGGATAAGATAATCGGGCGGTCGCCGCAGCTGCATAAGGTATTGGATACCGTGGCCCGGGTGGCCCCGACAAACGCTTCGGTGCTGATCACGGGCGAGAGCGGCACGGGCAAGGAGCTCATCGCCGAGGCCATCCATACCAACAGCCTGCGTAACGCCGGGCCTTTTGTGAAAGTTAACCTTGGCGGCATATCCCCCACCCTTTTCGAAAGCGAGATGTTCGGCCATAAGAAAGGGGCGTTCACCGACGCCCACTACGACCGAAAGGGCCGCTTCGAAGTTGCGGACAGCGGGACGATCTTCCTCGACGAAATTGGCGAACTGGACCCGGCCTGCCAGGTAAAACTGCTCCGGGTGCTGCAGGACCAGACGTTCGAACCGCTGGGCGACAGCCGGCAGGTCAGGGTGGATACGCGTGTCATAAGCGCTACGAACCGTGACCTTGTGGAGATGGTACAGCACAGGACTTTCCGTGAGGACCTGTTTTACCGTATCAACCTTATCACCCTCCACATTCCCCCCTTGCGCCAGCGCACCGAAGATATTCCCTTACTGGTAGAGCATTTCGTTTCCGGGTACAGCGGGTCGGGCAACTCGGGCAGGCCGGAAATATCGGCCGACGCCCTGCAATTCCTTAGCTCACTACCCTATCCGGGCAACGTTCGGGAGCTGAAGAACCTTGTGGAGAGGACCCTGCTGGTTTCCGGAAAACCGACCCTCACCGCTTCCGATTTCCGTGAGCAATACACCCGGCCGCCCGAAACCGCCCCGCTCCGGGAAGCGGCAACCATCGGCCAGACCGAACGGGCCATGATCCTGCGGGCCATCGAACTTTACGGTTCGAACCATTCCAAGATCGCCGCTTCGCTCGGCCTTAGCCGGCAGGCGCTCTACCGCCGGATGGAGAAGTACGGCATTAAAGACAACGACCGGTAGCCATGCGTTCGAAATGGGTATTCTGGCTGCTTGCCGTCATCGTGTTCGGGTCTTTGTTCCTGGCCGGCCTGCTGTTCGTCGACACCGATCCGGAGAAATTCTGGGTCATGGAGGTCATGGCAGTCCTGGCCCTCGTACTTTTCATATTGCTTTACCGGCGCTTACTGAGACCCTACCGGATAATCCTCAGCGGGATCGAACTTCTCAAGGAGCAGGATTTTTCCACCCGCCTGCGCAAACTCGGCAACCGGGAGGCGGATACCATCATCGAAGTGTTCAACCGGATGATTACGCGCCTGAAAGAGGAGCGGCTGCAGGTACGGGAGAAGAACCAGTTCTTGGACCTACTGATCCAGGCCACTCCGCAGGGTATCATAATCCTCGACCTGGATAACCGCATTACCGACATTAATCCCGCGGCGCAAAAACTACTCGGGATCACGGACCCCGGCAACGTGGCAGGGGTCGAATTGTCCACGGCCGGGTTCCGGCTCGCCGCCCAGCTCGCGCGGCTCGAAAAGGGCGAAACGCAAACCGTGCGGACCGGGGATAACGGCATATACCGCTGTACGCGAAGCTCGTTCGTTGACCGTGGGTTCGACCATCCGTTCCTGCTCATAGAGGAACTCACGGACGAGTTACGCCGCATCGAAAAACAGTCCTACGAGACGCTGATCAGGATGATGGCCCATGAGGTCAACAATTCGGTTGCCGCAATCGGGGCTACCCTCAACGTTGTCTCGGATATCCTGTCGCAGGAGGGGGAAAAGGACTGGACCGGGGTACATCCCGCCGTGGAAGCTTCGTTCGACCGTTGCGGCAACCTGGCCCGTTTTACCAAGAACCTTGCAGAAGTGATACGGATACCGGAGCCGGCGATATCGGCCGTACCGCTCGACCAACTGGCCGGGTCGGCCGTTCGGCTTGCGGCCGCCGACTGCGTGGCCAGGGGCATCGAGATCACGTTCGAGCCCGGATGCGGCGAAGCGGTCGTACAGGTAGACCCGATCCAATTCGAACAGGTGCTTTTGAACATAATCAAGAACGCCCGTGAATCCATCGGGCAGGACGGCCGGATAACGGTACGTACAGACCGGACTCCCCTCTCTATTTCCATAACGGACAACGGCCGGGGTATCGACCCCCCAACGGCCGGCAAACTTTTCACCCCGTTCTTTTCCACTAAGCCCGACGGCCAGGGAGTGGGCCTGATGTTCGTTAAAGAGGTACTTTCCAACCACGGCTGCCGCTTCTCCCTCTCGACAGAGGATGGTATGACAACTTTCAATATAGTTTTCCCCACCCTGCTTTAGCCTTCCCGGCACAAGGCCTCCTTGCGGGAAGTTCAGAAACCGGCCGCATATCCTTAGCCTGATTTTTGCAGGCTGGTACGCAAAATATCATACGCTATGGAAAACATCAAATTACCGGAACCCAACAAAATAGGAGGGGCACCGGTCCAGGAAGCCCTGTCGAACCGTATGTCATACCGGGGCGGCATCTCGAGCCGCAAACTGCACGAGCATCACCTCTCGACACTGTTGTGGGCCGCGAACGGCATCAACCGCCAGGACGGCGGCCGTACCGCCCCCTCGGCCATCGGCGGCAAAGATATCGAGATATATGCCGTGATGGAACAGGGTGCGTATAAATACGACCCGGAGAACCACGAACTTATTTTCATAGCCGAGGGGGACCACCGCCCCGCTACCGGCGGGGGACAGGATTTCGTAAACAGCGTTCCGGTCGTATTGGTTCTAGTGTCCGATTCGGACCGTTTCCTGCCGATGGAAAAGAACTACCCGGGGGTAGATTTTTCGAGCTTCAAACCGTCATGGGCGGCGATGGACGCCGGTATCGTAAGCCAAAATATAAATATCTACTGTGCCGGCAACGGCCTTGCGACCATCACCCGCGCCTTTATGGACCGTGAAGCGCTCAAGTCCCTTCTAAAGCTGAAAGATACCCAGACCCTGCTGCTGAATAACGCTGTAGGGTTCCCGGAAGAACGACAGTATTGATCAGCCGCCTACGCTAAAGAAACGGCATATATTTCTATCATAACTATCCGGTATGCGGGGAACACCCCTAACCGGGGCCGTTGCGCAACGGCTGTAAAAAAGGCCGGCTTCGGGCCGGCCTTGTAAATTAAAGTGGTTGGAAATTAATTAGTGCTGAGCGAATAGGGCCTGTTCCCGGCTGTAAACACCCGCTTTTTATTGGGTTTGGATCCCATTTCGAAAACCAGTTCCCCTCCGGCGGCAATATCTTCATGGGTGATAAAACCTTTGTCGTACGGCTTACCGTTAAGTTTCACGGCTTGCACGTACCGGTTCCGGTCGCTCACCTGCGGGGCCTTGATCTCCAGAGTCTTCCCGTCATCCAGCTTCACGCAGATATAAGGCAGGTACGGGGTACCCAGAACATACTGGTCCGCCCCCGGGCAAACCGGGTAGAATCCCATGGCGCTGAAGATATACCATGCGGACATCTGGCCACAGTCGTCGTTGCCGCACAGGCCGTCGATCGAGTTCACGTACATCCGGTCCATGATCTCACGTATCCAGTATTGGGATTTCCACGGCTCCGTGGTATAGGCGTACAGGTACGGGATATGGTGGCTCGGTTCGTTGCCGTGGACATAATTGCCCAGCAGTCCCTCCCGCGTCACATCCTCCGTATGCTCGAAATATTCGTCAGGCAGGTACATAGTGAAAAGCGAGTCGAGCCTCTCGACAAACCGCTTGTTGCCGCCCATCTGCCCAATAAGGCCGTCCACATCGTGGGGAACGAAGAACGAATAGTTCCACGAATTGCCCTCGATAAAACCCTGCCCGTGGGTGTCCAGCAGGTCGAACGGTTCTTTCCACGATCCGTCTTTAAGCTTGGGCCTGGCGAACCCGAGGGACGGGTCGAACAGGTTGGCATAGGTCATCGCCCTTTCCTTATATGCTTCGGCAAGCCCGGTATCTCCCGTTTTCAGGGCGGTGTTGTAGATGGTCCAGTCGTCGTAGGCATATTCGAGCGTAATGGAGGCACTGCTCCCGTTTCGCTCCAACGGCACATACCCGTACTGTTTATACTCCTCTATCCCGTCATAATAGGCAAGGTTGGAACTGCTAACCATAGCCTCGAGCGCTTTCCCGGCATCGATCGGCAGCCCCTTGTCGATGGCGTCTGCCAGCACCGAGACGCTGTGGTACCCGATCATACACCAGTTCTCGTTACCCATGTGCGACCATACGGGCAGCGCCCCGTGTACGCTCTGGCTGTAATGCACCAGCATCGAATTTGCTATATCGGTTGCCCGGTCACGTTTGATAAGGTTAAGCAGGGGGTGTTCGGCCCTGAATGTATCCCATACGGAGAATACCGTGTAATTGGTGAAACCGTCGGCCTGGTGTATATTGTGGTCGATACCCCGGTACTTCCCGTCCACGTCCATATAGACCGAGGGGTTTATCATCGTATGGTAAAGCGAGGTATAGAACATGGTCTTCTGGTCCTCGGTGCCCTCGACGTCCATCACCGACAATTCTTCTTCCCATTTATCCCGGGCTTCGCACACTATATCGCCGAACGATTTTCCGGAGGTCTCGGCCTGCAGGTTCTTCAGCGCACCTTCTGTGCTTACCCCCGAAAGTGCCACGCGGATCTCGAGTTCCGTGCCCTCTTCCGGGTCGAACTCGAAGTAGGATATTATTTTGCGGCCGGACATTTCCGGGAAATTTTCGTACTGGTTGAACTTCCTCCAGAATCCGGTATATTTCGGGCGTTCCAATTCCCTGTAACCGTAGCTGGCGATGGGCCGCGAGAAGCTGGCCGCGAAGTAAGTGTAGTTCTCCCTGGCCCAGCCGTTGGTAATCCGGTACCCGGTTATAAGCGTGTCGCTTTCCACGCGTATCCCGGCCCACAGCACTTTGCCGTCATAGTTATATATCCCGTGGATAAGGTCGAACAACACGGCCTGGTTCACATCCTCGGGGAATGTATAGGAGTGCACCCCGGTGCGTTCCGTCGCGGTAAGCCGGGCCTTGATACCATAATCGTCCAGCACCACTTCGTAGTATCCCGGAGCGGCTTTTTCCGTCGCGTGCGAATACCGTGACCTGTACCCGCTGTCCGGATCGTCAGCCGTGCCAGGATTGAACTTCAGTTCGCCGGTCACCGGGACAACCAGTATGTCGCCCAGGTCCGAGTGTCCCGTCCCGCTGAAATGCGTATGGCTGAACCCTACGATGGTCGGATCGTCGTACTGGTATCCTGCGCAGTATTTATAAGCCTCGGGGACGTATTGCCCGTTGATATTCTGTGGAATGGTGTCCGTGTCGGGGCTTAGTTGCACATGCCCGAACGGCACGCATGCCCCCGGGAAAGTATGCCCCATTTTGACGGTGCCGATAAAAGGGTCGACATAATCTACTTTTGCCGCCGGCCCCTGCGCAAACACAACGTACGGGCATACGGCAAGGACCAATAATGAAAGAAGTCTCTTATTTGACATGGTAGCTGTATTGGATTAACCCCGCGAAGTTATAAAAAGGGCCGGAAGAACCACCCGCCGGAGCATAAAATTATAAGCTCCGGCACGGCGGCGGTATCTTCGGCTGTCGCCGGGCGATAGGGTTATTAAGAGAGCAGGAATTGCTGGTACTCTTCCCACATCTGTTCGATCGAGGTATCCTCCCCGAACACACCCTTGATCGCCTTGTCGAAACTCCATACGTCGAGGTCCCTCACGGTGACATGGAATTTGCGTATCGCGTCGGGGTCTTTCGTGGTGAGCCATTGCAGGAAGAACCCGGTGGTGCGGTAACCGTCCATCCAGTTTCCGCCCGGTTTGCGGGTCGACATATCGAAAAGCCCCGCTTCCGCCCTCACGGCGTCGGCAATACCTTCTATACAGGCCCAGAATTCACGGTTGGTACCGTAGCTGCCGATCCCGTTGGGTTCATGCTGGTAGGCATGGGTCAGTTCGTGATACAATACTCCCCGGGTTTCGAAATCCAGTTTATAAAGCGATTCCTGCGCGGAATTTTCCACGTGCTTCGTGCTGTACTGTATCGACACCGTGGGAGGCGCCCCGCCCTTTGACGATATCCCGTCGTACTCGCGCAGGGTATAATTTATTTTCCTCACGTCATACATCGGGTCGTCGGCCGTCCAGAACAATATCTCGCATACCTTACGCGCGTGGTATTGTACGTACTGGTCCGGGTTCTGGACCATTGTCGCATATATCCTCGCCCCTTCCGTGTCCGGGCTTACTACCATGAAATCCACTTCGGGATACCTGAAATCCTCCCAGCCGGCAAGCAGGTCCGTGTCATAGAACAGAACGTCGGCAACGATAAGGTTCTCCTCACCCAACGGTTCCATTTCCAATTTGTATTTGGTGTATGAGCCGGGGTCGGCGACGGTGCAAAGTATCTCCTGGTACCGGGAACAGAACTCCTGGTTTTCCCGCCGGTCCACCACCGTCCATTTTTTCCCGTCGGTCGAACCCTTGAGGGTCCACCGTACAGGGTCGTGGCCCGGCCTCTCTCCGGAAGAATAGATCTTATAGCTCAAAACGGGAGTGGGATCTTCCCGGTCGAAAACGAGGATATTCACTCCGGTCGTTCCCTCGTAATGGGTGGTAGGGTCGCCATCGGCCAGTTCCGGCACGTTGTATACCGCCTTGTCGGCACATGAGACGAGAGCCGTCACGGTCAAAGCGGCGACAGCCAGTATTATCTTTTTCATGAATGGTTACGGTTAAGGTAATTGTAAAAACCGGTCCGGGGGAACAGACACCCCGGACCGGCGGAACATTTATCAGCTCTTGCGCTGGAACCTCACCCACTGCTTGTCCGTGGGGTGGATCAGCCAGTAGTTAGCCATGTTGTAACCGTATCCGCGCACCACGATCACTCCGGTAGGATTGAAGTAAAGGTCGGTCAACGGTTTCATAACCTGCGATATCTCCACCACATCCTGGTCCGAACAGTTGAACATGTTGTATTCGCCGCTGAACGTGAAATAAACCATGTCGCCGTCCACTTCGTAGATCGGATTGCTGCCGTCATTGGTGTTGTAGAAGAATAGGTAGCGGCTGTTGGTAGCACAGGCCACCACCGGTATCTGGGTGCTGTAATCCCTGTAATTGAGTTCCACCGAGTTTACAACGCCGCTCGTAAATACGGAACGGAGGTCCGAATGGTAACCGCCCAAGCCTGAGGATACCTCGTACTGCCATGTGCCCCGTGCGATAAATTCGCTGGTCACTTCGGCTTCGGTAAGGCCCGCATACAGGTTGACGGAGCTGCTGGAAACAGCCGTGAAATTCAACGTATTCTCGTCATACGAGATTCCGGAGAAATCCACTGAACCGTTACTTACCGTGTTCCACTGCAGGGTGGTATAGCTCGAGTCGAAGCCGAATGTTTCGAGGCTGTGCTTGGCATCGCCGCCCTCGATCCATGTGAAATAGACCGTACCGCCGTCGTAGTCGATGCTGTAATGTATATCGAAGTCGCCGCCGGACTGGATAACACCGTTCAGCAGGTTCTTCTCATAGAGCGGGGTCCAGAACGATTTCACACCCAGCTCGGCCCAGTCGGAGGCCGAAGCCGGTAAGAAGTTGATCTCCGCACCCGAAACGAAACCTTTACAGCTTACGCCCGAACTGCTGTAGCTGTTCACTATAAGGTCCGTTTCGTCATAAACTCCTCCGAGCAGATTCAGGAACGTCTGCCCCTGAAACTTCATCACCATGTCGCTTCCCGAGCTGACAAAACTGCAAAGGGCGGTCATCTGGCGCTGGAGCAGGTCGGGCGAGTTGCTCTCCACGAGGCCCTCGCTTCCGAAGTCGAAAAGTATCTTGTATGACCTGCCGTCTACCGTACACTGTACATACCATCCGTTGGCTGCGGCAGACAGCACGGCCAGGCAAGCTTCCCCTTCCGGGTGCGCCCCGGAGGCACCGCCGCCCTCCTCTTTGGTCCGTGATTCCAGGTCTAGTGAATTATCGTCGTCACAACCCGTGGTGCAGAGCGCCAGGGCGGCTATGAACAAAAATGCTATTTTTCTCATAATTGAATTCTTTTGACAATTTATAAACCGGCTAATTGGTAATAGCGTTTTGGTACTCTTTCCACAGGTCGTCCGTCGTGGTTCCCGGGCCGAACGTATACTCCATCGCACCGTCGAAACTCCACGGCTCTACCGTCAGCATCGACGCGTTGATCTTACGCAGGGCGTCGGGGTCTTTGGTGGTGAGCCATTCCAGGAAGAACCCGGTGGTCTGGTAGCCGTCCTGCCAATAACCTCCCGGCTTGCGGTTGCTCCACGGGAAGAAATCGGCATGGGCCCTCACGGCGTCCGCCATACCCTCGATTATCTGCCACGAAGTGTTCGGCTGGTTATAGCCGGGGATGCCGCGGGGTTCGAGCTGGTAGGCGTGGGTCATTTCATGGAACAGCACCCCTTTGGTTTCGAAGTCCAGCGTGAACATCGAGGAGGCATAGCTGTTCTCGATATGCCGCGTACTGTACACGATGCTGATATTTGGAGAGCTCCCCGATTTTGCCGACACACCGTCGTAATCCTCCAGTTTGTAGGTTATGGTATTCACCCGGGTACCGTTGGCCTTTTGGTCGGCCGCACTGAAATATAGCAGTTTGGCAACCTCCTTGGCATGGTATTGCAAATACCGTTGCTTATCCTGCACCAGCAGGTCGTAGTATTCGCTTCCCCGGGTGTCCGGGGCCGTATTCTGGAAGATAATGGACGGGTATGTGAAGTCCTCCCATCCCGCGTCCGGGTCGACAGCATGGAATACCACTTCCGACAGCCGCAGTTTTTCGCCGCCCGAGGGCTGCATCTCGAACTTGAACGAGCTGTACTTCCCGGACGCTTCCAGATGGAACAGGTGCTCCTGGTAGCGGGCGAAAAAACTTTCATTCTCACGGGTGTCGAGCAGGGTCCAGTCCAACCCGTTCGTAGAGCCGTACATGGTCCATTTCACGGGGTCGGTCTCCGGGTCGCCCCCGGCAGAATATAGTGAATATGCCACTACATCCGTGCTGGAGCCGAGTTCCAGAACGATTTCTACGTTGCTGCCCTCCGACTCGTAATAGGTCTCGATATCACCGTCCACAAGTGCCGCCACGTCTCCCGTGCCCGGCTTGGGGTCCGGGTCGGGGGTAATGTCCTTTTCACTGTCCGAACACGCCAGCAGCAACGCACCGATGAGCCCGATATAAATTAATTTTCTCATTTCGGATCGAAGATTAATAACCGGGGTTCTGGTCGTCTTTCAGGTTCTCGTTTGCGTCTATCTCACCCTGCGGGATCGGCAGAATCATACGGTAGTTGTTAGCTTCCAGAACGCTCGAACCACGCACCAGGTCCCTGTTGTAGCGGCGCAGGTCGAACAGGCGGTGCCCCTCGAACGAGAGTTCGCGCCGGCGTTCCAGCAGCAGCTGGTCGGGCAATGACGCATCCGGGTATGTCGCGGCCACCCATCCCTCGATCCTTATGGACCTTAGTTCGTTGAGCGCCTGGTTGGCCTCGGCGTTGTTACCCAGGTGGAACTGCGCTTCGGCTTCGATGAGCTTCATCTCTTCCGAGCGGAACACTTTCTCGTCGCACAGGCCGATATTACTGCTCGAACCGTACCACTTCATAACCACGTCCACCGTATTTCCCGAACGGTCGGGACCCTGTCCGAAGAAGACACTGGCCCGTACGTCGTCCGAGGTATAGCATGACATGTAGGCCGATGTCGGAACGAACACACTACTGTTGTCCTGACCTACGAACAGACCGCCGATGCGGTCCTGGCCCGTAACACGCGGCAGTTTGAATATTATGCCGGCATTAGAAGCGTCGGTCCATACGTCTTCCACGCTGGCCATCTGCGCCATCGGCACCTTATTGAGTACGTCCTGCGCGAATACCAGCGCCAGGGTATACTGTTTCCTGTACAGGGCGACCCTTGCACGCAGGGCATTAACTGCAACCTTGGATACGAAAGCAACGTCCGACGGGGCGTCTACCTTGATCATGTCGTAGGCCCTTTCCAGGTCGTACATGATCTGGTCGAACGTCTCACCCACCTTGTCGCGCTCGGGCATCCCGAGGATATGCCAGTGGCTCACGTAGGGAATCCCCGATTTGTTCTCGTTGTTGAAATCGGCGAAGAACCTCAGCAGTTCGAAGTGTGCATATGCACGGAAGAAGTATGCCGTACCGAGACAGTCCTCGAGCGTTTCGGCTTCGGCCGTAGTGGCCGGCGTCACGTTCGGGCCGAATTCCAGTATCCTGTTACACTGGTTGATAAGGCTGTAATTACTGCTCCACAGGGTAGAAGCCTCGGAAGAGCTTGCCGAGTAGACCCACGACGTGAGGTCGGTTCCGGCACCACCGGCCTGTCCGCCCTGCATAACGTCGTCCGCGATATATTCGGCCACAGCGAGCGTACGCCTCAGGCTCATGCGCCCGTAGGCACCGATGGTAGCTTTGTATACGCCTTCCACATCTTTGAACGCCGTATCCTGGTCCACCATGTCGGTGGGTTCGAGGTCGGTATAGTCACACGCCTGCACGGCTGCGGCCAGGGCGATCACCGATATAATATATATTAACTTTTTCATATATCTCACCTGTTATCCGTTAGAAATAAAAGTCGAAGCCGAAAGTGAACGTACGCGGTTTGGGATAGGTCATGTAGTCGTAACCACCGGCCACTTCCGGGTCGGCTCCCGTATAGTTGGTCCAAAGGAACACGTTCTCGGCCTGTACGTACACGGCGATATTGTCGAAGAACTTGGTCTTCTTCAGTATATGCTGCGGCAGGGTGTAGGCCAGGCGCAGGGTTTTGAGCCTGAGGTGCGTAGCGTCTTCAAGGAACTGCGAGGCCATCGGCGAAGGCTGGGTGTTATTGCCGAAGCGCGGGATGTTGGTCACATCGCCGGGCTCCATCCACATATCCAGCATCTCCACGGGCTTATTGCCGTTGAAGTGGTGGTTGTAGATATACCACCTCATGGTGTTCATCAGCGTGTAGTTAAGCGCATAGGTGAACTGGGCGTTCAGGGTCAGCGACTTGTAGCGGAACGTAGTGTTGAACCCACCGAATACGGGAATCTCGTACGTACCGTATTTTGACGGCCTGGCGGCTTCCGAGATATCTTCGGTCAGCGTGCCGTCCGGTTTATAGAACTGCACGATACCGTTGTCGGGGTTCACCCCGGCCCATTCCCAGATGGTCCACGTTCCCAGCGGACGGCCCACTTCGTAGAGGTAATAACCGTTGATGTACTGGTGGTCTTCGTTCTCCCAGGTTCCAAGGTCTTTGATCTTGTTCTTGTTATAGGTGAAGTTCACACCGATGTCCCAGGTGAAGTCCTTGGTGCGGATAGGCGTGGCGTTGAAACCGATCTCGATACCTTTGTTCACGATGGACCCGGCATTGGTAAGTATGCTGCCGAAACCGCTTGTCATCGAGATGTTCTTGGTCATGAACAGGTCCTTGGTCTTGATATGGTACAGGTCGAGGGTCATGTTGATCTTCTGGTCCAGGAATGAGAGGTCGAAACCGACGTTGGCCTGCTGCGAGGTCTCCCATTTGAGCTGGTTGTTACCCAGCTGGCTGTTGGCGTAACCCGAGATACCGTTGTAGCTGGAGTTGGTATAGCCGTCATACGAGCCGAAGTCCGCAACCCCGTCCTGGTTACCGGTCGTACCGTAGCTGGCCCTTACCTTGAGCAGGTTAAGCCATGCAGGGGTATTGAAAAATTCCTCCTGGTAGAGGTTCCAGCTCACACCTGCCGACCAGAACACGGCGTCCTTGTTCTTGCCCTTGAATTTCGAGGAGGTATCGTGGCGAAGGCTGGCCGAGATGTTATATTTATTGCCGATCGAGTAGCTGGCCTGTCCGAAAAACGACATGAGGTTGCTCATGGTCCGGCCGCCGCTTATGCTGGGCGGGAATTCGGACGAGCCGTTCTTGTCGCCGATCCCTGCCGGCGAATCCATCATATCCGCGTTCAGGTCGTAACCCGTGTAACCGGCCGAGTAATATTTCCCCTGGAACATCTCCATACCGGCAACGGCGTTCACCGAGTGGCCGTTGTCGAACGTCTTGTTGAAACTCAGCGTATTGGTCCAGGTGTAGCGCCCCAGTTCCGACATGCCGAAAGAGTAGTAACCCTTATTGTTGGAGGCGTTCGGGTGGTCGCGGTGCAGGGTATTGTCGCTGCGGTCGTAC
The DNA here is from genome assembly GCA_021201825.1 of Alistipes sp. Lineage (GTDB taxonomy): Bacteria > Bacteroidota > Bacteroidia > Bacteroidales > Rikenellaceae > WRDF01. The sequence continues at coordinate 33,319 of JAJQED010000028.1, forward strand.
ATGAAGTCCATACCGAAATTGGTCCTGAAAGTAAGCCAGTCGGTAATTCGGGCGTTCACGAACGTGGAGCCGATCAGTTTCAGTTTCTTGGTCTTGTTGGTGAGGTATTTGGTCAGCAACGTCGGGTTGTCTACGTCGTACCAGTCGTCCGGGCTTTCATAAGGATATGCCAACAGGGCCGTGAACCACGGGTTGAGGTAAGAGGTACGGTTGGTCTCGCCCGACGGGTCGGAGAAATCTATCATGCTGTACCCGGTGGTCAGTTTCAGGCCGATATCCAACCAGTCTTTAGCCCGGTGTTCGATATTGAAACGACCTGAAAAACTGGTCATCCCCGAGTTTTTGAGGATACCCTGCTGGTCGATGATATTACCGGAGATATAGAACTTCGTTCTTTCCGTTCCGCCCGAAACCGTAAGGCTGTGGTCCTGGATAAAACCCACACGGGTCATCTGGTCAATCCAGTCGGTATCGGTCGAGCGCGCTTTGGCCAGCCTTTCCAGGTCGGCGTCCGTCGCGTTGCCGTTGTATTCCCTGTAAAGGGCGCCCATCAACGGGAAGTCGCTGCGCGAGGGGTCCGACAATGCACACTGCAGCTGGTATTGCAGGTTCTGTTCCGAATTCATCATCTTCACGTACTCGTCCATCACGGAGAACCCGAACTGGTTGCGGTAGTTGATCTGGGTCTTACCCTCGACCGCGCCGCCGGATTTGGTCGTAATGACGATCACCCCGTTGGCACCCCTCGAACCGTAAACGGCCGTGGAGGCGGCGTCTTTAAGCACCTTTATATCTTCGATGTCGTTCGGGTTTAGAGCGGCGAACTGGAACGGTTCCACCATCACGCCGTCCATGATATAGAGCGGGGTGTTGGCGCCGTTTATTGAACCCGTACCACGGACACGCACGTTGAGGTAGTTGGTACCGGGCTGGCCTGAAGATGTGGCCACCATAAGCCCGGGGGTCATACCCTGCAGGCGCGACTCGAGGGTCGGGGCGGACATGTAGTCGAGCTGTTCCCCGGACACGCGGCTCATCGAACCGGTGGTCTGTGCGCGGCGTACGGTATTGTAACCAACTACCACCACGTCGTCAAGGCGCTGTACATCGTCACTCAGCACGACGTTTATATTGGTGGCCGACCCTACCGGTACCTCTTTTGTAAGGTAACCCAGCGAGGATACTATAAGGACCGAGCCGTCCAGTGCGTTGATCGTGAAAGCCCCGGCCGCGTTGGTGGCGACTCCTACGGTCTGGTTATCTTTCAGGACGATGGTAGCCCCGATGATCGGGTTTCCCTGTTCGTCGGCTACCGTACCGGTACGCGGTGTACTGCGGGCCTCTGGAACTATTACGTAATTGTTGCCGTCCCTGCGGAAAGTGTAACCGGTATTGGAAAGTATCGCCGTGAGCGCCTGAGCTACCGGCTGGTTGGTCACATTGATATTGATCGACGGCAGTGCCGAGAGTTGAGATTTGTTATAGGCGATCGTGATTTGAGTTTGTTTTTCGATTTGTTCGATCGCTCCCACAACCGAAAGGTTGTTACCGGTCACCGTGACATTGTTGGAATTTTGGGCCGGAAGAGGTAAGATGGCGATCAGGCAGAGTAAAAATAATACTACCTTTTTATGACTTTTTAAATTGAAATTCATAAATTTGCAGTGTTTTTAGTTTGAGCATAAGATTAGCTGAATGGTTGATATGGCTATCTCCATTTAAATCTTTCGATTCAAGCTGACGATTTCATCCCGGAATATGGTGGCGGCCGTCTTCCGGGACTTTTTTTTCATAGGCGCTATGTTTTAAGATCCATCATTTCCAGTGAATAGTATAGGTTTGGTCGGTTATTTTGTAGGTAAATGGTCCGATAAGGATGTTAAGTACTGAAAGGGCCTCTTCCAGGTCCGCGTCGGGGGCGAAGCGGATGTTGTAGCGGTCCCTGCTAAGCCGTTTGCTGTTGTACTGGAATTCGACATTGTAACGTCTTTCCAACGTCGAGAATATATCGCCGATGGTAGCATCGCGGAAAATTATCTGTCCTTTGGTCCAGGCCGTGACGTTATCCAGGTCCGCATCCTGCAGGTTGCACTTTCCCGTAGCCCTGTCATATATGAATTGCTGGCCGGGCCGCAGGGTAAAGCTGCGCCCGTCGGCGCGGATGTTCACGTTCACGCTTCCCTCAATCAGGGTAGCCCGGTGGGAATCGTTATCCGGGTAGGCTTCCAAATTGAATTTTGTCCCCAGCACCTCGATATCGAACTGCGATGTGCGTACTATAAAGGGAACGTCGGGATTCCTCTCCACATCGAAAAGCGCCTCGCCCGACAGGTATACCACCCGTTGCGGCGCCCGGAACTCCTCGGGAAAAACAAGTATGCTTCCGCTGTTCATCTTGGTTCGCGAACCGTCGGCCAAGGTCATCTCCCCCAAGTCCCCGTTCGACACGTAGAGTTCCGAAAGAATGGTCTCTTCGTATTTATCTTTCAAAAGGTGGTTGGCGGCGAAGAACGACACGGCAACCAGAACGGCCGCGGCGGCCACCCGGCCCAGAATACGCAGGTGCCGGCGTCGTTTAACGGCGGGACGGGCGGCGGTGTCCTCGCCCAGCCGGGCGTAAAGCCTCTGTAACGCATGTTCGCTCGCGGTCCTGTCCACAGGGATTTCCTGCGACCATATCTGCTCGAGTATACCGTCGACACCCTCGTTTCGCTCTTGCTCCAACCAACACCGTACGGCGTTCTTGGCTTCCGGCGAAAGCGTTCCCGAGTCGAGAGACTCTATCAATTCCCTGTAGTAATCGGATTTCATTTAAGTCTGGTTACGTTAATAAGACAAACGTCCGGTTAACTTTACTTAACCGGAACGTTAAATTATTTTAAACTTTTTTTCAACTGGGTAAGGGCCAACATGATATGACAGTCCACAGTGCGCCGGGAAATTCCCAGCCTGTCGGCAATTTCCTGGTTCGACAGCCCCTCGCTCCGGCTCATCACGAAAATATTCTTCCTCTGCGGCGGCATGGCCTCCACCACGGAATCTATTATGGCCTCGGTTTCACGCGCATGGAGCAATTCGTACATATCGGCAAACCGCTCTACGGACTTTTCGAGGTACACCCGTCCGAGGTTCCTGTGGCGTATGTGGTTAAGAACGGAATTTTTGACCATGCGGAAGATATACGAATCGAGCGACCGTATCTCGGGCAGCACCTCGGCCTGGGACCATAGTTTGGCGAAAATATCCTGTGTAATATCTTCGGCGTCACCCTCGCTATGAAGCATCCGTAAAGCGAACGCTTTCACCCTCGGGTAAAAGGTGTGAAAGATCTCTTCGAATTGTTGCCTGATCGAAGAGCTGTGAGCCGGGCCTTTCTCCATCGTTTCCTCCTTACGGGAGTTGGGTTAAATCACGCATGCAACCGATACGGTAAAATCCGGGGACATCCAATCCGGCTGTCACACAAGATTGTCGGGCCGCATCCTATATCGGTGCCAACAAATATAATGAAAAGGTTCGTATTAGTAAGCAGTACAGGGTATATAAGGTAAGTCGCTCGGAATTAGGTTTTTTGTAATTTTAGCTTTATAATGCTCACTTTGAAAATAGCAAAATAGAGCGTTTAACGGAGTAGATCTTCTATCTTTATGTTCAGATATAAAGGGCTATTCCGTCTATTCATTAGTCCATATCTTTTAACTTTTCCAGGGCATTTTTAACCCAAGTGTTATCGGGATCTATTTGCAACGATCTTCTATAGTATTCTTCGGCTTTTGCTTTATCTTTCATATTGGCATATGTGTCCCCTAAATTTTCAAGGATCACAGCCGAGTCAGGATATTCTTCGAGATTTAATAAAAATATCCGGGCAGCAGAAATGTTATCGTCTTTCTTCCATAATAAATAACCCAGGTTATTCATCGCGTCTTCCGAGAATAATTTTATATTGGGATGTTCTTCCTTAAAGGAGTTGTAGAAGGCCATACCGGTTTCCAGTCCCTCCGTCTCGATTAATCGTATAAATTTATTTTCTCGGTAAAAGAATTCTTCCTGTATATCGATGATCGGTTGTATACGGCATTTCCACTCTTCGATCTTTGTTGCGGGTAACTCCGGAAGCGTTTCTGTAAATTCTTTCAGCGTAGCGAAGAATAGTTCAGGCTCCTCCTTGAATATGGCGTGGCCGGCATTTTCGAATAATTCGAACCGGGCTAATGGTTGGCTTTGGCGGAAAATCTCTTTCTTCTCTTCCACCCAGGTCAAATCCCATTTTCCTTCACACATTAAGGTCGGAACAGGGCAATCGACCAAGATCTCCTTGAAATTATATTGTGTATATCCCCATCCCACTTTTTGTCTGAAGATAACATCGTGTATCCATTCGTATAGTGAGCTCCTGATTACTTCCTCGTGCGAGGGTTTGTAGAAATTCTGCCGCTTCCAGTCTCCGTTTATCTCCTTATTGTACATCAACTGGAAATCGCTGATCTGCCCCTTGTTGTTCAAATCATATATTTCCCTGATTCTCTGTCTCTCTGCGTCCGTTATGAAAATTTGTTGCCTGTGTCCGTTGGGCAAATCCGATCCTATAAGAGGACGCGCGCCCACCAGTACCATGCCGGCAGTATGCTCCGGGTAGGCTATCGTATAATACTGAGCGAGAGCACCACCGTAGGAATATCCGCATACGATCCATTTATCTATGTCAAGCTTCTGCCTTAATTTGTCCAGGTCATCCACTGCCTGCCGGAAAGTATAGCCCTCACCCTCTGTATAATCGGATAGGCCACAACCTCTTTGGTCATAGTATATAACCTTGCAAAAATCTTTAGCCCGGCTAAACCAAGGATGAAAACAATGATGGGTTCCTCCGGGGCCCCCGTGGAGCAGAACCAGAGGAATTCCTTCCCCTTCCATTTCACAATAAAGCCTGCAATCTCCGATGTCAATATACAAGCTTTCCATATTGAGTTCCTGACACAAGGGGGGTAAGCTATCGATATGATAATAAATGCTGTCCTGTACAGACTCTTTTTTATCAAGTATTGATTCTCTATGAATATTCTGTCCAAATACGGGACAGAGATTCATTATCCCAAAAACTGCAAGCATTATTGCCTTTACAGTTCCTTTTTTCATAACTCTAAATACTTGATTTGGGCTCATCTACTTATTTCTATTCTTCCGGTTCCGTAACTACTGCAAGGAAATAATTGGTCAATATTGAGCTTCACCTTAGTGTCTCCAAAAATACTAAATATCCGAAAAATGCTTTCTTTCATACGGGAACTGCCGTCTTTCAAATACTTAATCAGGCAATTTTAAAGCACGCCGGGTGTCCTTCCCAACTATGATCGCTATGAATTTCCAGCTATGCCGGCAGGTTTCCGCAACATTAAATTTTCATAGCTGCGCATATTATTTGCTACGGAATCAAATAATTTCGCGATATTTATCGGACTTAACCGGCTATCGCAGTTCCACGAAACGCTACCCTGATATCCTTAATGCAGACCGATCCCGATTTTTCAAGATTCGCTCAGGGGGAGAGAGGGCTTTTCCGGGTCGTTTACGACCGCTATATCCATGACCTCTACAGTTATGGACGGGGGTTGTGCTACTCACACGACAACTGCCTGGATGCCATTCAGGACGTTTTTACCCGTATTTACGGGATGGGGCCCGAAGAGCTGGCCCGCATCTCCAACATCCGCTATTACCTGCTGCGCAGTATGCGCAACCGGCTAACCGATATAAGCCGCCGGTCGGGGAACCTTTCCGAGAATATCGAGGACCATCCGTTCATCGCCGACGTTTCGGTTGCGACCCATGAAATGGATTCTATGGAAGAAGACCGGCTCCTTGCGGGCCAGGTCCGCCGGCTTCTGGAACTGCTCACCCCGCGTCAGCGGGAAGCGGTTTACCTGAGGTTCATGCAGGAAATGGAATACGAACAGATAGCGGATATCCTGAAGATGGAACCCGGGTCGGTCCGCACCCTTGTCTTCCGGGGGATCGCCCGTATACGCAGCTGTGCGCCTGCCGAAATTAAGGCCGTCCTGACGCTCTCGATCCTGGCCGGGAAATTTTTTTGATCTTTTTTTCATGCCGGGTGTCTACAAAATCCGGCAACGGACGTCTTTATTCAAAAGCGCCCACTTAAATGTCCAAATATAGCAAACCCCTAGCCTGCCGTGAACTTCTCCGCAACGATTCGTTCATAGAGTGGCGGCTTACCCGCAGCCCCAGCCTCGGGGAAAGTTGGGAAGAGTATTTATCGGATTTTCCCGAAGCGGCCGGGGAATTCGATAAAGCCGTCCGCAAGTTCGATCGCATCCGCCTTAACGATTTTAGTGTCGGAAAACATCAAGCAGACAAAATCTATAACGGAATCGTTCTCCATAAAGTCAATAAACGCAGTCTCAAACGACGGCTGATGATCCCGGCTGCTGCCGCGGCTTGTTTAGCCCTTGCCGTTACCGGCCTGTCACGCTACCAGAATGGACAGCGATACGGCGGCGAAAGCATTACGGCAGAGGCCGTTTCCGGGGAATCTCTGCCCACTGAAAAAATTGTCCTCCTTTCGGGGGAGCAGCGCCACGAACTGGATATCAATACCGTGCTTACTGTCACTTCTTCGGGGGTGGCTCTAAACGGCGGGGAAGAGGGATTGCCGCTGGCCTCCGAGTGGAACAACCTTATCGTTCCCTATGGCCAGCGGTCCACGCTTATCCTGTCCGACGGCACCAACCTTTGGGTCAATTCAGGGAGCGAGGTCGGTTTCGAGTCCGTATTCAACGGCCCCCAAAGGCGGATAGAGGTGTCGGGTGAAGTTTATATCGAGGTGGCACATGACCCTGCCCGGCCGTTCATCGTTACGGCGAGCGATATGCAGGTCGAGGTCCTCGGCACTTCGTTCGGCCTGTCTTCCCGTCCCGACGGCAGGGAGAGGGCCGTAGCACTGATCGAGGGCAAGGTGGCGGTCCGGGCATACGGATGGGAAGAGCGTATCGAGCCGTCCCAGGTGTTAACCCTCGACGATACGGGCGGCGGATATTCCGTCCGCCATACCGACGTTTACCAGTATATCAGTTGGAAAGACGGGGTGCTGATCTTTAACGATACCCCTATTGCCCAAGTATTGGAAAAGATCGGACGGTACTACAATATCCGTTTCGACGACAATACCACGGGCCTTACCCGGCGCACCTGCTCGGGCAAACTGCTGCTGGCCGACAATATCGACCAGGTGATGAATACCCTGTCGATGCTGGCCGGCACGGTTTACAGCCGGGACGGGGATATAATATATATACAGGATAAGAACGGCCCTGAACGGGGCGAGAAAACCCGAAGCCTATGAAGAAATAACTACTCCCGGTAAAAAAAATCGAACGATAGTGGAGTATCGTCCGATTTAATGCAGTCAAATCTCTAAGTCGCTAAAATTAGAAATTTAAACTCACCACAAATGTATGAAATTTAATTCTATGCCCATTGTGGTTACGCCTAAAAAACGTGCCTCGGGGCAATTTATTGTACTTTTGTCCGTCCTGTCCTTTTTCTCTTTCTTCCTACAGGTAACGGAATCGACAGCCCAAACCGAAAGCAGATTCACATTCAAGGCCGAGGATCAAACCGTAGCCGAGGTACTTCGCAGGGTCGAAGCACAAAGCGATTACGTATTCATCTTTGCCGGAGGCATGCGGCAGGAACTCAGCCGCAGGGTGACACTCGAATTTTCCGGCATCCCCATAGTTGAATTATTGGACAAGGTCTTTGAGGGTACGTCCCTGGCCTACGGCATCGAGGGCAAGCAGGTCGCGGTCACCCTCAAACCGGCCACCGGGGACAAACCGGCAACGGAATCCACGGGACAGACGGTAACGGTGAGCGGCATGGTCCGCGACCGTAACGGGCTCCAGCTTCCCGGTTCCACGGTAATCATCAAGAACACTACGCGCGGGGTCGTAACGGATATCCACGGCAATTTCCGCATAACCGTCCGGGAGGGTGAGACACTTCAATTCGCCAACCTGGGTTACGAGAACCTCGAAATCAGGATCGAGCCCGGGGTAACGAACCTCGACGTTGTCATGGAAGAGAACGTCTCGGTGATGGAGCAGATCGTGGTTATCGGCTACGGCACTCAGACCAAAGCCTCATCGGTCGCCTCCATTACCGCCACCAGCGGCGAGGATCTGTTGAGCATGGGAAACGTCAATACCGTATCCGAGGCTTTGCAGGGACGTCTCAACGGCGTCACGGCGATTCAGTCCTCCAGTAAGCCGGGCGGCAGTTCCGCCGAGATATTCATCCGGGGGAAGGCCTCCTGGAACGGGAGCGACCCGCTCATACTTGTGGACGGCATCGACAGGGATATGAACGATATCGACATCAACGAGATCGAGAGCATCTCCGTACTGAAAGACGCTTCGGCCACGGCCGTTTACGGCGTGCGCGGAGCCAACGGCGTCATACTGGTGACCACCAAGCGGGGCCGGGACAACAGCCGCCCGGTCATAAACTTCACAGCCAATTACGGGATCAAGCAGCTGACAATGACCCCGTACTATGCCGACTACGTCACCTCGATGAGGATGTGGAACGAGGCGGCGGTCAACGACCTGCAGTTCGAGAACCTTATTCCCGAATCGACCATCGCCGCATGGGAGAACGCTTTCGCCACCGGCAACTACGGCCCGTACAACGACGTCTTTCCCAACGTGGACTGGTACGACATCATGCTGCGCAACGTTGGTTTTTCACAGAATTACAACGCCAATATCAGCGGCGGGTCGGGATTTATGAACTATTTCGCCTCGATCGGCTACCAGCATGACGGGGACAACTACAAGATACACAAGCAGGAGGATTTCGATCCCCGAAACTACTACCAGCGGTATAACTACCGGTCCAACTTCGACTTCAAGGTCACCAAAGCGACCACCCTCTCCATCAATGTCGCCGGCAACGTAGGGTATACCAACGGCGCCCTGGACGGGGATTACCTGGCCAACATAGCCCGCGCCCCGACCAACCTTTTTCCCGTTAAGTACAGCGACGGTGAATGGGGCGACGGCATTAACTCGGGCTTCAACCCCTATGCGAATGTCAACACCCAGGGCCAGAGCCAGACCAAATCCTTTATCGGGTGGTACGATTTCAAACTGGACCAGAAACTCGACTTCATCACCCCGGGCCTCTCATTTTCGGCCCAGCTCTCCTATAACCAACGCACCGACGCCACTTCCTCTATCCGGGTCGGGTCCGGGCTGGGCAACGGAAGCACGCTGGGCCAGCGGTCCGTGATCCGCTACTACCGGCAGTACGACTATGCCAATCCTATCGTCGAGGAGGACGGTTCTCTCACCTACCCGCTCATCCGCGAGATACGGTGGCCGGACGACAACGCCTCCGAAGATATGCCTATCACCACCAGCTACGATAACCTGTCCGCCACCAACCGCAGGCTCTATTACGAATTCTCGCTCTTTTACAAAAACAGTTTCGGCGGCCACAACGTCACCGCCCTCGCGCTGATGAACCGCCAGATGTACGACGAGAAAGGGAGCGGAAGCACCATGGAATTTACCCAGTATTACGAGGACTGGGTAGGGCGTGTGACCTATAACTGGAAAGAGCGTTACCTCTCGGAGTTCAACGTATCCTACACCGGGTCGGAGAAGTTCGCTCCCAACAAGAGGTTCGGGCTGTTCCCCTCCCTTTCCGTCGGATGGCGCATTTCGGAAGAGCCGTTCTTCCGGAGCAGTCCGGTGTCCGATTGGCTCCGTAACCTGAAGATAAGGTATTCCTACGGCCAGGTCGGCAGCGACCAGGGGGCATACCGGTTCAATTACATACAACTGTACGAATCGGGCAGCAACATATATTTCGGCAACGACCAGAATATCGCCTGGGGTCCTACCTACACCGAGGGCCGGACGGCCAACATAAATTCCACATGGGAAGTGGCCACCAAACAGAACCTCGGCATAGAACTCGACCTGTGGAATAAACTCACCGTAGCGGTAGACCTGTTCGACGAGAAACGCGACAAGATACTCATGACCGCGCGGACCACGGCCAGCTGGTTCGGCGCGGACCTGCCCGCAGTGAACCTGGGCAAGACCAAGAACCACGGTATCGAAGTCGAGCTTGGCTGGCAGGACAGGATCGGGTCCGCAGGATTCCGCTACTTCGTCAATTTCAATTTCGCCACCAGTGAGAACCGCGTCGTATTCCGCGACGACCCGCAGGACCTGGCACTGCATTCCAAAGATGCCGGCAAACCCATCGGATGGCAGTCCCGCTATCTGTCCGTGGCCAACTTCAGGACCATCGACGATGTGTTCAACTACTCCCAGACCGCGCTCGGTTCCGCCACTCCGGCAAATGTTATCCCGGGCGACTTCGTCTATATCGACTTCAACGGCGACGGGATCATCGACGGGAACGACAAGGTTGCCGTAACCCAGCTCAACTACCCGTTGACGACGCTATCGCTCAATCTCGGCTGGGAATTCAAAGGCGTGAGGGTGTCGGCCCTGCTGTACGCTCCGCTCGGTATATACCGGCTCACCCCGCACCCCTACCTGTGGGATTTTCCCCAGAACAATGTCAAGGCCCAGCCGTTCACCCTCGACAGGTGGACTCCGGAAACCGCCAACACCTCCGGGGTGATGAGGCCGCCCATTCACTTCGTAAGGGACCACAATATCCAGGACAACACGTTCAGCTACCGCAACTACTCTTACGTGCGCCTGAAGAACCTCGAGGTCAATTACACGTTCCCGAAGAAATGGCTCGCCGCCGTGAATATGACCAACCTCAGCGTCTACGTCCGCGGTACCAACCTCTTCACCATATCGGGTCTCGAGGACAGGATCGACCCGGAATCAGGTAACGACGTGTTCGTCTACCCGATCACCAAACAGTACACTTTCGGTGTCAGGCTATCATTTTAAAACTCGTACAGATGAAAAAGTTATACATATTACTTGCGACAGTGTCGATGGTTTTCTACGGGTGTGAATCGTTCCTGGACAAAGCGCCGGACCTCGGACTGTCGGAGGAGGACATATTCAAGGATTACGCCTCCCTGCGCGGCTTCTTCGACGAGAGTTACACATACCTCGAGAATTTCATGTGCCGCGAGAAGCACGGCAACCTGCGCTCGTTCGTGGGCCTGTTCGCCGACGAAATGGCAACCCTCGACAATAACGCCAACGTACTGACGCTCCACTCCGGCAACTGGCTGCTCACTTCCCGGACCAATACCTACGAAATAGGCGTTACGGGCATGACTTCCATAAACTGCTCCTACCGGGCGCTTAGGATAATCAACCGCGTGATAAACGACCATGAAAAGGTTCCCGGGTTGGCCGAAAGCGAGAAAAACGAGCTGCTGGGCCAGGCCTACTTCCTGAGGGCATGGTTCTATTTCCAGCTGATCAAACGCTACGGCGGCATGCCTATCATCGACAAGGTGTTCGTCGGCGACGGCGACGAGAACATCCCGCGCGTCTCCTACCATGAGTCGCACGACTGGATGATGGAGGATATCGAGCGGGCCATAGCCATGCTTCCCGACGCCTGGGACAACCAGAACACGGGCCGCCCGAACAAGGTCGCCGCCCTGGCGTTCAAATCCATGGCACAGCTCTATGACGCCAGCCCGCTGATGCAGAACGGTCTGGACGAACTTCAGGTCAAAGGGTACGACACCGAGCGGGCCAAACTGGCCGCCCGGTCGGCCACAGAAGTCCTGCGGTACATCGACCGGAATATCGCCGGGGTAGATTGCTACCTGATGCCCACCAGCGAGTACCAGTCCATCTTCTACTGGACCGACCCGCCCAAGAGGCAGCCTGAACATATCTGGTACAACCGCGACGTGACCAACACACTGTATACCGGGGTCATGCAGCGGCAGACCATCCGCACGTTCTTCCTCTACTCGAGCCTTGCCGAGGGGGTAGGCGTGGACGGGGCGAGCTTTTGCGCACCGTCGCAGAACATGGTCGACCTGTTCGAGAAGCGGGGGGCGGACGGCAATTATTACCCCATTTCCGACTCCCGGGCCGGCTACGACCTGCAGGAGCTTTTCGAAGACCGAGACCCGCGGTTCTATAACAACATCATTGTTCCGGGAGAACAGTGGGGCCATAACAACGGCGTACCGATGTATATCACCACTTACGAGGGAGGTGCCGCCGCCGAGGAGATAAAGACCCTTGTGAACAGCAGCAAGAGGCAGCAGACCAGCTACCTGTGCCGTAAATACATCTGGCCGTCGGCCAACCAGTACGAGGACGAATTCACCCTCTACCGCTTTATGAGCGTTTATATCCGGGTGGCACAGATATACCTCGACCTTGCCGAAGCATCGTTCGAGGCGACGGGGAGCGCCACGGCCCGGGTGGACGGCTGCGACCTCACGGCCGAAGAGGCCCTGAACGTGGTCCGCCGCCGGGCCGGGATAACCGACCTGCCGCAGGATATCGTCACCTCGCCCGAGAAATTTCGGGAGGCCTACAGGCGCGAACGTGCCGTGGAGCTGATGTTCGAGAACCACCGCTGGTGGGACATCCGGCGATGGATGATCGCACACGAACTTTTCCGCGAGACCAATCCCATCAAGGGCCTGCGGGCAACGCCCAAAGACCCGAACCACAACTCGGTTGCGGATAAAAGCACTCTGGAATTCACGTTCGAAGTAATTGACGTGGTGCCGGAAAGCCGTAGCTTCCAGATGCGCAACTACTGGTATCCGTTCCCGCAGGTCGACGCCAAGTCCGTCACCAACCTGCAGCAGAATCCCGGTTGGTAAAACCTTAAAATGAAAATCGTTATGACAAGATATTTTTTCCGTTTGGCACTCTCGGGATTGCTGTGCATTTTGTCCGTTAGCCGGGCATGGCCCGTGGGGGATGCCGGAAGCGGACGTGCGGCCCAGGGTCCTGACCTGGTGGAACTGAGCACCGTGGTCACGGACGAGGACGGCAGGCCCTTGCAGGGGATCTTCGTGATAAGCGGCGAGGGCCGTTTCGTCGGGTCCACCGACCGTAATGGACGGATCTCGTTCAGCGTACCCGCCTATTCGGAGGTGAAATTCGAGGGCGACGGATACGAAAAGGCCGTGTTCGATCTGGCCGTTAATACCATTCCCACAGCACTGGTCCTATACAGGGCGGGGCTGTTCACCTCCGAGGAGAACCTGATTGACCGTCTCGACGGCAATTATACCTCCCGTAAGTTCCACGTAGGGGCGGTCTCCTCCGCCAATATGAATACCGTCCGTAAATATCCCGACCTGACGGTCACCAACGGCCTGCAGGGCAAAGCCGCCGGGCTTATCGTCCGGCAGACCACCAACGGGCTGGGGATGAACGTTCCAAACGTTTATGTGCGGGGCCAGCACACCAACAGCAGCAATGCGGCGCTGGTAATAATCGACGGTATCGAAAGACCGCTCGAAGACGTACTTCCCGAGGAGATCGAAAGTATCGAAGTGCTCAAGGATGCCGTCTCCAAGTCGATCTACGGCCCGGCGGCCGCCAACGGGGTAGTGATGGTAACCACCAAACGCGGAGCTGTGAACAGCCGGATAATCCGGACAAGCTTCGAATACGGTGCGATGCCCTCTACCCGGAGCGCCGACTGGCTGGACGCCTATACTTACGCCAACCTGTTCAACGAGGCGCGGGTGAACGACGGACTGCCGGCTTTCTACCAGCAATACCAGCTGGACGGGTACCGCAATTCTTCCGGACCGAATGACCTGCTTTATCCGGACGTGGATTGGAAGAAAACGTTCCTGCGGTCTCAAAGCACCTACCGCAAGGCCGTCGTCGAATTTTTCGGCGGCAACAACAACGTGCAGTATTCTATGGTTACGGGCTATCTCGGGGGAAGCGGGCTTGAAAAAGTGGGCAAACGCCAAAACCTGAACCGGTTCAACCTGCGCGGCAACCTCGACGTCCGGCTGAACGACCTGCTGTCGGTCCACACCGGCGTTTCGGGCCGTATCGAGGTCAAGGACTGGGGTCCGGTAAGCGGGGTGTCGCTGTTCGATGCGATCGCCACACGGTGGCCGAACGAGTACCCGCTGGTGATAAATGCTGCCGATATCGGGTTACCCGAGACGGAAGACGGCATACCCTATTTCGGTGCGAGTTCGCGCTATTCGGACAACCTGTATGCCGATATGATGTACGGTGGCAAGGAGTCGGAACGCTACGCCTCGAGCCAGTCGAACCTCGGGCTGAAGTTCGATTTCAATAAATACGTCCGGGGGCTGACCGCCCAGGCATACGTAACGTTCGACATCTATAACTATACCAAGCAGTTATACCGGAACTACTACCCGACCTACTCAATCGAGACCTATCAGGACGCAAGCGGACAACTGGTAGTGGAACCCGTACTGCGCAGGCTTCGGAACGTCGGCACGAACGACTGGGACGTATCGGATTTTACGACCAAACGTTCCCTCGGCTGGCGGTTCGACATCGCCTACCAGCGTCAAATAGACAAACACTCCCTCTCGGCGGTGCTGGCCTCCCGTTATTTCAAGGAGGAATTCAAAGGCCAGACCCATAACGAGATAGAGATGAACCACTCCATGCGACTGAATTACGTTTGGGACGGCAGGCTGATAGCCGAATTCTCCCTGTCGGCCATGGGCTCCAACCGTTTCGCCAAGGGCAACAAATATTTCACCGCTCCGGCGGGCGGGCTGGCATGGATACTGTCGAACGAGGGGTTCCTGCGTGGAAACACCCACGTGAACTTCTTAAAGGTCAAGGCATCCGCCGGACTTCTCGGATTTTCGGGGAACACGGCATATAACCTCTACCGCACGGTCTGGTATGAGAACGGCACCACCCCGTTCAACGAGCAGAACAACACTTCGCATTACCTCATATCGCTTATCCGCCAGGGGAACCCGGACCTTAAATGGGAGCGCTCGGCCGAGCTGAACCTGGGGGTCGAGGGGCTGTTTCTGGGCAATCGGCTCGGCTTCGAGGTGAACTGGTTCAGGGAAGTCCGGTCGAACATTATCGGAACCGCCACTTCGTCCTATTCCGCCGTGGTCGGAGAGTTCACCATGGCTGAAAATATCGGCAAGGTACGCAACGCCGGGATAGACGCAACCGTTTACTGGATGCATGCCACTTCCGGGGACTTCTCGTTCAGGTCCGGGGTCAACTTCCTTTATTCAAAGAACAAACTCCTCGAATGGAACTACCTCGAGGGTACGGAAGATTACCGCCGGTCCATAGGCCGGCCCACCGACGCCGTTTTCGGCCTGCAGGCCCTGGGGCTGTTCGGGCGCGACGTAACATTGGCAGGCTACCCGTTCCAGACCTACGGTCCATACGGCACGGGCGATATCGCCTATGCCGACCTGAACGACGACGGCATAGTGGACGACCTCGACCAGAGGATGATCGGTAACAGCTTTCCCCGCACTACATGGGGAATAGACTTCGATCTCACTTACAAAGGATGGGGCCTCTACCTGATGTTCACCGCCGAGACCGGCGTGGGGCAGGTTATGACCAATAACTTTTTCTGGAATTACGGCGAGGGCAAATATTCGACCCTCGCCCCGGACCGTTACCATCCGACTAACAATCCTTCGGGTAATTACCCCCGGCTGACCACCACGGACGGTACGAATAATTTTAGAACTTCGAGCTTCTGGTACCGTAAGACCGATTTCCTGCGCCTGAAGAATATAGAGGTAAGCTACACTTTCACCGTGGCCAAAAGCAGTTCGGCACTGCGGAAGATAACCGTTTTCGGCCGCGGGACCAACGTCTTCGTTCTCTCCCCGTTCAAGGATCTCGACCCGGAAGCTCCGCTGTCGGGAGTGACGAACTACCCTGTCTACTCGGCCTACACCGGCGGGGTAACATTAACTTTCTAATCGCTCTGTTATGAAACCAAAGATAATTATACCGATCCTCGCCGCACTGTTTTGCTTCTCGTGCGAGGATACTCTCGAGACCAAGACCGTAAACGAGTGGGACGAGGATTACGTATGGCGCATTCCGGAACTGGCCGAGGGGGTACTCCTCCAGGCATACAGTTCCCTGCCTCGGGTCCCGGACAGTTTCGACAATAATTTCCTGGACGTGGCTACCGACAACGCCGTCACCAACGCCTTTTCCTCTAACGTCTATCTGGCCGGGGCAGGCGGCATCAGCGCCCAGAACAATCCCCTTTCCAACTGGGAAAACTGTTTCGTCCAGCTCCAGCGTATCAACATATTCATGGAACGGGGGCTCACGGACGAGATGCTTTATAACCGGGTGGACTCCGTGCAGAACGCCAATATAAAGCAACGGCTCGAGGGCGAGGCCTACTATCTGCGGGCTTACTGGAGTTTTATGCTGCTGCAACGGCACGGCGGCCGTGCCGACGACGGGTCGGCGCTGGGTTATCCCATACTCAAACATTTTATCGATACGCAGGAGGGCAAGGACCTCGCTTCGCTGAAAAGGAACACTTATGAAGAGTGCGTTGCCAGCATACTCGAAGACCTCGATTCCGCGATCGTACGCCTGCCTGAAAAATATACCGGGAGCGACAATGTAGTGGGCGTAACCCGGCTCGGACGGGGGGACGCTTCGGCGGCCGGGGCGCTCAAATCGAGGGTAACACTCTATGCGGCCAGTCCCGCCTACCAGCCCTCTTCCGTCGTCGACATAACCGGTATGGGATGGTTTACCGTTAAGGACCAGGAGGCCTACCGGCTCAAATGGGAACGGGCCGCGCTGGTTGCCGACAGCCTGCTCGACACCTCGGGCTATGAGAATTTCTACGGGATGAAGCCCACGGATATCGCGGGGGCGGGAGCAACCACCCCGGCGGAATTCCTTTTCAGGATCTATTTCAATACCAACGGCATGGAGAGCCGCCACTCCCCGCCTTACTATCACGGAGCGGCCACCACCGTTCCCTCCCACAACCTGGCACGGGCTTATCCCTGCAGGAACGGGTTCCCGACCGACGATCCCCGTTCGGGGTACGACTCCGGCGATCCCTATTCCGAAGACCGCGACGAGCGTTTCAACTGGGTGCTGTTCCATCACGGAAGCAATTACGGCAGTGACGAGATAGACGTGGTTTACGGCGGCAAGGATTCGCGGTCTTACAGCCTGGATGCCACCCGCACGGGGTATTACCTCTCGAAATTCCTTGCCAATACGGGCAATATGCTGACTCCGACCCAGACCTCTACCGCCATCCATTATTACCCGATGCTGCGTCGGGCAGAGGTATTCCTCAACTATGCCGAAGCGGCCAACGAGGCATGGGGCCCCCACGGGACGGGGCCCGGATGCCGTTTCTCGGCATACGAGGTTATCCGGGATGTGCGGGCCGCATCGGCCGGCATCACCGATACGCAATACCTGGATGAGGTGGCCGCGCAGGGCAAAGACGCATTCCGGACGTTGGTCCAGAACGAACGGAGGCTGGAATTCGCGTTCGAGAACCACCGCTTCTACGACATGCGACGCTGGCTCTTACCGCTCGACGAAACCGTGACCG
Source organism: Alistipes sp. (assembly GCA_021201825.1). Taxonomy (GTDB): domain Bacteria; phylum Bacteroidota; class Bacteroidia; order Bacteroidales; family Rikenellaceae; genus WRDF01. Next base: position 50,884 of record JAJQED010000028.1, read on the forward strand.
GCATCGAGGTTACCCGTGACGCGGCAGGCAACCTATCGTTTTCAGAGTTCGACGTGGAAGACCGCCGGCTGGACGACATCAGGTATTATTACCTGCCGATACCCCACTCCGAAATACTCAAATCGCCCGGTATGGTAAACAACACGGGCTGGTAATTTTAAGCTATGATATATATGAAAACTCTTCGATCACTTTTCTGCATGGCCGCTCTCTGCCTGACCGTGTCATGTTATGAAAAATATGCTTTCGATTATGAATATTCCATGGTGGGTTTCGCCATCCAGAACCCGCTACGCACCGTAATTTCCGATCGGGACATGGAGATACGCGTCGGGGTCTATATCGGCGGCAAACGCGAGGCGGACCTCAACGACTGGGCCGACTTCGAGATAGACCCCGCCCTACTGGACGATACCGGACTTACGCTTCTTCCCGAGAACTATTATGTTTTCGACGACTCGAAGTTCAGGGTACGGCAAAGCAATATGCCCATAGCCGACGCCGGGATAAAATTCACCGACGATTTTTATAACGACCCCCTGGCCACAGGTACGCATTATGCCCTGCCGCTCCGCATTGCAAAACACTCTCTGGACAGTATCTACCTGGACAGGGAATACAGCATCGTGGCGATAAAATTCGCCAGCACCTATAGCGGGACGTACTATTACCGGGGTAGAAGCACGCGGCTGGATGCGGCCGGAATGCCGACCGAAGATGTGGAGCAGTACGGGAGCAGCGTATTGGCCGAATGCAACACCCGTATCTTCGAGACCATATCCCCAAACGTGGTTGTTCGCCGTGGGATGGCCAACCAGGGTAACAGCGCCCAGAACCGGGTGCAGTTAACGGTATACGAAGACAGCACTTCTCCAACGGGTTACAGCGTTAGAACTGACACCGCCCCGGGAAGTACCCTCGTCATATCCGGCGGCGGCACCTGGGACCCGGATGCAGACCGCGCGGTTTTCAATCTCGATTATACCTATTCCGACGGCAGTAACACTTTCCATGTGGAAGAAGAGCTGATCCGCCGCCAAGACCCGTATGACGCCCTTAGGGTGGAAAACTGGTAGAATTACGGTAAGTCCGGGTTGTAGATCCGAAGTGTTTGTTAACTTTGAAATCCGCAACCCGAACTTCTAAAAAAACGACAAGATCATGCGTAAGACATTAACGCTTTTGGCCGCCCTGCCGCTGGCCGGCGGGGCAACGGCTCAGGAAAAGCCGGTCAATTTCATTATCATCAACCTCGACGACGCCGGTTACGGGGACTTCTCCCACAACGGGGCCATCGGCTACCAGACCCCTAACATAGACCGCATGGCGGCCGAGGGGATGAGACTCACCCACTTCCTCGTAGCCCAGCCCATCAGCGGCGCCTCCCGGGCCGGCCTGCTGACCGGGTGCTACCCGAACCGCATTGGTTTCCACGGGGCTCCGGGTCCCAACAGCCGCTACGGCGTCCATCCGGACGAGATGAACCTCGGGATGCTCGTCAAGCAGAAAGGCTATGCCACGGCCGTGTTCGGCAAGTGGCACCTGGGCGACGCCCACCGTTTTATGCCGCTTCAGAACGGCTTCGACGAATATTACGGCCTGCCCTACTCCAACGATATGTGGCCTTACCATCCCCAGACGTCGGCTTACCCCGACCTGCCCACGATCGACGGCAACGAAGTGGTAGGATACAATACCGACCAGAGCTGTTTTACAACCGATTACACCGAACGGTCCGTGGCATTCATCCGCAGGAACGCCGACTCGCCGTTCCTGCTCTACCTGGCCCACTCCATGCCCCACGTACCGCTGGCCGTATCTGACAAGTTCAAGGGCAAAAGCAAGCAGGGACTTTTCGGGGACGTGATGATGGAGCTGGACTGGAGCGTCGGCCAGATATTGGCCACCTTGCAGGAGCTGGGGCTGGAAGAGAACACGCTTGTGATCCTCACCTCGGATAACGGACCGTGGATAAATTACGGCAATCATGCCGGCTCTACGGGTGGGTTGCGCGAAGCAAAGGCCGCTACGTTCGACGGCGGCAACCGTGTGCCGTGCGTGGTGTATTGGAAAGGGACGGTCCCTGCCGGCACAGCTTCCGGGTCTCTGGTTTCGAGCATCGACATATTCGCCACAATTGCCGAGATCGGGGGCTTCCCCCTACCCAAACCCACGATCGACAGCCGAAGTTTCTACCGCATCCTCAAAGGCGACCTGATGGCCAAATGCCGCGACGATTTCGCCTATTATTTTAACCGCAACGATCTGGAGGCGGTTACCGACGGGCGTTTCAAGCTGGTCTTTCCCCATACCCACCAGAGTTACGAGGGCTACCTGCCCGGCAACGACGGCATGCCCGGTTATCGTGGCCAGGCCACCGTTACCGAACCACAGCTGTTCGACCTGCGCCGCGACCCCGGGGAACGTTATAATGTGTATGAGCAGTACCCCTATGAGGTATTCGAGCTGAATGCTATCGCCGACAGGTACCGAAACGACCTCGGGGACAACCTTACCGATATGCCGGGCGTGAATGTGCGTCCCGCCGGCCGGACCGAGGATTACAAATAACGACCTGTACAGATAAAACCCAAACACACCCGGCCTCTTGCGGCAAGCCGCCGGGCCAAAAAATAGGGATGGAACCTGGTTCCATCCCTATTTTTGAGAGTAATATAAAAAGGCGACACCCGAATAGATCAGGCATCGCCTATTTATTGTGGTTTCCCACTGTTACCACTTATTGGGTTCGTTGGCTTTTTCACGGGCCTTATCATGCAGTTTATCGGCCTGATGTTCTTTACGGCGGGCACGATCTTCGGTCCGTTCGGCATCTTTGTCTTTCATACGGTCGGTATCGTCCCGCAGGTCTTCCGATTTCTCTTTCACCCAGTCCGATGCGCGGTCGGCGGCATTGCGGGTGTTTTCTTTCATATTCTCCCAACTTTCATTCAGGTTGTCTTTCATCCTTTCGTTGTCCATAACTTTCGGTTTTAAATTAATAACTACCCTTAACGACTCAATACTCATGCCGGATATTCCGCCCGGGCACCCCTCCGGGTAAGCTACCCCACCATTTCCAGAAGCTGTTCTTTGATGCTTTCAATCTGCCGGCGTTTTTCTTCCGTCATCTCGGGGTAATGCAGCGGGAGGGCCGAAAGGCGGTCTACGAGTATCCGGCTGACGGCATACCTCATATACCATTTTTTGTCGGCCGGGATCACGTACCACGGAGCATATTCGGTCGAGGTCCTGGTCAGGACTTCGGAATAAGCCTGCATATATTCCGGCCACATAGCTCGCTCTTTCATATCCGAGGCCGAGAATTTCCAGTTCTTGGCCGGATCGTTGAGCCGGGAAAGGAACCGCTTCTCCTGCTCGGTTTCCGATACATTGAGGAAAAATTTCACCACCATGGTCCCCGTTTCGGTGAGATAGCGTTCGAAATCGTTGATCTGCCGGTAGCGGGCATCCCAGAATTCCGGGGTTACGTCCTGCAGGTCATAGATCCCGGGAAGTTTATTCCCGGTCAGTATCTCCGGATGTACCCTGGCCACCAGCACATCTTCGTAATGCGAGCGGTTAAAAACCCCTATCTGGCCCCGCTCGGGCAGCTGGCGGACTATGCGCCACAGGTAGTCATGGTCCAGCTCCTCGGATGAGGGTTGTTTGAAAGCGCTCACCCTGCAGCCCTGCGGGTTGACCCCGGAAAATACGTGCTTGATGGTTCCGTCCTTGCCGGCGGCGTCCATCGCCTGGAAGACTGCCAGTACGGCGTACCTGTCGTGGGCGTATAGTATATCCTGCAACTGGGCAAGCCGTTCCACGTTACTGCGCAGCAATTCCCTGCCCTCGGATTTCAAAAGCGGCCCGTCGTAAGTCGTGTCGAAATCCGCTACGCTATGTTCCTGTCCCGGTGTAGCCATGAACCGGGAGATATCGTCGTTTTTCATTCCCTTGTTTTGTAAAGGTATAAGCAAGGAATGTACCGGGCATGGCACTATTTGGCACCCGCCATTTTCAGAATCCCGTTTTAAGTGATATATTGTAACAGTTTATTTATTGGAAATTTTAACCTACCTTATATTACATTGTGGAAAATATATTTCCTGATCTGCCCGGCGCGGTAGACCGCGGCGCCAAGGAGCGGCTGCTCGACCAACGGGGCATGCTGGTGTGGTTCACAGGGTTGAGCGGTTCCGGTAAAAGCACGCTGGCTACGGCCCTCGAGAGGGAACTCCACTCGCGCGGATACCTTACCATCCTGCTCGACGGGGACAACATCCGCTCGGGGATCAATTCCAACCTGGGATTCTCGCCGGAAGACCGGTTGGAGAACGTCCGCCGCATTGCCGAGGTGGCCAAGTTGTTCGTCAAGTGCGGGGTGATAGCCATCGCCGCATTCATCAGCCCGACCGAAGAGATCAGGCAGATACCCAAACGTATCGTAGGCCCGGAAAATTACCGGGAGATATATGTCAGTACCCCGCTGGAGGTCTGCGAGGAGCGGGACGTCAAAGGGCTTTATAAGAAAGCACGCTCAGGACAGATCGCCGAGTTCACCGGCATCTCCGCCCCGTTCGAGGAGCCGGGTGCGGCCGACATACGGCTGGATACCTCCCGGTCCTCCATCGACGAAAGCATCGACCTGATATTAACCACGCTGGGATTTACCGTATCCCGCTGACGGCCGGCACTTAATACCCGTCACCGTGAGAATTTTCCTGGTTTTAATCGCCTGCCTGTCGGTTGCCGGGCCGATCCATGCCCGCAGAAGCTATTACGAGTCGGTCGGGGAGGACCTGTACTGCGTCCTTGTGATCGACTGGGACCGGGAGGGCTTCGTTTATATGGGTTACAATCTCGTCCCGAACACAGAATCGAGGAAGGGTTATTTCGAGATGTTCGGTAAGGTGAGCATCCTGGCAGATACGGTCCTGACGGTGCTCGATTGGTTCTTCTGGGAGCCCTGTGAAAATTGTAAACCGCCGGATTTCCGGTCTCCGGATTTCCTGCGCGAGGCCGGGAAAGAGGTCATTGAGGAACGGATCTATCTCCAATTAAGCACAGGGTCCGGGCAGTGTCTGTTCGAATATTCGATGCTGTATACCCCCGGAATATTTTATCGGGAGATTTACCGGACCGGTATATTCCCGCCGCTTTTCGAAAGCAAGAAGAACGGTATCCGCAAGAGGTTGTTTCCCCGCGCGATATGGACCGAGCGTAGACATCTCGTTAAAAGCGGGAATTACTTCCAGGGGATGTATAATATAGTTGAGCGCCGCCGCCGGTTCCGGCCCGTTGAAAGCAATTAAACGGGACGGCAGATTGATAAACCCCCGAAAATCATTAACTTTCGGGGCCCTACATCAGCATGAGAAAAATTCTTATCCTTATAGGCCTCTGGGTCACCATACTCTCGGCATCCGGGCAGCCCCTGACCCTGTGGAGCGTTTCAGACTGCCCTACCGGGCCGCCGCATATCGACTCCGTTTATTCTTTCCTTGGTGAGGCCATAAACCAGATCATCACCCCGTACTACCATACAAGCCAGGTCCGCAAACTTTATCCCGTTTCCAACGTCTGGATCGTCAACCGGCCCAATACGGCGTTTTACCAGGAGAACGAATATATACTGACCCGGCACATGCGCACCCTGGGCGACTGGATGTTTATAGGTCACCGTAACCATGAGATCAAACACCTTTATTATATCCAACCGGCCGATTCATTCCCCGGCTCGAAATCCGGATCGGAGATCATCCCGTATTATACCCGTGAAAGGATACTGAACTCGCTGGACATAGACAAAGCCACCGAGCAAGAGATGGCCCGTTACTGGGAAGTGCTCAAAATGCAGCAAGTCATATATTCTTACCCTGACCTTGTCCCGGTGAAAGCCATGCGGGAACTGCTTAGCAATTACCGCTATAATGTGGAATATTTCTCGGGGGTGGATATAGAGTACTGGGATACGGGCCGCATAAACGATACGCTCGTATTTGCCACTCGGGACCGTGTATCGTACGAAGTTAACCGCCATCCGGAAATACCCCGCAAGCTGACCCGGAAAAAAGACATACGGCTTTTAAGGGCCTGGCTGGACGGATATTGGGCACACACCGGCCGGCATCCCGAGGGCTTTTCCATCTCCCTGCCCCTGTTCGACGGCAATTACACTATGGCCATTATCGGAGTCTACCGCTATTACGACCAGTCCTATACCGATGCCCGTTATAACCAATATTACCATTATCTTTTCCTGCGGGTCGACGGTAAATGGAAGCGGACTTTCGGGTTCGACCTGTCCGATACAGCAGGTAGCGCACATCTCTACCAGGACGATTGACGGCATCCGGCTATTCCCCACCGTTACCGCAGGAACCGGTGCGGGAACCGCACGTCGTCTTTTTTCCTTTTACGGTTTTTTTTGCTTTTCAGAAGTTCCCCTTCACTGTCGTAATAGTTCCACCAACCGCTTTTGCGGTTATCCTCGATCCAACCCTCCTCCCGGATATACGCCTTTTCCGTATGGATCCGGATATGCCGGTCGTCAAGCCTCGTTACCTGCCGCACCGTATGGAAACCACTGTCATCCTCACCCCGGAAATCATGCACGGGATGGTCGGCCAGCTCTCCGCTGTAATACTCAACGACATCGGTTTCAAAATAATCCACCAGACGGTAATACCCCGTCCCTCTGTAATACCGGTCCGTACCGTTGTAAACGGTTCCGTCGTAATTGACCCGGACTATATTACCCTCGTTGTCGTAATATTCGCTGCGTGTCCAGTGATGCAGGCCCCTTTCCGTATATTCGTTAACGGAAAATGAGTCCTGCAACGTACTGGCAACTACCAAATCAGTATGATCGTAATACCATATCGTGAACCGGCCGGCCACCGGCCGCCTCGGTTCGGGAAGCCCGTTACCGCCTGTTTTAAAATACCGCCTCATAAATTTCACCGGGATCATACCGGGTTGCTCCCCTCCGGCCGGGTTATAAAACCAGTATTCGGCATGGTCATGTTCCGGGGATACGGACGGCCCCGGGTAACGGCTTATCGGAGCGCAACCGGCGATCATCGGCAATATCACCGAAAGCGGGGCCAGGAGTTTTAAGATCCGCCCCATTATCAATAATATAAATCCCTGCAGGGGATAACCAACAGGTTCACCCCGTCCGTCCAGCGGACCCATCCGCTTCCGGATACGGATTCGAGCCTGAGCCAATGCCCGCTGGTCTGGGTCACTTTGCCGCTCCATCTGCATTCGCTCTCCAGCATTTCCCCGTAGGGACTGTCATATACGGTATTACCCGGCAGGTTCACACAATTCAGCCGCCGCAGGTATACGTCCCATGTCTCCCAAAGGAACCAGACAGGGCCGTCCAGCCGGCTCCCCTTATTCCAGTAAGGGCCGCCTTGCAGGTACAGTTCTCGACCCGGGTCCAACTTCACGACCGCTGTCCGGAAAGTATCTTCGTTCAGTACAATCCGATACGCGGAATCCTGCTGTTCCACCACCCGGAATGTGAGTTCCGGAGGGATATAGGTAAGCCCGCTGCCAAAATTAGCCTCGGCTTGCTCCGCCGAATTGCCCTCGTAGTAACTGTATGGCAGTAAATCCATACCGCCAGTAGTACCTATAAGGTATGTGCCCACTTGGGGGATTAGCCGGATTTCGGGTATTTCGGGTGCCCCGGGAGGCGATTCAACCGGTGGACTCGGCGGACTGTAAACCACCGTAAAACGGAGCGTATCGAAAGGTATCGTGGACGCGGCATCATCGAACAACGGGATGTCGCGGTTCATGCTGACCTTCAGTAACCCCACCCCGACGGTACGGTCCGTGGAATCCGGAAAGATAGCCACTCCATGCACGCCCGCGATACCGACCCGCAATATCAGGAAAAACACGACGATATATTTCATTTCCCTATAACCCATTACGATCTCTTTTAAACTGCCTTTGCAGGTAAAGGTATTAAATGCAAATGTTTATTCTTCTTATGGCTGTTTTTCTATTGCCTGCTACCCGGCGGGATGGTTCCGCCCGCCACGCTGACCGGCAGTGTTCCGAACCCTACCGGGCCGAACGACGGGGATCATACCTCCTCCCGATTATTAAATTTCGGTCCCCCTGCAATTTGCGGCATCCGTCATTTCGGCCACCGCTACCGACGGCATTTCCCCTATTTCTATTTCCAGAACCGTTACGGCCAGACCACCATGTTTGGAACCCCCTATTCGAAACCCGCCCGCCGGTTCCGGGAACAGATACGGGCCATATCGGTGAGGCGGAACTAAACATCATAAATCCTCCGGCAAGCTGGTTCCGGAACACAAAGCACTATCCCCCGGCCGGTTCCCCCTCCGGGGATTCTATTTGGCCCCGAGGCTTACCAGCAGCCGGGCCACCTCTTCCTGTCCGTTCTCGCGGGCTATATCGAGCGGTGACTTCCCGTTCTCATTGCGGAAATCAACCGCCGCCCCATTTTTTACCAATATCTTTATCATCTCCCCGTCGCCCGACTTTGCGGCGAACGACAAGGCCCTGTTGCCGTAGCTGTTAGCGGCATTTATTTCGGCCCCCTTTGCCAGGAAAAATTCCACCGCTTCCCGGTCCCCTGCCATTACGGCACGCATCAGGGGCGAAGTCCCGTTGGCGTTGACGGTATTAACCCAAGCCCCGTTCTCGACAAGGAAAACCAGAGTAGGTACAGCCGCACCAGCCTGCATCGCTACATACATCACCGGGGGAGCTTCCAGGTCACCGGCATCTTCCACATGCAGGGTAGAACCCTCGCGTAGGGCAGCCGCGATCCCCTCGATATCGTTCTCCCGGACAGCCGCGCAAATCCGCTCGTACCTGTCCCAAACCGGGTAACGGTACTCCCGCGGAGGAAGCTGTTCCTCCCCGATACCGAGCAGTTCCTTTAGGCGGCCGCCGGTCAGTGTCTCGCCGTAAAATTCGTTATACAGCGCACGGGCGTCCTCCCCGTATATATTACGGGCGGCCGGGTCTGCATGGTTCCCGAGCAGCAGTTCAGCCGTTTTGGCATACCCGTGGTCCACCGCTATCAGGTACGGGGTCATCCCCTCGAAATCCGACGCGTTCACATCCGCACCGTACTCCAGCAGTAACCGGCACGCCTGGAAACTCCGCTCCTCGAGTATATCGAATTCGACGGTCCCGTTCATCTCGTCATACTTCTCCAGGATCGCCGCCATCAAAGGGGTCCGGCCGTATTTATTTCGGTGGTTCACATCCAGCCCCAGCCCTACAAGGTATTCGATCCCCGGGCAGTTCGTATACCGTGCGGCAAACATCAGCACGTTATCGCCCTTGTAATCCACCGCATGGATATCCGCCCCATGACGGAGCAGAAATTCCATCAGCCCCGTATCCGGTTGCCCTGCGGCCATCATAAGGGGAGTCTCAAGCCTGGCGTCACACCGGTTGACATCGGCCCCGTAAGAGATAAGGGTCTGCACGACTTCCCGGTGTCCATTTATTGCTGCTATCATAAGCGGAGTAAGGCCCGTTGGATACGGATAGGGAGATGCGAAATCGACCTGCGCACCCCGCTCGCAAAGCAATAGCACCACGTCGTTATGGCCAGCAGAGGCGGCGTTATATAAAGCATTCCTCCCGTAATGGACAGCGTCGATATCCGCTCCCCGGTCCAGCCAGTAAATTACGGAACTGACCTGTCCGAATGATGCCGCCGAGGATAGCATTTCCGCATAGTTTATATTTCCATCGATAAGTTCCAAAAGTTTCCCGACGACCGGAACATGGCCGTTGCGGGAGGCTGCCCGAATCCCGTACTGGACCCGGTTGTCGAACTCCCGGTCCCGGGGTAAATGTCCCAGTACCAAATTCACCAGAGGCATCTCTCCCGTTCTGCAGGCGGCCACCAACGGGGAGTCGTAATATTCCCCCTCGATGCCGGCCCCCTGGCCGATAAGGTACTCGGCCGTGTCGTAATGCCCGTTTGCAAGAGCTTTTATAAGAGGGGTATCCTTTTTTTTCCATTCCGCTTCATCCGGATGGATACCGCTCTCGACGATCATCTTCACGATATCCGTATGTCCGTACTCAGCCGCAACGCCCAACCCCGTTTCCGATGGTAAATAGCGGACATCTTTGATAACTTGACCTCCGTTTTCCAGCATGAACTTCACGATCCCGGCGTTGCCGTTGCGGGCGGCGGCACAGAACATCTGCTCCCTCAAGTCCCACTCCTGTGAGTTCATATCATAGCCGTGTGCCACCATGAGCCTGAGCATTTCGAGGTTGTCGTTTTCCACGGCATATAAGAAAGCGCTTTTGCCCATACCGGTACGCATGGTCGGGTCCAACCCACCCTCGAGCAACAGGCGGACCATCTGCAGATCATTCAGTTCGGCCGCCCGGACCAGCGGAGCGTAGCGGGCCCTCCAGCGCATTGTCTCGCTGTCATAGTAACGTTGCAGTATCTCCCTGGCGATAAGGAGATTCCCACTCTCGACCGCATTGCTCAACAGTTCGCCGTCGTGGTCCGAGAACCTGCGATAATGATCCGCAAGGGTGAAGAAGATACCGCTGTCGCCTTTTTGTGCGGCTTGGAAAAAGGTCTCATAAAGTTCGACTCCCGGCAACACCGCCCCTTGTTTCAGCAATTCGGATATTCTCTCGAACTCCCTGTCCCGTAGGGCCTTTTGCAAGCTTTGGGTCAACGGGGCCGAATCGGCCGGCGACGCCTCCTGCGCGGCTACCGGCCCGACGGCCGCTACTACCATTATACAAAAGACGGTAAAAAAATATCTAAGGGCCATATCATTTCTGTATTATCTCTTCGAACCAAATATCCCTGCGGGCCGACCCGCGGGGCCCCCGGATCAAACCGCGCAGGCGGGTATCGAAAACGTTGAACCATTGGCACCCGTCGTATCCCTCTATCTCCATCCGTCCGGGGCCTGTATGGCGCCAAGGGAACTCCCCGGCTAAACTCACGTCAAGGTTCCCGTTCGCGTCCTCCGAATATTCCCGCACGGTGACCCTCTCCGCGCCGAACCGCATTTCCCGAAACGAACCGCTCCCGCTCTCTGGAGCTTCTTCCGCAATAAAGACGCGGCCCTGCAATTCGTACCTCGGCAATTTCCAGCTTAACGTCTCTTCATCCGTATGGTTATGGACCCGGAACGTTATCCTTAGGGTTTCCGTACGGTCGGTTTCGGAATACGTATAGGTTCCCGTGGCCTTATCGTCGGAGTAGAACCAATTATTTGCTGTCAGGGCTATATCGTAAAGCGTGGCGCTCCAAACCCCGTCCCGATGTTCTAACGGGCCTACACGGAAATGCCAGTCCTGCGAATCGGCACGCCCGTTATTTGAACCTTTCAGGTAGAGACTGCACCGGATCGTCCCTGCTTCCGGGGAGCTGATATAGGCATAATCGATATAAGCCAGTTTATCCTTGTTGCCGGAGCGGCACTCCACCAATTCACCGAAATACCCGCCGTTTATGCCGTCACCACCCGGGTCGAGAAGATCGGTTATCTGCGCGCGGGTATGATCCATAGCTAACAGGGATAAGATAATGGCAAATGAGGTTTTGAACAAAGTGGTCATAAATATAAAGTAACATAGGTAAAATACGGATGTTAAAAGTAATAAAAACTAAGGGCAAAAAGCAAAAACGGGGACGAACCCCGTGTTTGCTTTTTATTCGATCCATCATAAAAACCTACCCGAGCCACCCCCCGCTGAACCCGGCGGCCCTGAGCCCGTCCACGATATATTTGTTCTTTTTCATCAGGTCCCATATCAGGCCCGTACGGTAGTTCTCGATCATTATCAGGATGGGCCCCTGGTCGATACCGAGCCACCAGTCGTCGATCCAGTCCTCGCTCGGGTTGAACGAGTCCTTGAATCCGTATTTGGTATAAAGAGCCCCTCCCTTGTAGTTCTGCATCGCAACCAGTGCGGCGTAGGACTGTGTTGGGGTGAACGGGAACGACCCCCCGGCGGCGGTTGGCGCCAGTGTACCGTCGTCCTCCACCGACAGGGCGGAAGCCCCGCGCGCGTAGTATTCCCATTTGCCATACTCTCCCGCACCCGGCCCGTCACATGCCGTCAGGCCCCAGAAATTCTCCCCGTAACCCTTATAACCGGACGGGTTGGCGATACAGTAGGCCCGGTTGGCATTGGCCGCCCTTTGCGAGTTGATGAAATAATCGATGCCCACGCTTCGCGTATAGTCGTCCTTTATACCGTTGAAATCTATCCACAGGTGTGAATACTGGTGCCCGAACAGCGGCGAAAAGTTCACCATCTCGAAATTGTGGAACGTCTCCCAGCGGTAGGTAGCGGTCCAGTTGTCCCACACGGAAGCATCGACCCGTTTGGACTGTTCTCCCGTGCCGAGGGCCATGATATAGAGTATCATCGCCTCGTTGTACCCGGACCACAGGTAGGAAAGGAATCCCGATTCGGGGGTCCATCCCATGGTCATTCGGTCATGCCCGTTCATGGCCCACTTCCAGTCCACGGCAAGGAAAAGCCGGTCGGCCAGTTCGCGGATCTCGGTTTCGGTCTGCCCGTCGCCGTCGAAATAGGTCTGAGCCGCGAGTACCCCGCCCATCAGCAGGGCCGTGTCTATGGTCGAGAGTTCGCTCGTGCCGGTGCGCAGGCCGTCGCCACGGTTCAGGAAATGGTAGAAAAAACCACGGTACCCCGTAGCGTTCGCCGGGTCGGAGCTTTGTGGGGCGTTGGCAAAAAAGCGCAGGGTGGTCAGCGTCCGTTCGGCCGCCTGCACGCGGGTAATGAAACCCCGCTCGGCACCTACTATGTAGGCCGTCAGACCGAATCCCGTCGCGGCGATACTGCACATGGCCGTATTGTTAGCAGGGCTGGCCCTGTCGGGCACAAGTCCGTTGTCGGGATTTGTCAGTTCCCAGAAGAAATTGAAGTGCGTCAGCTGCAGGTCGTCCAATACGGCCTGGTCGATCTCCACGGTTCCATCGTCAGGACCTTCAGGAAAACTGCCGTTGTTCCCGTCCGAGCCGCACGACAGCAGAAGCACTAAAAATAAAACTGTTGACTTTTTCATATAAGGTCTATTTGGGATCACGGTCCGCACCGCACGGTACGGACCGTGATCCGGTTGCGGCACTTATTCCCTGACACACCTTACCGGATGCTGCCATTCCGGCCCGGCCCAGTTCTGGCCCGAGGTAGCCGACGATGTAAATTCGATCCTCCATGGCGCCGTATCGCTTCCTTTGTCGGTAGTCCAGTAGAAACTATAAAGACCTACGTTCTGCGGGACATCCTCGACAAGCGCTCCGACGGCCGGCAGCCTGAATGGCGAATCGAGTAGTGCCTCGGCGACATTCCCTCCCGGAACGGTCACCAAGGGATTATTATCATCCAGTGTACTTCCCGGTATGGCCGCCTGTACGGCACGGGCGAATTCGGTGCGGGTGGGCACGCGGTAACCGTCCGGGCAGATATTCCACGGGGTCATCGCGTCGAAATCTATCGAATAGCCGGTGATGAACGACGAACCGTAGGACACCCCGTACTGGTAATAGTGGCCGTAAGAATCCGGATTGCCGTTGTTGGCGCCGTACAGGCCCGGGTCGTTGGAGGTAGCCCCGATGTTCCTGTCGAGCCAGACTTCACCGGCATCCACGTACGAGTCGTTGTTGATGTCGATATGGATAGTTTTGTATTCCAGGCCGTTCCAGATGAACGTCTCTTCCACGAACTGCTCGCCGCCGGTCGTCTCGATAAAGACGTTTACGGTAGCGGTATATACGATATCGTCCTTTTCGAAATTGACCGTCAGGGCCTTGTCGCCGCTCACCTGCGGCGTACCCGCCAGCGGCACCTCGACAAATCCGGTACCCGAGGCCGTCAGCACGGTCAGGTACTCGTCCACATATATACCGTCCGATTCATCCATGACGACGGTCATTTCGAGGTCGCTCGTGCCGTATATCTCATAAGCCACCATAAGTGTCTGGCCTGTGATGGCCTGTCCACGGACCAGGTCGCCCTTGAGGTATGACTCCCCGCTGTCGAACCCTATCTCACCCCGGACATAAACGGTTACGCTCGTGGTGTACTCCTGGTCGCCTTTTACAAGCCTGACCGTCAGCGTATAATCGCCGTAGCTGGTCGGCTTCCCGGAGAGCGGCAGCCTCACCGACCCGTTGTTCGGTGCGGCCGGAAGCGTCATCGATACCTCCGGGACCTCGAGACCCAGCACCTCCGAAGCGCTTATCTGAACCTCGTAAGCCTGAGTAGAGTTATAGATCAGTTCTATGGCCGCGTCGGTTACCTGCGCCTGTGTAACGAGGCTGCCATCAAGGGTACTTTCACTGCCGTACAACAGTATATCCTGTATGGCCTCGGCCTCGAACTCCTTATAGACGTTGTGGGTTTCCAGCTGTATGAACGCCTTTATTTTTAGCGCGTTGCCCGCGCCGCCTTTTTCCGGGATCCCCTTTACGGGTATCTCTACCTGACCGCTCCCCTCGGCGAGTTTAACGGTGAGTGAATCGGAATAAAGCCCGTCGTCGTTCAGGATATAGGCTCCTGCACTTCGGCCGAGGCCGTTCTCATAAAACATCACTAACCTGGCATCTACGACTTCGTCTCCCTGGCGCAGTTCGCCGGTGAAATAACTCATATCGTCGTCGTATTCCAGCGGGTTATACTCCTTGTCTATCGGGTCGAGGTTGTCGCACGATGCGGCCACGAGGGCCATTGCGGCTGTAAACAGCGTTAATTTATATGTTCTCATATCGCACATTCTTTATTATCTGATTTCGAATTTTCCGCTAAGTTCCGCGTCGGAGTCGCCCCCGATCCATACGGTAAAGCCGCCCGGTTCATTACCCCAGCTCATATCCCTGCGGTAGAATTCCAGGTCCCCGGGGGCGATGATGAATTCCACCCGGGCCGACTGGCCGGGAGCGAGCATTTGTTTGGCGAACCCTTTGAGCATCCTCACCGGGCGCGTCACACTTGCCACGTCGTCACGCACATAAAGCTGGACCGTTTCCTCTCCCGGCCGGTCGCCGGTATTGGTGACGGTTGCCGCAACCCGGACCGGGGTACCCATCCCGACCGACGGCGTGAGTACCTCCATGTCCGAATACCCGAACGTGGTATAACTCAGGCCGTAACCGAACGGGTAGAGCGGTCGGTTGGTCGGGGTATCGAAGTAGCGGGATACGTAATGCTGTTCCCCCTGGCCGGGAGTATATGGACGGCCGGTATTTTTCATATCGTAATGTATGGGCAACTGGCCGAGCGAGCGGGGAAAGGTCATCGTGAGCTTGCCCACCGGGGCGAAGTCTCCCGAAACCACGTCGGCCACGGCCGCACCCGCCTCGGTTCCCGGGTACCAGACGACCATCATGGCGTCCGAATTTTCGGCCTCCCACGACAGGTCAAGCGGCCTGCCCGTGACAATGAGCAGGACTACCTCCTTACCGGTCTCCCTCACGGCCCGGACCAGTTCCTGCTGTATCCGGGGAATGGTTATCGAGGTCAGGCTGGTAGCCTCCCCGCTCCACTGCCCGGGCAATCCCACGGTTATTACGGCTACGTCCGCTTCCTGCGCCGCCGCAACCGCTTCGGCAAATCCCGAACGGTCGTCCCCTGACGGGGGGCAACCGGCGGCGTAAACCACGTTACCGCTGCCGAACCGCCGGCGAAAGCCGTCGAGGATCGAGGTAACCTTGTCGGCCTTACCCTGCCCGGACCACGACCCGAGCATATCCCGGCGCGAATCGGCGAACGGCCCTATGAGGGCTATTTTCTTCCCGTCCTCCAACGGCAGGGTCCCCTTACCGTTCTCCAGCAGGACGAACGATTTACGGGCCATGTCACGGGCTGCCGCGATATTGGCCGGCTTATAGAATTCCGCCTTGTGGGCCTCCGTATCGAGGTACCGGAAAGGATCGTCGAACAGGCCCATCCCGAACTTTATCTTGAGCACTTCCCCGCAAAGCCTGTCTATCTGTTGGTGGGTTATCCGGCCATGGTCGACCAGCGTTCGCAGGTGTTTGTGGTAAATGTCACCCTCCATATCCATATTGATACCGGCATAAACCGCCAGTTCGGCGGCATGCAGGCTGTCCGCAGCCACCCCGTGCGGGATCAGCTCCGACAAGGCCGTGTAGTCCGTAACCACGAACCCGTTGAATCCCCACTCCCGGCGCAGTACCTGCTCGAAGAGGAAGTCGCTGGCCGTGGCCGGCACTCCGTCGATGTCGTTGAACGAGGTCATAACGGTCCCCACCCCGGCATCCACGGCCGCTTTGTATGGCGGCAGGTATACTTCCCTCAGGGTCCTTTCCGATATGTCCACGGTATGGTAGTCCCGCCCCGCCTGAGCAGCGCCGTAGGCGGCGAAATGCTTGACGCAGGCAAGTATGGTCGAATCGGCGGACAGGTCGTCCCCCTGGTATCCACGCACCATGGCGGCGGCTATCAGCGAACCGAGGTACGGGTCTTCGCCGGACCCCTCCGACACCCTTCCCCACCGCGGGTCGCGCGTAATGTCCACCATCGGCGAGAATGTCCAGTTCACCCCGGAAGCTATTGCCTCCCGCGCGGCGACCCGTGCCGAATTGGCAATACCCTCCATATCCCACGAGCAGGACATACCGAGGTTTATCGGGAAGATGGTCTCCATGCCGTGCACTACGTCGTAGCCGAACAGCAGGGGGATCCCCATCCGGGTCTCCTCGACGGCTATTCGCTGCAGGTTACGGTTATATTCCGGCACATGGGCGTTGAAAATATTGCCGCAGGTGCCGTTTCGTATGGCCTGCTCGACGTTCTTGGCCAATGTCGGGCCGGTCACCGTAAAGTGGCTCGTGTATAGGACCATCTGCCCTATCTTTTCGTCGAGGGTCATCAGCGCCAGCAACGAATCCACCCGGTTTTGGGTGCGGGCGTCGCTGAAAAACGACGCCGCCTCACCTGCCGGGGCATATCCCCCTCCGGCAGTTTCAAGGCCACCGTGAGCCGTTACCGCCGCCGCTATGAACACGACCGTTAAAAAGTATCTTTTCATATCAGTTATTTTCATAAGTGAATCCGAGTTTGTCCAGTCCGGCCCGGATATCGGCGTTCTTCATAAACGCGTTCCACAGGGTGCCGTGGCGGTGGTTCTCTATCATGCCCACTATCGGGCCCTGGTCTATGGCGAGGTACGACCCGGTGGTCTTTTCCCCCTCCATGCCGAGGTTGACCGCATCGTAGAAGCCGAACGGACCGAACGTCAGCTGCCCGAGGTTACGGTAGAGGTTCTTCAGCACTGCGAGCGACTCCTGCGGGGTATAAGGCAGGGAGGAAAGGGCCCCGGTCGGGGCGACGGTCCCGGTATCGTTGCCGATGCCGGGCGAGTGGGCCCGGTACCCCCGCGGCAGGGCGTCACTGGCCGTTAGCCCCCAGAAATCCTCGCCGTATCCGGTCCATCCGTACGGATTGTCGATGCAGTAGGCCCGGTTCACCAGCGTATAGCGCCGGTTCTGCTCCCAGTAGTTGGCATAGCGGTCCCGCAGGCCCTTGGGGCACAGGCCGATATAGGAATAATGCACCCAGAACAGCGGGCCGCCCATCTGCATCCGCTTGCCCAGCGGCAGTAGTATGCCGTAGAAATCGGTCTGGCATAAGAACTCACCGTCCTTGCGGTTCACCCAGCACGATTCATAAACCCTGCGGGAGATCGGATGTGTGGGCGACGAGGCGGCCAGGATATAAGTTATCAACGTCTCGTCATATCCCTGTATCCGGTGGTTCATCTCGAAGCCATGTTCGGGCGACCAGTGCCAATACAGCGCGTCCTGTCCCTGCGTGTAATGGTCCCATTCGACCTCCCTCCACAGCTTTTCGATGCGCCGGCCCAGTTCCGCCTCGGCCGGGGCCTCCCCGTCGAAATAACCCTGTGCGGCCAGCAGCCCCTGCATCAGGAACGCCGTCTCGACAAGGTCCCCGCCGTTATCCTTAGCGCTGAAATGGTAGGGCCGGCCGGTAGACGAGTCGTACCAGTGGGCCCATGCGCCGTGGAACCGCGGGAAATTTTCGAGCGAGGTCACGATCTTCCCGATGCGTCCCACCGCATCTTCCCGCGTAATGAAACCGTTCTCGACACCCGCGACGATCGCCATGATCCCGAAGCCGGTACCACCCGTGGTAACACAGTTGGGCCGGGGACCGTCGGACCGCTCGAACGCCATTCCCGACAGCGGGTCCGCAAACTCCACGAAATACCGCAGGGTATACTGCTGGACCATCGCCATAAGTTCGTCGTCCGAGAAACGGCGTACCGTGGCCTGCACCTGCGGGGTTTCGCCCACGATGCCTCCATCCGTGCCGACCTCGACGACTTTATAGGTATAGACCTGCGGCACGGCCGGAGCAGAGGTTATGAAATCCATGTAAAAGAGCTTTCCGGTCTCTGCCCGCACCTGCTCCCCGCCGTCCGATACCACTACCACACGGTACAGCTGTGCCCCCGGAACGCTTTGCCACCTCAACTCGACGTGGGAATCGTATCCCTGTGCCTCTATCACGCTTCCGGCCGGTAGGTACAAGGCAGGGTCAGCCTGCGCCCAAGCGCCGGCAAGCCCGGAAAGCAATGCGGCCAGTAGTACCGGAAATATGTTGATGATATGTCTCATCTGGCTCACCTGCGGTTTAGTATCCCTGGTTCTGCGTGAGTTTGTTCATCAGCAATATCTGCGCGTTGGGCACAGGGAATACGTAATGTTTGGGAACGACCACCGGGTTAGTCGGCGGCAGGGGCAGGCGGGTCGATGCCGGGGTTATGTCCGGATGATTGGCCTGCATCCATTCCAGCCCGTCCAGTTCGTCCTCCACCTTACTCCAGAATTTTCCGGCCAGGTAGCCGCTGTTCTTCTTGTCGATCCTCACAAGGTCGAAATACCGGTCCCATTCCATGGCCATCTCCAACCGCTTTTCGTCCCATATATTTTCCGGGGTGGCGGTTACGGAGGGCACACCGGCACGGGTACGCACCCTGTCCATCCATTCCTGCGCTTCGGCCGAGCCCAGTTCCGCAGCCGCCTCGGCTCCGATAAGCAGTACCTCGGCCCAGCGCATCAGCCGTATGTTGCCCCCGTAGTTCTCGTTACCGCCGATAACGGGCCTGGGCTGGTAGAACTTGCGGATATAGCGGTTGGGATAGCCGTTGGCCGTGGCGCTCGTAGCGCTGACCTGACCAATTATCTCCACCCCGTCTATTACGCTCGGGGTCTGTATCATGCCGCTGTACAGTGTTGTTTCACCGTAATGTATGGTCCAGTCCTTGCGCTGGTCGGCATCGTCATAGGCCCTTACCAGATTGAGCGACGGGGCTATGAAACCCCACCCCCAGTTGGGGTCGCCACGGGTACCCACGGCCTGCCAGCCCTGCCAGCTGCCGTTGCTCTCGGTGAAGCTTTCCACCCCGATCTCGAATACCGATTCGGCGCTGTATTCACCCTCCTTGATCCACAGCCGGTTCAAGTCGATCAGGTCGTATCCGTCTGCCGAAGAGTCCATCTCGTTTACCAGTTCCACGATCCTGCGGTAATAGGCAGTGGCGTTGGACGGGTCGTCCGACGCACGGTACAGCAGTACCTTGGCCAGCAGACCCTGTGCGGAGCCTTTATGAGCCCGTCCGTACCACTCCGTTTCGTACCACGTAGCCGACTCCGCCTTGTCGGGCATGTTCAGGGCGAATTCGAGGTCTTCGATAATGTAGTCGTAGAGTTCCGAGCTGCCTGCTATATCGAGGTTCGACGCTTCGGCCCCGGTAAGGTCCCCGAGCGGGGTAATTGGACCCTTGCCCCAGAAGCGCAGTATCTGGAAATAGAACCAGGCGCGGTTGAAGCGGGCTTCGGCTTCGATGACCTCCCACTGCCTTTCGTCCATATCCGGGAATTCGTCCCTGGCCGACAGCACGTTATTGGCCCGGGTAATACCCAGGTAAAATTGCTCCCACAGGAAGTTTATCATATCCGAACTGCCGTCCAGCCCCGAGAGGTTCTGGTACTGGCGCAGGCCGTTAGTATAGATCGTGCCGCCGCCGTCGGACATCTGGCTTCCGACCAGCGCGTTATCCGAGGCCAGGTCGGGTATCCACAACCCGATGGCCGACCAGGTGTCGTTCACCCGGTAAACTTCGTAAATGCCGTTCGTCAGGCTGGTGGCCGCGTCCGGGTTCGACAGGAAGTCGTCTTTGGTCATCTGTCCCTGCGCGGGCCGGTCCAGGAAATCCGAACAGGCCGCAAAGCCGCCCAGCAGCAGGGCGAGGGCGAAAAATATATTTATCTTTTTCATAACTCTCTTGGTTTAAGCCGTTAGAATCCTATGTTTATACCGACCGAGAACATCCGCGATGCGGGATAGGTCCCGTAGTCCTCACGCCCTCCGGCATTGGGTCCGCCCCCGATCTCGGGCGAATATCCGGATACGTTGCTTACGGTCAAAAGGTTGTTGGCCGCTACGTAAACACGCAGGGCCTTCAGGTGCATTTTGCTCACCACCGACTCCGGCAGCCTGTACCCCAGCACCACGTTGCGGATGCGGAAGTAACTGCCGTCCTCGAGGTAATATTGGCTGGCGTTGTTGTTCGTCCCGGAACCGTTGAGCAGCGGGCGGGTATAGGTGTTGGTCGTTCCCGGTCCGGTCCAGGCGTTCTTGAAATCGTCCCATGATACGTTATAGTTAGGGGTCCCGAGAGTCTGCCGGCGCAGGCTGTACACTTTGTTGCCGAGGCTCGAGTAGAGGTCCACCGTAAGGTCCAGTCCTTTCCATTGCAGCCCGAAGTTGAAACCGAGGGTCGCTTTGGGCAGGTAGCTGCCCATGTATATACGGTCGTCCGAGTTGATCTCGCCGTTCCCGTCGGTATCGGCATACCAGATATCGCCCGGCATGGCACCGCTAAGGTGCGGCGTCTGGTCTATCTGCTGCTGGGTCTGGTAGATCCCGAGCACTTCGTATCCCCAGAAACCGCCTATGGGGTAACCTACCAGCGTACGGTTCACCCCGTTCTCCAGCGGGGAAACCTCGGTATTGACCGATATGACCTTGTTCCTGAGGGTAGTCCCGACGACGTTCATATGGTAGCCGAACTCGCCTGCCCGGTCGCTCCAGCCTACGTTGAACTCGAATCCCCGGTTACGCGCCGAAGCGATATTCGAGAGGCGGCTGTGCGTCGAACTCACGCCGGGAAAGGTGTAATAGGTCAATATGTCCTTGGTTGTCTTTACGTAGTAATCCATCTCGAGCGAAAGCCGCTGGTCCAGCAAGCTGGCGTCGAAACCGACATTGAACTGGCGTGCTTCCTCCCAGTGCAGGCCTGGGTCTATGGAGGCGTCTATAACGGTCTGTGTCGTCGCGCTTTCCGGGTTCTTGCCGAACACCCCGGTAACGGTTTGGGTATAAACAGTCTGCACGTTATTGGGAATACCTGCATCGGACCCAACGATCCCGTAGCTCGTACGCAATTTAAAATAGTTCAGCCAGTCGAGGTCTTTCATGAACGCCTCTTCCGACACCGTCCATCCGAGCCCCAGGGCCGGGAACGTACCGTAACGGCCGTCCTCCGGGAAGCGGGAAGACCCGTCGACACGGATGGTAGCCGTAACCAGGTATTTATGGGCGAACGTATAGTTAGCCCTGGCCAGGTAAGAGAGGTAGGAGTAGTTGGTACCGCTCGAACTGCCCGTCAGGGTCGAGGCCTGTCCCAGACCGGTGTACCACAGGTTTTTATTCTTCCATGCCGCATCGGGCATCTCCTGCACGGACTGGTCCTGGTACTGGTAGCGGTTGTCCTGCAGGGTGATACCGGCCACAACGTTAAGCTGGTGGTCCCCTTTTCGGAAATCGTAGGTAAGGATATTCTCGTTGAGCCAGTTGAACGTACGCGACTGGCTTATGGACAGTTGGTTATTGGTCCGCAGCTGGTCCGTATTGATCTGGTAGCGGGGATAGAACGCCTTGTAATCGCTGTTCGAATTGTCGAACGTGAACGACGAACGGAAACTCAGGCCTTTGACGAGCTGGAAATCAACGAAGAAGTTACCGATGGTCTTATAGTAATTCGAGAAGTTATCGCTGTTGTAATAGAGCGATGCAACGGGGTTGCCGGACTTGCCGATCTCGTCCACCGGGCCGAAGAAGTTCTCCGGGTTGAGCGGGTCGTCCTGGTCTTCGGCGTACCTGACCGGGGCGGTAGGCAGGGCCCGCAGGGCGCTCGAGAGGGAACTTCCCTCGCTGTGTCTTTGCTCATAAACAAATGTGATGTTACTACCCAGAGTAGCCCATCTTGCAAGGTCGTATGTATTGGTGATCTTGATAGAAGCACGCTGGTAGTCGGAGCCTTTCATTACCCCCTCCTGTTTAAAGTAGCCCGCCGAGATACCGTAAGTCGATTTCTCGCCCCCGCCAACTATATTGATATTGTAGTTCTGGGTGCGTGCCATGCGGGTTATCTCCCTCTGCCAGTCCGTTCCCTTGCCGGCGGCGGCGATCTCGTCGGCCGTATAGGGTAGCGGGTCGTCAACTCCAAGGGCGGCGTTCTCTGCCATGGTCTGCATGTTCTTAAGGGTCAGGAACTGGCTGGCCGTAGCATACGGCAGGTATTTTTCCATCTTGGCAAAGCTGATGTTCGCATCGACGTTCACCGACACCGGCTGGTTCTTGCGGCCCTGCAGGGTGGTAATTATAATCACCCCGTTGGCGCCACGGGACCCGTAGATAGCTGTCGCCGAGGCGTCTTTCAACACTTCGATGGATTGGATGTCGTTGGGATTGAGGAACTCTATGGAACTCATTATCAGCCCGTCGACCACGTAACACGGGTCCGTATTGCTGAACGATCCCACACCACGGACCCGGACCGTAGGCGCTCCGCCCGGTGCCGCGTCCTGCACGATCTCGACCCCCGCTACCTTACCCTGCAGTGCCTGCATCGGATTCGCGGCAGCTACCGTAGTTGTAAGGTCTTCGGCTTTGACCGAGGAGATCGACCCAGTAATATCCCGCTTACGCTGTGAACCGTAACCGGTCACAACGATCTCGTCGATACCCGTACTGGCCGGCTGGAGCGTGACCGCGATGAACGACCGCTCGTCAACTACCACATTCGTTGACTCATAACCCAAATAAGAGAATGTAATGATTTCGCCCGTGGAGGCCGTCAGCGAAAACGCCCCTGCGGCGTCGGCAGTGGTGCCCACCGCCCGACTGCCGACAATGACGGTTGCACCGGCCAGCGGTTCCCCGTCGGCGTCCGTGACGATACCCGTAACGGTCCTCGGCCCCTGCTGGGCCATGAGATTTGCCGGATGCCCCAAAACAATAAGCGACAGGCATACGGCCCCTGTCATCAGAAGTCTGTAAAGAACATTCATAAGGTTTGAATTTTAGGTTAGCCGGAGCCGCCCAGGTTCAACGGATCGGTCCGGTCTACGGCAAATGTATCGGAATGCGGTACGGGTGATTCCCGGCTCTCCCCATCTTGATTACTACACGGTTTGAAGTGGTCTGCCGGCAGGTACAACGTCACTACATCACACGGGTATCAACCCGCTGCGATGCAAGTAATTGGAGGTTCTCAAAATTAGGGTTGGCTATAGGGTCCGTCAGAAATTTTTGATGAGCCAGTCACTCAGGTTCACATGGGTTTCAAGGTCGAGTTTCTTCCTCAGCCTGTACCGTCCGATCTCCACTCCCCGTACCGAAATGCAGAGCAGGGAAGCGATATCTTTCGTGCTGAGGTTGAGGCGCAGGCAGGCGCACAGTTTCAGGTCGCCTGCCGAAAGGTTGGGGTAGATCGATTTGATGTCGCTGAAAAAACCGCTGTGGTTCTGCTCGAAATGGAGCACGAACAGCTTCCAGTCCTCCTCGGCATTGGCGCCGTTGTCCACCAGGTCGTTCAGTTTATTGTAAAGCCGGGCCGGCACCTTGGTGCCCGACTGCTGGGCCGCATCCAGTTCGCTCTTTATCTTACTGAGTACTTTATTCTTAGTGATCGTTGCATAGGTAACGTTCATCAGGTCCCGCTCACGTTCGTGCACCTGGGTCTTGAGCTGTTCGTTCTGCCGGAGCAGGTATTCTTTCTCCAGTTTCTGCATCCGTTTGATATGCCTCTTCCGGAGCCGCGCCTGTTCGGTCTTCCACAGGACGACGAACGCAAGGACGAACACCAGCCCGTAGCACACGAACGCAATGAAACTCAAATACCACGGCGATGCCACCGTGAAAGGATAGGCGGCCTCGGGCCCGGCCTCTCCCGCCTCGTCCACGGCCCTTACCAGAAGCATGTAATCTCCCCGTGGCAGCCGGTCGAAGCGTAACGTCCCGCTGTGTTGCCGCTCGGACCACCGGCCGTCCAATCCCCTGAGCATATACTGGAAGTAGACCCTCTCGCCCGATACGTGCGGATAGGACCAGCTGAATACCAGATTATTGGAATTATAAGGTATGCGGGGCTTCTTCCCGCCGTCCAGCAGGAGGGTATCGGCATTACCGGATTTATCCAGGGCAAGTATCTGTCTTGCGAACGGCATGCGGTCGGGTACGGTCGCCGCCACGGGGCGGCGGTTGTCATGGATCAGAAAGCCGTTGTCCAGGCAGACCAGCGCCAGCGAATCGTTCAGGATGCAGACGTTCTCGAAACCGTCCACCGTGGAGAGGTTCATCTCCATCAGGTTATACTGGCGGATAACGGCCGTGGAGTCCTCCCCGCAATGGAACAATGCCACGGCATTCTTGCCGACCATCCAGTAGCGGTCGGCCCCGGCGCCCACGATCTTATTTACCTTACCGGGCAGGAACGGCGCACTGTCCAGCTCCCCGTACGGCACCATCCGCTCACCGATAAAGTCATACAGGAAAAAGCGGTCGTCCACGATGAACACTATCCTGCCGCCGATATTCCCCATCCGTATCTTGGGATAACCCATGCCGAAATCCTGCGGGGCCGTAAAGCCCACGATCTTGGAAAGGCCGTCCCCGTTAGCCGCCGGGCGGCACCGGAACAATCCCTCGTTCGAGTGGGCCAGCCAGACGTTCCCGAACGGGTCGGTCATTACCTGGGCACAGGGGGCGGAGAAACCCGTGAGCGCCCCGCTCCTTTCCAGCCCATGCGGGCCCTGGAGGAAAATTTGTGGAATGCTGTAAGTCGCGGCGACAGCGTACCGCCGTCCCTGCTGTTCGAACCCGGCCAGGTCGAACACCCCGTTGTTTTCATACAGCGGCCGGGGTTTGCCGCCTGTAACGTCGAACAGGCCGCTGTTCGTCCCGCACAGCACCCGCCCGTCCATCTGCGCGAGGGTCCAAACCTGTCCCTGAATACCGTCCACCGGTACCGCTTTCGATATGGCATCCGCGCTCCTGAAATCCTCCCACGCGATGGTGAAAAGCCCGTGGTTAGTGCCCACATAGAGTTTGTCCCCGCACAATGTCGCGGCGTAGACCGATCCGAGGCTGTTGCTATGGTCGATAAAGAAATTGAAATCCTCGCAGTAGTTTAGCCTTACCAGCCCTTTCTCCATCCCGGCCCATATATTCCCGTCCTTGTCTGCCATCAACGAAAGCACCGTATTGTTGGCCAGAAAGTTACCGGTGCTCAGGTGGCTGAGTATCCTCCCGTTGGCATCCGTGTGATACAGGCCGTTGAGCAGGGTGCCGAAAATAAAGTCGCCGTTTTCGAGGCGCAGGGCACAGTTCAGGTCGTCGTCCTCGATGGCCCGGTCCACCTCCGTACCCCACCGGCGGATCGTGCCGTCCGACAGTATATAGATCCCCTGGCTCCCCGTTCCCAGCAAAATGTTTTCGTCGCCGTAGGGCAGGATAACCCTAACCGTGTTAAGTCCGGTTTCCATCACCGGCAGCAACTCCCTATCCCCGAGTTCCCACAGTGCGGAGGAAGAATGGATAAAGTACCGGTCCCTCACCGGACAGAGGTACATAATAAAAGTCTGCGGATCGATAACCGTCACCGATTCATAGTCGTAAAAATAGAGCTTGGCGAACGACTGGAAATAAGCCCCCTCCTGCGTTACGATTATCTTCCAGATATCCTCGTTCACAAAGGTATTTTCCGGCACCAGATGACTGAGCCGGTGGTATTTAAGAGTTCCCTTGTCGTCGTACGACCAGTAGCCGAACTCCTCGTAGCCGCCCGTATATATCCGGTCGCAATCGTCTATTGCAACCGACCGTATCAACCTGCACGGGGCATCGGTATAGAGCCTCCAGCTCGTTCCGTCATATTCCAACAGGCCGTCGTTGTTAGCGATATACAAGATGCCTCGGGAATTCTGCGCCAAACCCCAGTTCTTGTTCCCGGCCCCGTACTCCTTGCCGGTGAAATTCACGACATTGGGGTTCACTACCATTCCGGCCGGTAATGCGGCGCAGACCGGGAACAGCATCCCGAGCCAGACGAGGACAATCGATATTTTCGACAACGGGCGCAAGGGTTCGCTCAACGGGATTTACGCTGCGAAAACAGCCATTCGAAAAAGTCGGGGAAATTGAACGCCGGATTCCAGCTGCCGTGCCCGACACCCGGCAGTTCGTAATACTCCACCGCAATGCCGCACTCCCGCAGCCGGGAATAGGCCATCCGCGAATTGACCGGCGGCACCACATCGTCCTCGTCCCCGTGGAAAATCCGAAAGTTGACACCGGCGGCGCCCGGCAGTCGTTCGGGGTTGACGGCCCCGCAGATAGGGACGGCGGCCGCGAACACATCCGGGAACCTGCAGGCAAGGTCAAACGTGGCCATGCCTCCCATGGACAGCCCGACAACGTATATCCGGTCCGTGTCTATACGGCCCGATGCGACATATTCCCGCACCATCTCCATGACGGAACCCAGTACGGGCGTTATTTCGTAATCCACGGGCAGGGTAAGCGGGTCGAAGCCGTTGGACGG
This sequence comes from Alistipes sp., assembly GCA_021201825.1. Lineage (GTDB taxonomy): Bacteria > Bacteroidota > Bacteroidia > Bacteroidales > Rikenellaceae > WRDF01. Next base: position 77,852 of record JAJQED010000028.1, read on the forward strand.
TCGTTCATGGAACGCCCAATAGGCCCCCGCAGGACACTGCGGGAACAACACCACGGCCGGGTATTTCTCCATGTTGACCGGGTTGGTGAACATCCGGGAGCCGTGCGCCAGCTGCCGGGTATAATCGTCTCCCCTCTCCCCGCCCCCGTGCAGGAACAGCACCAGCGGGAATTTGCCTGCACGGTCATACCCCTCGGGGATCAATTCACGGTACAGCAGTTCCCCTCCGCGGCTGTCCGTGAACGTACGGGCAACGAAGCCGTCGGGGGAACCGGCATGCAGAACGGTAAAATTACAGGAAACGAGCAGCAGGACCAGAAGTTTATTCATTTTCCAGGGCAGTTTAGCAGTTCGTTAGCTAAAATAGCTATAAATTCCGTAACCGGGAAAATCCCGCCGTAATATCCTCCCGGGCAAGGGTATCCTTAGCCATATAACCGGTTGCTTCCCGGCATCTGCCGACCCCCTGTCCAGCGGCTTTATTGCCGGGCTGACGGCAACCGGCGGTGTTAATGGACCCCTGCGTCGAGGCGGTACCTGTTTAGGGACATACCCGTGTGACGCTTGAAGAAACGGCCGAGGTAGGACTGGTCGGGGAAGTTCAGCTTACCGGCGATCTGTTCCAGTGTCATATCCGAGAACGACAACAGGGTTTTTATCTCCTGGATCACATGTTTATCTATCGTGAATTTCGGGGTTTCGCCGAGCGTGGAGTGTGTCATGGCGGCCAGGTACCGAGGGGATATACAGAGTTTGTCGGCATAGAACCGTACATCCCGGTGCCCGGTGCAATGCTTGTGGATCAGCCGGATAAAACGGTGGTAGATCTCTTCCCGGCGGCCGCCGCCCTCCTTGACAGGGAGGCCCTCCCGGCGCTGGATCTTGTCGCAGGTGTTCAGCAGGATATTGCGCAGGTGGTTTGTAGCGATAACACTCCGAAAGCGGTTGCCCGCATCGGAATAGAGTGCCTCCAGCAAACCGAACTGGAAACGTGCCAGCTTGGCCGAAGCCTGCGTATGGTTGTAAGCCGGGTGCTTTTTCAGGTAACGCAAAAACCCGGCGTCCATCTGCCTGTGGGCATCCTCGAACATCCGGCGCGTGAAATAGAAAACCCACACCCGGAAATCCGCACCGGCATTTTCGACCACGGCCACGGTATCGGGAAGCAGTATAAGCTGCGAATCACGCATAACCGGGTAATCCCGGGAATCGACGGTTATCACAGCCGTTCCCGTTTTGCATAAAATCAAAGCAGCCCCCTGGAGCCGCAGTGGGTGGCCATGGAGTATCCTAAGGTCGGTCTCCCTTACGATGAACGGGTTTTCACCCGAAAGTATGCTCTCTTGCCTGACTTCCATTCTCGGACGGGACGCTCACGGTCAAAGTTAAGTTTTATTCCCATTATGAACAAACCAACCCGGAAGACACCCGGTAAAGCAAAAAAAAGGCGGGCAGGAAATTCCTGCCCGCCCTTTTAGCATGAACCGCTAAATTATAGGTTTATCGGCTTTCCACGATAGAAGTCGAGTATCTTCATCCGGAATATATAGTCGTATTTTGCGCGGACCTGCTCGGAGAGGCTCGATACCAACCGTGAGCGGGAATCGTCCAGTTCGAGTGCAGTAGCCCTGCCGAGGTTGAAGCTCTCTTCGGTGAGCCGGTAGGCTTCCGTAGAGGATTCGGCGGCCATCTCCGTCGCCCGGTGCTGGTCCACGGCGATCTGGGCGCTCAGGCATGCCTGCTGTATCTCTTTGTAAATATTCAACTTCGTGTTTTGCAGGTTGATTTCCCGGCTCTGGACGTTGAGCTGTGCCCGGCGTATATTACTGCGGGTTATGCCCCTGTTGTAGATCGGGATGCTGACCCCGATGCTAATTGCCTCGTTACCGCGCGTGCGTATCTGTTTGGAGAACGACTCGTTCCAGTCGTTACTGAACGTATAGCTGTACCCGTTGCTGTACGACACCCCGAAGCTCACCGTCGGGAACAAAGACCCGCGCGTGGCCCTCAGGCTGGCGATACTGCTCTCCAGCAGGTACTCCTGCTGGCGGATATGCGGTTTTACACCGAGGGCGACCATATATATCTCGTCCGGGGTCGCAACCCTGTAATTTTCGATCACCACACCCTCGGTATCCGGTTCGGCGATGTCGAATCCGTACATCGTCTCGAGGTTCAGCGCCTGCGTCAGGTTGAGTATCGCCGTCTCCACATCTCCCAGGGCATTTGTTACGCGAACCACGTTCGAGGAGACCTGCGCCCGGCTCTCCAACAATTCCGTCTGGGGCGACATGCCGGTCTCCACCAGTATCTCGGCCCGCTCGAGCTGTTTCTGCGACAGGGCGAGTTCTTCCTGGTATACCTTTAGCAGCTCCTTGCGGTACAATACCTCCAGGAAATAAGTGGTCACCTGCAGCTCGAGGTTTTCCTTGGCGCTGGCCAGTCCCTCGGTAGCGGCTTTAAGGTTGAGCTGGCCCATTTTGATGCGGTTGCGTATGGCGCCGCCCTGGTAAATGGGTATGGAACTCGAAGCCGACACCCCTGTGGAAGAGGTCTGGCTGTCTTCGTAAACGTTGGTTTCTGCCGAGGGAGCGCGCCCGAAACTGAAATTCTGGTTGATATTGGCACTCAGGTTCGGCAGGCGGGCGTTACGGTAGTCCCGGTAGTCGATCTCCGACTCCTCGAGGGTCAGCTCGTACTGCCTGATCTCGAGGTTATTCTCGATGGCGTAGTCGATGCACTCCTGCAGGGTCCATTTCTGCTGCGCCTCAGCCCCGGCCGCAAGGCAAAACAGCAACGCAAGGCACGGTATGGTTCTCGATATTTTCATAAGGCCGCCCTGTTATTTCTTCCTCTCCACGATAAGGTTGCCGCGCAGTACGTCGCCCTCCTGCAGGCCCTCGGTTATTACGGCTTTGATACCGTTCGTTATCCCGAGCGTAACGGGACTGCGTTCGAACACCTGCGGAACCGACACGGTATCCCGTGCGATATAGACGAAAGTGGAGTCGTTCTCGAACGTTATGGTACTTTCCGGAATAAGGACCGCATTACGGGCGCTCTCGAGGATTATCTCGGCGTTGGCGCTGTACCCGGCCCTGATCGTTACCGAATCGGGGATATGGGCCGCCGCCTTGAACTCGAACAGGATGGCTCCGTTCTCCTCCTTGGCCAGCGGGGAGATATATTCCAGCTCGGCGTCGAACTTTATCTCGTTCAGGGCGCCCACGGTCACCTTGATAGGTATCCCAACCTCTATTTTACCCACTTCCGTCTCGTCGATGTCCCCGATAAAGATCATATCGCCCATATTTGCGACTGTGGCAATGGTGGTACCCTCGTTGAACGTGTTGGCCTGGATCACCGAGTTTCCGACCTTGACCGGAACGTCCAGTATCATCCCGTCGATGGTCGACCGGATGAGGGTATTGCTCTCGGACGAGATTTTCTTGGATGCCCCCTCCTTGACGATATCCAGGTTATCCTGCGAATTTTCCAGCTCCTCCAGGGCTTTGAGCCAGGTCGATGTCAGCTGGTCCATCTCTTCGGTGGAGATCAACCCCTGATCGTACAACAACCTGCGGCGGTTATATTCCGCCTCGACCCGTTCCAACTCGATCTGGGCTACCTTGACCCGCGATTCGGCCGAATTGAGCGTAGCCATTTCGGGAATTACCTTGATCGTGGCTATTATATCCCCTGCCTTGACAAGGTCGCCGGCCTCCTTGCGCAGTTCGGCGATGATACCGTTGATCTGGGGTTTGATGGCCACCTCGTCCCTCGGGGAGATCTTACCGGTGGTCACCGTCATGTTCTCCAGGTCGCCGATCTCCACGGTTACCAGTTCATACATCTCGATCGAGGGCCTGGACTTCTGCCATAGCCAAACGAATGTCCCGATGACGCACAGGGCGATTATCACAAAGATAAAGTACTTTAAAAATTTTTTCATGGTCGGTCGTTTCTCGTTTCCGGTTTATCCTGTTTTGTTCTTATTTCGTTTCTCTATTCGTCCCTTATGGCGTCGATGGCCTTGATCTTGAGCGCCCGGTAAGCGGGCAGTATTCCGGCGAATATCCCCGAAAGGATCAGGATCACAAGGCACCCCACGGCCGTGCCGAAAGATATGGCGGGCATGAACGGCAGGCCCGTACCGCTGTTTTGCGCCTCGGCCATTGCCGATTCCAGCACCGCGACAACCCCCATCCCGAACAGGAACCCTATGATCCCCGCAATGGCCGTCAGCACGAAGCTCTCACTGATGATCTGAGCCAGTATCGTTGCCGGTGTAGCGCCGAGAGCCCTCCGCACCCCGATCTCGCGCATCCTTTCCCGAACCGACACCAGCATGATATTACTGATACCGATCACCCCGGAGAACAGCGCCCCGAGGCCCACGATCCAGGTCAGCAGGTTTATCCCTCCGATAACGCTCATCAGCTTGTTGAACTGTTCCTCTATATTGAACCCCCTTACCGCCTTGGGGTCCGTCGGGGAAATATCGTGGGCGGCTTTGATTATGGCCTCCACTTCCTGCTGCATAGCGGTCGAGCTGTACCCTTTCTTGGCACTGCATACCAAATTGTTGAACGTGATGCCCCGGCCGTATACATACTGCATGGTTTTCATCGGCATTATGATACGGTTCTCCAGGTCCATACCCATCGAAGACGACCCGTACCGGCCGATCAGGCCAACCACCTGAAAGTAGGCGCCGTCTATCCTTATATACTGGCCTATCGGGTCCTCGCCCGGTTCGAACAGCGTCTCGTAGACTTCATAGCCTATGAGGCATACCTTGCGTTTGGCCTCCTCGTCCGTCTCGCGCAGCAGCCTGCCGGCGAACAAAGCCGTTTTCTGTATCTTGAAATAGTCCGCATTGGTACCGAAGTAGCGGAAGCTCCCCGTTTTATTTCCCCGGACTATACCCCTCTCCGAATAGCCGTAAATCATCGGAACGATATATTCCACCGAGGGACATTTTTGTCGGATGTTCTCGATATCCCGGTTATCCATCCTCCACCACCGGCCGCTCTTGTACCCTTTGTAAGGTTCCGAGGTTTTGTAAGTCCAGAACTCTACCGAATTGATCGAGAAACCGGAGATTATGCTGGTGATACCGTTGCGGAACCCGCTGCCGATGGAAATAAGGATTATCAGCATGAACAGGCCCCAGAACACCCCGAACCCGGTCAGAAAGCTTCTAACCTTGTTCCGTGATATGGTTGACCATATTTCGTTGAATTTATCCGTGTCGAACAATCTCATATTCTCCGGTGGTTATTCCGCCCTCATGGCTTCGATGGGACTTACTTTAGTGGCTTTCAGGGCGGGTATCATCCCGCATATTACACCGCAGGCGATCAGGAACAGTGTGGCGTATAACACCGTGGGCATATCCACCGACGGGTCCACGAACATCACGTTTCTCTGGCCGTCGTCCTGGAAATACCTACCGGCGACCTCCGTCACGGCCACCCCTATCATTATACCCACATACCCGGCCGCCGTAGTGATCAGCACGGCCTCGGTTATTATCATGTTAAGGATCGAAAAACGCGTGGCCCCCAGTGATTTGCGGATACCGATCTCCCGGGTCCGTTCCTTGACGGTGATCAGCATTATATTGCCGACCCCCACAAGGCCCGCCATAAGCGAGGCGATACCTATTATTATGATAAAGATGTTGATCATAATGAAAACCTTGCGGGTTTCCAGGCTGTTGATAGCCACGTTCCATAGCCCGAATGCCGACCTGTCGTCCGGATTGAAACTTTTGAAGCCCCCCATCGCCTTACGCACCCGCTCGTTGAACCGGTCGATCTCCTCGCGGGAATCCATCCCGCTTACGGTCATCTCGATACGCCAACCCCAGTGACGGTAAACTTCCTTTATATAACCCAGCGGCACCCATACGTCCGGGTCGTCGTCCCACCGGTTGGGTGAGTTGTAAATCCCCACTACCTGGTAATTGACCTTGTTGATCGTCACGAACTTACCTATCGGATCCTCTCCCTCTTCGAACAGCCCCTCGACGTGCATCGGGTGAAGCACGATAACCTTGCGCCTCAGCCGTTTATCCAGCTCGTTTATGAAACGCCCCTCCAGTATCGTGAAGTTGTTTATGACCTCGTATCCCGGGTCCACCCCGCCGAACCACGCCGACATCTCCTTGTTGTCGTACGATATGTTCATCGTCGAGCCCACGGCACCGGATATATGTTCGATCTCGGGGAAGTTGCGCTTGAGCATTTCGATCTCCGGCTCCTTGAGCCGTATGCGCCTGCCGGTCGGGAACCCTTTGTAGGGCATGGAAGTCCAGCCGCCCCACAACTGCACTGTATTCTCTGCCGTCCACGACATATTGATCACCGTGGCGTTCTGCAGCCCGTTACCGGCGGCCAGCAGGATTATAAGCATGAAGATACCCCACGCGACGGCAAACCCCGTCAGCGCCGTGCGCATCTTGTTCTTCTTGATCGTGGCGATTGTTTCCCTTATGGAATCGAAACCAAATCCTAACATCCGGCGGTAGGGTTATCGGGGTTAAGTTACCTCTTTACGTTCTCCTCCACGGAGAAGATCACCCCGTCACGGATATGGACTATCTTGTCGGTCTCCTCGGCTACCGCCTGCTCGTGCGTTACGATCAGCATCGTGATGCCGTCCCGGCGATTAATCTGTTTGAGGAGCGTAATAACCTCTTCGGACGTTTTACTGTCCAGCGCCCCGGTAGGTTCGTCGGCCAGGATGACCTGCGGATTGGTGATCAGGGCGCGGGCTATGGCCACCCTCTGCTTCTGCCCTCCGGAGAGCTCGTTGGGCAGATGGTGGTGGTGCGTGGCAATGCCCATCCTGTCCAGGTACTCCATCGCCAGTATGTTCCGTTTCTTGCGGCCCATGCCCTGGTAATAGAGCGGCAGGGCCACGTTCTCCAGGGCGTTCTTGAAAGAGATGAGGTTGAAAGACTGGAACACGAACCCCAGCTTGCGGTTGCGTATCTCGGCCGCCTTGCGTTCGCTGAGGTTATTTATAAGCTGTCCGTCGAGGTAATATTCGCCCGAATCGTAATTGTCGAGGATACCGAGGATATTCAGCAGCGTAGACTTGCCTGAGCCTGAAGAACCCATTATGGAGATAAATTCCCCTTTTTCGACATTCATGTCCACACCTTTAAGCACGTGGAGCGGCGAACCCGAATAATAGGTTTTGTTGAGGGCGTTGATCTTAATCATTGTAAAGTTGAGTCCGGGTTAAGTTTGGCCGGTTATATAATATAACGGACAAAACTGTTAAAAGTAACATATATTTTCCGTTTTTTTCATAAAAAATTCAAAAAACCGCCTGCGGCAGTACCGGAGGCGGTTCAATCATATGATTTTTTCACTTTCAGATATTGGCTGCGATAAAATCCCCGGTTTCCGAAGTGCCGCAGGCTTTTTCGCCCCGTGAGGTGAGATCCTCGGTTACGACTCCTTTTTCGATGGCGGTATTCACGGCCCGGCGCACGTCGGCCGCTTCTTCCGTCCGGCCGAGATGTTCGAGCATCATGGCCGCCGACAGGATGGTAGCCATCGGATTGGCAATGTTCTTACCGGCCGCCTGCGGATAGCTCCCGTGGATGGGTTCGAAAAGGGCGGCCTGCTCCCCAATGCTTGCCGAGGGCAGCATACCCAGCGAACCGCTGATAACGCTGGCCTCGTCCGTAAGAATGTCCCCGAACAGGTTCTCGGTGACGATCACGTCAAAGTGGGTCGGCCGCTGGATTATCTGCATGGCCGCGTTGTCCACGAACATGAATTCCAGTTCCACGTCCGCATACTGTCCCTCCATTTCTTTGGCGATCTGTCGCCAGAGACGCGAAGTGGCGATCACGTTCGCCTTGTCCACAACCGTGAGTTTTTTGCGGCGGGCGCGCGCATGCCGGAAAGCCAGGTGCAGGATGCGTTCCACTTCCTCGCGGGTATAAACGCAGGTGTCGTAGGCCGTGTTCCCGTCCTCGCTGCGGCCCTGCGGGCGGCCGAAGTACATGCCGCCGGTCAGCTCCCTCACGCAGAGAAAGTCGGCCCCTTTAACTATCTCGGTCTTCAGGGGTGACCGGTGCGCCAGCGAATCGAACACCGCCAGCGGACGCAAGTTGGCATACAGCCCCAACGATTTGCGCATCCTCAGCAGCCCCTGTTCCGGGCGGACTTTGGCCGAGGGGTCGTTGTCATACTTCGGGTCCCCTATGGCCCCGAACAGCACGGCGTCGCTCTCAAGGCAAACCCGGTGGGTCTCTTGCGGATACGGGTCTCCCGTCGCATCGATGGCCGAAGCCCCGACCAGGGCCTTTTCGTAACTGAAACCGTGGCCGTATTTAGCGGCAACGGCATCCAAAACCTTGACCGCTTCCGCTACGATCTCCGGGCCTATCCCGTCCCCGGGAAGAAGTGCAATCTTAAAATCCATCTCTATATTTTCCGTTATAATTTTCGGTCCCTGACCGGCGGCGTCCTATTGCTTCTTGTCCGCCAGCTCTATTTTGTTCAGCATTTTCACCGTGGCCTTTATCGCCGCCTCGGTCTGGTCGGCGTCCAGCCCACGGGTCTTAAAGGTCGTCCCGTTATATTCCCAGGTTATTATCGTCTGTACCAGGGCGTCCGTGCGCCCCCCCGGGGGAATGCTCACCGAATAGTTGGCCAGCATCGGGAACTGGCGGCCCAGCTGTTTTTTGTAGATGTTGCGCAGCGAGCGCATGAACGCGTCGTACTGCCCGTCGCCGGACGAAGTGGCTTCGAACGAGTCGTCTCCTATCTTTATCTTCAGCGTGGCCATCGCCTTGAGCCCCTGCGAGATAGAGAGGCTGTAATTCTCTATGAACACAGTGTTTTCCTGCTGGTCCTGCCTCAGCACGTCCGCGACGATATAGGGCAGGTCCTCTGCGGTGACCTGTTCCTTTTTATCCCCCAGTTCGATTATCCGGGCGGTAACTTTCTTCATCGACTCCTCGTCCAGCGCGATATTGAGAGCCTCGAGGTTCTTGCGGATGTTTGCCTTGCCCGAGGTCTTGCCCAGGGCGTATTCCCTAACCCTGCCGAAACGCTCGGGCAGCAGTTCGTTGAAATAGAGATTGTTCTTGTTGTCCCCGTCCGCATGGATCCCGGCGCACTGGGTGAACACGTTCTCCCCCACCACCGGTTTGTTATGCGGGATATGCACGCCGGTATAGGTCTCCACCATCCGGCTTACCCGGTTGATCTTATCCTCACGGATAGCCGTACGTATTCGCAGATGGTCATGCAGCACGGCCACTACGCTCGACAGCGGCGCGTTGCCGGCCCGTTCCCCGAGGCCGTTCACCGTGGTGTGTATCCCCTTAATCCCGGCCTTGACTGCGGCCAACACGTTGGCTACGGCCAGGTCATAATCGTTATGCGGATGGAAGTCGAACCGCAGGCCCGGATACCTCTCGACCATCGTCCGGCAATATACCTCCGTCTGGTATGGGTCCAGTATCCCGAGCGTGTCGGGGAGCATGAACCTCTCGATACGGGCGTCTTTCAGGCTGTCCACCATGGCGAACACATACTCCGGCGAGTTGCGCATCCCGTTGGACCAGTCCTCCAGGTATAGGTTCACACTGATCTCCATTTCGGTGGCCAGGTCGATGTCCCTCCGTATATCCCGGATATGTTCCTGCGGGGTTTTACCCAGCTGCTCGCGGCAATGTTTGAGCGATCCTTTGGTCAGCAGGTTGACCGTTCGGCCACCAGCCGAGGCTATCCAGCCGAGGCTCACCCCGCCGTCCACGAACCCGAGTATCTCCACGCGGTCCAGCAGCCCCTTGGCCGAGGCCCACCCCGTGATACGTTTCACGGCATCGAATTCTCCCTCCGACACCCGTGCCGAGGCCACCTCGATACGGTCCGCCTGCAGCTCGTCGAGAAGCATTTGGGCAATGCTCAGCTTCTCGCGCGGCGACAGCGAAACGCCCGAAGTCTGTTCCCCGTCCCGCAGGGTGGTATCCATTATCTCGATCATGCCGTCCGTCATTCTCCGTCTTACAGCTCCTTTCGGGCTTCGTATGCTTCGATCTCGGGCATGATACTGCGCAGGTAGTCCACGTCGTCGTACCCGTTCAGCAGGCACTCTTTCTTATAGCCGTCTATATCGAACTGCTCGGTCTCGCCCGTGTGTTTGTTGGTAATTGTCTGTTCGCGCAGGTCGATCTCAAACTGCGCCGCCGGTTCGGCCGCGATCGCGGTGAACGCCCCTTTCAGGAAACCCCCGCTTACTTTTATCGGCAGCAGGCCGCAGTTCAGCGCGTTGTTGCGGAATATATCGGCGAAAGAGGTGGACACCACCACCCGGATTCCGTAATCATATATCGCCCATGCGGCATGTTCGCGCGAGGACCCGCACCCGAAATTGTCTCCCGCGATAAGGATCTGGCCGCCGTACCTGCCGTCGTTCAGCGGGAACCCGTCCACGGGGTTTCCCTCCTTGTCGTAGCGCCAGTCCCGGAACAGGTTGTCCCCGAAACCTTTGCGTTCCACGGCTTTAAGGAACCGTGCGGGGATTATCTGGTCCGTATCTATATTTTCGATATTGAGCGGAATGGCCGGCGAGGCCAGCTTTTCGAATTTTGTGATCGGCATAAAAACTCAGTTTTAACGTTTCAAACGCTGGTCTATAAGTGTGTAAACTTCTTCGCGTACGCCCGGCGGGAAATCGTGCTGGCCGTCTTCTTCCTCGAAGACTATCACCGTAACGTCGCCCTCATTTCCGCCCGAATTGTAGGCCGCGGCAAAGCCGTTTACTTCGTCTACGAACAATTGGCTGTTCTCATCCCCCTTGCCCCATTCGGATGCCCCGCGGGTCATTATCAGGCTGCGTGGATAGATATGCTTTATAAAATCGGCGGTACTGTAACCCTCCTTTACCAACCCGGGGAGCGACATCAGCGCCGGGAACGGGGACGGGGTGGAATAACTGAACACCCTTGTCACGTCGTAAACCCCGCACGAAGAGACAGCCAGTGCGATACGCTCGTCGTAGAACATCCCGTGCCCTACGGCCACGCCCCCGGCCGAATGGCCGATGGCTCCTATGCGGTCCGTATCCACATAACTGAGGGTGTAGAGCAGGTCGACGGCCCGGGAGAGGTCGTAAGCCTCTTTCGAATAGTGCGAACGGCCCAAAAGCATCATCATTCCGACATGGTTATCGAACAGGGCCATGTCCCGACTATAATCCGGTTCGTCGAATTCGAACCACGGGCTTTTATCGAAATTCCTGCTCTCGGCATGGTAATACCTGTCCGGGCAGAGTACTACGTAGCCCCGCTCGAAAAGGTGTAGTCCGTACTGCATACTCTCCTTACCGGCCAGCCCGGCCACCTCGTCTTTACCCAGATGGAAATAGACGTCGTCCTGATGGACGGCGATCATCGCCGGCAGTTTATCGCCCGGGCGGTGTTCCGGCACGAACAGGTAGGCATACACCCAGTCCTGTGGTGCACCCAAAACCGGCTCGGCCTCCTCGGAGAGGTATTTGATCTTGTAACGGACCCCGCCGTCTATTTCGACGGTCTCCAGCCATTCCGTTTTCAGTTCCGGACGCTCGGGCATATCCCCGAGAAGTTCCAAGAGCGTTGCCCGCTCTGCTTCCCGCCCGGTGGCATCCTGCCCCGAGACGGCGACGGGAAGAATTATCAATATGGCGGTTATTATTTTCCTTATCATCATCATCCTTAAAGGTTAAACACCACCCTGGGGTCGCTGACCACCCCGGTGACGGCGGCGGCCGCCGCTACGAGCGGCCCGGCCAACAGGGTTCGCGCTCCCGGCCCCTGGCGGCCCTCGAAGTTACGGTTGGAGGTCGATACGGCGTATTTTCCGGCCGGGACCTTGTCGGCGTTCATGGCCAGGCAGGCCGAACATCCCGGCTGCCTCAACTCGAAACCGGACTCGTTGAGCACCTTGTCCAGCCCCTCTTCGTAGATCTGCTTCTCGACCAGTTTGGAACCCGGCACGAGCCACGCCGTAATGTTGTCGGCCTTACGGCGCCCTTTGACGGCTGCGGCAAACTGGCGAAAGTCCTCGATGCGCCCGTTTGTACAGCTTCCCACGAATACATAGTCCACCTTTTTACCCGGCATCGCCTCGCCCGGGGCGAACCCCATATACTCGAGGGATTTACGGTACGAGACAAGGTCGTTCCCCTCCAGCCCGTCCGGGGCGGGAATGGTGCCGGTTACCGGCACTCCCATTCCGGGATTGGTGCCGTAGGTTATCATCGGTTCAATATCGGCTGCATCGAACGTATATTCCTTGTCGAACACCGCGTCGGCATCCGTGTACAATTCTTTCCACTTCTCTACCGCACGGTCGAACGCCTCCCCCTCGGGTGCATTCTCACGGCCCCGCACATACTCGAACGTCGTCCGGTCGGGCGCGATCAGTCCGCCCCGCGCACCGCTTTCGATGGCCATGTTGCAAACGGTCATCCTCTCTTCCATCGTCATGGCCGTAATGGCCTCACCGGCAAACTCTATGAAGTGTTCCGTTCCCCCGGCGGCTGTTATCTGCGATATGACGTAGAGTATCACGTCCTTGGCAGTTACGCCCGGCCCCAGTTTGCCGTTCACCGTTATGCGCATCTTTTTAGGCTTGGGCTGCAGGATGCACTGGGTGGCGAACACCATCTCAACCTCCGTAGTCCCCACTCCGAACGCCACCGACCCGAACGCCCCGTGCGTAGCCGTATGGCTGTCCCCGCATACGATGGTCATACCCGGCAGGGTGTACCCCAGTTCGGGGCCGACGATATGCACAACTCCCTGCTTTGGGTGGCCCAGGCTGAAATGTTCGATGCCGTTCGCCTCGCAGTTCGCTGAGAAAGCGTCCAGCTGTCCTTTGGACTGCGGGTCCTCCACCGGCAGGTGCTGGTTCACGGTCGGCACGTTGTGGTCGGCCGTGGCGACCGTCTTGTCCGGCCGCGCCACCTTGAGGCCCCGGTTCTTCAGGCCCAGGAACGCCACGGGCGATGTCACCTCGTGGATATAATGCCTGTCTATATAAAGCACGTCACGCCCCCCGTCCAGGTGGCGTATAACATGCGAATCCCATACTTTGTCGAATAGCGTTCTTCCCATATTCTCGTTTTCCGTTTTACTTTTTTCCGTTTTAGTCCGCCACGGCCTCTTTTTCGGTGACACCCAGTATCCTCAGCGCATCCAGGAAAGCCTCTACCGCCGCGCGTACCGTATCGGTATTGGCCGCGAAACCCTGAACGGTCTTGCCGTTGAGCTGGACCTGCATGTGTACCCGCCCGATATCGTTACTGCCCTTGCTCATGGACTGGATCAGGAACTCGCTGATAACCACCTTTTCGTTGATCATTCCCTTGATGGCGTTGCATGCCGCGTCCACCGGCCCGTTACCCACGGCGGTAGCCATACGGTCCGTGTCGCCGAAGCGGACGGTGACCGTTGCGGTGGGAACGAGCATCCCGGTCATTACCTGCAGCTGGCGCAGTTTGAGGTGGCTCGCCCGCAGGGTGTCCATATCGCCCACGAGGTACATAAGGTCCACGTCCCGGATATCTTTTTTGGAGTCGGCCAGCTTGAGGAACTTTTCATATACTTCGTCCAACTCCTGTCCACTGAGTTCATAACCCAAGAGTTCGAGCCTGTGGCCGAGGGCCGCACGGCCGCTTCGTGCGGTCAGCGCTATCACCGATTCGTCCACCCCTACGTCTTTCGGGTCGATTATTTCGTAATTTTCGCGGTTCTTGAGCACCCCGTCCTGATGGATTCCCGACGAGTGGGCGAATGCGTTCCGCCCCACGATGGCCTTATTGGGCTGTACGGGCATATTCATCAGGCTCGACACCAGCTTGCTGGCTTTGGTTATTAGTTTGGAATCTATATTGGTGTCCAGGCCGTAACCCTTGTGGCACCGCAAGGCCATCACCACCTCTTCCAGCGAGGTGTTCCCGGCCCGCTCGCCGATACCGTTTATAGTGACCTCCACCTGCCGCGCACCGTTCAGCACCCCGGCAAGTGTATTTGCCGTGGCCATACCCAGGTCGTTGTGGCAATGGGTCGCGATAACCGCCCGGTCCACGTTAGGCACGTTGTCCACAAGGTATTTTATCTTGGCCCCGAAGTCGTGCGGCAGGCAGTAACCCGTCGTGTCGGGAATATTCACCACCGTAGCCCCTGCGGCGATCACGGCCTCGACCACCCTTGCGAGGTATTCGTTCTCCGAGCGCCCGGCATCCTCGGCGTAAAACTCCACGTCGTCCACGAACGTGCGCGCGTATTTCACAGCTTCCACGGCCCGCTGGATTATCTGTTCGGGTGTGGAGCGCAGCTTGTCGTAAATATGGTACGGGGATACCCCGATACCGGTATGTATCCGTTTGCGTTTTGCCAGGGCCAGGGCGTCCGCCGCAACCTCGATGTCTTTCTTCACGGCCCGGGTCAGGGCGCAGATAACCGGCTGGTGGACCGCTTTGGAAATCTCCCTCACCGAATTGAAATCCCCGGGGCTGGAAATGGGGAACCCGGCCTCGATAACGTCCACGCCGAGGGCTTCCAGCATCTTGGCCACCTCGATCTTCTCGATGGTGTTCAACTGGCATCCGGGCACCTGCTCGCCGTCCCGCAAGGTCGTGTCGAATACATATATCCTTTCGCTCATAAGATAGCTTTGCTTTTTTCTTTGTCCAAAATTAGCAAGCCTTGTTAAAAATTCATTTAAAAGTTTAAAATAAAAATACGACAACTAAAACCGCCAAAATCCACGGCCTGCGGTTTTACGGGCGGCCGAACAGGTTCGGGCCGAATAAAACCCGGTAATTGCCAGTGAGTTAAACGACCACCACGTTTAAGTTTCCGGATTACGGATGAGGCCGGAAAATACGGTGTTCAAGAGGAAGACCGGGCCCTTATGTTACGGCCCCTAAGTGGTTTGGTTTGGAACGTGAGCAGGTATTTCGAAAAACCTGTTTCCGTACGGCTCCGCCCGATGGCAGACCGTTTCCCCGCTCCGGATCAGGGAACCATATCGGTCGGCGGGATTTATCCCGCGACAGGATATACTTTAACTTTGTTTTATCTCCAGGGAAATCCGGATCCTGCAGTTGCCGTTCCCGGCAGAATAGCATTTGAAATACGGAATGCGGCAACCGGAATTAATTATCTCCGGATTTAGCCTTTCCCGAGCAGGGTCTCCGCCTGACGGACGGCCGCCTCGGTAACCGTGCTGCCGCTGAGCATTTTGGCTATCTCGGCTACCCGTTCCCGGTCGTCGAGGCGCCTGATCGCGGTGCGTATCTTGCCGCCGGTCTCGTCTTTATATACGAAGAAATGGTCCGTACCCTTGGCCGCCACCTGCGGCAGATGGGTGATATTTATTACCTGCATGCCCGCCGCGAGCGAGTTGATGATCTCGCCCATAGCGTCGGCGATCTTGCCCGACACCCCGGCGTCTATCTCGTCGAATATTATGGTCGGCAGCCGACGGCTGCGGGCGGCGATGGATTTGAGCGCCAGCATCACGCGGGACATCTCGCCCCCCGAAGCTATCTTCTCTACCGGGCATGCCTGCGTACCCGCATTGCCGCTGAACATAAACCGAATATCGTCTCCCCCGCTGGGCTTCAGGTCATCCGACGGTGTGATCTCCACCTTTAAAACCGCGCCCGGCATCCCGAGCGACGAGAGTATCCCGGCCGCCTCTTTCCCGATGGCCGCCGACGCTTCGGTCCTGCCGGCTGTTATTTTCCCGGCAAGTGCCATAGCTTCCGACCGCAGGTCTTCCACACGGTGGCGTACGTTATCTATATTCTCCGAAGACGACGCTATAGCCCCGAGCCTCTGTTTATAATCCTCATGGATGGCAAGCAGTTCGGCGATGTTTGCCGCCCCGTGCTTCTTTGCGAGGGAAAAAAGCAGAGCCAGCCGCTCCTCGGTCCGTTGCAATGCGGCCGGATCGTCCTCGATCCTGTCGGCTTCGGCCGCCACTTCCCGCTCTATATCTTTAAGTTCCTCCCTTACGCTGTCGATCCTCGAGGCATACCCGGCCGCCCTGGGATAGAACCCCTCGAGCTTAGTTAGCGCACCGGCCGAATTTTTCAGCGCGACCAGCACCCCGTCCTCTTTACCGAGCATTTCTCCCGTATCGGCCAGCAGCCGTTTTATCTCCCCTGCGTGGGCCAGTTCGTCCAGGGCCGCTTCGAGCTGCTCCTGCTCCCCGGCGGTGAACGCGGCCGCATCGAGTTCGCCGACCTGGTGCCTGAGCCATTGCTCCTCGGCTACCGACCGTTCGGCCTCGGCAATCAACCGGCTCAACTCGGCCGAGGTCTTTTTGAGCGAAGAATATGTCTCGGCATACCTGGCCACCAAATTGTTATGCCCAGCCATACCGTCCACTACCTGAAGCCGGAACCCCTCGTCTGCAATTCGCAGGCTTTGGTTTTGCGAATGGACATCGATAAGGTACGCCCCTAATTCTTTAAGGAACTGCAGCTGCACCGGCAGGTCGTTTACATAGGCCCGGCTCTTGCCCTGCGGCGATATGACCCGCCGCACCACGGCCGTCCCGTCAAAGTCCACGTCGTTCTGCTCGAACAACGGCTCCAACCCGTAACCCGTAATGTCGAAAACACCCTCCACTACGCAGTTCCGCTCCCGGTCCATGATCACCGAAGCGTCGGCCCGGTTGCCGAGCAAAAGCCCCAGGGCCCCGAGCAGGATGGATTTGCCCGCCCCTGTCTCCCCGGTCACGATATTGAGTGAGGTGCCGGGCAGAAGCGAAAGCGAATCTATGAGCGCGTAGTTCTCGACCGTAAGTTCGGTAAGCATAAAAATGTCGGTAGGTTTCCGGTATAACCGGGTGTTGAAATTAGCTGTTTTTTCCCGAACGGGCAAAACATGCGGCCAGTTTGTCCACGATAACGCCTGCGGCACGGAGTTTATCCATCAGCGGGTAACTGTCCCGGTTGCCCCCGCGGTCCAGTATGGTAATCACATTGGTATCTACACCGAACCCGGCCCCCTCGTCACGCAGGGAATTAAGCACTATTAGGTCCAGATTCTTCTTTTCTAGCTTTTGGCGGGCGTTCACCTCCTCGTTATCGGTTTCCAGGGCGAACCCGACCAATATCCTGTCCGCTTTTACACGGCCCAGCTCGGCTGCGATATCCCGGGTTTTACCAAGCCCGATGGAGATATCCCCCTCCTGTTTCTTGATCTTGGCCGGATGATATTCCGACGGGGTGTAGTCCGCTACGGCGGCACACAGTACCGCGGCATCGCACTCCCTGAACACCTCTGCCGAGGCTTCATACATCTGCCCGGCGGTTTCCACCCTTATTACCCCGACGCCGGCGGGCGCCTTTATATTCACGGGCCCGCTCACCAGCACAACCTCGGCCCCCCTGTGTGCAAGTTCCCCGGCAATGGCATAACCCATCTTGCCGGTGGAGCGGTTGGAAATAAAGCGTACGGGATCGATCGGTTCCAAGGTCGGGCCTGCCGTTACGAGGATTTTACGCCCCGCCAGGTCCTTTTTTTTTTCGAAGAACCGCATCAAAAAGTCCACGATCTCTTCCGGCTCGGCCATGCGGCCCTTGCCGGTTAGCCCGCTGGCAAGTTCCCCCTCGCCCGGCTCTATTATATGCACGCCGTCCCGCACAAGCGCCGCGATGTTACGCTGCGTAGCGGCATGGGCGAACATATCCAGGTCCATCGCCGGAGCGGCGAAAACGGGACACCGGGCCGACAGGTAGGTCGTAAGCAACAGGTTGTCCGCCACGCCCGTGGCCATCTTTGCCATCGTATTTGCCGAAGCCGGGGCTATTACATAGGCGTCCGCCCACTCCCCGAGGCTGATATGGGAATTCCACCGGCCGTCCTCCGGGTCGAAAAAGTCGACCAGGATCGGGTTCTTCGAAAGCGTGGCCATCGTAAGCGGCGTGATGAACTCCTTGGCCAGCCGGGTCATTACCACCCGCACCTCGGCCCCCTCGCGGATAAGGCCACGGACAAGTATAGCAGCCTTGTAAGCTGCTATACTACCTGTGATACCTACCAGTATTTTCTTTCCCTTTAACATATGTACACGGGAATTACCTGCAAATCCGGTTCCGCTCAGGCCTGCTCGGGGCTGGCTTCGCGGAAATATACCTTGTCCTCGAGGAATTCCTCGGTCGCCACAAGCGACGGTTTGGGAAGACGCTCGTAGTAGCGCGAAATTTCGATCTGCTCGCGGTTCTCGAAAGTCTCCTCGAGCGAATCGGTCGTGGAGGAGAAGTCCGCCAGTTTGCGGGTCAGCTCCTGCTTCATGTCCACCCCGATCTGATTGGCCCTTTTGGAGATGATGACCACCGATTCGTAAATGTTGCCCGTTTTTTCGTCCAGGTCGGTAAGTTTGCGCGTCACGGTGTTGTTCGGGATCGCGTTCTTTTTGATTTCCATCGTATTGTCGTCTGTTCTTTTAATCCACGTTGAGCCTGTTCAGTATATCGTTCAGATCGTCCATATCCTCGTCCTCGTCGATATTCTGGTAATTGGCGATATAATCCTTGGCGGTCTCCTGCATCTTGTCCAGCTCTTTGATATATTTGCTGTCCGGGAATTCCGACACAAAGTTATAATAATTATCCATCATGTCCAGGTACCTGTCCCGCTGCAGAGAAACGATCGAATTATGCGCCAGCAGGTAGTTGGACTTGGTTATAAGGTACATGATCTCCTCGCGGTGGTTCGAGTCCGGGAACTGGTTCAGGGCGTTCTTCAGCGCCACCACCGCCGCCTTGTACCGGCCTATCTTATAATACGTTCGGGCGTTAATGTATGCCTTGTCGTACAGTTTCTGCTGCAACTCGGCGATATCCATCTCCAGCACCTCCCGTTTCACGCTGTTGGGATAGCGCTCCATATATTCGTCAATGGCTATCAGCGCCCGGCGGGTTGCCGCCTGGTCCCGGTTGGGGGACGGGGAAAGGTAATAGAACCCCTTGGCGTACATATACTCGGCATCCTCAAGGAACGGACTGCTGCCGTAAGTGTGCCGGAACTCGTCCAGAAGCATCGCACTGGTTTCGAAATCGCCCGATTTATAGTAAGAAGCGGCCATGTAATATGCCACCGAGTCCCCTTTCATGGTCCCGATAAAATAAGGAGCCACGTCCTGCAGCAGCTGAGCGCTCTTCTGGTACTTCCCGGCCTCATAGTATTCCAGGGCCTTGTCGTACATCCGCTGGTAGTCCTTGCTTTTAAGTAATTTCTGGTACTCGCTACATCCGGCGACCGCTGCCGCGAGGGCGAACAAAAGGAAGATCCGGGAAAAATTTCTCACCATAAAAAACAGCTAAATTAGCGCCATTGCTTCAAGGCAGGCAAAGTTACACATTTTTAACGACGTTTAAAAAAATATATTGCCCGGAAATATTTTTTAGCGGGGACATCCGGTTTTTCTTTTCCCGGCGCCCGGACACGGCACCCGTTTGCCGGGCGGCGCCCGGGGAACAACGGCTGGCTCCGGCCGGTACCGATGCACGGAAACCGCCTGTCCCCGCCTGCCGGCATGCAGGGACGGCTAAGCATTAATACCACTTTTAATTATCGATAAAATATCGTTAGATTTGCAATGTTTTAACTCCTGCGGCCCACGGGGCCGGACGCTCAAGCTTACAAATTTCAAAATAAAACCTAAGCAAAGTGGATATACTCGAACGGATCAAGAAAGACGCCGGGGGTCCCATAGGGATGTACCAGGCGTACAGCCACGGCTATTTTTCATTCCCCAAACTGGAGGGGGACATCGGCCCGCGAATGAAATTCCGGGGCCGCGAGGTCCTCAACTGGAGTCTTAACAACTACCTGGGGCTTGCAAACCATCCCGAGGTACGCAAGGCCGACGCCGACGGCGCGGCCGAGTTCGGCATGGCGGCCCCGATGGGCGCCCGCATGATGAGCGGGCAAACCAAATACCACGAACAGCTGGAGCGTGAGCTGGCCGCGTTCGTCGGCAAGGAAGACGCGTTCCTGCTCAACTTCGGCTACCAGGGGATGATCTCGATCATCGACTGCCTGCTCACCCGCAAGGATGTGGTGGTTTACGACGCCGAGTCGCACGCCTGCATTATCGACGGCCTGCGTATGCATACCGGTAAACGGTTCGTCTTCGGCCATAACGATATGGAGAGCCTGCGCAAACAGTTGGGCCATGCCAAAAAGGTAGCTGCCGAGACCGGCGGGGGTGTGCTGGTGATCACCGAGGGTGTGTTCGGGATGAAAGGCGACCTGGGCAAGCTGGACGAGATCGTGGCGCTCAAAAAGGAGTTCGACTTCCGCCTGCTGGTGGACGACGCCCACGGCTTCGGCACCATGGGTCCGGACGGCCGGGGTACGGCGCACCACTTCGGGGCGATCGAGGGGGTGGACGTGTTGTTCAACACGTTCGCAAAGTCGATGGCCGGTATCGGCGCGTTCGTAGCGTCGCACAAGTACGTGATCGACTTCCTGCGCTATAACATGCGCTCGCAGACCTATGCCAAGTCCCTGCCCATGCCGATGGTGATAGGGGCGTTCAAACGGCTGGAACTGATAAAGACCCATCCGGAATACCTCCAAAAGCTGTGGAACATCGTCGACGCCCTCCAAAACGGTTTCCGGGACCGTGGGTTCGACACCGGGGTTACCCAGTCTCCGGTAACGCCGGTGTTCCTCAAGGGGGATATTCCCGAGGCTACTAACCTGGTGGTGGACCTGCGCGAGAACCACAACCTGTTCTGTTCGGTGGTGGTATATCCGGTTATTCCCAAGGGGGAGATAATCCTGCGCATTATCCCCACGGCTGTGCATACCCTCGAGGATGTGGAGTACACCTTGAAATGCTTCGACTCGATCCGCGGCAAGCTCGAGTCGGGCGAGTACCGCAAACCGATGCCTAACATGGCAGACAAATAGAGGCGCAGGAGCCTGTCCCACAAGCGCCTGGGCCGTAATGGCTTGGTTATTGTTACACGTAATGCGTTATTTTTAACATTAATGGTGTAAGCCTTTGGCGGTGCGGATCGGAAGCCGCGCCGCCTTTTTTATTGCAAATGGCAAAGGCTTCAGCCGAGCGCTTTGAGCCCGGCCACCAGAAAATCCCAGAATTTTTGTACCGACCCTGTTTCGAGGCGTTCGTCCGGGGAATGCACTCCCCGGAGCGTAGGGCCGATGGAGATCATTTCAAGGTGCGGATACTTCTCCAGGAACAGCCCGCATTCCAGCCCGGCATGGATAGCCCGGACTTTGGCGTCGGTCCCGAAAAGTTTGCGGTAGGTATTTTCGAACACTTCCAGCAGCCGTGAATCAGGGTCGGGCTTCCAACCCGGGTAACCCTCCGAATGCCTTACCCGGGCCCCGGCAAGCTCCATCACGCTCCTTACGGACTGTGCCGCGGCATAGCGGGCCGGGTCCACCGAAGAGCGCTGCGAGGTGGTAACCACTATACTCTGCTCTTCCTGTTTGACCGAGGCGAGGTTTGTTGAGGTCTCCACCAAGCCGGGAATCGCACTGCTCATGGCCAGCACCCCGTTCGGCACTCCCAACAGGGCGTTCAGCAACCTGTCCTGCACACTCGGATGGATAAAGGTTTCCCGTTGCAGCTCTTCGCTCACCAGTATATCCATGCCGGGCTCCGCATGGGAGAACTCCTCCCGGGCATCCACGGCAAAATTTTCGTATACTTCGAAAAACCGCGCCATAAGGCGGACCGGCACCCCGACTACGGCATGCGCCTCACGGGGAATGGCGTTGCGCAGGTTTCCGCCATCGATTGCCGACAACCTGATCCCCGCTTCCCGCTGCCCGGCATACAGCAACCTTGCAAGCAGCTTATTGGAATTGGCCAGCCCCTTGTCTATATCATCCCCGGAATGGCCGCCTTTCAGGCCGTTTATGTTCACGCTGAAAAAGGCATATCCCTCCCCGGCCGGTTCTGTCCCGTAAGGGAACCGGGCGACGGTATCTATCCCACCGGCACAGCCTATGAATATTTCCCCCTCGTCTTCGGAATCGAGGTTGACCAGGTAACGGCCCGTTATCATATCCCGTCCGAGATTGAACGCACCCGTAAGGCCCGTCTCCTCGTCTACGGTAAACAGGGCCTCGATGGGTGGCAAACCCGGTTCGTCCGCTATGAGCAGGGCCAGCGCAGCGGCCATACCTATGCCGTCGTCCGCGCCGAGCGTCGTGCCACGGGCTTTAACCCAGTCCCCGTCCACATATGCCTCGATCGGGTCGTTGTCGAAATCGAAGACAACGTCCGAGTTCTTTTCGCAAACCATGTCCACATGGCTTTGCAGGACGACCACCGGCTTTGCGGCTCCCTCGCCCGTGGCCGGACGGCAAATGACGATGTTCCCCGCGCTGTCTTTCTTAAAAGGCAGCCCGTGCTCGCGGGCGAACTGCTCGAGGAATGCTATTATCTTCCCCTCTTTTTTGGAGGGGCGCGGCACGCGGGTTATCCGTTCGAATATCTCCCAAACCGGCTGCGGCGAAAGGTGTGACAATTTACCCATAACGTATATTTTTCGATCTGTCCCGATTATACCCGCTATTGCAATGCACGGCGCTCGCGGCATCGGCAGCAATGCGGGCGGTAAAACCCTCGCTAATTTAAATAAAATGCACCGAAGTTTGCTACATTTGCAACCGGCACACTAAATTTCCGGGATATGGACGGCATCAGGATTGGGCACGGTTACGACGTACATGCCCTGCGCGAGGGGCTTCCGCTGATAATCGGCGGTGTCCGCATTGAACACGAAAAGGGCTTCGTAGCCCATTCCGACGGCGACGTACTGGTCCATGCGCTGTGCGACGCCCTGTTGGGCGCCCTGGCCCTCGGGGATATCGGGGCACATTTCCCCGATACGGACCCCGGCTATAAAGGTGCCGATTCCATGCAGTTGCTTGCAAAGGTCTACGGCCTTGCCCGGGAAAGGGGTTACCGGCTGGTAAACGCCGATATGACCGTCCTGATGCAAAGGCCCAAACTGCGCCCCCACATCGACGCCATGCGGGCCAATATAGCACGGGCCCTGTCGGTCCCGGTCGATACCGTGTCCGTCAAAGCCACCACCGAGGAGAAGCTCGGCTTTACCGGAAGCGAGCAGGGAGCCGCCGCCCATGCGGTGGTCCTGCTTACCCGTGCCTGACGGGCCCCGGAGCCCGTCCGTGGCGCCTTTCCCTTAATATATCTTGGTCATAAACCCGGTGTAGCTCACCGTGGTATTGTTGACCGCCGAGATTTCCAGTGTCGCATCACCGGTACATACACGTACGGTCAACTTGAAATGGTAGTTGGTCGCGCTGAAGAGCGTGTCGGTGAACGTTATTGTCCAATACTGCCCGTCCTGCGACTGTTCCGCCTTATACTCCCCCACGTTGCTCAGCGTGTAATTGAGCATGGTGCGGCGGTAAGGGGCCATCAACCCCGAGAGATAGGGCAGGTTGAGGTCGATATATTCGTCATAGACGTTCATCCGGTAATTTACGTTCGAGATCTGCATCCGGCGGCCGGCCGGTTGTATCTGCATGAACTGCGGCTTGAAAGAATAGACGTGCGAGCGGACCAGCGAGTCCATATATTCGCAATACTCCTCGCTCTTCATCCGGCGCTCCTCTTTCGTGAGGCCCCGGTTCGAAGCGCATGAACAGAACCCCGCCACGGCAAGGGCTAAAACGATCAGGTGTTTCATGATTCTTTTTTTTCGGTTTAATTCACAAGCGAACGACTCAAATATCCTGCCCCGGATACCGCCGTTGTATATCGTTCGGAAAAAATCAGTACCTTTAGGAACCACGTTTCCCGTGTAACCGCCTTAACGTACTACCTATGCGCCCTTTGCATATTATTACCCCTGTCAAAGATTCTATCGGGCTGGCAGTCCAAACTTTCCGGTCCGTACTGGAAGCGGAGCTACCACCGGGGTCGAAATATACCGTATATAACGACCGGAGCACTCCCGGTAACCGGACGGTCCTGGAAAATACCGCGCGGCAATACGGGTTCCACCTGGTTCACCTCGAAGATATTACGGACAACCCCTCTCCCAACTACCTTACCGTGCTTCGCATGGCCCGCAGGGATGCCCTCGCGGCCGGGGCCCACCTGCTGATCATCGAGTCGGACGTGACCGTGCGCCCGGACACCGTAACGGCCCTCTACGGTAAAGCGACGGATCTGCCCGTGTGCGGCATGGCGGCGGCCGTAACCGTGGACCGGGACGGCCACATCAACTATCCTTACGACAAGATGGGACTGCCGTTCCAAAAATATTCGGACATTCCCACCCGTAAGCACCTGAATTTCTGCTGCACCCTGTTGACAGTAGAGCTGCTCGAGCGGGTCGATTTCGAAAGGTTCGACGCCAGCAAGTCGTGGTTCGACGTTACCGTCTCGCGGGAATCGCTCAAGCGGGGGCTCGCCAACTATGCCTGCACAGGGA
The DNA here is from genome assembly GCA_021201825.1 of Alistipes sp. Classification (GTDB taxonomy): domain Bacteria; phylum Bacteroidota; class Bacteroidia; order Bacteroidales; family Rikenellaceae; genus WRDF01. The sequence goes on from JAJQED010000028.1 coordinate 102,350, forward strand.
TCCGGGTTCTGCACCAGCCCCACGGCAGCCGTCCCTGGAAGCAGTTGAAGTACAAGAATCCGCTTAAATATTACTGGCTGAAAATAATCAAAAAGCGGGACCGCATCTGACCGGCGACAAGCCGGCAGGCAAATACCGCGAAAAATAATCCCGTGGGCTGTTCACTACCCACGGGGATTTCTTTTACGGCGCCTTATTCTTCGGGCGAAAAATCCTCTTTACCTACGCCGCAGAGGGGGCATACCCAATCGTCGGGAATATCTTCGAACGCAGTACCCGGAGCGATCCCTCCGTCCGGATCACCTTTTTCGGGGTCGTAAACCCAACCGCAAACGTCACATTTGTACTTTTTCATAATCTTCGAATTTTGGTTGATCAACCGGCGACAGGCATATACCGTGCCTTACACGCTGGGACCCGGCTCCTACCGGGACCCAGCCGGCTAATATATGCCGGTATAGGTCTGCGGGGAGAGGTGCCGGAGCTCTTCCCTTACCTGTTCGCTCACATCCAAGTTAGCGATAAATTCCGATATATCCTCGCTCGTGATGGGTTTATTTGTCCGGGTAAGGGCTTTGAGGGCCTCGTAGGGCGATGGATAATTCTCGCGCCGCAGGATGGTCTGTATACCCTCGGCCACTACGGCCCAGTTCTGTTCCAGGTCCCGGTCTATGGCGTCGGGATTGATTATCAGCTTGTCCAGCCCTTTCATTATGGACTTGAACGCGATCACCGTATGGGCGATGGGCACCCCGATATTACGCAGCACGGTGGAGTCCGTCAGGTCCCTTTGCAGCCTCGACACCGGAAGCTTGGCCGCCAGGTGTTCGAAGATGGCGTTGGCGATGCCCAGGTTACCCTCGGCGTTCTCGAAGTCTATAGGGTTGACCTTGTGGGGCATGGCCGACGAACCGACCTCGCCAGCTTTGATCTTCTGCTTGAAATACTCCATCGAGACGTATGTCCAGATGTCACGGCACAAGTCTATCAGGATGGTATTTATCCGTTTGAACGCGTCGAAAATTGCGGCGATGTTGTCGTAATGTTCGATCTGTGTAGTGGTCTGCGAGCGGTCGAGCCTCAGCACTTCGTTCACGAACCGGTTGGCGAACTCCACCCAATCGATATGGGGATAGGCCGCCATGTGGGCGTTGAAGTTTCCCGTCGCGCCGCCGAACTTCGCGGGCGCGGGGATGGCCCTCAACATGTCCGCCTGTTTGTTTATCCTCTCGGTGAATACCCTGAATTCCTTACCGAGCTTGGTCGGGGAGGCGGGCTGGCCGTGGGTGCGGGCCAGCAGGGCCACGTCTTTCCAATCTTCGGCCATCCTCTCCAGTCTGGCCAGCAGTTCACCCAGCAACGGATAGTAGACCTCGTGCGAGGCATCCCGCAGGGAGTAGGGTGTGGCGGTATTGTTGATATCCTGCGAAGTAAGCCCGAAATGGACGAACTCCTTGACATCCTGCAGCCCGAGGCCGTCCATCTTCTCCTTGATGAAATACTCCACGGCCTTGACGTCATGGTTAGTAGTACGTTCTATATCCTTTACCCGGCCGGCCTCTTCGGGGGTGAAGTCCCGGTAGATGCCGCGCAGGTCCCCGTATTTCGATTTATCCACTCCGGCCAGCTGCGGCAACGGTATCTCGCACAGGGCGATGAAATATTCTATCTCCACAAGGATGCGGTAGCGGATAAGGGCATATTCCGAAAAATATTGCTCCAGCGGGCTGCTGGCCGCCCGGTACCGCCCGTCAACCGGACTGATGGCTGTTATGCTGTCCAATTCCATTTCATTCGTTTAAAGGTAAACGCAAATTTACCAATATCGCCTCATTTTACCAAGTCCGCCCCGGAGCCGGACGGTCAAAAAGAGCATCCGTCTCCATGTCGGCCACGGCCTTACCACGGCAGGGCCGCCCCGGTCCGCGGGAGTTAAACGGTGTTTCCCCGCTCCCTACCCGCTCCCGCTTTTGTCAGGCCCGTCCCGGCAAAGGACGACCCCCACGGCCGCTCCTGCATTATTATTGCTTCGGGGAGCGGTGCGGATCAAGGGTAACGCCCCGGAGGGGATACCGGGAAAGGCGGAAGCAATAAATCCGGAAATTGTCGTTATCTTTGTAAATTGTTTTTGATATGGAAACCTTTCTCACATTCATATTCGTAACCGTACTGGTGCTTTACCTTGCCGGACAGCTGGGCAAGTGGCTGCTGCGGCGGTGGATACTGCGTAAGCAGCGGGAGTTCGCCGAGAAGTTCGGGGAGCAGGCGGCCGGTTTCGGCCAGGCATATACCTGGTCCACGGGCACCCGCCGGCAGCGGCAATCCGCCACGGCCGAGGGAGAGATCAGGGTTCAGCGCACCCGCAGGGAAGAAAAGAAAGCCCGGGGACAGATAGGCGAATACGTCGATTTCGAGGAGGTAAAGGAATAGCCTGCGGCGGCAAATAACTTTATATGAAGTTTTTCGAATTTTTAGGGAAGTATTTCATTTTGATGGGCAAGGTCTTTTCAAGGCCGGAGAAGTCCCGTATCTTCCGCAACAGGGTGGTTTTCGAGTTGGATGCCCTGGGTTTGAATTCGATAGGTATAGCCGCGATCATTTCGGTATTTATGGGTGCTGTGGTCACCCTGCAGATGTGTATCAATCTGGAATCCCCGTTCATCCCGCAATACCTGATAGGATACGCTACACGGGAGGTAATGATCCTGGAGTTCAGTTCCACGGTGGTGGCGCTGATCCTGGCCGGAAAGGTCGGGAGCAATATCGCCTCGGAGATCGGCATCATGCGGATAACCGAGCAGATTGACGCGCTGGAGGTGATGGGGATAAACTCGGCCAATTACCTTATCCTGCCCAAAATAATCGCCACGGTTTTCTTCTTCCCGTTCCTGGGCATTATGAGTATCCTGATCGGATGCGTAGGCGGGTACGCTATCGCCATTATCACGGGCATCATGAACCCTGAGGATTATATTACGGGCCTGAGGAGCGACTTCAAACTGTTCTCGATCTGGTACGCCCTTATAAAATGTTCGGTTTTCGCCTTTATCATCACGTCCATTTCGGGGATGTACGGGTTCTACGCCCGTGGCAACTCGCTCGAAGTGGGGCGGGCCAGTACCAAGGCGGTTGTGGTAAGTTCCATCGTCATACTGATATTCGACCTTATACTCACCCAATTGTTGCTAATCTGATGATCCGGGCCGAACATATATACAAGTCATTCGACGGGCGGACGGTCCTCGAGGATATCAGCGCGGTCTTCGACCAGGGCAAGACCAACCTTATAATTGGCCAGAGCGGGTCGGGTAAAACGGTACTGCTCAAATGCCTTGTCGGGCTTCATACCGTGGACAGCGGGGATATCTACTATAATGACACCGATTTTACGGCCCTGGATTTCAAAGAGAGGAAAGCCATCCGCCAGCATGTGGGGATGATATTCCAGGGGGGCGCCCTGTTGGATTCGTCCACGGTGGAGGATAACGTGAAGCTGCCGCTCGACCTGTTTACCGACCAGACCGAGGAGGAGAAGCTGGACCGGGTGAATTTCTGCCTCCAGCGCGTGAACCTCGTCAACGCCAACCGCCTCTATCCGGCCGAGTTGAGTGGAGGGATGATAAAGCGTGTGGCCATCGCCCGCGCCATCGTACTTAATCCCAAATACCTATTCTGCGACGAGCCCAACTCGGGCCTCGACCCGATGACATCTGTGGTCATCGACAACCTGATCCAGGAGATAACCCAGGAATACTGCATTACCACGATCGTCAATACGCACGAAATGAATTCAGTGATGGAGATCGGCGAAAAGGTGATCTTTATCTACCAGGGCAAAAAATGGTGGGAGGGGTCCAAGAACGATATCCTGGATACCGACAACAGGGAGTTGAACGACTTCGTGTTCGCATCGTCCATCGCCAAGAAGTTCAAGGCGGCGGAGAAAGGCCTCGTCACCAAATGAGACAGGTCGGCCGTTCCGTTATAACCTTTACCGCATTTTTAGCTTTAACCACTATGGCCCCGGGCAGCAACCTCAACGCACAGGGACCCGGACCGGACGGCAGGGCTATCGTTTTGGGCGACTCCGGCGGGCTTACCTATTCCCTGTTATCGTTGGAATTATGGGACCGGGAGATCCCCGCCGGGTTTCTTCCGGTCGAAATGGCCGAATCTCCCCGGTACGTCTTCCGGTTTAAGCTTAACATACGACACAGTTCCGGACAGACCGAATCCGGGTTGCCGTTGAGCTACCTTACGGTTACCGGGAATTACGGTTTTATAACACACGGCGCGGACGGTCCGGCAGTTTTTACGGGCGAGATCGGCAGCCGGTGGAACGGGACCGAATATGCCGAAGTCCTCTCGGAACCCACCGCAGACGGCCCGCTTCAACGGTTTCTCGGGGCTGAACGGCTAATCGAGATGCTTTGTGACCTTACCGCCTTTAGCGACCGGAACCAGGAAGAACAGTTATGAAATCCATCGCCATTACCTTAATGATAAACCTATTAGCGGCTGCCTCACAGGGTGACCACGAACTTTTGATCAAAGACGGGGCCACCAAATATTACGTCTCTTCTTTCGCCTTGTGGGACGGGGATCTGCCGCCGGCAAGCCTGCCCGACGGCACCGAGGGCGAGCCAGAGTTTATTTTCCGCTTCAAATTGAGCGGCGAGTTCGTTATGGATCATGTCGGGGAGCTGCCGGTCTACTATTCCGATACCGCCAAAATGTACGGGGTCGTAGTCCGGGATAAGGACGGTTACACGGTATATACGGGCCGGATAATCGAAAAATGGTCCCCGGACCATAACCGGTATATAGATTTCCAAGAGGAGCCGGAAGCCGACGGGGAACTTCAGGAGTATCTGCAAGACGGCCACACGGAGGCTTTTATCGACTACCTGCGGCGATTGTCTGCCGGCGAAAGCGGGCACACAGCCGGATGGTTCTGACCAGCCGGTCCGATCGGCACCCGGGCGGTTTTACCTTGTCCAGACAACCAGGATCTTTCCATGCGGGCCGCCCTCGGGGGCATAGCGCTCATCGACCATAATATAATGCAGCCCGCATATATCTTTTTTCCGCAACCCCTCCAAAGCCTGTTTTCCGCTGCCGGCATCCATCGTTTTCCCGTCTATCATCACAGCGTCATACTCCGAATGATCGGCAAGGAATGCGGTCCGTTTCTGTCGGATCCATTTCCTGCGCATCGGCTTGGTGACCACCCAGATAACACTCGTCTTATGGCCTTTATTCACATATTTGCCCCTGTAAAATTCTTCGGCGGATTGACCCGATAAGTATGCTATGTGCGCACCCTCTGCCCGGCGGCGGGCCAGTATCCCGTCCGCCTGGCGGGCTTCATAACCCTGGCCGTCGATGATATACCACGAATTACTGTCTACCGGGATAGCGGGGTAGACCGCCTCCATCCATTCCAAAATATAGTCCCTGTCCGGCGGAATTCCCGACGCAGGCACGATGGCGAGTAAGATTCCCGCCGTAATAAGTATGGACCGAATCCTTGGAGTCATATCACCGTAAAGCTACTCAAATAATCCCGGTTGCCTCCGTCCGGACGGCGCCCGGGGTTAAATTCCTGCGATCATCCCTTTCACCGGCTAATTTATTAAAATTATTTAAAAAACTTTTTTGCATACTATTTGCAAATTGACTACCTTTGTATGTTACCGCGTAAAAGCCTTAAAACCAGGCTCCCGGGCTACAACGGCGCAGGCCGGGGCCGCGGTACGCAGCGGACGGGGAACCGTAAGGCCCGGCCACGGAAATGGGGCGGCGCCCCGTCCTGAAAGAAACGGTTTAATTTTCTAACAAATAGAACTATGTCAAAGATTAAAATTGGTATCAACGGTTTCGGACGTATCGGCCGTTTGGTATTCCGCGTTGCCATGAGCAAAGCGGACCAGGTCGAGGTTGTAGGCATCAACGACCTTATCGATGTCGAGTATATGGCCTATATGCTCAAATACGACACTATCCACGGCCGCTTCAACGGCACGGTGGAAGTTAAGGACGGCAAGCTTGTCGTTAACGGCCAGGCTATCCGCGTTACCGCCGAGAAAGACCCCGCAAACCTGAAATGGAACGAAGTGGGTGCCGAATACGTGGTGGAATCTACCGGTCTGTTCCTCACCAAGGAAAAAGCCGAGGCCCACATCAAAGCCGGTGCCAAGCGCGTGGTTATGTCGGCTCCGTCGAAAGACGATACCCCGATGTACGTTATGGGCGTGAATACCGACTCCTACAAAGGCGAGACCATCGTGTCCAACGCTTCCTGTACCACCAACTGTCTGGCTCCGCTGGCCAAGGTGATCAACGACAAATTCGGCATCGTGGAGGGTCTTATGACCACCGTTCACGCTACCACCGCTACCCAGAAAACCGTAGACGGTCCGTCTGTTAAGGACTGGAGGGGTGGCCGCGCCGCTGCCGGCAATATCATTCCCTCTTCTACCGGCGCCGCAAAAGCCGTGGGCAAGGTAATCCCGGCCCTTAACGGCAAGCTTACCGGTATGGCGTTCCGCGTTCCGACCCTCGACGTATCGGTTGTGGACATGACCGCCGTCCTGGAAAAGGAAACGACTTACCAGGAGATCTGCGCCGCCATTAAGGAAGCTTCGGAGGGCGAACTGAAAGGTATCCTCGGTTACACCGAAGACGCCGTGGTTTCTTCCGACTTCATCGGCGACAGCCGCACTTCGATCTTCGACGCCGAGGCCGGTATCATGCTCTCGCCGAAGTTCGTGAAACTCGTTTCATGGTACGATAACGAATGGGGTTACTCTACCAAGGTTATCGAGCTTATCCAGCACATGGCTACCGTAAACTAATCGCGGTACAGATATATTAAGACAAAGCCGGGCAGAAGCCCGGCTTTATTATTTTCAGCCCTGCCGTTCAAAGCAGGTTCACCACCCTGTGGCCGGCTTTCAAGGCCTTTTTAACCGTGTAGCGGGTTCCACCGGGAGTGCCGTCGTAACAGCAAACCAGTACCGAGCTATGGGCCACAAGCAAGTCGTTGCGCAGATGGAAACAATCCTGACGGTACTCCGGGCATACGGTATATATCCCCGACGCTGAGGCAAGCACTTTTTCGTAGTCCTCCCGGTCCCGTTCACCGAACCTTGCGGCCTGGCCCGGGTGCGGCACCAGAGCCAGAAGATCCACGGGGTATCCCGCCCGGATAAGCCTGCGGACGGCCATCCCTGCCATAAGATCGAACCCGGCGGCCATCCCGCACAGGAACGTGTGGTACCCCTCCCCCACCAAACCCTCCAGCGCTTTGTCGAGTTTCGAGGCCACCGTATTACTGAAATGTTCGGGGTCGATAATTTCGGCCCCATGGAATAAGCTGGACTGCACGGGTGCCACAATACGCCGGTGGCCGCTAAACGCCACTGTAGTATCCCTGTCCGTATATATCGCCGTCAACCGGTTCACGGGCGAAAGATACGCCATTCGGTCCGGAAAATAAAATTAGGAAAGCTCCACGATTTTCCGTAAATTAACGGTAGGCCGCCCGCCGCCACGGCCGACGGTGGCTTTTGGAACCATATTTGATATTATACGTGGGTCGGGCGGGATTTCACCGTCCGTATTCGGAATAATTTGAATAACTAAAAAACTTACGATCATGAAATCGATTTTCGCATTTTTGGGCGGTGCAATGGCAGGCGCCGCAGCGGCACTTTTGATGGCCCCCGAACGGGGTGAGGTAACCAGGCGCAAACTCCGCCACATGATGAACAACCACGTAACCCGTGCCGAATGGGAACTGCAGGCCGCCCGGATGAAAGCCGACCGCGCGGCACGCGAAGCGATCCACGATTTGGCCGACTCAGCTAAAGTCTGACCATGAAAGAAACGGGCGGGCCGGTAGACAGCGGCCGCATTGCCGACGATGTGAAGCAGTACGTGAACATGCGTATCGCTTCGGTGAAGCTGGCGATGGTCGAGGGGCTGAGCAGGATCAGCGGCAACGCCGTCCGTATCCTGGTATTCCTCTTCCTGTGCCTGATGGGATTGCTGGCACTGGGTGTGGCCCTTATCGCCTCGCTGGCCACCGTTGTGGGCGGCACGGCGATAGCCGCGCTCATCGTCGGCATCGTACTCATTATAGTCGCGCTACTGGTACTTATGGCCAAAAAGCTGTTTATCAACCCTATGGTTGCCATGTTCAGCGAAATGTTCTTCAAACCCCGCAAGCACGAACACGATGAAGAAGAATAAGCTCGGCAAACGCTACTGCAAGATATCGACCCTGGACGAACTGGAACTCGAGCGCGACCGCCTGGCTTACAGGATCGGGCTCAAGGAGGTCGATATGGAACACCAGTGGGAGGATATAAAGGAATCCCTGACCTTTTCCAATATCTGCCGGACTGTCTGGAACCGCATCGAGGGTCCGCGTCTTGCGCTCACCCACGGGTTCAACGTCTTTTCGGCTCTGTTCCGTAAAAAGAGGAAAAAACACAGCTGTTCCCTTTAACCGGGTGCCGCCACACAGGAAAATAAGGAAGCCGCAGAGCGGCTTCCTTATTTTTTTCCCTACATTTCCGTCATTGCTTTCCCGTCATTGTGAGGAGCGTTAGTGACGAAGCAATCTCATATTCCTTTTCCGTCATTGCGAACCAGTGAAGCAATCTTCTTCAAACCAGAGATTGCCACGCAAAGCCTCACGGCTTCGCTCGCAATGACGAGGATAGAGGTGGAGAAGCCACACAAAGCCTCATGGCTTCGCTCGCAAGTATTAGGCAGAGGTTAAGACACTGGGGCAAAGCCTCCCGGCTTGCCTCCCAATGACGCGGGTAGAGGTGGAGAAGTCGCGGCTACACCCCACGGCTACCCACCCAAGGAAGTGGGCAGAGGCGACAGTGGCCGGTTTACAGGGATTTTAGAATTTAAACCCCATTGGGTAATTCCCCTCCTTTACTTCTGGGAATTGCGGGTACCGGCAGTTTGTCTGTCGTTCTTCCCGTTCCCGCTGGCCGGAGCGTTACCGTTTGCGGGATCGCCCCCTTTTTCGTCGAGATACTTCACCACGGCATACTTGGCGGCGGCAATGGTCTCGCGGTTCACTTTCTCTATCACACTGCCGCGGGCTATATCGTCCGTAGAGATATAATCCTCGAGCAGGAGCAGCTGAACGATCATGTTGTTGATGTTCGTTTCGCGGCTGTACCCGTCGGCGATATAGAGCGAGTCCACTTTCTCGGAGAATTCCCGGGCGAAATCCGGATAGTTCGGCAGGCTCATCAACTCCTCGAACGTCTCGCTGAAGCTGGTCAGCTCTATGTTCAGGTTGGGGTTCACCAACAGTGGGCTGAATTCCTTACCCTTGTCGCACGGGGTGAAATCCACCAGGTTGCTGATATCCACTTTCTTACTGCGGTTGTCCATACGCCGCAGGTCGGCTTTGCGCATCGCCTCCAGCTGGTAGAGGTAGAAGTTGTAACGCCACAGCTCGCTGCTGTTCATATTGCCGTGGAAAATATGGTCGTACTTCTCGTTGAGCAGTTTCTTGACCTTTATCTTACCCTCATTGATCTCGGGTTTGCTTATACGTACCTCCTGTATCAGCTGTTTCAGGGCGGCGGCGGCCTTTTGCGGGCCGGTTATCTCGCGCCCTTTCTTGCCGATCTCGGTAGAGAGCACCCCGCACTGGATAAGCCGCGCCTTGCCCTTGCCGTCTTTGCCGCCGCGCAGACAGTTGATCAGGTGACGTACGGTCTCCATCTGGCCCTCCTCGGCGATAAATGGCTGGCCCCCCGGGGTGCTGGCAATCGAGTCGAAGATCGAGCTGAATATCTTACGGTCGATAACCGCCTCGCCGGTATACTGCACCCCGTGTTCGGTGTGGGCCACCGTGGCGATGAACCGGTTGCGGATCATGTCGAAGTCCACATCCTCGATGGTATGGTCCATCCCGGCCACTGTGTATACCTTACCGCAGAAGATCTTACGGACCACGTCCGTGATATCTATCTTCTCGAGAAGTTTATAGGACGAGGCCAGGTAATACTTCTTCTCGGAGGGCACATAATCCCAGTCCAGGATATCGTCGAGGTAATTACCGTGCCGGGCCATAACATCCACTATGCTCGGGTCCGCCGTGTAGCGCTTGAGGGTCCGCTGGAAGTTGGGGCCGTCCTGGCTGGTGGCTTTTTCCTTGCGTTCGCCGTGAGCGTCTACATACAGCAGGAAGTTTTCGGGATTGTCGATCCGGGTAATGCCTCCCTCCTGCTTGGAATAGTTGCTGGCGCTGAGCATGATGTCGATCTTGTACGGCATCGTGATGTCACACATGCCGCTGACCGTCGCCCTGCGGTTAAGGTCGTCCACGTTGCTGTCGGCACTGGTTTCGAACAGATATCTGTAATATTTGATATAATCCGGATCGAAGTCGGTCGTCCGCGAAAAGTCCCCCACTTCGGTACCGATTCCGTAGAGGTTCCCTTCGGCGTCCTGGAACTCATGGAACATATCCCCGGCGATCATCTTCACCGAACGTATCCCCTCGAGGTTGTTGCGCAGCCAGCGCAGCACGAAAGCGGCGATCATCTCGCTCTTGCCAACCCCGCTGTCGCCGTTGATCTCGAGCACGAACACGCTGCCGTCGTTCTCCTCCACCAGGAAGAGCGACCCGTGGCGCGGGATGCCGCCGATCTCCTTGACTTTTTCGTTTATTACCGTCAGGCGCGGTTTCTTCACGTCACCGAAGTAATCCGCCTCGGATTTCAGGGGCGTCACGATGGTCTTGATATTGCCGGTCGGCCCCTTGATGTCGAAATATCCTATCTGCGGGAACGAGATCAATTTTTCGGGCGCCCCGAGAAGGCTGATCACGTCCGGCACGAAATTCTTAATATCCCCGAGCGATATGTCCTCGGTGTAGTTCAGGCGGTAGTTGTCCGTAAGGTACTTCATGTATCCTTTCTGGAAGATCACCAGCTCCTTGACGATACCGTGCTTGACCACCTTACAGCGGTAGTCGTCCGAGTCCATATTGGCCACGAACCTCGCCAGCCTGTCCACGAAGAACGACGACTCGGGCCGGGGGTTGATGAACCGGATGTATTCGGCCGAATCGTTCGGGTCCGCATCGGCATCCTTTCGCTTTAGCTCCACCCGGTCGATCTTGTGGAACGGGTATTCGCGCTTTTTGGCGTCCGTCACGATGCGGGTATGTTCCTGCACCGGCTGTTCCGAGGAGATCACCCCGCACTTGCTCATCATCCGGTTGATCCATGAGATGCGGCCGCCCTCGAACGTCTCCAGCGCCTTGTTCTCCATCTCGAACCCTTTATAGAGCGATATGCCGTGCTGTACCATCTCGTTCACGCTCGAATTCTGCTTGCGGAACCGGGTCTCCACCAGGCGTACCATCGTGTGGGCATAACGGTTGTAATAGTCCGTACCCTTGGTGCGGCGGATCAGGCCGATATAGAACCTGACGACCTTGCGGCTGACACCGTAAATTTCGTCCTCGGCGATCTTGATATCGCGCTTGCGCATGATATAGTTGCTAATCTCCTGAAGCTGCATGGGCAGTATGCTGGTCACGAACTCCTCGGTGATGAGTTTCACCTCCGAATCGTCACAGCACGCGATACGTTCGCTGAAATACGATAGCCGCGAGCAGACCATCTTATGGAACGAGTCGTCATGGTCCAGCAGGTAGAGGTACATGATCTTGTCCGTGACCTCTTCCGGACGGCTTACCCCGGCGGCTATCGCGTCCAGGATATACCCGATGCTCTTGTCCGACAGGGCGAGCCCCTCAAACTGGGGAAGCCGGCGAAGCTGGGTCACGAACTCGTCTATCCATACGTTCAGGTTCAGGTCCGTCAGCTTGACGCCTGTTATCTCCTCGAAGCACTCCCCGGCGGCACGGATTATCTCCCTGCGGCTCGGCTCCAGCGACTCTTTCTCGAACGGCAGGTTGAAGTGCAGCAGTATCTCGCGGATATACTTCTTTATTATCGAGTTCAGCCCCTCCAGCTTGGCCTTGTCGAGCGCCGGGTCCCCCGTCGCGTCGATGGCCACGATCTTCATCTTGCTGTCCGAGAAGAGCAGGTTCTCCATCTCGATCAGGATCTCGCGCATGATATTCATCTCCTCCGGGTCGTCCAGCACATGGTGGTTGGGCTGGAACGTGCGCTTGTTGGTGATATATTTGAGAATCACCGCCTTGGAGTAGCGTGAACTTACGCTGTTGAAATCCAGGTCGGCAACGGCCGGGATATTCTTGTAGACCTGCGCCAGCAGGTTCTCGTATATCTTGGTGAATGCGGTGCTGCGGACGAACTGGAACACGTCCGCACAGCTGCCCACGATATCGCCGTGGAGTTCGATCACCGAATTGGCCGAGCGTCCGATGGTCGTGATCGTAACCCCGCTCTTTTCGGGCGAGGCGTGGTAGAGGGACCGCACGTCGCGTATCTGCAACGAGGGCGACTTGTCTTTTTTGTACTGCGCCGAGGCCGTGTAATCCTCAAGCAGGCTGTTTATAAAATCGCTGTTGCGCCTGCACTCGAATATCGAGGCAAGCAGCGCCGTGGATTCCACCTCCTTGTTTGCCGGGTCGGCTTTGGCCTCGGCGAAGCGGAGCCAGTATTTGAGGAATATTGCGATAGCGTCCTCCACCTCGGCCGAGAATACCTGCATGCCCTCCTTACCATCGCGTATATAACCACCCACGGCGAACCTTACCAGCCCGGTGGGATACGGCACCGTGGCTATACCCCGGTGTTTTGCAAGGAAACCGCAGAACCACAGCATATCGGCATACATCGGCTCCCCTTTGATCCGCAGGTTGAACAGGTAGACCCCGTCCGAATCCACGATCTCCACACAGTCGGTCCCCATCCGCTTTATCACCTCGGCAGCTTTTTCCTTGGCCATCGACAGGCGGCGCAGGGATTCCTCGCGGAAGTTCTTGTTGACCCGGAACGCGTTCAGGCTGCGGATAAGTTTTTTCTGGTAATAAGTGAAGAACGGCTGGTCGTGGTATTTGAAGTCATCCGGCAGGCCCAGGACGTCCAGCTTGTCGAGCGACTGCAGCTCGTCCAGCAGGAACAGGTAGAGCGGCGACCCCTCGAACCCGGCCGTCTTATGCAGCTGGCTCGAGATGCTCTCGCGGTTGTACTCCTCTGTCTTGTCGATCTGCTCCTTGATGAAGTTTACAAGCGCCTTTTTGATACTGCCCCGCGAAGCGTTCTTCGGCAGTTTGGCCTCGATACGGTCCTTAATGAATTTAGCCTCCTGCGCGGTCTCGAGTGTATTATTGAGCATCAACAGGGAATTGTTGTTGCCGTGGTCCGCGCTGTTGCGCCGGCGTGCGAAAGCGGCGAACGGTGCGGCCTCCGGGGTAGTTGCGATCGCCCCCAGCCTGTCTCCCGTTGCACATAGGTTTTTGGTTGTCGACAGCGACGATACGGCCCTGATACGGGTCTGCGAGTTAATGTTGTTCATTATGTAACGCGAGATCGTACGCCACTTAGGCTGCCCGCCGTCCTCTATCTTCACGCTCTCGGCGTACGCCTCGTCGAGGAACAGGGTGATCCGGGACGAGTTGAGGAATTTGAGGAAATTGTTTACCGGCTGAGTATTGAAGCCCGTGTAGCCCGTCGGATTGTTCGGATCGTTGATCAGTATGGTGGTGTTGTCGCAGAACAGGTCCCACAACGACCCGCTGTCGTCGAACAACGCCAGGGTCGATTTAATGCGCATCATCCGGTCCGTCAGGCGGTCATACGCCAGCCGGCCGTCGGGCAGGTTCTCTATCTCGATATCGAACGGGTTGATGTCGAACAGGTCGTCCGGCAGCAGGTCCTTGTATTCCCATGCCTGCTGGCTGTTATAAATAATGTACGGCTTGGGCCGGCCGCTCGGATTGAACAGCAGGTCCCTGATGATCATCTGCACCGAGTCCGAAATGCTCGTTTTGTCCAGGTTGCCCAATGCCGCAAGGAAGTCCTTGACGATCTCCTTATCTTCTTCCTTGAGCGCGAAATACTTGTCGCGGATACCGAGATCGATCAGGAATTTTTCGAAACGGCCCTTGTTGTCGGCGTCCTTGACGGTTTTGGTCAGGTACTCCTTATATTTCTCCAGGAAGAGGTTGATCCCGAAATTCTTATGGAAATGGTTCTTGAGTGTTCTCTCGTAGGTGTTAGGGATGATCTCCAGGATCAGCTTGCAGGCATATCGCACCTTGGTCGACGCACTGCCGGGTTTGCGTCCGAGCAGGTACTCGCCGTAGGTCTTGATCTGGTTACGGCCGCCCCCCTCGAGAATGGTCACGATGTCGATAAGTTTGTTGCCGCCGTAAAAGTAGGCTTTCATGCGGCCCTCGAACTCGTCGATAAGCTCCTGTGTCTGGATCTGTTTGCTCTCGGGCTTATGGCAGTTCTCAAGGAAGAATATAAAATCGCGCAGTTTCTCGAGCGAATATTTGTCCTGCACCACCTGGCGCGAGAACGCGTCGAGTTTGAACAGCGTTATGCGTTTATCCGGGTCGGATGCGTCGCCGGTCTGTTCGGTGAGCATGTGGTCCAGCTCGGCGGCATAGACCGCTATCTGGGCTTCGATCTTCTCCCGGAACTCATTGAGGAAGCTCGGGTTGACGTTCTCCAGGATCAGGCGCAGGTTGAGCTGCGTACTGGCCGGGGACCCGAGTTTTTTGGTATGGACCTTATCGAGCGTATTTATAATGCCGTTGTGGAAGCAGAACACCAGCGAAGTGTTGGAGCTCCGCGACTCTTTCGAGTCGTCCACGATAACCAGACGGGTCAATAGCGGGAACCATTTCTCCCCCGAATAGTGGTTAATGCGGGCGTGCGGCACCTTGACAACGAAAACGCTCGTGGTGTCGGCCGTCATCTGTTCGTAGAGGTCGTCCGGGGCGGGTGCATCACACACGACCACGGCCGCCGGATCGAACACCTCGCCCTTGAGCAGTTCCACCGCCTTGTCGGCATTACCCGAAACCACCGTGCGTATAAGCCCGTTGAGCCCCTTGAAGTTGACCGTCCAGCAACTGCGGTTCAAAAAGTCCCTCTTCTCAGCCTTGGTCGTGTAATGGGTACTCTGGCTGATCATCTGCTCCAGGGTATCCATCATATAGTTCCAGTGGGCCTCGTTGATATCGCCCGTGACGCCGATCACGTCGCGGTACTTCCGCAGGTCGCGCACGTGCCCGCCAAGCTGTAGCTTGGACATGAAGTCGATGGTCGAATTGGTAACCGGAGGGGTACCGACCGAAAAGTCGTGGCCGTCCCGGATGTTCTGCAGCAGCCGTTTGTTGGCCGGGGTGGTTCCGTCGGTATCCACCAGCTCGTCGATACGCTTAACGAACCGGCCCCGCTTGGCGCTCAGTTCGAAAGCCTTCGAATCGTTGTGCGGGATAAGCATCAGGGAGACATCCACATAACCGGGGATATCCTCACGGAAGCGCAGCAGATATTTGTTTATCTCGGACTGCTGGCGGGCCGGGTCGTCCGGCTCCTCCATACAGAGTTTGACGAAATTGGTCAGGTTGTCGAAAATATGCCTCGGCAGGAATATCTCCGCCCGTTCGCCCAGCGACGTATAAAGGTTAAGGAGTTGCTTTGCCTCGTTGCTAAGGAACGCTTTGGGTTCACCGTTGATCTTCATATAGCGGTAATTTGTTATCGTTTTCCGCCGGCTCTGCTGCAATCGCCGCGCCGTGCTTTAAAATTGTAATAAATATTACAGTATTTTACGCTTTTATTATTACATCACAAATATATGCGAAAAATTCCTGAAAATGCAAGGATGTTAAATTTGTTTCAATTTTGACAGAAATATTACAAATATCTTATCGACGGCAAACATCGGTTACCGGAAATTTGGATATATTGTTCCGTAAATTTTAGATGAAAAATGAATAGACGATCATCATGGCCTATTACAGTGGTAGTAGTATTTAGTACAGTCGTTTATAGTTGTATATATTTTCAGGCTCCCCGGCCGGTGGTCACAACATCCGGGTTTGTTATCGATCCTGAATTGAGCAGCCTCCATTTTCGGGAAGAAGATAAGGCCTGCAATCTTTTTTCGACCCGCCACGCTTACAGCCGGGTCGTACGATACAGGGAAAAAGACGGCGAGCGTTTCTATACTTTAAACACACCGATGCGGCAGTACAGGGAGAAAGAAGACGATTACCGACGTAGGATCAGAGATTTGCGTGATACCTTAGTTTACATAAACCATTGGTGGGATAGCCGGTTTGTGGAAAATACCATGACCTTGTCCTATCCCTGTGATCAAATGTTTATATATTTCGGTTACGACTACCATGCAGGAGTAGATTGCAGTGTGGAACTAATTTTCGACACGATACCGGCCCCCTCGGGAATCCGTGCCGACAGTATAAACCTCTCTTCATCTGTATGGATATATACTTTTTCGGACACCCATAACGACATCCGTTACAAACCCGATTCGGTTTACCTGGTATTCGACCGTATGCCAGGTGCCGACTGCCCGAGCCTGAAAGGTCATCTTTACGCCGGGATAAAGGATTTCGACCCGTTCTGGGGAGATATTTTTTTCGAGGGGGAATTTATGGTGGATATGCGGCAATAACGGCGTTACTATCTCACCTGTTCTTCATATCGGGGGCGGCCTACCCAAGCAGAGAACAACTTGTTTGTACCACCCTGACAGGGTAAATCCCCCCGGCCGGGATTGAACAGGCAACCGTTTTCTCGCGGTTTTCTTATCTTTGTTACCGCCTAACCAACCCGTAATTATAAAATATGTGTGGAATCGTAGGATACATCGGCGGCCGCCAGGCGTTCCCGGTGTTACTCAACGGCCTCCGCAGGCTCGAATACCGTGGCTACGACAGCGCGGGGGTAGCTCTTGTGGACGGCAGCGGAAGCCTGAAAGTCTATAAATGCCGTGGCAAGGTCGCCGACCTGGAAAGATTTACCGACAGCAAGGACGTCGGAGGGACCATCGGCATCGCCCATACCCGCTGGGCCACCCACGGCGAACCCAACGACGTAAACGCCCATCCCCACTACTCCCAATCCGGCAACATAGCGATGATCCACAACGGCATCATCGAGAATTACAGCGTTATCCGCGACGCCCTCAGCGAACACGGATACACGTTCCAGAGCGCCACGGATACCGAGGTGCTTGTCCAGCTGATCGAGTATATCCGCAACACCAGCCGGTGTTCGCTTTTGGAGGCGGTGCGCAGTGCGCTCAAGCGGGTGGTCGGCGCCTATGCCATCGCCGTGGTCGAAAAGGACAACCCCGACGAGATCATAGCCGCACGCAAGAGCAGTCCGCTGGTTGTCGGCCTCGGGGACGGGGAATATTTCCTGGCTTCGGACGCCACGCCCATCGTGGAATACACCGACAAGGTGGTCTACGTAGGGGACGAGGAGATCGTACATATATGCCGGGGCAGGGAGCTGAAAGTGATGAACCTGGACAACGAACAGGCCCAGATAGATATCCGCACGCTCGAGCTGAGTATTAACCAGCTCGAAAAGGGCGGCTATCCCCATTTCATGCTAAAGGAGATACACGAGCAACCCAAAACCATCGTGGACTGCATCAGGGGCCGCATCCCGGCTGACGGGAGCGAGGTGGTGCTGTCGGGCGTTGTGGCCAACAAGGAAAAGTTCATGGGTGCCCGCCGTATCATCATCGTAGCCTGCGGCACTTCGTGGCATGCGGCGCTCATCGGCGAAAGGGCCATCGAAGATATGTGCCGAATCCCCGTGGAGGTCGAGTACGCGTCGGAATTCCGTTACCGTAACCCGGTCATTAGCCCGGACGACGTGGTGATAGCGATCTCCCAGTCCGGCGAGACGGCCGATACGCTGGCGGCCGTGGAACTGGCCCGCAATGCCGGGGCGTTTATCTTCGGTATCTGTAACGTGGTGGGTTCGTCCGTTGCCCGTGCTACGGATTCCGGCGCCTATATCCATGTCGGTCCGGAGATAGGGGTAGCTTCGACCAAAGCGTTCACCGGCCAGGTAACGGTGCTGACCATGCTCGCGTTAACGCTCGCCCGTGAAAAAGGCACCGTTAGGGACGAGAAATTCCGGTCCGTTGCCAAAGGGCTGGTAGAGCTGCCGTCACTTATAGAAAAGGTATTGTCCCAGGACGACAAGATAAAGGACCTCTCCAAGATATTCACCTATGCCCACAATTTCATTTACCTCGGGCGCGGCTACAACTATCCGGCGGCCCTCGAGGGGGCGCTGAAGCTCAAGGAGATATCCTATATCCATGCGGAGGGTTACCCGGCCGCCGAAATGAAACACGGCCCCATCGCACTCATTGACAGCGAGATGCCGGTGGTAGCCATCGCCCCGGACGACCATATTTACGAAAAGACCGTCAGCAACATACAGGAGATCAAGGCCCGTAAAGGCAAGATAATCGCCGTAGTCTCCGAGGGTAACGCCGCGATCCATTCGCTGGCCGACTACTGTATAGAGGTCCCGGTAACGGAGGAATGCCTCTCCCCTATCGTGGTCTCGGTCCCCTTGCAGCTTTTGGCCTACTACATTGCCGTCAACAAAGGCCGTAATGTAGACCAGCCCCGTAACCTGGCAAAATCGGTCACCGTGGAATAACGGCCACCCGTATGAAAGAAAAATGCCGGAACGATCGCGTTCCGGCATTTTGTTTATGGCAAGGAATTTTATTCCTCCTCGTCGCCCATATTGGTGAAGACATTGGTAACGTCGTCATCATCCTCCAACCTCTCCACCAGCTTGTTCACAGCCTCACGCTGTTCAGCGGTCAATTCCTTCGTGTCCGTAGGGATGCGTACGAATTCCCCGCTTACGATCTCCAGGTTGTTGTCCTCCAGGTATTTCTGTATGGCACCGTAAGACTCGAACGAACCGTATATCTGGATGTTACCCTCTTCGTCGGTGAACAGCTCGTCCACCCCGAAGTCGATAAGTTCCAGCTCCAGTTCTTCGAGGTCCAGCTCGTCCGGGGCCTTGAACTTAAAAACGCATTTATGGTCGAACATAAAGCTCACGCTCCCCGAAGTGCCGAGCGAGCCGCCGCACTTATTGAAATAACTGCGCACGTTGGCGACCGTACGGGTGGTATTGTCGGTTGCGGTCTCGACGACCACCGCCACCCCGTGCGGGGCGTAACCCTCGTATACCATCTCCTTATAGTCCGCCGTATCCTTGGAAATAGCGCGTTTGATGGCCCGTTCGATATTCTCCTTGGGCATATTCTCGGCCTTGGCATTCTGGATCAAAACTCGCAGCCGCGTGTTGGCCGACGGGTCGGGCCCCGAAGCCTTTACTGCTATCTCTATCTCCTTGCCGAGTTTGGTGAACACGCGGGCCATATTTCCCCAGCGCTTCATCTTCCGTGCCTTACGGTATTCGAACGCCCTTCCCATATCGTTTGATTATGTGAGTTTTACAATTTTGCCTGAGTCGACCCGCAAAGTTAAGACCTTTTCGTGTAATAGGCAAAAAATATTACTTTTGTCTAAACCCCCGAAAAAAGTATGGCGGAGATTAAAAAAAGTAAACTGGAAGAGGCTGTGGACCAGGCAGTAGCCACGGTAAAACGGGGCGGGGTGATACTCTACCCTACCGATACCGTGTGGGGCCTGGGATGCGACGCGACCAACTCTGCGGCCGTGGAAAAGGTCTTTGCCCTCAAAGGTTCGCAGGAGAAGAAAAGTATGCTGGTGCTGGTGGACACGGTCGACAACGTTTCGCGGTACACCGGCCGGGTTCCCGAGGTGGCGTGGCAGTTAATGGAGCTTGCCGAGAAACCGCTGACCCTTATCCTGCCGGGAGGGTGCGGCGTTGCGCCGGAGATCATCCCGGACGGCGGCACGATCGGCATACGGGTCCCGGACCATGAGTTTTGTTCACTGTTGCTGCGCAGGCTTCGCCGGCCGCTGGTATCCACTTCGGCCAACCTTGCAGGTCGTCCCGCCCCGGAGGGATTCGATTCGATAGACCAAAAGATAGTGGAGGCGGCGGACTATGTCGTACCACGGGAGTTCGAGAGGGGTTCTACCGGTAAGCCCTCCTCGATAGTGTCGCTCGGCCCGGGCGGCGAAATAAAGATAATCAGGGAATAGGAACTATGGCCGACAGGAAAAAAACCGTGACCCCGGTACAGAAAAGGTTCGCCGACGTGGATATACTGGGCCACGTCAATAACGTAAACCTGCAGCACTATTTCGATATCGGCAAGAGCGACTGGTTCGCCAAGGTGCTGGATGCGGAAGAGTTCTGGCAGGGTGAGGGAATAATCACGGCGGCTACCCAAACATCTTACCTCGAGCAGACCCGGTTCGGGGATTACGTGGTGGTAGAAACCTCCGTGGAGAAGATCGGCACCAAGAGTTTTACGCTACTCCAGCGGATCGTGGCCCCCGGCAGCGGCCAGGTAAAGGCCGAAAGCCACAGCGTAATGGTCGCCTACGATTTTAACGCCCAGACTTCGATCGAGATACCGTCCCATTGGCGCAAAGCGATGGAAGATTTTATGGGTCCGTGACTTTGTAACGGATATTACATTATAAAACAATAACACCGGCCTGATCTAAGGCCGGTGTTATTGTTTCCGGGATCGGCGACTATACCTTTTTCAATATCATCACAACCTGGCCGCCAGTCGTAAGGATCAGCGTGTTACCGTCGATCGAGTAGCCGTCCACGCCGCTGAGGAGCCTCATGAATTTGTCCTCGGACTGCTGGTCGGTGCAGAACATCCGGGTGCTTGCAACACCCTCCAGCGTTAACCGTCCGCTGGTATCGGTCGAGTAGGAACCGTTAAGGCGGTTGCAGTCTCCCATTCCGGTGACGCGGTTGTCCACCCCGAATTGCACGGTATAGCTTTCGGCACGCTGGGGCGCGAAAGCCTCGCCGTCCATCTGGATAACCTGCCAGCCATTGGCGGTCAGAGAAGCGGTCCGTGATTTGGTGCGGCACGAGCAGCACGATGCTACCGCTGCGGCAAGCGCTACGAGGGCTGCGATCTTCAATAATTTCATCTTTTCGGATTTATAAATGTTTTAAAACAGTTTTTTTCCCGTCTCTGTCAGTCCACTTTCCCGGCCGAAGTATATATTAACCGGAAGCTCTTTTGAGGTCCGTACAATACCAGTCTGTCGTCCGAAGCGCTGAACCTTTCCACTTTTTCGAGCAATTTCATATAATCGGTCTCGAATTCCATATTGGGACACCACATAAGTGTCGCCGCAATACGGTCCAGGGTGATCTGATCCTTACCCTGCAGGGTGTAGCCGCCGTTAATATTATTACAACCCGCGTTACCGTACACCCGGGAGGAATCCGAAAAGATAATGTTCACACCCTGGGGAACACTCACGGTCGGAATGTAATCCTCAACTATTATCTCCTGTAAATCCCACCGCACTCCGGTAAGGTGTTTCCGCCCGTCTTGGCACGAAGATAACAACCCGGCCGAAAGGGCGAGGGCCGCAAACAATGTTATAAAACTTTTTTTCATTTTCGATCGGTATTTTTCCCGTTTGCCGGGATATGTGTAAATTTGGTCTAAACAAATTAAAGATATGAAAAAAATCGTTCATTCGCCCCACGCACCCAAGGCCGTCGGGCCGTATTCGCAGGCGGTGGAAGCCGCCGGCACACTCTATGTCTCGGGACAGCTGCCCGTTAACCCCACCGACGGTTCCGTGCCCGAAGATATAACCGGGCAAACCGTACAGTGCCTTAAAAACATAGAGGCCATCCTGACCGAAGCCGGCTACAGCCGTGCCGACGTGGTCAAATCCACGGTCCTGCTCGACGATATGAACAACTTCGGTGCCATGAATGAGGCCTATGCCGGGTTTTACTCCGAACCTTTCCCGGCCCGTGTTTGCTACCAGGTCGCAAAGCTGCCGATGGGCGTGAAAGTCGAGATCGAGACCGTCGCCGTAAAATCTTAAAAGCTACCGGGGCGGCCCGTAATTTACCAATGGCCGTTGGTTCCGCCCTGCGGCATTACCGGCTGGCATTGAGGGAGGTTATCCGGTTCCCTCAATTGATATGGTTTTCCGGAAACTCCTTTCCCGAGAACTACGCCTTGGTTACTGTTCTGACAGCGCTTCCCGGACAGCTTCTGCCAACTGCCTGGCCGTCGGTGCCTTGCCTACTCCGCTGTCGCGGCTTCTTCGGGTCGGGGGCGGGTTCTGACCCTCGATGAAAATATGGCGGACGATCACCTGCTCGGGCAGTTTGAGGAAAAAAATATCGTAATCGGTACGCATGGCCGCCCGGCCGTCCTCGTACTGTCCGACGGTGACATAGCTGCTGCGGGCGGCGATAATGCCGTCCAACTGCGGCTCGGTTATATACTGCTCACTGCCCAGTAGTTTGTTCACCCGGCCGCTGTACCTATAAGAGAGATCGTCCTCCCCGTCGTAATAGGGGAAATATTCCACATATACCGCTTTTTGAAAGCCGGCCGGGTCCCAAAGTCCGGGGTCCGTCCCGTAAGTCTCATGGCTTACCGCCGGGCCGCGGACAATATCCCGGGCATTACCCTGCAGGGTGCGCGTCCGTTCGATATCTTTGATGAATCCGTCGAGGTAGAATTTACCGAAGATCAAAATACCGGCGCACGTTATTACCAATGCGGCGGCGACTGCAATAATAGTTCTTCTATACATAATAAGCCGGGTTAGAGTTATATACGACGGTAAAAATAGTAAACTAAATATAAAAACGAGTACCGGCCCCCCGAGGGAGCCGGTACCGCTCATTACTAATAAAACTATTTAAGATAAAGCCGGTAATACCGGAACGGGTAGAAAATTGATCGTCCTTTAGCAACCGCAGCCGCAACCGCCCTCGGACCTACAGGAATCGTCCGAACAATCCGAACAGTTGCACCCTGCCGAAGCGGCGGCCATGCCGCGCATAATATCCTCGTCCGTGGCTTCCCTGACCCCTACTATCTCTCCCGAGAAGTTGAGGGTCTTGCCCGCCATCGGATGGTTGAAATCCATTGTGACCTTATCCCCGGCAACGTTCTTTACCACACCTATAAGGTGCTGGCCGTCCGCCGTGCTCATAGGTATCTGGTTTCCCACTTCGAGAAGCCCCTCCTCGATGGCACCGTCGATCATGAAGACGCTCTTGGGCAGGTCCGTCACGGCTTCTTCAACTACTTCACCGTATCCCTGGTCGGCGGGAAGGGTGAACTGGAATTTGTCGCCTTTTTCGAGGCCGGCTATGTTTTGCTCGAATTTGGGCAGCAGGTAACCCGCGCCGTAAACGAACTCGAGCGGTCGTTCCGGTGTAGTACTGTCGACCACCTGGCCGTCCACGGTAAGGTCGTATGCCAGCGATACGAATGTTTTGTCTCCGATTTTCATTATATTCTCAATGCGTTATTTGCCAATGTATCCTGCAAATATAATGCAATTACCCGCCCCCGCAAACCATCCGGCAAATAAGTATAAAACCCAGTGAACTTTGTAAACCGGACGGGGCCCGCCTGCCCGTGAGGCCGGTACGGACATCGGACCTATCGCCCGCTTTTATAAAGCTTGTCGACCGCGATGGCTATAGCCCCGTCGCCCGTGACGTTGCAGGCGGTCCCGAAGCTGTCCATCGCGATATAGAGCGCGATCATAAGGCCGAGCATCCGCTCGTCAAACCCCAGCACCGATGCCAGCACCCCGAGGGCGGCCATAATGGCGCCTCCGGGCACTCCCGGAGCGGCTATCATGGCAATGCCGAGGAGCAGTATAAACCCTGCCATGGTACCGAACGGCACCGCCGTGCCCGATACCATAAGTATTGCCAGGGCACAACCCGTGATTTTCATCATGCTTCCCGACAGGTGGATGGTGGCGCACAGCGGGACCACAAACCCGGCCACGTCCCGGTCCACCCCGTTGCGGATGGTCTGGGCCAGGGTAACGGGTATGGTGGCCGCTGAGGACTGGGTCCCCAGGGCCGTGAGGTAAGCGGGGAGCATGGTGCGCAGATAACGCAAAGGATTACCACCCGCGACAGCGGCCGCGGCACAGTAATATATCAAAAGCAGTACGATATGCAGTACGAAGATAACGGCGATGATCTTCAGGAACACAGAGATAACGCTCCCTACCTGCCCCGACGAGGCTATACCTATAAAAATACAGGCGATATATAGGGGCAAAAGCGGGATGATCGCCCGCTCGATCAGCAGGGTAATTACGTCCCGGAGCTCTGTCAGTCCGCGCCGCAGGACCGTCTCCCCGCGCCCGGCAAGGGAGATCCCGAGTACGAAAGCCAGTATAAGGGCCGTCATCACGGACATAACCGGCGGCATCTCGACCGTAAAATAGGCCGCGGCGGAATCGGCCGCCCCCTCCGGCACCTCGCCGAAACCTGCACTGCCGCCCAACAGCCACGGATAGGCCGCACTGCAAACCCCGTATGTGAAGAACCCGGAGAAGATCGTGGAGCCGTAGGCGATGGCAACCGTGAGTACCAAAAGTTTTCCCGCACCCTTACCGATCTCGGCGATACCGGGGGCGACCAGGGCGAGGATTATCAGCGGGATGGAGAACCCGAGGAAATTGCCGAACAGCCCGCCGACGGTGGCCGCCGTGCGCGCCAGCCACGGCGGGGCAACGAGCCCCAAAAGGATACCCGTAGCGATGGCAATCGCTACCCGGGCCAGAAGCCCGACCTTTAATTTCTTTCTTACCATAGCCGCTTGTTTATTGAAATCCAAATATAATTATTAATTTTACGCCCTGTTATTGAAATAACAATAAACCGGCGATAATTTACGCAAAATACGTCCCGCAAGTTAAAATAACGATAAATATACCATGACAATGAATTGCAATATGAAGTTCGTTTCCGCCGACCAGGCGGTCAAAGCCATTAAGAGCGGCGACCATGTTCACCTGAGCAGTGTGGCCAGTGCGCCCCAGTGCCTTATCGATGCTATGTGCCGCCGGGGCGACAACGGGGAGTTGAGGGATGTTCATATCCATCACCTGCATACCGAAGGCCCGGCCCCGTATGCCAACGCAAAATACGAGGGTATTTTCCAGTTGGACTCTTTCTTCGTGGGCGGCAACGTCCGCAAGGACACCCAGGCCGGTTCGGCGGATTACATCCCGGTCTTTTTGAGCGAGACGCAGAAACTGTACCGCATGGGCGTACTGCCGTGTGACGTGGCGATGATACAGGTTTGCCCGCCGGACAAACACGGCTACGTATCCCTGGGCACCTCGGTGGACGCGACGCTCGCCGCCGTGGAATGCGCCAAAACCGTTATTGCGGTGGTGAACAAATACGTTCCCCGTTCTTTCGGCGATGCTTTTATCCACTGTTCGCAGATCGACGTGTTCGTGGAGGACGACAAGCCGCTGATGGAGGGTCACTTTTCCACCCCGAGCGATATTGAGGCCGCCATAGGCCGCAACTGCGCCGGCCTTATCGACGACGGGGCCTGCCTGCAAATGGGTATCGGGGCCATCCCGAACGCCGTGCTTTCGCAGCTGGGCAACCACAAGAACCTGGGGATACATACCGAGATGTTCGCCGACGGGGTGCTGCCGCTGGTCGAGAAAGGGGTTATCAACGGGATGAACAAGGCTATCGACAAAGGCAAGATGGTCTCCACTTTCCTGATGGGTTCGCAGGCCGTCTACGACTTTATCGACAACAACCCGGGCGTGGCCATGATGGACGTGGCTTACACCAACGACCCGTTCATTATTGCCAAGAATCCGAAAGTCACCGCTATCAATTCCGCCCTGCAGGTCGATATCACGGGGCAGGTTTGCGCGGACTCGATCGGTACGATCTTCTATTCCGGCGTCGGGGGCCAGGTGGATTTCATGTACGGGGCTTCCCGGTCCGAGGGGGGGAAGGCGATCCTTGCCATGCCTTCGGCGACCAACAAGGGCGTCAGCAAGATAGCACCGGTGCTTACTCCGGGGGCCGGCGTAGTGACCACACGCGCCCACCTTCACTGGATCGTGACCGAGTACGGAGCCGTGAACGTTTACGGAAAGACCCTGCAGGAACGGGCCCGCCTGATCATCAGCATCGCCCATCCCGACCACCGGGAGGAACTGGAAAAGGCGGCGTTCGAACGGTTTGGGTCCCACTATGCATATATCAAAAAGACCGTAGAAGTCTGACGGGCGCTTTTTAGATCACATCTTAAGACCGGGGGAGTTGCGATAAGCGCGATTTCCCCGGTTTTTTATATCCGTAAACCGGGAAATTATTACCTTTATGGTGTTTTTATGTAATGTCCGGTTGCCGGTTCGGTAATTTCGGACAATTATTCCGACTGAACGGTTATACCAAAACCGCCCCCACGCCGTATTACCGTAAAGCGGAAGACGCCAGATTATGAAAAAAATCCTCAACAGGCAATATCCCGAACTGGACGGTTTTACCGACGAGCTTACCCGGGGCGGTTTCGACAGGGGGGGTGAGTATCTCCACGACGGCCGCAATAAGGTCAAGGTCTTCGAGGTGGACGGGCGCAGGGTCGTGGTCAAAAGGTTCAAACAGCCCCACCTGTTCAACCGGCTGGTCTATACGTTCGTAAGGGGGTCCAAAGCCGGCCGGGCCTACCGCAATGCCAACCTATTGCTGGAAAAGGGGATCGCAACGCCTACCGTGATCGCATGCGTGGACAAGAAGCGCCGAGGGCTTATCGCCGAGAGTTACCTGGTTACCGAATATACGGACTTTAAGGCCGTGAGGGACCTGCGAACTGAGGAGAAATATATCCGGGCGATGGGTGAGAACAAATATATCGAGTACGCCGTACTGCTCCACACCAAAGGTATCAACCATAAGGATTTCACCAATACCAACGTACTGTACCGCCTCAACGACGACCTGAGTTTCGATTTCATGCTGATCGACGTCAACCGGATGTCTTTCGGGAGAATGACCAGGTATACGTGCATCGCCTCGCTGAAAAAGATCGCGGAGGATTCCGACAGCATTTTCGTCTTAACGGAGAAATACGCCCGGCAGAGGGGGTGGAACCTATATTTTTGCCATTCGGTCATCGCCGCGCACAGGGGAATGTGGGAGAACAGGAAAAAGGCCAAAGCTTCGTTGAGGCGTATTCTCGGGCGTAAAAGGGAACAGTGACCCATTTTTACTGGCCGTAACCGGCCGGGGTAAACAATAAAAAGTTATATTTGTGGTGATGAGGCATATCCGGCGAAATATAGTCCTGCGGGTTTTCATGGTGCTTTGCGCCGTGGCCCAGGTCGTTGCCGTGATGCCCCACCATCACCATGAATCCAGTGGGACGGCCTGCATCAATCCCCTGCATTGCCTGGCCGACAGCCATACACACGAACATAACGCATCCGAAACGGGCGGTGATAACTGTCCCGAACCCGGGTGCGCCGATTGCCCGGGACACACGGGCGGTTCGGTCTGCCATGACGGGTGTTCAAAAGCATGCACCAGCCATAAATGCCTGCATAACACCTCGGGCCACAGGCATTCCGGGAACGGGTCGGACTGCGATGCTACCCACCTGGACCTTAACCCTCCCGCACGGGACGAGATCACGCTGACGGCTCCCGTGTTGTGGCTTGCCGGGTCGGATTATGACCTGGTGACGGCAGAGCC
Source organism: Alistipes sp. (assembly GCA_021201825.1). Taxonomy (GTDB): domain Bacteria; phylum Bacteroidota; class Bacteroidia; order Bacteroidales; family Rikenellaceae; genus WRDF01. The sequence continues at coordinate 130,018 of JAJQED010000028.1, forward strand.
GGTTGCGGAGCCTACCACGCGCGGCATCGGAGAAATTACGACCGGTTCCGTCTACTATGGGACCCTTGCGCTGTTCCCCTCGTTCATAGCCTCGGCTATCCCGCCGAGGGCTCCTTCCGTTTTAGCCTGATATTCCGGGCCCACGGGCTCTTTTGCCGTCCTATGCGGCGACCATTTATCAACAGGCTAAAACTATCATTATGAAATATTTTTTGCTTATAGGGACACTTGCCCTGCTGTTTTCCTGCGGCAGGCATAGCCACGGGGCACACGGGGACCATTCCCATGATGCCCATGAAAACTGCACCCACGACCATGACCATTCGACCGCCCATATTCACGGCGACGACTGCGGCCATGACCACGGCAATTCGGATATCCACACAGACGACTGCGGCCATGACCATTCTCATGGCCATTCCGACGACCCGGAAGATATAATCTTCACGACGGCCCAGGCGGCCATGACCGGGTTCGAAGTGGCCACCGTAAGCCGGGGCAAATTCCGGGAGGTGATCAAAGCGACCGGGGTAGTTAACGCCGCGCAGGGCGAGCAGGTTAGCATCGTATCCCCCACCGAGGGGATAGTATCTTTCTCCGGCCGTACCATGGCCGCGGGGTCTGCCGTCGAGGCGGGCGCCGTGCTGTTTTCCGTCTCCTCCTCCCGGATGGAGGGCGGCGACCGTATCGCGGCCGACCGGGCCGCGTTCGCCAAAGCCAAGGCGGATTATGACCGCGCGCAGCTTTTGTACTGGGAAGGCATCGTCTCCCAGGCCGAACTGGATGGACTCTTCGCCGAATACGAGAACGCCCGCCTGAGGGTGGAATCCATCGACGGCAATGCGGCCGGGGGAGCTTCGGTCGCCTCCCCGGCTTCGGGATTTATATACTCTGTCGAAGTTACCGAGGGCCGGTTCGTGGAGAAAGGGAAAGTTCTGGCCACGGTGATCCGCAACCGCAATATGGAACTTGTCGTCGACGTGCCGCAACGGTATGCCGGAAAACTTCGGGATGTTACGGACGCCAATTTCCGGGTGGCCGGTTCCGGGACGGTATTCAACGTTACGGATATGGGGGGCAGGTTGGTTGCCGTGGGTAAGGGCCTGCGGGCGGGCATGGTGCCTGTTGTGTTCCGGTTTGCCGGGCGCGAGGGTATATTTGCCGGCTCGATCGCCGAAGTAAACCTGCTGGGAAGCGGGAAAGAGGGAGTCATAACGCTTCCCCTTTCGGCCCTAACCGAACAGCAGGGCCTCTATTACGTCTATGTGCGTACCGGGGCGGATATTTACCGCCGCCGGGAAGTAATAACGGGCGGTAACGACGGCCTGACGGTGGAGATACTCTCGGGTCTCGAGGAGGGCGAGCAGGTAGTTGTCAAGGGGGCGGTGAACGTAAGGATGGCCTCGGCGTCGGGCGCGATTCCCCACAGCCATGAACACTAAAAGGGAGGTAAGCCATGCTTAACAGGATAATAGCATATTCCCTGCGTAACCGCCTTGTGGTGGTGCTTACGGCAGGTTTGCTTACGGCCGCCGGCATTTATGTCGCGGGCCACATGGAAGTGGACGTATTTCCCGACCTGAACGCCCCCACGGTGGTGGTTATGACCGAGGCGCCGGGGATGGCTCCCGAGGAGGTAGAAAAACTGGTGACTTTCCAGGTCGAGACGGCCCTAAACGGGGCGGAGAACGTGCGGCGGGTAAGGTCTTCGTCCACCACCGGGTTTTCGGTCGTATGGGTCGAGTTCGACTGGAGTACGGAGATCTACCGGGCGCGGCAGATCGTTGCCGAGAAGCTTTCGGCCCTTGCGGAATCCCTCCCTCCGGGGATAGGCCAGCCGGTCATGGGGCCGCAATCGTCGATACTCGGTGAAGTGCTGATCGTGGGCCTTAAGTCGGAGAGCGTCGGGATGCAGGAGCTTCGGACCATCGCCGACTGGACGGTCCGCCCGCGCCTGCTGGCTACCGGCGGGGTGGCCCAGGTATCGGTTATCGGCGGGGAGGTCCGGGAGTTCCAGATACTCCTCTCGCCCGGTTCGATGAAATACTACGGGGTGAGCCTCGACCAGGTCCTCGAGGCTACCCGGGATATGGCCCGCAACTCCTCGGGAGGGATCATTTACGAATGGGGTAACGAATATATAATCCGCGGCGTGCTGGCCACCACGGATACGGAGACCATCTCCGCCGGGCTGGTCAAAACCACCGGCGACGGCTATCCCGTCACCATCGGCGATATCGCCACGGTGGCCGTCGGGGACAAATCCCCGAAACTCGGAACCGCATCCGTGGACACTGAGCAGGCGGTACTGCTCACCGTAACCAAACAACCCGCCGCAAGTACCCTCGACCTTACCGCCAAACTGGACGACACAATAGCCGAACTGGCCGCCTCCCTACCCGACGGGGTCACGGTGACCACCGATGTTTTCCGCCAGGCCCGGTTTATCGAGGCCTCGGTGGGTAATATCCGCAGGGCGATCCTCGAGGGGTCGTTGTTCGTGGTTTTGGTGTTGTTCCTGTTCCTTATGAACGGACGGGTAACGGTAATATCGCTGGTGGCCCTGCCCCTGTCCCTGCTGGTGTCGGTGCTGGTGCTACGCCTGCTCGGGATAACGATCAATACCATGAGCCTCGGAGGTATGGCCATCGCCATCGGGTCGCTGGTGGACGATGCGGTGATCGACGTGGAGAACGTTTTCAAGCGCTTGCGGGGCAATTTCGCTCTCCCGCCCGGGGAGCGACAATCCGCTCTGGAAGTGGTCTACGAAGCCTCCGCCGAGATACGGACCTCGATAGTGAACGCCACCGTTATAACTATCGTGGCTTTCACCCCGCTGTTTTTCCTCGGGGACATGGAGGGGCGGATGCTCCGGCCGCTGGGAATAGCGTTCATCGTCTCGCTGTTCGCTTCGCTCGTGGTAGCCATGACGGTTACCCCTGTCATGTGCAGTTATATGCTGACGGGGGACCGGGTGCTTCGGCGCAATTCACGGGAGCCGGTGGTATCGGCGTTCCTCAAAAGAATATACGGTCGGGCGCTCGGGGCTGTGGTGAGGTTCCGGGGATGGGTCATCGCCGCGATGGCGATTTTGCTCGCCGGGGCGGCCCTGGTCTTTAGCGGGCTGGGAAGCAGTTTCCTGCCGCCGTTCAACGAGGGTTCGCTTACGATCAACGTATCGACCCTCCCCGGCATTTCGCTCGATGAGTCGGACCGTATGGGACGCATGGTCGAGGAGATACTGCTCGGCATTCCGGAAATAACCACCGTCGCGCGCAAGACCGGCCGCGCCGAACTGGACGAACATGCCCTCGGGGTGAACGCCTCGGAACTCGAGGCTCCGTTCGAACTGGCGGGGCGCTCCCGTGCGGAGTTCCTCGCTGACGTGCGAGACCGGCTGGTACACCTTGCGGGGCTGAGCATCGAGATCGGCCAACCCATTTCCCACCGCATCGACGCGATGCTGTCGGGAACCAAAGCCAACATAGCCATTAAACTGTTCGGCGACGATCTCAATACTTTGTACTCCACGGCAAATGCCATCCGTGCCGCCATCGAAAGTGTGGACGGTATCGCCGACCTGAACGTGGAGCAACAGATCGAACGCCCTCAACTGCAGATTATCCCCCGGCGGACGATGCTGGCGGCACACGGCATTACGCTTCCCGAATTTTCGGAATTTATCGGCACGGCCCTTGCCTGGACGGTCGTCTCGCAAGTTTACGACGGGGTCGGGTATTACGACCTGACGGTCAAGGCCGACGGCCGTAACCGTAGTACCATAGCGGATATCGGCGACCTGCTCATAGACGGGGCGGACGGCATCAAGGTGCCGCTGGCCGAGGTGGCCGAAATAGTCTCCACGGCCGGGCCGAACACCGTCAACCGCGAGAACGTACGGCGCAAAGTGGTCGTTTCGGCCAATGTGACCGGAGGCGACCTGGGCGGGGCCGTGGATCAGATAAAGCAGCGGATCACACGGCAGGTGGACCTCCCCGAGGGGTATTACATCGAGTACGGCGGGCAGTTCGAGAGCCGCCAGGCGGCTTCCCGGACCCTTACGTGGGCGTCGCTCGGGGCGCTGGCCCTGGTATTCCTGCTCCTTTTCCGGGAGTTCCGGAACGGGTCTGTGTCGGCCATGGTCATGGCCGGCCTGCCGTTCGCACTTGTGGGCGGGGTGGCCGCCGTGTGGATGACCTCGGGAGTGGTGAGCATACCGGCCATAATCGGGTTTATTTCCCTGTTAGGTATCGCGGTGCGTAACGGCATACTGCTGGTTTCGCGGTACGGGCAGCTGCGCGGCCGGGGACTGGGGGTATACCAGGCCGTGATGGAGGGTTCCCTGGACAGGCTGAACCCTATACTGATGACCTCCCTAACCTCGGCGCTCGCCCTGATCCCGCTTGCCATGGGCAGCGAGGTCCCCGGCAACGAGATCCAGAGCCCGATGGCACAGGTTATCCTCGGAGGGCTGGTCAGCTCGACGATCCTGAATATTTTCGTGGTACCGTGTGTGTACCTGTCGGTTTACCTTAAAAAAGAAGATCATGCAAGCCTTTAAGAAACTATTTTCGGCCGCAGTCGGACTGGCTGCGTTTTCGTATATCGCTTCGGCACAGCCCGGATGGCAGGAGCAGGCCTACGGGATTGTCCGTCAGGTGGAGGTGAACAATCCCGAACTGGAGGCCCGCCGCAAACTTCGGGACGCCCTGGGAGTGGACGCCCGGCTGGATAACAACCTCTACGACCCGCAGGTCGAATATGTCCACCTTTGGGGGCGTCCCTCTGCGGCCGGCCCGACCAGCGAACTGACCGTCTCGCAGGCGTTCGACTTCCCGACCGTTTACGCCCGGCGGGCCAAACTGGCCGAACTGCGTGCGGCTACCTACGGCTATGAATATGAGACCTACCGCCAGCAACTGCTTTTCGAGGCCCACAGCCTTTGCATCAATATTGTGGCACTGCAGGCCCGTGCAGAGGTACTGGCGCAGGCGATGGAAGACGCCGGGGCGCTGGCGGATGCCATACGGGTCAAATTCGAGCAGGGAGGAGCCAATTCCCTCGAGGTAGAAAAGACCCGGTTCGAATATATATCGGCGGCGAACGCCTGCAAACTAAATGAGATAGAGCTGTCGGAAGCTCGAACCCGGCTGTCTGCCCTCAACGGGGACCAGCCGGTGGAACCCGTGGAGGGCGGCGGGCTTGACACTCCGCCGTTATTGCGGCCCTACGAGGAGCTTGCCGCCATTTACGAGGAAATGGCCCCGGAACTGCTGACCGCCCTGTCGGAACTGGAGGCGGCCCGGCAGGATATCCGGGTGAGCCGCAGTAAATCCCTGCCCGGGTTTGCCGTGGGCTACCGCAGGGACACGGGGCCGGGCGAGAAGTTCAACGGGGTTGTGGCCGGGGTGAGCATACCGATCTTCTCCAACCGACACAACGTGAGGCGGGCGCAGGCCGAAGCCGCCTGGGCCGAAGCGGAGGTCCGCCGCGTTCGGAGCGACATGCGGGTATGGCTCTCGGGCCTGTATGCCCGGGCCGACCTGCTGGGTGACTATACGGCCAGCCTTAGCGAACTGCAGGACCACGGACATACCCTCGCGATGCTCCGCCGGGCCATCGAGACGGGCCATATATCGGTCACCGATTATTACTCGCAGCTGCAGCCCGTCTACGACAGCCGCCTGTCCATCATAGACGTTTGGGAAGAGTACCACCTGGTCTGTGCCCGGATAAACGCGGCATTCCTCTAAATTGTAACCGTTATTACAAAATTACGGCCGTCGCGGGATATCGACGGCCGTTTAATTTTAAAACCATAACTTTGCGCCTCGAAACAAAACGATAAGTTATGTCTTACAATTTACTTAAAGGAAAAAAAGGATTGGTATTCGGGGCGCTCAACGAGCAGTCCATCGCATGGAAAGTTGCGGAAAGGGCCGTCGAGGAGGGCGCCGAGATAGTCCTTACAAATACCCCGGTGTCCATCCGGATGGGGACCATCGACCGGCTGGCCGAAAAATGCGGGGCCATCGTGGTGCCTGCCGACGCTACGAGCGTTACGGACCTGGAAAACCTGATCGACCGGGCGATGGAACAGTTCGGGGGCAAATTCGATTTTATCCTCCACTCCATCGGCATGTCGCCCAACGTCCGCAAGGGCCGCACCTACGACGACCTGGACTACGACTACCTCTCAAAGACCCTCGATATATCGGCCATTTCGTTCCACAAGGTGATCCAGGTGGCCCGCAAAAAGGACGCCATCAACGACTGGGGATCTATCGTAGCCCTCTCCTATATCGCCGCCCAGCGAACCCTGTACGGGTACAACGATATGGCGGATGCCAAGGCGTTGCTGGAATCCATCGCCCGCAGTTTCGGTTATATCTACGGCCGGGAGAAGAAGATACGTATCAACACCGTGTCGCAGTCGCCGACGCCGACCACGGCAGGGAACGGCGTTCTGGGGATGGGAGACCTGCTGGACTTCGCCGAACGGATGTCCCCGCTGGGCAACGCAACGGCGGCCGACTGCGCGGATTATGTAATTACGCTCTTTTCTGACCTCACCCGCAAGGTGACCATGCAGAACCTGTTCCATGACGGCGGGTTCTCGAGCATGGGTATGAGCCGGAGGGCCATGCGCACCTACGGTAAGGGGTTGAACGCCAAGTTCGACGACGTGAAAAGCAACCAGTTCCCGTTCGGTACGGGAGAGGAATAAAACCACGAATAAGACCTCAAAACAGGGGGACGGCTTTTGCCGTCCCCCTGTTCGTTATTTCGGTCCCGCTTTGTCAGCCGAATACGACAAAAACGAAACCCATTATTATCAAAGCCAGTAACATTAAGATCCCTGCCAGCACCCACACAGTTCCCCACGCGGTTATGATCAACAGAGCCAGCAGGTATGCGGCCTTTGCTACCCGCATCCCGGCCGTTGGCATGGATCGTACGGGAACCCAGGCCCTGTAAACCGCGAAGACGGTTCCTGCCGCGATCATTAACCCTATTATTGCCATTATCATTTGCTCATCCACTCCTGCCGCACCGGCTATAAAACCGATAACAATGACCGAGACAGTGGTGATGATTCCCGCACCGGCAACCGCCGCACCGGCCGGCCGCGGGCCGTCCTCCCTCCCGGATGCTTTGAAGATCTTATTCTCCAAGCGGTCCAGGAACCCCAAATTAAACTTCGTTTTCATTCATTACCGTACTAACTGGCCTCAAGGTAGGGATAAGCGGGCGAAATCCGTTCACCGGAAAATAAAAACAGCGGGCTGATTTGCCTGCCATATAGTCCGGAAGAAGCCGGACGGCACTTAAAATCCATAAAAACAAACCCGGAACCTTTGAAAGGCCCCGGGTATGCGACGGTAAATAAACCGACTAATAATTACTGTTGGTCCACAACAGTGTTACTTTGAAATCGAGCGACGAGGGAATAATATTGCGCAGGAACGACGGGTTATAGTCGTTCCCGTACGGGAAGCGGATAAAGAAGCCTATATGCCCGTCCCGGGTATCGTAGTCGTAACTGATATCGTAACTGATAGTTACGTCGAACCATTCATCGTCGTATTCGGCGCTGTAGGTATATTCCAGTTGCTTACGGGTCTCAACCCCGTCCTCATAAAGCCAGGTATAACCGTTGGTCACGCCGTCTTCGTACATATACTCGTCGATGTTGCGGTTCGAGAAGAAATATTCGAAACGCTCGTAATAATCGTTCCAGGCCCAGTCGCTCCGCCGGACGGTATAGAACTCGTCGATATAGTCCGCCCCGGTCTCGTAGTAGTATTTGTCGGCGCAGGACATGGTAAGGGCTCCGGACGCGATCAGGACGAGGGCCGGAACCAGCAGTTTAAATAGTTTGATTTTCATAAAGCGTATAAGTTTTTACGTATTCTTCCATATATAAGACGCACCGGACGCCCGTTTCGTTACACGGTATGGATAACATAAATCATGCAAACGGGCGGAAAGAGCCCGGGCATCCCCTACTATACTGGAAGAAAAGACTAAAATTCAAAGACATAGCTTTCGGCATAGCCGTAGCCGTCGATCACGATTTTATCGTCGTAAATATCGACTATGCAGAAAGAATTGCCGTCCGGCTGTTCGACCATCCCCTTTACCGTCACGCACGGCAGATCACCGTAGCGGCCGAAGCCGCCCGCGTGGTTATGGCCGCTCATAACGGCCCGCACGCACGGGTATCGTGTGAGCAGGTCGAGTACCTCCTTGTCGTTGAGCGCCGTATGGTCGTTGAACGGATAGAGCGGATGGTGCGTGAAGATCATAACGTTCTTACCGTCCTGCTGGGCATTCCCCAATACGATTTCCAGCCATTTCATCTGATCCCGGCCGACACCCCCGTTCCACGATTGGCCGTTATCGCGCCCCTGCCGTTCGATCTCCTCGCGCATGGCTTTCAACTGGCCGGCCTTGTCCGGGTCCATGTTGGAATAGGTGGCCACGTCGTTGGTGTCGAGCAGTATGAACACCCATTTGTCGCATATAAAGGTATATTCGAACGCATAATAAGCGCAGGGCATCGCGAGTTTCCCGAACAGCCGGGTGTTATCGTCCACCCCGGCGTAATCGTGGTTACCGGTAAGGTTGTAGATATCGCCGTAGAGCCCGTTCAGGTAGTGCAGGACGGTGTCCATATCGGCAAAGTCGCGGTCGATAAGGTCCCCGAGATTGATGGTGAACAGCACGTCTTCCCGGTCGAGTTGCTCAACGCATCGCTGCAGTTTATAAAGCGAGGCTCGGTAATGCCTGCCGTACCACGGGTCGCAATCGCAATACTGTATGTCGGCTATTACGCCGAACCGCACCAAGGGTTCGCCGGCTTTCGCTGGTGTCGTGCCGTTGATGATCGTTAACAGGAAAAGGGCCCCGAGGGCCGGGAGATTTCTCATCGGGTCAGTATTTAAAGCTGCTTCCGCCTATAAATTCCCTCAGCAGGGAAGTGGGCGGTATTTCATCGGGCGATATGGGAATAAAGTTCTTCAGGAATTTCAGGAGCCTGCGGGCCTCGCCGTATTCCGGGACGGTATCCGGCACTTCGTAAAGCATCGGCTCCGCAAAGCGGCGCAGAACGGATATTTCATAGAACAGCGACGAGTTGAACATCACGTCGGCATTCTCCTGATACGGGAAAATATGTTTGTCCTCCCCCTTACGCACACTCTGCCAGCGCTTCAAAGTTGCCATCGCATCCGCGCCCCGGGTGGAATAGTCCCGCACGAGGCGTCTTAGTAGCCGGTTGTCCGTCGTGGGGATCCGCGAAAGGTCGTCGAGGGTAATTGAAGTAAGGGCGGAAATATATATCTTGAATATATGCCGGTCGTCTATATCTTTCGTCAACTCCGGGTTCAGCCCGTGGATTCCCTCGATGACCAGCACCGAATTGTCGTCCAGTTTGAGCGGGGTCTCGTGGTATTCCCGTTTGCCGGTAATGAAATCATAGCGGGGAATGTCGGCCGACCCGCCGTTGAAGAGCGTTGTAAGGTTGTCGTTGAACGTGTCCAGGTCCAGCGCCCGCAGGGACTCGTAGTCATATTCGCCGTTTTCATCGAGCGGGGTCTTGTCCCGCTCCACGAAATAATCGTCCAGCGAGATGAGCACCGGCTGCAGGCCCAGGATACGCATCTGTATTCCCAGGCGTTTGGCGAACGTGGTCTTGCCGCTGGAGGAGGGCCCGGCAATCAGCACCAGCCGCGCTCCCCGCGAAGTGTTCTCGTACTGTATCTGGTCGGCGATGCTTGCAAGTTTCTTTTCGTGGAACGCTTCGGCGATCTTTATCAGTTCACTGCTGTTACCCTCAATTATCTTGTTATTGAGCGAACCTATGTTGGATACCCCCATAATGGACACCCAAGCCGAGTATTCGGAGAATATCTCGAACATCTTGTCCTGCGGGACGATATTCTCGAGCTGGGAGGGGTCGGTCCGCTTAGGCACCGCGATGTAAATGCCTTTGTAATATTTTCTCAGGTTGTACAGGGTCAGCACGCCGGTCGAGATGGCCAGGGCGCCGAACATATAGCCCGAGATGTCGGCAAGGTGATAAAGGGTCGAATAGAGCCTCGGGCGGGAACGCAGCAGGGCCAGCTTGTCCGTGTAGCCCATATCCTCGTAGATCTGTTCGGCTTCGCTGGTGAGGACCCGGTCGTGGACGATCGGGATATCCTGTGCGATCAGCTCATCCATGCGGGCCTTTATAATGTCTATCTGCTCCTGCGTTATATCGTCGATACCCTCGATCTCGGCATAGAAACCCTTGGAAACCGAGTGCTTCACGCGCAGGGTATGGCCCGGGTGGATATCCCTAACGGCCTTGCTGAGGGTGAAGAACAGCGTTCGCTGGTAGACCCTCATCCCCTCGAAGTGGGTAATGTCGATAAACCTTACCGAGACGGGTTCGAAGATGCAGTAGTGCAGCTCCTTTAAGTTATTGTTAACATACGCGGCCAGGATGGGATGGGCGCATTCCAGCCGGATGATATGAATAACGTCCAGCAGGGAGGTTCCCTGGGCTACATGGAACTGCGTCCCGGTATTTTCACAAATTATCTTGACTGTCTTCGGCATGTTCGGTGAGGTTTAGCGTTGGGGCCAAAAATATTAAAAAAATGTATATTTGTGCCTATCCGTAAGGTAAACGGACACGTATCGTAAAACATTGCCCAATGAATAAGAGACTCTTTCCATTATTATTACTCCTGGTGCTCGGTGCCTGCTGCGGGCCGTCCGGCAAGCTGGTCATAATCTCCACGAACGATATACACTCGTCGATCGACAACTTCCCGTCGCTGGCCACCCTCGTTTCGGATTACCGCTCGCAGGGCGGCGCGGCCGTGCTGGTGGTGGACGCCGGGGACCGGTGGTCCGGCAGTCCCTATGTGGACATGGCGCCGGAGCAGTACAAACCGGTTATAGACCTGATGAACGCGGTCGGTTACGACATAGCCACCTATGGCAACCACGAGTGGGATAACGGAATCAATTTACTTGCCAAAAGAATGGGTGAGGCCGGTTGGGTCAACGTGCTGTCCAACGCCGCCGTCGCCGGCAGCGGGCTGGATATGACCGTTCCGTATTACATTACGGAGGTCGACGGGCTGAAGATCGGGTTTATCGGGCTGGTCACCACGGACGTTAACGGCCATCCGGACGGTAAGCTGGAGAATTTCGGCACGATGGAATTCTACGACCCGTTCGAGACCGCCGACCGGTATGCTGGGTTGGCCGATTCGGTGGACCTCTATATAGCGGTGACCCATTTCGGCTTCGATGCCGACTCCCTACTGGCCCTGCGGCGCCCGGAACTGGACCTGATAATCGGCGGCCATTCGCACCACGTCATCCCCGAGGGCCGGGAAATCGGGGGCACGGTGGTCACCCAGACCGGAAAGAGCCTGGTGTATGCCGGGATTACGGAGATAACCTACCGCAACGGCAAGGTCAAAAAGATAGACAACCGGCTTGTGCAGCTGGACACCGTGGCGCGGCGGGCCGACGTTGCGGCCGTGGTGGACAGTATCAAAAGCGATCCGGACCTGATACGGCCGGTCGGGGCCACACTGGAGCAGATGGACAAGATCGCGCTGGTCAACCTTTTCTCGGATGCCATGAGGGAGATTATGCGGGCGGACTTTGCGTTTTACAATATGGGCGGCATGCGGTTGAGCGAACTGCCCGCCGGTATCATTACCCGGGCGGACGTCTATTCGGCCGAGCCGTTCGGCAATACCATAGTCTCGGTCATGATGACCATGGACGACATTGCCGAGTTTATTTTAAATAAGTTCAATTCAAGCGGCAAGGAATCCCATACGCTGGACCTTTATCCGTCGGGAATGACCTACCGTATCGTTACGGACGGTGAGGGGAACGCCACCGATATATTCTTCGACCATGACCGCACCGGTACGCCGGACGGAAAATTCCTGGTGGCGATGTCAGATTATGTCGATTCGGTTTATGATTATCCGTACACTGGCCAGGGCCGCGAATCGAATATCCGGATAGCCTCGGCCGCCGAATGGTATATCACCCGCAATTCGCCCGTCGAACCGGACAAACACCCGAGGGTAACCATAGAATAGTATGGAGAGACAGGAACTTCTGGAGCTGCTCGAACGGCTCCATGACAAATACAACAACCCCGGGTTTATCGAACACGACCCGGTCAGTATCCCCCACCGCTACACCCGGCAGGAGGATATCGAGATAAGCGGCTTTTTGGCGGCCACCATCGCCTGGGGCAACCGCAAGGCGATCGTCAAGAGCGCCCTGCGGATGATGCAGTTCCTGGACGATGCGCCCTACGATTTTACCGTCAATGCCTCGCATGCCGAGATGGCCACCCTGTCGGCATACGTCCACCGCACTTTCAACGGGCAGGACCTGACCAACTTCATTCTGGCCCTGCGCCGCATCTATACGCTGAACGGAGGGCTGGGTGGTTATTTCCAGGAGCAGTGGAACCAGACGGGCGACCTGCGGACGGTGCTCTCGCGGTTCCGGGCGCTGTTCTTCTCGTTCGACCATCCCTCGCGGTGCGAGAAACACCTGTCGTCCATTGATAAAGGCGCGGCCTGCAAACGCATTAATATGTTCCTGCGGTGGATGGTTCGCAGGGACGGCCGGGGCGTGGATTTCGGGCTGTGGAGGGATATTCCGATGTCGGCCCTCTATCTTCCCATCGACGTGCATGCCGGGAATATGGGCCGGGCGCTCGGCATGCTGGTCCGCAAACAGAACGACTGGCGGGCGGTGGAGGAGATCACGGCAAACCTGAGGAAGTTCGATCCCGAAGACCCCGTGAGGTACGACTATTCGCTCTTCGGGGCCAGTATCGACGGTTACCTCAAAGATAATTGACCATCAGCTGCGGCATGGGCAGATCACGGCCTTTCCGGTTCAAGCGCTTCACCGTCAGGCAGGAGCGCGCCGCGATGAAAGTAGGTACGGACGGGGTCTTGCTCGGGGCATGGTGTACGGTCGATAACGGTATGGGCCGCGCGCTGGATATCGGTACGGGAACGGGCCTGATAGCCCTTATGCTGGCCCAACGGGGAGAGGCCTACGGGCTGGAGATCGATGCCGTGGAACCGGACGCCGCGGCGCTGGCCGAAGCTACGGACAATATCGGGACGAGCCCGTGGAGCGAGCGGATAAAACTGACCGGCACTTTCGTCCAGGAATTCTTTCCGCCATATAGATACGACCTGATCGTTTGCAATCCGCCTTATTTCATATCCTCGCTCCTGCCGCACGGCGAATCCCGTACGATGGCCCGCCATGACCGGGGGCTTAATTGTGCAGAACTGGTAGCCGCAGCCGCACGGTTATGCAAGCCGGGCGGAGGGTTTGCCGTAATAATCCCCACGGAACAGGCGGGAAGCTACATAACCGAATGCGACTTTAAAGGCCTTGCCCTGTCCCGCCGTACGGACGTAAGGACCACGGCCTCTGCCGCCCCCAAACGGACCCTACTCGAATTCCTGAGCGGCGAGCCGGCCACTGCGCCACGGCGCGGGGAGCTGGTGATCCAGACCGCCCCGTCGGAGTATACCCCGCAGTACCGGGAACTGACCCGGGAGTTTTACCTGAAATTCTGAAAATTGATTAAATTTGTTTCCGCAACCAAATTCGCAGACCTTATGAGATTCCTAACGATATTCGCTGCGGCCGTACTGATGCTGGCCGCCCCGACGGGGGCAAATTCGCAGAACCTGCTCGTACAGCCGCTTGATCAGGGCGAGAGCGTAACGCCCGTAACAGCCGTAAAAGTAGTGTTGGCTGTTGAGAAAGAGCGGGTTGTCCCGGGTCCTTACGCCCGCTACGCGCAGAAATACCTGGGTGCCGTGCCGCCGTTGAGCGAACGCACCGGCTACATTATCACGGGAGCATGGCTTTCGGCCGCCGAATATACGGGCGGTGCGGCAACCGTGCCGGATATAGCCGAGGGCATACATATACGCCCCAACGTCTACGATCCATACGATTTCGTAAAGTCCGCCATAGACCGCAGCTCCCCGGCCGAAATGACCGCCGAGAATATGGCCCGCGATGCGGCCAACACGATATTCACCCTGCGCAAACGGCGCTTCGACCTCATTTCGGGCGAAGCGGGCGAGAACGTTTACGGGGCCGGGATGGGTGCCGCCATCGAGGAACTGGCCCGCATGGAGGAGGAATACGTTTCGCTGTTCATGGGCAAGACGTCGGTCGAGGTGTCCACCGTAGTGTTTGAGGTGGTTCCCGAGGCCGGGAAGACCACTTATACCGTTTGCCGGTTCTCGTCCGGCGAAGGGGTGCTGCCCGAAAACGACCTGAGCGCGGAACCCATAGTGCTTTCCCTCACCCCGGAAGCGGCTGCTCTGCCCGTTCAAAGGGCCGACAAGAAGACCGGTACGCTCTACCGGGTAGCCGCCTGGACCAGCGCCGTATTGATGGACGGGCCGGATGTGATAGCATCCAAAAGGCTGCCGGTATTCCAGTTCGGCGAAACGGTAACCGGCCGGTAAACCCCTCCCGGAGTTGGACCTGCGCGAAAAGGAAGCCGAACTGCTGTCGCTCCTGCGCCGTGAGATGAACGGTGCGGTGGCGGATTCCATGCGGGAAAAAGGGCTCGAATACGGCCTCAATTACGGGGTCAGCATAGCCGATATCCGCTCCGTATCCCTGCTGTTCGCTCCGGACCATCCCCTTGCCATAAATCTGTATCCGTCCCAGGTGCGGGAGCTGCGACTTGCGGCCTTCTTCATTGCCGACCCTGCGGCCGTCACCGCTGACGATATTGCTTTCTGGGCCGCCGGAATAACCACGACGGAGGTGGCCGCGAATGCCGCCCTGCGGTTGTTTTCCAAAACCCCGGTCACCGGGGAGATAATTTCCACCCTGTTCGACAGCGGCCGGTTACTGCCGCAGTACTGCGCCGTGATGACGGCGGCGGCCAATATCATGCACTTAAAACGCCTCCCCGAATGGGATTACGCAGGCCTTGCGTCCCGCATCGGTTCCGAAAAGGAGGCCGATCCCGCCAAATGGGCCTCGGGTCCGCTTGCAGAGGCTTTGGAGGCGCTGTCTATACGTGCCGGGACATACATCCCGGATAACGGGTAGCCGGGCCATCCCCGGGCGCTTGCCGTAAGGTTCCGGGAAAAATCGGTAAAAATAGCGGATTACTCCCCATTCGGCATTTGCGGATTACGGAATATAACTAAATTTGTGACGGCCGATAACGAATCGTCAGCTTTGCCGATCCCGTCCGGCTTCCCTTATATTAATTTAAGCCGCCGTTAAATATTATGCCACAGGACAAATTCCTCCACCGCCACATCGGCATCCGACGGGAAGACCTCGCCCCGATGCTGGAAAAGATCGGGGTCGGCTCGGTCGAAGAACTGATCGAACAGGTCATCCCCAAAAATATACTGCTGCGCAAACCGCTCGAGCTGCCCGCCGAGGGTATGACCGAGACGGAGTTCGCCGCCCATATCGAGGCCCTCGCCGCCCGCAACAGCCAGTACCGTTCCTTTATCGGGATGGGCTATTACCCGGCGGCCGTACCGGCCGCAGTAATGCGCAACGTATTCGAAAATCCGGCATGGTATACTTCCTACACCCCCTACCAGGCCGAGATATCGCAGGGCCGGTTGGAGGCGCTTCTGAATTTCCAGACGATGGTGGTCAGCATGACCGGCATGGAAATTTCGAATTGTTCGTTGTTGGACGAGGGTACGGCCGCGGCGGAGGCAATGCTGATGATGTTCAGCCTGCGGAGCCGCGATGCGGTGAAAGAGGGCCGTAACGTAGTTTTCCTGGACGAAAATATATTCCCGCAGACCCTCGACGTACTGCTGACCCGCAGCGAACCGGTCGGGATAGAGATAGTCCGTGAAGATTTCGCGACATACGAATTTACCGGGCGCGAATTCGGGGTGATACTGCAGTACCCGGCCGCAGACGGTCAGGTGCGCGATTACTCCGCGTTCGTTGAAAAGGCCCATGCGGGCGGCGCGCTTGTTGCCGTTGCCGCCAACATTATGGCCCTGGCCCTGTTGACCCCTCCGGGGGAATGGGGCGCGGATATCGTGGTGGGCAATACCCAGCGGATGGGAATCCCTATGGGTTTCGGCGGCCCCCACGCAGGCTATCTGGCTACCCGCGAAGCTTATAAACGCAATATGCCCGGCAGGATCATCGGCATTTCGGTGGACCGGCTGGGTTACAAGGCCCTGCGCATGGCGCTCCAGACCCGCGAACAGCATATAAAACGGGAAAAGGCGACCTCCAATATTTGTACGGCATCGGCCCTGATGGCCTCCATGGCCGGGTTCTACGCGGTCTACCACGGACAGGAGGGAATTCGCAGCATCGCATCGCACATCCATGAATGCGCCCGAACGGTGGCAGAAGCGCTAAGCGGCCTCGGCTACGGGATCGTTCATACGGAGTATTTCGACACGCTGGAGGTTCAGGCCGAAGCCTCGGTAATACAGGATATCGCCCTGCGCGAGGGCATCAACTTCTTCTACCCGGCAGACAACCGGGTGAGGATGAGTTTCGACGAGGTGACCACCGCCGAGGAAATGTCGGCCGTGGCGGGTATTTTCGCCGAGGCCGCCGGGAAAAAAGCGCCGAAACTGAAGCCCGCCGGGATCTGTTTACCCTCTTCGCTCGTGCGTCGAAGCCCGTTCCTGGAGGGCGAGGCTTTCCGGCGTTACCGGACCGAGACCGAACTGATGCGCTACATCAAGCGGCTCGAGCGGCGGGACATCTCGCTTGCCGACAGCATGATCTCGCTCGGGTCGTGTACGATGAAGCTGAACTCGGCCGCATCCATGATGCCGCTGAGCCTCTCCGGCTTCGCCAATATGCATCCGTTCGCACCGCTGTCGCAGGCGGAGGGCTACATGGAGCTTATCGAGAACCTCGGAAAAGACCTCGCCGTTATAACCGGGTTTGCCGCCACGTCCCTCCAGCCCAATTCGGGAGCGGCGGGGGAATACGCCGGTATGATGGTCATCAGGGCCTACCACCAGAGCCGCGGGCAGGGATACCGCAACGTGGTTCTCATCCCCTCGTCGGCCCACGGGACCAACCCGGCGACGGCGGCCATGGCCGGAATGAAGATAGTGATCGTGGGGTGTGACGCCAACGGGAACATAGACGTGGACGACCTGCGGGAAAAAGCCACCCAATACTCCTCGGAGCTCTGCGCGGCCATGATAACCTATCCCTCCACCCACGGGGTATTCGAGAGCCGTATCCGCGAGATCGTGGATATCATACACGACGAGGGGGGCCAGGTCTACATGGACGGTGCGAACATGAACGCGCAGGTGGGGCTGACCAACCCGGGCTATATCGGGGCGGACGTGTGCCACCTGAACCTGCATAAAACGTTCGGGATGCCCCACGGGGGAGGCGGCCCGGGTGTGGGTCCGATATGCGTCGCGGATCACCTTGTCCCGTTCCTGCCGTCGCACCCGCTGGTGCCGGAAGCCGGCGGGAGCGAGGGGATCACGGCGGTCGCTTCGGCCCCGTTCGGAAGCCCGCTGCTGCTGCCCATAACCTACGGATATATAAAAATGCTGGGCGGGGAGGGGCTAAGGCAGGCAACCATAGCCGCCATCATCAACGCCAATTACCTTTCAAAGGCCCTCGAACCCCATTTCCGCACGTTCTATACCGGCGAGTCGGGCCGTGTGGGCCACGAGATGATACTCGACCTGCAGAATTACCGCAAGGACTACGGCGTCGAGGCCGGCGACATCGCCCGCAGGCTGATGGATTACGGCTTCCACGCGCCTACGCTTTCGTTCCCGGTACACGACACCTTTATGATTGAACCGACCGAGAGCGAATCCAAATACGAACTGGACAGGTTCGTCGCCGCGATGACAGCGATCAAGCGGGAATGCGAAGCGGCGGCGGCAACGGGTCAGAAAGACAACCCGGTGGTCAACGCCCCGCACACGGCCGTCGAGGTTGCCGGGGACTGGGACCATGCCTATACCCGTGCGCAGGCGGCGTTCCCGCTGCCATGGGTAGCCGACAATAAATTCTTCCCCTATGTCTCCAAGATAGACGCGGGCTACGGCGACCGGAACCTGTGCCCGGTCAATACCGCACTGTACGAGCAATAGCAGAGAGCAGAGAGCAGAGAGCAGAGAGCAGAGAGCAGAGAGCAGAGAGCAGA
>JAJQED010000028.1:148349-181786 GCA_021201825.1 Alistipes sp.
AGCAGAGAGCAGAGAGCAGAGAGCAGAGAGCAGAGAGCAGAGAGCAGAGAGCAGATAGCAGAGAGCAGAGAGCAGAGAGCAGAGAGCAGAGAGCAGAGAGCAGGAAATACTGTTAAGCAAACAGGTGGCAGGTCCGCGGGGACCTGCCACCTGTTTCTTTTGCCGGTCATTCCGGTAAGCGGACAGGAAATGTTAAATTTATTGCATAATTACTCCGCCCGTATTAAAAAATCATTACCTTTATTGCACCAAATGGTTAAGGATTAAAATTCAATTGCCATAAAAGGCTAACGATTATCATGGATAAGGCTAATGTTGTCGAACTCGACGACGTAGTAATCAGATTTTCGGGAGATTCGGGCGACGGGATGCAGCTCACCGGGACACTATTCTCGGACGCGGCGGCCAACCTGGGCAACGGCATCTCCACATTCCCGGATTATCCGGCGGAAATAAGGGCGCCACAGGGCACTGTGGCCGGGGTTTCAGGATTCCAGGTACGGTTCGGCAGTAAAAAGGTCACAACTCCGGGGGATTATTGCGACGTTTTGGTCGCGATGAACCCGGCGGCACTGCGGGCAAATGCCTGCTGGCTGAAGAACAGCGCAGGGGTGATCATCGACGGGGACCTGTTCACCGAAAAGCAGATCGAGCGGGCGGGCTTTAAAACCGGCGACCCGATAACCGAACTGGGGCTTCAGGACCACAACGTGATGTTCCCCAAGATAACCTCCATGACCCGGGACGCGCTGGCCCATCTGGAACTGGACAACAAGAGCGTAACCAAGTGCAAGAACATGTTCGCGCTGGGGATATGCTTCTATATTTTCAACCGGCCGCTGGAGCATACCCTGGGATATATAAAAAGGAAATTCGGGGTTAAGAAACCGCTTATCGCCGAGGCGAACAAGCTGGCACTGCAGGCCGGGTATAATTATGCGGCCAATACCCATGCCCACGCCAATACCTACGAGGTACGGGCAGCGGCGGACCTGCCCAAAGGGACCTACCGTAGTATCAGCGGTAACCAGGCCACGGCATGGGGGTTCATCGCGGCGTCCGAGAAGAGCGGGCGGCCGCTGTTTTGCGGGTCCTACCCCATCACGCCGGCGACCGTTATCCTCGAGGAGCTTGCCAAGCGCAAAGACCTGGGGGTAAAGACCCTGCAGTGCGAAGACGAGATAGCGGGAATATGTACTACCATCGGGGCCGCATGGGCCGGGAGCTTTGCCGTCACGACCACGTCGGGTCCCGGGCTGTCGCTCAAGTCGGAGGCTATGGGCCTTGCGGTGATGACCGAGCTGCCCATCGTGGTGGTGGACGTCCAAAGGGGAGGACCCTCTACAGGGCTTCCCACCAAGACCGAGCAGGCGGACCTTTACCAGGCCCTTTGGGGGCGCAACGGGTCCTGCCCGATGATCGTCATGGCGGCCAGTACGCCGTCCGACTGCTTCCATTACGCGTTTATGGCCGGCAAACTGGCCATGGAACATATGACCCCCGTGTTGCTCCTCACGGACGGGTTCATCGCCAACGGGAGCGAACCGTGGAGGATACCCTCCATGGCCGACTACCCGCGGATAAATCCCCCGATCATATCCAAGGCACCCGAGGAGGGTACGTTCCTGCCCTATGCGCGGGATGAAAAACGGCTTGCCCGGGCCTGGGCCATCCCGGGAACCAAGGGCCTGGAGCATCGCGTAGGCGGTCTCGAGAAACAATACCTGCGCGGGAGTGTTTGCCACGACCCGTACAACCATCAGCGCATGGTGGACATCCGCGCGGCCAAAGTGGCCCGGGTTCAGGAATTCATCCCGAAGCAAACCGTGCACGGCTGTAAGAGCGGCGAACTGCTTGTAGTCGGCTGGGGCGGCACCAAGGGCCACCTGCTCAATGCGGTGGAGGACCTGCGGGCCGAGGGCAAAAAAATATCGCTTTGTCATTTCAATTACATAAACCCGCTGCCCAAGGGGGTCGGCGAGATATTCCGCAGGTTCGACCAGATCGTCGTCTGCGAGCTGAATGACGGCCAGCTGGCCAATTACCTGAGGATGAACTTCCAGCAATTCCGTTTCCGGCAGTATAACAAGATACAGGGGCTGCCGTTCACGGTGACGGAACTTAAAAACCATTTCAACACGATCTTACAGGAGAGTAGCCATGCCTAACAACGAACAATACCATTACACCCCGCAGGATTTCCGCAGCGACCAGGAGATAAAATGGTGTCCCGGCTGCGGCAATTACGCGATCCTGAACTCGGTAATAAAGGCCATGCCCGAAGTGGCGGCGGCCCTGAAATATAAACACCACCGTTTTACGTTCGTCTCGGGTATCGGGTGTTCCTCCCGGTTCCCGTACTATATCAACTCCTACGGTTTTCACGGCATCCACGGCCGGGCGGCGGCTATCGCCACCGGGGTCAAAGTGGCCAACCCGAAGCTGACCGTGTGGGTCACCAGCGGCGACGGCGACTCGCTGGCCATCGGCGGGAACCACTTCATCCACGCCGTACGGCGCAATATCGACATCAATATCCTGCTGTTCAACAACGAGATATACGGCCTGACCAAGGGGCAGTACTCCCCCACTTCGGAATTGGGCAAGGTGACCAAGACCTCCCCGTTCGGCACGGTGGAACACCCGTTCAACCCGGGCGAGGTAGTGCTGGGGGCCCGCGGGACGTTCTTCGCCCGGTCGATAGACGCCGAGGTGAACCTGACGAAAGAGTGCTGTATCGAAGCGGCCAAACACGACGGCACCTCGGTGGTGGAGATCCTGCAGAACTGCGTCATATTCAACGACAAAACCTTTGCCGGGTTCGCCAGCGACAAGGAGACCCGCGAGGAGAACACCATCGTCCTGCGCCACGGCGAGCGAATGATCTTCGGCAAGAACCGTGACAAAGGTCTGGTGCAGATAGGGATGAAGCTAATGGTGGTAAAGATCGGCGAGGGCGGGGTAACCGAGGAGGATATTCTCATCCACAACGCACATGAGCCCAATCCCGGGGTTCACATGATGCTGGTGAACATGGACTTCCCGAAATATCCGGTAGCCCTGGGAGTGATCCGCAACGTTACGGACTCAACTTACGACGACAACGTTTGTATACAGGTAGAAACGGTCAAAAAACGCCGCGAGATCAACTGTATGGACGACCTGCTGCACAGCGGCAATACATGGGAAATTAAATAGACTGACTTTAAACAGCTACTGTTCATCCCCTGCGCGGAAAATCGATTCCAGCAGGGGATATTTTTTCCGGGAAGGGTATGAACAGTGATCCTGCTGCGTAGGCCGGGCCGTCGGGCATTCTCAGCGACGGTATTTGAAAGGATTGCGAGCGAGGCTGTGAGGCTTTGCGTGGTGTCTCCATCTCTACCCACTTCATTGCGAGCGAGGCTGTGAGGCTTTGCGTGGTGTCTCCATCTCTACCCACTTCATTGCGAGCAAAGCCGTGAGGCTATGCGTGGCTTCTGCACCTCTATCCCCGTCATTGCGAGCGAAGCCGTGAGGCTTTGGGTGGCAATCTCTGCTTTTAAAGAAGATTGCTTCGTCGCTGCCGCTCCTCGCAATGACGGGAAAAGGAGTATAAGATTGCTTCGTCGCTGCCGCTTCTCGCAATGACGGGAAATGAGGCGTGAGACTTCTTCTTCGCGGGCGCATTATGCAGAGATGATACATCCTTGCGAGAAAGGGTTATGCTGGGCCGTGGTGTCTTTCCTTTACCCACGTCATTACCGCCCTCCTACAAAATAACACAAAAAGGCGCAAAAATTGCCAGTTCGGGAATTGTTCGCTATCTTAGCGGGACGGGGGAAAGAGGCATTAAGCGCCTCCGTTTTAAAACGTTAGGGTATGGACAGGAGTTACGGGGTAGAATTGCTCCATGTACTTTGGCCGCTTATGGCGCCGCAGGAATATACGACCGTCGAGGGAGTGCGGGTCATGGTTTTGCAGAACGGCGAATATGACGAGCGTCGCGGCAAGTTCTGCGGGGCGAAGATACGCATCGGGGACAATATCCATCACGGTGAGGTAGTGATCTGGGCGGGAGACAGCCTGCCGGCGGGAAGTTTCGAGAGTACCGTCCTGCATGTGGCTCCTTACCGGTCGGCATCCATCCTGGACAACGACGGGGAACCGATATCACAGGTTCACTTCGAACCGGACCCGGTTTGCCAGGCCGTTTACGGCAACCTCAGGGAGGGTGCCCATGAGGCAGGATGCGGCGCCTATATCGCTTCTATGGAGAGCCTCGACCGGCTGTCGCTTTTCACCCGGCTGATGGTGGACCGGCTGTACCGGAAGTATACGGAGGTGAGGAACGTCTTCGAGGAGTGCGACAAGAACTGGAGCGAGACCCTGTACGTTATGATGCTGCGGGCGATGGGCAAGCCCTATAACACCGAGGCATACGGTGAGCTTGCCCGCATCGTGCCGTACAAATATATCTGCCTGCAGCGGAGTTCGCTGATGAATATCGAGGCCCTGCTGCTGGGCGCCTCCGGCTTATTGGAGGCGTACCAGGACGACCAATATATCCGCGAGCTCAAAACTACTTTCAAACACCAGTGCAACAAATTCGGCATAACACCCATGAGGGCCGGCCAATGGAAGATAAGGCAGAAGCCGGGCGGACATCCCGTACTGCGGCTGGCCCAGCTGGCGACCCTTTTGACCAACCGGGACTACCTGTTCGATGCCGTGCGCCAGTGCGATACGGTGGAAGATATACACCGATTCTTCGATACCGAGGCGTCCCTGTATTGGTCCACCCACTATATACCGGGCGAAGACAGCGTATTCCGTCCCAAGAAACTCGGACATGAGAGGGCGAACGTAATGGGCATCAATTTCATAGTGCCCGTTCAGTTTGCTTACGGGGTCGCTCAGGGCGACGACGTTATGAAAGAAAAGGCGTTCGGGCTGTTGGAGAAGATCAATCCAGAGAGCAACCGCATAATAGACCGGTGGCGCAGCAAAGGGGTTCTGACCGAGAACGCGTTCGACACCCAGGCGGTCCTGCAGCTCCATAATGACAACTGTATGAAAGGCCGGTGCTGGATGTGCGCGGTCGGTAAAAGGATCGTAAAGGAGGCCTACGCGCGGCAGACGGCACAAAAAATGTAATTCCAATATAACGTTTATGTTAATAATGCGTTACTTTTTTGGGGCGTATTTTATTTTTGTTTGTATAAAAAGATTTATATTTGCCTCGTGAAGTAATGTGCATTTGACGTGAAGCATACCGGAAGCATCCCTTTTACGGAAGAACGGGAAGAGCAGCAAACGCAATGGCCGGCCCGGGAGGCAGCTAGCCCCGGCGGCGGCCAGGAAACGGAGGCCGAGGACGTTACGGGTGAAAGGAATGGTAAGGCCGGGTTCGGCGGGACGTATTTTAACACGAACGTCGCCGGGCATGGCGGAAAGAGTGAAATCGGAGCGGGCAGCGGGCAGGGTACTGCCCCCGGGAAAGGAAAGATGAAAAAGCTCTACATAATCGCCGGATGTAACGGGGCGGGTAAGACCACGGCTTCCTACACGGTTCTGCCGGAGATGCTCAGCTGCAAGGAGTTCGTCAACGCGGACGAGATCGCAAAGGGGTTGTCTCCGTTCAACCCGGCAAATGTAACCCTCGAGGCGGGGCGGCTGATGCTGACCCGGGTCAAGGAACTTCTCGAGGAGGGAGTGGATTTCGCTTTCGAGACCACCCTTTCGACACGTTCTTACGTAAGTCTGATCAGGAAAGCTCATGATTTGGGTTACCATGTTACGATGGTCTATTTCTGGCTCAACAGTCCGCAGCTTGCCGTGGACCGGGTGGAGCTAAGGGTAGCTTCGGGCGGCCATGCGATAGAGCAGCACGTTATCTACCGCCGCTATACTAAGGGATTACAGAACCTCTTTAGGATGTACATCCCGGTTACGGACTACTGGATCATCGTGGACAACTCCTTTCTGAAATTCGACATTATCGCAGAAGGGGAACGTGATAAAATAAAAACCATTACTAATCCGTTATCATACAAATCAATGCAAAACCTATGAGTGAACAAGAAAAAAGAGACATCAGGGATAAGATTCTGCACGGTATCGCCCTGGCTTTCGAAAGGCTTGTTGAACAAAAGAAAAGGGAGGACGCAGAACTGGTCTTCTCGGAGAACGGAAAGATCATCAGGGTGAGGGCCCGCGACCTGTAGCAATACGGCAGGGACCGCAACCGGATGAAAGGACCGAACTCCAAAATTTTTTACATTTCAACACATAAACGGGAACGAAAGATTCGTTCCCGTTTTTTTGTACCCGTTCAGGACTCTACCTACCGGAAGCGGGAATATTTTTTGGCATCTAAGGGGCCGGTACCATAATAATTACTATTTTTACGGGTTATTTTTAAAGCAAGCTCCGCGACCGGGTCGCAGGGGGTTAATAATAAGCAACGGAAGATGGATGTAGTATCGAAAGTGATCAAGCTGTTCTTCGGCACCAAGACCGACAAGGACCGCAAAGTGATAGAGCCTTACGTCAAGCGTATCCAGGAGGTTTATCCCCGGATCGAACAGCTCTCAAACGACGAGCTTCGCGAGCGGGCACAGGATATACGCCGGGCCATAGCCGCGCATATAGAGGCTGACGAGAAACAGATCGTCGAACTTAAGGAGAAGCTCGAGCTGTCCGAGACTACCCTGGAGGAAAAGGAGGAGATCTCGCGGGAGGTGGACCGGCTGACCAAGAAGATAGACGAGGATATAGAACAAAAGCTGGAGGAGGTGCTTCCCGAGGCGTTCGCCATCATGAAAGACACCGCCCGCCGGTTCAAGGAGAACGACACGGTGGTGGTCACCGCCACGCAGTTCGACCGGGACCTTGCCGCGACCAAGGATTTCATATCTATAGACGGCGACCAGGCGATATATAAGAACGAATGGACGGCCGGGGGCAACCTCGTCAAATGGGACATGGTGCATTACGACGTTCAGCTGTTCGGCGGGGTCGTGCTCCATAAGGGTAACATAGCCGAGATGGCCACTGGGGAGGGTAAGACCCTCGTGGCAACACTCCCCGTGTTCCTCAACGCACTGGCCGGCAAAGGGGTGCATATCGTGACGGTGAACGACTACCTGGCCCGACGTGACTCGGAATGGATGGGTCCGATGTATATGTTCCACGGGCTGTCCGTGGACTGTATAGACCGCCACCAGCCCAACTCGGACGCCCGCCGCAAGGCCTACATGGCCGATATTACGTTCGGGACCAACAACGAGTACGGGTTCGACTACCTGAGGGACAATATGTCCATCACCAAGGAGGAGTTGGTACAGCGCAAGCACCACTTTGCGATCGTCGACGAGGTGGACTCGGTGCTTATCGACGACGCCCGTACCCCGCTCATTATCTCCGGTCCGGTCCCCAAGGGAGACGACCAGATGTTCGAACAGTACCGTCCCCATATCGAGCAGCTGTTCAACATGCAGAAGAACCTGGTGACCCAGCTGCTGGCCGAAGCCCGAAAGCTCATTTCCGAGGGCAAGAACGACGAGGGCGGCGTATTGCTTTACCGCGCACACAAGGGATTCCCCAAATATAAGCCGCTCATCAAGTTCCTCAGTGAGCAGGGCGTGAAGTCCCTGATGCAGAAGACCGAGAACATCTTCATGCAGGATAACAACCGCCGTATGCCGGAGATCACGGACGAACTGTTCTTCGTGATCGACGAGAAGATGAACTCGGTTGAGCTGACCGACAAGGGTCACGACATGCTCTCGTCCCGGATGGGCGAAGAGAGATTCTTCGTACTGCCCGACATCGGCACCGAGGTTGCCGAACTTGAGAGGTCGGAACTCTCGCCGGAGGAAAAAGCCGCACGTAAGGACGAGATAATCAACGATTACGCGGTTAAGACCGAACGGGTCCATACCGTGAACCAGCTCCTGAAAGCATACAGCATGTTTGAAAAGGATGTGGAGTATGTGGTGATGGACAACAAGGTAAAGATCGTGGATGAGCAGACCGGCCGTATACTGGACGGGCGGCGCTATTCGGACGGGCTGCACCAGGCCATCGAGGCGAAAGAGCGGGTAAAGGTGGAGGCCGCAACCCAGACGTTCGCTACGATCACCCTGCAGAACTACTTCCGTATGTACCACAAGCTGGCCGGTATGACCGGTACGGCGGAGACGGAAGCCAGCGAGTTCTGGAGCATATATAAGCTGGATGTGATCGTGATCCCGACCAACCGGCCGATAATCCGTAACGACAAGGACGACCTGATATACAAGACCAAACGGGAGAAATACAACGCCGTGATCGAGGAGATCGACACCCTGGTTAACGAGGGGCGTCCGGTGCTCGTGGGTACGACTTCCGTGGAGATATCGGAACTGTTGAGCCGTATGCTCAAGCTGCGCGGCATCAAGCACAACGTCCTGAACGCCAAACAGCACCAGCTGGAGGCCCAGATCGTGGCCGAAGCCGGCCGTCCGGGACAGGTGACCATAGCCACCAATATGGCCGGCCGTGGTACGGACATCAAGCTGACCCCGGAGGTAAAAGAGGCCGGGGGGCTTGCGATCATCGGTACGGAACGCCATGAGTCGCGCCGTGTGGACCGCCAGCTTAGGGGCCGTGCCGGACGCCAGGGAGACCCCGGTTCGTCGCAGTTCTACGTTTCGCTGGAGGACGACCTGATGCGGTTGTTCGGCTCGGGCAACATCGCCAAGTGGATGGACCGCATGGGCCTCAAGGACGGCGAATCGATACAGGCCGGTATGATGTCCCGCGCCATCGAGAGGGCCCAGAAAAAGGTGGAGGAGAACCATTTCGGGACGCGTAAACGCCTGCTGGAATACGACGACGTGATGAACGCCCAGAGGGAGGTTATCTACACCCGCCGCAGGCACGCGCTGTACGGGGAGCGGGTGGAGATCGATATCAACAACATCATGACCGACTTCGCCGAATCGTTCGCCGACAACTACCTGGACGACGATTACGAAAATATGTCGTACGAGCTGATCCGCCTTGCGGCGATCCAGCCCTCGTTCACGGCGGAAGAGTTTTCTTCGTTCAATAAAGAGCAGTTCGCCGCACGGCTGCTGGACGACTTCCAGAAAGCTTACAAGCGGCGGGCCGAGACGGTTGCGGCTACGGCCAAACCGGTTATCGAGCGGATTTACAAGGAACAGGGCGAGAATTACGAGAATATTTATATACCGGTAACCGACGGGCGGTTGGGCTTCAACGTCCCGGTGGACTTGAAGAAATGTGTCGAGACCGGGTGCATGGAGATATACAAGGTGTTCAGCAAGATAGTGATGCTCACCACCATCGACGACAATTGGCGCCAGCACCTGCGTGAGATGGACGAACTGCGCCAGAGCGTGCAGAACGCGACTTACGAGCAGAAAGACCCGCTGTTGATCTACAAATTCGAATCGTTCGAGCTGTTCCGCAAGATGCTCGACAAGGTGAACCGCGAAGTTATTTCAATCCTCAACAAGGGGTATATCCCCGTGCGCGGGAATACGGAGGAGGAGATGAAGCAGCGCCGTGAAAACCGTCCCAAAACCGATATGAGCAAGCTGCAGGCGTCACGGATGGATGCCGCGCGTAATGCCGGGGCGGCCGACCGGGGCAAACCGGCGCCCGTGCAGGCCCAGCCCAAGGTGGGACGTAACGACCCCTGTCCCTGCGGCAGCGGTAAGAAATACAAACAGTGTCACGGGAAAGGGCAATAGCCTCCATTAACCGGCCACTATAAAACAGGTGATGCCCGCTTTCAAGCGGGCATCACCTGTTTTATATTTACATCCGGCCCGTAGAGCCCGGGTATATAAGATCAAGCCATAACGGCTTCGGTCGGGCGGGAATACTGCTCTTCGGCGAACGGGGTCTCGCCGTGGATAAGCAGGAGCTTGCCGGGTTCGAGCATTACGGATTCGATGCCGATGCGCGTCACGGTATCCACGAACGGGCGGGGGTCCGCCGTATCGTCCGCAAAGAGGCCGTAGTTCATCGGGATGGCTATCTTTGGTTGCAGGGCACGTACCAGGCGGAAAGCATCCACGTCGTCCATACACCCGTTGCGGCCGTTCACGCAGACCATCATAATATCCGGATTCCCTCCCAGTGCGTTCCTTACGGAGAGGGCGAGGGAATCGTCCCGCTGTGTGTCACCGCTGATATATATACGGAATTTAGAGGCGTTGATGGCCAACCCTATGGCATCCTCGCCGCCGTTGAAAGCCTGGACGCCACGGACGCGGATATTGTCATAGGAAAAAGTGTTCTCCCCGGCAGCAAGGGTCACCAGCCGTGCCGGGTTGAAACCCAGTTTGCGGCAATGGGCGGTGACGGTTTTAGGCCCCATAATGACGCAGTTGTGACAGAATTTGTAGAGGGAAAGGAGCGTCTGCTCGTCGAAATGGTCGCCGCGGTCGTGCGTAACGCACACCATATCGGGACTTATCTCTTCGGGCTGTACCGGGGCCGGGAAACTGCGTTTGAACCCCTTGAGCCGCAGGCTGTCTGAAAGATACGGGTCGACAACTATCCTCACACCCCCGTTCTCGAGCAGGAAGCCTCCCTGCCCGAGCCATGTTATCCCAAGCTCACTGTTGTCAGAAATCATTTTATATAGTTTTTCGGTTATTCACGCCCCTCCCTGCAGGCCCTGCCGGGCTGGCTTCCACTCTTATTACATAATCCGTACCATTCCCCGGGGCTTGCGGACCCGGTTCCGGGCGATAAAAATCCTGCCCGGTATGGTCTTCGGACAAGCACGGGCTAAGGGAAAGGCTATCGTTATGGCATTCATTGGTATGTATGGCAGAGAACAGACCAAAAAGACGGGCTGTTAAAAGAAAGCGTCCGGAACCGTGGCCCGGACCGTTAGGCTCGTATCATAAAAAAGCAATGCCCGTAGTCGCTACGGGCATATCGCGGGACGGCGGTGGAAAAATACCGGCAGGGGGCTGTGTTAAAATACCGGTAAATGCCTGCGGAAATAAATAACTGACCGGTGCCCGGCAAAAGAAATTGCCGGCAGGCGGGCCGTAACCGGAAAATTACCGGCAGGAGAGACAGTGAAGGAGCCCGGCCTCGCGGTACACAGACCGACATCATAAAAAAGAGTTGCCCGTAGTCGGTACGGGCATATCGGGGGACGGCGGTAGAAAAATACCGGCAGGTGGCTGTATAAAATACCGGTAAATGCCTGCGGAATAAATTACTGACCGGTGCCCGGCAAAAGAAATGGCCAGCAGGCGGGGCAGTAAGGGAATTAGTTGCCGGCGGGCCGGCGGACAAGGTAAATGATATCGTTCCCAAGGGCGTAATGTTCCACCTCCTCGGGTGAGAGCCGGGCGGCATAGTCTATAGACTCGACCTCGAACCCGGCCTCACGCAGACGGTCGGGGTAATCTTCGCCGTATTCGCGCAGGTGGTCCGACTGACCGTAGGCCTCATAGCGCTTCTGCGGCGTGTCGAGCGACGGGTCCTCCCGGGTCTCGGCCAGTCCCCGCACTACGGGCGAGAGCAGGATCCCCCACCCTCCGGGCTTCATAATGCGGAAAAGCTCACGCATAGCCTTGCGGTCGTCCTCGACATGCTCGAGGATATGGTTTGCGAAGATAACATCGAACGTCGAGTCCCCGAACGGGGCTTTCTGGACGTCCATCTTAACCTTGGCAAGCGGACTTTCGAGGTCCGCCGTAACGTAGAACTCCCCGAGGTGCCGCTGGAATTTGCGCATAAAACAGCGCTCGGGAGCGATATGCAGCACCAGTAGCGCCTTGCGGAAAAAATCAGTTTCCCGCTTGAGGTACACCCACATCAGCCGGTGACGCTCCAGCGAGAGGCACGACGGGCAGAGAGCGTTTTTGCGAACGGCCGTATACCCGAACGGGAGCAGTTTGCGGAACCCGTGCCCGCAAACGGGGCACCGGTACCGGCTCCCCGAATAAAGGACCGCCGTTACGGGGGTGAAATAATGGACGAACATCAACAGTGCCCGCCTCGGGATATGATTCAGGATGTATTTGACCTGGGCCCTCACCGCTATTGGTCTTTAAGGATTTCCGACACCTCCTGTTCGGCTTTGAGCAGCCGCGCCCGGCAGAACTTGATAAGCTCCGTAGCCTGTTTGACCTCCGCTGCGAGGGTATCCACATCCAGCTCGCCCTCGTTGAAGCGGGCGAGTATTTCCTCTATCCGGGCCATCGCCCCGGCGTAACTGATCTCTTGCTTTGCCATCTATTTGGTTTTTGCATTTATCTGTTCTGCGCGGGCCGATACCGTACCCCGGTGCAGGGCGACCTCCAATAAGTCCCCCGGTGCAACTGCGGAAGCATCCACGATAGCCCGGCCGTCTTTGCGCACCACCGCGAACCCGAGCGCGAGTATATTCTTCGGGTCCCGGCTCTCCACAAGCCGGGCCACCGCCCCGAGCCTTTGTTTCTCACCGGCCAGCACGGCCCTGGCCCCGGCCTCGACCCCGGTCCCCGCGCTTTGAAGCGCAAACCGTGAAGATGCCAGATAAGCCGCTGCCGCACCGGAAATCTCCGAGGCCAGTTTCTCCAACCGCCTCTCGACCGACCGGGTCAAACCCGATACGGCATGGGACAGGCCGAAAGTATATTCGCGCACCTGCCTGCGCTCCTCCTCGAGCAGCTCGACGGCCAACTGCGTCACCTCGGACAATGCGGAGGCCAGCCACGAATCGGCCTCGTCCATCGAGTCTATCAGGAACCGGGCGACGGCGGTCGGGGTCTTCAGGGCGACGGCCGACACAAGGTCGGCCACGCTCTGGTCCTTGTCATGCCCAATGCCGGTAACCACCGGCAGGGGGAATTGGGCTATATGGCTGCACAGCCGGTAAGAGTCGAACGCGGCCAGATCGCTCTGCGACCCTCCCCCACGGATAACCACCACTACGTCGAACAGCTCACCCCGGTCGCAAATGCGCCCAAGAGCCTCTATCACGGACTCTTCGGCCCCGTGGCCCTGCATGAACGAGTCGAAGAGTTCCACCTCGAAACGGTAGGGCGACAGAGCCAGCTCGTTCATAAAATCCTGGAACCCGGCCGCATTCCGGGAAGAGACCACGGCTATACGCTGCATCACCGCCGGGGCGGGAAGCGACCGGTTCATATCGAACACCCCCTCCTCTTTCAGGCGGGCTATGGTCTTCTGCCGCTGGCGCTCCATATCGCCGAGGGTATAGAGCGGATCGATATCAGTCACAACCAACGTTAGGCCGTAAAGCTCGTGGTAGCTCACCGTGACTTTCATCAGCACGTTCATCCCAACCGCCAAGTCCGACCCGGTCTCGCTCCGGAAAAACGACGAGATCATCCCGTAAGCGTTACGCCAGATAACGGCGCCGGCCTTGGCGCACGGCACCCCGTTATCGCCACCCTTTTCGACCAGCTCCAGATAACAATGGCCCGAGTAGTTGACCTTTAGCTCGCTGATCTCGGCCGTCACCCAGCACGGCAGCGGGAGCGCCTCCTCGAGTTTGCGCTTTATAAGGGACTGGAACTTAGAAAGGGAAATATGTTTGACCGTAGACAACTATAAGGGGGTTTTTGCAAGGTGACGCACCAAAATAACGGTTCTTTTGGATTTCGTTTTAACAATTTTTCTGTTTCTCTTCACAATTTTACCGCAAAACAGGGTATTTTAAAATTCCCGTTTTTTTGTGAAATACCGAAAACCTACATTTGTATCAGGAAAAAGGTAGTACGATTCCTAAAAGAAATCCCGGTCGTAAAGATAAGGATTTCGCCCTGAAAAAAAGAAATATATCCATAGTATAATATTTATATAACCCCTATCCAAACGGCGGTTCCTCCCACGGAACCGCTTTTATTTTATACCTCTGCGGCCCACCCCGCGATATAATGGATAAATCCTTATCTTTGTGTCCCAAAAGTAACGTTTATGGCGGATAATTCCCTACTTGCCCGGCTCGACGGGCTGAAGATGAAATACGAGGAGATCGGGCAGCAGATGACCGACCCGGAGGTTATATCGGATATGAAGCGGTTCGTCTCCCTCAACAAGGAATACAAAGAGCTGCAGCCGCTGATCGAGGCCAGCGAGAAATACCGCCTGTCGGTAGCCAACCTGCAGGAGGCCAAGGATATATTGTCCAACGAAAAGGACGAGGAGATGCGTGAGATGGCCCGAGAGGAAGTCACGGAACTGGAACCGGTTATCGGCAGGCTGGAGGAGCAGATCAAACTGCTGCTGATCCCCAAGGACCCGCAGGACGAGAAGAACGCCATCCTCGAAATACGGGGCGGCACCGGCGGGGACGAAGCGGCCATTTTCGCCGGGGACCTTATGCGGATGTACACCAAGTATATCGAGCGCAAGGGCTGGAAATACGAGATCAACAATATGAGCGAGGGTGCGGCCGGTGGATTCAAGGAGGTGGTGCTCAAGGTTACGGGCGACAACGTTTACGGCACGCTGAAATACGAGTCGGGGGTCCACCGCGTACAGCGGGTGCCGCAAACCGAGACACAGGGCCGGGTACACACTTCGGCGGCGTCGGTAGCGGTGCTTCCCGAAGCCGAAGAATTCGATATAGAGCTGAATATGAACGATATCCGCAAGGACACTTATTGTTCTTCGGGCCCGGGGGGCCAGTCGGTCAACACGACCTATTCGGCCGTAAGGCTTACCCATATCCCGACCGGGATCGTAGTCCAGTGCCAGGACCAAAAATCGCAGCTCAAGAACTTCGACAAGGCCCTCGAGGAGCTTCGTACCCGTATATTCAACCTGGAATACTCCAAATACCTCGACGAGATAGCGGGCAAACGCAAGACGATGGTCTCCACCGGTGACCGCTCGGCCAAGATACGAACTTACAATTACCCGCAGGGCCGCATCACGGACCACCGCATAAACTATACGGTGTATAACCTCTCCGCTTTTATGGACGGCGACATACAGGACGTTATCGACAACCTTATCGTCGCCGAGAATACCGAACGGCTCAAGGAGAGCGAGCTGGGTTAATCAGCCGCAACCGAGAACTTTTATCATGCACCGGCCAACGAGACGCAAACTTTCAGTCCGCAGGCCGGTGCTGTTTATTTGCGTGACGGTAATGCTGGCGGTTGTGGCATGGTTCGCCGTGCCGCGTATCAACCTGACCGGGACGGCACCGGGAACGGTCATTGACAGCCTGCACGGGGTATATGTTTACTGTAACGGCCCCGTGAACGCCGTATACGGACGGAATACGACCGACGACGGGTACAATATCGGGCTGAGATACCAGTGCGTGGAGTTCGTAAAAAGGTATTACCTTTACCGTTACGGCCACCGAATGCCCGACGCTTACGGCCATGCACGGGATTTTTACGATAAGGGGGTCAGATCGGGCGGATACAACTCACGGCGGGGCCTCGTGCAATATGCAAACGGGGCCGGTCCACGGCCCGAGACCGGGGACCTGGTGGTTTATCGGGCCGGCATGTTCAACCCCTACGGGCATGTGGCCATTGTGGCGGCAACGGGCGGGGATTACGTAGAGGTTATCCAGCAAAACGGGGGGCGACGGCATGACAGCCGCAAGACTTTCCCGCTTGAAATGGGCGCTGACGGGTGGCGCATCGGCCACCGGCGCATTATCGGCTGGCTCCGGATGCCGGCCAACGACTAAAAATTAAAACGATATGGACTCACGACAACTTACCGCAGCGATACTGGCCAAAAGGAGCTTCCTGTGCGTTGGTCTCGACACGGATATCCGTAAAACGCCGGCCTGTCTCACGGGCGCGGACGATCCTCAATTCGAATTCAACAAGGCCATTATAGATGCTACGGCCCCATATACGGTTTGTTACAAACCCAACCTGGCGTTCTACGAGGAGAACGGGGCCGCCGGGTGGGCCAGTTTCGAGAAGACCTGCCGGTATATCCGCGAGCGGCATCCCGGCATGTTTATCATCGCCGATGCCAAACGCGGGGATATAGGGAACACCTCGGGGATGTATGCCCGGGCATTCTTCGACGGCGGGCTGGTGGACGCGGTGACGCTATCGCCATATATGGGTAAAGATACCGTAGAGCCGTTCCTTGGCTATCCGGGCAGGTGGGCGGTACTGCTGGCACTTACTTCCAACCCAAGTGCGGAAGATTTCGAGACCCTGCGGCTGGAAGACGGCCGGATGCTGTATGAGGCGGTTTTGGCTACGGCGAGCGGCTGGGGTACGGCGGATAATACGATGTTCGTCGTGGGAGCCACACAGGCGCGGATGCTGGAACAGGTGCGCCGCATAGTTCCCGACCATTTCCTGCTTGTTCCCGGCGTGGGCGCACAGGGCGGGAGCCTCGAAGAGGTCGCCCGCTACGGGATGAACGGCGGCTGCGGTTTGCTGGTAAACTCCTCGAGGGGGATCATTTATGCCGACAAATCAGACGAATTCGCGGCCGTGGCAGCCCTGAAATCCCGGGAGATACAACAGGAAATGGACGGCCTGCTGGACCGTTATTTAAAATAATGCCGGCTCACCCGTCGTAGGGCGCACATCGGGACTCTCGAAGATATGACTCGAATGGGCGCTCAGGGCGGTAGCATACGACTTACAGCCGGCAAAGTCTTACAATCCTGAAATCGCGGGAAGATTATCCAGTCCCGGTGGAAAAGGCCGGAGCCTGAAAGAGGTCGCCCGGTACGGGATCAGCTACGGCGACGGATGTCTAATGATTACATATAAACTTCCAAATGACTGATATCGACAACCGGCGGGGTTAATGATAAGACTGGCCGGGGTTCCTCCCTGTCCACCAGCGGTAATTTTCCCAATGGGTCTATCTCGATGGCAGCCGGGAAAAACGGCAACGGCTGTTCGATCTTTAGGTAATCACCATCGTCCATCGCGTACGATTCGACCACTGTTTCGAATTTGTCCGTTCGCGGGCGGTAACCGATCTCTATACTGTCCACCGTGGCTTTACCGAGCCTTTCCAGCCCGATGCGGCACTCTTTTTTATCCTCGTCATAAACACAGTAGTCGGTCCGGTAGTGTAGGTTATCGTCCGTATAGAGCCATGTATGGAAAAACCCGGATAGGTCCATACCGCTGACCTCCTCGCAGACGCCGCGAAAATCCTCCGGGGTAATAGTCCTGCCGGCGGACCGCTCGAGGAACAGGTCATACGCTTGCCGGAACGCCTCTTCGCCCATCTTCAGTTCGAGCAGGCGCACTATGGCCCAGGCCTTGCCGTGGACGATAATATTGTTCCAGTCGATCTTCTCCTCCTGCAATTCCCGTACGGGCCGCATGACGGTAGTATTTATCCCGTTCCGCACCCCTTTGAGATAGTCGCTATAAAAATCCTCGTCATGGTCCGTTTTGATCCCGGTGTGCAGGGAATACATCCGGTCGGTGTAAAGGCCGAGGCCAATGCCGAGCCAGTAGGGATAGTCCATAGGGTTCAAAGTGTGGTTGAAGCCCCAGTATTGGTGGCCGATCTCGTGGGCTGTGATCCAGGGGGCATGGTTTTCCGGCGCTATGTCCAGGCCCATGTGGATCCCCACCACATTCGGGCCAACCGGCCAGCCGCCATAAGGCCGGTCCCACCCGGGGATAATGGAAAGCACCGGCTGGGGATAGAATCCAAGTTCCGATGTGTAGTATTCGATAATGTCCCGGGCATACCCGGCCAGTTTCGGCGCCCAGAGCGAATCCTGTGGGAAGTAGAACAAGCGGATAGGTACATCACCATCGGTATCTTCCCACAACAGTATCTGATCCGTGAGCACCACAAGGTCATACCACGGCACGTTGCGGGCGGAGGTTTCAATGGTGCGGCGGCCGTCCCTGTCCGACACCCGGTCGATCGTGCCGGTGGACGCTATATCGTACCCCTGCGGGATCGTAACGGTGACCTCGTAATCGGCCGGGGTGTGCCATTCGGTCCGGAAACCGTCCTCCCCTGAATAGGGAATAACCGGGAATACGGGTTCGCATAAAAGGATTTCCCCACGGAAATATTCTTCGTCACGGGTTCTGAAATCCAGGTCGATAGCAACGGTTTTGCCGGGATCAAGGGCGGGTATGCCGACCCGGAAACCGCCGTCCGTATAGGTCCAGTCCGCCGGGATGCCCTTTACCGTTACCGACCGTACGAGGCTATCCTGCGGGGAGGCGTCGAACAGGAACGGGACGACCTCGACCGGCTCGTTGGTATTGTTGGTCCACCGGACCTCCATCCGGCAATCCCACGAGCCGGCCTCCTCGTCCAAAGAGGCTTCGATCCGGTAAGCGGTTAGGCCGTCACCGGCCATCCGGCCGCATGAATGGCATATAAATAAGACCGTAAAGATCGGCAAGAAAGTTTTTTTCAAATCCGTTCTATTTTTCACCCAGCGGGTGGTACGTTTCGACGCTTTGGCGCAACCCCTCCCTGTCGAGGTGGGTATAAATTTCGGTGGTTATGATAGATTCGTGGCCCAGCAGGTCCTGCACCTGTCGGATGCTCGCTCTACCCTGCAGCAGGTGCGTGGCGAACGAATGGCGGAACGTATGGGGGCTGATAGCCTTGCCGACACCTGCCCTTTCCGCCGCCCGGCGGATAATTGTAAAGACCATAACGCGCGTGAGTTTGCGGCCCCGGCGGTTAAGGAAAACTATCTCTTCGCTTTTCTGATCGGGGCGCATCGAGCGGCGCTGATCCAGCCAGAGGGAGATATTCCGGCGGGCGGCGTCGCTCATGGGGACCAGGCGCTGCTTGCTTCCCTTGCCGGTCACCCTGATAAATCCGTCGTCGAAAAAAAGGTCTCCCAGCCTTAGGGAAATCAGCTCCGAGACCCGCAGTCCGCAGCTGTAGAGGGTCTCTATCATGGCCTTGTTGCGGTGGCCCTGCGGGTGGCCCAGGTCGATGGCTGCCAATATACGGTCAACCTCCTCAACGGTCAACACTTCCGGCAGTTTGCGGTGTGACCGGGGCATATCCACGAACTCGGCCGGGGAAGAGGCCAGCACGTCGGAGAGCACAAGGAAAGAGAAAAAACTCTTGATCCCGCTAAGTTTCCGGGACTGCGTGGCGGGCCGGACGTTTCGGTCGAACAGTGAGGCGAGGTAGAATTCGATATCCTCCCGGCATACCTTTTCCGGACCCTCGAGCCCCTGACGGTTGTCGGCCAGGAAACGGCGGAACTGACTGATATCCCGGGAATAAGACTCCACGGTGTTATCCGCGAGGTTCTTCTCGAACCGAAGATACGAGAGGTAAGAGCGGATATGCTGGTCCCAGTTGCCGGATTCGTCCATAAAACAGTAACTTTACACGCGCTAATTTAACGATTTATTCCCCAAATGGACCATATCGAAATAACCACCCCCTGCCTGTGTACCGAAGACGCCGAGATACTGATGGCCGAGCTGGCCGATTTCCCGTTCGACGGCTTCGAGGTCACAGACACCGGGCTGAAATCCTATATCGCCGAGGCTGACCTGGAAGCCAACATGCACGAAATAACTGCCGTCCTGCGGGCAACGGGCACCAAATCGGCTTGCCGGACCATCGGAGAACGGAACTGGAACGCTGAATGGGAAGCCTCGTTCGAGCCTATCCGGATGGGCAACGTGATGGTTCGCGCGCCGTTCCACGAGGCGGCGGGGGATGGGGTGACCGATATCGTGATAATGCCCAAGATGTCGTTCGGGACCGGCCACCACGAGACCACAAGGCTTATGATAGCCCTGATGGAACGGCTGGACATGACCGGAAAAACCGTGCTGGATATGGGAAGCGGCACGGGCATCCTGGCTATTTTGGCGGCAAAGCGGGGGGCCGATCCTGTGGATGCGGTGGATATCGACCGCTGGGCATTCGAGAACTGCCGTGAGAACATCGCGGACAACGGGGTGCAGGACCGTATAATGCCCATACTCGGGGACGCTGCGGCCATCGACGGGAAGCGGTACGACGTGATCCTTGCCAATATAAACCGTAATATCCTGTGCCGGGATATGGGCCGGTATGCTGCGGCCCTACGGCCGGAGGGTACGTTGGTTATCAGCGGCATACTCGACACCGACCTTATGGCCGTAGACGGGGCAGCCGCCGAATGCGGCCTGTCCCGGGTGGACGAGGCGGCGGAAGCGGGATGGTGCGCGGCGGTTTACCGCAAAAACCCGGCACCCCACCCCGATAAAAGCGTGTAACTTACCGGGCAAATAGTTACCTTTGCACCGTTTCCAGCTATCCCGGACAATGAAAATCCGCTTATCCGCCATCGCATTGCCTTTTCTGGCCTTGCTGTTCCATGCCTGCGGGACGGGCCACCACGGCCGAACCCATGAGGATTACCAGGTGTGGGGTATCGACGTGTCGCGGCACCAGGCCAATATCGACTGGGACCAGGTCGCCCGACGCAACCGCCCGGATTTCGTCTTCCTCAAGGCTACCGAGGGTACGCTTATTGCAGACCCGTCCTATGAAAAGAACGCACGCAAACTGGACGAACTGGGTATCCTGCGCGGTGCTTACCACTTTTTCGGCCACCGCACCCCCGGGCGCGAACAGGCCGAGAACTTCATCAAAACGGCCGACCTGTCGCGCGGCAACCTGCTGCCGGTACTGGACATCGAAAAGCACCGGTTCATGACCGACCCGGAAAAGACGGTAAAGGAAGCGCGGGAATTTTGCAAAACGGTGAAGAAGAAATACGGGGTCAACCCGATCATATACTGTTCCACGCTGTTTTATGAGGAGTACCTCAAGGCGGACTTCCCGGCCGGGGAATATATCCTCTGGCTGGCCGACTACCGGGGCAACCCGGCCCACCACCGCTGGACTTTCTGGCAGCATACCGAGACCCACCGGCTGCACGGGATCAAGGGCAACGTGGACCGCAACGTCTTTGCCGGGAGCGGGGACGAACTGAACAAATATACGATCCGTTAGACGGGTATGAAAAAAGAGACCGATTTCCTGGTGATCGGCAGCGGCATAGCCGGGCTGAGTTACGCGCTGAAAGTAGCCGATACCGGGCGCGTGCTGATCGTTACCAAGGGCGAGATGCACGAGAGCAATACGGAGTACGCCCAGGGCGGGATTTGCTGTGTGACCTATCCGCCGGATAATTTCGAGAAGCATATACAGGACACGCTGATATGCGGGGCGGGACTTTGCGACCCCGTGGCGGTGGAACTGGTCGTAACGCGGGCGCCGGAAGCCATCCGGGACCTGGTGCGTGCCGGGGTAAGGTTCGACAAGACGCCCGCAGGCAAGTACGACCTCGCACGTGAGGGAGGACACTCGGAAAACCGCATCCTCCACCATAAGGACTACACGGGAGCCGAAATAGAACGCGCCCTGATCTCGCGCGTAAAGAAACATCCCAATATCGAAATACTGGAACACCACTTCGCCGTGGATATCATCACCCAACACCACCTCGGCCGGCTGGTGACCAAACAATCCACGGACATAACCTGTTACGGGGCATACGTACTGAACCTCAAGACCTCGGGGATAGTGAAAGTCCTCTCCCGGATCACGGTCCTCTCGACCGGCGGGGTCGGGAACATTTACCACACGACCACCAACCCGCCCGTGGCCACGGGCGACGGCATCGCCATGGTCCACCGGGCCAAAGGTGTGACAGAGAATATGGAGTTCATCCAGTTCCACCCAACCTCGCTCTACAACCCCGGCGAACGCCCCTCGTTCCTGATCTCGGAAGCCCTGCGCGGCTTCGGGGCCATCCTGCGCCTGAGCGACGGCCGTGAGTTCATGCATAAGTACCACCCGATGGGCTCGCTCGCCCCGCGCGATATCGTGGCCCGCAGCATAGACCACGAACTCAAAACGCGCGGCGAAGACTTCGTCTACCTTGACATCACCTCCCGGAACCCGGAAGAGGTGATAGCCCACTTCCCGCATATATACGAGAAATGCCTGAGCATCGGCATCGATATCACCAAAGAGATGATCCCCGTGGTCCCGGCCGCCCATTACTGCTGCGGCGGCGTCAAAGTGGACTACAACGGCCAATCATCCATAGCCAACCTTTACGCCCTGGGAGAGACCTCCTCGACCGGCCTGCACGGGGCCAACCGCCTGGCATCCAACTCGCTCATCGAAGCGGCCGTATATGCCGACCTCGCCGCCGCCCACTCTGCGCCCCGCCTTTGCTGTATACCGCTCCAAATGGGAATACCCGACTGGAACGACGAAGGCACAAGCAGCCCCGAAGAGATGGTCCTCATTACGCAAAACTACCGCGAAATGCAACAGATAATGAGCAACTACGTCGGGATAGTCCGCTCCAACCTCCGCCTTGAACGCGCCATGCGCCGCCTTGAAATAATATTCCAGGAAACAGAAGAACTCTACCTCAAATCCACACTATCCCAAAACCTCTGCGAACTGCGCAACATGATCACAGTCGGATACCTCATAATCAAACAAGCACAACAACTCAAACAAAGCGTCGGACTCCACTACTCCCTCGACTACCCCCTCACCAACGCCGTAGAAATGTAATTTCCATGATTTATTATACTTTATTACTTCGTTCTTTCTTGAAAGAAAGAACCAAAGAACTTCCGGAGATACTTCGTATCTCATGATAACCTTGTGAGTTCGTTAAAGGGGGTAGAAAGGCAAAGCCTTGCCCCCTTTAACGAACTCATAAAATAGCAGGAAACGCAGTTTCCAGAAAAGTTTTCTGGTTCTCTTTTTCAAAAGAGAACAAAAAATAAACAATGATAAAACATAAAAATACATATTTATGGCATTGAGTGAGGAGATAGGCAGGCGGAGGACGTTTGCGATCATCAGTCATCCGGATGCGGGGAAGACTACGTTGACCGAGAAGTTGTTGTTGTTCGGGGGTGCTATCCATGTGGCTGGTGCTGTAAAGAGCAATAAGATCAAGCGGGGTGCGACGTCGGACTTTATGGAGATAGAGCGGCAGAGGGGTATTTCGGTGGCCACGTCAGTAATGGGGTTCGATTATAAGGGGGTGAAGATCAATATACTGGACACTCCGGGACATGAGGATTTCGCCGAGGATACCTACAGGACGCTCACTGCCGTGGACAGTGTGATCATCGTGATCGACGGGGCTAAGGGGGTGGAGACGCAGACCAGGAAGTTGATGGAGGTATGTCGGATGCGGCGGACCCCTGTGATGGTGTTCATCAACAAGATGGACCGTCCGTCCAAGGATCCGTTCGATCTTATGGACGAGGTGGAGAGCGAGCTGAAGATACGGGTAAGGCCGTTGGCGTTCCCGGTAAGTAACGGACCGACGTTCAAGGGGGTTTATAACCTGTACGAGAATAACCTGTCGCTGTTCCTGTCGGACAACCGGCAGACGGCCGACGGCGAGACGGTAGACATCACACTAGACGATCCGACGTTGGATGGATATATAGCGCCATTTACAGCCCGGTTGAAAGAGGACCTAGAGCTGGTGGAGGGGGTTTACGACAGTTTCGAGCGGGAGGCTTACCTGCACGGGGAGCTGGCTCCGGTGTTCTTCGGCAGCGCGATAAACAATTTCGGGGTGAGGGAACTGCTCGATTGTTTTATAAAGATCGCCCCGTCGCCACGGCCGTCGACCACACAGGAACGCACGGTGGACCCGTACGAGGAGAAAATGAGCGGGTTCGTATTTAAGATACACGCAAATATGGACCCGAACCACCGCGACCGCATCGCGTTCCTCAAGATATGTTCCGGCAGGTTCGAACGCAACAAACCTTACCTGCACGTACGCAGCGGCAAGAATATAAAATTCTCCTCGCCCACGGCGTTCATGGCCGAGAAAAAGTCCATCGTGGACGAGGCTTTCCCGGGGGATATAGTCGGGCTGCACGACACGGGGAACTTTAAGATCGGGGATACTTTCACCGAGGGGGAGAAGCTCAAGTTCACGGGCATACCCTCTTTCTCGCCGGAGCTGTTCCGGTATATCGAGAATGCCGACCCGCAGAAGTTCAAGCAGTTGTCAAAGGGTGTGGACCAGTTGATGGACGAGGGAGTGGCCCAGCTGTTCACCAGCCGACTGAACGGGCGAAAGATAATCGGGACCGTGGGGGCACTGCAGTTCGAGGTCATCCAGTACCGCCTGGAGCATGAATACAACGCCAAGTGCCGTTACGAGCCGATACAGATATATAAAGCGTGCTGGATCGAGAGCGACAATGCCGAGGAACTGGCAGACTTCATGAAACGCAAGCACGCCAATATGGCCATCGACAAACACGGCCGGGACGTATTCCTGGCCGACACCAGCTATGCACTGACGTTAGCCCAGGAGAAATTCCCGGACATCCGGTTCCATTTCACTTCGGAGTTCTGAGCCTACTGGCCAAGCACGGCCATCATCGCGGTCAGGTTATAGAGGCAATGGATCGCCATGGGTATCCATAGCCTTTTGGTAAGCAAATATATAAGCCCGAAGATTATAGCCGCGCTGAAATACATGCCGAACATATAACCGGAATAGATCGGGGCGAAGCTATGGATCAGGATGAACGGGAATGCGGCAAGCAGTAATGCGAGCCATTTGTTCACCCCTTTGAAAGTCAGCATCGAGATGTTGTATCCCCGGTAGACCAGTTCCTCGCAGAACCCGGCGCTGAAACAGCAGAATATCCACAAAAGCCTCTCCCGGGTGTCGAGCGGGTAGAACATGGACATCCAACCCATATCCACAGTCGACTTTGCAGGGGCAGCCGATTCGGTGAAAAAGAAAATGCCCAGGGCGACGGCGACAAGGGCACCGATGACGATCAGGCTCCCTTTCTTACAGAGGCCCAGCCCGATATCCCGCAGGGATATACCGTCCTTTTTGAGGAAATAAAACACAAGGATCACGCTTAACCAGTGCAGGGCCATAGTGCTGATCCAGTAAGTCGCATAATAGTCCCGGTTTCCCCTGCCCCACAGTTCCTGGCCCCACGGGGTCATGGCATTCAGAAAGTAAAGGGCCGGAAAGAGGAACATGGCCACAATATGCCAGGTTTTGACTTTTCGAGTTTCCATAATATAAGTTTCAGTTAGGTTTTATTACAAGGTAGGCAATTCACCCGGGACAAACAAGCGTCCGGTTTAGCGCAGGCTGTCGGCCAGGGCGTCGGCTACACGCTCCCCGTCGAGGGCGGCGCTTATGATGCCCCCGGCATAGCCGGCACCCTCGCCTGCAGGGTAGAGTCCGGCGACTTCGGGATGGCAAAGCGTTGCCGGGTCACGGGGGATGCGTACGGGGGTGGATGTGCGCGATTCGACCCCGGTGACTATCGCTTCGTTCGTAACGAACCCGCGCATGCGGCGGCCGAACGCTTCCAACCCGCGGCGCAGGGAAACGGAAATAAACTCCGGAAGCCACCTGCCCATATCGGACGGGGTGAGGCCCGGGACATAAGAGGTGGCCGGCAGGTCGGGGGAAATTCTCCCCGCCGTAAAGTCGGCCACCCGCTGGGCGGGGGCGCGAAAAGGGTCGCCACCGTGGCGCCGGGCCTCCTGTTCCAGCCGCTGCTGGAACTCAAGGCCAGCAAGCACTCCGTAGCTTTCCCGTAACGGGGCGAGGTCTTCCTGCCGGATTTCCGTCACTATACCCGAATTGGCATACGGGGAGTTGCGCCCGGACGGGGACATACCGTTTACCACCGATTCGTCCTCAGACGTCATGGCCGGGACGATAAAGCCACCGGGACACATACAGAACGAGTAAACCCCGCGGCCGACCACCTGCTCGACAAGTGAGTAACTGGCCGCAGGGAGGTAATCGCCGCGCCCGGGCATTCGGTACTGTATGCTGTCTATCAGCCGCTGGGGATGTTCGATACGGACCCCCATCGCGTAATTCTTCGCTTCGAGCCGGACCCCGGTACGGTGGAGCATCCGGTAGACGTCCCGGGCCGAATGACCCGTTGCCAGTATTACGGCCGGAGTGTCTACCCGCTCCGTGGCACCCTCGCGGGTAAATTCTACATGGGCGATCTTGCCGTCGGAGATGCCAATGCCGGTAACCCTGGCTCCGAACAGCACCCGGCCCCCGCTGGCCTCGATGGTTTCGCGTATCCGGGTGATAACGCCCGGCAGGCGGTCGGTACCGATATGGGGATGGGCATCGCTGAGGATCTCGGGCGACGCCCCGTGGTAGACAAGAATATGGAGGGCTTTATTGTAATCCCCGCGTTTTTTGGAACGGGTATAGAGCTTGCCGTCGGAGAACGTACCCGCCCCGCCCTCGCCGAAAGCATAGTTGGAATCGGGGTCGAGAGCGATGTTACGGTTTATGGACGCGATGTCTTTCTTACGCTCGGCTATGGTTTTGCCCCGTTCGAGGATAACGGGGCGGACGCCCCGCTCGATCAACCGCAGGGCGGCGAACAGGCCCGCCGGTCCCGCCCCGACAACGACCGCCTCCGGCCTGGCGCTGACGTCGGGATAGTCGAAACGGACCGGCTCGGGAGGCGCCTCGCGGTCCACAAAAAGCTCGACGGTGAGATGCACC
Source organism: Alistipes sp. (assembly GCA_021201825.1). Classification (GTDB taxonomy): domain Bacteria; phylum Bacteroidota; class Bacteroidia; order Bacteroidales; family Rikenellaceae; genus WRDF01. The sequence goes on from JAJQED010000028.1 coordinate 174,859, forward strand.
TTGACGGCGCCGCGCCGGGCGTCTATGGACCGTTTAACGACCCGCGCAAGAGCCACCCGGCCTTCGTCCACCCCGGCGGCTTTGGCTGCCGCCGCCGTATAAGCGGCGGGAAGCGAAGCGGCCCTCGGGCTGAGCGTTACCTGGACCTTTACCGGCATCCGGAACCGTTTAAATTCTTTTCCATTCTCGGGTTACTGCTTATCGAAAACCGGGGGCTGCCAGAAATAGTCAGCATCGCTGGTCATTATAAACTGGTCCGACGTGTAGTAAGGGTTCCGGTAACCTTCGGGAACGAGCCCCACGTATTGCCAGTTGTTGTCGAAATAGGGAGACTCCAACGCAAAATAACTTTTGACGGGAACCCGCAGCCAGTAGAGGTTCTTGGCCATATAATAGTCGAGGTAATAGCCCTTTGTCTGCGGGGTTTCGTTGTTATGGTTGGCATCCTCGTTCAGGAAATAGGGCCTGCCGTCACGCATTCGTTCCCGCACCTCCCCGATACCGAGCAGCAGCCCGTTCTCGTCCGTGACGTAAGCGTTGAACGACGGGTCCATCCACACCCATTTACCCAGCTGGGTGGACCATACGCTGTTTATCACATGGCAATCCGGGTCGTCGGGGTTTTGGGGATGGCAGGTCACAAAGCGCGACTTGAACCCCATGGCGTGGTAACAATCGTTGAGCACGATGGCCAGCTGGCGGCAGTTGATGCCCCGGCCATCGTTAGCCTTTGAGTAATTATAGAGGTCTATGGCCGTATTGGCGCAATATGCCCTATGGCTCCCGTTATGGGGGATAAGGTTATGGACAAAGGTCATAAGGTTGATGATCTGCGAGACCTCGTCGCCGTCACCGACCACCTCGTCAAGCTTCAGGTATTCCCTCACGGTGCGGATACGTCCGTTGCGGGGATCCTCATAACCGAATTCGGGATAGAGGGATGTGTTCTCGGTGCGGTACGGGCCGCATTCGCGCAGGATGGCCATATAGTCCCCTTTCTCGCGCATCTTTTCGATAATGGCGGCAAACCGCGGATCATGCCTTATATTCTCCAGGTCGGGGTCCTCCATGGCCCAGGCATACTCATAGAAGCCGTGGTCGTAAGCCTTGTCGAGGGCGGCCAGGGCCTCCTCCGTCCGGGACTCGAGGCTGAGGTAACACGCGAGGTTATAATAGTTCGAGCCGAAGAAATAACGGAAATCCCAGTGCTCCGGATCTTGCTCTTGATGCCATTCAAACAGTTTGTTACACTCGCGTAAAATCTCGACGGCCAGCCCGTAATCTCCGGCCGTTATGGCTTCACTTGCCCGTATGTTACAATCTTCGAAGACCGCCTCCAATTCCTGATAGGTCGGGCGTTCGTAATCTTGTGCCGCTAATCCCGCAAAGCAGCTGGCGGCCAACAGAAGTAAAATTATCTTTTTCATAACCGATGGATTATTTATTGCAGCCTGTGTAAAGCCGTCTCCGGACGGCGTCAAAGTGCGATAAAATTACTGTTTTTAGCGAAAATTACATAATTTTACGTTCCGTACCCCCATTAAGGTCCCGGAACCACCGATGAAAAAAGTCGTTATAATCCCCACATACAACGAGAGCGAAAATATAGTGCCGATGATCGAAAAGGTATTTTCGCTCGAGGGCGGTTTCGACCTGCTGGTTATCGACGACGGCTCGCCGGACGGTACGGCCGGCCTTGTCCGGGACCGGCAGCAGGCCTACCCGGGCCGCCTGCACCTGATCGAACGCAGCGGCAAGCTGGGCCTCGGTACCGCCTACCTGGCCGGTTTCCGCTGGGCGCTGGACCGGGGTTACGACTACGTTTTCGAAATGGACTGCGACTTCTCGCATAACCCGGACGATCTGATGCGGCTGTACCGCGAGGCTCTGGACGGGGCGGATATGGTTGTCGGCTCGAGGTACATTTGCGGGGTCAACGTGATCAACTGGCCCATGGGGCGCCTGCTGATGTCCTATTTTGCGTCGGTCTATATCCGGATAGCCACGGGGATGCCCGTCCGGGACGCTACGGCAGGGTTCGTATGCTATTCCCGCCGGGTGCTGGAGACGATAGACCTGGACCGTATAAGGATGAAAGGCTACGGCTTCCAGGTGGAAATGAAGTATGCGGCGTGGCGGCTTAAATTCAAAATAAAGGAGGTCTCCATTATCTTTATGGAAAGGGTGCGCGGCTCGTCGAAGATGAGCAGCGGCATTTTCGGCGAAGCGTTCTGGGGCGTTATGGCCCTGCGCCTGCGCCGCATCCGCCCGCGCCATACGGACCCGGGAGACCGAGAATAAACCGATATGGAATACACTCTTATAGCGAACGGGACGGTCGTAAACCAGATGCGCTCGTTTCCCGGCTACGTATTTTACGGCGGGGATACGATCCTGGCGGTCGGCGAGGGGGACTACCATAGCGGCGGCGACAGGCCGCACCCGGATGTGGTTATCGACGCCACGGGAATGCTCGTCATACCGGGGGTGATCGACGACCAGGTGCATTTCCGCGAACCCGGCTTGACGGAAAAGGGTGATATCGCTTCCGAATCTGCGGCCGCGGCCGCAGGCGGGGTAACTTCGTTTATGGAGATGCCCAACACCCGGCCCGCCACCACCAGCCAGAGGGAATGGGAATGGAAGATGGAGCGTGCCGACAAAACCTCGGCTGTCAATTACGCGTTCTACTTGGGGGCCGACAACGGGAATATCGACGCCATCCGCCGCTTAGACCCCAGGCGGATATGCGGCGTCAAGGTATTCATGGGCTCGTCGACAGGTAATATGCTGGTGGACGACCGCAAAGCCCTGTCGGCCATCTTTGCCGAGAGTCCCGTCCTTATCGCTACCCATTGCGAGTACGAGCCGCTGATCCGCGAGAACACGGCGAAATACCGCGCGAAATACGGGGAGGACATCGCTCCCGCCATGCATCCCCTTATCCGCAGCGCCGAAGCATGTTACCGCTCTTCGGCGGCGGCCGTCGAGCTGGCTGACCGTTACGGTACGCATCTGCACGTTTTACACCTCAGCACAGCCCGCGAGCTCGCTTTGTTCGACACCAAGCCGCTTGGGGACAAGAAGATAACTGCCGAAGTTTGCGTCCACCACTTGTGGTTCGACGACGGGGATTACGCCACCCGTGGCAACCTTATAAAGTGGAACCCCGCGATCAAGACCCGGGAGGACCGGGACGCATTGCGGGAGGGCCTGCTTAACGGCAGGCTGGACATAGTGGCCACCGACCACGCCCCGCATACCATGGACGAGAAATCGCAGGGCTACTGGCAATGCCCCTCCGGGGCGCCGTTCGTACAGCATTCGCTGCCCGTGATGCTGGAACTGGCGCGGCAGGGCGTTTTGAGCGTCGAACAAGCGGTGGACAAGATGTGCCACGCCCCGGCCCAGAGGTTCCGGGTCGCCGGCCGTGGTTACCTAAGGGAGGGCTACAAGGCCGATATCACCATTGTTGACCCCGGCGCACGATATACGGTCGGCAAGGAAAATATTCTTTACAAATGCGGCTGGTCGCCCATCGAGGGTACGGAACTGACCCACAAGGTGGTGCGGACCATAGTGAACGGCCGCACGGTATGGGACGGCAAGCGGGTGGTTGCCCGCTCGGCCGAAGCGTTGGTCTTCGACCGCTGACGACGATTTTGAACCGCCGACCCATACGCCAAGCTAACCCCAACACCCTTATAATAACTCTTGGATATGAAAAAAACCGGACCCACCGCCTACATCCGGGACACCCTCGGGAAGATGCGGGCCTTATTGTTCAGATACCCGGTAGAGTTCGCCGTCGCCGTCACGGCATTGGTTACCGGATGTATGATGTATGAGGAAGTGCCTATCCTGGTAAGCGTTGCCACACCGCATGTATTCGCCTTTGCACTTATGCTGAACTTCCTGTTCCGCCGCGGGCCGGGCCGCTGGGCCTATTACCTGTCCTGGCTTCCGCTTGTTCCGCTTTTCTTCTTCGATATCGACCCGTGGACCATGTCTGCGGAATACAACATCGAACTGATATGCCTTATGCTGGCCGTTCCGGTAGTGAAATGCCGGACCGGGAACCGGGATTTCGTGGGGGCGAACTGGTGGTGGTTCTCGGGGATAGTAATCGCGGGATTCATGTGCCTGGTCGGGTGGATCCTCTTCTATTCGCTTCTTTTTGCGGCCAACGAACTGTTGGGCGTTTACTGGTATTATTCCCGGGGGGCAGCGTATTTCAACGTTTTCATTTTCACCGTCGGTTTCGCAATGCTGCTGCTGTCGTACCTGACGCGGTACGAGGGCAGAATGCCGGAAAAGACCGGGGTGCTCTCGGCCATGCTGGACTATATACTCACCCCGGTAATCCTGGCCTACAACCTGTTGTTTTATATCTACCTGGGGTTCAGTGCCGTACAGTGGGAACTTCCGGCCGGTTACGTCGCGGTGATGGTTTTCGCCCTGACCCTTTCGGCATTCCTTATCAAAGCCCTGCGGGAACTGCTTCCGCACAAACGGTACGGGTGGTACTACGACAACCTGAGCTACATTTCCATACCGGCCCTCCTGCTCTTTTGGGTCGGCACCGGCTACCGTATCTGCGAGTACGGCTTTACCGAAGCCCGGGTATACCTTATGATCTGCGGGATCATAATGACCGTATCGCTGGCCGCATTCGCCCGTAAGGGCCGTGGCGATTACCGCCGTTGCTGGATACTGGCCATCGCCCTGCTCGGCATTTTTACGTTCGTAACACCGATAAATGCCGAGAGAATCGGCATATACTCCCAGACCCGGCGTTTGGTAAAACTCGCGAAAGAACTGGACTTGCTTGAAAACGATCGCCGGCTCAAAGAGGTATATACCCTGCCGGACGAAAACATGGAGATGGTATTAAAATTTATCGAGCTGCAGGAAGCCTACCGGTATGTTTTCTATAACAGCGGCAACGACTGGGGCGTCCACAACCCACACACGTTCGGGCAGGGCCTTATAGACCCGGCCCTGGACCCCAATGCGGACACCTCCGGGCATATTTTTGCAGATCACCCGTCCAGCGTTTTCGACACCCGGGACATCCGGTGCATAGTTTATGCCGGCCATGAATGGAGCAACAGCGACTATATCTACCTGTGGAGCAATGACCATCTGATAATATGCTGGAACGGCAAGGGGGAACAGGTGCTCGACCCTATAACCACCGACATACCCGTCGAGGTCGATAAATACCTGCCGGTCTGGATCGGGGCCGTAGATACCATATTCGACGATATGCTATCCCGGGCCGGACTCAGCTCGCGTGAGATCATTGAAAATGAAACAGACCTGACCCCGGAACAGGAATACGCCCTGACGACCTATGAAGACGGGCCACTGCGGCTCTTCTTCGACGGAGTTTACCTCTATCCGCTCCGTACCAAGAAGATTCAATACGACCATTACCGTTTAATGGTGTTGGTGAAACAGTAGCTTTTGAGTTTTAGAAAGTTAAATTAAAAAATATGTAACGGAAAACTAACTTACCCAAAAAATATCATTTCAAACTTAACCCGATGAATGATAGTTTACTTTACAAACTACGGAGCGGCAAGCCTCCGAAGTTCTTCTATTTTATACGCTCCTACTCCCGGGAATTATTTCCCCAAGCATTGTACCGTTCCCGCCTGAACAAGGCCCTTGCCGAACTGGAAAACCGTCCGGATAAAGATTATATACTGGAGCGTGTCGGTTACTACAACAAGCTCGACCAGGTGGTCCCGCTCCCGGAAAATGGCTACACCAAACGCTGCCAGAGCTATTTCCTGCATCTGGGTGCCCTGAAAGATTACCGGCGGTCGCTTTACCATAAGGTCTACTATTTCGATTTTATGGAGTTCGCCCGCTGGTTCGATCCCGATTTCCGTTGGGCCTACGCGGCCGGTGACGTATATTTCACCCCGAAGGTTCCCTCGATCGTAAAAAGCCGGCTGCTGGATGGGCAGAACCAAAATTCGGCGATAATGAAGCTGGACAAGTTCCGGCATTTTATCTACGTCAATGATCCCGTCCCTTTTGCCGATAAGAAGAATATGGCCATTTTCCGGGGCAAGATACGCCTTAGCCGTGACCGACGCCGATTTATGGAGATGTTCTTCGGCCACCCGATGTTCGACTGCGGCCTTGTGGGCCATGACGACCCGCCCGAATGGATCACCCCCAAAAAGACCATACGGGAACATCTCGACTACAAATTCATCATGGCCCTCGAGGGCAACGACGTTGCCTCGAACCTGAAATGGGTGATGTCGTCCAACTCGATTGCCGTTATGCCGCGCCCGACCTGCGAAACCTGGTTCATGGAGGGTAAACTTATTGCGGATTACCACTACATCGAGGTGAAGCCGGACTTCTCCGACCTGGAGGAAAAGCTCAACTATTATATCGAACATCCCGACCAGGCCCTGCAAATCATCGAAAACGCCCACCGGTACATCGACCAGTTCCGCGACGAAAAACGTGAAAAGCTTATTTCGCTAATGGTGCTGGACAAATATTTCCGGATGACCGGCCAGAAGTAAAAGGACCTGGAACTACCGGATTTGGGAAAAAACCTTTATATTTGCACACAGATGCGGACATGGCGTAATTGGTAGCCGCGCCAGACTTAGGATCTGGTGTCTAACGACGTGGGGGTTCGAGTCCCTTTGTCCGCACGAACGCCTCCTTGGGAAAGGGGGCGTTTTTTGTGGAATGGGTCCTTGATTACTTTACCTCCTGCCGGGCGGACAAAGGGACTGAAGTCCCCGTTAACGGACAACCCCCTAAATCCCCCTTACGAGGGGGACTTTAAAAAGAAATTCCACCTCCCGCACGAACGCCTCCTTGGGAAGGGGGCGTTTTTTTGTGGAATGGGTCCTTGATTACTTTACCTCCTGCCGGGCGGACAAAGGGA
>JAJQED010000028.1:181886-205589 GCA_021201825.1 Alistipes sp.
CTGAAGTCCCCGTTAACGGACAACCCCCTAAATCCCCCTTACGAGGGGGAACAACGATCAAAACGCGGAAATGACGGAGACAGTAGAAAGAGTGCCTTGGTTTTGATATAAATTTGCTCCTGTGGGAGTTAATTTCTAAGCGGAAAGTATTATCTTTGCGTCCTCTTATCCGGGGAAAAACGCTCAATAGACAAAATATGAACATTGCAAGGGAAGACCGCGCGGGCCGTACGGCCGAAATAAAAGTTACCGTCGGCGAAAGCGATTACGGCGAAGCGGTCGACAAAACGCTCCGCGAATACAAACGCAAAGCCAACATACCGGGTTTCCGCCCGGGAATGGTGCCTATGGGCATCATCAACAAGATGTACCGTAAAGGTGTGGTTGCCGAAGAAGCCTACAAAGCCGCCTCGAAAGCCGCTTTCGACTATATCGAACAGGAGAAGATCGAATACGTGGGAGACGTGCTGCCCTCGGAGAACCAACAGGAACTGGACGTGGAGAACAACACGGACCACGAATTCATCTTCGAGATCGGCCTGGCCCCGGACGTGGAAATGGAACTGACGCAGAAAGACAAGGTTACCCGCTACGTAATCAAACCGGACGACAAGATACGCGAAGCTTACCGCTCGAACTTCCTGCGCCGTTTCGGCAAGTTGGTCGATATGGACGAAGTGGTGAGCGACGAAGCCCTGGAAGTTACCCTGGACAACGGCGAGATGAACATTGCCGACGCTTACGTGGGGCTGATCTCCATGGAGGAAGATAAGCGCAAGCCGTTCATCGGCAAGAAAAAAGGGGATACCATCCAGGTGGATATCAATGAACTCTACCCCACCCCGTCCCAAAGGGCTTCGATACTCCAGCTCAAAGAAGAAGAACTGGAGGGGATCGATCCCAAATTCGACCTTACCATTACCCGTATCCGTAAGTTCGCCGAACCGGAACTGAACGAGGAGTTCTTCAAAGAGGCGTTCCCGGCCGGAGAAGTGGCCGACGCCAAAGCTTTCGACGCCTATATCGACGGCAAGATCGCAGAAGACATGGCCCGTGAGAGCGCCTATATCGTAAATTTCGAAGTCCGCAAACTGCTGATGGACAAAGCCGCCCTGGAAATGCCCGAAGAATTCCTACGCCGCTGGCTGTTCGTGATCAACGAGGGTAAATTCGACATGGCCCAGATAGACGCCGATTTCCCCTCGTTCCTGGACATGATGCGCTGGAACCTTATCCAGAAATATTTCGCCCAGAAATACGACATCAAACTCACGGAAGAAGAGGCGGTCGAAGAAGCCAAGACGATGGCCCGTCTCCAATTCGCACAATACGGCATGAGCGACATGGCAGACGACATGCTCACCAATTACGCCCACCAGATCCTCTCCAACAAAGACGAAGCCCGCAAAGTGCAGGAGCGCCTCTTTGAAAAGAAGATCATCGACACGGTGCTCCCCCTTATAAAAGTCACGGAGAAAAAAGTCACCGTGGAAGAATTCAACACCGCCGCACAGGAAATAGTTATACAATAAACACACCCATAATCTGAAAGGAAAAGCCGCCGGGTTAATACTATAACCCGGCGGCTTTTTTACACCTCTCAAACTCCAGCAGGACAGTGTCGCGATCCGCGACTTTCCATTAAAGAGATTCCTTCGGATAATAATTTCTTAACCTGCTTTCCTTTCTAAAGCTTCTTATATCCGTTTCAGGATCGCCGTCGTTCCGTTTTTCCCAGACTGCCGTCGGTAATCATAACTTATATACACTACTTTTCAGTCAACTGATTCGACGAAGAGGGAACTCACGGGTTCTTCCTGATATGACCATGATAATAATTAAAATTATTATCACAGTTGCCATATCCTGCATAACCTCTGAAAATCTATTAATTTGAGATAATTTATTAAAAATATTTTCTTTAATTTTTGGTTTTAATAAAAAGTTTATACATTTGTTTTATCCTTGAAAGGGTATATATTTATTGAAGCATTATCGCATAGTTAAATTTTTTACTAACCTTATTATGCGGGGGATCCATTCAACGACAATGTCACCCAGACACTTGAAGCGATGCACAGCGATGGCATCGCAACTGGCTGACTTTAAGTATTTTACCCCCCCCCCGTTAATCATTTCCATATAACACACAGCAGTCTTCCCTTTTTCCGGGTTAAGGCTGCCGTGTCGTGTTTTGCATTATCCATAACAGATCCTCTCCCGGGCTATCTGTTATCATCCCGCATGCTGTATGATCGACTTTAGCTCACTTTCATCCCTCTACAGGGACGAATTGCTTAATTGTGTGGTGCCGTTCTGGCTCCATAATTCCCAGGACACCCAATACGGAGGATATTTCCACTGTCTGGACCGGGACGGGACAGTGTACGAAACCGACAAATACATGTGGCTGCAGGGCCGCCAGATTTGGATGTTCGCTACACTTTATGATAAAGTTGAGCGGCGGCAGGATTGGCTGGAATGCGCCCGGCAGGGGGCGGAGTTTATCAAAGAGTTCGGCCACGACGGTGATCACAACTGGTATTTTTCACTCACCCGGGACGGACGGCCCCTTATCCAGCCGTACAATATTTTCTCATATACTTTCGCCGCCATGGCTTTTGCCCGGCTTGCCGCCGCAACCGGAAGCGACGAATATGCCGATATCGCAAAAAAAACCTACGACCGGATTTTGCAGCGGGCCTCCAACCCAAAAGGGGAATGGTGCAAAGCTTTTCCCGGGACACGTCCGACAAAGGGGTTTTCCCTTCCGATGATCCTATGCAACCTGGCCCTCGAAATGGAGCCATTGCTCCGGCCCGACGACTTTAACGGCATCATCGAGAACTGCCTGCATGAAGTGCTGTCCGTTTTTTACAGGGAAGAGGACGGGATTATCGTGGAGAACGTCAATATGGACGGCACCCTTTCCGATACGTTCGACGGGAGGCTCGTCAATCCGGGACACGCCCTTGAAGCGATGTGGTTCGTTATGGACCTGGGCGTCAGGCTCGCAAGGCAGGATATAATAAAGAAAGCCGTACGAATCGCCCTGCAGATGGCCGAATACGGCTGGGATAATGAGTACGGGGGCATATTTTACTACATGGACAGGCTCGGCCGGCCAATGCAGCAGCTCGAGTGGGATCAAAAGCTCTGGTGGGTGCACATCGAGGCGATGATAGCAATGATCAAAGGATACTCTTTGACCGGCTCGCGGGAGTGCCTCGAATGGTTCGACAAACTGCACGATTATACCTGGAGCAGGTTTAAGGATAAGGAATACCCCGAATGGTTCGGTTACCTGAACCGCCGGGGCGAAGTCCTGTTACCGCTGAAAGGGGGGAAATGGAAAGGATGTTTCCATGTGCCGAGGGGACTGTATGAATGCTGGAAAACCCTGGAGAAATGTTCCCGTACGGAAAACCGTGACGGAACGTTCCGCCGGGAGAATTCTTCGCGGGTGCCATCAATTTAATTAAAAATAATCGCTATGGAAAAAAACTACACATCTACATCTTCTTCTGCCGGTGCGGCAATCACCCAGCTTTTAATCTAACATAATGGTTTATGGAAATTATTAACCCAGCTAAAAAAGGAGCGATGTATAAAAAGGCCTTAACGGTATTGACATGCCTGCTATTCGGTCTTGCCGGTGCATTCGCCCAGAAAAAAGTTTCCGGCCTTGTCACCAATGCGGCCAATGAGCCCATGCCGGGAGTGTCCGTTATCCTGAAAAACGATGCCGGGGTCGTTTCGGGAGTAGTTACCAATGTATCCGGGAATTACACCATCGACGTACCGTCGGAGGATGCCGTCCTGGAATTTTCTTTTATCGGTTACAAAACCGAGTCCCTCACCGTAGCGGACCGAACCGTTATAAATCTGGTACTGGAGGAGGACCATACGATGCTCGACGAAGTGCTGGTCATGGGATACGGAACCCAGAAAAGGGCGCATTTGACGGGTGCGGTATCGCAAATCTCTTCGGCGGACCTGGTCAAGGCCCCGATGCAGAACGTTTCCAATATGCTTACCGGGAAGCTTCCGGGGCTTACCAGTATACAACGGACGGGTAATCCGGGAGACGACGGGACGACGCTCTATATCCGCGGTCTGAACACCTTTACCAGCACCACGGACAATGCACCGATGATCGTGGTCGACGGGGTAGCCCGGTCGATGGATAACATAAATTCGCACGACATCGAAACGATCACGGTCCTGAAAGATGCCGCCGCCGCGATCTACGGCATCCAGGGAGCCAACGGCGTTATCCTGATCACGACCAAGAGCGGCAGCCGCGGCGAGGCCCGCATTACATATGACGGCTCGGTGAGTTTCGTACAAAACACGGCGATGCCGAAATTCCTGAATGCCACGGATTATATGTACTGGCATAACAAGGCGCGGGAGATGGACGGGCTGACGCCCCTTTGGACGGCCGATATCCAGAATCAGGTTTTGACCAACGATCCCAACAGCGTCTATGGCCAGACCGACTGGCTGGATATGATCTTCAGGACCGGGGTTACCCACCAGCACAATATCTCCGCTTCTGGAGGTACCGATCGTACGCAGTACTATGCCAGCTTCGGTTATATGAACCAGGAAGGAACGCTTAAGAACACCGATCTCAATCGTTTCAATGTGCGCATAAACCTCGACGTCGAAGTGGCAAAGAACCTCAAGCTATTCGTCGGCCTGGCGGCGGACCGCACCGAACGTAACCGTCCCGGTACCGCAATCGGGGACCAGACCGAATTCAACCCTATCCGCCAGGCGATCAATTCGATCCCCGTCCTTAAAGCGGAATACCAGGGACTTCCCGTGGCGTGGAACGAAGGGGTTTATGCGGTCAACGGCTATGCGGCACTTTACGAGTCGGGGTATAAGCAGTACAGACCCATGAACATAGATACCAATTATAAGCTGGAATACGATTTCGGCGGTTCCGCCGACGTTCTGCAGGGGTTGAAAGGCTCGATGTACGCAGCATATAACTATTCACATTCCACCACCTCCGATTACGACAGGTACTACGAGCTGTATTACGTCAATTCCACAGGGCAGGGGATAACCGGTGCGAGCGGGTATAACCCGGCTAACGGTTACACCAAATCGTCATCATGGGGAGACACGTGGCTCGTCCGCCCGCAGATAGACTACGCCCGCGAGTTCGGGAAACACTTTGTCGGGGGGAATTTCTTTTACGAAGCCAAAAGAAGTTACTCCAGTACGATGACGGGAAGTAAAAGAGGTTACTATGTGGACAGTCCCGTAGACTTGACCCTGGGTACGACAGAGGCGAGTACACCCATAACCGGCTCCCACAGATACTACGGCGGGAACGCCTCATGGGTAGGGCGACTGAATTACGCCTACGATTCGAAATACCTTTTCGAATTCATGATCCGCAGGGACGGTTCGTACGTTTTCGCACCGGAAAACCGTTGGGGTTCGTTCCCGATGGTTTCGGCAGGCTGGGTCATATCCAAAGAGGATTTCTTCGCCCGGGCCCTCCCGTTCGTCACCTATTTGAAAATACGCGGCACGTACGGCATCACGGGTAACGAGAACAATGTAACCCCGTTCCTGTATAATTCCTCTTTCAGCCTTGCCAACAACAGCATGGTGCTGGGCGGGGCGTCCGTTGCCCAGTACTATACCAATAACGCCTATATATACCGGGACCTGAAATGGTCGACCACCTCGAACTACAACATCGGGATAGACGCCGACCTGTGGAACGGACTGTTGGGGATAGAATTCGATTATTTCTACAAGCTCACCAAGGATATCATGGAGGCACAGTCCGGCAATTACCCCACTTCGCTCGGGGGCTACTACCCTTCGCTGCAGAATTCGGGAAAGGTCGAGAACTGGGGATTCGAGCTGACGCTTAAACACGACAACCGCATTAGCGGTACGGACTGGAGATATTCGCTTAGCGGTAACGTATCGTTCTCCCGGAACAAGGTATTGAGCAGGGTGATGACGGATAACCATCCTAACTATCAACCGGTAGTAGGTACTTCGATGAACGTACGTTACGGGTTCAAAGCCCTTGGACTTTTCCAGTCGTGGGAAGAAATAGACGATTATCCCGCCGCCCCCTCGGGCAATCTCCGTCCGGGCGATATCAAATACAAAGATTACAACGGCGACGGCATTATAAGTTCCACTTACGATTATGTCAAGATCGGATACGGGGTAATACCGGAGATCAACTTCTCGCTGAATGTCGACGTCAGCTTCAGGAATTTCTATTTGTATATGCTCTGGCAGGGTGTAACTCATGTGGATTACGAGCTTTCGGGAGTGTATGACAGCGGGGTTATCTCCTCTACCGTTTATACCTCGCCGTTCAGCGGGAACACACCTTATTACCTTGTCACAGACGCATGGACACCCGATAACCCCGATGCAAAATGGCCCCGCCTTACGACCAGTGCAAGTGGGAACAATGCGTGGCAGTCCTCTTTCTGGATCGTAAACGGGGAATACCTTCGGCTCAAACAGGCCCAGATAGGTTACCAGATACCGGAATCGCTACTTAAAAAGACTCCTTTCACCCAGGTGAACGTATATGTTGCCGGAACTAACCTATTAACATTCAGTCATTTTAAATACATCGACCCTGAAAGTCCGTCGGTGAGTAACGGATATTATCCTCAGCCGAGAACGTTCAGCTGCGGGGTTAAGTTAACATTCTAATGGGAGCAAAGAGATGAAAAAAGTATTGCATATTACAATCGCAGCATTGTTCGTCATTGCGGCAACCTCCTGTAACGACCTGGTACTGAACCTCGAGAATTCGCAGAGCCTGGATGACGAGGCCATATGGAGCAGTGAAACTTCGGCCGACAACTACATTACCGCATCATACAAAACTTTCTCGGATGTTTCGCAGGTAGCGGAAAGCCGCACAAAGTATTTCGACAGCTTCAGCGATATAATGAAATCCACCTCATGGGACCAATACAACCACGGGTATAACTCGACGTTGCTCTCCCTTAACGGGTTCCGCACGGGAAGCGCCGGGAGCCTGGAATGCTGGGACGAAGTTTACACACGCATTCGCCGCGCCAACGTCCTGCTGGTGGATATGGACCGTTATGCCGAAGGCAGGTTCGACGAGGATTGGTGCAACGTACGCCGTGCGGAAGTGAGATTTTGCAGGGCGTTCTCCTACTACCGCCTGATCCGTGTTTACGGAGGCGTGGTTTTAAGGACGCACAATTCGGGCGCCAACGGAGGTGTGGACGACGGTAGCTACGAAGAGGATATACACCGGGCACGAATGACCGAGGCCGAAAGCTGGCAGTTCGTTCTGGACGAACTGCAATGGGCTGCGCAGTACCTGCCCGAGAGGTGGCCGGACTCGGGGCTCGGGCGGGCGACCAAATCTTCGGCTTATGCTCTGATGACCCGCATAGCCGTCCATGCACAGCAGTGGCAGGTAGCCATCGACGCAGCGGAGCAGGTGTATAAGCTGGGCGGTGCCCTGGCGCCGGATTACGCCAAGGTTTTCCAGGTGGACAGTGATCAGGATAACTCTTCCGAACTGCTTTTCGCCCTTTATTACCTGCCGACTACGGTTTCGCACAGCTACGATTCGCGGAATCGTCCCGTAGGAGACACGGAAGTATACGGGGTATCGGTCTATGCGGAACACGTTCCGACAGGCGAGCTTGCCGATATGTACGAATTCAGCGATGGGACCGATTTCAGCTGGTCGACCTGGTCGGGAACACACAGCGATCCTTTCACCGACCGGGAGCCGCGTTTCCACGCTACCGTAATGTTCAACGGCTGCCAGTGGGAGTCGCGCACGATAGAAACTTTCGATAACGGCACCGACTCTTTCGTGGAATTTACCCAAAGCGGTTCTACCAACGGCCATACCTGTACCGGCTATTACCTGCGGAAATACCTGCAGGAAGGGAGCAACTTCGTCGAATACGGCAGTTACCAGTACGATGCCGTATTGCGTTATGCGGAGGTTCTCCTGAATAAAGCGGAAGCCTATGCAGAACTGGATTACGCCCGCTACCAGAACGAAGCGCTCGGCGCCCTGAACGAAGTGCGTGCACGCGTTGGGCTTCCCGGCCGAACCGCCACGGACGCTCCTACAAGGGATGCATTCATGGCCCTGCTGCGCAAGGAACGGTGCGTTGAGTTAGCCGGCGAGGGTTTGCGCTACTGGGACTTACGCCGCTGGAAGCTGGCCGAGAGCGTCATACACGGACAAAATGCCCACGGTGTGAAAATAAGCGACGACGGGGCGGGTAACTACACCTACGAAATCGTGGAATGCGACGGAGGTACGACCCGTATTTTCCTCGAAAGTTATTATTATCCCTCTCTGCCTACTCAGGAACTTTCCAACAATAAGCTGGCCGTTAACAATCCCTATTGGTAGGATTTTCCGGAAGAGAATGAACGAGTTTAAATTAAAATACCGAAAATGAAAAGCATAAATAAATTTGGAGCTCTTATACTTTGCTTTGCGGCGGCCCTACAGTTTTGGGGCTGCGGCAAGGCGGATTCGGAATATGTCCATACGACCAACACGATCTCCCAGATGCTTTGCAGGGTAAGCCACGGAGCCAGCGATGTAATGGGCGACATATACGAATACGATAAGGACGGGAACCTGATGGAGGGAGATTTCACCCAGGAAGACATAGAAGGGGGATACGGGCTTATCCTCTTCGGGGTATCCCAGTCTTTGGCCGACGAGTTTCCCCTGGATAACGTCTACCTGATAGCTACGGTAACGTACGACGTCTTTATAACACCCTCTTTATCGGGCAGGCACGACATTACCGGGGACGGTATTATCATAACCGTCACCTCCGGAGTGGGGACCAAGCGTCATTACCGTATACGCGGATTTTACGAATAGGCAGCCTTGTAAAATTAAAAACAGAGATCATGAAAAAAATAATTGGTCCCGTATTGGCTTTATGCATGATCACTTCGTGCAGCGACGACAAGTTGAGCAGGGAGGCGGAGATACTCTACTCTTTTATGGTTACCAGCGAGGTGACCGGAAGGGAATTCAACTCCGTAATAGAGGACAATTCGATCGTTATAAAAGTCTCCCCGCTGCTGGACGCAGAGGAGGAATTGTCTTCGGCGGTCCCCAAATTTTATCTGTCGAAAGGGGCGACGGTATCCCCGGATCCGGGTAAACCCCAGGATTTTACCCGGGAAGAAGGAGTTGTATATACGGTTACGGCCGAGAACGGGCAGACCCAGCGAAGTTATGTGGTTACATGGGGGATATCCGATCCCATGGCCTACGGCGAGGGTTTCAATACCGCCGAAGCCGTAGAAGAAAAACTATTTACCGAACTGGGCTATCCGGGAGAATATGGGAACACGGGCTTATCCTCCCTGGAATACGGGGATATGCATGTCTACCATGCCTACTGCGGGGATTATATTGTGCTATTGTCCCGTGTTTATATCGATACCGTCAGCCCGACTTCGGAACACGCTATTAAAACCGTGGACAAGACGACGCTCGATCCGGGCCCCTCTTTAAACCTGGGCTCCATTTCGGCAACCGACCTGAAAGTAATATCGTCCGATTATTACGGAAGATGCGTAGGGCTGGTGGTTAAAGGCGGTACAACGGAGTTTTTCTACTGGACCTCTCCTATCAGTTCTCCGGTTTCTGTCGGGTCCATAGGTGTAGATATGGCCTCCACGACGGATGGTTCCGCCAATTTCCAGGTCGCCGGTGATATTACGGGCGATGCATGGATCACGGCTTTGGCTCCGCGCGGTGTCGATGGCAACCATTACCGCATTAGAGTCAGCGGCGGCCGGTTGGCATCGAGCTATTCAACCGTATCGACCGGTTATTCGAGCGGCGACAGCAGCGGTTTCCAGATGATCTCTCCCCTGGACGACTCGGACGAGCCTTCGTTTATAGTCGGCGACGGCGAGGGCGATGGGAACGGTTCCGTCAGGTGCTATATACACAGCTTCTCAGGCCAGAGGACTTCGACCATGCCGGCTTTCTGGAATAACACTTTCGTCTCCGGCTGGTGGATCCAGACCGGCAGCGTACTCTCCCGAACGGGCGGACGTTCGCCGGTGGTCTCGGGAATGTTCATAAACGGGAAAAGCTATGCACTGGTAACCACCGGGAATAATAACTATTTCGCGGCGGCCGTTCTCACGGACGACCTGCAGGAATTGACGCATGACAACCTCAACATCACCTCCCCTTATATGAATCCCCCTTCCAGGAATTGGGGCTACGGCGACTGGGCGGACTGGTATTGGGACGAAGAGAACAGTGAGGGTCACCTGGCAATTTGGATCGGCAGGAGAGGCCTGCGCACCTACAAATTGATCTGCTACGAATAAGAACACCGATACCCTCCCGGGGAAGATGAGAAGAGTGAAATTGATAGCCGCGCTTTTGTGCACCTGCTTCCCCGGGAGCCAAGCAGGTTTCAGGTGCGCAAAAGCCGGGCATTCCGTATCATGGATTGCTGGGATCGGGAAGACTATGCGTTCTCCCGGGAACTGTTCGAAAATTTAAAACTATTGTAAAATGATAAAAAAACTGATCTTTCCGTTTATACTCCTGTCCGTGCTGGCATGCTCGGACAGCAAAACGGACGACGAGGGTATCATACCCGACATACCGTTAGATATCGACAGGGAAGTCAAAGACGATATGCCCATCCAGATGTGGGTTGACGTGGATGCTAATATAGACCGTTTTAAAGACCAGGCCAATATTATTGCCTACCTCCAGAAAATGAAAGACACGGGATTTAACGAGGTATACCTCGACGTAAAGCCCGGTATAGGGTATGCCCTGTATGGCAGCGACATCCTTCCTCCGCTTAAAAAGTGGGGGACCAAAGAGGTCGACCTGGACTGGGACTACCTGCAGTTCTGGATCGACGAGGCCGAAAAGCTGGAAATGGAGATCGTCGCCTGCCTCTCGGTCCTCGGCTTCGGGGACGCATCCCTCCGCGAGGGGCTTGTTTACGACGATCCGCGCTGGGACGGCAAAACCCAGATGAGGATGAATAACAACGACCCGAACGATATAGTCGACGTCCGCGATTTGGGGGGGAGCGAGGGGGCTGCGACGCTTAATCCCTCGATCACCGAAGTGCAGGCTTTCGTGATATCCATTATCGAGGAGATCGTCGTCAAGTATCCTAATATAAAAGGGGTCTGCCTCGATTTCTGCCGGTGGCTCGGTACCGACTACGGTTTCTCGGACGCCACGATGGATGCTTTCAGGGCATATTCAGGTCTTAACGTTACGGACAGGAACGAAATAATCACCTCGACAGGCGGGATCGGGACTTATTTCAGCGAGTGGATCGAATTCCGGTCAATGACCATAACCAACCTTATTTCAGCCATACGATCCAGGGTCAAGGCGGCCAACCCCGACGCGGAATTATACCTATGGGCATCCGCACACTGGTCTTCCTGCTACGAGGTAGGACAGAACTGGGCAAGCACCGATTACGTTCCTTCCGGTGCGGTCTATACCGACACCTACAACACCACCGGCTTTGCCCACCTGCTCGACGCTTTCTCACTGGGAGCCTACGCGTCTGCCGTATGGAAATCGGAAGCACCCGATTCGGACTGGTCGGTAGAGAACCTTATAAACATCTATCCCCAATATATTATGGGGGCGTGCAAGGTCTTCGGCTCCATTGGCACCTATGCGTACGGTAACGATTTCACCTCGGTTTCGGATGCGGTCTACCTCTGTCTTAAAAATACCGACGGGCTGATGGTTTTCGAAATTTCACATGTGATCAATAACGATCAATGGGACGCCATAAAAGATGGTATATCCCGTGTTCTAAAATAAGCATAAAGACCGAATTAAGATGTCAAAGCCTCGGCCGGGATGGTTCCCGGCCGAGGCTTTGACTCTTGAGGGGTTTGACACCCTCGGTCGGTAGTGGCCCTTGCGGTTTTTTGTTCGCTGCATGGAATAGCCTGCAAGCGGCGGTCGTATCTCGCCCTACGTTCTTTAGCTCTCACAAGAAAGAACGAAGAATGATATAAGGAATATCTCCGGGGATCGTTTAGCGGGAGAGTTTGCGGCGGATCGGTTCGTCGAGGGAATAACTTCCGGCTCCGGTTATTATAAGGGCGAGGAATATTCCCATCAGGAGCAGGGGGAGTTGCGAGGAGTCTTTGTCGTAGCCTGCCGGGTTGGAAAGGAATGCGGCGACGAACATACCGAATGCGGCGGCGAACGCGGCCGGGCGGGTAAGCAGGCCGAGCATTATCAAGATGGAGCCGCCGATCTCCACAGATGTTATCAGCACGAGCGACAGTTCGCTTCCCAGGCCGAGGGGGTTGGCAAACGTGGTCTTGAGGGTATCGAAGTTGTCGAGTTTCTGGAGCCCGTGCGGCAGGAGAGTTCCCCCGGCAAAGAGCCTCAGCAGAAGCAGGCCGGCGTTCTTGCCACGGCGGGTAAAGAGCCATCTTAACAGTGTGTTCATCTTCCGGAGTTTTATTGTGTGGAGAGGAATACCAAAAACCATGCAGTATGATACATACCGGCACGGGACATGCATACGGGGAGTTTAAAAAACGGTGTGATTCATTGCAATTAAGTATAAATTCTTAACTTTACGCGTGGAATTCGGCCCCAGGGCGGTTGGTGCACACATACAGCACTTATGGACAACCGCTTAGGGGTGCAGGGTTCATTATATAACCCCATAATAAACCTTAATAAACCCGGCAGGTCGCAAGACCGGTAGGTCCCCGTTAGGAACCTATATTAAATAATATATAAAATGAGAATCAGGTTATTATTTACTTTTATCGCAGGGGCGATGCTTCTGGCGGGTACGGCCCGTGGCCAGGAGGTGGGCATCAAGACCAACCTGCTCTACGGGGCGACGACCACCCCCAACCTGGGCGTCGAGATCAAGCTCGGCACGAAGACGACCCTGGATCTGGTCGGCACTTACAACCCATTTACGTTCAGCCACAACATCAAGGTTAAGAACTGGACGGTACAGCCCGAGATAAGGCTTTGGACATGCGAGGCTTTCAACCGGGGTTTCTGGGGCTTCCACCTAACGGGCGGGGGCTTCAACGCCGGTAACGTCAACCTGCCGCTGGGAGTGTTCCCGCAGTTGGACGACCACCGTTTCGAGGGCTACATGGCCGGCGGGGGCGTGAGCTACGGGTGGCAGTGGTATCTCGGTCCGCATTGGAACCTGGAGGCTACTTTCGGTTTCGGGTACCTCTACCTGAATTACGACAAATACGAGTGCGCCAAGTGCGGCGAGAAACTGGGCCACGAGACCAAGCACTATTTCGGCCCGACCCGTATAGGGGTGTCGTTCATTTACCTTTTCGGGTCTAAAAAATAAACAGGGTTCTTATCATGAAAAATATATACGCTATCATATTGGGCCTGCTGGTTTGGACCGGCGCCGTCGCCCAGCCTTTCAAGGGGGACGTGACGATCACGTGCAATGCCGTAGAGGAGCGGGGCGAAGTGCTTTACCTCGACCTGAACATACATATCAGACGCCTGGCGATGAACAAGTGCCAGAGCTGGACCATAATCCCCGAGTTGTCCGCTTCCACGCTGGATACCAAGCGGTTCCCGTCCGTGCTTATCAACGGCAAGAACAAGCGGCAGATGTACGAACGCAAGCAGAAATACAACAGCGAGAGTTGGCAGGCAAAGCTGCCTTACCAGTTGGTTAACGTAACCAAGGAGACCGACACCACCCTGCGCTATATAATGGAGGTGCCGTATGAGTTCTGGATGGACGACGCTTCGCTGATCGTGCGGCAGATACTCACTTCGTGTGCCGACGGGCAGCAGCTGTTCACCGTGAACGTGGCCAAGCACGTCACGCTGGAACCGAAGATACCCTACGAGGTCAATCCGCAGGTGGCCCTGATAGAGCCGGAAAAAGAACTGGTAAAGAACAGGAACATACAGGCCCAGGCTTACCTGGACTTCCCGGTAGGCCGGTCGGTTATCGTTCCCGATTTCCGCCGCAACCCGGAGGAATTGTCCAAGATACAGATGACCCTTCAAGGGGTTCAGAACGATCCGGACGTGGTTATCACCGGCATGTTCATCGAGGGATACGCATCGCCGGAGGGCAGTTACGCGCTTAACACTCGCTTATCCAATGAACGCGCGCAGGCCCTATTGGACTATGTGGCCAATAACTTCGGGATCAACCGTAATATCATAAGGGCGTCCGCCACTCCGGAAGATTGGGACGGGCTGCGCCTGCTGGTGGAAGACAGCAGTATTCCCAACCGGGACGAGATACTGGCAATCATCGACAGCGATCTGGATCCGGACGTAAAAGAGGCGCGGATCAAGAGGTTCCCCTCTTACCGTACGATGCTGAACGAGATGTTCCCGCAGCTTCGCCGGTCGGATTACAGGGTAGACTTCACGGTCAAGGATTACTCGGTTGCCGAGGCCGCCGTGGTTATCGAGAAAGACCCGACAATGTTGAGCCATTACGAGCTGTTCACCCTGGCAAACACTTACGAGTTGGGCAGTCCGGAGTTCGACCGGGTATACGACGTAATTTTCCGCCTGTTCCCCGACGACGAGGTGTCGAATATCAATATGGCCACCGTGATGTATATGAGGGGCGAATACACGGGTGCTAAACGCCGCCTGGAGGGCATAGATAACAATGCGGAGGCGCTGAATACCATGGGTGCCATCCTACTGCTCGAGGGCGATATTGATGCAGCGGCGGATTACTTCCAGCGTGCCCGCGCTTTGGGCAGCCCCAATGCCCAGCATAATCTGGACGAGGTGGAAGCAAAACGTGCCGACAACGAAAAGATGGAACGCTACCGTAACCGGTAAATCCGCTACGACTCACATAATAGATAAGCGGCCTGCGGGCCGCTTATCTGTTTTATATGGTTGTATACCGGGAGGCCGGAGAGGCCGGGGACACAAATCGTTCAGGAATCGGGGAAAGGCTCATTGGCCCGAGGTTATAATACCGGCGGGCCCGGCGGAAATAGTAACAGTCGGTCCGCAAGACGGTAGTCCCGGTGGAGGACAATGGCCGGGCGGAAAACGATGGTCCGGCAGAATTAGGGGAAGCCGGTCCGCAAGACAGCGGCCCAGGCGTAAAACAGTGGCTCGGCAAAAAAAGGCTTGGGCAACAGACGACTGGAGAATTCACTGGTTAAATTTACTGACAGGCTTGGTATACAATGGCTGTCTTTTTGTTTTACGGAACGGCCTTTCATGAAAATCCGGAAAACCTTTCCGCGTACGGCTGGCACCGGATGTTATGGCCCGATAGTTGGATTGTATTACGTGGAAAATCCCGGGTGGGATAAAGTTTTGTCATTTTAATTATACAGGCATTATGTTTTACCATGTAAAAGATCTACAATTCAACGCGAGGGTATCCAAACCCGACCCGCGTTTCGCACGGCTGCTTCTGGAGCAGTTCGGTGGCGGGAACGGCGAGCTCAAGGCCGCCATGCAATATTTCGTACAGGCGTTCAGCTGCCGGTTCCCCTACCCCGACAAATACGATATGCTGATGGACATCGCCACCGAGGAGTTCAGCCACCTCGAGATAGTGGGCGCCACTATCACCATGCTCCTTTCGGGCGTGAACGGCGAGATGAAAGACGCCGTGGAGGGTTCCGATCTTGCTTCGATGATGAACGGCAAGGCGGCCAAGGAAGATGTGATACAGGAGGCCCTGTTCAACCCGCAGTTCTGCGTGCTTAGTGCCGGTGGTCCGACTGTAACGGACAGCAACGGCGTGCCCTGGACGGGGGCGTTCGTGAACGCCAACAGCGACCTTACCGTTGACCTTCGTTCGAACATCGCCGCCGAATCGCGCGCCAAGATTGTTTACGAATACCTAATGAAATTCACCGACGACCCCTATGTCAAGGAGACCCTCGGGTTCCTGATGACCCGGGAGATCACCCACTTCCAGCAGTTCGAAGCGGCCCTTGAAACCATCCAGCCCAATTTCCCTCCGGGTGTACTCCAAGAAGATACGCGTTACGGGAACAAGTACTTCAATATGTCGGCCGACGACGGCGTGACCGGCCCGTGGAACGAGGGAACCTCGACCCGTACTCAGGAAGAGTGGCAGAAAATAGACGACCCCATCCAGTGTGTGGACCAGTCGGAGGGTCTGTTGAATATCGACCCGATGAACCAGGAGCAGATGGACGACCTGTCGGCCCGGTTGAGCCAACAGCGAAGTGAGGAAGTCACCTCGGCTACCGCTATGAGCGACATCCAGTGGAGCCAATACGGGAACCTGAATATGGGTAGTACCGGCGACGGATGTTCCCAAAGCAGGCGTTCCGCAACACGGGATTCGCAGGAAGAGCGGCCGGAACATCAGGGCGCCTCTAAAACCCATAAAAAGAAAGAGAAAGCCATGCAGTAAGCAGGCTGACCGATATTTTTATTGAGTTGAGGGGGTCCGGATTACGGACCCCCTCGGCTTATTTAGTGTGTGCAGTTATTTTTAACTTGTTTGAGTTTTGGGGAAAGTTAGGAAAGGCCGGGAAAGGCCGAAGTGGTCCGGGAGAAGTCGAAAAGCGCCGGAGTCGGATATAAAAAGGACGCGGGAAGCCCCTACCCCAGGGTTCTCCCCAACCCCGTAAAACGGGGCATCCCACGCCCGTGAAAATCAGGACACATCGTGTCCTTTTTTATTAATGCCTGATACAAATATACTTATAAAAAAATTGTTTGCGGCATACGGCGGCCCGTATACGCCATTATATTCGCAGAACGCAATACTATGTCGTTCTAAACAAGAAAATTTCACCAAATCTGTAAGATACTGTCACTTGTTTTCATATTGCGTTCAAAAAGGATCGGCACATTTCCCTCCGGACACCATGAAATTCAACCCGACCCTCTCTTTCCCATGCAGTCCCATACTATTACTCGGGAGACCGGGAAGCCGGGAAACGAGGTGTTGATGAAAAGGGGCCGGGAAACAAAACACTGAAAGTAACGGCATGGAATCGAGGTGGAGCTGATGAAAGCGAACTGCCCGGGTCCCATGCAAACTCTTAGCTTGGAACACCAGCCTCATACTCACCAGAGCGGTGCCCGCAGATATCCGGGAGGTTGGAAAGAATACCGGAAGCCGAGGCAAACTATTTAGCCTTGAACAGCCACCGCATGCCGACCAGGGCCGTGTGGCCGCCGCTGTTTGGCAGGCCGGCGTAGGGACCGGCGAAATCCGTCCTATTGTACCACCATGCGGCGTGGAACCGCAGGTCCTTGACGTATTTGGCTGTAAAGGGGTAAAACTCGATCAGGGCCTGGATTCCCCAGCCGTCATAGGCCCGGCGACCGAGTTCGCGGTCCCGGCGTTGGTTCCAAACCCCTTTCACGGACGGGTGCCACCGGCCGGCCGTATATTTCAGGTTGAGCGCGGCGGACTGGTCGCGCACGAAACTGAGCGTACCTGAAGCCTCGTCCACAATGGTGCCGTAATCCATATTGCGCTCTCCCAGATAGTAGTCGGCCTCAACGGTGAACCCTCCGGCATTGCCCTGTATCCCGGTGGTCACCCAGTTGTAGAAACGCGTCCTGGTATGCTGGAACGCACTGTATGCCCAGCGGGTCTTAACCTTACCGTCCCACAGGTTACCCTCCCACAGGAAAGTGGCCCCGAGACCCTTATTCTTATACTCGTCGCTTGCGAACTGGGTGGCGTCGGAATTTACGACCTGGATATGCAGGGTTTGCTTGCCGGCGCGGTAAGCCACGTCCACCCCGGCCTTATGCGAGTCCACATCGTCGTTGATCATCGTGCTGAGATAGACATCGGCAGAGTTGTAATCGTATTCGAACGTTCCGAAATTGATGGACTGCTTTCCGGCCGTGATGGTCCATAGCTTAGTTTTACCCACATCGAACGATATCCATGCGTGGTCCGTACCGGAAGCGTAATTGTCCCGCAGGGCGTCGAGCGACTTATTGAGTTTCTGGCGCAGGCGGTAGCGGATGCCCGGCACGATCTCGCCGGTCAGCCAGAGTTTGATGGTCTGGGCGCGGAAGCCGAGTTCCTTGCCGTCGGAGTTGCCGGTAGTCAGGCGCAGATCGAAACGGGTGTCGAGCAGGATGTTGAGCTTTTCGTCGTCCCAGATCAGGCGGTCCATGACCGTCTCGCTTTCGCGGTACTGTGCCGTTGCCGTGCGGGGCACAAATGCCAGAAGCGCCGCCATGGCGGCGATGGCCAGCAATCGTTTTTCCATGATGTGTGGGTGGGTTTTGCGGGTACGGTGTCCCGGGCCTGCAATGAACCGGGAAACAACCGGTATGCCCGGTAGCCGTTGGTTGGTTGGTGAGAGCCCGTGGAGTGCCGGAACCATAACTGTCCCGGCCGCCCCAGGTGCCCGGATAAATCAAATCGTCATGAACAGGATACCCCGTGGGCGGTAATGTCCCGGCCGGTTTCCCGCTGCCATGTCTCCACGTACTCGGCAAGCGTATTGGATACCACTTTACCGATGCGGCTGTAATCCTCGTCGTCCAGGTTTGCCAGCGATACCCGGACAGACCATTCGGGACCGGCGAATCCGCCTCCATTCAGGAGCACCACGGCGCACCTCTCAGACAGGCGGAATACCACGTCCACCGGCTCGAAATTCTTTTGGAGCCAATCGAACAGTTCCTGTCCGTAATTCCTGACCGCCCAGTCCTGTATATCAAACTCACAGTAGTAAGACGCCCGGTTTTTGTCCGGGACAATCTTGATATCCAAGCCGTTCCACAGGAGTTCATAGCGGTGGCGTAACAGGTCGATAGAAGCCTGTTTATATTTGTTCTCCGTATCGAGCAGGGCGAACCCTGCGAATAGCATCATCTGTATCTGCTGGGGCGTAGATAGCCCGGCCGTATGGTTGAGCGCCACGTCGCGGCTGTCGGCTACCAGGCGGTCTATAAATTTGAGTTTCTCCGGCTCCAGCGTGAGGCTTTCGTATAGCTTGGCCTGCCGCTTTTTCTCCTCGTCACTCTGGCGGGCAAGCATCCGGTCGTAGATATTGTCCTCGTGCAGGGCGATAACCCCGAGCCTCCATCCGGTTGCGCCGAAATACTTGGAGAACGAATAGACGCAGAGGGTGTTGGCTGGCAGGTCGTTCATTAGCGAAACGAAGCCCGGCACGAAAGTACCGTAAACATCGTCCGTCAGGATCATCAGTTCGGGATTTTTCTCACGGACGACTTTGACCAGATACTGCCGGCTTTCGTCGCTGATCATCACGGAGGTGGGATTGCTGGGATTAACTATGAAGAACGCCTTGACGGATACATCGCCCAGTTTGTCGAGTTCCTGGTCGGTATACTGGAACGTGAGGTTACCGTCCGCGCTGCGGCCGTTGCCATAAATGTAGGTAACGTCGAAATCGTACATATCCAGAACGGGTATCTCGAGGTACGGAGTGAAGATCGGCACCCCGATGGCGATCTTGTCGCCCGATTTGAGCAGGTTGTTCTCCTTGAGCGAGTCGAACAGGTAACACATGGCGGCAGTGCCGCCCTCGGTGGCGAACAAGTCCCACCGACCGGCTACGGAGGGTTTGCCCCCGCACATCTCCTTGACGATATATTCATGGACGATCTGCTCGCAGCAGCTGAGCATCCTCACCGGTACCGGATACTGGTCTCCCATAACCCCCTCGGTAAGCTCCAGCGCCCACGCGTCCTCCTCGAACCCGTGTTTGGAGATGCCGTACTCGAATATTTTCGACAACAGGTCTGCCCCCTCCATTTCGGAGTGGGTGGAAAGGAATTCCCGCAGGCGGCTTCCCAACCCCGTGGGTAGCGGGATACCGGCCATTCCCGTGGGATCGTCCATCTGGCGGCGGCACTCCTCGATACCGAACCGGCCGAGGGTGAACAGCGCCTGCCGGGGCACGGTGCATATCCAGTTGGGATTGCCCCGTCCGGCATTAAGCATTGTAAGCGAAGATTTTTTATGGCGGTCCTGGGCCAGTCCGATCAGTTCGTCCTTGAGTTCGAACGGGCTTAGCTGTTCCAGTTCATGTTCGCGTTCACGCGTGGTTGTGAGTTTCTCGAGTGTAGTCATGGTGGTATATTTTTGCGGTTTAACTCATCAAAAGGACGATCACAACACCCCAAATAATAAGGAGCGTATTGCCGACGGCATAGGTGATCGTGTAGGAGAGGGCCGGCACCTGGCTGTGGGCCTTTTCGGTGATGGCACCCAGCGCGGCGGTGGTCGTACGTGCACCAGCACAAGCACCCAGGTTGATAGCCGGATGGAATTTGAAGATATATTTTCCTATTAGCAACCCGAGGAACATCGGAACAAGGCTGACAAAAATCCCGGCGATGAAAAGGCTTAGGCCCGACGCCTTGAGACCCGAGATAAAGCTCGGCCCGGCGGAAATACCCACCACGGCGATGAATATATCCAGCCCGAGGTTGTTCATAAGCCAGATGGAAGCCTCCAGGATAGCGCCGAACGTTGGGCGCAGGGAGCGCAGCCATCCGAATACGATACCGAGGATAAGCACTCCCCCGCTGGCGCTAAGGCTCAAAGGCACACTGCCCGCTTTGACCGTAAGGGACCCGAGGATACCCCCCAGGAATATTCCCAGCCCGACGTATAGCAGGTCGGTTGCCGTCGTCGGCCGCTCGGCATACCCCAGGTGGGACGCGAAGCGGTCCACGTCCGTCTTGCGGCCCTCGATCTCTACCACATCCCCGCGTTGCAGATCCACATCCTGTAAAAGCGGCACGTCTGCGCTTCCGCGCCTCAGCCGGCGGATGATCACCCCGTGGCGGTCTTTCATGGTCTTGAGGTCGCCGAGTTTTACCCCCTCCATCTTCTTGTTGGCCACCATGACCTTGAGTGCCTCGACCCTGAAATCGAGCAGTTCGAGGTCGGCCACTTCCGGGCCCAGTACGGTTTCGTCCTCGAGGATGGCTTCCAGCGGACCGTTCAGGACCATGCGGTCGCCCTTGTTGATCACCTGGTCCGTTGTAGGGTCCTTGACGATGTCGCCCTTGGCGCCGTGGCGGATCCGCTCCACATAGACGGGCCACCCTTTCGAAACGAGCATCTGCTCCACCTGGTCGATGGTTTTCGACTGGTCGAAATAGCTGCTCGAGGCCTCTATCACGCGGAAAGTGGTGCCGTCGTATGCATCCTCGAGCGTAGGATCGTCGTTGGTGATGAGGCCGCCGTGCTGTTGCTCGTATTCCTTGCTTACCTTGGCGATATCCACCCGCAGTATCTTAGGTCCGACGGACGAGAGGAACCACGCGGTGCCGGCCGTACCGAAGATATAGGTCACGGCATAGGCAACCGGTATTTCGTTTATATATTTCTGCTTGTCGGCCGCGTCGATGGAGAGCTGGTTTATAGTGTCGGTAGCGACCCCTATAACGGCCGAAATGGTATTCCCGCCAGCCAGCAGCCCCACGGCGTTGCCGATATCGTAATGCAGCAGTTTGGCGCAAATATAGGGTACCAACAGGCAGAGGATGGCGATTATGGCCGCGAAACCGATCTGCGGCAAACCGTCTTTTTTAAGTCCCTTTACGAACTGCGGGCCGACATGGTAGCCGACCGCAAAGAGGAAGAGCAGGAAGAACGTGGTCTTGACCGTCGGTGAGATAGTGATATCGAGCTGTCCAATAAGAACCCCCATCAGTAGAACCCCGGTCACGGTGCCCAGGCTGAAACTACCGATCTTGATCTGGCCCAGGGCGGCGCCGAGGGCAAGGGTCAAAAAGATCGCAAGTTCGGGGGAGGTACGCAGCAGATTGAATATCCATTCCATAGCTAATGTATTATTTCCGATTGAATAAGAACAATATCCCCGGCTATGCAAAAAACAATCCAAACGGTGCGGCTACAACCCGGCCACCTCCTTTATCCCCTGTACGAGGGTTTTCCACAAGAAGTTGAACTGCGAACGGTCCAGCTCCCGCTCGGCGGTGCCGCTGCCGTGGCGGGTCTCCCCGCCTGAAGGATTGCTGTCCTTTATTACGAACTCGTTTGCGAGCCACGACAGGAAGCGGCGTTCCTTGATTTCATGGTCGCCTTTGAACTTGACCAGGTCGACTTTCAGGTCGTCGTAAAGCAGGTTCACCTCCACCGAAGCGGTATGGCTGTTGCCCACCAAGTGGAAATCCATTTCGTCCACCGTGCCGCTCTCGACCTCGGCCTTTGCAAGGGGGATTATGGTCTTGTTAAGGTTACGCAAATCCAACCGCCCGAGCAAGCCGCGGGCTTCCCACCGGTTGGTCTTCTCGTCCTTGGGGAAATAAAAGGTCGCGCTTACAGGTGCCGCACCGTAAATAAAGCCGTTTGCGGCAAGGGTCCAGTAAGGATCGTCGGCTGAGGGGACGTTGCTAAGGCCCGTAACGGTACCGGATAAATTGGTAAAATTAATGATCCCGGCCGATGTACCCATCTTGGGAAGTTCACTGTAAACGGCGTCCATACTACCGATAACGGCCTGGCGGACCGTAAGGAGAACGGGCAGTTCGGATACCGATTCATAGATAAGTTTACGCACCCAGTAGGGCTGGTGGGCATTGCGGTCCTTGTAGCTCTCGACAAGGCCAGAACCGACATGGACACTATCCACCGTTACGAGCATATTTTTACCGTCCGCACCCTGTCCGTTGCCGGCGGCCGTCACATCGATCCCGCTGACCAGGATATCCCTGGCCCACAGATGGGTCCAGTCGCGGTGGCGGCTGCTTTTGTATACGAACGTCTCTTTGGGATAACGCGGGGTTACGGTCACCCCGGCGATGCTGACATTACCCGGCCCCAGGTCCACCCGCACGGTGTCGATTATGGTATCCACCGACGCGTCGGCATTCGTGAGCACGATGCCCGACACGCTTCCGCTACCGGCAAACGCGCCGATCAATCCCTGCTGTGATGCGGACCCGGAACTGTTCTCCCGGATGTCGATGTTGATGTCGTCAGCCTCGGTATAGGTATGCCCGCCGTCCTTATGCTGGCGCACCACGATGGCCCCGTCCGTAATAACCAGACGGCGCGTGGGGAAGTTGAACGGTTTGTTGCCGCCGGCTGACGTACTGTCGGCATCCTGTTCCTTGCCGGTGCCCCCGTAGACGTCGGCAGAAATGATAGGCCGGTCGATCTCGAGCCGGGTGAGCTTGAACGGCTCCTTGCCCCGGATCATCTTCAGGTTGAAACCGGACGCGAATATCCCGTCGACGGCAACATCGAGCAGGTACTCGGGCTGTCCGGCAGGGTGTCCGCCCGTGGTATCGGGTTTCATCCGCACGTTACTGATAGTGACCGACCGTGCGAAAAGGTTTATCCGCGCACTTCCCACCTCCACATGGTAGGCCCCTCCGTCGAACTCGGACCCTTTCTCCTCGATCACCGAGGCTATCTTGTTGCCGAGCCAAAACTGCACGACGAAGAATCCCATGATAAGGATAAAGAGTACGATGGCCGTAATTTTCAATGCTTTTTCCATAGTACGGAAGAAAAAGCAATTTTAATGCCTGCGGGTCCCCGCCGGGCATTTACCCGCCCGCGCGCAACAAAGGGCGATATCCGGGCCGGTGCCGAGTACCGCTGTTTAGGGCTGGTAAAGATGACCGGGGCGTGGGACCGGGAGATGGGAATCGGGGGATGGGAATCGGGG